>NZ_FUZV01000001.1:0-1200000 GCF_900167565.1 Pseudoxanthomonas indica
CATCTCCAAGCCGGTGCACATCCTGACCACCAGCGCCACCCCGCGACGGGTGGTCAACATGACCGCCATCGCGGCGGTGGATGCGCAGATACGCGAACAGTTCGAACGACTGGATCGTCTCCTCAGCCAGCAGCGCGCACGCAACTATCAGGACATTTTCGAGATCAAACCGAGGGGAAAGAAGTGGCAAGAAGCCAATCCAAAGCAAGCAAGCTGATGCGTCAAGGTCGCGCAGCACCGGTCAGCAGTGGCGACGCAAAAGCGCTGTTCCTGATGACGACGCTGCTACTGCCATTGCCTGTGTTGGCGAGTTCTTACGAAGTAGGGGACGCAGACACTGGAAAAGGGGTGAAATTCAAAGCGCAGGTGTCCTACCTGAGGAACGAGAGCGAGGAGTCATGGGCTCGACCCGCCCTGGAGTTTGGCTGGGGATTTGCGCAGAGATTCGAGCTCACGGCCGGTAGCGGTTATGGGCTGTCCAATGTGCATGATGGAGATGAAGTAACCGGGCACGAAGGCCTGCGCCTGGCCATGAAATGGAGGTTCCTCGGCGACCTGGATCAGTCGTTCAAGGCCGCCATCGAACCCGAGCTGATACTTCCAACGGGAAGTCGATCCCTGCGGGGTGGTGACGACCGCACGCTCCTGACCTTGCCACTACGGGCGAGCAAGGAGTTCGAACGAACCCTGCTGACCGGTCAGATTGCATGGCAGCGACCATTGGGATCGGATGAGACATTCTGGAGCGTGGGCGGCTTGGCCGAGTATCAAGCGGTGCCCGGCCTGTGGCTTGGAGCAGAAATCATCCATGAAGAATCGAACAGCCAACAAGGCAAGTTCCAGCGAGGAAACGTGGGATTCCGCTGGGAAGTAGGGGAGAACTGGTCCTTGTTCGGAGCACTGGGCAGAAGTTTCAGCCACAACGAGGATGGCGTGCACACCTATGGCCGCTTGGGATTTGAGGTAGCGCTCAACTGAGCGATGCCGGTACTGCGATTCAACGTCGACAGCAAAGAAACAGGAATTTGCAAAGTGAGCTCATTGTGGCGAGGACGGATTGATCCGCCCGGGACGGCAGACACCTGCCGCTGGCACCAGGTTATACGGCCCATCGAAGTCGATGGCAGTCAGAAAGGCGGCATCGCCCTGTTGGGATTGGCATGCGACGAGGGCGTGCGCCGAAATGGCGGGCGGGTAGGAGCGCACGAAGGGCCAGATGCCTTGCGTCGCGCCCTGTCCAACTTGCCGGTCCTTCACACGCATGCCTTGTACGACGCAGGTGATGTGTCCTGCAAAGGAGATGCGCTGGAAGTGGCGCAGCAGGCTTACGCGCAGAGGGCCCGGCAACTGCTCGATGCCGGCCACTTCGTCATCGGGTTGGGGGGCGGACACGAGATAGGCTTTGCCAGCTATCTCGCCCTGGCTGCGCACTTGGGGGGAGCAGACAAGCGCATCGGAATATTCAACTTTGATGCGCACTTCGACCTCCGCGAAGCAGCTCGCGCCAGTTCGGGTACTCCGTTCCTTCAGGCCATCAACCACGCGCAATCGCGGGAGATGCGGCTGACCTACCACTGCATCGGTGCGAGCCGAACCGGCAACACCCCCCATCTGTTCGCCACAGCGGAGCGGTGCGGGGTTCGCTACATCGTCGAGGAAGAATTGTGCCCCTGGAACTGGATCGCACAAGCAGAACTGATTCGAGGCTGGTGCGATGAGGTAGATGCCATTTACGTGACCATCTGCCTGGATGTCTTGTCCCAGTCAGTCGCGCCAGGCGTAAGCGCGCCCAATGCAGGTGGCATGGCTCTGGAAGTACTGGAAGCGCTACTGGATTCGATCATGGCGACGGGAAGGACCGTGATCATGGATGTTGCGGAACTTTGCCCGGTCCTGGACCGCGACAATGCAACGGCGCGAGTAGCCGCGCGTCTGATTCATCGCGCTGTCAGTCGACTGTAGCGTTGGCTGCGTTGCCAACCCTGGGTCAGTTTCAGGAAAGGACGGAGGGTCTGCGCTGACCAGTAGCCGGCGACGCTGTGGCTGCGGGCCAAGGGATGCACCGTACGAAGGACTAGTCCATATTGTATTTCGCATAATGCAGCTTATGTACGGCGCATCTGGCGGTACTACCTCAGCGTCCTCAAGCTGCTGCTGGAACGACTCTTGCAGCGTAACCGAGCCTACTCGGCTGACAGGAGGAACCTGGCATGCAAATAGACCTGGACGGTGAATGGTATGGCTGGAAACAGCGCGGCCCCTACTTGGTCAGCCCTGAGGGCGACAAACTCACGTTGGAACGCATGAAAGGCATTGTGTGGCGACTGGAAATGGAGGCGCACGTCGCGAAGGCCAGAACCGCGCGCAAGCGCAAAAACGAAATCCAACGCGGTCAACACAAAGTAGTCATCGTCGATCTGGCCGACTGGCACTCTGAGCGATTTGGAAACCGGGCCGGCTAATTCGGTATACCATCCGGCCGTCACACACGGGGGCTGACATGGAACGCCGCGAACCGACCTTCGAGCCAGACGAACCAATCGAGTTCCGACCGCGAAGCTATCGCGGCCCTTCATCACCTGTGAGAAACCGAGACGAGTATCTGGTTCTCAAGGTCAGCACGGGAACGGGCCTCGGCTTCCTCATTGCACTCTTGGTTTACAACGCATTCGACCGCTATCAAGACCGAAAAGATGCGGAGTTCGCCCTGAAGCAACTCAGCACCGAGCTAGCCCGCCAGAACGCAGAAGATGAGCGATTCTTAAGGGAGAATTCGATAAATGCGCCTACCCGCGCCCCAGCCAGACAGCTGCTACGCCCATTAGCACCGGACGAGCGCTGCATCAAAGGAGACAGGTTCAAGCGTATAGATCGTGGCTGGGTCCAGATAGCCAAAGAGCCTTGCCGAGACTAAAACAAGGCTCGCTTGTACCCGCAGCGTTTACTCAGAAGCCGCCGCCACCTCCACCGCCTCCACCGCCACCACCGCCGGCACCGCCAGCACCGCCACCACCACCGCCACCGCCACCACGACGATCAATCAGCTCCTTAACCTCAGGGATATTGATAATCACGCGAACGCTATCCTCGGCGCGTTTTGACTTCAACAACGCAAGAACTGCAGTCACTAGTGATATTACGGCCGTGACCAAACTTAGAATCCCAGCAGTACAGTCCATGTCCAGCTCCATTGTTGGGGACGCGTTTCAAGCAATGGCTAGTCTAAGCAGAAACATCAATGGCGACGAGTACCGCCAGGTGGATCACATAGTAGGCAAGAAACAACCATTTGCAGCGGGCAACACTGCCTGGGAGCCTTCCCACCATCCATAAAAGCGGGATGGCTCCCAAGGCAATTAAATTGCCGTTGATGGCATACAGCGCGGCTACCGCAGCGACCATCAGCGCAGCAGCAATTACCCACTGGCTTCTACTTTCTGCCGAAATACGCCACAAGTAAAAACCAGCCACGACCACCGCTACGCCAAACCATTCGTAGTCGACGACTGCCCCGCCCATGAGCCAAGCGATCACGGAAAGCCAGCGATTAGCGGCGGTGGCCACGTAAACGCCCAAGGCGAGCGTAAACAACACATTGAGCGGCACCCAGTAGCCAAACGCCCACGCGTGGAATGGCTGCGTCAACACGGCGAAAACGAGCATCCGGACCAACGCCCGCCGCGTCGCGTCCGGGCTTGGGTGCTGGGCAAGGTTATAGGCCAACACGATGGCGAAGATGGGAAAAACCACCCGGGCCACGTCCGTCAGCCATGGATACTGCTCGTGCAGCAGCACCTTGTTCACGTGGTCGCCGGTCATCAGGACCAAGGCCAGCCATTTGAGGACTTCCCGGCCCGCGCTGGTCATCGTGGCGCGGAGCCGGGTTGGCCGGCTTCGCCTTCGGTTCCCACCGCACGAACATCGCCGCGTATAAGTGGCGCCATGGGTGAAGGAGCGGACGCTTGCGCGTCCATAACCGCAGGGGCAGGCCCCTGCACCCCCATCCCCTGCCCCGCCTGCTGGCGTTCGCGGTAGGGATTGTAGATGGCCCCTCGGCGGGCCACCGTGCGGCACTCAGGCTGCGTCAGCTGGTAAACGGTGCCCTGCTCCGTCAGGCAAGTGCAGCTGTAGTCTTTCCATTCGCCCTGGGCGTCGTCACCGGACGTGGAACTCATGCAATACAGCTGAGGGTCGGCCGTTACCGGGCGTTGGTCGAAGACCTCCGCCGACCACGGCATCATCGACAGGCGTGGCAGGTGTGCCTGGGCGTACTGCGTGGCATCGGTCCATTTGGGGGCATCAGGATCACGACGCGACTCCCCAGCCGCAGCGGCCGCTGGCGCGGCCGCCGCGGCTGGCGCGCCTTCGTCGTTCTTGCCCACCAGCTTCCTGCCGTTCCACCACACATAGCCCAACAGGAGTGCGGCGATACCCGCCAGCACCAAGCCGCGTTTCATCTTGCTCGACACGGTGCGCTTGACGGTGTGCACCTCGGCCGACTTGTAGAGCGCGAAGCAATCGCTGGGATAGACCCATACCTCATGGTCTTCCGCCGCCAGCGCACGCTCGCTGCGCACGTTGTCGATGACCCGGCTACGCCGATACACGGTCGCCGACTGCTTACCGTTCTCACGGACCAGATGCTCATGCATGCCCACCAGCTGGCGGATGTTGGCATGAATCAATGTGGGGCTTTGGGTGATGAGGATGAGCCGGATGCCGACGTGGCGGATGGTTTCCATCGCTTGGATGTACGGCGGCACGGTGCCGGCAGCAGCGCGAAAGAAGCGCTGTGCTTCATCCACCACCAGAATCGCCCCGGCTGGCAATTCCTCCCAGCGTGTGGGGTCATCAAATGCCGTAATGCCATCGATGGTGACGCCATTGAGATTGCAGACGAAAACTTCCTCGCCCGCCTTCACCGCTTCGCGGATGTACCAGACGGCGCGGAGTGACTTGCCGTTACCGGGCACGCCCGTTATGAGCGTGATGCTGGAGGTCTTGGCAATCGCGCTCATGCCGGTGCCTTGGCGAAGAACACGCGTTTGGCCGCAATCAGCGTCAGCCCTGACACCATGATGCCCGCTGCCTTGGTGACACCGAACAGCGCGAGCCAGCATTGATACTGGGCGGGAATCGCGTTCCACGCCGTCATTGCGTGTTCGATGAGCGGCTGGACGGCAAACTCATTCGTAGCCAGCACCAAGCCCAGGCGACCAAGAAAGCCCGCCACCATGAGCAGGCCCTTGACCGCGAGAAAGCGCATGATCCAAGGACCAATAATGGCCAGCAGTTCGGCGATAACAACGGGCATACGTCAGCTCCCCAGCTGGAAGGCAACCCACAAGTAGGCGCAAGCCACCATCAACCAACCGATGAATGCGGCGACCGACCAGAACCCGGCAGGAAACTGGATGCTCTTGCCACCGATGGTCAGCGCAACCGGACACTGACCACCCGAGTTCCCGCCGAACAGATTGGGATTGAAGTCGCTGTTGTCGAACTCGTGGAAGATGGCGTTCGGGTCGACGTTGCCATGGCCGTCATCGGTGCCCAAGTTGCGCAAGGCATCGACCTCGGCCTGCTTCAACGCGGTCATGTGATCTTTGATACCGGTCTCGCCGCTACCGCCACCACCGCCGTCAAGGTTCAACTTTTCAAGCGCGCAAGTAGACCGCCACTGCATCAGCAGCTGGCTGTATTCCAAGGCGTCGCAATTGTCGCCAGTGCATACCGGCATCGCCGCGCAACCGCCGCCGGAAATGTTGACGCGCCGACGCGTATTGCAGTCGATTCGCCATTGAATCTTTACTTGAATGCAGGCAATCGCACTGCCTGAGCATGACGGGGGCGCGTTGCAGCTATCTCCGCCTGACGCCGTCTCCTTGTCAGGATCGTTATCCGGATTGTCGTCGTCTTCGTCTGCCTTTCCGTCACCATCAGAGTCCTTTCCGCAGGTGCCATTCTCTCTGGGGGCCTCTCCCGCTGCACACTGCCCTTCGCCCGGCAGACAAGAACCTTGCGGACTCTTAATTTGCCCAGCAGGACAGGTGTCGCTGGCTTCCTCGCATTGCCCTTGCTGATTTACCTTCATGCCCGCCGGACACGCATTGCCACATGCACCGGTCACCGCATCTTTGACCTGGCCTTCTTCGCACACAACTTCCGGAGTTTCGCAGGCTTGAATGTAGGCGTTCCAGTACGACCCACCGCCCAGCGCCCCGCAATCTTCCTGTAGTTCGGGCGTCGTGCACACACCGGCCGCGCCGTGATTGAAGCTGCCTGTAAACGTCCCATCCGAGTTGGCGTGCCACTTTTGCGTGCAGCCATCGGTGCACGTAAACGACCCGTTACGAATTTTTCCTACCGCCGTCGACGTTGGCGGCGAGCCCGTGTAGCTGGGCTTAGCCGAACAGGTCTGCGCTGCTGGATAGCGATGGTTGCGACCGCCCAGGGTGCCGTAAAGAGCGCACGCGCCCCAGACAAGCGAATTCTTGTTTTGCACTTCACACACATAGCCCGGAAGGCTGCTGATGTTGGGATTGAAGGTGCAACGGTACTGCGCCCAAACAGTAGGTGCGCCTGCCATGTTCGCCGCGCCGCCAGCGTTACAGCCCGCGTATGCAGCGCCCTGATTCGGATAGGTGGCCTGGGCGTGTGCCTTTCCCAAACCCATCCATGCCAGCAGTAGCGCCACGAGCACGTAGGCCACGCGGCGCGCAATAGCATTGGCAAGGATGCGCTTGAAATCCATCAGTCCCAGTCGCCTGCAATGATGTACGAGGCCATGACCCACCACAGCAGGCACAGCGTCCCAAACAGTTGGTCGAAGTCAGTTCCCATAGGAAGAAAGCGGGGTGCCCTACCCCCGCTACGTGACTCAGGTCTTCGGCTTCAGCAGGCCGGTGGCGCGCAGCGTCCACAGGACTACGATGAAGGCGATGGTCGCCGCGACGGCTTCGGCACCGTACTCATCGAACAGGCCGGTGATGGTCGACAGCGCACCGCTGCCACCGCCACCGCCGGCAAAGGCCATCGGGGCGAGGGCCATGGCGGTCAGGCCAGCGACCAGGGCGGATACACGGGACTTGGACTTCGTGACGAGATGACGCATGGGATTGCTCCTTACAAGTTGCGTTGGGGTTTGAGCAGCCGCTTGGCAGCGACCACCGAGAACAGGCTGGCGAAAAATGCGATCCCGACGACGTTGGCCTGCTCAACGGTCGGGAGGACGTTCACCCACGTCGACTGCTCCACCCACGCCTGCGCCAAGCAGGTTTGCGTGGACGAATCAAAATCGACGCAGGTGAGAACCTTGGGCATCGCTTAGGCCGCGCGCTTGGGCGCTTCGGCCACCGGCACGAGCGTCATGCGCCGGGCCAGCTCGGGGCCATAACGACCGGGAATCACATCAGCTTCCACATCCCAGTCGTACACGCCGCTCTGCTTGTACGCCTGCTGCGGGCTGTCGATTTCCACTTCCAGCTGCACGCGCATCTGCTTGGTTTCCAGTTCCGCGTTCTGGTAATGAACCTGCTTCTGGCCAGCCTTCGTGGTGACGTAACGGCTTTGCGGTTCGCTCTTGATCGTGACTTTCGCGCTCATGGTCTTTTCTCTCTTCGGTTGGTTGGTTGGCAAATTTCGGGCGGTACTGTGGGGTCAAGCTATGTCCCCCCTTACCCCCCATGACGGCGGCGCGGATGGATGCTTGTTTGACCCCTACGCGATGCTTGCATCAGTCCGCCGGGTGCTACGGGTGGTGCTGGTTCGGCTGTAGCAGGCCGTCTTGCTCGGGTCGGGCGGTGTAGTCGATGGGCGGTGGCAACCACGCGCCGAAGTTCTTGCTGAAATCGACTTCCCCGCCTTTGGTTACGTACTTCGACACGTAGCCGGTGATGTCGGCCTGGCTGCGTGGTGCTTCGATGCGGTTGCGGCCAAACTCGCGGTACCAGAACTCGTGCCACTCGTAGCGGCTGGCCAGCTTGTTGAGGTCATCGGTCGCCGCTGCGGCCACGGCGTGGAAATGCAGGCGCCCGTCCTTGTGGAACTCCTGTCCCCTTGCCCACTGGACGCCGCCATGCCAGCGCGTTGACCACTTGGGGCCGTAGATTTCGCGGTTGAGGCAACTGACGAAGTACCGAAATGCCTTGTCGGCTGCTTCGCCGTGCATGCCGCCGTTGCGACCCGATTTGCTAATGCGAAACGTGAGCGTCCAAAACTGTTGCCAGGGGACCCGCCGTAGGAGGTCCGCATAGCCCGCCGCGTGTAAATCAGGAGGCCGCAATTCCTGCAGGTGGTCAGGTCCGTGGCCTGTGCATCCCGCAGTGTCACCAGAGACCCGCCACAGTGGGCGCACGGGCTGTTCGCGTGTCGATTCATGGCTCATCGCCCTGCCCCGAGCCAATCAGCCTGATGCGTTCCTCAATCAGCTGGTCGTATTCGCGGCGTTCGTCGTCGGTCTGTGCGCTTCGGCGTGCTTCTGTCAGTTCGTGCAGCTTCATGAGGTTCGACCCCCACGGGTCGTCGCAGGGATACTCATCCATGCGCCCTCCCCTGCCACAGCTTTTCCAGTCGGTCGGACTCATCAATCAACACAGCGCGGATGCCGCGCCAGACGGTGACTTCCTGATCCGGTATGAAAAGGTCGAGGTTGCCGCCACGACTTAGGACGCGGCTCAAATCGCGCATCTTGTCGTTGGCTTGTCCGATTAGCCGCTCTACTACGACGTAGCGGGCCTCGATTTGCGTGAGCGTGCGCAGGGTCATTGGATGTCCTCCGCAACGCGAATGCGTTGAGCCGCGTCGTGGGCTTCCTGCCGCAAGCGCTCTGCAAGTGCTTGCTCGGCGCGCTCCTGACCGACGTGTTCAAACTGATTGAAGAAGCGGAAGCGCTTCCGATTCTGCGTATAGCGGTCGAAACGACTCACCAACACGACCGCCCAGCCGAAAACGAAGCACACGATGATCGCCACCATGGCGAATTGCTGGAAACTCAAGACCGTTTCCCCACCCCATACGGTGATCGGCATGAGAACGACTCGGGCGCAGATGGAAGCGGATGTCCGCATCGCTCGGCTGGAAGCCCAGGTCGAGGCCTTGGAGTTCCTTTTGCTCGGGGTACTCACCGGGTCGCGTCGAGATGACTCGATGCAGCGCGGGATTGCTGCCGCCTCGATCTTGCTGACGGAACTCACGGAAGCACCTGATGAGCTGCGCAATGCCATTCACCGACAGCGCGTGCGCGACTATTTCGCGGATATTGCTTACGCGGTGTGGCTGGAAGACCCGCCGCCGGATTCCCCGCGGCACTAAGGCCCGTTGGATTCGCCATGCCCCTATCCCCTGCCCTAGCGCCCTAGAGGTCCCCTGCCCCGGCCTAGGGCGACCGGGGAGGGGGTGGCTGGCGAACCAGCCGTGTTCGGAACATTCCGAACTGTTCGGAGTTAACCTGACACCGAACATGGTTGTCAAGGACTTTCCGAACATGAGCATCGTTGCGACGCTTCTGGACAAAGCACGGGCCCGAAGAGGGATTCCCACCGACATGGCTCTCGCCGAACGGTTAGGGCGCTCGCGAGCAGTCGTGAGCGAATGGAGAGCGGGTAAGAGCTACCCTGATGAAGACCTGATCGTCGCCCTGGCAGAGCTTGCGGGTGACGACCCCGGTGAATGGCTACTGGCCATCAAGGCGATTCGGACTGAGGGTAAAGCCGGCAAAGTATGGGCTTCTTTAGCCAAGCGGCTCGCTACTGCTTCCGCAGTCTTGTTATGCGCAATCGGGCTGGCTGTGGGAACTCCTGCGCAAGCCGCTCCGGTGCGCAGCACGAGCGCAACAGATGCACAAGGAATGCAGATTATGTCGCTAGGGAATGCAGCTTATGTACCCAAAGAAGCGCAGGGGCCGAAGCCCCGTATAGCCCTGGAACCTTGCTGGAGCCTTCTCTACCGACGACCCACCGTCTGAGAGCACGGGACTGGACGACGCCTGCTCAGGCCGCAAACAATGCAGTCACCAGGAAGGAATCGACACACTGGAAACGTTGCCTCAACCGTTGAACAAGTCGAAGGGTAACGCTCATGGAAAAAGCAGGATGGCAGGTCACTGCATTCGCTCTGGGGTTGGCTTGCATCGGCCTCACCGTAGGACTTGCCGCCAACAAGTCCGCTTTGAAGGAAACCGAACGTCAACTTGAGAACACCAGGAACGCACGGCAGCACCCAACGCAACACAGCGAAACAACGAACTGCGCCACTGAGTTAGCTCCTGAAGCAAATCCTCAGACCTCATGCGTCAGTGGATACAAGCTGATTGACGAACCCAAGGGACTGGAACCCATCATCAAGGATGGTCAGATCGAGAAATGCTCCTGATCTATCTGTTCCCGCTTATCCACCCTGACACCGCTGCCAACCGCCATCTGGTGCATGAACCTGTTCCCAGCCGTTCGACAAGCGCTTGAAGGCCTGCCCGCCAACGCATGCATAACCGAGCTGCTTCGCTTCGGGAGCCCCAAGGCCAGGCAGCACGATGACGCTCGATGAAGGTGCCGGTCGCCCGGCCCGCCGGGCTTCGTTCTGAAGCGTCATGTTCTCGATGCTGTTGCAGTAACCCATCATCATGGGGTGCGGATGACGGCGATACTGATCGCAATTGAACGGCGTCGTGTCCTTTGCCGTGGAGTTGTACGCGGCACGAGGGGCGGCCGGCGGAGGCGGTGCCGGCTTCCCCTTGGCAGTTCGTACCTGCGCAAATACAGGTATGGCCACGCAGAGGGTCAATAGCAGTCCGCAAAGAATCCTTCCCATGAAGCTCCTCCCGTCCTTTCAGGAAGAGCTTACCTCACGCCTGGCCCGTCGCTTGGGGCGACGGAACCTTACTCTGCCTGCCCTGCTCCCAGCAGCTCGATTTCAGCCAAGGAGAACTGATCTCCCTTGCTCGCAGCAGTCACCGTCAGCCGGTAGTGGCGATAACTTCCCGGCGTCCTGAGCTGGAACGGTCGGGTGTAGTGCGCCCATTCAAAGGTCTCGCCGGAGCGCCGATCCAGTTCCTTCCAGGTCGTGCCGTCACTCGAACCTTCGAGCACCCAGCCTGTCGGGTAACCACCCTGGGTACCGGATGTGAGCGTGTAGTAGCGGACCTTGGCGCCTGAATTCTGCTTGAGCTCATACGCGATCGATACCGGCGTCGAAGCCGGGAAAAGCGCTTCCGTCAGCGAGTTGTCATCGAAGAGTTGGGCGCAGGTATCGCCACCTTTCACATTGCAACTGCCACGACCTGTTGCCGTGACATCCGCCAGAGCAGCGGGACGCGAATCGCCCTGCGTCAGCGAGGGTGGCAATGCCGCCTCGTCACTGCCCCACTTCGCCGGTTGCGGCGACATCGTGAACTCGATCTGGCCGCCTTGCGCCAATAAACGGTGCGGAATGACCGTGCGATTCCAGGCCTTTCCATTGACGGTGACGCCAGCGACGTAGACATTCTTCGCGCTGTTCTGCGGCGCGTTGATCACCAGCGTCTTGCCGCCTTCCAGGTGCAGCGTGGCGCGGGTGAACAGCGGCGAGCCAATCGCCAGGTTCTCACTGCCCATCTGCAGCGGATAGAAACCCATCGCCGACAACAGCCACCACGCCGAAGATTCACCATTGTCTTCGTCGCCCGGATAGCCCTGGCCAATCTCCGAGCCGATGTACATCCGCGCCAGCGTCTCGCGCACGATTTCCTGGGTGCGCCAGGGCTGTCCGGCATACAGGTACATCCACGGCACATGGTGGGCGACCTGGTTCGAGAACCCCCACTGCCCCATGCGCACGTCGCGCGCTTCGACCATCTCGTGGATCACGCCACCGTAGGAACCCGGGAAGCCCGCGGTTTCCGGAGACGCGAAGTATTCGTCCAGCTTGCGCGCCAACCCTTGTCGACCACCGTACAGGCTTGCCAGACCCTGGCCATCGTGCGGCACCAGGAAGGCGAAGCCCCAGCCATTGGTTTCGGTGTAATCGTGTTCGTGGCCCCACACACGCGGGTCGTAGTCGCCAGGCGCTGACTTCCATGCGCCATTGGCGGCGCGTCCCTGGAAGAAGCCAATGCCGGGATCAAACATCCGCACATAGTTCAGCGCCCGATCGCGGTAGTACGCGCTCTCTTCGCGCAGACGCTCGGGCGGAAGAATCGGCTTGGGAGCCTTGGCCATGGCAGCGAGCATGTTGCTGATGCCGTAGTCATTGATGTATCCCTCCAGCGCCCAGGACAGGCCCTCCCCTACCGAGCTTGGGGTGTAACCGATGAAAGGCGCTTCCTGCATGCCCTTGCGGCCGACGTGTTCGTCCGGCGGCAGCACCGCGGCGTTCTTGATCGCCGCCGCATAGAGTCCGGCGGCGTCCAGGCCCGGTACGCCCTTGACCCAGGCGTCGGCAAAGGCCACGTCCGAGCTGGTTCCGGTCATGAGGTTCGCATAGCCGGGCGATGACCAACGCGGTACCCAGCCACCATCGCGATAGTGCTGGATGAAGCCGTTGACCATTTCACCTGCATGCTCCGGCGCGAACAAGGCATGTGCCGCCCATGCCGTGCGATAGGTGTCCCAGAACCCGTTGTTGACGTAGACCTTGCCGTCCGCGATCACGGCGCCCGTCTGCGTGGCCGTGCTGCTGGCCGCAATCTCCTTGCCAGCGTCGGACTGCACCGCGTGGCGCCATACCGGCGCGCTGTTGCTGCCGACATTTTCGTGCGCCGAGTTCGGATACAGGAACAGGCGGTACAGATTGGAATACAGCGTGGTCAGCTGGTCCTCGCTAGCGCCCTCCACTTCCAACACGCGCAGCTTCTGGTCCCACGCCTGCTGTGCGCGTTCGCGAACGTCGTCGAAGCTGTCGGTCTTTGCGATCTCCAGATCCAGGTTGTGCCGGGCCTGCTCGATGCTGATCAGCGAGGTGGCGATGCGCATGCTGACGCTGCGCTGTGCGCCGGCGTCGAAGCGGTAGTAGCCGGCTACGTTGCGGCGCGTGGGCGCAGCTTTCTGCCCGTCGTTCGCCATCAGCTTGCCTGAGGCGATGACCGGCCGGTCGAACCTGGCATAGACGAACATCCGGCTTGCGCCATTGGACAAGCCGCTGCGGGTGTCGGTGTAGCCGGTGAGCTCGCCGGTCTCCGGCGAGAGGGTCAGGCCGCCGCGATCGTCGACATTGTCGAAAACGAGGCTGGCATCGTCACCGGGAAAAGCGAAGCGCAGGATGGCCGCATGGTCGGTCGGTGCGACCTCGGCCACGATGCCGTTGTCGAAACGGACTCGGTAATGATGCGGCCGCGCGATTTCGTTCTCGTGGGTGAAGGTCAATGCGCGCTCGGCACGGTGGATGGGAGGCACGCCCTTCGCCATCGAGGGCATGACCTGGAAGGTCTGCCGATCGCCCATCCAAGGGCTGGTCTCGTGGGTCAGCGTCAGGGCTTCCAGGCGTGGCCGGTTCTGGGCGTCATTGCGCTTGGCGTACTCGTAGAACCAGCTCAGCGAACCGGCATCGGTCATCGGCGCCCAGAAGTTGAAACCATGCGGCATGGCCGTGGCCGGGATGTTGTTGCCGCGCGAGAAGCTGCCGCTGGAATTGGTGCCACGCGTGGTCAGTACGCGATCGCTGGGGCGCAGGTCGGACGTGGGCGGCGACGATTCGCCGATGTGGATGTCATCCACCCACCCGCCGAATCCTTTCGCAGCCGCAGGACCGTCATGGGAAAGCAGGATGCGCTTGATGGTTTTGCCCGCAGCGACGGCGCCGAACTGCGATGCTTTCTGGTTCCACTGCTGCGTATAGAGCGACTTCGACTCGCCCTGCCCTCGCGGCGAAAGCAGGAAACCCTGCTGGTCCAGCGCACCCAGGTCCGAGAGACGGCTTCCATCGTCGAACTCCAGGTCAACGGCGGTCCAGGTACTCGGATAGGCCAGGTCATCCTGGATGAAGCGCGGGAAGATTCGATAACTGAGCTCGGTGCTGGGCGTGACCGGAATGTTCACCGCAAACAGCACCTGGCGGGCGCTGCCGGCGGCGGCGCGTGGCTGGCCATCGTATTGAAGCGAGTGCACGCCGGTGAAGCCGACGTGCGTGCGCGCGGTGTAAGCCTCATCGGGGCCATCGGCGAGACGCACCCGCATCGAAGCGCCGCCGGCGCTTTCGCCCCGCTCGAGGGTGGGCTGCGGATCGCCGGCTTCGAACGAGCTATGGAATTGCCCGGCCGCGGCCACGGTCGGCGCCGGGCCAGCGGGTCGCGGCGTGCATGCCGCCAGGGACAGGACAGTCAGGGCGCTGCAGGTTGTGAGGAGCAGGCCGAACGGCTTTGATTTCGTGGTCACCGAAATTTCCCTTGAAAGTGTGTGGCGGTTCCGCCGTAGGTTTCGTTGAGCAGTTGGTCCACTTCCTGCAGCAGCGGCATGGCGGCGAAGGCGCCCTTGCGCGTCACCGCGAGCGCGCCGACCGAAGCCGCAAATCGCAGCGCTTGTTCGACGGCATCGCGATCGCTGATGAACCCAGTCAGGTGCGCCGCATCCACCCCTGTGCTGACCAGATGAAAGAGTAGCCCACCGACAAACGCGTCCCCTGCAGCGGTGGTATCGATCGCGTTGACGCGGGGAGTATGCAGTTCCCCTGCCCCGTCTGCGCCGTACCAGCGCAGCGGCAACGCACCATCGGTGACCACGACCCAACGAACGCCTGCCAGCATGAGCCTGCGCAGCACGGCCTGCTCGGTGGTTCCTTCGGCGAGATACTCGAGTTCGTTGCGCGCGAGCTTGACCACATCGGCGAGCTCCAGGGCTTGCCATAGCAACGGGCGCGGATCGACCTGTGCGTCCCACAACATCGGTCGCAGGTTGAGGTCCATGCTGACCAGCGCGCCGGCCTGGCGCGCGATCCGCATGCCATGCAAGGTGGCGCCCGCCGCCGGCTCGCCGGTCAAGCTGTTGGAACACACGTGGAGCGCGCCCGCGCCTGCGAAAAGCTCGGCCGGAAAATCCTCGGCACGGAACATCAGGTCGGCGGCGGGTGGTCGGTAGAAGCTGAAGCTGCGTTCGCCGTGGTGGTCCAGGGCGACGAAGGCCAATGCGGTAGGCGCGGCGTCGGTCTGCACAACGTTGGCGATGCCGACACCTGCCGTCTGCAGGCTCTCCAACAGGAAATTGCCGAACATGTCGGCTCCGAGCGCGCCCACAAACTGGGTCGGAACGCCTAGCCTGGCGGCCGCAACGGCGACGTTGGCCGGCGCGCCGCCGGCATGCTGGTGGAAGCTGCGTGGCGCGCCCGGTGTGGAAGTTGGTTCGGCGAAGAAATCAATCAGCGCCTCGCCAAAGCAAAAGAGGGTTCGCATATCGACTTCAGGCCTCGCCGCCGGCCCGCAGGGCGCCGTCATGGCCAAGCCGATCCCGGCGCAGGGCCTGTTCTGAAGTCTCGGATGCCACGCGGACGGTATGAGTTACATCGCAAAAGCGACTCGCCCTGCCCGGCCGGGTTTTGGGTTTTGGCATGGCTGCTTCCATTGCGTTCTCCTCGATGCGGATTTGAGCGGGCATCAGCCAGAGATTGACCAGCCACCCCTGTGGCCTGGGATTTGGACCGATCCAAATCCTAGGGCCAAAAAATGCGGAATCGTCACCGCGACTCCAGTTCGAGCGCGACTGGATCGGTCTAAACAGACCATACATCGCGGAAGCCCGCATTCTGCACTGCACCAAAAATCCGCCCGACAAGGGCCCTTCCGCCCAGCCGGATGGCGGGTCAATCAGCCGATGCTGCGCAGCAGCATGCGGGCCACGCTGTCTCATGGTACTAATTTTGTCGCCGACCTAGACCGATCCAAATTCGGGATCGTGTGGCCCGGGAGGGTGATTTACACAGGGCCATGGCGGGCGACTTCTACCGGAAGCATCAGGCCGCGAATTTAGATCGTTCCAAACGCAGAATTCTTTCGCTTGTTCAATCAGAGAGGGGTTGAATCAGATGTCACGCACACATAACCGCAGTACGTTGTCCGCCGCCATCACCATCGCACTGACGGCTGCTGTCGCGTTGCCGGTGTCCGTCTTCGCGCAAGAGGCCACGCCGCAGGCCGAAACTTCCACCCAGGCCACGGACCTCGACGCCGTCAGCGTCGTCGGCTACCGCTACGCCATCGAAAAGAGCCTGGATCAGAAGCGCAACGCGAACGCCATCGTCGAAGTCGTCAACGCCGAAGACATCGGCAAGTTCCCCGACAAGAACGTCGCCGACGCGCTGCAGCGCGTTCCGGGCGTGATCGTCACCCGCAGCGGTGGCGAAGGCAAAAACGTCAGCGTCCGCGGCCTGTCGCCGGAACTGACCCTGACCCAGCTCAATGGCAACTACGTCGCCTCCGCCGAATCCAACGGCGACCCGACGCGCTCGTTCAACTACATGCTGCTGCCGTCCAACATGCTGTCCAGCGCCGAGTTGTTCAAGACGCCGGAAGCGCGCCTGGACGAAGGCGGCGTGGGCGGTACCGTGATCCTGCACACCCGTCGTCCGCTGGACATGGAATCCAATACCGGCTTCGTCTCGCTGGAAGGCACGTGGGCCGATACCACCAAGAAGACCGACGGTCAGGTCGCTGCCTCGTACTCCTGGCACGACAAGGAAGATCGCTTCGGCTTTTTCGTTGGTTACACGCAACAGAACCGTACCACCCGCACCTTGGGCACGAGCACCGAGAGCTGGCAGTGGTATGGCCGCGATGAAGGCGGCACGGCTGTCGACGTCAACGGCAATCCCTCCAACTTCGACTCCAACTGGTGGGGCGGTACCGGCTTCTGGGATCAGAACGGCAACTACTACACCGGCTTCATGATGCCGACCTCGGTCAACGCCAACGTCAAGGAAGAAGAGCGCGAGCGCAAGGGCGGCCAGGTGACGTTCCAGTTCAAGCCGAACGACGACCTGACCCTGACGGCGAACTACTTCCGCTTCGACCTGTCGCAGAATTCCGAGACCAACTCGCTGAAGATTCCGGAATGGAGCATTGCCCGTTACTTCGGCGACGGCAATTGGCGCGGCGGTCGCATGCTCGACGGCCTGCACTTCGATCGCAGCGGCACGATTGTCACCGGCGCCGACTTCAGCGTGCATCCCGGCAAGACCTACTACTGCAGCGAGGATGAAGCCGCCGCCGCAGGGCTGGCACCGGGTGGCTGGGGTTCGGATGACTGCGCCATGCCGACGCCGCAGATGACCGGCAGCTACAACATCGAAGACGCGCTCTCGCAGACCGTCGATTTCGAACTGGAGTGGCGCGGCGAAGGCGTGGACGTCAGCGCCAAGATTGGCCGCACCTGGGCGGAGGGTGGTCCTTCGCTGCAGTTCGCCGTGCCGGTCAAGCCGCGTCGCCAGAACGCCGACGGCAGCTGGAGCCTGGGCAACACCTACAGTGCGTGGGACCTGAGCGGCACGCCGACGATGACGTTTGCTCCGGACCTGATGCAGAACCTGATGAATGGCGTCCTGCAGGTCGATCTTGGCTCGACCGGCTCGTCCTGGACCAAGAACTCGGATGAGCAGAAGTACGCGCAGATCGACACCACCTGGCATTTCGATGGCGATGTCCTCGACTCGATCCAGTTCGGCATCAAGGGCCGCGATGGTGGCGTCAGCCGCAGCACCGGCAACAGCTACTGGGTCTGCCCGGGCACCGATCCCTCGGACTACGAGAATCGCTACTGGAACGGCCGCTGCAGCACGCTGGCCACCCAGTTCTCGCCCGGCCTGCTGAAGTCCATGGGCAATCTCACCGGCGGGTTCAACACCAGCGCGTTCCCGGCCATCAATTTCCCGGCGTACATCGGCTACCTCAACGAGACGTACGGTCCGATGCAGACGCGCAACGAAGACAACTTCATCTACAACGTCGACGAGAAGATCTACTCTGCGTACCTGCAGGCCAACTTCCGCACCGACCGCCTGCGCGGCAACATCGGTGTCCGTTTCGCCAGCACCAAGCAGCATGCCGACTCGACTGACAAGGTCACCTCCTACAACGATTACTTCTTCGACGACGCAAACGGCAATCCCCTCGCCTGTCAGGAAGGTGCACCGATGCCGACCGGCGCGCCCGCTGACACCTACTGTGGCACCGAGGGTTTCTGGCGCTTGTCCGACAGTCAGCAGCGCGCCGAGACCTTCGCGGTCAGTGCGCTGGATCGCAACTACACTGACGTGTTGCCCAGCTTCAACCTAGCCTACGACCTGACCGACACCCTGGTGCTGCGCGCGGCAGCCTCCAAGGTGGTGGCCCGTCCCAGCTACAACAACATCGCAGCACCGGGCAGCCTGGAGTACTACAGCGAAGAGTACGTCAACGATCGCCGCTTGACCGGTGGTGCCGGCGAACTGGGTTGGTACGGCTCCGGCAGCAACAAGGATCTCGAGGCGTATGAGGCCAAGCAGTACGACGTGGGCGTGGAATGGTACTTCCACCCCGGTTCGGTGTTGGGTGCAGGCCTGTTCCGCAAGGATGTCAGCAACTTCACCGTTCCCGTGGTGGCGGATGTGGACATGCTCGTCAACGGGCAGACCGTGACCGTGCAGAACTATTCGACTCAGGCGGGTGGCCGCGACGCCGTGTCGCAGGGTGTCGAACTGTATGCGCAGCACACCCTGGATTTCGGCCTGGGCTTCCAGTTCAACTACACCTACAACGACACCAACGAAGCGGCCATCGTGCTGGCCGATGGCACCCAGTTGGGTGAATCTCCGCTGGTGGGCAGTGCCAAGAACCAGACCAACTTCACCGTGTTCTACGAGAACGAAAAGCTGCTGCTGCGCGCCTCGTACAACCGTCGTGGCGAAGTGGTGCAGGGTTTGGTCGATGGCTTGAACGTGTACGACGAGCCGTACCAGCAGATCGATCTGAACGCCGCCTACAACATCACGCCGGCCCTCAGCCTGACCGCTTCGGTGCTGAACGTGACCGAAGAAGAAACCCGCTCGTACCTGGGCAACGACACCAAGGCACGCTTCTACAGCAACGGCTACGCCGGCCGCATTGCCTACTTCGGCCTGAGCTACAAGTTCTAATCTGTCTCTCCCCCTCCCCGCGCCGCAAGGCCGGGGAGTGTTCACCGGCAGTTGCCCTCCCCGGGCAGCTGCCGTCTTCTTATGTGGACAGCCATGGATACACACGACCGTATCAAGCAGATTGTCGTCGTCGGCGGAGGCAGCGCAGGGTGGATGGCGGCCGCTGCGCTGGCGACTTACCTGGGCACGCAGGCAAAGGTTCGACTTGTCGAATCCGAGGAAATCGGCATCGTCGGCGTGGGCGAGTCCACCGTGCCATACATGAAGACCTTCAATACCCAGGTCCTGGGTATCCGCGAGGCCGACTTCGTCGCCAAGACCCAAGGCACGTTCAAGTTGGGCATCCAGTTCAACGACTGGGGACGCATCGGAGACAGCTACGTCCACGGCTTCGGCAAGATTGGCCATTCCATGGGACCGCTGCCATTCCACCAGTACTGGCTCAAACAGTTCCTCGCTGGCCGCGCGCCCGACATCGGCGCATTTTCATTGCCGACCGCCGCAGCGCCACTCAACAAGTTCATGGTCAGCCCCGCCGATGCGCCTGCGGGCTCGCCTCTGGCTGACATTGCCTACGGCTACCAGTTTGATGCCGGGCTTTACGCACGTTACCTGCGCGAGTTGGCGGAGAGCCGGGGCGCACAGCGCATCGAAGGCAAGATCGTCGAGGTACTCCGCCGCGGTAACGACGGATTCATCGAGGCGGTCGTGCTCGAAAACGGCCAGCGCATCGAAGGCGAGCTTTTCATCGACTGCTCCGGATTCCGCGGTCTTCTCATCGAAGAGACGCTCAAGACCGGCTATGAAGACTGGTCAGAGTGGCTGCCCTGCGATCGCGCCATGGCCGTACCCAGTGAATCGGCCGGCCCACTCACGCCCTACACCCGTGTCACCGCGCAAAGCGCCGGCTGGCAGTGGCGCATTCCGCTGCAGCACCGCGTGGGCAACGGCTACGTATATTCCAGCCGGCACATCAGCGATGACGAGGCAGCGGCGACCCTGCTTGCCGGACTCAATGGCAAACCGCTGGCCGATCCGCGACCGCTGCGGTTCATCCCGGGCCGGCGCAGGAAATTCTGGAATGGCAATGTGGTCGCGGTCGGCCTGGCAGGCGGCTTCATGGAGCCGCTGGAGTCGACCAGCATCTATCTGGCGCAGTCGGGCATCCAGCGCCTGCTCAGCCTGTTCCCGGATCGCGGTTTTGATCCGGCGTTGGCCGAGCGTTTCAATCGAGAGTCGGCGTTCGAGCAGGAGCGGGTCCGCGACTTCCTGGTGCTGCATTACAACGCCACGGAACGTGACGACAGCGCCTTCTGGAACCATTGCCGCACGATGGCGATACCCGAAGAACTGCGCGAGACCATCGAACTGTTCCGCCGCGACGGCCGCTACTTCCGCAATGGCGAGGACTTCTTCGCGCTACCCAGCTGGGTCCAGGTGATGCTGGGCCAGCGCATCATCCCGCAGGGCTACCACCCGATTGTCGACGAACTGCCGGAAGACAAGTTGGTCCAGCTCGTCGATCGCGTCCGGCACGTCGTGGCCAACTGCGTGGAGAGCATGCCCGCGCATCAGCAGTTCCTCGATACGTACTGCCGGGCGCCCACGCCCTGACGTGCGCGCCCTGACTTGAATCAGGCGCCGGTGGCTAGAGATGCTTCTCCAGCCACCCCAGCACGCGCTCCTGCACATCGCGCTCGTGCTCGAACTCATGGAACCAGTGCGGTCCGCGCGGGTACACCACCATCTCCACCGGCGTGCCGGTGAACTCCAGCGCGCCATGCAGCATCTGGCCTTGCGACAAGGGCACACGCTTGTCCTGCTCGCCGTGCAGGATCAGCACGGGCGCCTTGATCTTGCCGGCGAAGCGGATTGGCGAATGACGGTCGTAGATCTCGCGCTGCGTCACCGGGCTGCCGAAGTAGCCGGGCAGGTAGTCCGGGGTGTCGGTCGTCAACGCCATGGCGCCGATATCGATCACACCTGCGCCGACAATGGCCGTCTTGAAGCGGTCCGAATGCGACGCGGCCCATGCCGACATGTAACCACCGTAGCTCCAGCCACCGATGGCCAGGCGCTGCGGATCGATGACGCCTTCGCTTTCCAGCATGTCGATGCCATCCAGGATGTCCTGGAAATCGCCGCCGCCCCAGTCATTGCGCGCCAGCTCGGTGAAAGCGGCGCCCTGCCCTTCGGATCCGCGCGGATTGGGCAGGAACACGACATAGCCCCGCGTTGACAGCAACTGGCCCCAATCGTGCCAGGAACCCTGCCAACCGGAGCACCAGGCCCATGCCGGTCCGCCGTGGATCTGCACCAGCGTGGGCAGCGGCTTGCCGGGTTTCCAGTCGGGCGGCGTCAACAGCAAGCCGCTGATCTGTCTGCCATCCTTGGACGAGGTCCAGCTCAGTTCGCGCACGGTGCCATGCTTCCACGTCGCGACCTGGGGATTGCTGTTGGTGCGTGCCTGTGTCTTGCCCTGGTGCAGGGTCCACACTTCGATCGGTTGGCTGGCTGTCATCCCGAGGTATGCAATCTGCCCGCTCGCGGCCACCGTGAAGGCCTGGTACGGAATCTGCGGTTGTGCGATTTCCTTCCACGCACCGTCGGCTGCGTTGAATCGCAGGAAGCCGCCACGCACGCCGCGTTGGCCCTCGCCAATCAAGGTGCGGTCATCCTGCCAGCGCACCAGCCACAAGGTGCCTGGCCAATCCGTACCCAGGGGCGTGATGCGACCACTCGCGATGTCGTGAATCATCGGCACGGCGGTCATGCCGTGGCTACCCAGCTGCCCGTACAACAATCGCGATCCATCGGGCGACCACTGCAGCGGGAAGGCGGACGCGCGCGCCTCCAGCACCTTCTGTTGGGTGCCGGTCTGCGGGTCCAGCAACACCACGCGCGAGCGATACCAGTAGTGATTCAAGGTGGTGCCGTCGGAGATACGCGCGGCCAGCTGCTTGCCGTCGGGTGACCAGGCCACGTCCTGCACCTGGATGCCGGGCGGCGTCAGTGCGCGCGGTTTGCCATCGGGCAGCGACTGCACCCACACACGTGCGAACTGGCGGAATTCTCCTACCTGCTTCGCATCGTCCTTGGCTTCGATCGCGGCCTTGTCCTCGGCGGTTGGAGGATCCGTGGCGAGGTAGGCCAGCTGCTTGCCGCTCGCATCAAAAGAGAAAGCCGAGACATCACCGATGGATTGCGTCAGCACGCGGGCATTGTTGCCGTCGGCATCGACCTGCCAGACCTGCTTCTTCGCCACTGCCCCGGAATCCAGTTCCTTGGGCAGGGGACGGTCCGACACGAAGTTCAGGCTGCGCCCATCCCGCGACCACCGCGGGTATTCGTCACTGGCATCCGCAGGCGCGGGCAGCGCCCGGGCCGGCTGGCTACCCTGCGTGGGCACGCGCCAGATCTGTTGCCGCGCTGGTTTGCCTTCGCGCTGGGGCGTGGCCAAGGTGTAGGCGATCCAGCGACCGTCGTGACTGATCTGCGGGTCGCTCACCGACTTCAGGCTGGCGATGGCTTCCGGCGTCGGCAGGGTCTGCGCGGACACCGCAGCGCTCGCCAGCAGCGCCAGCAGCGCCAGCAACAACGTCGTGCCCCGCCATGTCCAGCGCAGTGAATTCGTCATGCGTGTTGGTCCACCTTGGTTGAATCCAGTTGCTCGGTCATCCAGGCAGCGCCGAGGCGGATGGCGTCCTGCGCCTGTTCGGAGACGGCCATCGCTTCGATGAAGCTGTGCGGGGCGCCGGCATGGATACTTTCTCGCACGCGCACGCCTGCATCAGCAAGTCGGCGCGCCATGCTCGTGTTCTGCTCGGCGAGCACATCGCGATCTCCCCATAGCATCAAGCTGGGAGGCAGATCGTGCAGCTCCGCCCGCAGCGGCGCCGACAGGGGGCCCGCCACCCGCAGGGCATCGGGGCCGAGATACTCGTGCCAGAACTCGTCCATCTCTTCGCCACTGAGCATGTCGTCGCGTGTTCCCAGGTCCGCGCGCGCCTGTTCGGACAGCTGCGGATCCCAGGCGCCGTAGTTGAGCACCAGCGCGAACAGCCGCGACACTTCGCCGCTCTCGCGCAGCGTGAGCGCCGCTGCAACGGCCAGGTTGGCGCCAGCGGAGTCACCGCCCAGTGCAAGGCGGTGGGAATGGATTCCGCGTGAGGCGCCGTGTTCCTTCAGCCACTCAAGCACCGACGTGATCTGTTCCAGTGCCACGGGATACGGATGTTCCGGGGCCAGGCTGTAGTCGACCGCAACCACCACCAGGCCGGCGGCGTCGGCGTATTCGCGCACCAGGCGATCATGGGTGTCCACGCCGAACAGACACCAGCCGCCGCCGTGCAGGTACACCAGCGCGGGCGAATCGGGCGTTGCCGAGAGCGGCCAGTAAATACGCACGCCAAACGCAGCATGCGGGCCTTCGAATGCAATGTCCTCGGTGTGACGCATGACCGGGCCACCCTGTCGCCAGGGTGAGCGTGCTTCGGCGGCCACCAGGCGTCGTTCGGGCCAGGTGTGGGGCCGGCCCTGGCTCAAGCGTGCCGACTGTTCGCAAACGTCTTCGATGAACTGACGAATCTGCGGGTCCAAGGCCTCCAGACTTCGCGTCATGCAGACGGCTCCGACGATGCGGCGAAATCGCGCATCCAGTTCGCCACGACGTCCTCGCCACTGGCATCCAGCCCGGCCAGCAGCTGGGCGAAATCATGGCGCGCCTCGTCCTGTCCCAGCTTGAACGTGGCACGGGTTTCCAGCACCTGCGCGCGGAACGCGGTGACGCCGGTGGCCAGGCGGGCAAAGCGTTCACCCATCTCGTCCAGCGCCCAGGCCTTGGGCCGACCGTCTTCCATCTGCGTGACCAGCGCGTCCAGTTCCTCGCGGACCGGCGGCTCTGCTTCGTCCAGTTGCAGCTCAAGATCAAACATTACCGCGGCATAGTTCCAGCTCGGCGCCTGCGTGCGATCGTCGAGCCAGCTCGGCGACACATAGGCGTGCGGGCCGATGATCAAGGCTTGCGCGCGCGGGTCGCGGCGCAGGCGCGCCACGTGCGGATTGCGGCGCGCCAAGTGGCCACGCAAGGCGATGACCTGGCCGTCGGCGTCCTGTTCGGCACGTAACGGCAGCGGCGTGAAGCAGGCGTCCGGGCCGCCGGCCGACACCAGCCAGCCAAACGGTTGCGTGGCCAGCAGGCGCACGACATCGTCGTGGCTGCGCGGTGCATATCGACTATCGCGGGCGTGGCCCATCAGTGCATCTCCTTCAGTACGGTGGCCACCGACATGGCGGGCCAACGCCCTTGCCACGGGGCGGCGTGTTCGAGTTCCGCCGCCAGTTGCAGCAGCAGCGGTTCCTGGCCACGGTCGGCGGCAAACTGCACGCCAACGGGCAGGCCATCGGCCGAGCCCAGCGGCAGCGAAATCGCCGGCGTGCCGGCCAGATTCTGCAGGGGCGTGTAGCTGATCCAGCCGAACATGGCGTCCGACAGCGCATTGAACTCGCGGTCGGGCGCCAGGTGTCCCAATGGCGGCGGCGGCGCGCTCAAGGTCGGAGTCAGCAGCACGTCGTACTGCTGGTGGAAGTCCGAGAACAGCACCGGCAGCTGGGCCAGCATCCGGTAGGCTTCTTCCAGTTCGGGCACGCCGCAGTGGGTCAGATGAAATTGCGCCAGGCCATGGGTCCAGGGTTCCAGCGAAGATTGCGCGAACGCAGCGCCGCGACTCGCGGTCACTTCCTGCACGGCATCCAGACCCAGGCGTGACCAAAGCGTGTGCATGCCCCGCCACAGCCAGGGGCGTTCGAACGGATAGTCGGCCAGTTCGACGCGATGTCCCAGGGATTCGCACGTGGACGCGACGCGATTCAAAACCTGTTCGACCTGCGGATGCGGAGCCGCGCCATTCAACGAGGGCACGATCATCGCGATTTTGAGCCGGCGCAGCGTGGGCTCGGCGGCAACGGCAGCGCCCTGCCCCGGCCGTGCCGTTTCGAACGCCCACGCAACGTCGCGTACGCTGCGCGCCATCAGGCTGTCGGCGACGATCAGGTCTTCAATGGCATGGCGGTCGCGCACACGCACCGTGGTGCCGCGACCTGGCTTCAGACCGACGACGCCACACGCGGAAGCGGGAATCCGGATCGAACCGGCGCCGTCGCTGCCTTGCGCCAACGGCACGATTCCGGCCGCCAGCGCCGCACCGGCGCCGCCACTGGAACCGCCCGGACTATGGTCGAGTCTCCAGGGATTGCGCGTGACCGGGCCCAGCAGCGGCTCGGTGGATCCAATCAGGCCAAACTCGGGCATCGCGCTCTTGCCGATCGCAACCAGTCCCGCGTGGTCAAAGCATTCGACGAACGGCGAACTGCTGGTCGCAGGCGTCCCCGTGCGCGAGCGGGAGCCGCCACGTGTGGGCATGCCGGCGTACTGCAGGGAATCCTTCGGTAGCCAGGGCACGCCTGCCATCGGTGCCGCCCTCTGCACTGCCTGCGCACGTGTCATGGCGCCGGCGAAGTCGGCGTGACTCAATGCGCCGAGTGACTGGAAGTGCTCGGCGCGAGTAATCGCCGCCGCCGTCAGTTCCGCAGGTGACAGCTTTCCATCACGCACCAACGCTGCCTGGTCGTGCGCGTCCAGCCGTCCAATCTCGAGCGCCTGCCGCAATGGGAACGTCTCACTGCTCATGCGCCACTCCCGCCAGACGGCGTGCGCGACGCTGGCCGTACGCCAGATACAGCACGAAGCCGACCACCACGTACACCGCCAGGATCGAAGCTGGCAACACATCACCTCGGCGCACCTGCGCCAGCATGTCGCCCAGCACCGGCGCCATCATGGTCAGACACATGACGATGCCCAGCACCGGCACCACGCCAATCCAGGCGCGACCGATCCAGACCCCACCCAAGGGAACGCGGAAGCCACCTTTCAACTCCGGCCGCGTCGAGCGCAGCCACATCACCGCCAGGCAGACCACGATGAAGGCCGAGGCGATGCCCAGGCAGATCAGATCGCCAAGGATGCCGATTGGCAACAGCGCCGCCAGCGCCGCGCTGACCGTGCCGAACACCACGTTGGCCCACCACGGTGTGCGCAAGCGCGGATGCACGCGGGTAAACAGCGAAGGCAACAAGCCGTCCTGGGCAATGCTCAGGCTGATGCGGGAGATGCCATACGCATTGGCCAACAACACCGAACCCAGTCCAGTCAGCGCGCCAATCTTGATGATGATGGCAAAGCCCGGCCAGCCGATGCGGTCCACCGCCAGCGCCACCGGGTCCGGCACGCCCAGTTCGCGGAACGGCACCAGCCCGGTCAGTACCGCACCGGCGGCGATGTAGAGCAAGGTGCACACGACCAGCGAACCAAGAATGCCCAGCGGTACATCGCGGCGCGGCTGGCGGGCTTCGGCAGCTGCCATCGACACCGTTTCAAAGCCCAGGTATGCGAAGAACAACAACGCCGCAGCGCGCATGATGCCCGGCCATCCAAACGCGAAGCCGCCTTCGTTCGGCGGGATGAAAGGCTGCCAGTTCTGCGTGTCGATGAAGCGCGAGCCGACCACCACGAACGCAATCAGCACCGCGACTTTGATAAGCACCAGCACCAGGTTTGCGAACGCTGAGCGACCCACGCCGGCGATCTGGATCACCGCCGCGGCTGCAACGGCCAATGCCGCCAGCAGATTGATGCCGCCACTGAATGCCAGCAAGGTGTGTCCGCCCTGTTGCGTGGCGGTCACCGTGGATGTTGCCCACATCGCGGGTACCGACACCTGCAAATCCCCGAGCAGGCTGACCAGGTACCCGGAAAAGCCGGCCGCCACGGCGGCGGCGGCCAGCAGGTATTCCAGGATCACCATCCACGCCAGCGCCCAGGCCGCGCCCTCGCCCAGCGTCACGTAGCAGTACGTGTACGCCGAACCAGGCACCGGGATCGAGGACGACAGCTCGGCGTAGCACAGCCCGGTGAATGCGCACGCCATGGCCGCCAGCACGAACGCCACGA
Source organism: Pseudoxanthomonas indica (assembly GCF_900167565.1). NCBI lineage: Bacteria > Pseudomonadati > Pseudomonadota > Gammaproteobacteria > Lysobacterales > Lysobacteraceae > Pseudoxanthomonas > Pseudoxanthomonas indica. The sequence goes on from NZ_FUZV01000001.1 coordinate 27,077, forward strand.
TCACCGCCGGGCCGGCGAAGCTGGCCGCGGCCGTACCGGTCACCACGTAAATGCCGGCGCCCAGGATGTTGGCAATGCCAAGCACCATGAGGCTGCCGGCCCCCAGGCGACGCTGGAGGCCGGCCCGATCTGCATCGGCGATCGCGGCCTCCAGTGGTTTGCGACGGAGCGCCAGTTGCCAGCGCCCCACATGTTGCGTGGTCGATGCCATCGGGTCAGTAGCGCCAGTTCACGGTGACGCCAAAGGTACGCGGACGCACCAGGCCTTCGCCAATCCCATTCATTTCCGACACGGTGCGGGTGATGCCGCGCTGATCGAACAGGTTGGCGCCAAACAGGGTGACATCGGTCGAACCGAAGGTCATGCGGTAGCGCATGTCGATCAGGTTGTAGTTGCCCTGCTCGTTCGGCGTCACGCCGGGCACGGTCGAGTTCAGGTCACTGATGCCGCTGCCCACGTACTGGTGCGCCAGCGTCAACGTGGGCTGGAACTGCGCGTCGAAGCGGTAGCTGAGCAGGTTGCTGACCGTCCAGTCCGCCGAACCCGGCAACTGCGCACCGGCCGGCGCGGTGCCCACGTACAGGATGGGCAGATCCTGATCCAGGCGGGCGTGCTGCCAGGTGGCGCTCATCTGCCACGTAAACGCGTCGACCGGCGTCCAGGTGCTGGAGAACTCGATGCCGCGGCTGTAGGCCTTGCCGCCGTTGGCGGCGTAGTTGAAGAAATCCGGCGTCTGCAGGCGCAACTGGATGTCCTTCCAGTCGACGTAGAACAAGGTCGCATCCAGCAGCAGGCGACCGCCGGCCAGCGTGGTGCGGCTACCGAGTTCGTAGTTGACCAGGCTGTCGCTGCTGGAACCCGACGGCACCGGATAGGCACTCAAGCCCGCGGTGTTGGGTTCGCCAAAGCGGAAGCCTTCGGACACCAGACCATAGAACAACGTGTCCGCGGTGGGGTGCCAGGTCAGCGAAATCTTCGGGTTGAAACCGTCTTCCTTGGTCTGCGACGGGGTGACGATAGGCGCGCCCGGATAGGTCGAAAAGCCCACCTGCGTGGAGATGGTCTCGACCTTGTTGCGGAATAAGCGGCCACCGACGGTCAACTTCCACTGTTCATCGAAATGGTAGCTGGCCTCGCCGAACAACGCGGCTTCGGAGCCATCGATATGGTTGTAGAACGCGTTGAACACCTCACCGTTCGGGGCAATGATCGCGCCGCTGCCCGGGCCAAAGAACGGCGACTGATCAAAGGCGGCCGCGGCACCCTGCGCGCCAATCTGCTCGTACAGGTCCTTGTCCGAGTCGAAGTACATCGCGCCGATCAGCCACTCGAAACTGCCACCGGGCTTGGATGCCAGCCGTACTTCCAGGCTGTTGCCCTCGCTCTCGCCGCCGGAGCCGATGTACAGCGGTGCGGTGAGGTTCAAGCCGAGATCGGCGTTGTACGCACCACGCAGCGGACTGAAATCGAACACCCAGTCCTGCTTCTTTTTCTGATGTGCGTAAAGAGCCACCAGATCGCCGAAGCCCACGTCCTGATCCCAGCGCAGGCTGTGCACGGCCACCTTGGTCTTGGTGAATTCCGGCAACTCGGTCTTGCGTTCGAATTCGCCCAAACCCTGGATGCGATAGCTGTTGTCATCGTTGTCGATGTTCTGCAACAGGCTCAACCAGGTCAGCGTGGTGCCTTCGTTGGGCGTCAGCACCATCGACAGGCGACCGCCGTCGACCTGGGTGGTGTTGGCGCCGCGGTCATGCGTGCCGATGTTGTCGAGATACCCCGGGTCTTCGCGGTACTGGGCGACCGCGCGGATGGCGAACAGATCCTCTTTGACCGGCACGTTGACCATCGCCTTGGCCGCGTAGCCGGTGTTGGCGTTCTTGGTCTGGCTGACGGTGGCTTCCACCGCCGCGTCGAACCCGCTGGTATCGGCCACATTGGCCACATAGTTGATGGCGCCACCCATCGACGCCGAGCCCCACAGCGTGCCTTGCGGGCCTCGATAGACCTCGACGCGGTTGAGATCGAAGGCATCGATGTCGGGAATGGCGATGGTCCAACCCGGCTCGGTCAACGGCACTTCGTTGATGAAATAGCCCGTAGTGGGCTGGCCCTGCACGTTGCCCGAGCTGGTCGCGATACCGCGCACCACCACATGGGAAACGCCCGGCTGGTAGCTGTTGAACACCACGCCCGGCGTGCGCTGGACGTAGTCGGCCAGGGATTGGGCGCCCATATCCTGCAGTTGCTGGTTGGTGACCGCGGAGACGGAGCCGGAAATCTCGCGGACCGACTCATTGAGCTTGCCGGCCTTGACCACGATCTTGTCCAACGTCGTGGCCTCGGGGCCTTGCGGTGCCTGTCCGGCATCGGCCTGCTGGGCCAGTGCCGGTGCCGCCATGAAGACCAGACTGCAACAGCCCAGGCGAATTGCCTGCGATAGCTTGCTTACGCGGATTTGCGATGCCATGACTCGTTCCCCGTGGTGATGTGATGGGCTGCAGGCGCCTCCCGCGCACTGCGCTGGCCCCAAGTGAATGGCATATACAGGCGTACGTCCAGCAGGTTCCGCGGGTCCGGCCAATGTCATAGACTATTGATTCAAAAGGCCATATTCGGGTGTCTTCAGAATATTGCAGTTTTATTCGATGTGAATTCCGCAGAATCTGCTGTTGATGTCCATCAACTGTGCAGAAACTGCGGTCACCACAGCAGCCGACCGGAGGAACCGCATGGCCCACAAGGCCCCTGACCGCACCGACATGAAGATTCTCGACGTGCTCCAACAGGATGCACGCATCACCAACCAGGCCTTGGCCGAGCGAGTGGCGCTTTCGCCCAGCGCCTGCCTGGCGCGCGTTCGCGCGCTGGAAACGCGCGGCCTGATCCGCGCCTATCGGGCCCACGTGGCGGTGGACAGGATTCGGTCGGTGACGATCGTGTTGGCGCAAGTGAGCTTCAAGCAGCATGCGCTGGAAGAATTCACCGAGTTCGATCGGCGCATCCTGCGCATGCCCGAAGTGGTGGAGGCCTGCCGCGTTTCCGGCGCTTACGATTACCTGTTACGGGTCATCGTCAACGATGTGCACCACTGGAAGGACATCGCCCGCCTGCTGTTGGGAGGCGACTACGGGGTCGAGAAAATCGTCTCGCACTTCCTGATGGACGAGGTCAAACCGTTCACTGGCTATCCGCTGACTTCTTCGTAGCCTTCCGCGTTCGCGCTCGGTCACGCGTTAATCGACTAACGCGAATCTATGCGCGTGCACTGCATTAGTTATGCAACCTAACCTATTGATATTCGTATAATAATGTTTCGCCTTGCGGCCAGGGAATGTCTCGGCCCCTTTCTTTCCGCCGATGTCCGCTTATGCCCCCATCGCGACCAGCATCCGCAGAACAGGCTGCGCCGTCAGTCCGAAAATCCCCGCCCCTGTCACACACAGGGAATATTCGCGGGCTATAGTCCAATCCATGGACACCTTGGCTGAAATCCGGGTTGCCCTGGACGCTGCCAGTCAGCGCATCGACAGCGGTCAGGTTCGCCCCGACACCCGTCGTTTTCTCGACGAATTGTGGGCGCATGTCTACGACACCGCACCTGTCGACCTGCAGCCCTACGTGTGGTCACGCCTGGCCGATTTTGGCGACCTGCTCGGCATGCCGGTGACCCAGCAAGCCACTCAACGCCTGCCGCCTTCGAGCCATTACCGGCTCTGACACGTCCGCCAAGGGCGCCGACGGATTCGGACCCATTGATTGAAGTCAATGCCGCACTTTGCCGGCACACTAGGCTGTGCGCATTCCACAAGGAGAGCCACAGCAATGCATCCGATCCTTCGCGAGATCCTGCTTGAACCCGTAGGTTGGTTGGCTATCGGCGGCAGCCTGGTGATGTTTGGACTGGGCCTTGCGCTGGCGATCTACCTGCGCCGACGCATGAAGGAAGAAGAGCGCCGCCGCAGCAGCTGAGTCAGGCCAGGCGACCACTTAGCTGCATGCCTGCAACAACGCCGCGAAAACCGCGGCGTTGTTGTTTCTGCACGTCACTGCCGACTTCGCGGCGGTGGTTGCAGCCTGCAGTCGTCGTCACCCCTGCGGTACACCGGTCATGTCAGGCAGGTGGTGGGCCACACCCTTGTGACAGTCGATGCAGGTCTTCTTCTGCGGACCCAGCCAGAGCTTGTGTATCTGGGCCGCGCGCGAACCTTGGCGGGTCAGGTCCATCGAGGTGTAGTCGTGGCAATTGCGGCATTCCAGCGAGTCGTTCGCCTTGAGGCGATCCCACTCATGCATGGCCAGTTCCAGGCGGTGATCGAGGAACTTCTCGCGCGTATCGATGGTGCCGAAAATCTTGCCCCACACTTCCTTTGACGCCTGCATCTTGCGCGCGATCTTGTCGGTCCAGTTGTGCGGCACATGGCAATCCGGGCAGGTGGCGCGCACGCCGGAGCGATTGGTGTAGTGGATGGTGGTCTTGAGTTCCTGAAACACGTTGTCACGCATCTCATGGCAACTGGTGCAGAACTTTTCCGTGTTGGTCGCTTCCAGCGCGGTATTGAATCCACCCCAAAACATGATTCCGGTAACGAATCCGGCCACCGTCAGGAACCCGAGGCTGTAGTGCCGACTGGGCCGTCGCAGGGTGCCCCACAGCGCCAACAGGCGCGTCTTGATGGTCTGCCACATGGCCTAGGGACTCCCCTGCTTGTCTTCGGCGATCACCGTGTCGATATCGCGGAAACCGTTGGCCACCAGCGGTCGGGCGTCGGTCTGTACGACGTGGCATTGGTTGCAGAAGTAGCGTCGTGACGAGATCGTCGCCAGGAACTGATCATCGCGATCCATGTAATGCGTCACGCTGACAGGCGGGGCCTGGAAGGTGGCTGCATTGGCGCGCGAATGGCACAACAGGCAGCGGTTGCTGTTCTTGTCGACCTGATAGTTGTCTATGGCATGCGGGATCGTGGGCGGTTGCATGGGATAGGCGCGCACCCGCTTGATATCCGCGTTCTCCACATGGGCCATGGGCGGCGGCGGGGCCTCCTGATCAATCGGCACGCCGCGACGCAGGGCGTCAATCTGCTGCCCGGCCGGCGGGGCATCGGCAGGGACAGGCGCCACCTGGGCCACGTCCGGACCTTTGTCCGCATGCGAACTGGATGCTCCAAATTTCCAACCCGCATAAAACAGCAGCAAGGCCAACAGGACGCTCAAGGCCGTAGCAATGATGAGGTACTTGTTGCGCATGATCGTTCTCCTAGACAGCCAGCACCTTGACGGCGCACTTCTTGTAATCGGTCTGCTTGGAGATCGGGTCGGTGGCGTCCAGCGTGACCTTGTTGATCAATTGCCCAGCATCGAACCAGGGCACAAACACCACCCCCTTGGGCATGCGGTTGCGGCCGCGCGTTTCCACCCGGGACAGCATCTCGCCGCGCCGCGATACCACCTTGACTTCATCGCCACGTTTGAGGCCACGGTCCTTGGCGTCATCCGGGTTCATGAAAACAACCGCGGCGGGAAAGCTGCGATACAACTCCGGCACCCGCATGGTCATGGATCCGGAGTGCCAGTGTTCCAGCACACGGCCGGTGACCAGCCACATGTTGTAATCATCGTCAGGCGATTCCGCCGGTGGCTCGTAAGGCAAGGCCCAGATGACGGCGCGACCGTCCTTGTTGCCATAGAACTCGAAACCCGCGCCTTCCTTGACGTAGGGATCGGCGCCTTCACGGTACCGCCAGAGCGTCTCCTTGCCTTTGACCACGGGCCAGCGCAGTCCGCGCGCCCGGTGATAGTCGTCGAACGGCGCCAGGTCATGGCCATGACCGCGCCCGAACGCCGCATATTCCTCGAACAACCCCTTCTGCACGTAGAACCCGAACGCCGTCGACTCGTCGTTGGCGTAGCCGGTTTCGATATCGCTGATCGGGAACTTCTCGACATTGCCATTGCGGAACAGCACGTCGAACAGCGTCTTGCCCTTGAATTCGGGATGCGCCGCCAGGGTTTCAGCGGTCCAACACTCGTCGGTGGTGAAGCGCTTGGAAAACTCCATCAATTGCCACAAGTCGGAACGCGCCTGCCCGGGCGCCGTCACCAGCTGGTGCCAGAACTGCGTGCGACGCTCCGCATTGCCATAAGCGCCCTCCTTCTCCACCCACATGGCGGCGGGCAGGATCAGGTCTGCCGCTTGCGCGGTCACGGTGGGATACGCATCCGAGACGACAATGAAGTTTTCCGGATTGCGATAGCCCGGCCAGGTTTCTTCACGCAGGTTGGCGGCGGCCTGCATATTGTTGTTGACCATCACCCAATACGCATTGAGCTTGCCGTCCTTCAAGGCGCGGTTCTGCTCCACGGCGTGATAACCCGGCTTGGGCTGGATGGTGCCCTCCGGCACCTTCCAGATCTCCTCGGCATGCTTGCGATGCTCCGGATTGGTGACCACCATGTCGGCCGGAAGCCGGTGACTGAACGTGCCCACCTCGCGCGCCGTTCCGCAGGCCGAAGGCTGGCCGGTGAGCGAGAACGGACTGTTGCCCGGCGTGGCAATCTTTCCGGTCAGCAGGTGGATGTTGTAGACCATGTTGTTGGCCCACACACCCCGCGTGTGCTGGTTGAAGCCCATGGTCCAGAACGACATCACCTTGATCTTGGGGTCGGCGTAGAGCTCGGCCAGCTGCTGCAGCCATCCGCGCTCCACCCCGGTCATCTCGACCGCCTTGTCCAGCGTGTAGGGCGCGACGAAGCTGGCAAAATCATCAAACGTGATGGGCTGCCCGCCGCCGGCGTCCTTCGCGTTCTTGGCCTTGACCTCGAGCGGGTTGTCGGGCCTGAGCCCATAGCCGATATCGTCATTGCCGCGCTTGAACGTGGTGTGCTTGTCGACAAAATCCTTGTTGACCTTGCCCGACTTGATGATGTGGTTGGCGATGTAGTTGAGGATGACCAGGTCGGTCTGCGGCTTGAACACCATGGGGATATCGGCGAGCTCGAAGCTGCGATGCTCGAAGGTCGACAGCACCGCCACCTTGACGTGCGGATGCGCCAGCCTGCGATCGGTCACGCGCGTCCACAGGATCGGATGCATCTCGGCCATGTTCGAGCCCCACAGGACGAAGGCGTCCGCGGCTTCGATGTCGTCATAGCAGCCCATCGGCTCATCCATGCCGAAGGTGCGCATGAAGCCCATCACCGCCGACGCCATGCAGTGGCGCGCATTGGGATCGATGTGGTTGCTGCGGAATCCGGCCTTCATCAGTTTGTTGGCGGCATAGCCTTCGAAAATCGTCCACTGGCCCGAGCCGAACATGCCCACGGCGCCAGGGCCCTTGGTCTTCAAGACCTGCTTGAACTGGGTCGCCATGACGTCGAATGCTTCGTCCCAGCTGACCTGGGTGAAGTCTCCGTCCTTGGCATAGACCCCGTTCTTCTTGCGCAGCAATGGCATGGTCAACCGATCCTCGCCGTACAGGATCTTGGAAAGGAAATAGCCTTTGACGCAGTTGATTCCGCGGTTGACTTCGGCGTGGACGTCGCCATGGGTAGCCACCACCCTGCCCTGCTTGACCGCCACGTTGACACCGCACCCGGTGCCGCAATAACGGCACGGCGCCTTGTCCCATTTCAGGCTCGTGAGATCGCCTTCGGTCACCAGATTGCTGCCCTGGCCGGTCAATGGCATGCCTGCGGCGGCGGCCGCCGTCGTCAGGGCGCTGTTGCGTATGAACTCGCGGCGCGTGCTCATGGTTGGACTCCCTTATCCTTCTTGCGCCGACAGCGGAAGCTCGAGAGCCTGACGCGGTTCGGCATGGTGGTAGACGAGCAATACGTTCAAGGCGCCGGGCACGGCGCGCAGTTGTTCAATACGGTCCATGACCAGATAGCGATCCTCGGATTCACAGATCACGACACTGCGCGTGTCGCCTGCCAGCCCAAGTTCAAGGTCGGGACACTCGGCGATCATGGCCGCCAGTGCCGGGCCGGCTTCCTGGCGGTGTTGGACCACGAAGCTGGCAATGTGGACTTCGTTCGCAGTGGCCTGCGCGGTTGGCGGGGCTTGGCTCATGCAGGCTCCAGGGGTGAGGGTTGCATGACGATGGCCTGGGCGGGACAGACGCCCACGCAGTCGCTGCATCCATCGCACAGGTCTGCTACGACGTGGATGGCGGCGCGCTCGCGGATCGGAATGAGGATGGCCCGATGGGGACAGGCGTCGGCGCAGCTGGCGCACACGACACCCTGGGCATTGAGGCAACGCAAAGCGGCAATCTCCGCCAGCCAGCGAGTGGTCGCGTCATCGCGCGAAGCGGCTGCGGATTGGTTCTGCACCATGGAGCGCGGCGCATCAGCGCCCGCGCCGAACAGCAGACTACGCCGCGACAACCGTGTGGTGGAGGACATGCTTCAGTGTCCCGCCGGCGGACCCGCGAACATCTGGTAGAACCAGACCAGGAATCCGTATCCGGCCACAATCAGGATGGCCATCAGCGGGAAGACCACGAAGGTCAACAACAGGAAGGCGATACGCTCCTGCGCTTTGCTTGACCCCACGTGCGGTGAGGGATGCTCCATACGTCCACCTTGGCAGTTCTCAGCTGGGTGACCAGGTCGCGAATCAGGCTAGCACTTGTTGCTCGGTTGGAAGTGTACGACGTATGCAATCTTAGTTCGAATCGTCGGAAGCTGGACAGCCTGCCGTCTGAAGCAGCGCCTTCCACTCCTCGGGTGTATTGCACCCTCGCAGCTCTTCCTGCCAATGGGAACCTTCAAGCAGGTTGCCACCCAGTTCCCGCTGCAGCGTACGCAGGGAACGTTGCACCTCGGGCAACAGGCTCAGGCGCGCCAGCACGGCACGTACGGGAGTGGCCAGCTCCAGCCGCATAGGGAGTGGATGGAACTCGAAGGCCGCGCAGGCGCCCGGCGCACCCGCCAGCTGTTGCAGTAGTTCGTTTGAAAGCAAAGGCATGTCCACCGGCACGATCACCAGGACGCCATCGTCCAGTCGCGGTGCCAATTGGGCCAATGCAGACAGCGGGCCTTGGCCGCGCTGCTCGTCAGGCATCTCGTCTTCCCTACCGCTGCGGCCGCTCACCACCACGCGCGCGGCACCGGCCGAAAGCAACCGCGAACGCGCCTGGTCCAGCAGTGTTCGCGCGCCCCACGGCAGCAGCGCCTTGTCGCTGCCCATGCGGGAAGACTGGCCACCTGCCAGCACGATGCCTGTCCAGGGTGGGGAAACGGCGGTTGTCACAATGGGGTCCCCTGGCGGCGCAGGTAGCGCCACCGCCTTTTCCCGCGAGGCAATCAGCCTACCAGAGCGGGACAGGCATTCGCGGAAGGGTGGCCTGGGAAGGGCATTGACGGCCATGTGAATTGATTCAAGTCAAAGACAAGCCTGGACCTGCTCCCTACCCTGCCGCCATGGCCGCATTGACTTCCCTGTTTGATCCGGATTTGCTTCGTCGCTACGACAAGCCGGGCCCGCGCTATACGTCGTATCCGACGGCACCCCAGTTTTCGCCACAGTTTGGCGAGGCGGAGTTCCGCCAGGCGGCCTCGGAAACCAACGACGACCCGATCCCCCGCCCGCTTTCGGTGTATGTGCATGTGCCGTTCTGTCGCAGCCCCTGCTTCTACTGCGGCTGCAATCGGATCATCACCCGCGAGAAGGCCCGTGGCGACGCCTATCTGACCCGTCTGTACCGTGAAGTTGCGATGGTGTCGCAGTTGTTCGATCGAGACCGCGAAGTGCATCAGCTGCACCTGGGCGGAGGTACGCCCAACTTCCTCGACGCAGAACAGATTGCCGAAGTGGTGGACGTGACCCGCCGCCATTTCAACCTGGCGCGGGCCGATCAACTGGATTGTTCCATCGAGCTGGACCCGCGCTTCATCAACCCGGACGCGGTAGCCGTGCTGGCGCGGTCAGGATTCAACCGGGCCAGCTTGGGCGTACAGGATTTCGATCCGCTGGTGCAGCAAGCCGTCAACCGGATCCAGAGTGTCGAGGAAACCCTGGCCATCATCGATGCGTGCCGCGCCCATGGCATGCGCTCGGTCAACGTGGACCTGATCTACGGCCTGCCCAAGCAGAATCTGGCAGGCTTTTCGCGCACGCTCGACATCACCTTGCGTGCGCGCCCGGATCGGCTGGCCATTTACAGCTACGCGCACATGCCCAATCTGTTCCGACCGCAGCAGCGCATCCATGCCGAGGATCTGCCCAGCCCGGAACAGAAGCTGGAACTGCTGCACTGCGCCATCGAGCGGCTGGGAGAAGCCGGCTACGTCTACATTGGCATGGACCATTTCGCCCTGCCCAGCGACGATCTGGCGATCGCCCAGGTCAATGGCGGACTCCACCGCAACTTCATGGGATACACCACCCATGCGGAAAGCGACCTGGTGGGTTTGGGTGTGAGCGCCATCAGCCATGTCGGTGCCAGCTTCAGCCAGAACCCGCGCGACATCGACAACTGGGAAGAGTGGATCGACAGTGGTCGTCTGCCCGTGTGGCGTGGCATGCGCATGGACGAGGATGACGTGCTGCGCGCCGATGTCATCCAGCAACTGATGTGCCATGGCAGCATCGATCGCGAGCGCATCGAGCGCCGACACCTGATCGATTTCAACCAGTACTTTGCCGAAGCCCTGGTGCGCTTGCTGCCGTTGCAGGCGGACGGCCTGGTCGAAGTGGGGCCCAGGACCATTGTCGCCACCTCGCGCGGCAGGATGTTGTTGCGTATCATCGCCATGGCATTCGACCGATATCTCCCCACCGCCAATGACGGCGCGGCCACGCGTTTCTCGCGCACCGTCTGATTCCCTTGCCCATTGCATGAACCAGAGCGTCGTCTTCCCCCGCACAGATGCACGTATCCTGGCCGATGACGGCGACTCGCTGAGTTTCTGTTCCACCTGCGCGTTCTCGCAGGCGTGCCTCAGCGAGGGGATGGACAAGAGTGCGCTCATGGAACTGCACGTGCTGGTGGAACACGTAGGTCCGCTTGCGGCCGGTGACCATGTCTTCCGCGAAGGCGATCCATTCAGCGCCATTGCGGCCGTGCGGGCCGGCACCGTCAAGACCTACCAGATTGACCGCGATGGTCGCGAGCAGGTACTGGGTTTCCACCTGCCGGGTGAGGTCATTGGGTTGAACGCGATCCATGACGACCGATATCCCTGCAACGCCGTCGCATTGGATACGGTCATGCTGTGCCGTTTTTCCTTTCCCAAGATCGCCTTGCTGGCGAGCCAGCTGCCCAACCTGCAACGTCATCTGTTCCGCCTGCTCAGTCACGACATTGGCGTTGCTTCGCTGTTCGCCCGGGACAACAGCGCCGACGAGCGCATGGCGGCCTTCCTGATTGGCCTGTCGCGGCGCCTGGCCGCGCGCGGTTTCTCCGCCAAGCGCTTCCAGCTGACCATGTCGCGCACGGACATCGCCAACTACCTTCGGCAGGCGCCGGAAACTGTCAGCCGCGTGCTGCGTCGCTTCGAGCGCGAAGGCCTGTTGCATATCAAGCAGCGCGATGTGGAGATCCTCGATCTAGCGCGCCTGCAGGCCATGGCCACCGCCGTCCTGCGCGATTGATCAATCGGGTTGGTGCCAGTCCCGTTCTTGCGGGAGTGTCCGGCTTGCTTTCTTGCGGGCCAATTTTTCGCCAGCTGTGCGCGTGTTTCCAGGCAACACACTGCCTGTCGCTTGACCCATGTCATGGAGCATCTTCGGCCATAGACAGAATATGCGGCACCTACACAGGAGTGCGCATCATGCAATCAACCCGAAGACTGTGGGCAGGCCTGGCGGCCCTGTTGCTGGTCTCCTTCTCGGTACTGCTCTGGGTGGGAGGCGAAGTCCACCGACAGGCTCCTCCCCTGCCCGAACGTGTCGTGGATACGGAAGGCAACCTGCTCTACACCCGCCAGGACATCGAAGTCGGCCGGCAGGTCTGGCAATCGATTGGCGGGCAGCAACTGGGTTCCATCTGGGGCCATGGCGGCTACGTTGCACCTGACTGGGGCGCGGACTGGCTGCATCGCGAAGCCGAGGCAATCCAGGATGGCTGGGCCCGGCGCGAGGCCAATGTCGAAAGCTACAAGCAGCTCGATGAAGCCACTCGCGCGGCCTATGCCAAGCGGGTCCAGACCGTACTGCGGCCCAACCGCTACGAGGCCAGCACCGGTACGATCACGGTGGATGTTGATCGCGCTGCGGCCATGCGGGAGGTAGCTCACCACTATGAGCAACTATTCGGCGACACGCCGGAACTGGCTCCCTTGCGCGAAGCCTACGCCATGCGCAATGGCACCGTGGCCGATGCCGCGCACCGCCACCAGCTGACGGCCTTCTATTGGTGGGCAGCGTGGTCTTCGGTGACCGAGCGCCCCGACTCGAAAATCAGCTACACAGCCAACTGGCCGGCCGACGAAATGGTGGGCAATACGCCGCCTTCGAATCTGTTCCTGTGGACGGTCTTCAGCGTGCTGTTCCTGTTGGCAGGTATCGGCTTGCTGGGCTGGCACTACGCGGTCAACCATGGCGATGAGATCGCAACAGTCCTGCCCAAACGGGATCCGCTGGCGGAGTTGCGCATCACCCCGTCGATGCGTGCCACCGGCAAGTACTTCTGGGTGGTGTGCGCCTTGTTCCTGGTGCAGATCCTGCTGGGCGCAATGACTGCCCACTATCAGGTGGAAGGCCAGGAAGCCTATGGCTTCGCGCTGGCCGATGTCCTGCCCTACTCGCTCACACGCACCTGGCATACCCAGTTGGCAGTGCTGTGGATTGCCACCGCCTGGCTGGGCATGGGCTTGTATATCGCACCGGCGATTTCCGGCCACGAACCGAAGTTCCAGCGCCTGGGCGTACACGCCCTCTGGGTCTGCCTGTTGATCATCGTGGTGGGCGCCTTTGCCGGCCAATGGTTCGCGGTGATGCAGAAGATGGGGCTGGAGCACAACTTCTGGTTTGGTCACCAGGGTTGGGAATACGTGGATCTTGGCCGCTTCTGGCAATGGTTCCTTTTCATCGGCCTGGTGCTGTGGCTGTCGCTGGTGGGTCGCGCCCTGTGGCCCGCACTGCGCAAGGGCAGCGAATCACGCTCCATCGTCACCCTGCTCTTCCTGTCCACCGTGGCCATTGGCCTGTTCTACGCCGCCGGCCTGATGTGGGGCGAACACACCCACCTCTCGATGGTCGAGTACTGGCGCTGGTGGGTAGTGCATCTGTGGGTCGAAGGCTTCTTTGAAGTGTTCGCCGTGGCGGTCATCGCGTTCCTGTTTACCCGCCTGGGCCTGCTGCAGATTCGGTCCGCCACCATGGCGGTGCTGTTTGCCACCATCGTGTTCCTGTCCGGTGGCGTGCTGGGTACGCTGCATCACCTCTACTTCACCGGTACGCCGACCGCGGTCATTGCCCTGGGTGCAAGTTTCTCCGCACTGGAAGTGGTGCCGTTGGCGTATGTCGGGTTCGAGGCCTATCACAGCTACAAGATGGGCAAAGCCACACCGTGGATGGCGCGCTACCGCTGGCCGATCATGTTCTTCATCGCGGTGTCGTTCTGGAACCTGGTGGGTGCGGGCCTGTTCGGCTTCCTGATCAATCCGCCGCTGTCGCTGTACTACATGCAGGGTCTGAACCTGACGCCGACCCATGGCCACACCGCTCTGTTTGGCGTGTACGGCATGCTCGGCATCGGCCTGATGCTGTTCTGCCTGCGCGGCCTGAAGCCGGACGTGGTGTGGAACGAGAAGCTGCTGAAGACCGCGTTCTGGGCCATGAACATCGGTTTGAGCTTGATGGCGCTGCTGACCCTGTTGCCGCTGGGCCTCCTGCAGTTGCGAGCAGCGTTGGAGCACGGCTACTGGTATGCGCGCTCTGCCGAGTTCATGCAGCAACCCCTGATCGATCTGCTGGTCTGGATGCGCGTTCCCGGCGACACCATCTTCAGCATCGGCGCGGTGGCCTTGGTCTGGTTCGTGTTCCGCCTGTGGGTGGCGCCGCGGCGCGAGGCCGCGCTGCCCGCCCCGCAAGCAAGCTGAGAAAATCGTCGTCAGAAAAAGGAAGGGCCGCTTGCAGCGGCCCTTCTTCTTTTGCGAGCCCGTCTGACGACAGACGCTGCCGGCGCCAGGTTCAGTGCGAGCAACACCCGCAGCATTCCTGATCGCTGCCCTCGCCATCGCCGCAGCTGGTGACGGGCTCACCCAAGGCAGCCAGAATCGTCGACACGCGCTCGCTGGGCAGGGTCGTGTAAACGCTGAGGCGCCCGGAATCCTCATCCCACAGGATTTCTGCTTCGGGGTCCCATTCTCGAAGGGCGTCGGTCATCGCTTGCTGGCGACGTTGGCGGAGGTCGGGCGTATCGGAGCGGGTCATGAAATTCCTGTAGGCAAGGAGGCGGCACGGTGGCCAGTACCGGCAATCTAGGTAAACCCGTCCCGCACGACATTGACCGGAATCAAGACGACGCGGCCTGGTGTTGACCCAGGTCAATGCCCGACTCGCCGTCGCCGCACACACTGCGCGCATGCCCACGATCCCCCTGCCCACACCTCCCACGTCGGTACCGGCACCGGTATCGATCCGTCAGCTGCTGCAGGCGCCACATCGGCTGATGTTCTTCATCGGCGCCGGCAACCTGATGCTTGCGATGCTGTGGTGGGCCTGCTGGCTGGCGGCGCAGTATTCCGGAGCCTGGTCGATGCCGGAAACTCCCATCTATGCCGGCTGGCTGCATGCCTTTGTCATGCAATACCTGGTCCTGCCCAGTTTCATTTTCGGATTCCTGTTGACCGTGTTCCCGCGCTGGATCGGCCAACCGGACCTGCCACGCTGGCGCTATGTGCCCGTGGGGGCCGGTCTGATGGGCGGGCAGTTGGCCGTGCTGCTGGCTACGCTCGGTTGGTCAGCGGGACTGACGGTAGGCGTCATTCTGGCGTTGGGTGGCTGGTCCGCCGCACTAGGCACCCTCGGACAGGTCCTCAGGCGCGACGGTGGCCCCACCTGGCATGCGCGCTCCTGTTATGCAGCGCTGTTGCTGGGGTGGTTGGGGCTGGCTTTGTATCTGGGATTCCTGATCACCGGCGATGCGATGCTCGCCTTCGCCAGCATCAAACTCGGTGGCATCGGCATGTTGCTGCCGATCTACCTGAGCGTGGCGCATCGCATGTTTCCGTTCTTCGCCGGCAACGCGATTCAGGGCTACCGGCCATGGCGCCCCTTGGCTTGGTTGGGGGCGGTCTGGGTGGCCGCGATGGTTCATCTGGGCCTGGAACTACTGCACGCGTATGCCTGGTTATGGTTGCCCGACGCCGCCCTTCTGGCGCTTACCGGCCAGGCCTTGTGGCGTTGGTGGCCACGTGCGCGCATGCCGGGTTTGCTGGCCGTACTGTTCTTCGGCACGGCATGGATGCCAATCACCTTTGCGCTCTACATCATTCAGAGCCTAGTCTATCTGGCAACCGGCGAGTTCGTGCTGGGCCGTGCGCCCATGCATGCGATGTTCATAGGATTCTTCGGCAGCGTACTGGTGGCCATGGTCACCCGCGTCACCCAGGGGCATTCTGGTCGCCCGCTGGCGATGCCGCGCGTGGCGTGGTTTGCATTCCTCGCCCTGCAAGCCGTCGCGGTCATGCGGGTGGTCGCCGAACTCGTGCCGGATGGCATGTTGTGGCAATGCCTGGCGGCGTTTGCCTGGTTGCTGGCGTTGGCGCCATGGGTCAGCCGAATAGGCGCGATCTACCTCAGCCCGCGCGCCGATGGGCGACCGGGGTGAGCGCATGATGACGTTCTATCCCAGCATCAAACACCTGCACATGGCCGTGGCATTGACCAGCGGTGGATTGTTCGCGTTGCGTGGCGCCGGGCTCCTGCTGGATCAGCGCTGGCCGCGACATGCGCTGCTGCGCTATCTGAGCTACAGCGTGGATACCGTCCTGCTGACCGCGGCGCTGTTCCTGCTGACCTTGTTGCCGGCAGCGCTGTTCGCCAATGGCTGGCTGCTGGTCAAGGTGGGATTAGTCGTCGCTTACATCGCGCTGGGCACGTTGGCCTTCCAGGTCGGGCGCGGGTTGCGCGCTCGCGCCACGCTGTGGCTGCTTGCCCTGCTCTGCTTCGTGCAGATCTATGGCATTGCGCGGACGCATGATCCGCTGGGATGGCTGCTATGGCTATGAGCTTCAACGAACTATCGAGCACTCTGGATCTCTGCGCACCGTGGACGCCAACGCTGGGAGAGTGCCTGGACGCAGCCGGCTGCGATCGCATTTGCCCCACGCATGCCGGCGTCGACCCGGATGACGCCTCTGCGCTGGAGCCTGCCCCATGTCGCTGATGCAGCTGGATTTGCGCAACCTGCCCGCGCCCGAGCCGATGGAATGCGTGATCGCCGCGCTACGGCAACTCAAGCGCGGCCGACACATCGAGGCGCTTACGCCGATGCGCCCCCTGCCCTTGATGGCCATGCTGGATGACTGGGGATATGCCTACAGCGTGGAGAATCTGCCGGGCGGGCAGGCGCGCATCTTCATTGCCCACTGCGAAGACCAGGCCAGCCTGCCGCACTGCGATGCATGAGTGGGCTGGACCTCGGACAGGCACCGCCTCCGGTTGAACCATGGCGGTTCCTTCGCAGCTCCCTCATCTGGGGCGTGGCCGCCGGCGCATGGTGGGTGTGGCAAGGCGAGTGGGCGCTAACCTCGCGCTGGGCGCCGCCCACCCTGGTGTCCGTGCACGCGTGGGTGCTCGGCGTGCTGGGCAACGCCATGCTGGGAAGCCTGCTGCAGTTTCTGCCGGTGGCGGCCAACACCCGTCTGAGCCTGCCGCTACCTGCACTGTGGCTGCATCGTGGCTTCAACCTCGGCGTGATGGCGTTGCTGCTGTTCTTCGTGAGGCCCCACACCGTGCTGGGCATCTCCGCCCTGCTGCTGCTCGCTGGCAGCCTGGGCGTGTTCGCTCTGCGTTCCCTGCTTGCATTGCACGCGGTCATCCCTGTGGATGCATTGCAGCGTGGCATCGCAATGTCGCTGTGGTTCCTTCTGGCGACCGTCGTCCTGGGTGGCGCTTCGGCGATGGTCCTCACTGGTCACCTGTCGATCCCGCTTGAGCGCATCGTCAATCTGCACGCCGCCCTGGGCCTTGGGGGTTGGTGCGTCGGCCTGCTGGCTGCGGTGGCTGCCGTCACCGTGCCGATGTTCCAGGGTGCGCGGGTCTTGACCCGCCGTGCGCAGCGAATCTGGGGGAACGGATGGCGTGCGGCGATGGGTTTGACGGTGCTTGCAGCCACTGCGCGGCAAGCTGATAGTCCGCTGATGCTGGGTATCAGCCTGCCTTGTGCGGGACTGGCCTGCATGATTCTGTGGATGCAGGTCCGTTCCCCTCATCCGCGCAATCTTCCGCTGCGGCTGGCCTGGCGGCTCGGCGCCTTCTTTCTGTGGCTTCCGTTGCTCTTGCCGGTAGTACTGCCACTGATGCCCGTCAGTGCAACATCCCCTGCTGCCTCGTTGGTGGCCGGCACTGCCGTCGTGGTGGCCGGCCTGCCCCTGCTGGTGCTCGGCATGCAGCTGGAAATCGTGCCCTTCCTGGCATGGATCGAGCTGCGCCAACGCCACCCCCGCGGGGTGCGGGTGCCGGGTGTCGGCCGTCTGCTGGATTCCACGCACAAGCAGCGCCTTGTGTTGATCCACGTGGCGGCGGCCGTGGCTGCGCTAATTGCCGCATTCGCGGCGAGGACAACGGTGATCGCAGGCGTATTGATCATGCTTGCCTACGCCGGCTCGCTTCTCAGGTTTGGCGCCGTATGGCGCAATGCGCGGGCCTGGCAGCCCGCGCCCGAATCTCCGCGCAGCCAATAAACGCCGGCAGGCTCAATAGCTCAGATTGACCTTGAGCCACAAGGTGCGCCCCGGCTCATGGATGCGCACCGGATCCGCCGGATAACCAAAGGCGCTGTTGCCACCCAGATTGAGGTGTTCGCTGTAGTCACGATCAAACAGGTTGTCGACGCCCGCGCTCACCTGCACGCGTTCGCTGTACCTGTACGCCGCATTGGCGGAGAACACGGCAAAGCCGGCACTGGGCCCCAAATCCTGGCCGACCACATTGCCCGTCCCCGGGTTGACACGATCCTGTTGCGCGACCACCCGCAGCAACGTTCCCCACGAGAACTTGCCGCGCTCCTGCGCCAGTGACAGGCGCAGTTCCAGCGGCGGCATCTGCGGCATCGCTCCTTCGTTCTTCAGATCGCCCCAGGCATAGGCCAACACACTGCCCACCTTCAGGCCGCGACCCGGTCGCCATTCAACCCCGGCTTCACCGCCGTGGATGTCAGCATCGACATTGCGGGCACGCGTTGCCTTCATGCCCATGCCTCCGGACAGGTAGTCGAACAGCACGAAGTCCTGCACCCGCCCGGCATACAGCGATACCCAGGCATCGACCTGGCGCCCCTCGTACTGCGCGCCGATGTCCAACTGGGTCGTCTTCTCCGGCCGTACGCCCGCAAACGCATTGGCTGCGCCCACCGGGCCGCGCGTGGCCGAAAACAGCTCCCAGTAATCGGGCATCCGCGCGGTGTGGCCCACCCCTGCATGGAAGCCCAGACCCTGGTGATCGTATTCGTAGCGGACAAAACCACTGGGCAACGTGTCCTGGCGGCGCTGTCCTGCGGTTGGATTGGGCATGGGCATCATGCCTCCTGTGCGTTTGCGCAGGTCCTGCACCTCGGCCCGGTCCAGGCGCAGGCCCGACATGAGGTGGTGATGTTCGGTGATGTGCCAATGCGATTCGGCAAACACGCCATAGGTCTGGAACTTCGCGTCGACGGTCCAAGGTTGCAGTCGATACGCACCGCGCCCCATCGCACTGCGCTGGCTGTGGCGGCTGTCGCGCAGGTCGGCGCCGGCGGTGATCTCCCAGCGATCCTTCTGCCAGGTGGCGGCGACGCGACCGCCCTGCACATCCTGCGCGACATTGCTGGCCATCGGCATCGGCATGCTGCTGTGCGGGTCGGGCTGACGCAGGCTGTAGTTGTCCATCACATGGTCGACCTGGTTGCGGTAGACGTTGGCGACCAGCGCATCCAGCACGCCTCCCATGTGTTTCTTCTCGAAGCGCAGGCCCAGGCTGTCGCGATCAAAGGTCGCCCCATCCATGCCGCGGCCCGCGTAGCGTGCCTGTGCATCACCCTGGCCGGCGCTGAGTTCCAGCACCGTATCGGCGTCGGGCGTCCAGCCAATGGCGGCATCGGCATTCCACTTGCGCCAGGCCGAAGGAACTTCGTTGCCCGCCCCGTCCTGATAGTCGTCGGACTCGGAACGATTGGCCGCCACCCGCACATAGCCTTGCGGTCGGCCAAAGACCGCATCAACCACCTGATCATTGCGATTGCGGCTGCCCATCAGGGCGCTGCCCGAGAGGCGCGATTCGGGACGATCGAAGTACGGCACTTCGCGTTCGAAGCGGATCGTGCCAGCCGATGCACCGCCGCCCCACAGAACGCTCTGCGGGCCCTTGATGACAATCAGGCGGTCGTAGGTTTCCGGCGCGATGTAGGACATGGCGTTGTCCATGCGCGAAGGACATGCACCGCTCAAGGCGCCATCGTTGGTCAACAGGTTCAGGCGCGAACCAAACATGCCGCGCAGGACCGGATCGCCATTGGTGCCGCCGCTGCGCAGGACGGAGAAGCCGGGAATGGTCTTGAGGTAATCGGCGCCGTCACTGGCGGGAACCGGTTGCCGTGGCAGCTTGGGATCGGTGACGAAGGTGGTGGCCAGGCTGGGCGCCACGCCAATGACCACGACCCCGTCGAGCTGGGTTGCGGCGGCGGCATGTCCTTCGTGCGACTGATCGTTGGGCTGGGCGATGGCGGTGCTGACCATCAGCCAAGGCAGCGCTATCGCCAGTGCAACGGCAAGCGGATGTCTTTCCATGGACGTGCTCTCTTGGTGAGTTGCAACATCTTTGGCCCGCTGCCGATGCATCGGTATGCGACAGAGCGTCGCATTGTCAGCGTGGCTTGACGCGGATCAAGAGAATCACATTCCCCCTTGCTCGATTGATTCTGATCAACGCCCCTGCAGGGAGTGCGCGCCTACCTTGCACGCAACGGCCACGAGGCCATGACACAGGGATACGCGTAATGAAACGCTGCAAACCGCTTCTTCTCTCGAGCGCCCTGGGCTGCGTGCTCGGCTTGCTGGCCACGGGCCAGGCGATGGCTGCGCCGGGCGCAGATCGGAGCACGCCCATGGAAACCATCCAGGCCGTGCTGACGGCGCCGCCGATGGTGCCGCCGCCGATCACCCGCAAGACGCCCGCCAAGGTGGTGGTCGATCTGGAAGTGATTGAAAAGGACATGCAGATTTCCGACGGCGTGACCTACAACTTCTGGACGTTCGGTGGTTCGGTGCCGGGCAGCTTCATCCGCGTGCGCCAGGGCGACACGGTGGAGTTCCACCTCAAGAACGCCCACGACTCGAACATGGCGCACAACATCGACCTGCACGCCGTCACCGGCACGGGCGGCGGCGCCGAAGCCACCTTTACCCTGCCCGGCCACAAGACGCAGTTCACCTTCAAGGCGCTCAACCCCGGCCTGTACGTCTACCACTGCGCGATGCCGCCCGTCGGCATGCACGTGGCCAACGGCATGTACGGCTTGATCCTGGTGGAGCCAGAAGAGGGCCTGCCCAAGGTCGACAAGGAGTTCTACGTGATGCAGGGCGACTTCTATACCGAGGGCGCGCATGGTGATCCCGGCCTGCAACCTTTCAGCCTGGAAAAGGCCATCGACGAGCATCCGACCTACGTCGTCTTCAATGGCGCCGAAGGCTCGATGACGGGCGACAAGGCGCTGACCGCCAAGGCCGGCGAAACCATCCGCATGTTTGTCGGCAACGGCGGTCCCAACCTGGTGTCGAGCTTCCATGTGATCGGCGAGATCTTCGACAAGGTCTATACCGAAGGTGGCAGCAAGGTGCAGGAGAACGTGCAGACCACGCTGGTACCGGCAGGCGGCTCGACGATTGTCGAATTCAAGGCCGACGTGCCGGGCAACTTCATCCTCGTCGACCACAGCCTGTTCCGCACCTTCCACAAGGGCTCGCTGGGCATCCTGAAAGTCGACGGTGACAAGAAGCCGGAGATCTACACCGGCCAGCAGGCCAGCGGCGAATACGCTGCGCCCGCCGACAAGCCGGCCAAGTGATGCCATGAAACGCGCGTTGACCGGCGTGGCCTGTCTGCTCGCAGTCGCCTCCACCCTTGCGGCGGAGGCGGCTTACGTCACGTTGCCGGGCGGCTCGTTTGTTTCGGCCATCCGCTACGAAGAATCGTCCGCTCCCCTCCAGGTGGCGCCATACCGGATGATGAGCAAGCCTGTCAGCAACGCCGACTTTGCCCGCTTCCTCCACGAATACCCGCAGTGGCGACGAGATCGTTTGCCGGCCGTGTTTTCCAGTCCTGGCTACCTGAGCCATTGGCAGTCAGCCGAATCCGTCGGCGAACAGGCACTAGACGACGCTCCGGTGACCCGGATCAACTGGTACGCCGCTGATGCCTATTGCCGCAGTCAGCAGGCGCGGCTGCCCACCTTCCTGGAATGGGAGTTCGCCGCCGCTGCTGACGCCCAGCAGGTCGACGCACGCCGCAATCCGCAACGTCGCCTTCGCCTGCTGGAAGACGCCACCCCGCGCGCCATCGATGCACAACCCCAGGCAGCCGCCAACGTCTACGGCGTGCAGGGCCTGCACAGCGCGCATTGGGAATGGGCCGATGACTACGCCTCCCTACTCAGCGCCGAAGACCGTCGCGGTGGCGAGGATGGCGATGCACTCAAGTTCTGCGGCGCGACCTCGCTGGCCTTCAACGATCGTGAGCAGTACGCGGTCGTGAAGCGCTTTGCCGTGCTGTCCGCGCTCAAACCCGGCGACACGCTCGCCAACCTCGGATTTCGTTGTGCCAGGAGTTCACCATGAGACACGTGCTTCCTTCGCTGTTGCTTGCCGCCCTGTTCGCCACCAGCGTGGGCCGGGTCTGCGCGCAGGCGTTGCCGGGCGATTCGGTGTATCACGTCGATGCCCAGGTCACCAATGCACAAGGCCGGACACAAGCCTGGCGCTCACTGCGCGGTCAGCCGCAAGTGGTGTCGATGTTCTACAGCGGTTGCCATGTGATGTGTCCGCTCATCCTGGAAAACGCAAAGGGCGTGCAGAAGCAGTTGACCGCCGCCGAACGTAATCGCCTCGGACTGACCATGATCAGCCTGGATCCCGCGCATGACACGCCCGCGGTGTTGGCCGAAACCGCGCGCAATCATCGGCTGCCGGCGCACTGGCAGTTGCTGCGGCCGGGTGAAGATGAGGTGCGCGCCTTGGCCAGCGTGCTGGATGTGCGGTATCGCGTCCGCGAGGACGGCAGCATCAATCACACCAGCGTGCTGATTCTGTTGGATGCGGATGGGCGCATCCTGGCGCGCAGCGAGGTGGCCAGTGCGGCACCGGATCCGGCTTTCATCACCGCCGTGCGACAAGCCCTCGCCCAGTCCGCCACGCCCGTCCATTGATCCCGACCGCCGCCCGGGTGGCGGCGCCGTCTCCGTTGCGAGGTTGTCATGCAGTATGCGATTCCGCTGGACCACGCTGGCCTGGATCTGGTCGCCCTGGAAGCCCAGCTTCTCAATTTCGATCCGGCTGGCGTAGTGGACTACGACCCTGCCAGCGCACGCCTGCGCATCTCAACCGTGGTACTGGCAATCGAGTTGGTCTTCATCCTGGAACAGGCGGGCCATCGGGTGCCGCTCAGCCATATCGAACACGTACCGTCGGTCTGCTGCGGCGGTTGCAGCGGCTGACGTCGTCGCCCGGATCACGCCCTTGCAGCGTATCGAACGTGAGCCGGATCCAGACTTGATTTCAGTCAATGGCAAGGGTTCCACGCCTGCCTAGCATGGCGGTGAATGCTCACTTTCCGGTGCGTGCCGCCGTGTCTTCCCGCCCTGTTCCAACTGTCGATGATGTCCCCTTGCAGCGCCCGGCGCCGAGTCCGGCCAGGCGATCCGGCGCGCGTGGCGTCCGCCTGATACAAGCCGCGCCGCCACCGCTGGTGATTGTCGGTAGCGGCATAGCCGGGCTGGTGACCGCGCTTTCGGCGGCGCCGCGTCCGGTGCGCTTGATCAGTCCCCTGCCGGTCGCCACCACCTGCGCCACCGCGCTGGCACAAGGCGGTATCGCCGCCGCCCTCTCCAACGACGATACGGCCGCCGCGCACGCACGCGACACCTTGGTGGCCGGCGCGTACCACAACGACTATGACGCGGTCCGCTACCTGGTGGATCACGCTGCCATCGCCGTGCGCTGGCTGCAGGCGCAAGGCGTGGGCTTTGACCTTGACGGCACGCGCTTCCTGCTCGGCCGCGATGGCGGACATCGGCGCGAACGCACCGTGCATGCCGGCGGCGACGCCAGCGGCGCCGCCCTGCTGCTGGCATTGATGCGAGCGGCTGAGCAGGCCAGCCATATCGAATGGGTGGCCCCTGCCCGTCTGGACGCGATCCGCCTGCGCAATGGGCATGTGGCCGGGGTACGCGTGGCCACGTCCGAGGCGGTGGAAGAATGGGACTGCGCGGAACTGGTGCTGGCGACCGGTGGCTGCGCCGCTCTGTTCGCCGCCAGCACCAATCCCCGTAGCGCCGACGGCAACGGTCTGGCTTTGGCCATGGCCTGCGGCGCCGCTTCCCGTGATATCGAATTCGTGCAGTTCCACCCCACCGCGCTAGCGACGCCGGCCCAGTCAACCTTGCCGATGATTACCGATGCGCTGCGATCGGCGGGCGCGCGATTGATCGATGACGCCGATCGCCCGCTGATGCCGGGCGCAACCCATGACGCCCAGGTTTCGCCGGCCAAGATCGCACGCGAGGTCTGGCTGTGCCGGGAACGCGGCAGCCAGGCGTGGCTGGACGCCACCGGCCTGCATGAGCACTGGTTACTCCACTTTCCCAATGTCTATGCGCTGTGCCGCGCGCACGGCGTGGATCCCTTGCATGAGCGCATACCCGTCACGTCGGCGGCGCATTTCCACATTGGCGGGATCGCGGTGGATGCGGAAAGTCGCAGCAGCGTGCATGGCCTCTACGCCGTCGGCGAGGTGGCCTGCAACGGCGTGCATGGGGCCAACCGGCTGGCGAGCAATTCCTTGCTGGAAGGCGTGGTGTTCGGCCGTCGACTGGGACATTCGCTCGCGGACATCCGCCTGCATCCACCCGGGCGTGGCACGGATCGGTGGGTGGACCGCGGCGCCAGCGCGGACGCGGAGAGCATGCCGCAGCTGCGCGAGATGGCCTGGCGTGCACTCGGTCCGGTACGCGATGGCGCCACCTTAGCGGGAACCGACCATGCACTCGCCCAGGAAAGACACCTGGCCGGCACCTGGCAGGCCGGGCTGCTACGCTGCATGCTGCGGGCTGCACGAGCCCGCACGCAGAGCCTGGGCAGCCACTTCCGCCGCGACGACGGCCACGCGGCCTGGCTCAACTGACGCTGGCACGGAGGGCGCCACGATGCCGTTGAGTTTCGATCTGCAGGCTTCCATCCAGCGCCGCGGCTGGGTCGCGGAGGCCATGCGCATCATCGAAGCGGACTTCAACCGTTCCGCCGACACCCATCTGATCCCGTTGACCTTGCCGGCCTTTCCGGAACTGCCGATTTATCTCAAGGACGAATCCAGCCACCCCACCGGCAGCCTCAAGCATCGTCTGGCGCGCTCGCTGTTTCTCTACGCGCTGGCCAATGGCTGGTTGCGCGAAGGCATGCCGGTCATCGAAGCATCCAGTGGCTCAACCGCCGTCTCGGAAGCGTATTTCGCGCGCCTGCTGGGGCTGCCCTTCATCGCGGTCATGCCACGCCAGACCTCGCCCGACAAGATTGCCGCCATCGAATTCCAGGGCGGACGTTGTCATCTGGTCGAGCAGGCGGCGGGCATCAACGATGAGTCAACGCGCCTGGCGAGAGAACTGGGAGGGCATTTCATGGACCAGTTCACCTACGCCGAGCGCGCCACCGACTGGCGCGCCAACAACAACATCGCCGAATCGATCTTCCGCCAGCTGGCCCAGGAGCAACACCCCATCCCCGCGTGGCTGGTCTGCAGCGCGGGCACCGGCGGCACCTGCGCCACGCTGGGCCGCTATGTCCGCTACCGCCGTCATCCCACCCAGGTCCTGTGCGTGGACCCGGAGCATTCGGTGTTCTTCGATTTCTATCGCGATTGCGCGCAAGGCCGGCGCGATCTGCAGCGCGTGCACGATTGCGGATCGCGCATCGAGGGCATCGGCCGCCCGCGCGTGGAAGCCAGCTTCATTCCCGAGTGCGTGGACGCCATGCTCAAGGTGCCGGATGTCCTCAGCCTCGCGGCGATGCGTTTCGTCAGTGCACGCCTGGGGCGGCGCGTCGGTGGTTCCACCGGGACCAATTTTGTCGGCGTGCTGGCCGCGGCACATCGGATGCGACAGCAAGGTCGGGAAGGCTCACTGGTGACGATTCTCTGCGACAGCGGCGAGCGGTACGCCCACAGCTACTACAGCCAGGCGTGGTACGAAGCCCAGGGCATGGATATCGAAGCCGCCGATGCCGTCATTGCCGCCGCGGCCAGCGGCGAACCGCTGCCCGCGCTGGCCGCTGCGCAACTGGGTGGTTGAATTACAGCGTTGTCAGAGCGCGCAACAGGCCAGCGGTTGGGGATCGCGGTCGGGCGAATGGAAACTCTGATAGCGCAGCCAGAAGGTGTTGCCAATCGAACGCGCGGATTCGTTGGCCATGGTTTGCAAAGCGGGATTGCCGCAGTCGGCAGTCGTCTGCTCGAACACCTGCAACCAGCGTTCGAAAAATTCCGCTGTCAGCCCGGGCATTTCCAGGTGACGCGACACCGGCGCACCATGGAATCGTCGCGTGCCGCGCAGCAGGGCCGACCAGAACGCCACCAGATGGGCCTCATGCCACGCCCAATCCTTGACCTGCGAAGAAAACACCGGACCCAGCAAGGCGTCCTGGCGCACGCGCGCGTAGAAGTCTGCCACCAGTTTGACGACCTCTTCTTCCGAGCACAGGCGCAGACTGGGGCCGGTGAAGTTCTCTTCGTCTTCCGGTGAAAAACGCATGCGTGGGTTTCCGATGGGCGGGGCGCACGCAGGATAGGCATTTCATATAAAAGGTCGTTTGATCTGGATCAAGGCTGCAAGAGCGCAACACGTGCAAAGTGAGCGCGCATCGAGGAGTAGCCCGATGCGCTCTCTCCCGAACCCGTTCTTTCTTTCAATGCGACACCAGGAGTGTTCCATGAAATCCGCAACCACCGTTCTGCTCGGCCTGGCTCTGCTGGGTACGGCCGGTCTGGCCCACGCCGCAGGCAACTGCACCGTCACGCTCAAGGGCGACGACGCGATGAAGTTTGATCTCAAGACCGCCACGGTCTCGGCTGCCTGCCCCACCATCACCATCGAGTTGGTCCATACCGGCAAGTTGCCGGTGACCGTGATGGGCCACAACGTGGTCATCGCCAAGACCAGCGATGTCGCAGGCGTCACTTCCGCCGCCACCAAGGCCGGCGCCGCCAACCATTACCTGCCCAAGGGCGACGCGCGCGTCATCGCAGCCAGCGGCCTGGTGGGCGGTGGCGAGAAGACCAAGTTGACCGTGCCGGGCAAGAAGCTGACCGCCGGTGGCGACTACTCGTTCTTCTGCAGCTTCCCCGGCCACAGCACCATGATGAAGGGCAAGCTGGTCGTCACGCCGTAACGTTTCGGGGCCGCCTTTGTGCGGCGGCGCTGGCCTTCGGGCCAGCGCCTTTTTATTGGGCGATCAGAAGCCGAACGCGTAGCCCACCTGCGGGCCGCTCAACACCACGTGCGCGTCCACGGCGTTCTGGCCCAGTTTCATGTCCAGGTGCTGGTAGCCCACCGTCCACGCGCCATGTGCCATCCGGTATTGCGCCAGCAGCGACGCGCTCCAGGTGCCACGGGTCTGTCCCGCACTGGCATCGGCCTGCAGGCTTGCCGACCAACGAGCTGACAAAGGCAGACTCACGCGCGCGCCCATCAGCAAGTCGGCGAACTGCCTGTCCAGATCGAGGCCCCGGGGCGCGGTTCCAGCAGCAGCCGGCGCAGCGGCGACGCTCAGATCCGCGTCGATATAGCGCATGCCCATGTGGACATCCACGCCGCGATCCCGTTGCTCGCCCGGTCGCCAGGTCGCGACCAGATCCAGCACGCGCGCATCGACGTCCGTGCGCGTATGCACGCCGTTGCGATCATTGCCCTTGCCCAGTCCGAAGTAGTTGAAGTTGGCCTGCATGCCCAGGTGATCTCCGCGCCCTTCCATGCGGACCATGAAGGCGCCTTGCAGGATATCGGTGACTTCCTTGAAGGACAGGTCCTGCTTCGCACTCACGCCCAGTGCCGGCGCAGCTACCTGGGTATCCAGACCTGCCGCCCACACATAGGGCTCGACGGACCAGTCCCAGTCAGGGGATTGCTCGGCGTGGGCCAGGCTGGCGCTGGCCAGCGACGCCACCGCCAGGCCGATGGACAGGCGCGTTCTTTTGCCGATGGACAAAGTTCTCTCCTCGATTCACGTGATCAGTTGCGCTGACACGCGGACCGTCCGCGCCAGCAAGGCGCGAATTCAAACAGATGTACCCACGCATGAAATGCGCCATCGGACGCATTTCCTGATCGGCTGCAGCAAGCTGACAAGCCCGGCAAACGGGCGCCATCACAACGCGCAATCGCGGTCACGTACCGGTAGTTATTCGGATTCGTCTGATGGCGATCCGGGCACGCGTGCTACGGCGGAAACACTCGCCCTGTGCGCTTCCGGTGCATCCAGCGCCAGCAAAGCGTGGTTCGCCGCCTGCTGATCCGCGGCACCCAACTCGACCAGCCAGGTGATCTCCCCCGACACCCGCTTGGCCACCGGCACGCCATCGCGGTAGAGCACGCGTGCACCTGCCACGCGCGGCACTTTTTCACCGGGCAGCACACTGCCCAGCAGGTTGGCCGGATCCACGGCCGCGACCCGTAGCCAGGCGCCGTCGTCGGCGCTGCGGCGCACCTGCCGCAGCGCGGCGATGGCTTCCGGCAAGGCGAACTGTTCACCGGACAGGCCGGTGATGAAACGTCCGCCGCGTATCTCGCCGCGCGCTTCCAACCGGTGATACACACGCACCAGTTCACGCCACGGCGGCAGCCAGGCCGCCTCGCGTTCCAGCAGGCGCCAGCAGACCACGCCATAGCGGCGCAACAAGGTCCGTGCGATGTGTTCCAAAGCGTCGCCGCGCGCACTGCCTGCGCTGCCGCCGGCGGTTCGTATCAGCGCCCAGCGGCCCGCATCCTGCACGCCGAACAGCGAAGTACGACGACGCCGTCGCGACGCCGCGCTGGCGCGTTTGGAAGACGGCACCAGCAAGGCGCGCAGCCCGCTGTAGCTGTCGCAATGGATGCGGCCACGCATCACCAGTTCGGCCAGGGCGTCTTCCAGTTCGGTCTTGAGCAGGTGAGCGCCATCGAGCAGTTCGTCGAAGAACGAGGCGCCATGGTTGTCCAGATAGTCCACGACGCGCTGCGCACGCGAGCCCAGCGCCGCACCTTCTTCGCCGCCGGCCGTCATCTGTTTCCACATGGCCGCACTGCGTCGCGGCAGCAGCACGATCGGGGTGACGCGCAGGGAAAGATTGGCGCGCGCGCCGGCCTCGCCCGTGGAGGGCCGCAGCCGGGTCCACAGGGTTCGCCCGGCAATGCACATTTCGTCCAGCCACTGGATCGCGTAGTCGCGCACGCGCGCCGGCAGCAACTCGGTCTCCCAGCTGATCGCCGGCGCCTCGTAGGCTTCCAGCTGCGCCAGCACACTGCCCAGGGCTTCCGGGCCGCTGACCCGTTCGCTACCGCTCACGTGCTGCCAGTCGAACAGGAAGCGCTGGAAATGTCGCGGCTCCACCGGTTCAATCTCGCGGCGCAGCTGGCGCAGGGTGTAGCGATGGATGCGCGCCAGCAGGTGGCGCTCGCACCACTGCTGCTCGCTACCGCCACTGAAGCAGCCTTGCATCACATAGCCTTCGCTTTGCAACGCCAGCAGGGCCAGGTCGACCTCTTCCAGCGGCAGGCCCAGCGAATTGGCCAGGCCGCCGGGCAGCGCCGGACCCAGGCCGGTGAGCCGCGCGCGCAGCAATTCGCGCAAGGCGGTTTCGCGCGACCACGCCACGCTGGCGAATTCATCCGGTGCCTGGATCATCGGTGCCATGTCGCGGCCCGGATACAGGGCCGCCAGCATCGGCAGCAATTCGGCGGCGACCCAGGCGGCAGGCACGGTGTCCTGTGCTTGCAGCAGGGTGGCGCGGCCCTGCCCGGCCAGGGTGTGCAACCAGTCCTGCCAACCGTCTTCGTTGCGCGCCTCGGCGGCGGTGACGAGGCCCAGCACGCTCAACGTCTCGTGCATTTCGTCCACGCTGCGCGGCTGCGGCCAGGCCTCCTCGCGCACGGCGGCGATCGCGGCCGGGTCGAGCTTGCCCAACTCATCGGCCGATTCGGCCTCGCGGTACAAGCGGCTCTGCACGGCCTGGGTGCGGCGCTCTTCGAGTGGGGCGTCGTCGAGAAACGCATAGGGACGCGCATTGATGATTTCCGCCGCCAGCGGCGATGGCAGCGGCAAGTCGCAGGCCACGACCTCAATCCGGCCGGACTCGATGCCCCTCAACACGTCCAGCCAGCCTTCGGTGTCCATGGCCTCGTGCAGGCAGTCGTCCATGGTCTGCGCGACCAGCGGATGGTCAGGCACTTCGCGCTCACCAACGATGTTCTCCAGGCACGCCACCTGATCGGGGAACACCGTCGCCAGCAGATCCTCGGATTTCATCCGCTGCAGCTGCGGCGGCACCTTGCGTCCTCCCACGAAGCGCGGCAAGGCCAGCGCGGTGGTGGCGTTCCAGCGCCAGCGCACGCCGAACAACGGCGCATCCAGCAGGGCCTGGATCAGCACGTCCTGCGCCGAGCTGGAATGCAGGTAGCGCGAGACCTCCAACAAAGGGAAGCTGTGGCTGGTGGACAGCGACAGGATGATCGCGTCCTCGGTCGCGGCGGCCTGCAGTTCGAAGTTGAACTGGCGGCAGAAGCGCTTGCGCAAGGCCAGGCCCCAGGCGCGGTTGAGGCGGCTGCCGAACGGCGCGTGGATCACCAGCTGGGTGCCGCCGGATTCGTCGAAGAACCGTTCCAGCACGATGCGTTGTTGGGTCGGCATGCGCCCGAGCGCGGCCAGCGCCTTGGCGATGTAGTCGGCCATCTGCCGCGCCGCTTCCTCGTCCAGGCCCAGCTGCTGTTGCAGCCACTGGCAGCCCGCATCCACACCACCCTCGCCTATCGCCAGCGCGACCTCCTCGCGCAGGCGCGAAACGCCGGTGGAGAGCTCGTCGGTGCGGCCCGGCGCCTCGCCCAGCCAGAACGGAATGTTGGGCGGTGCGCCTTGCGCGTCTTCCACCCGCACGCGACCGGGCTCCACGCGCAGGATGCGATAGCTGGCATTGCCCAGCTGGAATACATCGCCGGTCAGCGATTCGATCGCGAAATCTTCATTGACCGTGCCGATATTGTGCGCGTCCGGCTCCAGGATCACCGCATAGTCGCCGGTATCGGGAATGGTGCCGCCCGACATCAACGCCGTCATCCGCGCGCCCTTGCGCTCGCGCAGGCGGTGGTGGACGGCATCGCGATGGACGTAGCCGGCGCGCGGCCCGCGACGGGTGCTGAAGCCCTCGGCCAGCATCTTCACCATCGCGTTGAAATCTTCGCGGCGCAGGCCCGCATAGGGCGCGGCGCGACGGACCAGCGCGTAGAGCTCGTCTTCCTGCCATTCGCGGCTGGCCGTCTCGGCCACCAGTTGCTGCGCCAGCACATCCAGCGGCGCCACCGGGATGCGCAGTGCATCCAGCTCGCCGCGACGCACGCAATCCAGCAGGGCCGCGCATTCGATGAGTTCATCGCGCGACTGCGGGAACAGGCGCGCCTTGGGCACGCCGCCCACCGCATGTCCGGCGCGGCCGGCACGCTGCAGAAACGTGGCGATGGAACGTGGCGTACCCAGCTGGCAGACCAAATCGACATCGCCAATATCCAGGCCCAGTTCCAACGACGCCGTGGCCACCAGCACCTGCAGCTCGCCATGCTTGAGCCGACGCTCGGCTTCCAGCCGCAACTCCCGCGCCAGGCTGCCGTGATGCGCGGCCACGGCCTGCTTGCCCAGGCGCTCACCCAGATGGCGCGCCGTGCGCTCGGCCATGCGCCGGGTGTTGACGAACACCAGCGTGGTGCGGTGCCCGCGCACCAGATCGGCCACCCCGTCGTAGACCTGCGCCCATTGGTCGGTGGACATCACCGCACCCAGCGGCGTGGGCGGCAATTGCAGCGCCAGGTCGCGTTGCTTGCCGTAGCCGATATCGACGATGCGACACGGTTGCGGCTGACCCGTCGCATCAACGCCCACCAGGAACCGCGCCACCGCGTCGATGGGTTTCTGCGTGGCCGACAGGCCTATGCGCACCAGCGGATGCGCGCTGAGCGACTGCAGCCGCTCCAGCGACAGGGCCAGATGGCTGCCGCGTTTGCTCGCGGCGACGGCATGGATTTCGTCGACGATCACCGAGCGCACGTTCGCCAGCATGGCGCGGCCGGATTCGGAACCCAGCAGCACATAGAGCGATTCGGGCGTGGTCACCAGCACGTGCGGTGGCTTGCGGAAATGCTTCTGCCGTTCGCCCGCCGGGGTGTCACCGGTGCGCACGGCGGTGCGGATCTCGACGTCGGCCAGCCCCATCTCCGCCAGCACCTGGCGGATCCCTGCCAGGGGCGCCTCCAGGTTGATGTGGATGTCGTTGGACAGCGCCTTCAACGGTGAGACGTACACCACCACTGTTTCATCGGCCAGCCCCTCGGCGGACAGTCCGCGCTTGACCAGCTCATCCAGCGCCGACAGGAACGCAGTCAGCGTCTTGCCTGACCCGGTCGGCGCGGCGACCAGGGTGTGCTGATGCGACTGGATGGCCGGCCATGCCGCCCGTTGCGCCTCGGTCGGCGCAGCAAACGTGCGCTCGAACCACTGCGCGACAGCAGGATGGAAGTTGTCCAGAGGCATGGGCGGACAATACCGGGCTTGCGCCGGGAAATCGGTGAAAACGGAGGATCCAGATGGTGACGAAATCCAGTCGGATCCAGCGAACCCGGCGGTATCTGTTCAGATAGCCGGCACGTGCTCAGTAGCAGGCGCGATGGACGTCTTCATCGAGCTTGGCAAGCATCGCGTAACTACGCGTGAGCCCTGCCCTGGCTAGGGTTGCCTCGCGTTTTCGCTGCGCGGCGAGACAGGCGGGCGTCGCGCCCTTGGGGTTGAGCGGAATCACGGCGGCTTGCGCCGTGCCGCTCAATCGCGGTCGTCGACGGGCCTCTTTGCGTGTCGTCGCGCGCGCGCGTTTTGACTTGCGGATGGCGTCATCGCGCGGGCGTGCCTCTTCGATTGCGGAATCCGCAGCTTGTCCAGCCACCACCGGTATCGTGGCTGGCGATGCAGGCGCTGTGCTCACTTCCCGTGACCACGCCTGTTCGTCGTGACGGGCACACGCCAGCGTCTGGTAGCTGGCGATGCCGTTGGCCGCCACGCACTTGTGGATGAGCGGCGCGGCGTGGATGCCGCCGACGCAAACCAACAGCAGACTCAGGGCGATGCAGACGTTTCGAAACAGAACCATGACCTTCTCCATGCGGAGAAAGTCTGCTCGCCGTGGCCTGCCGACACCATCGGAATTCACCGCGGCGTGATGTCGGCGAATGCCGCAGCCTCGTAGGCAAATCCCTACCCGCCCGCCAACAGACGCGCAGCCCGTGCAGGGGCCGCGCGGTGGTCCGCCTAATTCGTCGCCGGCGGCGGCAGGACGTCGGCGAGCGACTGCAGATGCAGGCTGGCGCGCAGCGCGGCCAGATGGGCCTTGGAAGTGACCTTCAGAGTCACCGACTCGCCCGGCAGCAGGTCCAGCGCGTTGTCCGACACGGCCGCATCGTGCTCGCCGAAATCGATCCACAGATCGCGAACCAACTGTGCAGACTGCAGGCGCAGCTGATAGCCGTCCCCGTCGCGTTCCAGCGCGGTCTGGATGGCCGCGGCGGGCAGTTTCAAGGCCTTGGCGGCTTCGAAGTACACCAGCTGGCGCGCCAGCATCGTCTCGCCTTCATACAGCTCGAACACCGCCACGCTGGCCGCGGCATCGGCGCCGCGCAGCAACTCGCTGTCCTTGAAGGCGCGCACGTGGGTAGCCGACAGCGGTGGCAGCGTCACCGCCGCCTTGCGCTGGCGCAGCACCTTGCCGTTGAAGTCCATGACCCGCAGCCGCCACTCACCCTTCAGCGGCTGCTGGCGATCCGAGACCAGGTCCAGTTGGATCTCTCCCTCCCTGCGCGACGCGGCGACCGCCACCGGCGCGAAAAATCGTCGTGCGTGGAAGTGCAGCGCCTTCCAGCGGCCGGCATGGTCGATGCTCGACCACGACGCGCCCGGCCACACATCGTTGAGCTGCCAGTACAGCGAACCCATGGTGTAAGGACGCGAGGCGCGGTGATGCAGCGCCGCCAGCTCGATGCCCTCGGCCTGCATCACCTGACTCAGGTAGATGAAGTCGGCGAAGTTGCGTGGCGTGCCGTACTCGTTCTGGATGTACTGCAGCAAGCGCTCGTTGCCGGCGCCGGCCATGAACTTCTGGTGCGCGCGAATCACCGGTGCGTCGATGGCCTGTTCGGCGCGGCTGGCAAACGCATCGACCGTGCGCTGCACCGGCCAGGCCTGCAGGCCGAACTCGGACATGAAGCGTGGCGTCTCCTCCAGGTAGGCCTGGACCGGCTTGGCCGGCGCGCCCCACACTTCCCAGTAATGCTTGTCGCCCTTGCGCGAGTCGTTGGCCTTTTCGTCCAGATCATTGCTGGGGGAACTGGACCAGTACGGCACACCCAGGCCCTCTTCGTGCACGACCCGGCGCAGGTCGCGACCGAACAGCGCGACATAGCCTTGCCAGACGCGGTCGGCAAACACCGGATCCGCCTCGGCCAACTGCTTGCGGTGGCCCCAGTCCTTCCAGGCCGTCTCTTCTTCGTTGTTGCCGCACCACAGCACGATGCTGGGGTGATGGCGCAGGCGACGGAGGTTGTCGCGCGCCTCGGCCACCACATTGGCGCGGAACAGCGGCTCATAAGCGGGCTGCATGCCGCCACCGAACATGAAGTCCTGCCAGACCAGCAGGCCCAGCTCGTCGGCAATGTCGTAGAACGACTCGTCCTCGTAGTAGCCGCCGCCCCAGTTGCGCAGCATGTTCATGTTGGCGTCGCGCGCCGCCTGCAGGACCTCGCGGATGCGCGCGGGCTGCACACGTGCGGGAAAGGCGTCGAACGGAATGACGTTGGCGCCCTTGGCGAAGATCGGCACGCCATTGATGACGAAGGCGAAGCCCTGCCCGTCCGCATCGCGATCACGGCGCAGCTCGACACTGCGCAGACCGGTCAGGCGCTCGGCCGCAACCGAATCCCCACGCGCATTGCGCACGCTCAGGCGGAAGCGATAGCGCGCCTGCTCGCCGTAGCCTGCCGGCCACCAGCGCCGCGGCGAACGCAGGGTGGTGGTCAGCTCGACGCGGTTCTCGCCCTGTACCAGCAGCGCGCTGCGCTGCAGGAGGCCCACGCGCTGGCCATCCGGATCCAGAATCTCCACTTCCATCGCCGCCGTGTCCGGGCCGGCACTGTCGACGGTGGCGATGATCGCCAGATCGGCCTCATCCTGATCCAGCGAGGTGGTGGCGATGGCCAGGTCGGTCACCCGCAGCGACTTCCAGGTCTCCAGCCGCACCGGTCGCCACAGACCGGCCGTGACGTAGCGCGGCCCCCAGTCCCAGCCGAAGTGATAGCCCGGCTTGCGCACGAAGTTGCCGACCATCGCGTCCTTGGGCTCGTCGCCGTAGGGCGAGGGATAGTTGCCGGCGATCTTGTGCGGCATCGCCTGCACCTGCGGCAGCAAGGCGCGGATCGGCGAGCGGAAGATGATCCGCAGCTCGTTCTTGCGCGCCTTCAGCCGCTTGTCCACGCGCACCCGCCAGGTGCGATGGCTGTTGTCGGTCGAGAGCAGCGGCTTGCCGTTGAGGCTCATCTCGGCCAGCGTATCCACGCCTTCGAACACCAGCTCGGCGTTCGGCCGCGCCAGCGTGGCTTCGTCCACGTCGAAACGATGGACGTACTCCCAATCCGCCAGACCGATCCACTGCAGGCTCGCCTCGGGCGCGCCCACATACGGATCCACGATCACGCCATGGGCCAGCAAATCCGTGTGCACGGAGCCAGGCACGCTGGCTTTGCGCCAGGCGGTGGCTTCGGGATGGGCTTTGGCCTGGGCGTCGCCCGGCAGCAGGCGGAACCGCCAACCGTCATCCAGCGTGCGCGACACCACCTGCGCCCATCCGGGCATGGCGACCAGCAACAGGCACAGGGCCAGACACAAGCGTTTCATCGACGATGTTCTCCCAGGTGCGCCCGCACGACGAGCGCACCATCAGCCAACGCAGCGACAACTTTCCGTTGCTGTCGCGATCAGCAACCCTGCCGCGTGTTCAGGACTTTGCCGCCGCCGGTGCGACGACGTTGAGCACTTCATGGCAGGCGCCCATGGTGTGGTAATCGGTCTTGCCCGCCGGACTCTTTTCGTTGTCGTACTTGCGATTGTCGGCATCCAGGATACGGAACCAGGCGCCGTACTGGTGGTCGACGAAATGCTTCCAGGAGTAGTTCCACAGCCGGTCATACCATTCCCAATAGGTGGCGTCGCCGGTGCGCGCGGCCAGCAGCGCCGCGGCCGCCAGCGACTCGGCCTGTACCCAGAAATACTTGTCGTCGTCGCAGACTCGGCCATCCGGCGCAAAGCCGTAGTACAGGCCGCCGCGCTCGGCGTCCCAGCTGCGCGCCACCGCGGTGTCGAACAGATGGCGCGCCGTCGGCAGCAGCCAGTCGGCCTGCACATGGCGATCGAGGATCAGCAGCAGCTTGGTCCACTCGGTCTGGTGACCCGGCTGGAAACCCCACGGACGAAACAGGTGCTTGGGATTGTCCAGGTTGTACTTCCAGTCGATCTGCCAGTCCCGGTCGTAGTGCTCCCACACCAGCCCTTCTGCCTTGGCGGCCTGGCGACGGGTCATGTGGTCGGCCAGCAGCAGCGCCCGCTCCAGGTAACGTGCTTCACCACTGGCTTCGAATGCCGCGAGCATGGCCTCGCACATGTGCATGTTGGCGTTCTGGCCGCGGTAATCGGTGAAGTTCCATTGCGCATCGGCCTCATCCTTGTACAGGCCGGACTCGGGTTCCCAGAATCGCGCTTCCAGCAAGCGCCAGGTTTCGTCCATCCAGCCGCGCGCTTCCTCGATGCCAGCCTTCAGGCCGCAGGAGTACGCCAGCAACACGAAGGCCACACCGTAGCAGTGGTTCATGTCGTCCTCGACCACGCCATCGCGCAGGGTCCAGGCGTAGCCGCCGCTCACCGGGTTGCGGTGGACCTCGCGCAGGTAGCGCAGGCCATGCCGGACCGCCTGCAGATAATCGGCATTGCCGAACTCGCGGTAGGCCATGGCGTAGTTGAAGACAAAGCGCGTGCTGCTGACCAGATGGCGATGGCCGGCGTCATACACCGAGCCGTCGTCGCGGAAGTAATGGAAGAAGCCGCCCTGCGGATCGATTGCACGCGGGTGGTAGAACGCCATGGTGTCGGCGATGTGGGCGCGCAGGAAGGCCGGCGAACGGAAATCCTGGGGAGAGGCGTCAAGCATGGGCATGGTGATCCTGCAGCAGGTTCTGGACTTCGGAGAGCGTGGGCATGGCGGCGAAGGCGCCCTTGCGGGTGACCGCGAGCGCGCCGACCGCGGCGCCGAAGCGGATGGCGTCTTCGATGGCTGGTGGATCCGCGCAGAACGGCGCAAATCCGCGACCGTCGCCGCCTACTTCACCCAACCGGAACAGCAGACCGCCGACGAAGGCGTCACCGGCGGCGGTGGTGTCGACCGTGTTGACCGGGAAGCTGGCCACCACCCCCTGTTGCTCGCGTGTGCGCCAGCGCACCGGCGCGGCGCCATGGGTGATGATGACAAGCCGGGCATGGCCCTCGAACAGGCGCGCCAACACGGCTTCCTCGCCTGCTTCGCCATCTCCGTGGGGTCGCGCCAGGTAGTCGAGTTCTTCCTGCGAGAGTTTGATCAGGTCGGCCTGGGTCAGCGCCTGCCACAAGCGCGGCAAGGGATCGCAGCCGGCCGGCCACAGCGCCGGACGCAGGTTCAAATCCAGGCTGACCACCGCGCCGGCGTCGCGCGCGCGCAACATGCCATGCAGCGTGCTGTCGGCGATGGTGGCTTCGGTCAGCGAGTTGGAGCAGACATGGAAGCTGCCCGTGCCGGCAAAGGTCTTGGCGGAAAAATGCTCACTGCGGAACAACAGATCCGCCGCCGGCGGACGGTAGAAGCTGAAACTGCGCTCGCCCGTCGCATCCAGCGCCACAAAGGCCAGCGCGGTCTTGGCGGCATCGGTGCGCACAATGAAATCCGTGGCCACGCCGGCATCGGCCAGGCTGTCGAGCAGGAAGTCGCCAAACATGTCCTGGCCGAGCATGCCGGCGAAATGGCAGTCCGCCCCCAGCCGCGCCGCCGCGACGGCGACGTTGGCCGGAGCGCCGCCGGCGTACTGCAGGAACGCGCGCGGGGTGTCCGGAGTGGCCGGCGGCTGGGCGAGTAGATCGATCAAAGCCTCGCCAAAACAAACAATCTTCGACATCGTGGGTCTTACGCTCCCTGCTTGGCCACAGCGGACAGGCGGGAGCCGGAGACGCCGAAGAAGATGATGTAGGCGTAGCAGATCAGCGGCACGACAAAGGAATGGTGCAGGCCAATCTTGTCGGCCAGCACGCCCTGCACGAACGGAACGATCGCACCGCCGACAATGGCCATGATCAACAGGCTCGAGGCCTTGTTGGTCAGCGGCCCCAGGCGTTCGATGCTGAGCGCGAAGATGGTCGGGAACATGATTGAATTGAACAGGCCGATGGCGACCAGGCTGTACACCGCCGCCATGCCCACGTTGGTCAGGGTGACCAGCAGCAGCAGGATGTTGATCGCGGCGAACACGGTCAGCAGCAAACGCGGGGAAATCTTTACCATCAGCGCCGAGCCGGCAAAGCGGCCGATCATCGCCAGCGTCCAGTAGTACGACAGATAGGTCGAGGCCTGCTTCTCGCTCAGTCCGGCGATGTCCGGCAGCGCGAAGTAGTTGACCATCAGGCTGCCGATAGCCACTTCACCGCCCACGTAGAAGAAGATCGCCAGCACGCCGAACAGCACGTGGCGATGGCTCAGCGCCTCGCGCAGGGTGTGCTTGCTGTTGTCGGCCTGCTCGGTGGTTTCGGTCAGCGTCGGCAGGCGGAACAGGTAAACAAACACCGCCAGCAGGATCAGCGCAATGCCCAATCCCACATACGGACCCTGCACCGCCTGCGCTTCCTGCACGCGATAGGCCACCTGCTCGGCCGCCGGCAAGGCGGCCAGCTCGTCGCCGCTCTTGACCGTGCTCGACAGGATCAGCATGCCGCCGAAGATCGGCGCGATGGCGGTGCCCAGCGAGTTCAGCGCCTGGGCCAGGGTCAGGCGGCTGGAACTGGTCTTTTCCGGACCCAGCAGCGCCACATACGGATTGGCCGCCACCTGCAGCACGGTGATGCCGGTGGCCAGCACGAACAGCGCGGCCAGGAAGGCTTCGTACACCCGCAGCTCGGCGGCCGGCCAGAACCCGAATGCACCGATGCCGGCAATCACCAGGCCCGCCACGATGCCCTTCTTGTAACCCAGGTGCGCGACCAGTCGACCGGCCGGCAGCGACATCAGGAAGTACGCGCCGAAGAAGGTGAACTGCACGAGCATGGCGCGCGCGTAGTTCAGCTCGAACACCGCCTTCAGGTGCGGAATGAGGATGTCGTTGAGGCAGGTCAGGAAGCCCCACATGAAAAAGATCGTGGTGACCACTGACAAGGCGATGCCGTTCTTGACCGGCGGCGGCGCCGACGAGGTCACAGGCTGGGTGCTGGGTGCGATGGGCATGTGTGGACTCGCCTCACTGGGCTGCTGTGTAAAGGGAAAGGGAAAGGGAAAGCTGCGAAGTCGGGATCATCGGCGTGTGCCGCCGCTGCTCTGGCGGATGCGCAATTCCACCGGCGCGGTCAGACGCTCCACGGCCGCGTCCGGATGGGACAGGCGATGCAGCAGCAGTTCGGCTGCCTGCCGGCCACGCTCGCGCGGATTGACCGCCAGCGTGGTCAACGAGGGCGAAGACACGGCGGCCTCGGAAATATCATCGAAGCCGGTTACCGCGAAATCGCGACCCGGCTGGATGCCGCGCGAGGTCAGGCCCAACATCAGCCCGAGCGCGACGGTGTCGTTGTAGCAGACTGCCGCGGTGGGCGACTGCGCCTGGGTGAACAAGGCGCCGGTACAGGCCGCGGCTTCCAGGCGGTTGGGCGCCGATTCGATCAGCCACTGCGGTTCCACTGTCAGGCCCGCCTCTTCCATCGCCTGGGCGAAGCCGGCACGACGCTGGCGGCAGGAGCTGGACTCGGCATGGCCACCAAAGAAAGCGATGCGGGTGTGGCCGAGACCAATCAGATGGTGGGTGGCCATGGCCGCGCCGCGCTGGTTGTCCAGCGCCAGGAAATCCCATTCCACGCCGCCCAGTTCGCGGTTGAACAGCAACACGTTGGCATGCTCACCCAGGACCTGGGTCACCTGCGCGCTCTCGCTGCCTTCGGCGGGCGAGAGGATCAAACCGGCGGGCGTGTGTTCCATCAGGGTCGACAACACCGCGTGCTGGCGCTCGGGCGATTCCCCCGTGCTGCCCAGCAGGGTCACGAAGCCCTTGCTGCCCAGCGCTTCGTCCACGCCGGCAGCGAATTCGGCGAAGAACGGGTTGGACAGATCATTGATCACCAGCGCCACGCTGTTGGACGTCTGCCGGCGCAGGTTGGCCGCGCCGCGGTTGTAGACGTAGCGCTGTCGGCGCAGTTCGGCTTCCACCCGCGCGCGGGTCTCCACGTGCACCAGCGGACTGTTGCGCAGCACCAGCGACACGGTGGCGCGCGAGACGCCAATCGCATTGGCGATATCCGTCACCGTGACCGCACGCCGCCCACCCGAACGGGTGGGGCTCGGGCGCGGGCCCTTGCTGGTAGCGGGAGTTTTTTCCTTCATTGAACCGACACCTGTCCCCTATCCGCGCAAGCCTAAACGATTACACCGCAAGAAATGCCATGCCGGCCGCCGGGCCAGGGGGAGAGAGAGCCGGCTCGGCAGCAGACATGGCGGCAAGTCATTGGGTGGTTCCCGGCAAGGCGCAGTACGAGGCCGGCAGATCCGCCGCACGGGTACCCCAGCCGGTGGTGGGCGCGGAGCTGGTCAACTGGAAGCGCACCTCGGCGCCCTGGCTCAGTTGTGCCCAGTCCAGCCAGACCGGTGCGTGCTCGCGGCCATTCACCTGCACGGCCTGCACGTACTGCAGCTTTCGTCCGTCGGCGCCATCGGCCTGCAGGCGCAGCTGGTGGCCGTTGCCCAGATCCAGCTCGACGCGGCGGAAACGTGGCGCGTGCAGCAGGAACTGGCCGCTGCCCGGAACGGCCGGATACAGGCCCATGGCACTGAACAGATACCAGGCCGACATGGTGCCCAGATCATCGTTGCCGGTGACGCCATTGGGTGCGTTGGTGAACAGCTGCTGCGCGGCACGCACGACCGTGGACGTCTTCCACGGCTGGCCGATCAGCGTGTACATCCACGGCGCATGCAGATCCGGTTCGTTGTTGGGGTTGTAGCGATACTGGTTGTAGTAGCTGTACGGTCCCACTACCCACTGCTTGCGTGCGGCCGTGAGCGGATCGCTCAGCAATGCGTCGTAGGCGAAGAAGGTATCCAGGCGCTTGCCTGCTTCTTCGGTACCGTGCATGGCCGCGACCAGGCCCGGCACATCCTGCTGCGCCAGCCACTGGTACTGCCAGGCAGTGCCTTCGTGGAAGCCGTGATCGGAGCGCGGGCTGTAGCCCTCGGTCGGTTCGTACCAGTCGCCATTTTCCATGCGCGGACGCGGGAAACCGACGAACCCGGTTTCCTCATCGCGCACGTCCGCATCCCACAGCTTGCGCCAGTTGCGGCCACGCTCGCGCAGCACGCGTGCGTCATCGGCCAGGCCCAGGCCATCGGCCATCTGCGCCAGTGCGCAATCGGCCAGGGCGTATTCCAGCGTGGCCGAGCCGCCGTGATGCGGATCCACGTCCATGCCCTTGGACGGGAAGGCTCGGTCGTACTGCACGAAGCCATTGGCCAGGTAGCTGGCATTGCCGGAGCGGCCGGCGTGGCGCGAGTTGGTCGGCGGCATGCCGAAGGCGTTCTGGCGCAGCGCGGCGTAGGCTTCCTGCTCGCTGCCCTGCAACGCACCGAAGCGCCACAGGTCCACCAGGAACGGGGTGACCGGATCGCCGGTCATGATGTTGGTATCGAAATTGGCATAGCCCCAGCGCGGCAACCACCCGCCCTGCTGCTGGATGGCCAGCAGCGAACGACCGATGTCGCGCGCGCGTTCGGGACGCAGCAGGGCCAGCAACTGGTTCTGCGAGCGGTAGGTGTCCCACAGCGAGAAGTACTCGTAGTAGGTCCAGCCGTCGGCGCGATGAATCTGTTCGTCGTAACCGCGATAGCGACCATCGGCATCACTGCCGGTCAGCGGCTGCAGCAGCGCGTGGTACAGCGCGGTGTAGAAGACGGTGCGGTCATCCGCACTGCCGCCTTCGATGCGCACGCTGGCCAGTTCCTTGCGCCAGGTGGCCTGTGCGCGTTTGCGCATGGCGTCGAAGCCGAGCAATTTGCCGCCAGCCATGCCGTCCTGGCGCAGGTTGTTGCGCGCGCCTTCGGCATCGACATGCGAGATCGCACTGACGGCGGTTACCGACTGGCCCTTGGCCAGATCGAAACTCAGCCACGCGCCATTGAGCTTGGCCTCGCCTTCCATACTGTGGCGCGAGCCGGGCTGCCCGCCGGCTTCGCCCCAGGTGCCGAAGGCCTTGAACGGGCGATCGAACTCCATGCGGAACCAGGTGGTGTATTCGTGGCCGCCGCAGAAGCTCTGGGTGACCAGCTTGCCTTCGACCACGCGATCGCCGACCACGTCGATGCTGCTGCCGATCACCGAATGGCGCTCGTTGGCCTGGCCGATGTTGACCAGGACATGGCCCTCGCCTTGCGTGCTGAAGGTATAGCGTTCGGCCGCGGCGCGGGTGAGCGCGGTGGCTTCGGCATCGATGCCGCCGTAACTGGTCAGGCGGACCTTGTAGTAGCCGGCCTCGCCGACTTCGCCGTCATGGCTGTAGCTGGCAGCGTAGGTCTTGTGGTTGAAACGCTTGGCATCGGCGATGTCGAAATCGCCGCCCTTGCCGATGCTGCCGGTGACCGGCAACACCGAGACCTGGCCGCCCTGCTCCCAGCAACCGGCGCCGGACAGGAAGGAATGGCCGAAGCCGCGAATCTTCGGATCGTCGTAGCGCCAACCGCTGTAGTGCTCACCAATCGGGCTGACCTGGATCAGGCCGAACGGCGCCGAAGCGCCGGGAAACGTGTTTCCGTCATCCTTGCTGCCGATGAAGGTGTTGACCTCGCGCACGGCGTCGGTGGCGGGTGCGGCCTGCGCCAGGGGCAGCACGGCGGCGAACAGGCCGGCAACGGCCCAGCCGAGACGACGCGGCGCAGTCGTGCGCGCAGACGGAGGCAGCAGGAACTTTGAGGGCATGCGGTGTTGGCCTGGTTGATGGACACCGATCGAGGCGCTGGACCGCGACCTGTCCCGTGAATGGGAGCGCCAAGCCTGGCGCGTGAAGCTGCGCCGAAGGACCAGGTCTGTCACCGATTCTTTGAATCGGTCTAAAAAAATGCACGGACCCCGCCCTCGGCAGCGACCCAATAAAGCACAGCTGATTTTGCCTTTGCATGCGGCACCGCATCAAAGCGGATTCAAGCGGGATTTAGACCGAGATAAATCAAGCCGAACAAGGACTTGCAGCATCCGCCGAAGTACCCCGGTTACGCCGGCGAGTCAAGCCCGCAGATGATTTGCGCAAAAGCGGACGCATCGGCTCGCGCGAACTTCCGGTCCACGGAGCCGGGTCAGTCACTTCGGTCGAGCGCCTGACGAAGCGCCCTCACGGCGGCGGCGTCGCTCTGCTGCCAATCCAGTTCCAGCCCCTGCAGCGCGGGATTGCGGAAGGCCATCGTGCTGGCGCGCGGCGCCTTGGCCGAGGCGTG
The DNA here is from genome assembly GCF_900167565.1 of Pseudoxanthomonas indica. Lineage (NCBI taxonomy): Bacteria > Pseudomonadati > Pseudomonadota > Gammaproteobacteria > Lysobacterales > Lysobacteraceae > Pseudoxanthomonas > Pseudoxanthomonas indica. The sequence goes on from NZ_FUZV01000001.1 coordinate 70,513, forward strand.
CACTTCACTGACACCAGTCTGCCGCACCAGCGCTGCGACGTTGCCCGGGGTGACACCGGCACCGGCCAGAATGGCGATCCGCCCTGCCGCCTGCCGCACCATCGCCGCGATGACCTCGCGGCCGGCTTCGGCACTGGCCTGCGCGCCGGAGGTCAGCACCCGTTCGCAACCCAGTTCGATGATGGCGTCCAGCGCTTCCAGGGGATCACGCGAGGCGTCGATGGCGCGATGGAAGCTCACGCCCATGCCGCTGGCGGCCGCCATCAATTCGCCGCAGACCCGCGCATCCACCCTTCCCTGCGCATCCAGCGCGCCAATGACCACGCCATCGCAGCCAAGTTCACGACAATGGCGGATGTCGCGCACCATCAGCGCCACTTCCTGTGCGTCGTAGTGGAAATCGCCAGGCCGCGGACGGATCAGCACGTACAGCGGAATCTGCAGCTGCTCGCGCGCCATCACCAGCGTGCCGTGCGACGGCGTGGTGCCGCCTTCGGCCAGGTTCTCGCACAGTTCGACCCGATCCCCACCGCCCGCCTGCGCGGCAAGGGCCGACGCCAGCGAATTGGCCGCCACTTCCAGCAGGCGTCGGGGTGCGCTCACGACTGCGTGGTCTGGTAGACCGACGCGGACTGGCGCAGATCGTCCTGCTTGCCGGCATCGCAGACCGCGTAGACGAATCCCTGGTGCAGGGCATACGCACCGACTTCGCCATGCTTGTTCAAAGCGAGGAAGCAGACCTGCAGCGTCTTGCTGGCTTCAGGCCGCTTGCGCACCACCCGATCAATCGCTTCGCGACACGCCTCCATCGGCGATCGTCCTTGGCGCATGAGCTCGACCACCAGGAAACTGGCCGCATTGCGGATCATTTCTTCGCCCACGCCCGAAGCCGTGGCGGCGCCGACCTCGTTGTCCACATACAGGCCCGCGCCAATGATCGGGCTGTCGCCCACGCGGCCGTGCATTTTCCAGGCCATGCCGCTGGTGGTGCAGGCGCCGGCGAGCTTGCCATCGGCGCCGATGGCGAGCATGCCGATGGTGTCATGGTTTTCCGAATTGCCGGGCATGCCGCGTCGTTCGGCATTGATTTCGGGCTGGTAGCGCGAGGTCTTCAACCATTCCCGCCAGGCCTGCTCGGCCTGCGGCGTCAGCAGGCGCCGATGCTCCAGGCCCTGGCTGATGGCGAACTGCTGTGCGCCCTCGCCCACCAGCATCACGTGCGGTGTCTTTTCCATGACTCGACGCGCCACCGACACCGGATGCAGGATGTCTTCCAGCGCGGCCACCGAACCACAACGACCGTCGCCGTCCATGATGCTGGCATCGAGGGTCAGCACGCCTTCGCGATCGGGATTGCCGCAGTGGCCGACCGTGGGATTGCACAAGTCGCTCTCGGCCCAGCGCGCCCCGGCTTCCACCGCATCCAAGGCGCTGCCGCCAGCGGCCAGCACCGGCCAGGCCACCTGGTTGGCCGGCACGCCGAAATCCCAGGTGGAGACCACGCGCGCGCCACTGTGGCCGGCGCGCGCCTGTGCCGCACTCAATGCGGGCAGGGCCAATGCTCCGGTGGCCAGCAGACCCGCTTGCAGAAATCGCCTGCGATCGCTCATGCGCGTGTTCTCCGTGCGTGCGCGTCAATCACGCGCGGGTTGGTCGGCGAACCAGGCGGCGGCGCCGACGATGCCGAGCTGGCCATGATCCACGCGCCAGATCGGCACATGCCGCAGCACATGGCCCAGCACGCCCTTGTTGAAGTAGCGCTCGCGGAACGCCGGCGCGCGCAGGAAGTTTTCGATGTGCGCCGGGATACCGCCCGCCAGGTAGACCGAGCGGGCGCCGAAGGCGATGACCAGATCGCCGATCAGGCTGCCGAGCCAGCCGCAGAACACCTGCAGGGTCTCCACTGCCAGCGCGTCCTGGCCTGCATTGGCCGCGGCAATCAGCTGCTCGGGCGTCTGCCAGCGCGGCGCACTGCCGCGTATCTCGCACAGGCAGGGATACAGATTCATCAGCCCACTGCCGGACAGCACACGTTCGTTGTCCACATGCGGCCAGCGCTTCATCAGCCGGCGCAGGATGTCCATCTCCAGCTCATTGGCCGGCGCCAGCGCCGAGTGGCCTACTTCACTGGCCAGCACCGGGCGCTCACCGCCTTCGAAACGCAAGGCCGCGCCCAGCCCGGTACCGGGGCCCAACACCAGCGCCGGCCACTGGAAGTGATGCGGCTGCTCGCCGGTCAACGGCAACAGCCCGCCCACCTGCAGGTGCGGAATGGCGTAGGCCACGGCTTCAAAGTCATTGATCAGGTGCAGGCCTTGCAGGGCAGCAGCCTGGCGCGTGCGTTCCAGCGACACCGGCCAGGGCAGGTTCGCATTGACCAGGGTGTCGCCATCGAGCACGCCGGCGATCGCCACCACCGCGGCGCGGATGCCGCCATCGGTTTTCTCATCGATGAAACGACGCAGGATCGACGCCAGATCCGGATGCTCCGCACAGGCGTATTTGTGGTATCCGAGGATCTCCGGCGAACCGCCGCGCCGCACGCTGACCAGCGCCACGCGCGCATACGTGCCACCGACGTCGGCCACAATCAACACCGCAGGATTCACTCGCGACTTCGCCTGTATCGATTCAAGGCGCGGATTCTCAGGCATCGCGCGCGCTTTGCCTAGCGCAGGCGTCCCGTACGCGGGCGTACCCGCTCAGGCCTGCAAAGCCGGCCATGGACCCGGGTGCAGACCTTAATTGTCCAATGCATGGCACGCCATCGACGTATGCGCAGACCCGCCGGCGCGGCTAAAGTATGCCTATGTCACGCGAATCGCTCCTGCTTCGGTTGCTGCTGGCCGTCAGCCTGGTGATCACCACCAGCGCCGGCGCGCTGGCATCGGCGCGCATGCATCTGAGCCAGGCGGGCGCTGCCGTTGCGACCGCGCCCGTGGTGGCGACGCAGGCCGGAGCGCCCTGCCACGACGAGCCCGGCACACTGGCGGCCGCTGCGACGGAACACGCCGCGTCCGCCCCCGTGGCCGCGCAGGAGCAAGCGCCCGCCCAGGGCCATGCCGACTGCTGCCTGGGCGGCGATTGCGACGGCATCTGCCTGTTGTCCCTGCCGCCGTTGCCGGTGGCCACCGCACTGGCGGGCCTGCCGCCTGTCACTGCGCGCTACCTCATCGAAGCCCATGCTGATCGCGCAGCGCCGCGATTGACGCGTCCGCAACGACCTCCCATCGCCTGAGGGAAAGCCACCCATCGAAGGGTGGTTGAACGTCCGCGTCTTTCAGCGTCCGCCTCGCGCGGCGCGGAGTCGTGCTTTCGATTCTCCAGGAGCTTTGCATGTTTTCTGATTCCTTTGACCCGGGCGGGCTGGGTCGCGCCCGCTTGTCGCGTCGCCATTTCGTCACCGGCCTGGCCGCGGGTTCGGCCTTGCTGGGGCTGGGCCTGCCCGGCCGGCCTGCGTGGGCCAGCCAACGCGCCACAGCGGCGGGCGTACTGACCGCCACCGATCTCGACCTGAGCATCGGCCAGACCCTGGCCAACTTCACCGGACGCGATCGTCCCGCCATCACCGTCAACGGCAGCCTGCCCGCGCCCACCCTGCGCTGGCGCGAAGGCGACACCGTCACCGTGCGGGTCAGCAATCGCCTGGCCTCCGCCCCTACCTCCATCCATTGGCACGGCATCCTGCTGCCCTCCAACATGGATGGCGTGCCCGGACTGAGCTTCAACGGCATCGCCCCCGGCGAAACCTGGCAATACCGCTTCCAGCTCAGGCAATCCGGTACCTACTGGTACCACAGCCATTCGATGTTCCAGGAACAGGCCGGCCTGTACGGCGCGCTGATCATCGATCCGCGCGAGCCGCTGCCTTACGCCTTCGATCGCGAACACGTGATCCTGCTGTCCGACTGGACCGACCTGGAACCGGCGGCGCTGTACCGGCGCATGAAGAAGATGCCGATGCACGACAACACCTACCAGCGCACCGTGGGCGATTTCGTCGGCGACGTGAAGCGCGACGGCTGGTCGGCCACGCTGGCCGATCGCGGCATGTGGGGTCGGATGCGGATGACGCCCTCGGACATCTCCGACATCAATGCTCATACCTACACTTACCTGGCCAACGGGCACGCGCCCGACGGCAACTGGACCGGTCTGTTCGCGCCCGGCGAGAAGGTCCTGCTGCGCTTCATCAACGGTGCGGCGATGACCTACTTCGATGTGCGCATACCGGGCTTGAAGATGACCGTGGTCGCCGCCGATGGTCAGCCGGTGCATCCGGTCAGCGTGGATGAATTCCGCATCGCCACCGCTGAAACCTATGACGTACTGGTGGAACCGAAAGGTCAGGATGCCTTCACGATTTTCGCCCAGGACATGGGGCGCACCGGCTATGCACGCGCCACGCTGGCGGTGCGCGAAGGACTGCGCGGTGAGCTGCCTGCGCGCGATCCGCGCCCGCTGTTGAGCATGGCCGACATGGGCCATGGCAGCCACGGCGATCACGCCGGCATGGAAGGCGGCTGCGGCGCCAACATGGCCGAAGGCGGTTGCGGCGCGAGCATGGGCCACGCCGGCCACGGCGCCGCGCCGGCCAAGGCCGTGCATCACCCGGCCAGCGAGCAGGGCAATCCGTTGGTGGACATGCAGTCTTCTTCCACCGATGCGCGCCTGGATGATCCCGGTGTCGGCCTGCGCGACAACGGCCGCAAGGTGCTGACCTATGCCGACCTGCGCAGCGTATTCGCAGATCCGGATGGACGTGAGCCCGGGCGCGAAATCGAACTGCACCTGACCGGGCACATGGAAAAGTTTGCCTGGTCGTTCAACGGCATTCCCTTTGCCGGCGCCGAACCCCTGCGCATGAACTATGGCGAGCGCCTGCGCATCGTGCTGGTCAACGACACCATGATGAACCACCCGATCCATCTGCATGGCGTCTGGAGTGATCTGGAAGATGGCCAGGACAACTTCCAGGTGCGCAAGCACACCGTCGATATCCCGCCCGGCACACGACGCAGCTATCGCGTGCGCGCCGACGCACTGGGACGCTGGGCCTTCCACTGCCATCTGCTGTACCACATGGAAGCCGGAATGATGCGGGAAGTAAGGATTGACGCATGAGTACGCACTTTTCGCTTCGTCGGATCATCCCCATGGCCATCGCATTGACCTCGTTGTGTGCGGCCTCGGCGTGGGCGGCGCAGGATCCGCATGCAGGTCATGGCGGCGCTACGCCGACATCACCAGCGCAGGATCCGCACAGCCATCACGCGGCACCGGTGGAGCACACGCAACACGTCGATCACAAGGACCACGCGCAAGCAACGGAACAGGAAAAAAAACCGTCTGCCGCAGATCCGCTGCCTCCCATTTCCGCTGCGGATCGCGCGGCAGCTTTCCCGGAGGTGTCGCACCATGCGATGGAACATGCGCCGTCCATCAACTCCTTCGTGCTGATTGACCGCCTGGAAGGCTGGCGGCGCGACGGACAGGAAGGCCAGGCCTGGGAAGCGCAAGCCTGGGTCGGCAGTGATCTGAATCGCCTCTGGTTGCGCACCGAAGGCGAACGGACCGCGGGACACACCGAAGCGGCGCAAATGGAACTGCTGTACGGGCGCAGTGTTTCGCCATGGTGGGATGTGGTCGCCGGCATTCGCCACGACACCCGTCCGGAGCAGGCGCGCAGTTGGGCGGCACTGGGCGTGCAAGGACTGGCGCCCTACAAGTTCGAGATGGCGGCCACCGCCTATCTGGCCGAAGACGGACAAGTCGCCGCGACGGTGGAAGCCGAGTACGAGCTGCTGCTCACCAACCGTTTGATCCTGCAGCCGCGCGTGGAAGCACGCTTGAACGCGTGCGAGCGCGTTGAGTTTGGCGAGGGCAGCGGCCTGACGTCGGTGGAAGCGGGTCTGCGCCTGCGCTATGAAGTGACGCGACGGTTTGCTCCCTATGTGGGCATCAGCCACGGACGCAGGTTCGGCGACAGCGCCCGCTGGGCCGAAGCGGCGGGAGAACACGCGCGCGATACCCACTTTCTGGTGGGTCTGCGCCTGTGGTTCTGAGTTTTCCGTCCACTTGATTAAAGTCTTGACTCTTGACCACGGTCCAGGGAGCACACTCCCTGTATCCGCTTGGAGTGATGCATGAATATTGGCCAATTGGCACGCCTTGCCGGCGTGCCCATCGACACCGTCCGCTACTACGAACGCCAGCACTTGCTGCCGGCGCCGGCACGCAGCGCGGCCGGCTACCGCCGCTACGAAGAGGGCGATGTGCTGCTCCTGAACTTCATCCGTCGCGCCAAGGCCTTGGGTTTCACCCTGGAGGAAATCCGGGATCTGCTGGCCATCAGCGCCGCGCGCGACGACATGGCCCAGGTCAAGGCCGCCGCTGCGGCCAAGCTGGTCCTGCTGGAAGAGCGGCTGGCCGAACTGCAACGCGTGCGTGACGCGCTGCGTGGCCTGGTCGATGCCTGTCCCGGTCATGGCGATCCCAGCACCTGCCCCATCCTGGGCGCCCTCAATCAGGAGCGCACATGAGCCCGCACGATCCGCACCACAGCGCGCACGGCCATGACCACGCGACAGGCACGCCCTCGCCGGTCCGCAAAGCCGGCGCCTGCTGCCACGGCAATCAGGCGGGCCCCGCTCCGCTTGCCGACGGCAAGGTCACGGATCCGGTCTGCGGCATGCAGGTGGATCCGCTGACCACGCCGCACCATGCGGAGCATGAGGGCCGGAGCTGGCATTTCTGTTCGGCCGGTTGTCGCAGCAAGTTCATCGCCGATCCCGTGCGCTATCTGCAAGCCACAAGTGAACCGGCGCCGGTGCCGCCCGGCACGGAATACACCTGCCCGATGCATCCGCAGATCGTGCAGATCGGTCCCGGCATCTGCCCGATTTGCGGCATGGCGCTGGAGCCCATGCAGCCCTCGCTGGATGAGCAGGAAAACCCCGAGCTCACTGATTTCCGTCGGCGCTTCTGGTGGACCCTGCCCCTGAGCGTGGCCACGATGGTGCTGGCCATGGCGGGCAACTGGTTGCATGGCCTGTCCCCGGCGACGCGCGGCTATCTGGAACTGGCGCTGAGTACGCCGGTGGTGCTGTGGGCCGGCTGGCCGTTCTTCCAGCGCTGGTGGCAATCACTGCGCCTGCGCAGTCCCAACATGTGGACCTTGATCGGCACCGGCGTCAGCGCCGCGTATGGCTACAGCGTGGTGGCGACCCTGGCACCGGATCTGTTCCCGGTGTCGTTCCATGAACATGGCCGCGTCGGTGTGTACTTCGAAGCCGCCGCAGTGATTGTCTCGCTGACCCTGCTCGGCCAGCTGCTGGAACTGAAGGCGCGCTCGCGCACTTCCTCGGCGATCAAGGCCTTGCTCGGCCTGGCTCCGAAAACCGCGCGTCGCCTGCGCGATGACGGCCAGGAAGAGGACGTCGACCTGGCTCATGTGCAAGTGGGCGATCGCGTGCGCGTCCGTCCCGGCGAACAGGTGCCCGTGGACGGGCGCGTGCTGGAAGGTCGCTCGCACGTGGACGAGTCCATGCTGACCGGCGAACCGATTCCAGTCGCCAAGCAGCCGGGTGAGCATGTCATCGGCGCCACCCTCAATGGCACGGGCAGCCTGATCATCCAGGCCGAGCGTGTCGGCGCCGACAGCGTGCTCGCGCAGATCGTGCAACTGGTGGCGCAGGCGCAGCGATCGCGTGCACCGATGCAGCGGCTGGCGGACCAGGTGTCGTTCTGGTTCGTGCTGGCGGTGATGGTCGCCGCCGTCGCCACCCTGCTGGGATGGGGCTTGTTCGGTCCGCAGCCTTCCTGGACTTACGGTGTGCTCAATGCCGTATCCGTCCTGATCATCGCCTGTCCTTGCGCGCTGGGCCTGGCCACGCCGATGTCGATCATGGTGGCCAGCGGCCGCGCCGCCCAGGCCGGTGTCCTGTTCCGCGATGCCGAGGCCATCGAAACCCTGCGCCGCATCGATACGCTGATCGTCGACAAGACCGGCACCCTCACCGAAGGCCGGCCTGCGTTCCGCAGCGTAGTGGCCTTGCAGCCCCACAACGAAGACGACGTGCTGCGGCTGGCCGCGAGCCTGGACGCCGGCAGCGAACATCCGCTGGCCCACGCCATCGTCAACGAAGCGCGCACGCGCGGCCTGCCGCTGACGCAGGCGCAGGACTTCGACTCCGACACCGGCATCGGCGTGCGCGGTATGGTCAACGGGCATGCGATGGCACTCGGCAACACCGCCCTGATGGAGACGCTGCATGTCGACGTTTCCGCCCTGGCCTCGCAGGCGCAGGCACTGCGCGATGAAGGCGCCAGCGTGATGTACCTGGCCAGCGACGGACAGTTCGCCGGCCTGATTGCGGTGGCCGACCCGATCAAGGCCAGCACCCCCGCCGCCGTGCAGGCGCTACGCGACAGCGGCCTGCGCATCGTCATGGCCACCGGCGATGGCGAACGCACCGCGCAGGCCGTGGCGCGCCGCCTGGGCATCGACGAAGTCCACGGCGAAGTGCGTCCCGCCGACAAGGCCGCCCTGGTAGCGCGCCTGCAAGCCGAAGGCCACCGCGTCGCCATGGCCGGCGACGGCATCAACGACGCCCCTGCCCTGGCGGCCGCCGATGTCGGCATCGCCATGGGCACCGGCACCGACGTGGCCATGTCCAGCGCCCAGGTCACCCTGGTCAAGGGCGACCTGACCGCCATCGTCCGCGCCCGCGCCATCTCCGAAACCACCGTGCGCAACATGCGCCAGAACCTGGCGTTTGCCTTCTTTTACAACGCGCTGGGCGTGCCGGTCGCGGCGGGTGTGCTGGCGTTGTTCGGCGGGCCGTTGCTGTCGCCGATGCTGGCGGCGCTGGCGATGAGCTTGAGCTCGGCGTCGGTGGTGTTCAATGCGTTGCGGTTGCGGGGTGAATGAAGCTGTCCGGGCGTCCCCTCCCCGGAGCTTGGCATGGCGGACGGCCTCCCGGCCGTCCGCGCAACCCGGTTTACCGGCTTACTTGATCTTGGCGTACGTGCCCTTCATCGCCGTACCCGCCATGATGGCGCCGGCGTAGCACTCGTAGTTCTGCGCGCTCTTGAATTCGTTCTTCTTGTAGTAACTGACCATGTCGATCACGGCGTTGGCGCCACGCGACTTGGCCGAATCCTGGAACGCCTTGAGCACCGACAGGGTCACCCAGCGGCAGGCTTCGGCATCGGACTTGTTGGCGGCGTTGGTCTTCTTGTTCGACACGTCTTCGCCCATGCGCGATTGCACGGCGGGGGTCTTCTGGCCCGCCAGGTAGAACCGCACGCTGCCGTCGATGCCGGCCTTCTTGGCTTCGGGCGAGTTGACCAGTTCTTCGAACGAACCTTCAACGCGGGTTTCGCGCGCCTGGGCGGTGGTGGAAGCCAGGGCGATGACCAGGCCAGCGACGAACAACGAATGCTTCATGGGGTATGTCCTTGTCTACGGGGAAAAAGCGGAACGAGCGTGGCTACCTTTCAATCCTGCCAACGCCGGAAGATCAGCGACGTATTGATGCCGCCGAAGGCGAAGTTGTTGCTCATCACGTACTCGGCCTGCAGGTCGCGGCCTTCGCCGGTGATGTAGTCCAACTCGGCGCAACGCGGGTCGCGCGTTTCCAGATTGAGGGTGGGGGCAAACCAGCCTTCGCGCATCATCTCGATGGTCAGCCAGGCTTCGTAGGCGCCGCACGCGCCCAGCGTGTGGCCCACGTAACTCTTGAGCGAACTGATCGGCATGCGCGCGCCGAACACCTGCGCGGTGGCGGTGGTCTCGGCGATGTCGCCGTGATCGGTGGCGGTGCCGTGGGCGTTGACGTAGTCAATCTGATCGGCGGTCAGACCTGCATCCTCCAGGGCCAGGCGCATGGCCTGGGCCATGGTGTCGGCGCTGGGCTGGGTCACATGCTGGCCGTCGCTGTTGGTGCCGTAGCCGACCAGTTCGGCCAGGATGGTGGCGCCGCGTGCCTGCGCGTGCTCGAGGTCTTCCAGGATCAACGTGCAGGCGCCCTCGCCCAGCACCAGGCCATCGCGATGGGCATCGAACGGCCGCGGCGTGGATTGCGGATCGTCATTGCGCACGCTGGTGGCGAACAAGGTGTCGAACACCGCTGCCGCCGTGGCGTCGAGCTGTTCGGCGCCGCCGGCGATCATCGCCACCTGCTTGCCGAAGCGGATCGCCTCATAGGCCGAGCCCACGCCCTGGCTACCCGAGGTGCAGGCGCTGGAGGTGGTGATCACGCGGCCCTGCAGGCCGAAGAACACACCGATGTTCACCGGCGCGGTGTGGCTCATCATCTTCAGGTAGGTGGTGGCGCTGATGCCCTCGGTGGTGTGCTCGTTGAGCATGCGGCCGAAGTCACCCACTGCGCTGTGCGTGCCCGAGGACGAACCGTAGGACACGCCCATCCGGCCGCTGGCCAGCAGGGGATCGCCGAGCAGGCCGGCTTGCTGCAGGGCCAGTTCGGTGGCGCGCACCGACATGATCGCCACCCGTCCCATGCTGCGCGTGGTCTTGCGGTTGTAGTGCGGGGGAAGCTCGAACTCGGCGGCCGGTGCGGCCAGCTTGGTGTTCAAGCCTTCGTAGATGTCCCACTCCGGCATGTGCTGGACCGCGTTGCGGCACTCGCGCAGGTGCAGGTGGATACTCGGCCAGTCATTGCCCAGCGGACTGATGGCGCCGGCGCCGGTGACGACGACGCGCTTGAGCGTGGTGGTATTGCCTGGCTGGCTCATCCGACCAGACCTCCATTGACCGAGATCACCTGGCGGGTGACATACGCCGCTTCCGGCGACAACAGGAACGCGACCACGGCCGCCACTTCCTCCGGCTTGCCCATGCGTCGCATGGGGATCATCTTCAAGGCTTCATCCAGCACTTCGGCGCTGACCATCTCGGTATCGACCAGGCCAGGGGCCACGCAATTGACGGTGATGTTGCGGCTGGCCAGTTCCAGCGCCAGCGCCTTGGTGGCGCCGATGATGCCGGCCTTGGCCGCGCTGTAATTGGTCTGTCCGCGATTGCCGACCAGTCCCGATACCGACGACAGGGTCACGATGCGACCGGGCTGGCGACGGCGCACCATCGGCATGATCAGCGGATGCAGGACGTTGTAGAACGCATCCAGGTTGGTGTGGATCACCGCGTCCCAGTCTTCGCTGCTCATCGCCGGAAACGCGGTATCGCGGGCGATGCCGGCATTGCAGACCACGCCGTAGTAGGCGCCGTGTTCGGCGACGTCGGCTTCCAGCGCCTGCGCACTGGCGGCGCGATCGGCGACATCGAACGAGAGCACCCGCGCCTGCCGGCCGAGCGCACGGATTTCCTGCGCCACCGCTTCGGCTTCTTCGATGCGTTGACGACAATGCACCACCACGTCATGCCCGTCCTGCGCGATGCGCAGGGCGATGGCACGCCCGATGCCGCGGCTGGCCCCCGTGACCAGAACCGTGGACTGTTCCTTCATGCTTGCTTGATCTCCAGATAAGCCATCGCGTCTGGCGGTTCGAACACCGACACGTTGGCAGTCGCTACATCTTCGTCGCCCGCGCTGATCCGGCAAGCGAACATCCCCAGGCCATTGTCGCCCAACAGTTCGCAGATGGCCTCTACCCGAAGTAATACGCCGGAGGGGAAATTCGGCCACAGCGCTTCGTAGCGACGCGTGCCCAGCAGGAAGCCGATGCTGGGTTCGCCGCCCTGGCGACGCGCGCGACAGCCCGCCCAGGCGGCGATGGCCTGCGCCATGTACTCCACGCCCACCCAGGCCGGCACGCCGGCCTCATCGTTGAACGGCCCATCGGCAGGCACCCGCACTTCCACCACCACCCGGTCCTCGTCCCAGGCCAGCAGGCGATCGATCAGGCGCAGGGCGCCACGATGCGGGATGACCCGTTCGATTTCGTACAGGGGATGCGGCTGGTCCTGGCTCATCAGGCGGCTCCGAACAACAGGACGGCATTGCTGCCGCCAAACGCGAACGAATGACTCAGCACATAGCGTAGCGGGCCCGCTGCCACGTCGCCCGGATTCACCAGCGTCAACGCGGGCAGTTCCGGGTCGAACTGGCCGTCCCACCAATGCGGCGGCAGACGACGCAGCGGATTGTCGACCAGGGTGAGCCAGGCCAGCCCGGCTTCGATCGCGCCCGCCGCGCCGAGCGTGTGCCCGGTCAATGGCTTGGTGGAGCTCACCGGCACGGACGTGCCCACGGTGGCGGCGACGGCGCGGCTTTCCATGGCGTCGTTCTGTGGCGTGGCCGTGCCATGCAGGTTCACATAGCCGATGTCGGCGGCGCCGATGCCGGCGCGCGCGATGGCCTGCTCGATCGCGGCAATTGCGCCGCGCCCCTGCGGCTCGGGTGCGGAAATATGGTGGGCGTCAGCGGTTTCGCCCCAACCGGCCAGGCGCACCGGACCGGGCTCGCGGGTCATCAGGAACAGCGCCGCACCTTCGCCGATGTTGATGCCATTGCGATGGCGCGAGAACGGATTGCAGCGGCCCGCCGACACCGACTCCAGCGCGCTGAAGCCGTCGATGGTGAAGCGGCAGAGCGAATCGGCGCCGCCGGCGATCACCGCATCGACGATGCCGGCGCGCAGCAGGCGTGCGCCCGAGGCCAACGCCTTGGCGCTGGAAGAACAGGCCGTGGAGATGGTCCAGGCCGGACCGCAGGCGCCGGACTCGGCGGCAATGAAACGCGACGGCGCGCCGATTTCCTGCTGCGCGTAATGGAACTGCGGCGGCCACTGGTCGTGCGCCAACTTGTGCGGCAGCGCCTGTTCCGACTCGCCGATGCCCGAGGTACTGGTGCCCAGGATGACCGCAACGCGGTCCGCTCCGTACTGCGCCATTGCCTGCTGCACCTGCCCGGCAATCTGTCGGTAGGCGCTGCGCAGCAGGGCGTTGTTACGGCCACGCAGGGGCAGCGGATGATCGTCGAGCGGCGGACGCGTGGCGCCGTTCTCGTCTTCGCCCGGCAAGGGGAAGCCGGGCGCCACGCCCAGCATCAGCGGTCGACCCAATGTCAGCGCGTCGCTGTTGCGCAACCCGGCCGGCGAGGTGGCATCGAACAACATGCGCGCCACCTCCGCCCTGCCCTCGCCCAGCGCACAGGTGATGCCCAAGGCATTGAGGAACACCGTGGTCATGGCGGCGTCGGCTCCAGCGATTCAATCTCCAGCTGGTAACCCTCGGCGCGGTTGTCCAGTTGCAGCCGTTGCGGTGAGACCCGCGTCAACACCAGCCAGTCCTGGCCACCCCGGGACAGCCGGCGGGTGACGCCGTCGTCCTGCAGTTGCCAGTCCGCCGGCAAGGCCGCGCGTACGGCATCGCTGGGCCAGAGCGAAAACTGCAGGTCGTCCAGCACGCGCGCGCTGCGCACCGCCGGCGGCAACCAGGCGGCGCGTTGCTCCTGCAACTGTTGACCATCCCATTGCAGGCGCACGCCGGTCTGGCCCATCGCCTGCACGGCCAGCCGCACTTCCTGCGCATCGACTTCCAACAACGCATCCAGGTCACGCTGCTGGCGGCCGAACTGGAAATGCAGGCGTTGCTGCACCGACAACTCGTGACCCAGCGCGGCCGGCGCCAGCTGCAGCGACGGCAAGGCGATCGAAGGCGTCGGCGCACGGCGCGCGCAGGCGCCCAGCAGCATCGCCATGCACACGGTCGCGATCAGGCGGAACACAATTCCTCCAGCACGCGCAGACGTCGGCCCGTGGTATCGGCGACGTAGGGATTCCTGGTATCCCACGCGTAGCCGGCCAGGATCGAGCAGATCATGCGGCGCACATCCGGCTGCGGATCCGGATGGAAGATGATCTTCTGGAAGCCGCCGGCATACCAGGCTTCGACGAAGCGGCGGAAGGTCTGCACACCGGCGCGCAGGGGAATCGCGTAGTCCTGTTCCCAATCCACTGTTTCGCCGGCGTATTTGCGCGCCAGGCATTGGGCGGCGAGCTCGGCCGAACGGAAGGCGATGGTGACGCCGGAGGAGAACACCGGGTCGAGGAACTCGCCGGCATTGCCGAGCAAGGCATACCCCGGACCCCACAGCGAGCTGACATTGGCCGAGTAGCCGGTGATCTGGCGGACCGGCATGACGCCCCACTCGGCTTGCGCCAGCAGGCGGCCGAGATTGGGATCTTCGCCGACCAGGGCTTGCAGGCGCTGCAGATCGCTGCCTTCGTAGCGCTTGAGAACATCCATCTCGGCGACCACGCCGAGCGAGCAGGTGCCGTTGGAGAAAGGAATGGTCCAGTACCACACGTCGACATGTTCGGGGTGGGTCGTGATCAGGATCTTGTTGCGATCGAAGCCGGCATCGTGGCCGATGTGGTCGCGCACATGCGTGAAGATGGCCCCGCGCACCGGAAAGTTGGAGGGCGATTCCAGCTTGAGCAGGCGTGGCAGCAAGCGGCCAAAGCCGCTGGCATCGAGCAGGAAGTCGGCTTCCACCACGTACTCCTCGCCCTCCGGTGAGCGTACGGTCACGCGCGGTTGTTCGCCCGGTTCCACCGCCAGCACTTCATGGCGGAAGCGCAGCTGCGCACCCATGCGCTCGGCGCCGCGGGCCAGCACCTCGTCGAAGTTGGCGCGCTGCACCTGGTAGGTGGTGCCCCAGCCGGGCGAGAACTTGTCGCGGAAATCAAACTCGGTCTGCCGCTCGCCGCGCACGAACGCGGCGCCGTTCTTGTACTGGAAGCCCGCTTCCACCACGTCCTGCAGCAGGCCGGCGGCCTGGATGTACTCCATGCTCTGCGGCAGCAGGCTCTCGCCGATGGAAAAGCGCGGGAACTGCTCGCGCTCCAGGATCAGCACGCTTCGGCCCTGCTGGCGCAGCATCGCGGCGGCGACCGAGCCGGCCGGGCCCGCGCCGATGATGAGGACTTCCGTACGTTCGACTTTCATTCCTTGAGGATCTCTTGTTCGGGGGATGGGGGTGATGCGGCAGGACGGAAGAACGGCGAGATGAACCACACCAGGCCAATGCCGAGCAGCAGGGTCAGGCCGAACGCGCGCAGCGCCGGCGTGGCCGACAGCGCAAGCAGGCCAAAGGACAACCAGGTGCTGGCCGCGCCGATGCAGACCGCCATCCACGCCGTGGGATCGCCGCGATGCTCGGCCAGGAAAATCCCGTAATCGATGCCCATGCCCAGCAGCAAGGTCAGCGCCAGCACGTTGAACAGTTGCAACGGCTGCCCCAGCCAACCCAACGCAGCCACGGTCAGCACGCAGGCCAGCAGCGTGGGCAGCATCACCCGCCACGCCAGGCGCCGATAACGCCACCACAGCACGGCGAATACCAGCAACGCGCCGGCAAACAACAGGCCGCTCATCAGATGGCGGTAATGCCGCAGCAAGCGGGTGAAGTCGGCGGTGCGATCCACCCAGCGCACACCGGCCAGGCCGTCGGCCTGCGCCTGCACCTGGTTCAAACCGGCCGGTGTGCCGAGGTCGTCAATCAACACCACGCTGGCCACCTGGTCGCCCAGTTGGCCCAGCCACAGATGGCGGAACGGCGCCGACACCGGCGAAGCCAGCCATGCCGGCAACGCCAGATCCTGGTCGGCGAAACCGGCGCGCTGCAGCGGTTCGTCCATCAACTGGCCGAGCTGGGACAACACCGCGCTTTCCACCTGCTGCGTCAATGCCGCGTCGGCGTGTTGCTGCTGCTGCGAAGGCAGCCAGTCGCTGATCGCGCGGTAGCCGCCGATGCGATGCTGGTCCTGCAGCTGGCGAAGGCGTTTGACCAGGGCTTCCTCGCGCTGCAGCACCTGCTCGGCATCGTCGCCACGCACCAGGAAGAACTGCGCCGGGCTGGGCATGCCGAGCAGGCGCCCCACTTCGATCTGCTGCGCCATCAAGGCCGGCGGCGATGATTGCAGGCTGCGCAGATCATCATTGCTGGTCACACGCAGCAGGCCGAAGCCCGCGATCACGGTGATGGCGACGGCGACCCAGGCCACCGGACGCTGCCATTGCAGGCGTGGCCAGCGATCCAGCGAACGGCCAATAGCCTGCGAGAAACGCGTGCTGCGCACCTGCCCGCCATCCAGCCAGGGAAACCAGCAGATCACGGTCAGGAACGCGGCCGCCAGTCCGACCACCGAGAACAGAGCCATCTGCCGCAGGCCCGGGAACGGCGCCAGACCCAGCGCCAGGTACGCCAGCGCGCTGGTCAACAAGGCAATCCACAGGCCGGGCAGCAGATGGCGCAGCAGGCGCCAACGCCCCTCTGCGGCCACGCCCTGGCGCGATGCGAACCAGTGGATGCCGTAATCCTCCGCCACGCCCACCAGGCTGGCGCCGAAGATCAGGGTCAGCAGATGCACCTGGCCGAACACCAGCGCGGTCACCGACAGCGCCGCCGCGCAACCGATGATCAGCGAGCCGGCCACCAGCACAATCGGGCGCAACGATCGGAACGACAGGAACACCAGCAGCAGCACGGCCGCCAGTGATCCCCAACCGATGGTGTTGATCTCGCGATTGGCCTGCACCGCCGCCGCTTCGGCATGCAGCGGCACGCCGGCGCGAAGCACGCTCAGCTGCGGTGCGACCACGCGCGCAGCGGCACTGGCGCGATCCAGTGCGTCATCGATGATGCGTTCGCCATCCAGGCGGAAGGCCGAACCGCGCATCTCCATCGGCAACGCGATCCAGTAACGCCCTTCGGCCTGGATGACGCCATCCTCGCCGATGTTCAAGCCCGAGCCGGTGGCGCGCGACTGCCACCATTGCGGCCACAGGCCGAGCGGATCCTGGCGCCATTGGGTCAGGCGCGGTGCGCCCATCGGCCCGTACAGCGCGGCCAGGGTGGACTCGGTCAAGGCGCCGATATCGGCCTGCTGCAACTGCTCGCGTTGTCCCGCGGTAAGCAGGCGATCCCGATACGGCGCGTAGAACGTCCGCGCCTGATCGAACCAGTCCTCGGCCTGTCCGCTGGCCTGGAACGGCAGCGGCTGGCGCGCGTCATCACGCTGCAGGCTGGCGCGGAACGCCGCCTCTGCGGCCCGCGCCTGCGCGGCATCGGCCGCGCCCAGCATCACCACCAGCTGGCGGGCGCTGGCGTCGGCGATATGTTCGGTGGCATCGGACAGGAGCACGTCGCTCGCATCGCGCGGCAGCATGGCCAGGATGTCGCTGTCGATCGGCGGGTGCTGCCAGAAGCGCCACTGGTGCGCGCCAATGGCCAGCACCATCAGCAACCATGCAACAGCGACCCAGCGCCAGCGCGCCCGCCACTGCCGATCACGTTCGCTGAGCGAAACGGCGCTGCCGGCTTCAGTCAAAGCGGCGGGCCTCGTCAACGCTCAGCTGCGCCGGCGTCTGGCTGAGATCGACAAAGCGCAGATGGGTGTGATCGCCGTTGGCCTCCTCGATGTCCACGTCGCGCACGTAGCGATCACCGTTGAGGGTGATGCGGCGGAAGGCCTTGGCCAGGGCCGCTGACTTGGGCGTGAGCGCCAGCGTCCAGGCGTTGCCGGCCCGCGCCTGAACCTGGGTGTCGAAGCGCGAGGACAGCGCCGCCACATCGCCACTGACCAGGGCAAACATCATCGCGTTGACCGAACGCAGCGCCGGCTGCTCGCGCCCGTCCACCTCGACGCGCGTACTGCCATCGCGCTGACGGCTGAGGATGCGATCACCGGTGATCACCACTTCCGAGGGGAACGGCTTGAGCGTGGTCCAGACCACGCCCTTGCCGCGCGCCACCAGGAAGCTGCCCTGCGAGCGCAACGGATTCTTGAAGCCGGCGATGCGCTTTTCCTGTTCGAAACCGCCGCGCAAGACTTCAACCTGGGCCACGCGCTGCTGGACCACCGACAGGTCGTCGGCAGCCCGCGTCGATGGCGCCAGTCCCACCAGCAGGCTGGCCAGCACGATGGCCTGCAAGCACATGGACTTCATGGCCGGCTCACTCCCAGGCGTTCCCACAGGATCGACGGGCAAACGTATTGCAGCTCCTGGCTGGCCGCGTCCACCGCCACCTGCACGGTATGCGCCTTGGTCAGTACCTGATCGGTGGCGGCATCGCGGATGCGGTAGTCGATCTTGAGGCGGTTCTCCCACTCCACGATCTCGGCCTGCACCTTCAAGGCCTGGCCATACAGCAGCGGCCGGATGTACTTGACCCGCGCATCCACCACCGGCCACAGGTAACCGGAGGCCTGCATCTGCGGGTAGTCGTAGTCGTAACGCTGCAGCAGGGCGCAGCGCGCCAGTTCCAGATACTTGAAGTAGTTGCCATGCCACACCACCTGCATCGGATCGCAGTCGTGGAAAGCCGGGGTCAGTTCAATCTGACCGGACAAATCAGTCGTGGCCATACAAGTCCCAGACCTGCTCGCGCTGCCACTCGCACAGCTGGCGCAGTTCACCATCCAGGGCACGATCTTCCTGCACCAGCGGGATGCGCTGGCACAGATCCTCGTACATGGCGGCGGCTTCGTCGCCGAACACCGCCAGGCCACCGGCGCGTCGGCGCAGCTCGATGCCCTGGCGCGCGACGATCAGCAGGGCCGCCACCACCTGTTCGGTCAGCTCGATCACGCGCAGGCAATCGCGCGCGGAGATCGTGCCCATGCTGACCTTGTCCTGGTTGTGGCATTCGGTCGAGCGCGAGAACACCGAGGCCGGCATGGTCAGCTTGAGCGCTTCGGCCGTCCATGCCGATACGCTGATCTGCAGCGCCTTCAGGCCGTGGTTGATGGCGGCGCGATGCGACGGCGCCGCCGACAGGTTGGACGGCAGCCCATGATTGAAGCGGGTGTCGACCAGCAGCGCCATCTGCCGGTCGAGCAGATCGGCCAGGTTGGCGATGGCGTTCTTCAGGCCATCCATCGCGAAGGCGATATGGCCGCCGTAGAAATGGCCACCGTGCAGGATCTGCTCGCGTTCGGGATCGATCAGCGGATTGTCATTGGCGCTGTTGAGTTCGGTCTCGATCAGCTGGCGGAAGAACGGCAGCGCGTCTTCGACCACGCCAATCACGTGCGGCGCGCAGCGCAGCGAATAGCGATCCTGCAAACGCTGCTCGTTGCGCGGCGGACGATCGCTATGCAGATCATGGCGCAGGCGCGCGGCGATGCGCGACTGGCCCGGATGCGGCTTGGCGGCAAACAGCACTTCATCGAAATGGTGGGCGTTGCCGTCGCTGGCCAGCACGTTGAAGGCGGTCAGGCGGGTCGCCATGCGGCACAGGTAGTCGGCGCGATCCCAGGCCAGGCAAGCCAGCGCGGTCATCACCGCGGTGCCATTCATGATGGCCAGGCCTTCCTTGGGTCGCAGTTGCAACGGCGTCAGGCCGATCTCGGCCAGCGCTTCGGCAGCGGGACGGCGGCGACCGGCATGCAGCACCTCACGCTCACCGCAGAGCACGGCGGCGACGTAGGACAGCGGCGTGAGATCGCCGCTGGCGCCGACCGAACCTTCGGCCGGAATCATCGGCAGCACGTCGTGCACCAGCAATTGCTCCAGGCCCTGCAACAGGCCCAGGCTGACCCCGGACATGCCGCGCGAGAGCGAGGCCAGGCGCGCCGCCAGCACCGCGCGGGTTTCCTGCGGATCGAGGAAGCGACCGAGCCCGCAACCGTGGTAGGTGTACAGGTGGTGCGGCAGTTCGGCGACCAGATCCATCGGGATGTTGACGGTGCAGGAATCGCCGTAGCCGGTGGTCACGCCGTAGATGACACCGTCCTCGCGCAGCACGCGATCGAGAAAATCCGCGCCGCGGGTGATGCGCGCGCGGAACTCCGGATCCTCCGACAGCACGGCCGCGCTGCGGCGCTGCGACAGCGCCACCACGTCTTCGATACGCAACGGGGCATCGCCGAACCGGACGGCGCCGGCGTCATTCAGGGGGAGTGTCATGCGGAACCTGATCCCAGAAAGGGAAGAAATTGAACCAATCCAGAGGGGCGCGCACCACCTGGGCTTCCAGCCAGTGGGCAAAGCGCGCGGCATGTTGGGCCAGTGCGGCGTCACGCGAGCCGCGCGGCAGTTTCAGCGATTCAGCGAATTCCTCGAAGCGTACCGTGTAGCCCTGGCCTTCATGGGTGCAGGCCATGGTGAACACCGGACACGCCAGCACCGACGCCAGCGCATACGCACCGATGGGAAACGGCGCGTCATGGCCGAGGAACGGCACCCGCACGCTGCGTCCGCCCTGCAGCGGCACGCGGTCACCGGCGATGGCCACGAACTCGCCGGCCGCCACCCGCTCGGCCAGCACGCTGGCGGTGGCCGGACCGATTTCGGTGACCTGCATCAGGCGTACGCCATTGGCCGGATCCAGGCGATCCAGCATGCGGTTGAAGCGTTCGGCGTGTGCGGTGTGCACCAGCGCGGTCAGCCGGAATCCCGGCACGCTGTCGGCCAGCACCTGGCACAGTTCCAGGCAGCCGATATGCGCGGTGATGATCAAGCCGCCCTGCCCTTGCTGCACGCGTCGCATCACCCCATCGCGATAAGTGGTCACCCGCTCGGGCGGATAACGTCCGCCCATGGCGAGGATCTTGTCGAGCAGGGTTTCGGCGAAATTCCCGAAGTGGCGCAGGCTGGTCAGTGCGCCCGGTGTGTGCGCGAACGTGCCCGGCGCGTGTCGGTGCAGGCGCTGCAGATACTCGATGGAGGCGCGACGCGCGGTGGCGTTGCCGAGCCAGTGCACCAGCACCACCGGATACAGGCACAAGCGGAACGGCCAGCGACCCAGCCAGCGGTACACAGCGCACAGAAAGCGCACGCCGGCCACCGACGTGGATTCGCCGATGTCGGCCCAGTGCGGCTGCGCCTGCACGTTCATGCCGGCATCCCGCGACCATGCAGCAGCCAACCCGGCAGGCGCCGCAGCATGCCGAAGAACAGCCGCGTGTGCATGCGGCTGATGCGCACGTTGTCGCGCCACACGTCGAAGTGGGACACGCCGTCGCTGGGATAGGTCACCCGGGTCAGCAGGTTCTGCACCGGCACGCCGCGCCAGAAAAGGCGCACGATGATCTCGATGTCGAAATCCATGCGCCGGCCAATCGTTTCTTGCTTGACCAGCTTCAGCACCGGCGGCAGCGGATAGATGCGGAATCCGCACATCGAATCGCGGATGGCAAAGGACAGCGTGTTGATCCAGACCCAGATGTGGGTCAGGTAGCGACCGTACAGACGCCCCTTGGGCACGCTGGCATCGTAGTCGGGGGCGCCGCAGATCACGGCGTCCGGGCAGGCATGCGACGCGGCGACAAAGCGGGCGATATCGCCGGGGTCGTGCTGGCCATCGGCATCGATCTGCAACACGTGGCTGGCGCCCAGGCGCGCGGCTTCGGCAAAGCCCGCCAGCACCGCGCCGCCCTTACCCTGGTTGGTCGGCAGCCGCAGCAGGCGAACCCGCGGCGCATGCGCCTGCGCCAGCGCGTCCAGTACCGCGGCGCAGGCCGGGCCCGAGCCATCGTCCACCAGCAGGCAATCATGTCCGCTGGCCAGCACGCCGTCGACCATCGCGGCGATCGCATGCTCGTGATCGAAGACCGGGATCACCACCATCAAGGAATACGCCGCCACGCCCGCCTCACTCGCCCAGCACGACACGACCGCTGGCATGCGGACCATGCGCGGAGGTGTAGGTGAACTGCAGGCACTGCTTGGCCGGCAGCCACTGTAGTTGCAAGCGGATGCGGTCGTGTGGCCGCGCCACGCGCTGGAACTTCAAGGCTTCCATGCGCAGGAAACGCGGCGGCAGCGGAAAGGCTTCGCGGCCAAAGCGGATTGCCCAGTCCAGTTGCGCCACGCCCGGCAACACCGCCGCCTGCGGGAAATGGCCGTCGAACACCGCCAGGTCCGGCGACAGATCCAGTTCCAGTTCCGCCGACTCCGCCTCGCGCAGGCGCCAATGCGGCTCGGGTCGCTCCGGGCGGAACAAGGCCATCAACTCGCGATCGGTCACCTTGCCCTGTGCGTTGACCGGCAGGCTCACCGCAAAGCGCCAACGCCGCGGTCGCGCCACCGCATCGTGGCTGGCGGCCAGGAAGTGCGACAGGGTCTGCGACAGGGCACGGCGGCCGTGCTCGCGCAGCGCCGCCCAGCCGGACTCGTTCGGCACAATCACCGCCACCAGCGTGTCGCGCGCGCCCGGCAACATGCCGATGCGCGCTTCCTGTACGCAGGGGTGCTCGGCGATATGCCGTTCCAAGGCATCCAGCGAAACGCGGCGCTCTTCGATCTTGACGATGCGATCCGCGCGTCCGAGCAGGCGAAAGCCCTCGCCTTCGGTCGCGACACGATCTTCGCTGCGCCACCATTCGTGGGCGTCGGCCAGATGCGGCGAGCGCACTTCCAGGCGTGCGTCGACAATCCGCCAGCTCACGCCAGGCAGCGCATGCCAGGCCGGTTGTTCGCGGTTCCAGCGGCGCCAGGCGATGCCGCCGGTTTCACTGCTGCCGTAGATTTCAGTGGGCGCCACGCCCAGGTGTCGGCGCGCATCCAGCGCGGCGTCCGCACCCAAGGCACCGCCCGACGAAAACACGGTACGCAGCTGTCCATGCAAGGCCGCCCAGTCCAGTTGGCTGGGCAGGCGCTTCAAATGAGCCGGGCTGGCCACCAGCACTGCCGGGCGCCGGCCCACCGCCATCAGCAGGTCTTCGTGGAAGAAGGTGCGTGGCGCAATCTCGCGCCCGGCGGCCAGCGGCCACAGCACGCGGAACAGCAAGCCGTAGATGTGCTGGTGCGAAACGGTGCCATGCACCACCGCGCCCTGCATTTCCTCGCCGAAACTGGCTTCGAGCGCCTCGACCTCGCGCGCCAGCTGGTCCAGGCGCTTCTCGATCGCCACCGGTTCACCGGTACTGCCGGAGGTGAAAACGAACAGCTGGGTAGCGGCCTCATCCAGCGCGACCAGCTCATCCGGATCGCCGCCCTGCTCCGGCTGCAGCGGAGCGAATTCCTGCGCCACGTCGCCGGCGAAGCCGTCCACGCGGCTGGCGGCACGCTCCAGCGTGGACGCCAGATTGTCGCCACACAGCATCACCCGCTTGCCGGCATGCCACGCCCCGAACAGCGCCGCGGCAAAACCCACTGCATCTTCAAAGTACAAGGCGACATCGCGCCCGGCCTGGCGGGCGAACGCCTCGCGCCAGTCCGCCACGCGCGCGCGGAACTGCGCGTGATCCATACCCGGCGCAATCCGGCGCCCGACTCGAGCGCGCACCGCCACCTCGGACAGGGGCAACCACTCAGTCATGGCGATGCGCCGCCCGCACGCGCTGGCGCACCAGCCATTCAATCGCAAACAGGCTGCCCATCAGCACATAGGCGATGCCGCCGTTATAGATCGCCCAGGCGCGATCGCTGGCCCAGAGCGCGGTGATCAGCGCCAGCGTGCCATTGACGATGAAGAACGCGCACCAGACCTGGGTGACACGCCGCGTATAGACCACCGCATGCGCCGGCAAGTCCGGCTCGGTCAGGCGCGCGATGCGTTCCACCACGCTGGGCGGAAACACGAGGCTGGCGGCAAACACGGCCAGCATCACCGCATTGACCAGCGCCGGATACAGCTTCAATGGCAGGGCCTGGTTGAAAATCGTGGCCATCAAGGCGAGCACGGCCGCACCGGCGGCGGCCACCAGCCACACCGCCTGGCGGGTGGCGATCGCGCGCAGCAGCGCCAACGCCAGCAGCAGCAGCGCCAACCAGCGCGGCTCGAATCGGCCCAGCGCCAGGTAGACCACCAGCGGATAGGCGAGCGACAGCGCGATGAACAATGCCGCGCGGAGCTTGCTCACGGGACAGGCAAGCCGCGCTCAGGCGGCTTGATCGCGGATCAGGCCGTACAGCACATCGACCACGTCCTGCACCGTGCGCACCGTCTTGAAGGCATCCGGCTGCAGATTGCGGCCAAGCAAAGGCTTGAGCTGCACGATCAGATCGACCGCGTCGATGCTGTCGATGTCGAGGTCGTCGTAAAGCCGCGCCTGCGGAGTAATCCGGGCGTGGTCGATTTCGAAGGTGTCGTGAAGGATCGTTGAGATCCGATCAAATAGTTCGTTCTTGGTCATCTCGGTCCCCTCGCCGCGCGCTCAAGCCTGACGCTGCGAAGCCACGAATTCAGCCAGCGCCTGCACGCTGGCGAAATGCCGGCGCGTTTCCTGCGAATCCGCGGAAAGACTGACGCCATAGCGCTTCTGCAGGGCCAGGCCCAGCTCCAGCGCGTCGATTGAATCCAGACCCAATCCCTCGACAAACAACGGCGCCGCCGTATCGATGTCGGCGGGCGTGATGTCCTCGAGGGACAACGATGTGATGATCAATTCCTTGATCTCGTGCTCAAGTGCCTGCACGCGATTGCTCTCCCGCAAAATAATCCGTCAAAAAATCCGTCAGCCGTCTGGCAGCTGCCGCGTCCCCTCCGGCCCCGTGGCCATCCTCGTTCAGGAACTGCGCGATGGGCAGATCTTCCTGAACGTCCAACACCACATGGAACCGGCGCGAGGGCACACGATACCATTTCTCGCCTTTTCCCAGTGTCATCGGCGTGCAGCTGATGCGCACCGGCGTCACATCAATCCGGCCGCGCACCGCGATATTGGCCGCTCCGCGCTGCAGCCGGGGCGCCTGTCCGCGCGCGGTCCGGGTGCCTTCCGGGAAGATCACCAGATTGCCCCCGGCACGGACCGCGGCGATGCAATCGTCCACCAGCCCGGCGCCATCGTCATTGGCTACGTAACCTGCGGCCTGGACCGGCCCGCGCATGAACGGATTGCGCGCCACGGCGGACTTGACCACGCAATCGGCATTGGGCAGCAGCGACACCAGGAACACCACGTCAATCAGGGTGGGATGGTTGGCCAGGATCAACAGGCCCTGTCGATTCAAGCGGTATTGGTGGCGGATGTCATAGGTCAAAAGTCCCAGCCGGTGCATCAAGCCGATATGCGCGGCAAAACTGAGCTGGATGGCGCGCCGTGCCCACCGCTGCCGACGCACCGGCGAGCGCGCCAGCAACATCAGCGGCGGAAACACCAGCACGCGCAGGCACAGTCCGCCGAGGCCAAAGGCCAGAAAGCTCAGGCCGGTACCGAGGATGCGCCAGAGATGATTCAGGCGGGCAAGCATCGCCACGTCCAGTCCACGGCATCCACGCGCTGACGCAGTTCCGGTTCCGCCTGCAGGAAGAAGCGCAGCACGTCCAGGCTGCGTGGAATCTCGACCGGCGTGGCGGGCGGCTCGCCCCTGGCGGCGCCACAGGACAAGCGCATGCGACGCCCGGCCGCGCCGGGCGCCGCCAGCCGCCAGCACCAGGCATGGAACGGATCGGCCTCATCGCGGAAGTCTTCGTAGACCGTCGGCAATGCCGCGTCGTACACCACCACCAGCATTTCCGGTGCGCCATCCGAAATCAAGCCGGTCGCTTCGACCATCGCTGCCGCCGGCGTGGCCGCGCCGGCCGCCAACGCCAAATAGTTGCCACGCTCACCGCGCACGATGGAATACAACGCGGCGATGGCGTTGTGTACGGACAGGCCGAAGCCGGTGGGCGACAGGCTTTCGTGCCGGCTCAAAGAACCCAGCAACTCCACCGAGCAGGCGACATCGCCGTGGCGCGATGCGAACACGAACGGAATGCCGGCCGCTTCGGCACGCTGGCACCAATAGGCCGTCTGGATGGCCATGCGCCCCAGGCGATCGATGCGTCGACGCTGCATCGCCGGCACTTCACTCAGCGCCGGCGTGCCTTCGCCGCGCGGCGAGAACGGCGCACGCGACCAGGCCTGCCACTCCTCGGCGGTGTGCAGTCCCGGCGCCCACGCCGCCCAGTCGGCAACGGTCAGTTCAATGTTCAATAGCGCAAATCCGCTGTGCAAGTCGACGGGCTTCTATTCCACCGGATGCGTCGTGTTTGCGCCACCGTGAATATTTTTTTACGAGAGTGCTTGCAAGTCTGAAAAAGCCTCCCTACAATTCCGCTTCTCCCGCCGCGTGGGGCCATAGCTCAGCTGGGAGAGCGCTTGCATGGCATGCAAGAGGTCGCCGGTTCGATCCCGGCTGGCTCCACCAACTTCTAGGCAATTAGGCCTGTCTGGAAGTAAAACTTGGGAAATGTTTCAAACGCGTCCCCATCGTCTAGAGGCCTAGGACATCACCCTTTCACGGTGGCGACCGGGGTTCGAATCCCCGTGGGGACGCCAGTTTCAACAAAAAAGCCTCGACTCTGTCGAGGCTTTTTTGTTTGCGTCGTTCACGCCGGGGCATCGTCGCGGGCACGTCACCGATGGCCGGCGACGGACGCGCGTCTCAGGCTGCGTCCAGCGCCGCCGCTTCCACCGGTCGCAACGTCGCCACGCCGTGTCCCTGGTCGGCCAGGTATTCCAGCCATTTGCCGAGGAAGGTGTTCATGCGCATGCGGTGGCTGATCACTTCGGCCGGCGGCGGGTAGAGGCCAATCACGTCCTGCCAGCGCCGACCGACATAGCAGTGGGTGGCCTCGGCTTGATGCGCGTCGCGATACAGGCGGACGAAGGCCGACGGATCCGGTTCGCCCGTCACCGGGTCGCGCAGGTCATAGGTCAGTCGCAGCTCCACCGTATAGCGATGGGTCTCGATGACTTCCAGGCGAACGTCCAGACCATCGCCGACCGACGACAGATAGGTGCCGGGTTGCAGCTGATCCGGCGAGAACAGGCGCATCAGGCGCGCATGGTTTTCCGCGTACAAGGCCATCAGCCAGCCAAAACGACTGAGCTTGGGAATGCGGTCTTCGCGGCGGGTGGCAGAGGTAGGCATGGGCCGATGCTACACGCCCGCAGGGCGTGGCGGCAGCATTGACGGACACCCGGGGGAAGCCTAAGTTAAGCCTTTCCGCTGGTGAACTTTTCCCGGCGCTTGCCCGGCCCGCCCGGGCGTCCTCCCCGCTCAGAACATCTCGCGCTGCAAGCCCAGCGTGGACAGCACCTTGCTGGAAATTTCCTCGATCGACTTGTTGGTGGTGCTGAGGGTGGGAATGCGCTCGACCTGGAACATCGCCTCGGCTGCCGCGACCTCGCGCTTGCAAGTCTCCAGCTTCGAATAGGTGGAGTTGGGTCGGCGCTCCTGGCGAATCTGCTGCAGGCGCTCCGGATCGATGGTCAGGCCGAACAGCTTGCGCCGGTACTGGCGCAGGCGGGCCGGCAGGCGATCGGTTTCCAGATCCTGGTCGGTCAGCGGATAGTTGGCCGCGCGCACGCCATAGTGCAGGGCCAGATAGACGCAGGTCGGGGTTTTACCGGCGCGCGAGACCGCCACCAGGATGACGTCGGCCTCCTCGTATTCCAGCGCGATGCCATCATCGTGGGTCAGGGCGAAGTTCATCGCATTGATGCGGCGGTGGTAGGTCTCGAAATCGACCAGGCCATGCGCCTGCCCCACCCGGTTCTGCCGCGGCGTGCCCAGCTCCAGCTCCAGCGGCTCGATGAAGGGTGCGAACACGTCCAGCATCAGCGCCCCGCTCTCGGCGAGCAGCACGCTCAATGACGCATCGACACAGGAATTGACCACGATTGGCCGGGTGCCGGCGGCAATGCCGGCGCGGCGGATGCGGTCGGCCGTGTCGCGGGCCTTGTCGGCGTCGTCCACGAACGAAATGCGGTCGGTCTGGAAGCGGAATCCGGTGAACTGGGTCAGCAGGCTGTGGCCGATGGTTTCGGCGGTGATGCCGGTGCCGTCGGAGACATAGAACACGGGACGGACCACAACGCCTTCTTCACCTGGATTCACCACGAAACCTCCCTTCTGATCAAGCTTGTATGCAATTGGTATGCACTGCATCATAGCGCCTCTTCCCCACGGACACGGCCGCGCCGGTGTGCTCTCGGCGTGCTGCCTCCCTATCTGGAGCCCCCGCTTGAACGAGAACATCCTCTGGCTGCACGCGTTGCGCCTGGCCGACCTTGCCCGGGTCGGCGGCAAGAACTCTTCCCTTGGCGAGATGATCGGCCACCTGGCCGGGCTCGGGGTATCGGTTCCCGGCGGCTATGCGACCACGGCCGAAGCGTTCAAGGATTTCATCGCCCATAACGACCTGTCCAAGCGCATCTTTGATCGCCTGGCCACGCTCGACGTGGAAGACGTGCCGGCATTGACCGCCGCCGGCCGCGAAATCCGCGGCTGGGTCATCGATGCGCCGCTGCAGCCGGAACTGGACCGCGACATCCGCCAGGCCTATGCCCAGCTGTGCGCCGACAACGGCGGCGGCGATGTCGCCGTGGCCGTGCGCTCCTCGGCCACCGCCGAAGACCTGCCCGATGCCAGCTTCGCCGGCCAACAGGAAACCTTCCTCAACGTGACCGGCGCCGATGACGTGGTGCACAAGGTCAAGGAAGTCTTCGCCTCGCTGTACAACGATCGCGCCATCGCCTACCGCGTGCACCACGGCTTCAAGCACGAAGATGTGTTCCTGTCGGCCGGCGTGCAGCTGATGGTGCGCTCGGACGTCGGCGCGTCCGGCGTGCTGTTCACCTTGGACACCGAGTCCGGCTTTCGCGACGTGGTGTTTGTCACCGCCAGCTACGGCCTGGGCGAGAACGTGGTGCAGGGCGCGGTCAATCCCGACGAGTTCTACGTGTACAA
The DNA here is from genome assembly GCF_900167565.1 of Pseudoxanthomonas indica. Classification (NCBI taxonomy): domain Bacteria; kingdom Pseudomonadati; phylum Pseudomonadota; class Gammaproteobacteria; order Lysobacterales; family Lysobacteraceae; genus Pseudoxanthomonas; species Pseudoxanthomonas indica. The sequence goes on from NZ_FUZV01000001.1 coordinate 99,131, forward strand.
GCCGACCCTGTCGCAAGGCAAGCCGGCGATCCTGCGCCGCGCCCTGGGCAGCAAGCAGATCCGCATGGTCTATTCGGACCAGCCCGGCGAGCGCGTGCGCAATGAGGACACGCCGGTGGAACTGCGCGGCAAGTTCTCGATCAGCGATGTCGATGTGCAGGAACTGGCCAAGCAGTCGCTGGTCATCGAAAAGCACTACGGCCGCCCGATGGATATCGAATGGGCCAAGGACGGTGTCAGCGGCAAGCTGTTCATCGTGCAGGCGCGCCCGGAAACCGTGAAGTCGCGCGCCAAGGCCACGCAGATCGAGCGCTATGCGCTGGAGCAGCGCGGCCCGGTGATCGCTGAGGGCCGCGCCATCGGCCAGAAGATCGGCAGCGGCATCGCCCGCGTGGTGCGCTCGCTGGATGACATGAGCCGCGTGCAGCCTGGCGACGTGTTGGTGGCCGACATGACCGATCCCGATTGGGAGCCGGTGATGAAGCGCGCCGCCGCCATCGTCACCAACCGCGGTGGCCGCACCTGCCATGCCGCGATCATCGCGCGCGAACTGGGCGTGCCGGCGGTGGTAGGTACCGGCAACGCGCTGGATCACATCAAGGACGGCCAGGAAGTGACCGTCAGCTGCGCCGAAGGCGACACCGGCTTCATCTACGAAGGCGCCCTGCCCTTCGAGCGCACCACGACGGATCTGGACAACATGCCGCCGGCGCCGTTGAAGATCATGATGAACGTGGCCAACCCCGAGCGCGCCTTCGATTTCGGCCAGCTGCCGAACGCCGGCATCGGCCTGGCGCGCCTGGAGATGATCATTGCCAGCCATATCGGCGTGCATCCGCTGGCCCTGCTGGAGTTCGACCGCCAGGACCTGGAAACCCGCAAGAAGATCGAAGCCAAGATGGCCGGCTACGCCGACCCGGTCAGCTTCTATGTGGATCGCCTGGCCGAAGGCATCGCCACCATCACCGCTTCGGTCGCTCCGAACCCGGTCATCGTGCGCCTGTCGGACTTCAAGTCCAACGAGTACGCCAACCTGATCGGCGGCAGCCGGTACGAGCCGCACGAAGAGAATCCGATGATCGGCTTCCGTGGCGCCAGCCGCTATGTCGACCCCTCGTTCGAGCCTGCGTTCGCGCTGGAATGCCGCGCCGTGCGCAAGGTGCGCGACGAGATGGGCCTGGCCAACCTGTGGGTGATGATTCCGTTCGTGCGCACGCTGGAAGAAGGCCGCAAGGTCATCGAGGTGCTGGCCAAGCACGGCCTGAAGCAGGGCGAGAACGGTCTCAAGATCATCATGATGTGCGAAGTGCCGTCCAACGCGCTGCTGGCCGACGAGTTCCTGGATATTTTCGACGGCTTCTCGATTGGCTCCAACGACCTGACCCAGCTCACCCTGGGCCTGGATCGCGATTCCAGCATCGTGGCCAACCTGTTCGACGAGCGGAACCCGGCAGTCAAGAAGCTGCTGTCGATGGCCATCCAGACCGCACGCGCCAAGGGCAAATACGTGGGCATCTGCGGCCAGGGGCCTTCCGATCATCCGGACCTGGCCGAGTGGCTGATGGCCGAGGGCATCGAGTCGGTGTCGCTCAATCCGGACACGGTGGTCGATACGTGGCTGCGGCTGGCGAAGAAGAAGACATCGGCTTGACCACGTAGCTCATCCGTTCACTGCACTACCGCCCCTTCCCCCGCTTTGCGGGAGAGGGGGCAAAAAAAAGCCCGGCAATGCCGGGCTTTTTAGTGGGCGACCGGCCATTCCGGTCGACTCATTCGGCAGGACTGCACCGCGGCTCAGCGCAGCCCGGTCTCGTTGCGCGCAATCACCAGCCGCTGGATTTCACTGGTGCCTTCGTAGATCTCGGTGATCTTGGCGTCGCGGAAATAGCGCTCCAGCGGCATTTCCTTGGAGTAACCCATGCCACCGTGGATCTGCACGGCCTGATGGGTAATCCACATGGCGGCTTCCGACGCCACCAGCTTGGCAATCGCCGCTTCATTGCTGAAACGCTGGTCCTGGCCCTTCACCCACGCCGCGCGCAGAGTCAGCAGCAGGGCCGCGTCGAGCTTGCACTTCATGTCGGCGATCTTGGCCTGGGTCATCTGGAAGGTGCCGATCGGCGCGCCAAACGCCTTGCGCTCCTTCACGTACTCGAGGGTGGCTTCGTAGGCGGCGCGGGCAATGCCGATGGCCTGGCTGGCGATGCCGATGCGGCCGGCATCCAGCACGCCCATGGCGATCTTGAAGCCCTCGCCTTCTGCGCCCAGCACCTCGTCGGCGGCCGCCACGTAGTCGGTGAACTCGATTTCGCAGGTGGCCGAGGCGCGGATGCCCAGCTTGGGCTCGGTCTTGCCGCGATGGAAGCCGGCCTTGTCGGTGTCGATCAGGAAAGCGGTGATGCCGCGCGCGCCCTTGTCCGGTTCGCTCATGGCGAACAGCACGATGTACTTGGCCACCGGGCCGGAGGTGATCCAGCTCTTCTTGCCGTTGATGACGTAGCTGCCGTCGGCCTGCTTGATGGCACGGCAACGCATCGACGTGGCGTCGGAGCCGGACTGCGGCTCGGTCAGCGCAAACGCACCGATCGCCTCGCCTTCGGCAATGGCGCGCACGTACTTCTGCTTCTGCGCCTCGGTGCCGTTCTTCAGGATGCCGTTGCAGAACAGCGAATTGTTGACCGACATGATGGTCGAATGGGCGGCGTCGCCGGCGGCGATTTCCACCATGGCCAGCACGTAGGCCACCGGGTCCATGCCCGCGCCGCCGTACTCGCCCGGCACTTCGATGCCCATCAGGCCGTTTTCACCGAGCAGGCGGATGTTGTCCAGCGGGAACTCGCCCGTCTTGTCGTGGTGCTCGGCGCTCGGCGCGATTTTTTCCTGCGCGATCCGGCGTGCCACGTCCTGGATCATCAACTGCTCTTCGGTGAATGCAAAATCCACGTTCCAACCCTCTCACTTCACTATTTGAATACCAATTGTAACCGGGCCCATGCGCCGGCGTAGCCCGGCTTGACCGGAAAGCCCTGTTGGCAGGACAATATCTTTATATCGCGATAGGAAGATATTTATGGATCTGGAAGCTTGGTCGACCCGGCTGAAGGTCTTTGCCGACGCCACCCGCGTGCGCCTGCTGGTATTGCTGGCGAACGAGGAACTGACCGTGGCCGAGCTTTCCGGCATCACCCAGCTCGCCCAGCCGCGGGTCTCCACTCATCTGGCCAAACTCAAGGAAGCCGGGCTGGTGCGCGACCGCCGCGCCGGCGTTTCGGCCTATTACCGCTTCGACGAGGACAAGCTGGACCCGGCACAACGGGACCTGTGGCGCGCCCTGAAGGAAGGCAGCGATGATCCCCTGCTGCGTCAGGACGCCGAGCGCGTGGCCACGGTGCTGGCCAGCCGCGCGTCCGACCAGAACTGGGCCGACTCGGTGGCCGGCGACATGGAACGCCACTACTCGCCGGGCCGCACCTGGGAAGCCCTGGCGCGCACCGCGCTGCCGCTGCTGGAAACCGGCGACGTGCTGGACATCGCTTCCGGCGACGGCGTGCTGGCCGAGCTGCTGTCGCCGCATGCCCACCGCTATGTCTGCGTGGATACCAGCGCCCGCGTGGTCGCGGCCGCTGGCGAGCGCCTTCGTCGTTTCGAAAACGTGGAAGTGCGCGAGGGCGACATGCATGCGCTTCCCTTCAAGGACCAGAGCTTTGACCTGGTCGTGCTGATGCACGCGTTGACCTATGCCAGCCGGCCTGCGCAAGCGGTCGCCGAGGCGGCGCGCGTGCTTCGCCGTGGCGGGCGCCTGCTGTTGAGCAGCCTGGCCAAGCATGAGCATCGCGCCGTGGTGGAATCGTACGGTCACGTCAACCTGGGTTTCACCGAGAAGGAACTGCGGCGATTCGCGGAAAAGGCCGGACTGGAAGTGGCCAATGCCGAAGCCGTGACCCGCGAACGGCGTCCGCCGCATTTCGAAGTCATTTCGCTGTTGGGAGTCAAACCATGATCACCCTGCCCTGGCTGCATCCCGAGCGCGCCGAAAAACTGCTCAAGGCGCTGAGCGAACGCATCCTGATCATCGATGGCGCGATGGGCACCATGATCCAGCGCCACGGCCTGCAGGAAGACGATTACCGCGGCCAGCGTTTCGCCGAAGGATTCGACAGCCAGCACGACGGCCACGGCAACTGCGGTCACGATTTGAAAGGCAACAACGATCTGTTGCTGCTGACCAAGCCCGAGATCATCGCCGGCGTGCATACCGCCTATCTGGAAGCGGGCGCGGATCTGGTGGAAACCAACACCTTCAACGCCACGGCGGTCAGCCAGGCCGACTACCATCTCGAGCACCTGGTCTACGAACTCAACAAGGCCGGCGCGCAAGTCGCCCGCGACTGCTGTGACGCCATCGAGGCGACCACGCCGGACAAGCCGCGCTTTGTGATTGGCGTGCTCGGCCCCACCAGCCGCACGGCCTCGATCAGCCCGGACGTCAACGACCCGGGCTTCCGCAACACCAGCTTTGACGAACTGCGTGGCACCTACCGCGAGGCCATCGACGGCCTGATCGATGGCGGCGCGGACATCATCATGGTCGAGACCATCTTCGACACCCTCAATGCCAAGGCGGCGTTGTTCGCAATCGAGGAAGTCTTCGACGTGCGCGGCGCCCGTTTGCCGGTGATGATCTCCGGCACCATCACCGATGCCTCCGGCCGCACGCTCTCGGGCCAGACTGCCGAGGCGTTCTACACCTCGATGGCGCACAGCCAGCCGCTGGCCATCGGCCTGAACTGCGCGCTCGGCGCCAAGGATCTGCGCGAGCACGTGGAAACCCTGGCCACAATCGCCGACAGCTACGTCAGCGCCCATCCCAATGCCGGCCTGCCCAATGCGTTCGGCGAGTACGACGAGACGCCGGAGGAAATGGCCGACACGCTCAAGGAGTTCGCCCAATCCGGCCTGCTCAACCTGGTCGGCGGCTGCTGCGGCACCACGCCAGCGCACATCCGCGCCATTGCCGACGCCGTGCACGGTCTTGCGCCGCGCCGACTGCCGCAACGCCTGGCCGACGCGGCTTGAGTGCAGCGGCCCGTGACCTTTTCCCTCGCTCTTATTGCAGCCAATCCCGCCACGGCGGGTAGCGACATGGATGCCATCGCATGAACACCTCTCCGCGCCATACCCGTCTTTCCGGCCTGGAACCGCTGGTCATCACCCCCGACCTGCTGTTCGTCAACGTCGGCGAGCGCACCAACGTCACCGGCAGTGCGCAGTTCCGCAAGCTGGTCAAGGAAGAGCGCTACGAGGAAGCCGTGGACGTGGCGCGCCAGCAGGTGGCCAATGGCGCGCAGATCCTTGACGTCAACATGGACGAAGGCCTGATCGATTCCGAGAAAGCGATGGTGCGCTTCCTCAACCTGATCGCCTCCGAGCCGGACATCGCCCGCATCCCGGTGATGGTGGATTCGTCCAAGTGGAGCGTGATCGAGGCCGGCCTCAAATGCCTGCAGGGCAAGGGCGTGGTCAATTCGATCTCGCTGAAGGAAGGCGAAGAAGCGTTCCTGGAGCATGCCCGCAAGGTGCGCCGCTACGGTGCCGCCGCCGTGGTGATGGCGTTCGACGAAACCGGCCAGGCCGACACCTGTGCGCGCAAGGTGGAGATCTGCACGCGCGCGTATCGCATCCTGACCGAGCAGGTGGGCTTCCCCCCGGAAGACATCATTTTCGACCCGAACATCTTCGCCGTCGCTACCGGCATCGAGGAACACGACAACTACGCGGTCGACTTCATCGAAGCCACCCGCATCATCAAAGCGACGCTGCCGCACTGCCATGTCTCCGGCGGCGTATCCAATGTCTCGTTCTCTTTCCGCGGCAACGAGCCGGTGCGCCAGGCGATCCATTCGGTGTTCCTGTACCACGCCATCCAGGCGGGCATGGACATGGGCATCGTCAATGCCGGCGCCATGCCGATTTACGACGACCTTGACGCGGAACTGCGCGAGCGCGTGGAGGACGTGATCCTCAATCGCCGCAAGGATTCCACCGAGCGCCTGCTGGAGATTGCCGACCGCTACAAGGGCAAGAAGGGCGAAGCCAAGGTCGAGGATCTGGCCTGGCGCGACAAGAGCGTGCGCGAGCGCCTGAGCCATGCCCTGGTCCACGGCATCGATGCCTTCGTCGAAGGCGATACCGAGGAAGCCCGCCAGCAGGCCACGCGTCCGCTCGATGTCATCGAAGGGCCGCTGATGGACGGCATGAACGTGGTCGGTGACCTGTTCGGCGCCGGCAAAATGTTCCTGCCGCAGGTGGTGAAATCAGCGCGGGTGATGAAGAAGGCCGTGGCCTATCTGCTGCCGTACATCGAGGAAGAAAAGCTCCGCAGCGGCGACGTCGGCAAGTCCAACGGCAAGATCATCATGGCCACGGTCAAGGGCGACGTACACGACATCGGCAAGAACATCGTCGGCGTGGTGCTGGCCTGCAACAACTTCGATGTGGTCGATCTGGGCGTGATGGTGCCGGCGCAGAAGATCCTGGACGCCGCACGGGCCGAGAACGCCGACTTGATTGGCCTGTCCGGCCTGATCACGCCCTCGTTGGAAGAGATGACCCATGTGGCGCGCGAAATGCAGCGCCAGGGCTTCTCCATGCCGTTGTTGATCGGCGGCGCCACGACCTCACGTGCCCACACCGCGCTGAAGATCGATCCGCACTACGACGCCCCCACCGTCTGGGTGAAGGACGCCTCGCGCGCGGTCGGCGTGGCGCAGTCGCTGATTTCGCGCGACATGCGCGAGGGTTTTGTCGCCGCCAACGATGCCGACTACGCCGAGATTCGCCAGCGCCACCGCAACCGCGGCGATGCCAAACGCCTGGTCACGCTGGAGAAGGCGCGCGGCCAGCGCTTCGAAGGCGGCTGGGAATCCTATACCCCACCGGCGCCCAATCAGCCCGGCATCACCTCCTTCGATGATTACCCGTTGGCCGAACTGATCGAGTACATCGACTGGACGCCGTTCTTCCAGGCGTGGGAACTGGCGGGCAAGTACCCGGCCATCCTGACCGACGAAGTGGTGGGACCGCAGGCCAGCGAGCTGTATCGCGACGCGCGCGCCATGCTGGATCGCATCGTCAGCGAGCGCTGGCTGACCGCCAAGGGCGTGTTCGGCCTGTGGCCGGCCAACGCGGTGGGCGATGACGTGCAGGTGCAGGTCGATGGCGCCACCCGCGCGTTGTGCTTCCTGCGCCAGCAGGTGGACAAGCCGGTCGAACGACCGGACTTCTGCCTGGCGGATTTCATCGCGCCCGCCTCGACCGGCAAGCAGGACTGGATCGGCGCATTCGCCGTCACCGCCGGCATCGGCATCGACGAGCACGTGGCGCGCTTCGAGGCCGACCACGACGATTACAACGCGATCCTGCTCAAGGCGCTGGCCGATCGCCTCGCCGAAGCCTTTGCCGAGCGTCTGCATCAACGCGTGCGCACGGAGTTCTGGGGATACGCGGCCGACGAATCGCTCGACAACGACGCCCTGGTGGCCGAGGCCTATGCCGGCATCCGCCCTGCACCGGGTTATCCGGCCTGTCCGGAACACAGCGAGAAGGCGGCGCTGTTCGAGCTGCTGGGCGCGGAAAGCCGTGCCGGCATGCAGCTGACCGAGAGCTTCGCCATGCTTCCGACGGCGGCGGTGTCCGGCTATTACTTCAGTCATCCGCAGAGTCAGTACTTCGTCGTCGGCCGTGTCTCCAAGCAACAGGTGGAAGATTACGCGCGGCGCAAAGGCGTCCCGTTGGCGCAAGCCGAACGCTGGTTGGCATCGAATCTCGACTATGACCCTGAATGAGTCAGCCAGCTTTCGAAATCTCTTTGGAATTACTGATCGCCACTGAATCAAGCCGACGGCAACGCATGGCGAAAACCAAGTCAATGCAACTGTGAAAGTTCTCGTCGTCGCGCAAATGTTCATCAGCTAATACTGCGTGCAACCGCATTGTTTCGCCCGAGTCCGAATCCTAGGATGCCTCGCCGCCACACCGGCGCTTACTGGATATCTGGACTCCCTTCATGAAGAAAACCCTTTTGCTGGCGCTCGCCATTTCGGCGGCCTCGTTTGCTGCCTCCGCAGGCGAAATCAACTACAACAGCGTCGAGTTCGGCTACGCGCAGACCCAGCTCGACACCGGCTCCACGATGAACGACAAGAGCCTGCAGGACATGCGCCCCAAGGGCTACTACCTGAAGGGTTCGGTCGAACTGGGTGAATCGCCGTTCTACCTGTTCGGCGGCTTTGGCCAGGGCAACGACACCGCCACCGCCCACGTCGCGAACGAGCGCGTGCGCATCAATGCCAAGCAGCGCACCTACGACGTCGGCGTGGGCGCGCACTACGGTTTGAACGAGAAGACCGACCTGCTGGTGGAAACCAGCTACCTCAGCGACCGCGTCTCCATCGACCGCAAGGGCAAGCACGAGCGCGTCAACGGCGAAGCCGTGCGTTTCGCGGTGGGCGTGGACGGCATGATGACCGACAAGCTGGAAGGCTGGGCCAAGGTCAACTACACGCAGGGTGAGCTGACCTCGGGCGAGTTCGGCGCCGAGCTGGGTGCGCAATACTCCTTCACCAAGACCTGGGGTATCGTCGGCCAGTACAACTACGGCCGCGACGCTTCGGGTTACCAGGTGGGCGTGCGCGCCAGCTTCTGATCGACTCCTGGATTGTTGAACGTCACAAGGCCCGGTTCTCCGGGCCTTGTGCGTTGTAGCGATTGCAAACACGGGCGGCTTTGTCCACGATCCCCCTGCCCTCTCCCAGCACCGCTGCATGAGCCTGACATTCCCCCACTGTGCAAGCACCTGGCGACGCCAGCAAATCGTCGCCGGGAGGGCCGCATGAACCCGCCTGCTTCATCGCCACCGATGTTGCGACTGTCGAGCTTCTACTTCGCCTACTACGCGGCGCTCGGTGCTTTCACTCCGTACTGGGGACTGTTCCTGCAATCGCGTGGAATGCAGGTGGGTGCGATCAGCGTGTTGATGAGCCTGTGGTACGGCACGCGCATCGTTGCGCCCAGTACCTGGTCCACCCTGGCCGGGCGCTCGTCGCGTCCGATTCGCTGGCTGCACGCGGGCTGCTGGCTGACCTTGCTGAGTTTCAGCGTGTTCCTGCTGCCGCTGAAGTTCATCGGTCTGTTCGTGGTCATGTGCGCGTTCTGCTTCAGCTACAACGCGGTGATGCCGCAGTTCGAAGCCATCACCTTGAGCCATCTCGGCAATCAACCGCATCGCTACGGCCATGTCCGGGTGTGGGGTTCAATTGGCTTCATCACCGTGGTAGCGGCGTTTGGACCGTTGCTGGACTGGTGGGGCCCGGAGCAGCTGCCATGGCTGATGCTGCCCATCATGATCGGCCTGCTGGTGTCGGCGTATGCCAACCATTACGAACACCCGCCGACGGAAGGCTTGCACTACGACCAGCAAGGTTTCCGTGCACGATTGAAACAGCCGCAGGTGATTGCGTTCCTGGTGGCGGCCTTCCTGACCCAGGTATCGTTCGGCCCGTACTACACGTTCTTTTCCATTTACCTCAGCGAGCACGGTTACTCCGCTTCGCGACTGGGCATGTTCTGGACCGTCGGCGTGCTGGCCGAGATCGCGGTGTTCTTCCTGTCCGCGCGCATCTTCCGACGCTGGGATGCCGGCAAGGTCATGGCCCTGGCCATGTTCAGTGCGGCGTTGCGCTGGTGGGCGACGGCGCTATGGCCCGACAACGGTTGGTTGCTGGGCTTGGCGCAGCTGACCCATGCGCTGAACTTCGGCGCGTTCTTTGCGGCGGTCATGCAATTGCTGGCGCGGTTCTTTCCCGGCCGCCTCAATGGTCACGGCCAGGGCGTGTTCTACGGCCTGTCGTCAGGCGTGGGTGGCGTGATCGGCGCGCTGCTCGCAGGCCAGCTCTGGCGATTCAGCGGCAGCGTCGCGTTTGCCGCTGCGGGCGGCTTTGCACTGCTGGCTTCGTTGATTGCCTGGCGCTGGCTGGCCAGGAATCCGGTCAGCGCCGCTCAGTAGGCCGCGGCTGCGCGCGGCCCACGGCTGTTTCACCAGACCAGATCATCCGGCACCTGGAATTGCGGATCGGCGTACGGATCGTCGGCGGCCGGCGCATCCGGATCCACCTTCAGCGCCACGCAGGGTGCGAACACGGCTTCGGCTTCGGCCAGCATGGCGGCTGTCACCAACAGATAGCGGCCATTGAGCTGCACCACGCCCAGCTCACCCGCATTGAGCGCCTTGAGCTGGGTTTCGTTGACGTAGATGCGCTTGATCTTTCCGCCGTACGGAAAGTGTCGGGTAATTTCGGCACCCGCATCGTTCAGGCCTTGATCCTTCAGCAGGACTTCCAGCCTCGCCTTGGCTTCGCGACGCAGTCGCGCCTCTTCCTGCTTGATTCGCTCGGCTTCAATGCGCTCATCTTTTTCTTTCTGGGCGCGGATGGCATAGGCCTTGGCCAGATCCATCTCGCCGCCGGCCACGCGTGCAGGGCGCGACTGGCCCCCTGCCTTGGCACCGGCATTCCGTGGCTGACCCGAATGCGGCCCCTTCGCCGCCCCGGCGGCATGCGCCGGACGCTTGCCGCCGTCTTGGCGTTTGCCCTCATGGCGCTTGCCGTCCGGCTTGCGGTCAGGCCTTCGCTCAGGCTTGCGCTCGGGTTTCGGCGCGGGCTTGAAGCCCAGCCCCAGGAGTTGATCGCGGAGGGAATCAGTCATTGCGGAATACGGGTCAGTGCGGGACGTGCGCGAACAGGCGCAGAGGCAAGCCTATCAATAATGCGGCGGCGGTGGCTCGTCCGCCGCATCGGCATACAGGTCGCCGCGCAGCTTGCGCAGGTCGGAGAGCAGGTTCATCAACAACGCGGCATTGCGGCCACTTTCGGCGCGGGCATCGGCCAGCGCCTCGCTCAACTCGTTGACTGCGTGCTCCTGGAAGGCGAGCCGGGTTTCCAGCTCGACCAGGCGCTGTTCCAGGCGATCCTGCAGGAACAAATCCGGCGCGGGTTCAGCGGGCATGGACGGAACGTCCGCGGCCGATGCCGTAATAGGCCAGGCCTGCCTGCTCGACGTCACCGGGCTCGTACAGGTTGCGGCCGTCGAAGATCACGGCGTCCTTCAAGGTCGCCTTGAGGCGGCCAAAATCCGGGCTGCGGAACTGCTTCCACTCGGTGACCACGACCAGCGCATCGGCGCCCTCGAGCGCGGCGTTGGCGGAGTCGCACAGCACCAGATCGTCACGCTCGCCAAAGATGCGCTTGGCTTCCTCGTGCGCTTCCGGATCGTAAGCACGCACCGTCGCGCCGGCTTCCCACAGTTGCGCCAGCAGGCGACGGCTGGAAGCTTCACGCATGTCATCGGTATTGGGTTTGAAGGCCAGGCCCCACACCGCAAAGGTGCGGCCGCGCACGCCTTCATCCTCGCCCAGATCGAAATGGCGCTGGATCAATTCGAACAGGTGTCCCTTCTGCGCTTCGTTGACCGCTTCCACCGCATCGAGCAGGCGCGGCTGGTACTGATGCTGCTGCGCGGTGCGGGCCAGGGCTTGCACGTCCTTGGGAAAGCAAGAGCCGCCATAGCCGGCGCCGGGATAGATGAAATGCCAGCCAATGCGCGGGTCCGAACCAATGCCGTGACGCACGTGCTCGATATCGGCGCCCACCCGCTCGGCGATGTTGGCGATTTCATTCATGAAGCTGATCTTGGTGGCCAGCATGGCGTTCGCCGCGTACTTGGTCAGCTCCGCCGAACGCACGTCCATCACCACGATGCGCTCGTGATTGCGATTGAACGGACCATAGAGTCGCTTGAGCTTGTCCACCGCCTGCGGGCTGCTGGCGCCGATGACGATGCGATCCGGGCGCATGCAGTCGTTGACCGCATCACCTTCCTTCAGGAATTCCGGATTGGACACCACTTCGAACGGCACTTCCACGCCGCGCGCGCGCAGCTGTTCGGCAATCGCCGCATGCACGCGGTCGGCGGTGCCCACCGGCACGGTCGATTTGTCGACGACGACCGTCGAGCGCTCGATGTGCTGGCCGATGGTGCGGGCCACGGCCAACACGTACTGCAGATCCGCGCTGCCATCCTCATCCGGTGGCGTGCCGACCGCGATGAAGACGATCTCCCCGTGCGAAATGGCGCTGGCGGCATCGGTAGTGAAGTGCAGTCGGCCCGAAGCATGGTTGGCCTTGACCATCGGCTCCAGCCCGGGCTCATAGATCGGGATGATGCCGTTGTTCAGACCTTCCACCTTGGCGGCGTCGATGTCCACGCAAATGACGTCGTGGCCGACTTCCGCCAGGCAGGTACCGGTGACCAGGCCTACATAGCCCGTGCCGAAAATTGCTACTCGCATGCTGTGCTTCCGCTGAAAATTTCTACAGTTATTGCAGAATGCCCATCAATTCGACGTCAAAGGTCAGCGTAGCGTCCGGAGGAATCGAGCCGCCCGGCGCGCCGCTGGGGCCGTAGGCCAGGTCGCTGGGAATCCAGAAACGGTACTTGGCGCCAATCGGCATCAGCGCAACGCCTTCCGTCCAGCCGGGAATGACCTGGGTCAGGCTGAACTCCACCGGCTGGCCACGATCGTAGGAACTGTCGAACGTGTTGCCATTGAGCAACTTGCCGACGTAGTTCACGCGCACGCGGCTGCTGGGCAACGGACGTGCGCCGTTGCCTTCGCGCAGCACCATGTACTGCAGTCCGGACGGCGTGGTGATCACACCTTTCTGGGTCTTGTTGCCGGCGAGGAACTTGTTGCCTTCCTCGCGATTGCGCTGGCCGGCGCGCGCCTGCATGGCGGTTTCAAATGCCTGCAGCTGCGACTCGGCGTCGGTGTCCGACATCAAGGCCTTGCCGGCGCCCGGCAGGCGCGTACGCGCAGCCTGCATCAGCGTCGCCACGTCGATGTCCTGCTTGACTGCGGCCAGCGACGGACCGACCGCCATGCCACCCAGCATCAAACCGACCTTGGTCTTGTCGACGGCCGGCGGCTTGCTGCCCGGCGGCATGCCCGGAATGTGCTGGCCCTGGCTGACGGCCAGGTTCACGCGCAGCGCCTGATCCGTGGCCATCGCCTCGTCCTGCGTCAGCGGCGGCTTGCCACCTTCCATCGCACCCTTCAGACCGCGCTCGAAAGCATCCAGATCGATGAATTCGGCGATGGTTTCGAATGCCTGACCCACGCGCACGCCATAGGCGTAGCTGACCTTGTCGCGCTCAGTGACCAGCGCCGTTTTTTCCTGTGCAGACACGCTACCTCCCAACACCATTGCCGTGATTGCCGCCCATGCGGCAATGCCGCGAACCGACCGCTTCATGCCACTACTCCTGTCGGGCGCCCGTTGGCGCCAAACCAATATTGTCGCATGCAAGCTACCCGCAGGTGCATCGTCACTTGCGCGGCGCCTTCAGTTCGCGCTCGATTGCAGCCACCAGCACCGGGTCCTGTGGCGTGACCTTGCTCGGAAAATTCGCCACCACCTTGCCGTCGCGACCGATCAGATACTTGTGGAAATTCCAGCCGGGTTCCACCCCGGTGCTCGCACGCAGTGATCGATACAGCGGCGTCGCGTCGGGACCGATCACGTGGACTTTTTCGAACATGGGGAATTTGACGCCGTAGGTGAGCGTGCAGAATTCCTGGATCTGCGCTTCGCTGCCTGGTTCCTGTCCCTTGAAGTCGTTGGACGGGAAACCCAGCACCGCGAAGCCCTGCCCTGCGTATTTCTGCTGCAACGCCTCCAGACCCTCGTATTGCGGCGTGAAACCGCATTTGCTCGCGGTGTTGACGATGAGCAGCACCTCACCGCCGTATTTTTCGTTCAGCTTGACCGGCTCCTTTCCTGCCAGGGGCCGGTAGCTCACGTCCAGCAAAGTGGCCGCCCAGGCCGTCGCGGCTACCGCGACCGTGGCCATCAAACCCATACCAATCAAATATTTGCGATTCATTTGAGCGCTCCGGAATGCGTGCGGGGGAAGTATGCCTTTAGTTGGGTGGGAAAAGTGCCCAAGGCAGTTGACGGCCTGTGATTTGGTGTTATAGTTCAATACAACACCACTCACCCAATGAAGGGGGGGCCCGATGAACCCGAAACTGCTCAACACACTGTCCGGCCTGGCAGCCAGTGGCGCATTGCTGACCTTGGGTCTGCTCTGCGTCGACCCTCAAGCCCGCCTGCAGCCGAGCGCCAAGGATGGCAGTCCGCTGGCCGGCATCGAATCCACCATCGACACCAGCGCCGAGGTCGCAGAAGCGCAACCGCGCCGCCGCGCCCGCGCCACCCTGTCGATGCCCTATTTCTCTTTTGCGCAGTCGCTGCGCCCCCGGGGCTGACTTATGGCCGACATCCAGTGGAGCGATGGCGCTCCCATCTATCGCCAACTCAAGGATCGCGTGATTGCCATGATGCTAGACGGTGTCCTCAAACCAGGCGATGCCCTGCCGTCCGTCCGCCAGGTGGCGGCCGAATACCAGCTCAATCCGATCACCGTTTCCCGCGCCTATCAGGAGCTGGCTGACGAAGCCATCGTGGAAAAGCGTCGCGGCCTGGGCATGTTCGTGACCAACGAAGCCTCCAACAAGCTGCTCACCAGTGAGCGCGAGCGCTTCCTGCACGACGAATGGCCGGCCGTGGCCGAACGCATCGAGCGTCTAGGCCTGTCTATGGAAGAACTGCTCAAAGCCAAGGGGAACAAGTAATGAGTGCCGTCACCCACCACGAGACGCCCAACACCGTGGTCTCTGCCCGCGGACTGCGCAAGGCGTACAAGAACAAGCTGGCCCTGGACGATACCCGCTTCGAGATCCAGGCTGGCCGCATCGTCGGCTTGATCGGCCCGAACGGTGCAGGCAAGACCACGGCACTGAAAGCCATGCTCGGCCTGACGCCCTTCGAAGGCGACCTGAAGGTGCTGGGCCTGGACCCGCGCAAGGACCGCGATCTGCTGATGAATGATGTCTGCTTCATCGCCGACGTGGCCGTGCTGCCGCGCTGGATCCGGGTGAAGGAAGCCATCGAGTTCGTCGCCGGCGTGCATCCGCGCTTCGACCGCGCCAAGTGCGAACGCTTCATCGCCAACACCCAGCTCAAGCCCAACCTGCGCGTGCGCGAGATGTCCAAGGGCATGATCGTGCAGCTGCATCTGGCGCTGGTGATGGCCATCGACGCCAAGGTGCTGGTGCTGGACGAACCCACCCTGGGCCTGGACATCCTGTATCGCAAGCAGTTCTACCAGCGCCTGCTGGAAGACTACTTCGACGAGCAGAAGACGATCATCGTCACCACCCACCAGGTCGAGGAAATCGAGCACATCCTGACCGACGTGATGTTCATCCGCGACGGCAAGATCGTGTTGACCGCGCCGATGGAAGACGTGGCCGAGCGCTACACCGAACTGCTGGTTTCCGCCGATCAAGTGGAAGCAGCCCGCGCCCTGCGTCCGATCGACGAGCGCGCCCTGCCCTTCGGCAAGACCGTGTTGCTGTATGACGGCGCCAGCCGCGCCTCGCTCGCGCAACTGGGCGAGACACGCAATCCCGGCCTGGCCGATCTCTTCGTCGCCATCATGAAAGGAACCTACGCATGAACACCACCACTGTGCATGCACCGAAAAGCACGGCCTTCAAGTGGCTGTTGAAGCGCGAATTCTGGGAAAACCGCGGCGGCTTTGTCTGGGCGCCCGCCATCACCGGCGCCATCTTCCTGGTGATGACACTGATCGGCATGGGCCTGGCCACGGTCATGCATTCCGAGCATGGCGGCGCCGGTGATTCGATCACGCCGCAGGCGCTGGGCTACGCCGGCGATGTGTCGCTGCTGATCGGCATCGGCCTGGCCATGACCGTGCTCTCGTTCGTCGTGTTCTTCTACAGCCTGGGCTCGCTCTACGACGACCGCCGCGACCGCAGCGTGCTGTTCTGGAAGTCGATGCCGGTCAGCGACACCCACACCGTGCTGTCCAAGGTCGCCTGGGCGCTGCTGCTGGCACCGATCGTGGCGATGGCCGTGGGCGCCGTCATCGGTGTGGCCCTGTGGGGCATCACCTCGATCACCGCCGCGATCAACGGACTGCCTTCGGCCTGGGCCGTGGTGACCCACTCGCATCCGCTGCGCATGCTGGTCAACATCCTCGCGGTCATCCCGGTGTATGCGCTGTGGGCGCTGCCGGCGGTGGGTTGGTTGATGTTCTGCTCGGCCTGGGCCCGTCGCCTGCCCTTCCTGTGGGCGGTGCTGGTGCCGGTGCTGGCCTGCATGATGATCAGCCTGGTCGCCGCCATCGTGGGCAGCGCAAGCCACTTCGACTTCCCGTTCGGCATGTTGTGGTACGTGGTGGTCTATCGCGGCCTGCTGAGCGTGAATCCGATGTCGGTATACGCATTGCCCGAAGTGCATGCCAAGGCTGTCAATGTGGACGTTCACAGCGCAGATGACGTCGCCCGCGTCGTCGACATGAGCCAGACTTGGCAGGCTTTCGCTACGGCGGACTTGTGGATCGGCGCCGCAGTCGGTGCTGCGTTGATTGTCGCGGCCATCTACCTGCGCCGCTGGCGCGAAAGCGAATAATCCAACCGGCGCCGGGCAAGTCCCGGCGCCTTTGTTTTGATCCCGGAGTACGCCATGCTTTCACGCAAGAAGTTCGTCACCCTCGCAAGCCTGGGCCTGCTGAGCCCCCTCACCGCCCTGGCTACCCAGCCCTGCGCCAACAGCGCGCCACGCACGCTTGCGTTGGACCTGGCTGGCGTCAAGGCGGTCGTGTTTGAAGTCGAATCGCACGACCTGCGCCTGAACGCCAGTGCTGGCGCCAAGGGCCAGATCACCGGCCGCGCCTGCGCCTACGACGCCAAGGCACTGGAAGAACTGACCGTCACCCAGGCCCGGCAGGGCGACAAGCTGCTGGTCAAGCTGCATCGCGCCGGCCCCACCTTCAAGTTGTTTGGCGATCACTACGCCTATCTGGATGTGACGGGCAGCCTGCCCGACAACCTGCCGGTGCAGTTGATCGTGGGTTCCGGCGATGCCGAAATCAGCGGTGCGGCCATTGTCAGCGCCGACGTGGGATCCGGTGATGCCCGCGTGCGTAACACCCGCGGACTGGTCGCCGCCGAAGTGGGTTCGGGTGACATCGAAGTGGATGACGCCGGCTCGCTGAAGGTCATCACCATCGGCTCCGGTGACATCGAGTCTCATGGCATCCGCGGCTCGGTGGACGTGGGCGACATCGGATCCGGCGACTTCGATCTCGAGCGCGGCACGGGTGACGTGCGCATCAAATCCATTGGCTCCGGCAACGCCACCCTGAGCGGCGTAGGCGGCCAGGTCTGGGTCGGCAGCATCGGTTCCGGTGACGTCGACGTGCGCGATGTGCGCGGTGGCCTGAAAGTTGACAAGATCGGCAGTGGTGGCGTCCGGCACACCGGAGTTGCCGGCGAAGTCTCGCTGCCGAAAAACCATCAAGGGGACTGACCATGAAACGTGCACTGCTGATGATCCCGCTGGTACTGGCGCTGGCCGCGTGCAAGCCCGACACCACCGTCAATACCGATACCGGAAAAATCGCCCGTCTGGGCAACGGCGTGCTGACGCTGCAGTCCGACGGCGTACCCAAGGCGACGATCAGCGCCAACGGCGACCTCACCATCGATGGCAAGGCGGTTTCGCTCGATGCGCAGCAACGCGCATTGACGACGGCCTACTACAAGGAACTGGATGGCATCACCCAGGCCGGCATCGCGATCGGCAAGCAAGGCGCGCAGTTGGCCGGCAAGGCCGTGGGCGAAGCCATGCGCGGCGTGCTGTCCGGCGATACCGACCAGATCGGCAACAAAGTCGAAGCCGAGGCCAAGCAGATTGAGGCGAAAGCCAAGCAGATCTGCACGCACCTGAGCGGCTTGCGCAAGGCCCAGGATGCCCTGGCCGCGCAGCTGCCCGAGTTCCGCCCTTACGCGAACATCGACCAGCAGGACATCGACGACTGCGGCAAGGACGAGGACGAAGGCTGAGTCCGTCAGGCGGTGCGAGCCGCTGTTTGAAACCTGCGGCGTGGCGCCCATCAAAGGCGCCACGCCGTTTTTTCATGGACGGCGGTGCCTGGCCCGCGACGGGTCAGCCGCCACCGCCACCCGGCTTGCCATGGATGCCGCCCTTGGCCAGCACGGCCGGGTCCAGCAAGGCCTTCAGCGTCTTCTCCGGCAGGCCGGTCACTTCCTTTGCCACATCGAGCACCGGCCGGTTTTCCTTGTAGGCCTGCTTGGCGATCGCCGCGCCCTTCTCGTAACCAATCACCGGATTCAAGGCGGTCACCAGGATCGGATTGCGGCCCAGCGCCTGCTGGATGTGATCCTGGCGAACCTTCAGGCCGGCGATGGCGTCGTTGGCCAGCAGCCGCGACACATTGGCCAGCAACTGGATCG
The DNA here is from genome assembly GCF_900167565.1 of Pseudoxanthomonas indica. Lineage (NCBI taxonomy): Bacteria > Pseudomonadati > Pseudomonadota > Gammaproteobacteria > Lysobacterales > Lysobacteraceae > Pseudoxanthomonas > Pseudoxanthomonas indica. The sequence goes on from NZ_FUZV01000001.1 coordinate 117,591, forward strand.
ACTCCAGCAGGTTGGCGGCAATCAACGGCAGGGTGACGTTGAGCTGGAAGTTGCCCGTTTGCCCCGCGACCGTGATGGCTGTGTGGTGGCCCATCACCTGCGCGCAGGCCATGACCGTGGCTTCCGGAATCACCGGATTGACCTTGCCCGGCATGATCGAACTGCCCGGCTGCAGCGCTGGCAATTCGATTTCACCCAGCCCCGCCAGCGGCCCGGCATTCATCCAGCGCAGGTCGTTGGCGATTTTGGTCAACGCCACGGCCAAGGCACTGAGCTGACCGGACACTTCCACCGCATCGTCCTGCGCGGCCAGGCCTTCGAACTTGTTGCCGGCGCTTTCAAAACGAGTGCGGGTCAGCGTTGACAGGGCCTTGGCCACGCGCGGGCCAAAGCGCGGATCGGCATTGATGCCGGTGCCGATGGCGGTACCGCCCAGCGGCAACCGGCGCAAACGCTTGAGGCTGTCGTCCAAGCGCCCTTCGGCCGAAGCCAACTGCGCCGACCAGGCGGAGAATTCCTGGCCAAAGGTCAACGGCATGGCATCCATCAAGTGGGTGCGCCCGGTCTTGACCACCCGCGCCAACTGGCGCCCACGCGCATCGATGGTCTTGCGCAGGTGCTTGATCGCCGGCAGCAGGTCTTCAACGACCGCGAGTTGCGTCGACACCCGGATCGCCGTGGGGATTACGTCATTGGAACTCTGGCCCAGATTGACGTGATCATTGGGGTGTACGCCGCCCTTTCCGCCCTTGCCTGCGCGGGTGGCCAGGTTGGCGATGACCTCGTTGGCATTCATGTTGCTCGAGGTGCCGGAGCCGGTCTGATAGATGTCAATCGGGAAGTGCGCGTCATGCTCACCCGCGGCTACTTCCAGCGCGGCTGCCCGCACCCCGCGGGCCACGCCAGCCGGCAACAGGCCCAGGCCGGCGTTGACGTCGGCGGCGGCGGCCTTGATCAATCCCAGCGCGCGGATGAAACCGCGCGGCATCGGTCGGCCGGATATAGGGAAGTTCTGCACGGCGCGCTGGGTCTGCGCACCCCACAAGGCCTGCGCGGGAACCCGCAACTCGCCCATGCTGTCGTGCTCGATGCGGGTACGACCCGCGGCGGAAGTCTTGCTCATCACCGTCTCCTTGGGGGCGGCTGGCGCCGAAGGACCGGCCGCTGGCGAGCCTTCGAGGATACGCCAAGCGGGTCCCGACGCGTCTCGCGGTAAACTAGAACGCTCCCTTTCAGCGCCCCCAAGCCCATGTCGGAATCCGCCCTGCTCGCCCTGTCTCCGCTCGATGGCCGCTATGCCGCCAAGGTCGACGCCCTCCGCCCGATTTTTTCCGAGTACGGCCTGATCCGCGCGCGCATCAAGGTGGAAGTGGAATGGCTGCTGGCCCTGGCCGCCGAGCCCGGCATCAGCGAACTGGCGGCGTTCTCCGAGGCCGCCACCGCGCGCCTGCGCGCCCTGGCCGAGGACTTCTCGGTCGCCGATGCCGCCCGCGTCAAGGACATCGAACGCACCACCAACCACGACGTCAAGGCGGTGGAGTACTTCATCAAGGAACGCCTGAAGGACGATGCCGAACTGGCGCCGTCGCTCGAATTCGTGCATTTCGCCTGCACCAGCGAAGACATCAACAACCTCAGCTACGGGCTGATGCTGGAAAAGGCGCGCCGCGACGTGCTGCTGCCCAGTCTGCGCAACGTCGCCAGCCAGTTGCGCAGCCTGGCCCATGCCCAGGCGGCGGCACCGATGCTCTCGCGCACCCATGGCCAGACCGCCTCGCCGACTACCCTGGGCAAGGAGATCGCCAACGTGGTGGCCCGCCTGGATCGCCAGATCACGCAGATTGCCGCGGTGGAAATCACCGGCAAGATCAATGGCGCGGTCGGCAACTACAACGCCCACCTGATCAGCTATCCGCAGGTGGACTGGCCGCAGTTCGCCCAGCGCTTCGTCGAGAGCCTGGGCCTGGTCTTCAATCCCTACACCACCCAGATCGAGCCGCACGACAACGTCGCCGAGATCGGCGACGCCGCGCGCCGCGCCAACATCATCCTGATCGATCTGGCGCGCGATATCTGGGGCTACATCTCGCTGGGCTACTTCAAGCAGAAGCTCAAGGAAGGCGAAGTCGGCTCGTCCACCATGCCGCACAAGGTCAACCCGATCGACTTCGAAAATGCCGAGGGCAATTTCGGCCTGGCCAACGCGCTGTTCGAGCATTTCAGCGCCAAGCTGCCGATCAGCCGCTGGCAGCGCGATCTGACCGACTCCACCGTCCTGCGCGCGCTGGGCACGGCGTTTGGCCACAGCCAGGTGGCCCTGGACTCCCTGCTCAAGGGCCTGGGCAAGCTGACCGTCTCGCCGGAACGCCTGCAGGCTGATCTCGACGCCAGTTGGGAAGTGCTGGCCGAAGCGGTGCAGACGGTCATGCGTCGCCATGGCCTGCCCAACCCGTACGAACAGCTCAAGGCGCTTACCCGAGGTCAGGGAATCACCGCCGAGTCAATGAGCCGCTTCATTGAAACCCTGGACCTGCCGGAAGAAGCTAAGCAGAACTTGCGCGACCTGACGCCAGGGTCGTATGTGGGCCTGGCCGAACGCCTGGCGCGCGCGATCTGATCCAGCCCGGGCGTCGCCAGCCAGGGCCATCACCCGGTGACCTAACTGCCGATGGACCTGTTGATCAACATCGATGTGCCGGATCTCGACGCCGCCGAAGCGCTCTATCGACGCGCCTTCGGCCTGACGCCAGGGCGTCGGTTCGGCCATGCGGCGCGCGAACTGCTGGGCGCGCAGGCGCCCATCTACCTGCTGCTGGCCGACGCCGGCAGCGAAGGCACCGCAGCACAGCCGCGCCACTACCAGCGGCACTGGACGCCCATCCATCTGGATGTGGTCGTGCCGGATCTGGACGTTGCGCTGCGCACCGCCGAATCCGCCGGCCTGCGCGCCGAGACCACCATCCGCGACGCCGCCTGGGGCCGCATCGTCACCCTCCATGATCCCTGGGGTCATGGCTGGTGCCTGCTGCAGTTCACCGGGCGTGGCTACGATGAGATAGCCAGCTGATTGTCGCTGCGACTCCCTTCCCTTTTCCGTATTACCGAGTACCGCCATGACCCGCCGCAAGACCGCGCTGCCCATCGAAATCGACGCCTCCCAACTGCCGCCGTTGGGCATGACGCCCGCCGTTTTCATGCGCGACTACTGGCACAAGCGGCCGCTGCTGATCCGCAATGCCTTTCCGCATTTCCAATCACCCATCCAGCCCGAGGATCTCGCCGGCCTGGCCTGCGAGGAAGGCGTGCTGGCGCGCATCGTCAGTCATGACCGCGCCAACGATGCCTGGAGCCTGCGCAGCGGTCCGTTCCAGGAAGAAGACTTCCCGGGCATGCCCGATCACGACTGGACCCTGCTGGTGCAGGACGTCGACAAGTGGGACCAGGACGTCCGCGCCCTGCTCGACCATTTTCCGTTCCTGCCGCGCTGGCGACTGGACGACATCATGATCAGCTTCGCCGCCACCGGCGGCTCGGTCGGCGCGCACGTGGATCACTACGATGTGTTCCTGCTGCAGGCCCAGGGCCAGCGCAAATGGATGATCGATGCCGGACCCAATCCGCCGCTGGGTTTCCGCGACGACGTGGAACTCAAACTGCTGCGCGAGTTCACGCCCAGCCATGAGTGGGTGCTCAACCCGGGCGACATGCTGTATCTGCCGCCGGAGGTGCCGCACCACGGCGTGGCGGTCAATCCCTGCCTGACCATCTCGGTCGGCATGCGCGCACCGGCCGCTTCGGAGTTGATCAGCGACTATCTGGACACGCTGGTCTGCGACGCCGACGAGGCCATCCGCTACCACGACGAAGACCTGACCCCGCCGCAGGATCCCTACGAAATCGACGCGGTCGCGATGACCCGCGTGGTCGAGGCGCTCAATGCCCTGCGCATGAACGACCCGGACAAGCTGGGCGACTGGTTTGGCCGCTTCATCACGACCTACCGCGCTTCCGGCGATGTGGCGCCCGCGCCCACCCAGCGCTCGCGCATCGAGGTGGAGTGGGATCTGGAGCAGGGCGCGCAGTTGTTGCGCCATCCGTTCTCGCGTCTGGCCTGGCGGCGCGCGCGCAAGCAGGCCACCTTGTTCTGCAGTGGCGTCGACTACACGTTGCCGGTCAAGGACGCGCAACGACTGGCCCAGGCCGAACGCATCGATGGACCGCTGTACCAGTCGCTCTCGCAGGCTGGACGTGACGCGGTCTTCGCCCTGATGGCGCAGGGCCACTACCAGTTGGCGCTGGACGAGGACGAGCCAGACATGGACGATGGCCGCTGACAGAACCGGCAGACTTCCCTCTCCATGAATCAGCCTCGCTTCCAGGTCGAACCCGTCGACTACGCCAACGCGCTGCAGGACTTGCGGCAGGTGCGCGAGACGGTGTTCGTGCAGGAACAGCAGGTGCCGGTGGAACTGGAGTGGGACGCTCTGGACCCGTTGTGCCATCACGTGCTGGCCCGCGACGCCCAGGGCCAGCCCATTGGCACTGGCCGACTCACGCCCGAGCACAAGATCGGCCGCATGGCCGTGCTGAGCGCATGGCGCGGCCAGGGCGTGGGCGATGCGCTGCTGGCAGCGCTGGTGGAACAAGCCAGGCAGCGCCATTGGCCTGAGGTCAGCCTCAATGCCCAGGTCAGCGCCGAATCCTTCTACGCACGGCACGGCTTTGTCGCGCACGGGCCGCGGTTCCAGGAAGCCGGCATCGAGCACCAGGCCATGCGTCGCCGGCTCGGTTCGCCGACCGCCATTGACGACGTGCATGCCGCACGTGGACTGCTGACGGCGCTCATCAGCCAGGCCAGGCGCCAGTTGGTGATCTATTCGCGGGATCTGGACCCCGGCTTGTTCGACCAGCCGATCGTGCTGGATGCGCTGCGTCGGCTGGCCACCCGCGCCGAACCGGTTGAAATCCGCGTCCTGTTGCAGGATGCCGGCACACCGCAGCGTCTGCTGGCGCCGCTGCTGCCCTTGGCGCAGCGACTGCCCAGCACGTTCCTGTTCCGCGAAATCGACGACCCGGTGGATCGCAACTATCCGTCGGCGTACGTGGCCAACGATGCCGGCGGTTATTACTTCCGGCCGCTGGGCAACCGTTTCGATGGCGAGGCCGAGCTGGACGGTGCCGGTCGTGCACGCCAGCTGCGCGAGGAGTTTGCTCGCATATGGGAGCGCTCACGCGCCTGCACCGAATATCGGGCGTTGGGAATCTAGGCCACGTTGCCAGAGACGATACGCAAGCTGTCGTTCCGCTGACACAGGCCTGTCATGGCCCTGTCGAACAGGCCCGAAAAGGTGCGATTCGCGGCCAAGACCGCGAATCCCTTCGTCTTTAGTCCAATCCCTTTATGCCCGCTCCCCGTCATACGGGTATAATTTTGTGGTTGTGTCCGGCCTCTCCGGACCCACATCGAATCCGCCGGACCGGGATTTCATGCCCTGGTCCACCAAACTTCCCCACAGAAGCAACACGCCATCGCCATCGTGGACAATCTCCTGAAGCAGTTTGCGCAATCCTCGCAGCTCAACGGAGGCAACGCCTCCTACGTCGAAGACCTGTACGAGCAATACCTGGTCGATCCGGACAGCGTGGGTCCGAAATGGAAAGCGTACTTCGACGGTTTCAAGGGCCGTGAATCGGGCGATGTGCCGCATTCGGTGGTCATCGATCAGATCGCCCAGGCCTCGCGCCAGGCGGCCAACAACGGCTATGCCGCGGCCCCGGCCGCTGGCGGCGACGAGCGCGAGCGCAATGTTGGCCGTCTGATCACCGCCTATCGCTCGCGCGGCCACCTGGGCGCCAATCTGGACCCGCTGGGCCTCACCCCGCCCATGGCCACCGCCGATCTGGGCCTGGACTTCCACCAGTTGACCGACAAGGACCTGGACAGCGAGTTCAGCACCGGCAATCTGGCCGGCCAGCCGCGGATGAAGCTGCGTGACCTGCTGGCCCGCCTGAAGGCGACCTATGCCGGCGCGATCGGCGCCGAGTTCATGCATATCCCGGAAGTCGAGCAGCGCCAGTGGCTCTACCAGCGGCTGGAATCGGCCGCCGGCAACTACGGCCTGGACCCGGCCGCCAAGCAGCGCACGCTGGAGCGGCTGACCGCCGCCGAAGGCCTGGAGCGCTATCTGCACACCAAGTACGTCGGCCAGAAGCGCTTCTCGCTGGAAGGCGGCGACTCGCTGATTCCCCTGCTGGACACGGTCATCCGCCGCGCCGGCCAGGGCCAGGTCAAGGACATGGTGGTGGGCATGGCCCACCGCGGCCGCCTGAACGTGCTGGTCAACACCCTGGGCAAGAGCCCGCGCAAGCTGTTCGACGAGTTCGAAGGCAAGTTCGAACACGACAACGAACTGGCCCACGCCGGTGACGTGAAGTACCACATGGGCTTCTCGGCCGACATCGCCACCCCCGGTGGCCCGGTCCACCTGGCGCTGGCGTTCAATCCCTCGCACCTGGAAATCGTCGACCCGGTCGTGGTCGGCAGCGTCCGTTCGCGCCAGGAACGCCGTGGCGATACCGAACGCCAGGCGGTCCTGCCGATCCTGATGCATGGCGACGCCGCGTTCGCTGGCCAGGGCGTGGTGATGGAGCTGTTCCAGATGTCGCAGGCGCGCGGCTTTGCCGTCGGCGGCACCCTGCACATCGTCATCAACAACCAGATCGGCTTCACCACCAGCGCCCGCGATGACGCGCGCTCCACCCTGTACTGCACCGACGTGGCCAAGATGATCGGCGCGCCGGTGCTGCACGTGAATGGCGACGACCCGGAAGCCGTGGTGTTCTGCGCCAACCTGGCCTATGACTTCCGTCAGCAGTTCAAGAAGGACGTGGTCATCGACCTGGTCTGCTACCGCCGCCACGGCCACAACGAGGCCGACGAGCCGGCGGCGACCCAGCCGCTGATGTACCAGACCATCCGCAAGCATCCGACCACGCGCGAGCTTTACGCGGCCAAGCTGGAAGCCGAGGGCGTGGTGCCGGCCGACGGCGGCAAGGCGCTGGTGGATCAGTACCGCGACAAGCTGGACTCCGGCGAATACACCACCGAGCTGGCCAAGCAGAAGGGTGACGAGCTGGCGATTGACTGGTCGAAGTACCTGACCGGCAAGCTGACCGACAAGGTCGACACCAAGGTCAAGCGCAAGTCGCTGGACGCGCTGGCCAAGATCATCACCACCATCCCGACCGGCGTGGCGCTGCATCCGCGCGTGGCCAAGATCTACGAAGACCGCGTCAAGATGGCGGCCGGCGAACTGCCGGGCGACTGGGGCTTTGCCGAAAACCTCGCCTACGCCACCCTGCTGGCCGAAGGCCATGGCCTGCGCCTGGTCGGCCAGGATGCCGGCCGCGGCACGTTCTTCCACCGTCACGCGATCCTGCATGACCAGAAGACCGACAGCTACTTCCTGCCGTTGCGCCAGCTGGTGGAATCGCCGGAACAGGCCACCGTCATCGACTCGCTGTTGAGCGAGGAAGCGGTGATGGCATTCGAGTACGGCTTCTCCACCACCGATCCCAACACCCTGTGCCTGTGGGAAGCGCAGTTCGGCGATTTCGCCAATGGCGCGCAGGTGGTGATCGATCAGTTCATCGCCGCCGGCGAAGCCAAGTGGGGTCGTATCAGCGGCCTGACCCTGCTGCTGCCGCATGGCTACGAAGGCCAGGGCCCGGAGCACAGCTCGGCCCGCCTGGAACGCTTCCTGCAGATGTGCGCGCTGGAAAACATGCTGGTCTGCGTGCCGACCACGCCGGCCCAGTGCTACCACATGCTGCGCCGGCAGATGCGCATGACCACCCGCAAGCCGCTGGTGGTGATGACGCCCAAGTCGCTGCTGCGCCACAAGCTGGCCGTGTCCAGCCTGGACGAACTGGCCAACGGCGAATTCCAGCACCTGATTGGCGACGCCTCGGCCGACCCGAAGAAGGTCAAGCGCGTCGTGCTCTGCTCGGGCAAGGTCTATTACGACCTGCTCGAAGACCAGCAGAAGCGCGGCCAGGACGACGTGGCCATCGTGCGCGTGGAGCAGTTGTATCCGTTCCCTCGCGAAGCGCTGGCCGCCGAGCTCAAGCGCTTCAACAAGGCCGCTGACGTGGTCTGGTGCCAGGAAGAGCCGCAGAACCAGGGTGCGTGGTACCAGATCCGCCACCACCTCAACGCCTGCCTGGCCGAGAAGCAGAGCCTGCACTATGCCGGCCGTTCGCGTTCGCCCTCGCCGGCTGCCGGCCATTTTGCCGAGCACGTGGAAGAACAGCTCAAGCTGGTCGCCGACGCGCTGGTCAATTCCTTCAACAACGACGTCGTCGCCGAATAATCGCGACGCTCGCCCCTCTTACCGCATACGAACCACAACAGGACGTCTTCACCCATGGCCACCGAAGTCAAAGTTCCCGTTCTCCCCGAATCCGTGTCTGACGCGACCATCGCCACCTGGCACAAGAAGGTGGGTGATGCGGTCAAGCGCGACGAGAACCTGCTGGACCTGGAAACCGACAAGGTCGTGCTGGAAGTGCCCTCGCCCGTCGATGGCGTGCTGAAGGAAATCAAGTTCAAGGAAGGCGACACCGTCACCAGCCAGCAGCTGCTGGCCGTGATCGAGGAAGGCGCCGCCGCGGCCGCGCCGGCCCCGGCCGCCGAGGAGAAGAAGCCCGCCGCCGGCGCGCAGGAAGTGCAGCCCAAGGCCGAAGCCGCCAAGAGCGACGCCGCGGCCCCGTCCAGCACCAAGCCGGCGCCCGCAGGCAGCAGTGCCACCGACGCGCTGCCGCCGGGTGCACGCTTCACCGCCGTGACGCAGAACATCGACCCTTCGCAGGTCGAAGGCACCGGCCGCCGTGGCGCCGTGACCAAGGAAGACCTGGTCAACTACGCCAGCGGCAAGACCGCCGGCGTGTCCGCTGGCGCCCGTCCGGAAGAGCGCGTGCCGATGACCCGCATCCGTGCGCGCATCGCCGAGCGCCTGATGCAGTCCAAGAACTCGATCGCCATGCTGACCTCGTTCAACGAAGTCAACCTGGGCAAGGTCATGGCCATGCGCAAGGAGCTGGGCGAGTCGTTCGAGAAGGCCAATGGCATCAAGCTGGGTTTCATGAGCTTCTTCGCCAAGGCCGCGGCCAACGCGCTGCAGCGCCACCCGGTGGTCAACGCCTCGGTCGACGGCAACGACGTGATCTATCACGGCTACGCCGACATCTCGATCGCCGTGTCCACCGACAAGGGCCTGGTCACGCCGGTGCTGCGCAATGTCGAGCGCCTGGGTTTTGCCGACATCGAAAAGGGCATTGCCGAATACGCCAAGAAGGCGCGCGACGGCAAGCTGGGCCTGGATGATCTGCAGGGCGGCACCTTCACCATCACCAACGGCGGCACCTTCGGCTCGCTGATGTCCACCCCGATCGTCAACCCGCCGCAGAGCGCCATCCTGGGCATGCACGCGATCAAGGAACGCGCCATCGTCGAGAACGGACAGGTCATCGCCGCGCCGATGATGTACATCGCGCTGTCCTACGATCACCGCATCATCGACGGCAAGGACGCGGTGCTGTTCCTGGTCGACATCAAGAACCAGCTGGAAAATCCGCATCGCATGCTGTTGGGCATGTAATCCACTGCCCCTCTCCCGCGTGCGGGAGAGGGTTGGGGTGAGGGCCTGCTCCCTCGCCTGCACTCATCCGGCGCTACGCGCCACCTTCTCCCGCCAGCGGGAGAAGGGGAAAAAACAAACAGGACTTCCGCATGAGCGAGCAACAGAATTTCGACGTCGTCGTCATCGGTGCCGGTCCGGCCGGTTACCACGCGGCCATCCGCGCCGCGCAGCTGGGCATGAAGGTCGCCTGCATCGATGCCGCGCTGGGCAAGGATGGCAAGCCGGCGCTGGGCGGCACCTGCCTGCGCGTGGGTTGCGTGCCGTCCAAGGCGCTGCTCGACAGCTCGCGCCAGTACTACAACCTGCAGCACCTGTTCGGCGAACACGGCATCACCACCAAGGATGCGCAGATCGACATCGCCACGATGGTTGGCCGCAAGGACAAGATCGTCAAGCAGTTCACCGGCGGCATCGCCATGCTGTTCAAGGCCAACAAGATCACGCCGTTCTACGGCTTCGGTCAGTTGCAGCCGGGCAACGTGGTCAAGGTCAAGCAGCATGACGGCAGCGAAGTGGAGCTCAAGGGCACCAACGTCGTGATCGCCGCCGGCTCGGATTCGATCGAGCTGCCGTTCGCCAAGTTCGACAACGAGTACATCGTCGACAACGTCGGCGCCCTGGACTTCACCGCCGTGCCGAAGCGCCTGGCCGTGATCGGCGCCGGCGTGATTGGCCTGGAACTGGGCAGCGTGTGGAAGCGCCTGGGCGCCGAGGTCACCATCCTGGAAGCGCTGCCGGACTTCCTGGCCGCCGCCGATGCCGAAGTGGCCAAGACCGCCGCGCGCGAATTCAAGAAGCAGGGCCTGGACATCCGCCTGGGCGCCAAGGTCAGCAAGACCGAGATCACTGGCAAGGGCAAGGCCAAGGAAGTGGTGGTCAGCTACACCGATGGCGAAGGCGACAAGACCCTCACCGTCGACAAACTGCTGGTGGCCGTGGGCCGTCGCGCCGCCTCCAAGGGCCTGCTGGCCGAGGGCACCGGCGTGAAGGTCAACGAGCGTGGCCAGATCGAAGTCGATGATCACTGCCACACCGGCGTCGATGGCGTCTGGGCCGTCGGCGACTGCGTGCGCGGGCCGATGCTGGCGCACAAGGGCTTCGAGGAAGGCATTGCCGTCGCCGAACTGATTGCCGGCCTGCCCGGCCACGTCAATCTCGACACCGTGCCGTGGGTGATCTACACCGAGCCGGAAATCGCCTGGGTCGGCAAGACCGAGCAGCAGCTCAAGGCCGAAGGCACGCCGTACAAGACCGGCAGCTTCCCGTTCGCGGCGATTGCTCGCGCGGTGGCGATGGGCGAGCCGGCCGGCTTCGTCAAGGTCATCGCGCATGAGGAAACCGATCGCATCCTCGGCCTGCACCTGGTCGGCGTGGGCGTTTCGGAACTGGTCCACGAAGGCGTGCTGGCGATGGAGTTCAACGGTTCGGCCGACGATCTGGCGCGCATCTGCCACGCCCACCCGACCCTGTCCGAAGCCATCCACGACGCCGCGATGGCGGTGAGCAAGCGCGCCATCCACAAGGCGAACTGAGCCCTTGAAATCCGTCTGCGTCTACTGCGGATCCAACGCCGGCAGCAAGCCGGCGTACACCGAGCGAGCCATCGCGCTGGGCGATCGCATCGCCCGCGAAGGCATGGCGCTGGTCTACGGCGGCGGCAATGTCGGCTTGATGGGCGTGGTGGCCGATGCCGTGCTCGCGGCCGGCGGCGAAGTGATCGGCGTGATTCCCGAGCAACTGGTCAACTGGGAAGTCGCGCACAAGGGCCTGACCCGGCTGGAAGTCGTCGCCAACATGCACGAACGCAAGATGCGCATGTTCGACCTGTCCGACGGCTTCGTCGCCCTGCCCGGCGGCTTCGGCACGCTCGACGAGATGTTCGAGATGCTCACCTGGCGTCAGCTTGGCATTGGCCAGAAGCCCTGCGCGTTCCTCGACGTCGAGGATTTCTACGCGCCGCTGATCGGCATGATCGACCGCATGGTCGAAGAGCGCTTCCTGCATCCGGATCAGCGCCAGGATCTGTGGCACGGCGACAACCTGGATGCGTTGTTCCAGTGGATGCGCGACTACGCGCCGGCGCAGTCGACCAAGTGGATGGACGAGAAGCGCCGCAACTCGCTGCGCTGACGGTTGTTGCAGGAGGGCCTTCAGGCCCGACCGGAAATCTCGAATCCACGGTCGGGCCTGAAGGCCCTCCTACAAAAGAAGGGTAGTCGCACTGCCTGCATTCGCTATCCTGTGCGCTGAATCATCCGCGCAGGATTCGTCATGACCACGCCCACCTCCTTCAACGCCTTCCGTATCCACAACGACGCCAACGGCTATCGCAGCGGCATCGAGTCGATCACGCTGGATGATTTGAATCCCGGCGAGGTGGTGATCAAGACCGCCTACTCCTCGGTCAACTTCAAGGACGCGCTGGCCGGCACCGGCGAAGGCAAGATCCTGCGCACGTTTCCGCTGGTGGGCGGCATCGACGTGGCCGGCCATGTGGTGGCTTCGACAGACCCGGCCTTCAAGGAAGGCGACGAAGTGCTGGTGACCGGCTGCGGCCTGAGCGAGCACCGCGATGGCGGCTACGGCGAGTACGCACGGCTGGAAGCCAAGTGGGTCATCCCGCTGCCCAAGGGCCTGAGCCTGCGCGAGAGCATGATCCTGGGCACCGCCGGCTTCACCGCCGCGCTGGCGCTTCATCGCATGCAGGACAACCGTCAGCATCCCGAACTGGGGCCGTTGGCGGTGACCGGCGCCACCGGCGGCGTCGGCTCGCTCGCGGTCAACATCTTCAGCAAGGCCGGCTACCAGGTGCACGCGATCAGCGGCAAGGCCGAGCATGCGGACTTCCTGAAGTCGCTGGGCGCCAGCGACGTGCTGGGCCGCGAGGCGCTGGCGACGAAGCGGCCGATGGAATCGGCGCGCTTTGGCGGTGGCCTGGACAATGTCGGCGGCACCATGCTGGCCAGCCTGCTCGCGCAGACCGCGCCCTACGGCAACGTGGCCAGCGCAGGCCTGGCCGCGACGCACGAACTGGACACCACCGTCATGCCGTTCATCATCCGTGGCGTGTCGTTGGTCGGGGTCGCTTCGGCCGGCACGGCGCGCGACATCCGCGACGATATCTGGCGCCATTTGGCCGACGACTGGAAACCGGACCGCCTGGACGCCATCTGCACCCGGGAAATCGGCTTGGACGGGCTCCCGGAGGTGTTCCGCACCATGCTCGCGGGCGGTTCCTTTGGCCGCACGCTGGTCAAAATCGCCTGAGCCGGGCGCCGCCAGCGGGCTGTCAGGCTTTTCCCGGCAGCCTGTCCGGTGGCCCCCCGTTTCTTTCTCCCAATCCCGTCCCTACAATCGAACGCGGGGACAACTTGGGGAACTCCATGGCAAGAATTTTGATCGTCGATGACTCGCCTTCGCAGCTGCTGGGCATCCAGCGCATCATCGAAAAACTGGGGCATGAATCTCTGACCGCCGAAGACGGCGCCGCCGGTGTCGAAGTCGCCAAGCGCGAACTGCCGGACATGGTGCTGATGGACGTGGTCATGCCCAATCTCAACGGCTTCCAGGCCACGCGCCAGCTCAGCCGCGAGGCCAGCACCAAGCACATCCCGGTGATCCTGGTGACCACCAAGGATCAGGACACTGACCGCATGTGGGGACTGCGGCAGGGCGCCAAGGCCTATCTGACCAAGCCGTTCTCGGAAGACGAACTGGCCGAAATCATCGAGCGCGTGTTCAACGCGCGCGAACTGCCGGATGCGCCGACGGCCTGAGGCAAGGCTTCAGAGCATGAGAAGAAAGCAGGCTACGGCCTGCTTTTTTTTGCGCGCGAAGAGCGCCCCCATCCCAACCTTCCCCCGCAGGCGGGGGAAGGGGCTTGGCGGTCAGGCTTTCTCGCCGAACGCCTTGGCCAGGTCGCGGTAGGCCTGCTTCTGTTCTTCCGTGGCGGCCTTGGGCGCGTTGATTTCCAGCTCGACGATCTGATCGCCGGGAGGATTGCCGGGCAAGCCGCGACCGCGCAGTCGCAACTTGCGGCCGGCCTCGGAGTCCGCCGGGATCTTCAGCTCCACATCGCCACCGAGTGTCGGCACGCTCAGGGTCGCGCCCAGCGCCGCCTGCCAGGGCGTCACCGCCAGCACGTGGATGATGTTGCGGCCATCCACTTCGAACTGCGGGTGCGCGGCGTACTCGATTTCCAACAGCAGGTTGCCGCCGTGACTACCCTGTCCGCTCAGGCGGATCACCTGTCCCGGCTTGACGCCCTTGGGCACGCGCACGTCGAACTGCTTGCCGTTGACGTTGACCCGCACGCTGTCGCCGTCGTGCACCGCCTGCAGCGGAACCGCCAGCTTGGCGCGTGAATCGCGCGTGGCGGTCGGGCCGCGGCTGGCGCCGCCATCCGGGCGCCCGCGCCGGCCGAACAGGCCTTCGAAGAAATCGCTGAAGCCGCCGTTGCCACCGCCGGTGCTGCCGAACACCTCGTCGAAATCGAACTGCTGGCCGCCATAACCGCCCTGGCCGAAATCCGGCGGCGGACGGAATTCCTCGCCCGGACGATACCCACGGGCGCGCAGCTGATCGTAGGCGGCGCGCTTCTGCGGATCGCGCAGCGCCTCGTAGGCCTCGTTGACCGCTTTGAACTGATCCTCGGCGCCGGCTTCCTTGCTGACATCGGGATGATACTTGCGCGCCTGCCGGCGATAGGCGGTCTTGATCTCCGCGTCGCCCGCCGAGGGCTCCACGCCGAGTATCGAGTAGTAATCCTTGAACTGCATGGGGGCTCCACCAAATCAGGGCCGCGCGGACAGGGGCCAGGGCCGTGATATGGGGCCGCGCGGCGTATTTTCCAGTCGCGCATTCTACCGGGGGGCGGTCGGCGTGAACGTGTAGGCCGGCGTCCGGGAAGGTCGGGACGCTACACTGGCGGCCTTACCGCACAGGACACCCCCATGAGCATCCAGATCGGCGAACGCATCCCCGAAGTCATCCTCAAGCGCATCCGCGAAGGCGTGGAAACCGTCGACACCACCGCCCTGTTCGATGGCCGCAAGGCCGTGCTGTTCGCGGTGCCGGGCGCCTTCACCCCCACCTGTTCCGAGAAGCACCTGCCCGGCTTCGTCCAGCACTTCGACGATTTCCGCAAGCGCGGCATCGAGGTGTTCTGCGTGTCGGTCAACGATCCCTTCGTGATGCAGGCCTGGGGCAAGTCCCAGCACGTGCCCGATGGCCTGCAGATGCTGGCCGACGGCAATGCCGACCTGGTCAAGGCGCTCGGCCTGGACATGGACGCCAGCGGCTACGGCATGGGCATCCGCGCGCGCCGCTTCGCCCTGTATGCGGAAGACGGCGTGGTGCGCCAGCTGTTCGTGGAAGCGCCCGGCGAATACAAGGTGTCTTCGGCCGAACACATGCTCGAAGCGCTGGGCTAACGCAGGATCACGAACTCGCTGCGGGTCCAGGCGCCGCTGTCGGTCATGGCCGTCAGCACGTGGCGACCAGGTTCGTCGAAATCGTGGATCAGCGTGCGCGCACCTTGGGTCTCGGCGAGCCAGCGGCCGTCGAGCACCCAGTGCACGCGCGACTCGGTGCCGAGTGCGCGCAGTTGCAGGCGCACGCCATGCGTGCTGCCGGGTGCGCGCGCGAGGGTGGCGCGATCATTCACGCCTTCGATGCGCAATTCCTCGCGTGACCCGCGGCCGTCGTCGGCGCAATCCGGCGACAAGGCCGGCAGCCTCGACTGCGCGCGCGTCTGCGCGCTCAACCAGGGGGCGGCCAATGCGGGCCAACGCGCAATCGTGCCCGTCTGCGCCGCGTGCGGCTGCGCGCACTCGGCCGACAGGCGCAATCCGCTGCGTGCATCCACTTCGAACTGCTCGATACCTGCGCTCCACAGCCGTGCATCGCGTTCGGCGAACGTGGGCGGTATCGCGCCATCCAGCGTCCAGGCTTTCATGCGCCGCTGGCACAGCTCGGGCATCGCCGGATCCGGCGCGGTGCCCAGCGGCCAGCAGATGTCCGTTTCAGCCACGCTGGCCGGCGCCGGCGATTGCGCATTGTCGCCGCGCAGACGCGGCAGGCTGTCGATCACTTCGAACATCAGCGGCAACGCGGTGACCGCGCCGTATTGGCCGGGCAAGGGCGTGCCATCAGGTCGCCCGACCCAGACCCCCACCGTGTAGCGCGACGTGCTGCCCAAGGCCCACGCATCGCGGAAGCCGTAGCTGGTGCCGGTCTTCCAGGCCACGCGCGGACGCGTACCGGTATCGAACGCGCCCATGCCATAACCCGGGCGCGGATTGGCCTGCAAGATCTCGCGCACGATCCACGCCGCGCCGGGCGACAGCAGGCGGCGATCCTGCGCTTCGTCGCGCGCGGTGTATCGCACGCGGCCGGCGAGCCCGCCGCGATTGAAGGCGGCAAAGCTGCCCACCAGATCTTCCAGCCGCGCACCGGTGCCGCCGAGGATCAGCGCCAGGTTGGGTCCGGCGCCGCGCGGGTAGCGCAAATTCACCCCCGCATTGGCCAGCCGGGCGGAAAAGCGCGCCGGCCCGATGCGATCCAGCACATCCACCGCCGGCACGTTCAAGGACAGGCGCAAGGCTTCCGCTGCGCCGATGGGCCCATTGAAGGCGGCGTCGAAGTTGCCCGGCCGATAACCGCCAAACGATTGCGGCGCATCCACCAGCAGGCTTTCCGAATGGATCAGGCCATCGTCCATCGCCAGGCCGTACAGGAACGGCTTCAAGGTCGAACCCGGCGAACGCCACGCCTGCACCATGTCGACGTGGCCCAATCGATCCTTGTCGGCAAAGGTCACCGAGCCGACATATGCGCGCGCCTCCATGCTGGCGTTGTCGACCACCAGCAAGGCGGCGGAGGTGCGCGCCGGCAGCTGGGAGAAGTAAGCGGTGACGCGTTCCTCCAGCGTGCGTTGCAGATCCGCATCCAGGGTCGATTCGATGCGCGCGTCATGCGGCTGTTGTTGGCGCAGGCGTTCGGCCAGCAACGCCGCGCTCAGCGGCGGCTGCAGTGATCGCGCAACCACCGGCTCCACACGCGCTTCGGTGACCACGCTGGGCGACCACACGCGCAGGCTCGCCATGCGCGCCAGCACCTTGTCGCGCGCATCGCGCGCGGCATCGGGATGGCGATCCGGGCGCAGCCGGCTGGGCGCTTGCGGCAGCACCGCCAGCAAGGCGGCTTCGGCGTGCGACAGCTGCGTGGCCGGCTTGCCCAGATAGGCCCAACTGGCCGCTTCCACGCCTTCGATGGTGCCGCCGAACGGGGCACGCTCCAGATACAGCGTCAGGATCTGGCGCTTGGACAGATGCGCTTCCAGTTGCAGGGCGCGCAGTACCTGCTTGAGCTTGCCCCACGGCGTGCGGCTGTGCGGATCCAGGATGCGCGCCACCTGCATGCTCAGGGTGGAACCGCCGGACACGATATGGCCGCCGCGCAGCCACTGCCCGCCGGCGCGCAGCATCGCCCAGGGGTTTACGCCCGGATGCTTCCAGAACCAGCGGTCTTCGTAATTCAGCAGCGCCTGCAGGTACAGCGGCGACACGCTGTCCGGCGTGGCCGGGTAACGCCATACGCCGTCGTGGTCGGCAAAGGCACGCAACGGCGTGCCATCGCGCGCCACCACCAGGGTGCTGGTGTCGCGCGCCTTCGGCAGCGGAAGGGGAAAGGCGAAGTCGAGCAGCAGCAGTGACAGCAGCACCGCCACGGTGGTCCAGCGCAGGACGGGTAGCCAGTGGCGACGAAGGCTCATGTAAAGTTTTGCTGCGATGCCTGCATCAAGATTCGGCGTCAGAACCAGGGTGGAATTGTAGGAGCCGCGCCACGGGCAACCGATGTTGTGGTTACCCATGGCATGCACCCATCTTCAACACAAGCTTACGGCTGCACCACCTTGATGGTGGTCATCGGCGACTTGCCGACGCCGCGCAGCTCCGGCCGGTACATGTCCTCCACCAGTGGCGGCGGCACGGTGTAGGTGCCGGGCGTGACTGCACGCACCAGGTAGAACAGCCGTGCCGTGGAGCGGTTCTCCAGCTTCAGCGCCGCCACGTAGCGGTCATCGCGGAACTCCTCGTGCTTGACGTCGGCCGCGTCCGAACGGTCATTGATGGCGATGCCATCCACCACCACGTCGGCCCATTGCTTGGCGTCGCCCAGGTTGAAGTTCTCGATTTCCAGGCCGGCCGGCAGCAGATCCGTGAGCAGTGCATCGGGAATGTAGTCCAGCGCGGTGACGTTGACCCGCACGATCAGCGCTTCGCCTTCCTTCAGCGTGCCGCTGGTCCACGGCTTGCCGTCGGTGCCGTAGTAGCTGCGCTCGACATTGATCATGCGGCTGTCCGGCGCCGGTGCGTTGCGCGGGATGCCGGTCACATCCAGGCTCACGTACAGCGGCGGCTCGCCCTGCGGGGTGAAGCGTGCGCCACGCGCCAGCGCCGCGCCGTCCAGGCTGCGACCGAACAACTTGGCCGGGGCCACCGTTTCACTCTCGCCACCCAAACTCCACTCACCGCCCACCAGTTTCTTCTGGTCCACCAGCAAGGCCTTGCCCAGCCGCGCCAGCGCCACCTGTTCCTGCGTGCTCAGATACATCCAGCCACGCGAACGACGCGCATCCAGCTCGCGACCCAACGACACGGCGCGCGCGTCGTAATCGGACTTGGACAGCTTGTGCTCGTGCACCAGCGCAATCATCAGCGCATGGTCACGCAGGTTGGTGCCGTAGTCGCCCAGGTAGGTGTCGCGATCGCTCTTCTTGGCGAATCCCTCGGCAATGGCCTTGGCGCCACGCGACTTGTCACCCTGCAGGCTCAGCGCGATGCCCAGGTGGACCAGCGGCAGGCCGGTCATGCTCTTGCCGCGCTCGTTGTCGTAAAGCGCACGCAGCGTGCCCAAGGGCGCCCGATTGACCCGCGCCAGCACGAAGCCGGCGTAGGCCTGGTTGGCGAACTTGAGGTGGTCGCGCTGCTGGTAGCCATAGAACGATGCGCCGCCGGCGAGCAGATCCTCGCTCAGCCGATTGAGCGACTTCTGCAACACCGCTTCCGGCACCGCGAAGCCGCCCTGGCGCGCGTCCAGCAGGAACTCGGTGATGTACGGCGTCAGTGCGGGATTGACGTAGTCATCATCGCCCCACATCGAGAAATGGCCGGTGCCGATCTGCATCGAGGTCAGCCGGGCGAAGGCGCCTTCCATGCGCTCGCGCCGCTTCTTGGCATCCAGTCCGCTCACGCCCAGCGCCTTGGCCGTGGCCTCATCCAGTTGCAGCGCCGCATAGCCCTTGCTGGTGGTCTGCTCGGCGCAGCCATAGGGATACTCGAGCGCGCCCTGGATGGCGGCGGCGAACGGAATCGGCGGCAATGCGCTGACCAGCATCCGCGCGTTCACCGAACCGGCCATCAGCCCATCGGCCAGGCTGGAATTCATCTCCACCGGCGTCATCGCCTCCAGCACGCGCGTCTGCGAACGCATCACCGACGGCCAGCCGGCACGCACCGGCAGGTCGTAACGACGATCCACGTTGAAGCCGTTTCCTTCCACCCGCACGCGCACCTTGGCGGTCGTATAGCCCTCTTCGGCCAGCAGCGGGAAGCTCAGCGTGGTCTTGCCGTCGACGGCCAGCTTCGCGCTGCGGGTGCCCTCGCTGATCGCCAACGGTCCCTCGCCTTCCACCCGCAGCTTGAACTCGCCGGCCTTGCCGGTGAAGTTCTGCACATCGAGGGTCACCGTGCTGCGATCACCGGGGGCCAGCACGCGCGGCAGGCTGGCTTCGGCCACGATCGGCGCACGCACCACGGTCTCGCGATCGCGGTTGCCGTAGCGCTCATCCGAGTACACCAGCGCCGATACGCGCAAGGTGCCGTTGAAGTCGGGCACGCGCAGTTTGATGCGTGCATTGCCCTTGGCATCCAGCTTCACCGGACCGGCAAACAGATCCACCGTCTGCACGCGCGACGTGGGCCGCTTGGCCTGCGGCAGCGCCGCCAGGCCGACATCGCCGCCGAAGCGGATCTTTGCACTCTCGCCGGCAAAGCTTTCAATCACGCGACCGTAGATGTCGTAGGCATCCACGCCCAATCGGCGCTGGGCGAAGAAGTGGCCGTTGGCGTCGGGCACCGGGAAGCGGGTGATGTTGAGGATGCCCACATCCACCGCCGACACCGTCACGTGCGCCAGCTTGCCCGCCAGTTCGGGGGCGCTGACCGTGACCGGCAGATCCTGTTCCGGTCGCATCTGTTTGGGCACGGACAGGCCCACGGCGACGCGGCGCGCCTTGCGATCCATCGGCACATGCGCCACGCCGACTGCACGCGCCGGAGTGATCTTGCTGGGCGCCGAGCCACCGCGGAACACCAGCGCCGTGACGTACACGTCATGGCGCTCCCACTCCGGCGTGACCGGAATCGAGAAGGTGCTGCCCGGCTTGGCATCGATCTCCTGCACATACAGCATGCGATCGGCTTCCACCATCAACAGGCCCTTGCCTGCGTGCGGCGGCGTCAGCGTGACCTTGAGCGTGTCGCCGGCCCGGTAACCGGTCTTGTCCAGCGCCAGCTTGACCTTGTCGGGGCGCGCATCCAGGCCGCGGTTCTCGTCATCCCAGCTCCAGCCCGCGCGGAACGGATAGCGCGTGGTCAGGCCGGAAGCCGGGTCGAATACATCGAGGCGATACTCGCCCCACTCCACCGGATAGCTGACCCGCACGGCGGTGGCGCCGGCATCGACCACCTTGCTCTCCAGGTTTTCGTAGCGGCGGGTGAAGTCGTAATCCCAGCCCGAATCGCCATGGCTCCAGTGGTAGTCGCGATGCTCGCGCACCAGCGTGACTTTCAGGCCCTTGCCGGCCTGTGGCTTGCCGGCCGCGTCCACGCGCAGGATTTCAAAGCCGGCGTTGCTGTTGGCGTCGGCGCCGTCTTCGTCGCTGAACAGTGGACGCACGCCCACCAGCACATTCGCCGGCCACATCACCTTCTTCAATGTGCGGGTGACCGTGCGGCCGCCGGTTTCGTAGACGCTGCCTGATACCACCGCCGCAATCGGCGTCACCGGACGTGCTTCGGCCGGCAAGGTGATGTCTTCGCTGTACTTGCCCTGCGCGTCGAAGGCGGCGTCGACCACGTCCTTGGCTTCGCGCGGCAATTCCACCGTGGGGTCGCCGAAGAAATAGCCGGGCAGCGACTCCACCGGATGCTGTTCCACCGCCACCGCCAGGCGGGCGGTGAAGCGATTGCCGTCAGCGGGCGCGCCATACAGGTAGGCGGCGCTCGCGCGCAGCGGGAAGGCCTGGCCCGGCGCCAGCGTGGGCGTGGCCGCTTCCAGATCCAGCTTCATCCGTTCGGGCAGGAATTCCTCGATACGCAGGTCCATGCCCTGCACCGCTTCCTTGCTGGCCGGATCGGTGCGGAACTCCACCTTCCAACGGCCGGTCGCCGCTTCCTGCGGAATCACCTGCTCGAAGTTGAAATAGCCCTGCTCGCCCGGTTGCAGGCGGGTTTCGCGGAACACCTTGCCATCCGGCTGCAGCAGGCGCAGGAAAATCGGCTGCGCCTTGACCGGCTTGCCATCGTTGTCGCGCAGCAGCGCCGACAGGCGCACGGTCTCGCCCGGGCGATACAGATCGCGACCGGACCAGGCAAACACATCGAACCAAGCTTGGCTGCGGCCGGACACCGCGAACTCGGACAGATCCAGCGCCGGCTGGTTGAACGGCAGCATCGACACATCCTGGCCGCGCTTGGCGATCAGCACATGGCCGGCATCGAGCGTGTACTTGAGCAGCGCATTGCCGTTGCTGTCGGTCTTGCCGGTGAGGATGGACTCGCCCTTGCCATCCAGCACGCGCAACTCCACGCCGCCCACCGCACCGCCATCACGCAGCGAGGCCGTATGCACGAACAGCTGATCCTTGTAGGCGCGCGTATGCAGGCCGAGATCACTGACAGTGAAGAAGGCGGTCTCAAACTGATCGGCAAAGCTGCCGGCGCGCTTCATCACCGCGAAATACAGGCCCGGTTCCTGCAGTTCTTCGATGTCCTGGATCGGCAGGTAGGTCAGCAGGCGCTCGTTGGGCTTGCCGCCCAGCAGGAAGCGATTGACGTAAACCGGCTCGGCGAGCCGGCCGATGGGACTCTTGTCGCCGTAGTCGCTGTCCAGTTCCCAGCTGCCGCGACGGCCGCCGCGCTGGTATTCGGAAAAGAACTGCGGCAGCGATTTTTCCTTGATGCGCAGGAACTCGACGTCCACTTCCGGCACGTTGATCGACACCACCGGCAAGCCGCGACTTTCGCGCGCCGGCAAGACGCTGCCCTGCGAAGCAAAACCCACCGCCGGATCGAGTTGCCCGGTGTGCACCTTGAACTTGAGTTCCTTGCCCAGCCGATTGCCATCGGCCGCCAGCAGATCCGCGCGCACCAGCACCTCGTAATCCTGGGCTGCTTCGACCGACGGGAAGCGCAGGATCGCGCCCTTGTCATCCAGTACCCAGCTGCCCTTGACCGTGGCGCCATTCGGCCCGGTCACTGCCAGCAGAGAATCGAAATCCTGCGACGACACCAGCGGCCGGCTGAACTCCAGCGCGATGCTCAAGCTGCCGTCGAGTTGATCCGGATAGCTGCTGACCAGGGCGAAGCCTTCCACTTTGGGTCGCTCGGCCTTGACCGCTTCACCGCTGGCGGCCGGCAGTTGCCCGGTGTCGTTGCGCTTGCAGCCGGTGATGGCCAGCGAAGCGATCAGGACGGCGAAGAAAAAGACAGACGCGCGTGCACGAACAAGGCTGCGAAGATTCACTGCCGACTCCATGTGGGTTCGTTTTCCCGGACGCGATCAGTATATGCGTTGACGAAAAAAAACCCCGGCGCCAGGCCGGGGTTTTTACTGCTCGTGATGCTCAGGCTTCCGGTGAAGGAGCCACCGGCTCCGGCGTCGGGCTGGCGCCCTCGCCTTCGCCTTCGTCCTCGTCCAGCGAGGCGTCCAGGCGTTCCACCGCCTGCAGCACTTCGCCCTCGGACAGGCGCATCAGGGTCACGCCCTGGGTATTGCGGCCGACGCGCGAGATTTCCGAACCGCGCGTACGCACCAGGGTGCCGCCGTCGGAAATCAGCAGCACTTCATCGTTGCCGCTCAACAACACCGCGCCAATCAACTTGCCATTGCGTTCGGTGGTCTGGATCCCGATGACACCCTGGGTGCCGCGCCCCTTGCGCGGGTAGTCGGCCAGCGGGGTGCGCTTGCCGTAGCCACGTTCGGTGGCGGTCAGGATATAGGCCACGCCCTCGGCCTCGTTGGAGGTGTCGACCACGGCGTCATCGCCATTGGTTTCCACCACGTCCTCGGCGGCATCTTCCTCACCTTCGCTCTCGTCCGCGCCGAGCAGGCCGGCCACGCCCGCTGCGGACTCGGCGACGATCAGGCTGACCACTTCCTCGCCACTGGCCAGGCGGATACCGCGCACGCCGGTGGCGGTACGGCCCATCGAGCGGACCTTGTCTTCGCCAAAGCGCACGGTCTTGCCGTTGGAAGCGAACAGCAGCACGTCATGGTGGCCGTCGGTCAGCGCCACCCCGACCAGGGCGTCGCCCTCGTCCAGGTTGATGGCGATCTTGCCGCGCGCCAGGCGGAAGGCGAACTCGGTCAGCGGGGTCTTCTTGACCGTGCCGTTGCGGGTGGCGAAGAACACAAAGCGGTCTTCCTCGTACGCACGCACCGGCAGTACCGCCTGCACCTTCTCGCCTTCTTCCAGCGGAATCCAGTTGATAATCGGACGGCCGCGCGCATTCGGGCCGGCTTCCGGCAACTGGTGCACGGGCAGCCAGAACACCTTGCCGCTGCTGGTGAAGGTCAACAGCGTGTCATGGGTGTTGACCAGCCACAGCTGGTCGATGAAATCCTCGTCCTTGGTCGCCGCCGCACTGCGGCCACGGCCACCACGACGCTGCGCGCGGTACACACTGACCGGCTGGCGCTTGGCGTAGCCGGCGTGGGACAGGGTCACCACCACGTCTTCTGGCGCGATCAGGTCAAGGATGTCCAGATCTTCTTCGCTATGGCGGATTTCGCTGCGGCGGGCGTCGCCGAATTCGGCCTTGACGTTGAGCAGCTCGTCGCGAATAACCTGCAGCAACACTTCCGGGTTTTCCAGGATGTTGATCAGACCGGCGATGGTCTCCAGCAGCTGCTTGTATTCCTCGGTGAGCTTTTCCTGCTCCAGGCCGGTCAGGCGGTGCAGGCGCATTTCGAGGATCTGCTGGGCCTGCACGTCGCTCAACTGGTAAGCGCCGTTGACCAGGCCGATGCCCTTGGGCAGATCGTCCGGACGCGAGGATTCGGCGCCGGTGGCCGCCAACAGCGCACCGACCAGACCCGGGGTCCAGGTCTTGGCCAGCATCCGCTCCTTGGCTTCCTGCGGATTGGCCGAGGTCTTGATCAGCTCGATCATCTCGTCGATGTTGGCGAGCGCGACCGTCAGGCCTTCCAGGATGTGCGCGCGGGCGCGGGCCTTGCGCAGTTCGAAGATGGTGCGGCGGGTCACCACTTCACGGCGGTGGCGGACAAAGGCCTGCAGCATCTGCTTGAGATTGAGCAGCTGCGGGCGGCCATCGACCAGGGCGACCATGTTGATGCCGAACACCGATTCCATCGGCGTCTGCGAGTACAGGTTGTTGAGGACCACCTCGGCCGACTCGCCGCGCTTGACCTCGATGTAGATGCGCATGCCGTCCTTGTCGGACTCGTCGCGCAGCTCGCTGATGCCTTCCAGGCGCTTTTCCTTGACCAGCTCGGCAATCTTCTCGATCAACCGCGCCTTGTTCACCTGGTACGGAATCTCGGTGACGATGATGGCTTCGCGACCGGTGCGGTCATCGACTTCGATGTCGGCCTTGGCGCGCATGCGCACGCGGCCGCGACCGGTGCGGTAACCGGCGATGATGCCAGCGGTACCGTTGATGATGCCGGCGGTGGGGAAATCCGGGCCGGGGATGTACTGCATCAGGCCGTCGACGTCGATTTCCGGGTCTTCGATCAGGGCCAGCAGGCCGTTGACCACTTCCGACAGGTTGTGCGGCGGGATGTTGGTGGCCATGCCGACGGCGATGCCGGCCGAGCCGTTGACCAGCAGGTTCGGGAACCGGGTCGGCATGACCGTGGGTTCCTGTTCCTTCTCGTCGTAGTTGGGCTGGAAATCGACGGTTTCCTTGTCGATGTCCGCCATCAGCTCATGGGTCAGGCGCGACATGCGCGCTTCGGTGTAACGCATCGCCGCCGCGCTGTCGCCGTCGACCGAACCGAAGTTGCCCTGGCCATCGACCAGCAGGTAGCGCAGCGAAAACGGCTGCGCCATGCGCACCAGCGTGTCGTAGACCGACTGGTCGCCATGCGGGTGGTACTTACCGATCACGTCACCGACGATACGCGCCGACTTGTAGTACGGCTTGTTGCTGTGGGCGCCCAGTTCATGCATCGCGAACAACACGCGACGATGCACCGGCTTGAGCCCGTCCCGGACATCCGGGAGGGCGCGCCCCACGATCACGCTCATGGCGTAATCGAGGTAGCTCTTTCGCATCTCGTCTTCGAGGTTGACGGGGATGATTTCCTTGGCGAGATCAGCCATTCGGTTTCCGTATTCTCAGAATTTTCGAGCCGAAACCGGCCTGCCGCAGCGAGTGAGGCAAGGCGTCGTCAGGCGGGGTTTCGGGCAGGTTTTCGCAACCTGCGGAGTATAGCAGACGAGGCCCTCCAAGGCCCGCCTTTTGGCCTCGGAAACAAGCAGTTAGGCGGTCGGAAACGGCCATGCGGACGCTATAGGCCAACACAGCGCCCGGCAGCGGCCAAGCGTGCCGGGCCAGGTCACGCTTGTGGGGCGCCCCTGTCCGGGAATGCTGTATCCGGATGGCCCGTTGCCGATGAGCTCAAGTCAGGAAAACGCCTGCTGCATCAGCGCCAGTGTCGGTTTTTCGACAACGCCCTTCTCGGTCACGATGGCGTCGATCAAATCCGCCGGGGTCACATCGAACACCGGGTTCCAGGCGCTGATGCCCTCGGCCACGGTGCGCACGCCACCGATGCCGAGCAGTTCGGCCGGGTCGCGCTCTTCAATCTCGATGGCCTCGCCATTGGGCGTGGCCATGTCCACGGTCGAGGACGGCGCCACCACCATGAAGCGTGCACCATGATGGCGCGCGGCGATGGCCAGCTGATAGGTGCCGATCTTGTTGGCGGTATCACCATTGGCGCAGATGCGGTCCGCGCCGACGATCACCCATTGCACCGCGCCGGTCTTGAGCAGATGCGAGGCAGCGGAGTCGGCTATGAGGGTGGCGGGGATGCCGTCCTGCTGCAGCTCCCATGCGGTCAGCCGCGCGCCCTGCTGCCAGGGGCGGGTTTCGCCGGCATAGACCTGGCCAATGCGCCCCTGCGCCACGCCGGCGCGTATCACGCCCAACGCGGTGCCAAAGCCGGCGGTGGCCAGCGATCCGGTATTGCAATGGGTCAGCACGCCGCTGCCGGGCGCGATCAGCGCCGCGCCCAGTTCACCCATGTGGCGGTTGGCGGCGAGGTCTTCATCGGAGATGCGCTGGGCTTGTTGTTCCAGCACCTGTTGCCAGTCGCTTCCCGCCGTCAACAGCGAGGCACGCATGCGCGCCAGCGCCCAGGCCAGGTTCACCGCCGTGGGACGCGCCGCGTTGAGGCGTTGCAGCGCCGGTTCCAGCAGGGCATCGGCTTGAGGGCCGTCGGCTGCCTGCACCTCGCGCGCCGCCAGCACCACACCCCACGCCGCCGAGATGCCGATGGCCGGCGCACCGCGCACGGCCAGCGCATGGATGGCCGCGGCCACTTCATCGCTGCTGGTGCAGCGCAGGTACTCCACAGTGAAAGGCAGCTTGCGCTGGTCCAGCAGTTCCAGCGCGTCGCCGGTCCAGCGGATCGGACGGATGCGGTCGTAGCGGGCGTAATCGAAGGCGTCGTTCATGCCCGCATTGTACCTGCCCTACCAGACCCGGAATTCGCCCCGGCAGCCGCCGCTGACCCAGATGCCGCCGCGATCCCAACCCCAGGTGCGGCCCTGCACACAGGCATTTTTGGAGACCTGCCGTTGCAGGTCGGCGCCACGGCGGATGTTGGCATCGCAGCGGCGGGTGCGGTTGTCATTGGAGTCGCAACGCACGACCTGCCCGCTATTGCCCGGATAGCCGCCGCCATGGCCGGGATAGCCGCCATTGCCGCCACCGGCCCAGCCGCCGCGCACCTCGAACTCGGCGCGACAGCCGCGCGACACCCACACTTGATCGCGTTCCCTGCCCCAGCTGTAACCTTCGGTGCAGCGGCTCTTGGAAACCTGATGGTTGAAACGCACCTGGCTTCCGCGCGGGATCGCGCAGGCCTTGTAGCGGTTGTCATTGGAATCGCAACGGATGATCTGGCTGCTGTTGCCCCAACCACCGCCATTACCGTTGCCGTTGCCATTGCCGCGGCCATACACGCGGAACTCGGCGCGGCAGCCGCCGGACACCCAGACGCCGTTGCGATCCCAGCCCCAGTTCTGGCCCTCGGTACACCACGTCTTGGACAGGCCGCGGGTCAGCTCCACGCCGCCACGCGTATCGGCGGGACAATGGCGGAACTTGTTGTCGTTCGATTCGCAGCGCAGCGTCTGGCCGTAGCCATTGCCATAGCCATTGCCGTAGCGCGCCTCCTGCGGCGCGGCCTGGGCCTGCGTCGCCAGCACCGACAACACAAAGGCGGACATCAAGATGATGCGTCGACGCATGGCAGCCACTCCTGTTGGTTTGACACGAATCTACGCAAACCTGCTGAACGTGAATTCAAGAAAACCGTTTCCAGCGCGGGAGGATGCCTTGTCGTTGGGTGTTTGCTCAGGCTCGCGCGAAGTCGAAGGCCAGCACGTCGGCGATACGCGGTGTACCCAACATCGCCATCAGCAAGCGGTCCACACCCAAGGCAACGCCGGCACAGTGGGGGAAGCCCGCCTCCAATGCCGCGAGCAGATGTTCGTCCAACGCCGGTGACGATTCCCCGCGCGATTGCCGGACCTGCGAATCGCGGACGAATCGCTGACGCTGTTCCGAGCCGTCCGCCAGCTCGTGGTAGCCATTGGCCAGTTCCAGCGGACCCAGGTACAGCTCGAAGCGTTCGGCCACGGGCACATCGTCGTGGCGCAGACGCGCCAACGCGCACTGGGTGGCGGGATAGTCGTACACCGCCAGCAGTTGATCGTCGGCGAAGCCAGGCTGCAGGCGATGGGTCATCAGCAGGTCGAGCCAGTCATCGCGACCCAGACCCTGTGGATCGATCACGATGTCGCCGAGTGCCGCGCGCAGCTGCTCATCGCTGGCGGTGGCCGGGTCCAGCCCAAGCTGCTGGCGATACAGATCGTGATAGCTGATCAGCTGCAGGGTGGCCTGGCAGCCGACCAGTTGCAGCGCCTCCTGCACCAGCGCCGCGGTCTCTTCGATCAGTCGGCGGTGATCCCAACCGAGGCGATACCACTCCAGCATGGTGAACTCGGGATTGTGGCGACCGCCGGCTTCGCCATCACGGAACACCCGGCCCAGTTCGTAGCAGTCGCCAAAGCCGGCGGCGAGCAGACGCTTGAGCGGAAACTCCGGCGAGGTGCGCAGCCAGCGCTGGCGTGGACCGGCATCGACATGGCCACCGAACTGCAGCGAGAAGGAAGCGATGTTCGGGTCGGTGTTGCCGGCTTGCGAGAGGATCGGGGTTTCGACTTCCAGCACCTCGCGCTGCGCGAAGAACGCGCGGATGGTCGCGTTCAGTCGCGCGCGCAGGCGCAGGGCTTCAAAGCGGGCGGAAGGTTGCCAATTCATACCGTCATTTCCAAAGGTCTGGCCCTTTTGTAGGAGCGACTTCAGTCGCGACCGCTGAAGCGGTCGGGGCTAAAGCCCCTCCTACAGGGCTTCAGTTCGCGTGCTTTTCCAGGAAGGCCAGCAGTTGGGCCTCGTCCCAAATTTCGATCCCCAGCTCCTGCGCCTTGGCCAGCTTGGAACCGGCCGCCTCGCCCGCCACCACCAGATGGGTCTTCTTCGACACGCTGCCGGCGACCTTGGCACCCAGCGCTTCCAGCCTGGCGCCAGCTTCGTCGCGGCTCATCGCTTCCAGGCTGCCGGTCAGCACGACGGTCTTGCCTTCCAGCGGACCGGCGACGCTCTCGTCGCTGGTCGGCGTCAATGCCAACAACTGATCGAGCGCGACTGCGGACTTGCCCAGCAATGCGGCATGCTCGCCTTCCTCCAGCCACTGCGCCAAGGCGTTGGCCGACTCGTTCGGCAAGCCTGCACTGACAAACGCGTGCACGGGCGCATCCAGCAGCGCATCAATGCGCGGGAATGCGCTGGCCAGCTGCTCTGCGCGCACCCCGGTGATCTTGGGAATCTCCAGATCCGCCAGCAACCTGGCCACCGTCAGATCGGCGCGCAGCTTGGCGTGTGGCGGATGGCTGTCGTTGATGCGCACGCCGCGTGCGAGCAGGTCGTCGATCACCTGCTGGTTGCCCGCCTGATCAAAGAAATGCCCCAGCGAGCGCGCCACTTCCCCCCCGATATCCGGCACCCGCTTGAACAGCGGCCAGGGCAAGTGACGGATCAGCTCCAGATCGCCAAACCACAGCGCCAGCGCCTTGGCCGTGCTCTCGCCGACATGCTGGATGCCCAGCGCGAACAGGAAACGCTCCAGCGTGGTGTCCTTGCTGCGCTCGATGGCCTCGATCAGGTTGTCGGCCCATTTGGTCGCCACCTTGCCGGCCTTGACCGTTTCGGGCGTGGTGCCGTCGCGCTCGTCGGCCCGCCGCTTCATCTCCAGCAGCGCGTCCAGATCCAGCTTGTACAGATCAGCCACCGAGGTGACGTAACCCAGATCACTGAGCACTTCGATGTAGCGTTCGCCCAGGCCTTCGATATCCATGGCCCGGCGCGAGGCGAAATGGCCCACGGCTTCCTTGCGCTGCGCGGCGCAGGTCAGCTCGCCCGAGCAACGCCAGACCACCTCGCCCTCTTCGCGCACCAGTTCCGAACCGCAGACCGGGCAATGGCTGGGCATTACCCAGGGCTGGGTGCCGGGCGGACGCTTGTCTTCCACCACCCGCACTACTTCCGGAATGACATCGCCGGCGCGACGCACGATCACCGTATCGCCATTGCGCACGTCCAGGCGCGCGATCTGCTCGGCGTTATGCAAGGTCGCGCGGGTGACGGTGACGCCGCCCACCTGCACCGGCTGCATCAGCGCCCACGGCGTCACCGCGCCAGTGCGGCCGACGTTGACCTCGATCGATTCCAGCACCGTCATCTGTTCCTGCGCCGGAAACTTGTGCGCAATCGCCCAGCGCGGCGCGCGCGAGACGAAACCCATCTCGCGCTGGCCTTCGTAGTCGTCCAGCTTGTAGACCACGCCATCGATATCGAACGGCAGCACATCGCGCTTCTCGCCGATGCGGCGGTAGTAGGCCAGCAGTCCATCCACGCCATCGACCACATCGTTCTCGGCACTGACCGGAAAACCCCATTCGCGCAGCCGCGCCAGGGTCTGCGAATGGCTGGCCGGCAATTCGCCGCCCTCCACCGCGCCCACCGCGTAGGCATAGAACGACAACGGCCGCTGCGCGGTCATGCGCGGATCCAGCTGACGCAGGGAACCGGCCGCGCCATTGCGCGGATTGGCCAGCACCTTGCCGCCTTCCTTGAGTGCGCGTTCGTTATAGGCGTGGAAGGTCGCCAGCGGCATGTACACCTCGCCGCGCACTTCCAGCACGCGCGGCCAGCCGCTGCCGCGCAGCGTCAGCGGGATTGCCTTGATGGTGCGCAGGTTGGCGGTGACGTCCTCGCCGGTGGCGCCGTCGCCACGGGTGGCGCCTTGCACGAACCGGCCGTCTTCGTAGCGCAGGCTGATCGCCAGGCCATCCAGCTTCGGCTCGACCGAGAAGTACAGATGCGGCCGCTCCAGGCGCTCGTCGATGCGACGAACGAAGTCCTGCACCTCCTCATCGGTGAAGGCGTTGCCCAGCGACAGCATCGGCAAGGCATGGCGCACTTCGGCGAACTTGCTCGACGGCGCGTTGCCCACGCGCTGGGTCGGCGAATCGGCGGTGACCAGATCCGGATTGGCCGCTTCCAGTTCGTCCAGCTCGCGCAGCAGGCGGTCGTACTCCGCATCCGGGATGCTGGGCTCATCGAGCACGTGGTAGCGGTAGTTGGCATCTTCCAGTTGGCGGCGCAGCTCGATGGCGCGCTCGGCGGGGGTGGTCGCAGTCATGCCGCGATTCTACGGCCAGCCACCGTCAGGAAGTGTATCTACGGCATGCCGGCCCCGACCGTCTGGCGCACCGGGATACCCTGCAGGTCCACGCCTTCGAGGCAGAACACGTTGATGCCGAGGTGGTCCGGTGTCACCCGCTTGCGGTGGAACGGATAGATGCCGCAGGTCTTGCAGAAGTAGTGGCGCGCGGTATGCGTATGGAACTGGTATTCGCTGAGCGCTGACGGATCCGTCAACAGGCGGAAGTGGCTCTCATGGACCTTGACCATTAGCGCATTCTTCCGGCGACAGATCGAACAGTCGCAGGTGGTCAGCTCGGGAAAATCGGTGCTGATCTCGAAACGCACGGCGCCGCAATGGCAGGCGCCCTGGTAGATCTGCAAGGGCCGGCTGCCGACGGTTGCCGGCGCTTGCGATGGCGCGTGCGCCGGTCCGGTCACCAGCGTGGCGATTTGGTCAACGGCGGTGCTTCGTGCTGGCGGTCGTAGCCGCGCAGCTCTTCGCGGATGTGCTGGATGCGTTGCCGACCCAGGGTGTTGCGGCTGTCATCCAGCACCACGCCATTGAGCAGTTCGGCCATGCGCTCGACATTGGGCAGCAGCTTTTCCCAAGCTTCGAGCGCGCTGATCGGCGCCGGCAGGGTCAGGAAGAACGCGATGGCCGGGGTCTGCAGTTCGCGGATGTTGGCCATGTCGAAGCTGCCCGGCTGCATGATGTTGGCCATGCTGAAAATCGGGCCGCGCTCGGGGTGGCCTTCAATCAGCCGGTGGAAGACATTCATGTGGCCAAAGGTCAGCCCGGTCTTTTCCGCGGCCACCACCACGTCTTCGCCACGCAGCACCTGGCCGGCCTTGGCGGCGACGTACAGCGAGACGATGCGGTCGAAATCCTGGTTGGCGCGCCGACCCAGCGGATTGTCCGCGCCGGTGCCGCCGCCCAGGCCCAGTTCGGCCTGGCTGACCGCCTCGCCGGAGTAGTCGCGGTCGGTCTCGTAGGCCGCCTCGTCGTTGGCCAGGCTGGGCTCGACCCGCGCGTTGTCACGCTCGGTCGGCTCCAGCCGGCGACCCTGGCTGGCTTTCTTGGGGCGACCGAAAAAGATGATCGCTGCGATGAGGATGGCGCCGGCAATCAGGATGCCGATTCGAAGCATTGCCATGTCGGACACGTTGGTTTCTCCGGCAAGGTATTGGGACAAGCGTACAACCTGGACCGAGTCCGACGCGAGTGCGGCGGGCCCGGGCCGATCCAACGCATGGGTATCAGGCGGCGCCGGCCAGGCGCGCGGCCTCCTCCAGATCCACCGACACCAGGCGGCTGACGCCCGGCTCGCGCATGGTCACGCCACTGAGCTGGTAGGCAGCTTCCATGGTCGCCTTGTTGTGGCTGACGAACAGGAACTGCACCTTCTCGCTCATTTCCTTGACCATCGCGGTGAAGCGACCCACGTTGGCCTCGTCCAGCGGCGCGTCCACTTCGTCCAGCAGGCAGAACGGCGCGGGATTGAGCTGGAAGATCGCGAACACCAGCGCCACCGCGGTCATCGCCTTCTCGCCGCCGGACAGCAGCGAGATGTTGGAAACGCGCTTGCCGGGCGGGCGCGCCATGATCGCCACGCCGGTATCGAGCAGGTCTTCGCCGGTCAGTTCCAGGTAGGCATGACCACCGCCGAACAGGCGCGGATACAGGCTCTGCACGCCGGCGTTGACGCGGTCGAAGGTGTCCTTGAAGCGGCCGCGGGTCTCGCGGTCGATCTTGCGGATCGCCTCTTCCAGCGTTTCCAGCGCGGTGGTCAGGTCGGTGTTCTGCGCATCCAGGTACTCCGAGCGCTGCGCCGCCTCGCCGTATTCGTGGATGGCGGCCAGGTTGACCGGTTCCAGCCGGCGCATGCGGCCGTCGATCTGCGAGACCGCCTGCTCCCACTCGCGCGCATCGGCCACTTCCGGCAGCGTATTGATCACGTCTTCCATCACGAAGCCGGCCTTGACCACCGCTTCGGACAGCTGCTCGCCCTTCAGCGCGAAGGCCTGCTGGTCCAGCTTGCGCTGGGAGATGCGCTCGCGCTGGACCAGAGCCTGCTCGTCACGCTGGTGGCGGGTCTGCTCGTAGCTGCGCAGTTCGTTGTCGATGCCTTCCAGCGCAGCGCGCGCTTCGGCCAGGCGGCGATCGGCGTTGACGCGTTCTTCCAGGGCGGCCTGGCGCTGTGCGTCCAGTTCCTGCACCGGCGAATCGCCTTCGCTCAGTTGCAGGGTCAGTTCTTCCAGGCGGGTATCGAGCTGGCCACGCTGGCCGCTCATGCGATCCAGCGCCTGGCTCAGCGCGACGATCTGGGTGCGCTGCGATTCCAGCGTCAGCATCAGCGCATGGGTGGCGTCGCGCGAGGCACGCGCGGCTTCGCGCGCCAGGTCGCGCGTCTCCACGAAGCGGCGACGTTCGGCTTCCAGCGCCTGGCGTTCTGATTCCAGATCACCCATCGAGGTGACCGCGTCTTCCAGGCGGGCGCGGGCTTCGCGGGCCTGCTCGCGGCTGCCGTCCAGCGCTTCGACCAGCTGGGCGATGTCCAGATCGATCTTCTCGATGCGCTGCCGGGTCGATTCCACCCGGCCCTGCTGGCTCTGCAGCTGGCCAGCCAGTTCGGAGACACTGCGGTGCGCCATGTACAGCGCGCGCTGGGCGTCTTCGCGCTGCTGCTCGGCGGCCAGCAGTTGATCACGCAGGCTGGCCAGGCGGTGTTCCAGCTCGGCTTCGCGCTGCTGCAGGGTTTCGATTTCCGCGCGCAGGCTCTGGATTTCGCGCTCGCGCAGCAGGGCGCCCTGCTTGGCTGCGCCGGAGCGCAGCACGCGCACCCAGCCCGCGCCCAGGCGCTCGCCGGTGCGGGTAATCACCGAATCGCCCTCGCCCAGCTGCGCCTGCAAACGGCGCGCTTCGGCCAGGTCCTCGGCCACGTGCAGCCGCGCCAGCAGGCGGCGCACCGCGACCGGGCCTTCGACCTTGGCGGCCAGCGAAGTGGGCGCCACGTTCAACGCTTCCTGGCTGTCCGACACCAGCGCGATGCGGCCGTCGCCGAGTTCGCCGAGCGCATCGACCAGTGCTTCCGGGGCGTCCACCAGCACACCTTCAATCAACTGGCCCAGCGCGCTTTCCACCGCGTTTTCCCAGCCGGCTTCCACCCGCAGGCGTTCGCCCACGCGGGTGGCCGAATCCAGCCCGCGCGCCTTCAACCAGCTCATGGCCGCGCCCTGCTCCTGGCCGAGGGCGGCGTGCTGCAGGGTCTCCAGCGAGGACAGACGGCCGCGGGCTTCCTGCGCGCGCTTCCGCACTTCGGACAGTTCACCCTGGCTGGCGCGCTGCTGTTCCTGCACGCCGGCCGCCGATTCCTTGCGCGCCTCGACCTGCTCGCTCAGCGTGTCCAGCGATTCTTTCTGGGTGTCGTGCTGCAGTTGCAGGTTCTCGAAGGCCTCGGCCAGCGCATCCAGATCCAAGCCACCGCGCTCGTTCACCAGGCTCTCGCGACGGCGATCCGATTCCAGCGCCTGCCGGTCCAGATAGTCCACGCGGGTGCGCTCGACTTCGCCGGCGCGCGCGGCTTCGGCGGACTGGCGCGAATGGGTTTCCCAGCGCTGCTGCCAGTCAGCCAGCTTGGCTTCGGCCTCCTGCAGGCTTTCCTGCTTGAAGATGTCCTCTTCCTTCAACTGCTCCAGCCGCGGCTCGGCCTCGTTGACGCTTTCGCGCAGCACGTTCAGGCGGGTTTCGTCGCCGCTGATGTGCAGGCCCAGTTCCTGCAGCGCGCTGTTGGCTTCATCGCGCGCCTTCTTCAGGCGCTCACCCAGTTCGCGCTGATGCTGCATCTGCTGCTCCAGCCGCGCCAGGGTACTGCCGACCTGGTAGACCTCGGCCTGCGCCTTGTTCAAGGCTTCGGCCGATTCCTCGCGGCGTACGCGATCGGTTTCGATGTTGCGCTCGGCTTCGCGCTGCTCGGCAATCAGTTGCTGCAGGCGGGTTTCTTCCTGCGCCAGCTTCTCGCGCAGGCCCTGCAGCTGCACGTCCAGGGTGCGGAATTCCAGTGCCTTCCACTCGGCATCCTTGATTCGGCGCTCTTCCTGCAAGGCCTGGTATTGCTCGGCCTGCTTGGCCTGGCGCTTGAGGTGCTCGAGCTGCTTGCCGATTTCCTCGCGCAGATCGGTCAGGCGATCCAGGTTTTCGCGGGTGTGGCGGATGCGGGTTTCGGTTTCCTTGCGGCGTTCCTTGTACTTGGAGATGCCGGCGGCTTCCTCCAGGAAGATGCGCAGGTCTTCCGGGCGCGCTTCGATGATCTGGCTGATCATGCCCTGCTCGATGATCGAGTAGCTGCGCGGGCCCAGGCCGGTGCCGAGGAACAGATCGGTGATGTCGCGGCGACGGCACTTGGTGCCGTTGAGGTAGTAGTTGCTCTGGCCGTCGCGGCTGACTTGGCGCTTGACCGAGATCTCGTTGAAGGCCGCGAATTCGCCGGCGATGGTGTGATCGCTGTTGTCGAAGATCAGCTCGACCTGGGCCATCGACACCGGCTTGCGCACCGAACTGCCGGAAAAGATCACGTCAGTCAGCGAGTCGCCGCGCAGGCGGCTGGCCGAGCTCTCGCCCATCACCCAGCGCACCGCATCGATGATGTTGGACTTGCCACAGCCATTGGGACCGACGATGCCGGTCATGTTGGTGGGCAGGTGCAGCGTGGTGGGATCGACGAAGGACTTGAAACCGGACAGCTTGATGGTCGAAAGGCGCATGCGGCGAAGGTCTTCCTGGCGGCGCGGCCGTGGTCACGGCTCGCTGCCTGCGTTGAAATAGGTTGAGGTTTGAGTGCCAACCCACTGATTATGCTGGCAATCATGAACGGCTTTCGCCGCATCGCGACCGCTGAGTATAACGGGGATTGTGAGGCGGAGGCGGGGCTGGTTCCCCGGCACCGGGAGTCGCGGTCGCTGCCGGCTTCTGCCCCCTTCCCCTGCTTGCGGGGGAAGGCTGGGATGGGGGCAAGGTGGGGCCGACCAAGCTTCCCGCGAGCGTCTCGCCCCCACCCCCACCCTCCCCCGCAAGCGGGAGAAGGAGCAAAGCGAAGCAAGGGGGCATTCTTGGCCCTGTTAGGATGTCGGGCCCGCTACGCGGGCACTCCCTTCCTCCATCGGACAATGACTGCCGTGTCTCTTTTTGCATCCGTCGAACTGGTTCCGGGCGATCCCATCCTGGGCTTGACCGAGGCTTACAACGCCGATTCCCGCCCTGACAAGGTCAACCTGGGCGTGGGTATCTATTACGACGAACAGGGCCGAATTCCCCTGCTCGACTGCGTGCGCGAAGTCGAACAGAAACTGGCGGCCGATGCGAAACCCCGCGGTTACCTGCCGATCGACGGCCTGGCCGCCTACAACCTGGCCACCCAGAAGCTGCTGTTCGGCACCCATTCGCCGCTGCTCGAGGCCGGCCGCGTGGCCACCTCGCAGACCGTGGGCGGCAGCGGCGCCCTGCGCATTGGCGCCGACTTCCTCAAGCGCGCCCTGCCCAACGCCAAGATCGCGATCAGCAACCCGAGCTGGGAAAACCACCGCGTGGTGTTCGGCACCGCCGGCTTCGAGGTCATCGACTACCGCTATTACGACAACGACAGCCACGGCCTGGATTTCGCCGGCATGCTGGCCGACCTGGGCGCGCTGGAACCGGGCACCGTGGTGCTGCTGCATGCGTGCTGCCACAACCCCACCGGCGCCGACCTGAGCCTGGAGCAGTGGCAGCAGGTGGTCGCGCTGGTCAAGGATCGCGGCCTGCTGCCGTTCGTCGATATCGCCTACCAGGGCTTTGATGTCGGCACCGAAGCCGACGCCACCGCCATCCGCCTGTTCGGCGAATCCGGCATCCCCGCGTTCGTGGTCGCCAGTTCGTATTCCAAGTCGTTCTCGCTGTACGGCGAGCGCGTCGGCGCGCTGTCGATCGTCGCCGCGGATCGCGAGGAAGCCAAGCGCGTGCAGTCGCAGATCAAGCGCACCATCCGTTCCAACTACTCCAGCCCGTCCACCCATGGCGGCGCGCTGGTGGCCGGCGTGCTGGGCAGCGACGAGTTGCGTGCGCGCTGGGAGCAGGAACTGGGCGGCATGCGCGAGCGCATCCACGCCCTGCGTGCGGGCCTGGTGAGCAAGCTGGCCGAGCTGGGTGCGCCGGAATTCGGCTTCATCCAGCAGCAGGCGGGCATGTTCTCGTATTCCGGCCTGAGCAAGGCGCAGGTGGATCGCCTGCGCGACGAGTTCGGCATCTATGCCGTGGGCACCGGTCGCATCTGCGTGGCGGCGTTGAGCCAGCAGAGCCTGCCGAAGGTGGCTGCAGCGGTGTACGCGGTGAGCCGCGGCTGATTCGCTGCGGTCGTTGATGCAAGGAAAGAAGGGAGGCGACGGCCTCCCTTTTTCTTTGCGCAGTCGGGGGAGACCTGGGCCGCCTGTTTCTTCGCGGATGGGGTTCTGTTGCAGGAGGGGCTTCAGCACTACAGGCGCCGGCCAGACTCCGCATCAAACAAATGCAGATGCGCGCCATCGATCGCCATGCGCAGCTGCTCGCCCGCGCGCGGCATCGCGTTTGGCGCCACGCGCGCCACCAGCGCCTGGGTGCCGTAGGCCAGATTGAGGAAAACCTCGTTGCCCACCGGCTCCACGCCTTCGACCAGCACATCGAAGCCAGCCCCGCCCTCGCCCGCCGGCTGCAGGTGCTCGGGGCGGAAGCCCAGGGCGATCCGCTCCCCCAGCACCCGCTCCAGCGCCGGGGTCACGGGCAGCGGCAACAGGCCGCCGTCGTCCAGCACCAGCATCAGGGCATCCGCACGGGCCACGCGTCCGTACGCCACGTTCATCGCCGGGCTGCCGAGGAAGCCGGCCACGAACAGATTGGCCGGCCGCTGGTACAGGTTCATCGGCGTATCGATCTGCTGCACCTGGCCTTCGTTGAGCACCACGATGCGCTGGCCCAGGGTCATCGCTTCGACTTGATCATGGGTCACGTACACCATGGTTGCGCGCAGTTGCCGATGCAGGCGGGCAATCTCGGTGCGCATCGAATGGCGCAGCTTGGCGTCCAGGTTGGACAGCGGTTCGTCCAGCAGGAACACGGCCGGATCGCGCACCAGCGCCCGACCCAGCGCCACCCGCTGGCGCTGGCCACCGGACATCTCGCGCGGCAGCTTGTCCAGCATCGCTTCCAGCCCCAGCGTCTGCGCTGCTTCGCGCACGCGGGTTTCGATCACCGCCTTGGCATGGCCGCGCAACTTCAGGCCGAAGGCGAGGTTTTCGGCCACGGTCATGTGCGGATACAGCGCGTAGTTCTGGAACACCATCGCGATGTCGCGATCCTTGGGCGCGGTGTCGTTGACCACGTGATCACCGATGGACAGCGTGCCGTCGGAGATTTCCTCCAGTCCGGCAATCATCCGCAGCAAGGTCGACTTGCCGCAGCCCGACGGCCCCACCAGCACCATCAGTTCACCATTGGCGATCTCGAAGCTCGCGCCATGCACGGCGACCTGGCCGTTGCCATAGACCTTGCGGACGTTGTCCAGCCTGACGCTTGCCATTCCATCTCCGGGGCGGCCACGGCCGCCGTCAACTGGGTGCTGCCCCGGGCCCCTCCCGTTGCAGTGCGATGTCCTGACGGACACAGGCTGGAGTGTGCTGCATGACGTCCAGACTTGGGTTATTCTGCCATGTAACCGTTTTCATACAACACTTGGACCAACTTACGACACGCCGGAGGGGCCATGTCGAAGCAGTACCGTTTTCCCGAAAACTTTCTCTGGGGCAGCGCCACCGCCGCCTACCAGATCGAAGGTTCGCCGCTCGCCGACGGCGCCGGTCCCAGCATCTGGCAGCGCTTCGCGCATACGCCCGGGCGCATGCTCAATGACGACAACGGCGACGTCGCCTGCGATCACTACAACCGCTGGCGCGATGACGTAGGCCTGATGAAGCAGCTGGGCATGCAGGGCTATCGTTTCAGCGTGTCCTGGAGCCGGGTGATGCCCGAGGGCCGCGGCCGGGTCAATCCCAAGGGGCTGGACTTCTACGAGCGGCTGGTGGACACCCTGCTCGAGAACGGCATCCAGCCCACCGCGACCCTGTTCCACTGGGATCTGCCGGCGGCGCTGGATGATCGTGGCGGCTGGCTCAACCCCGACATCGCCGACTGGTTCGGCGAGTACAGCGAGGTGATGTACAAGCGCCTGGACGGGCGCATCAAGCGCTGGGCCACGCTCAACGAACCCTGGGTGGTGACCGACGGCGGCTACCTGCATGGCGCGCTCGCGCCGGGCCACCGCAACCGCTTCGAAGCCCCCATCGCCTCGCACAACCTGCTGCGCGCGCATGGCAAGTCGGTGCAGGTGTACCGCGCCGTGGGCAAGCACGAAGTCGGGCTGGTGGTGAACATCGAGCCCAAGTACCCCGCCAGCCAGAGCCCGGAAGACCTCGCCGCGACCCGTCGCGCCGAGGCCTACATGAACCGGCAGTACCTGGACCCGGTGTTCTTCGGCACCTATCCGGAAGAACTGCGCGAGATCTTCGGCGAAGCCTGGCCGGAATGGCCGCAGGCGGACATGGATCTGATCCGCCAGCCGCTGGACTTCATCGGCGTCAACTACTACACCCGCAACGTCGCCCGCCATGACGAGGCCAACTGGCCGCTCAAGGTGTCGCCGGTCCGGCAGACCCAGCATACGTATACAGAGACTGGCTGGGAGGTCTTCCCGCAGGGCCTGACCGACACGCTGACCTGGGTCAAGGAGCGCTACGGCAATCCGAAAGTCTTCATTACGGAAAACGGCGCGGCCTTCTTCGATCCGCCCAAGGCCGAGCGCGGCCGCGTGCGCGACCCCTTGCGGGTCAGTTACTTGCGCCAGCACCTGCGCGCCGTGCACAAGGCGATCGAGGCCGGTTGCGACATCCAGGGCTATTACGTCTGGTCGCTGCTGGACAACCTGGAATGGTCGCTGGGCTACTCCAAACGCTTCGGTATCGTCCACGTGGACTTCGAAACCCAGACCCGCACACCCAAGGACAGCGCACGCTATTATGCGTCGGTCGTGGCCAGCCACGGCGAGGCACTGGCCAACGAGGATGATTGACCCGAATGCGGCGAACGACTTTTTGCGGTACTGAATCCACCTCCAAGAAGCGCGCCGCATGAGCAGCGAGAAGCGGGTACTGCTCGCCGATATCGGCGGCACCAACGCGCGCTTTGCGTTGGCCGATACGCAGGCGCCCTCGCCGCTGCTGGATGACAGCGTGCGCGGCTTCGCCGTGGCGGACTTCCCGTCGCTGGCCGACGCCGCCGCGCACTATCTCAAAGAGATTGCCGACGAGGACGCCGCCGACAAGAGCCGCGACATCGAAGTGCGCAACGGCGTGTTCGCCGTGGCCGGCCGTGTCGATGGCGACGAAGCCCGCATCACCAACCATCCC
Organism: Pseudoxanthomonas indica; assembly: GCF_900167565.1. Taxonomy (NCBI): domain Bacteria; kingdom Pseudomonadati; phylum Pseudomonadota; class Gammaproteobacteria; order Lysobacterales; family Lysobacteraceae; genus Pseudoxanthomonas; species Pseudoxanthomonas indica. The sequence continues at coordinate 158,068 of NZ_FUZV01000001.1, forward strand.
TGGGTGATCAGCCTGTCGCGCACCCGCGACGCGCTGGGCTTCGACGGCCTGCGCCTGGTCAACGATTTTGCCGCGCAGGCCATGGCCCTGCCCTGGCTGGGCCGCGATGACGTGGTCAGCATCGGCATTCCGGAGTGGGCGCCGGAACACAGGCCGCAGCACTGCACCTACGGCGTGATTGGTCCCGGCACGGGCCTGGGCGTGGGTGGCCTGATCATCCGCGACGGCCATACCTTCCCGCTGGAAACCGAAGGTGGCCATGTCAGCTTCGCCCCGGGCACGCCGCAGGAGATCGACGTGCTCAAGCAGCTGTCGGCGCAGTTCGGCCGCGTCTCGATCGAGCGCCTGATCTGCGGTCCCGGCCTGGTCAACGTGCATCGCGCGCTGTGCGAAATCGCCGGCGAGGATCCCGGCAACCTGCAGCCGGCCGACGTCACCGCCCGCGCGGCGATGGGCGATGTGCGCAGCGCCAATGCCATCGATGTGTTCTGCGCGGTGTTCGGCGCCGTCACCGGCGATCTGGTGCTGACGCTGGGCGCCTGGGATGGCGTGTTCCTGACCGGTGGCCTGGTGCCCAAGTTGCTGACCTCGCTGCAGCACTCGGGTTTCCGCCAGCGCTTCGAGCACAAGGGACGCTTCTCCGCCACGATGGGGCGCATCCCGACCCTGGCCATCGTGCATCCGCGCCCGGGCCTGCTGGGCGCGGCCGCGATCGCCGTGGAAAGCTATCCGGGCTGATTGACGGCGACGCCGTTTACTGCGGAAAACCCGCGTTTTCGGGTGCCCGCAAGCGACGCTGGTCTCCCATTGGTCACTTTAACTGCACGGCAGTGACGCGCACACTGGCGGTATTCCGCAGTACAGCCGACGCCAATGAGCCTGCATCCGCGCATCCAAGAAGTCACCGAACGCATCCGCCAACGCAGCCTGCCGCTGCGCCGCGCCTACCTGGCCGGCATCGACGCGGCCAATGCCAACGGACCGCAGCGCTCGCGCTTGAGCTGCGGCAACCTGGCACATGCCTTTGCCGCCTGCGGGCCGACCGACAAGGGGCGCCTGCGCGCCGACGTCACCGCCAACCTCGGCATCATCAACGCCTACAACGACATGCTCTCGGCGCACCAGCCGTTCGAGCACTATCCGGAAATCATCCGCCAGCTGGCGCGTGATCTCGGCGCCACCGCCCAGGTCGCCGGCGGCGTGCCGGCGATGTGCGATGGCGTCACCCAGGGCCGTCCCGGCATGGAGCTGTCGCTGTTCTCGCGCGACGCCATTGCCCAGGCCACGGCGATTTCGCTCAGCCACGACATGTTCGATGCCGCGCTCTATCTGGGCGTGTGCGACAAGATTGTCCCCGGCCTGTTGATCGGCGCCCTCGCCTTCGGCCACCTGCCGGCGGTGTTCGTTCCGGCCGGCCCGATGACGCCGGGCATCCCCAACAAGAAAAAAGCCGAAGTCCGCGAGCGCTATGCCGCCGGCGAAGCCACCCGCGAGGAGCTGCTCGAAGCCGAAGCCGCCAGCTACCACGCCGCCGGCACCTGCACCTTCTACGGCACCGCCAATTCCAACCAGGTGCTGCTGGAAGCGATGGGCCTGCAGATGCCGGGCACCTCGTTCGTCAATCCGGATCAACCGCTGCGCGACGTGCTGACCCGCGCCGCCGCCGAACAGGCGCTGGCGATCACCGCGCTGGGCGATGACTACCGCCCCATCGGCCATCTGATCGATGAGCGCGCCATCGTCAATGCGATTGCCGCGTTGATGGCCACCGGTGGCTCCACCAACCACACCATCCACTGGGTCGCGGTGGCGCGCGCCGCCGGCATCGTGCTGACCTGGGACGATATCGACGTCATCAGCCAGACCGTGCCGCTGCTGGCGCGCGTGTATCCCAATGGCGATGCCGACGTGAACCGCTTTGCCGCGGCCGGCGGCACCCAGTTCGTGTTCCGCGAACTGCTCGACGCCGGCCTGATGCACGACCTGCCGACGATTGTCGCCGGCGGCATGCGCGCCTTCTGCGAAGAGCCGCGCCTGCAGGACGGCAAGCTGGCCTATGCGCCCGGCATCGCCGAGAGCGCCGACACCGCGGTGGTGCGTCCGGTCAGTGACGCGTTCGAATCGCAGGGCGGATTGCGCCTGCTGCGCGGCAACCTGGGCCGCTCGCTGATCAAGACCTCGGCGGTGAAGCAAGAGTACCGCTACATCGAAGCGCCGGCCGTGGTCGTGGATGATCCGCGCGCACTCAACAAGCTGCACGCTGCCGGTCTGCTGCCGCAGGATTTCGTCGCGGTGGTGCGCTACCAGGGCCCGCGTTCGAACGGCATGCCGGAACTGCATTCGCTGGCGCCGCTGCTGGGCCTGCTGCAGAACCAGGGCCGGCGGGTGGCGCTGGTCACCGACGGTCGCCTGTCGGGCGCGTCGGGCAAGATTCCCGCCGCCATCCACCTCACCCCCGAAGCCGCGCGCGGTGGTCCGCTGGCCAAGCTGCGCGAAGGCGATCTGATTCGCCTGGATGCGGAGAACGGCATCCTGGAAGCGCTGGTGTCGGCCGAAGAGTGGAACGCGCGCGAACTGGCTCCGAACACTTCGCCGGCCGCGCTGGATCTGGGCCGCAACCTGTTCGCGGTCAGCCGCGACGTGGTCACCCCGGCCGATCAGGGCGCGCTGTCGATTTCCTGCGGCCCGCCGTATCACAACGGCACCTGGGAGTACGATTCCGAATACGAACTGGGCGAGACGGCAGAGGCTGCCGCGGCGCCCCATGAGTCGAAAGACGCGTAACGCGAAAACGTCCGGCTGCACGCCCGCGTCGCTTGCCGGACCCGCCTGACCCAGCGTCCATCGTCTGCCTGCACCTCTCACTCCAGGAAGCATTCCGCCCCATGTCGATCCAGGCCCGCACCCAGAAAGCCGAATCCCTCCTCCGCGCGGCCGGCATCCTGCCGGTGGTCACCGTCAACTCGCTGGACGAGGCGCGCAAGGTCTCGCAGGCGCTGCTGGAAGGTGGCCTGCCGGCGATTGAACTGACCCTGCGCACGCCGGTGGCGATGGAAGCGCTGGCCATGCTCAAGCGCGAGCTGCCGGACATCGTGATTGGCGCCGGCACCGTGCTGACCGTCGAACAGATGCAGCAGTCGATTGATGCGGGCGCGGATTTCCTGGTCACTCCGGGCACGACCGCCGAGATGGCCTCGGCGCTGGCGCAAGCCGATATTCCGGTTGTGCCCGGCGCGGCCTCGCCAACCGAACTGCTGACCCTGATGGCGCATGGCTTCCGCGTCTGCAAGCTGTTCCCGGCCAATGCCGTGGGCGGGCTGGCGATGATCAAGGGCCTGGCCGGTCCGCTGGCCGAACTCAAGCTCTGCCCCACCGGCGGCATCGGCGAAGACACCGCCGCCGACTACCTCTCGCAACCCAACGTAGTGTGCATCGGCGGCTCGTGGATGGTGCCCAAGGATTGGCTGGCCAAGGGCGAATGGGACAAGGTGCGCGACAGCTCGGCCAAGGCCGCGGCGATCGTCAAGCGCGTGCGCGGCTAAGCCGCAGCAGTCGGCAGAACGGCCCGCCAAGCCCGCGTCCAGCAAGCATCGGGTACCCAGGTAGGAGGGACTTCAGTCCCGACCACCCCCAGCGTCACGGATGGCAATGGAATGCCATCGCAATGCCGCCTGCTTCCACGCCAGCGCCAGCAAAGCGAACCACCCCACCAGCAACAAGCCCAGCTGCCACTCAAGCGCGTTCTCCACCCGGTCGCGCAAGACTTCGTCAACAAGCGCAAGTCCGGCGATGACATTGGCCACGCCCAGCAACAGCATCCACACGCAGATCACCGCCATCCATCGCCGCAGTGTCACGCCGATCGCGTGACGTCGCGCCGCCACGCGCAGCAACAGCAGCTGCGCCAGGAAGCCGAATCCGAAGTACACGGTCACGCCATAGCGGCGCAGGAAGCCGTACACCTCACCCTGCGTACCCAGGAAGAATGCGTACACCGCCAGCGCACAGGCGGAGACAGTTCCCAGCCAGCGCATCGTCGTGACGACCCTGGAAGATGGCGCAGCGAACCAGCGCGCCGCGAGCCACCAGACGACCACATGCAATGCCGCACAGGGAATCACCAGCCAGCGGAAGACCTGGTTGCCGACGCCATGTCGCGCCGCCCGACTGATCGACACGCAGCCTTCCAGGTACGGCACGCAGGCTTCGACCCAGCCGTCGCGAATGGACAAGGCATAGGCCAGATGCACGGCCACCAGAAACACCATCGTGATCGCCAGCGGCAGCGGCCACAACGGGAGGCCGGCGTGCGCCCCGAGCCGATTCTGCAAGCCTGGCGGTTTCATGGACACCTGCGCGCGCAGTAAAAACAGGGGTCAGAGTACTGAATGATAAAAAGTACTCTGACCCCTGTTTTCTTTTCAGCCCTTCACGCTGCCCAGCGTGAGCCCTTGCAGGTAATAGCGCTGCAGCAGCAGGAACAGCAGCAGCACCGGCAACACCGTGATCACCGCGCCAGCCATCATCATTTCCACGTCCATGATGTGTTCGCGCGACAGCGACGCCAGGGCCACCGGCAAGGTGTAATGCTCCTGGTCGGTGAGGATGATCAGCGGCCACATGAAGTCGTTCCAGGCCGCCATGAAGGTGAAAATCGCCAGCGTCACCAGCACCGGCTTGAGCATGGGCAGCACGATGCGGAAGAAAATCCGCAACTCGCTGGCGCCGTCGATGCGCGCCGCTTCCAGCAGTTCATCGGGAATGCTGCGTGCGTACTGCCGCACCAGGAAGATGCCGAACACCGTGGCCAGCGCCGGCACGATCACCCCGCCGAAACTGTTGACCAGCCCCAGCTGCTTCATCAACAGGAACAGCGGCAGCATGGCCACCTGCGCCGGAATGACCAGCGCCGCCAGCAGGACCTGGAAGATCCGCTGGCGTCCGCGAAAGCGCAGCTTGGCGAAGGCGTAGCCGGCCATGGTGTTGACCAGCAGCGAGCCCAGCGTGATCGCCACCGACACCAGCAGGCTGTTGGCGAAGTTGTGCGCCATGCCGGTACGGCCGAACAGCATGCGGTAGTTGTCGAGGGTCACGCCGGAGGGAAGCAGCGGTGGCGGGAAGCGGCTGGCCTGCCCGGCCGGCATGAACGACACCGACAGCATCCACAGCAGCGGTGCCAGGCTGATGATGGCCAGCAGCAGCAAGGCGCCGTTGATCAGCCACGCCTGGCCTCGGGTGGCGCCGACTTCGCGCGGGGCGGATGGCAGTGTCATATCAAATCCCTGCGCTTGCCCAGGCGCAGCATCACCGTGGTGACCGCCAGGATGATCGCGAACAGCAGGAAGGCCACGGCCGAGGCACGGCCGAGCTTCCACCATTTGAAGCCTTCCTCGAACATGAAGTACAGGACGCTGACCGTGCTCTGCAGCGGGTCGCCGCGGGTGATCACGTAGGGTTCGGCGAACAGCTGGAAGTAACCCGACACCGTGATCACCGCTACCACCAGCAGCACCGGCCCGAGCATCGGCAGGGTGATGTGGCGGAACTGCCGCCATTTGGAAGCGCCGTCGATGCGCGCGGCCTCATACAGATCCTGCGGGATGGTCTGCAGGCCGGCCAGGAAGATCACCATGTTGTAGCCAAAGTTCTTCCACACCGCGAACAGGATGATGGTCGGCATGGCCCAGCGCGGATCGCCCAGCCAGTCGATCGGGGCGATGCCCAGATGACCGAGCGCCCAGTTGACCAGGCCGTAGCTGGTATGGAACAGGTAACGCCAGATCACCGCCACCGCCACCAGCGTGGTCACCACCGGCGCAAACAGCGCGGTGCGGAACAGCGCCTTGAAGCGCGCCAGCGGCGCATGCAGCAGCATCGCCGCGCCCAGCGAAACGGCGATGGACAGCGGCACCCCCACGATGACGAAGTACAGCGTATTGCCCAGTGACTTCCAGAAGATCGCCGTCTGCAGCAGATCCAGATAATTGTCCAGGCCGACAAAGCGCAGGTTGTCGGCATCGGCCAAGGCGTAGAGATCGAAGTCGGTCAGGCTGAGCAGCAACGCGGCGAACACCGGCAGGCCGAAAAACACCGCCAGGATGATCAGCGCCGGCGCCACGAATACCCAGCCCGCCACGGGCGTGCGCATCAGCTTGCGGCCCAGGGTGGGCCTCATGGCACCGCTCCGCCGGCGTTCGCGGTGTCAGCCTGCTCGCGCTCGAACAGCCAGCGGCGCTTCTCGAGAATGGCGTCTACGCGATGGTCCAGATCGCGCACCGCCTGATCCTGCGGCAGGCCGCCACGCACCACCTGTTCGGTGACCAGGCGCATTTCCTGGGCGATGCGTTCCCACTCCAGCACCTTGGGCGTCGGCTTGACCCGTTCCAGCTGATCGCGGAAGGCGCGTGCGTATTCGTCGTTGGCCAGTTGCGGCAGATCCCAGGTGCTGCGGCGCGGCGGCAGATCGCCAATCAGGGCGTGGAAGCGCGCCTGCACCTCGGGCCGCGACAGGTATTCGATCAGCAGCCACGCGGCTTGTTTGCGCTCGGAGCTTTTGAAGATCACCAGGCTGGTGCCGCCGGCGATACCCGCGCCCGGTCCGCCATCGGGACCCGGCAGCGGCATGGTGCCCCACTCGTCCGCCAACGCCGCCGGCGCGCGCTGTTTGAACTCGCGGATATTCCACGGACCGGAAAAGTAGAAGGCGTACAGGCCGTTGAAGAATTCATCCCAGACATTGGACACCTGGGTTTCGGACATCTTCGGCGCCCAGCCCTGCTCGAATGCGTTGGCGTAAAAACCCAGCGCCTTGCGAAAGCCGGGGCTGCTGAAATTGCCGCGGTTGTCGTGATCGCGCAGCAGCGGGTCCGGCATCTGCAGGGCCAGCGACAAGGGTTGTTCGAACTCGTTGACCGGCATCAGGATGGCGTAGCGATCCTGGCCGCCCTGGCGCTTGATCGCGGCCATGGCCTGTTCCCACTCGGCCCAGGTGCGCGGCGGTTGCGCGAAGCCGGCCTTGCGCAGCAGATCCTTGCGGTAGAACAGCAGCCGCGTGTCGACATACCAGGGCACGCCCAGCAGGCGTCCATCGACCACGCTGGTATCCCAGATCCCCGGGAAATAGTCGCGGCGATCGACGACGGAAGAACCCTGCACGAACGGCTGCAGCGGCTCCAGCGTATCGAGCGCGGCGAACTCCGGCAGCCAGGTGTTGCCGAGTTGGCAGATGTCCGGCAGGCCGTCGGCGGCAAAGGCGGTCAGCAGCTTCTCGTGCGCCGCGGTCCAGGGGATGTTCTGCACCCGCACATCAATGTCCGGATGCAGGCGTTCGAAGTCGTCGACCAGTTCCAGCACCACCTCGGCTTCGCGGCCCATCGCCCAGAAATCCACCGTCTGCTTTTTGGCCGGTGGGCGTTGGCACGCGCCCAGCAGCAACAGGCCCATCAGCAGGACGGTCAGCCCGGCGATGCGGGCCCACAGGCGCAGCGGAGCGGGCGTGTGATCCACGCCCTGCCCGGGCTCTGCCGAAGGTCGGTCTTGCCGGCTGCTCTGCATGCCGCCAGCTTACTTCGGCACCTGGTTGCGTGGGGGGTTGTCCTGCTGTTCGCCGGCCTGGGCCGCACGCGACTCGGCGGTGCCCAGCGCGCGCGCCGCCGCAGCTTCCGGATCGGCGTTGGCGGGAATCTGGATCGGCGCTTCCTTGGGGGTCAGGTAGCCGCCCTCGAATCCGGCCTTGAGCAGGCCCTCGCGGATGTAGGGGTTCTTCTTCATCACCTCCCACACGAAGCCGTTCCGGTAGTTGGCGATCATCGTCAGGATGGGTCCCTGGTCGATGCCGATGTAGTCACTGGCCACCCAGCCCTCGCCCGGCACGATGCGCCCGCTCTTGAGCGGAATCTCGTAGTCGAAGCTGCGGTTGAACGCATCCAGGAAGCCGTAGCTGGAATACAGGTACTCGCCGTAGCGCTTGTGCATTTCCTCGGTCGCCGGAATCACCAGCTCCGGCGCGAACGGCAGCGAGGCGATCGCCGCGGTCGGGGCGATGGTGCCGTCGTCGAAGTTCTCGCGGAAGCCGACGCCGCGCGCCGAGTAATGACGGAACTGGCGCTGTTCGCCGCGGTATTCCTGCAGGGTCTGCTGCGGCCCGTCACTGGCGGTCAGGCCCCAGACGTTCTCGCCGTAGTCGCGCCACTTCATCGGGTTTTCCATGGCGTACTGGCGTTGCGCGTAGGTGGCGCGCCGGCTGTTCTCGAAGTAGTCGATGCCGCGCTCGCGCATGTACGCGTCCTGGATGCCGCGGAAATCAATCCAGACGTGGCTGTACTGGTGACCGAAGTGCGGACCGAAGGTCAGGTATTCCTGGCCCTGGTAGACGCCCCAGGATTCGCCGTAGGTGCGCGTCCACACTTCCCAGGCTTCGGGTTTGACCGGATGAGTCGGCGAACCCAGCGCCAGGATGTACAGCATCATGGCTTCGTTGTAGCCCTTCCAGTCGTGCGGAATGGTGCCGCTCTCGGGGAACCAGCCCATCGCCACCAGCGGCTTGTTCTTCTGCATGAAGCTCCAGTCCACGCGCTTGTACAGCGTGTCGGCAAGCTCGCGGATTTCCTTTTCGCGCGGTTCGTCGCGGTCGTAGTACGACTGCGCGAACAGCACGCCCATCATCAGCAGCGTGGTGTCCACGCTCGACAGCTCCACCCAGCTCGCATAGCGCTGGCCGCTCTGCATGTCGAGGAAGTGGTAATAGAAACCCTTGTAGCCGGCCTTGCCTTCCGCCTGCGGACCTTGCGGCAGATCCTTGAGGAAGCGCAGCGTCACCAGCGTGCGGTCCACCGCCTGCGTGCGGCTGGCCCAGCCGTTCTCCACGCCAATCGGATACGCGGTCAATGCGAAACCCACCGAGGCGATGCTGGCGAATGGCCGCGACGGATAACGATCCGGGGTCATGCCGTTGAGTTCGTTGCTGGTGTCCCAGAAGAACTGGAAGGTGCGGCGTTCGATATCGCGGAACAGCGGCGGCAACGGCGGCGGCTTGACCGGTTCCGGGGGTTTGGCTTCGGGCGGCTTGGGCGCCACCGCCGGTGTGGCGGCGCTGCGCTTGGCGGCGTCGTCCTGCGGCTGGCAGGCGGCGAGCACACAGATCACGGCCGTCATGACCACCCAGTTGGCTTGCTTGCGGAACCCTTTCATCATTGCGTTCTTCAGCCTGTAACCGTTTACATAGCGGGGTAAAAAAAGGGCCGGGCGCTTACGCGCTCACCGGCTCACGCGGTAAATCCATCGCCAGCCGCGGTGCGGCGCAGTGGCGATCAATAAAGGCCTGTTGCATCGGCATCGCTTCGACACAGCGCTCGATGGTGGAGCCGACGCTGTCGATGAAGCGCCACACGTCTTCGTCCGGCACCTGATCCACCAACGGATGCCAGTGGCGCGGCAGGACGCCCTGCCCGATCAACACCTGCACCCAGCTCATTTCGGCGAACATTTCTTCGCCCTGGCGGAAGAAGCGGCCGCTGTCGGCAAACAGATCGATGACCTCCTGCAACTCCTGCGGAATCTCCATCGCCGCGCAGCGCTGCCAGAACGGCTCCTCACGCTGGTTGGCCTTGTAATGCAGGATCAGGAAGTCGCGGATGCGATCAAAGTCGAAGCTCATCTGCGTGTTGTAGCGCTCGGCCAGCACGGCGTAGTCGCGGTCCTGCGGCAGCAGCGCCAACAACTTGGTGATGCCGGTCTGGATCGAATAGATGCTGGTGGCTTCCAGCGGTTCCAGGAAGCCGCTGGACAGGCCGATGGCCACCACGTTGCGGTTCCAGAACTGCTTGCGCCGGCCGGTGACGAAACGCAGCGGCATCGGATCCTTCAGTGGCTTGCCGTCCAGATTGGCCAGCAGTGTCGCGGTAGCTTCGTCGTCGCTGATGAAGTCGTTGCAGTACACGTAGCCGTTGCCGGTGCGGTGCTGCAGCGGAATGCGCCATTGCCAACCCGCCTGGCGCGCGGTCGAGCGGGTATAGGGCGTCGGCGGGCCGGCGTTTTCCGTCGGCACGGCCAGCGCGCGGTTGCACGGCAGCCACTGGCTGTAGTCGTGGTAGCCGGTCTTGAGGGTCTCTTCGATCAACAGGCCGCGGAAGCCGGAGCAATCGATGAACAGATCACCGGCAATCTCTTCGCCGTTGTCCAGCACCACCGAGGCGATGTCGCCGTTGTCGGTTTGCTTGACCTGGCGGACGATGCCTTCGCTGCGCTGCACGCCGCGTTGTTCGGAGTAGCTGCGCAGATAGCGTGCGTACAAGCCGGCGTCGAAGTGATAGGCATAGGAAATATTGGCCAGCGGCGACGTGGCGGGCACGTCACGGGCCGAGGTCATGAACTTGCCTGCGGGGCCGGCAGAGGCGGCCAGCACATAGCGATCCAGCGCCTGCGCGCGTCCCGCGTGCCGGGCCTTGACCCAGTACTGGTGGAACGGCAACAGGTTCAAACCCGGCCCCAGACTGCTGCCGAAGCCGTGCATGTAACGTTCACCCACGCGGCGCCAGTCCTTGAACTGCACGCCCAACTTGAAGGTGCCCTGCGTGCTGCGGATGAAGTCGGCTTCATCCAGGCGCAGCAGCTGGTTGAACAGGTGGATATGCGGAATGGTGCCCTCGCCCACGCCCACCGTGCCGATCTGCTCGGACTCGATCAGGCGGATCGTGTAACCACGCGGCAACGTCGCCGACAGCGCCGCAGCGGTCATCCAGCCGGCGGTGCCGCCGCCGACGATGGTGATGGATTGGGGGGCGCGTTCACTCATATCAGCAATCTATGTGGTGCGAAGAGCTGGCCAAGTTCCCGAATGCCCCGGCGGAACCCGTGCAACACGGGTTCCGCCGACGCCGAGGAGCTTTGCCTGTTGCTTACCAGAACACCCGCGCGCTCATGAACAACGTGCGCGAAGGCGTGTACATGCCGCCGCCGGTGTTGAACGTGGCGTAGGGGTTGTAGTTGGTGCCATCGCCCCAGATCGCGGTGAAACTGTTGTAGTTCTTGGCGTTGGTGGCGTTGATCAAGTCGCCGCGGATCTGCACGGTAACCGTGTCGGTGACGTGCATGTCCTTGGACAGCGACAAATCCAGCTGGCGCGTACCCCAGATGTCGCCACCGATGATGAACTTCTGTCCCGGCATGTCGTTGATTGCCGCAGGACGCGGGATACCGCCGAAGTACGAACCCGGCGCCACTTCGTTCATCGGCGGCGTGGTCGCCAGCGTCAGCTTGGCCGAGGCGGTGATATCCCAGCCCAGGTCATAGATGCCGGTGAACACGAACCGATGTTCCGGCACGGCCTTGAGGTTGATGAAGGGATAGTCTTCGATGGTGGCGGCATCAAACGCGTAGTGCTCGTCGCCACCGCGGTTGCCCTTGGAGTGCGAGTAGGTGTACGCACCGGTGAAGCCCCAACGCGATTCCTTGGTGTACGGCTTGTCCGCCGACAGCAGCAGCTGGGTGGTCTTGGTCTCGATGCCGTTGTCGCCCAGGATCAGGCCACCGAAGCCCGGCGGATTGTGGCCCCACGGCTGGCTGCCGTTCTGCCAGAAATCGCCGTTCGGATAGCGGTTGCCCAGGGTGAAGACAAAGCCTTCCTTGCTGTGCACATAGGCCACGGTGGCCGAGGTGTTCCACTCGCCGATGACGTTGCGGATACCCAACGAGTACTGATCCGAATACGGCGTGACGAGATCGTTGTTGAGCAGATCGATTTCACCGGTGCGGACATTGCTCGGCACCAGCCCGGTCAGGTTTTCGATGCCGTTGAGGTAGGCCGGGTTCCAGGCGAAGCAGTTGCCCTCGCCTGCGGTTTCGCAGCCACCACCTTCGACAAAGCGCAGCGTGTAGCCCGACAGCGCCGACTTGACCTGTTCCAGGCCCATGTAGTCGTACAGGTTGCGGTCGTAGCTGCGGCCCGCGCCACCGAACAGCACGAAGGATTCGTCGCCGTTGAAGTCATACGAGAAGCCCAGGCGCGGCGCCCAGTTGTTCTTGTCGGCCTTGCGGTTGCCGCCGTTGCTGACGTAGTCGGAAAGGTTGACGCCGCCCTTGGCCAGCTGCTCGGCATACGTGGCGCTGATCGCCGGATCGGTGCCCGGGCCGGTCAACGCAGCAACGACTTCGGCCGGGGTGACATTATCCAGATACGACGGAATCTTTTCGTAGTCGTAGCGGATACCCAGGTTCAACTGCAGCTTGTCATTCACATCCCAGTCGTCCTGGATGTAGATGCCGTACTGCTTGGCCTTGGTGGTGACGATCGGCGACGCACCGCTGAACGGCAGGTTGAAGCGCACCTGGTACGGAGTCGGATTGGTGCCCTGGCCGTCGGCCACCGCGTAGTAGAAGGACGGGTTGGCGGTGGAGTTCTCGCTCTGGGTGAGCTCGATGTCCTTGTACTTCACGCCCGCCTTGATCACATGGCTGCCGGCCCACTCGAGCGAGCTGAAGGTGATGTCGTTCTGGAACGACGGTCCCTTCTGCGCCTTGCGCTGGATGGCCAGGCCGCTGGTGGCGTCCACGCGCAGCAGCTGGTCACCATCGTTGAGGGCGTTGGTGTAGATCGTCTGGTTGCCCATCGTGTAGGCGGTGGGGTTGTACAGCACGTCTTCGTACGAAATGCGGGCTTCGTTCAAGTAGCCCTCGCCGTAATGCTGCCAGCGCAGGTCGTAACGTTCTTCGTCGTTCTTGATGTTCTTGGAAGCGGACACGGCGGTCTGGTTGCCGACGTCGTCGCGACCGGTTTCGCGGCGGACCTTGGCCGACAGTTCCAGGCGATCGTTTTCACCCACGTCCCAGTCGATCTTGCCGAAATACAGATCTTCGGAGAACGGACGCGAGACCGGGCCCAGCTGGTCACGCGCGCTCTGCGGCAGATCGTCAGTCAGCGTGGCGCGGAAGTTGTCGGGCAGCTGCACCGGATCCACCGGGATGACGAAATCCTTCGCTTCGTACGCCACGAAGAAATGCATCTTGTCCTGGATGATCGGGCCGCCAAACGATGCGCCGTACTCATTCTGGTGGGTGGGCTGCTTCTTGTTCGCCGCCTCTTCGGCCGGGGTTTGCGCACGCCAGCTGGTGGTGGTCTTGCGACCGAACACCTCACCATGGAACTCGTTGGTGCCGGACTTGGTCTGCGCGATGATCGCCGCCGAACCCACCTGGTCGTATTCGGCCTTGTAGTTGGAGGTGATTACCTTGTACTCGCCGATGGCCAGCTGCGGGAACGGATTACCCGCGCTGCCCTGCTGGCCGGAGACGCCGCCGAACAGGTAGCTCTTCTGGCCCACGCCATCGATGAACACGTTCACTGCCGAGGTGGTCTGCGCGCCACCACGAATCTGGCTGTTGCCGGTGGTGGATGTCTCGAACTGCATGCCCGGCACGGTATCCGCGAACTCGAGGAAGTTGCGGGTCAGCTGCGGCACCGTGTTGATCTGCTTCAGCGACACGTTGGTGCCCACTTCCGAGGTCTTCACTTCCTGCAGCGGCGGCGCCGTCACCTGCACGGTGTCCAGGTTGGTGGCATCGCCGGTCGGCGCCGGTGCCGCTCCGCCCGCAGCCAGGTTCAATGTCACCGAGGTGGCGACCGACAAGGTCACGGTCTTCTCCGTGCCCTCGCCTGCGTTGACGCGATACGTGCCCGGCGGCAAGCCGACCAGTGCGTAGTTGCCGTCCGCGCCGACCGCGACCTTGCGGGTCAGGCCGGTGGCGGTGTTGGTGGCGGTGACGCTGCTGCCGGTGGGCGCCTTGCCGCGCAGCGTGGCATTGGACGACTGCGCCAGCACCGCGGGGGCGGTGACCATCAGGCAGCTCGCCAACGCGACGGTCAGCAGGCTGCGGTTGATCCGACGCGGATTCTTGTTCGACTTACTCATGACCTCTCTCCCTCCAAGGGCAATCAACAGGTGTACCAGTGGCAAATTTTTTTGTGGATGGAACTGCAAAGCTGAAATCGGTTACATCTGCGGCCAAAAAAAAGCCTGGGCCGCGGGCCTAACGTTTTCGTTGCGGGCTGTTGCGAGCACTCGAATCGCGCACGATCAGTTCCGGCACCAGGGTGTGGGTGGTGGCCGGTTGCGCTTCCGTCGCTTCGATTCCTTCGAGCAGTCGCGTCATCGCGTGTCCTCCCAGCTCTGCGATGCTGACCTGCATCGTTGTCAAAGGCGGGTGAACGAAGCGTGCGAGCGGGATGTCGTCGAAGCCGGCCAGGGCGATATCGCCGGGCACCTGCACACCCGCTTCATTGAAGGCATACAGGCAGCCCAGGGCCATCATGTCGTTGGCGGCGAACACCGCATGCGGGCGCTCGCTGGCGGCGAGCAACTGCTTGCCCGCCTCGTAGCCCTTGGCCTCGCTGAAGTCGCCGGGCAGTTCCATCGCCTGCGCATCGCCGGCCTTGATGGCGTCGCGAAAACCACGCAGGCGCTCGCGTGCATCGAAGTTGTCGTCGGGTCCGCCAATGAAGGCGATATGACGATGGCCCGCGTCCAGCAGGTGCCGGGTCATGGTGACCGCGCCGCCATAGTTGTCGATGCTCAGCACCGGATAGGCGGCGTCTTCAAGATGGGTGTTGATCAAGACCGCCGGCAGGTAGGCCGGCAGGTTCTCGGTGAGGAAGCCCGGCCGATCCACGTACGGCGACAGCACCAGCAGGCCGTCGACGCGGCCGCGCATGGCGCGCAGGGCTTCGCCCTGCTCTTCCGGATGACCGTGATAGCTGGAGACCAGCAGATGCTGGCGGTGGGCGCGTGCGACCTGATCGATGCCGCGGATGAGCTCGGAGAAGAATTCGCCGTACAGGTCGGGCAGCACCACGCCGATGGTCTGGGTACGCCGACTGCTCAGGCTGCGGGCGGCGGCGTGCGGCTGATAGCGCAGGCGATCGGCAGTGGCGATCACCAGCTGACGCACCGACTCGGCCACGTTGTCGTGTCCGTTCAGTGCCCGTGAAACGGTGGCGACAGATACCTTCGCCTCCCGCGCCACGTCCTTGATGGTGACGGCCGTTCGCGCCATTGATCCGCCCCTCCGCGGTCAAGACTGCTATGTGCTGCGGACTGTAAACGTTTCCAAAACTGAATGTAAAGCTCCAGTTATTTCACGTCGTCGGCACTTTGAAATCAACAACTTGCGCGACGACCCCTTGCCGATTCGGCGTGCTGCGCTGCAATAGATGCGTGGAATCGGTCACTGATCCGGCGCGCGGGACAGGCTTTGTCCCGACCCGCGCGCAGGTGGGTCAAGCCAGGGTCACGGCGCGGCCACGTCGAACTTCGCTTCCAGCGCGGCACTGGAATCGCCGCCCGCAAACACGGTGAAGCTGCCGGGCTCGACCACCTTCTTCATCGCCGCGTTGTAGAACGACAGGTCGTCGAAGCCGAGGGTGAAGTTGACCGTCTTCGACTCGCCCGGCTGCAGCGACACGCGCTGGAAGCCACGCAGGCTGCGCACCGGTCGGGTGATCGAGGCGACGTCATCGCGCACGTACAACTGCACCACTTCATCGCCCGCGCGCTGGCCACTGTTGGTCACCGTCACGCTGACCTGCTGCTTGCCCTGCGTACCGATGCGCGGCTGTGCGAGCTTGAGGTCGCTGTACTTGAAGCGGGTGTAGCTCAGGCCATGACCGAACACGTACTCCGGCGTCCACGGCACGTCGATGTACTTGGAGGTGTAGCGCTCTTCCTCGCGCGGCGGACGGCCGGTGTTCTTGTGGTTGTAGTAGATCGGCACCTGGCCGACGTTGCGCGGGAAGGTCACCGGCAACTTGCCGGAGGGATTGAAGTCGCCAAACACCACGTCGGCGATCGCGTTGCCGCCTTCCACGCCGGGGAACCAGGCTTCCAGGATTGCCGGCACCTGCTTGCGCAGCGGGCCAATCGACAACGGACGGCCATTGAGCAGCACCGCAGCCGTCGGCTTGCCGACCTTGGCCACGGCCTCGGCCAGCGCCTGTTGCGCGCCCGGCAGATCCAGGCTGGTGCGATTGCGTGCCTCGGCGCTCATGTCCGGATGCTCGCCCAGGAACAGCAACACCGCATCGGCCTGCTTGGCGAGCTTCACCGCTTCGGCGATGCCGGTGGTCTCGCCACCTTCCAGCGTCGTGCCTTCCACATAGACCACCTTGACCTTGTCGCCCACCGCGGCCTGGATGCCGGCCAGCGGCGTCACGGTGTCTTCGTCGCGACCGGCGCCGGCCCAGTTGCCGAGCATGGCGCGCTGCAGATTGGCCAACGGCCCGATCACCGCCAGCGTCTTGATTTTCTTCGACAGCGGCAAGGTGCCGTCGTTGTCCAGCAGCACCAGCGACTTGCGCGCCATCGAACGCGCGGCGGCGCGGTTTTCCGGCGTCAACGTGCGGGCTTTTTCGCGCTCCACGTCGCAATAGCGATACGGGTCCTCGAACAGGCCCAGCCGGTACTTGGCCCGCAGCACGCGGCGCACGGATTCGTCCACGTACGACTGCTTCAACCTGCCGTCGCGCACCGCCGCCGCCACGTCACGCACATAGATGCGGCTGACCATGTCGATGTCCACGCCGGCTTTCAGGCCGGCCACGCCGGCATCGGCCTTGGTGCCGGCAATGCCGTGCTTCATCAGTTCTTCCACGCCGGTGTAGTCGCTGACCAGCACGCCGTCGAAGCCCCATTCCTTGCGCAGCACGCCTTCAATCAGATCGGCGTTGGCATGCATCGGCACGCCGCCAATCTCGTTGAACGAGGCCATCACCGATTGCGCACCGGCTTTGACCGCCGCTTCGAACGGAGGCAGGTAGATCTCGCGCAGGGTGCGTTCGGAAATGTCGGCGACGTTGTAGTCGCGGCCACCTTCGGCGGCGCCATAGGCGACAAAATGCTTGACCGTGGCCATCAGGGTGTCGTCGCGGCGCAGGTCATCGCCCTGGAAACCATGCACGCGCGCGGCGGCCAACACCGAGCCCAGATACGGATCTTCGCCCGCGCCTTCGACGATGCGGCCCCAGCGCGGTTCGCGGCTGATGTCGACCATCGGCGCGTAGGTCCAGTGGATGCCGTAACCGGCGGCTTCGTACGCGGCAATCCGGGCGGCGTTCTGCACTTCCACCGGGTCGAAGCTGGCGGCCTCACCCAGCGGCACCGGGAAGATCGTGCGGTAGCCATGGATCACGTCGTAGCCGTACAACAACGGGATGCCCAGGCGGGATTCTTCCACTGCGATCTTCTGCAGCCGGCAGGTCAGCTCGGCGCCCTGGGTGCCGAGGAAGGAGCCGATCTCGCCGCGGCGGATTTCGTCCTCGCCACCGGCCTGCGCGGCCGCGCCGGTGTCATTGCCGATGGCGGGCGGCTGGTTGAGCTGGCCGAGCTTTTCTTCCAGGGTCATCTTGGCCAGCAAGGCCTCGACGAAGGCTTTTTCATTGGCCGGCGGCGTCGGCTGGCGCGCGGCCAGGGCCGGGCCGGCCAGGACCGTGGCCAGGGCGGCGGTCAGGACCCACTTGGCGGGGCCACGTCGGAATGCACGCAAGGGCGCGCGCAAGGGTGCTCGATTCTTCACTGTTTCCACCTCCCGGAAATGCAGGAGCCGGAATGTAAACGTTTCCAGCGCTGGGCGCAAAGCGCCGGAATGCGGGTTCGGTTCCCCGCGGGCGGAGGAGGGAGCGCAATGCCTACCCGGCTTCGTCCGGCGTCCTGGCCATAATCGATAGCGCATGGATGTCGGTCGTCATCATCTCGCCCAGCGCGGCGTAGACCTTGCGATGGCGGGCCAGCGGCGCCAGGCCGGCAAAGGCCAGGCTGACAATCTCGACATTGAAATGACCGCGGCCATCGCGGGCGCCGGCATGGCCGGCATGGCGGGCGCTGTCGTCAACGACCTCCAGCCGGTCGGGCGCGAAGGCGGCTTGCAGCAACTGGCGGATACGCTCGACCCGTTCCGCACTCACGGCAGGACCTTCTTGAACGGGCGCACTTCCACCCGTTCGTAGGCGCCGGCTTCGATATAGGGATCGGCCTGGGCCCAGGCACGCGCGGCGTCCAGCGACTCGAACTCGGCAATCACGATGCTGCCACTGAAGCCCGCCTCGCCCGGGTCTTCGGCATCGATGGCCGGACACGGACCGGCCAGCAGCAGGCGGCCCTGATCGCGCAGCGCGGTCAGCCGGGCCAGATGGGCCGGGCGCGCGGCCAGGCGCTTGGGCAGGGCGTCAGCGGCGTCATAGCCTTCGATGGCGTACCACATGCGGCATCTCCGTCAGCAAAGAAGCCGATTGTACGGTGCCGGGGTTCAGCCACCGGCTGGACACCGCCCGATCCAGCGCTTACTCTGTCCCCACTGCACGGCCGGAAGCAGCGGCCCGTCTGGGGATTCCCCCGGTGATGCATCGGAACCCACGGGTTCGGAAGCGCATCCCGACCATCGAACCGACCTGACGACCGATTCGCTGCCCCCCTCCGCCCGTGCCTGACGACCTCCTTGCTGTCGGCCGCCGCCACTTCCGCGGCGTGCCTGATTATTTTGATGTTTGGCAACGAAAGGCATGACCTGCCCCACGAGGCCCGGTTGATCCCATGACCGGTGCAGTTCGCGCGTGCAAGGCATTCCCGGTCACAGTGACTCGCATGACGGCTGTTACTTGATGAGCTCCGAACTCGCGCAAGACGCGAACCCCACCAGCCAGGCAGTGCAACCGCAGCAGCAGGAAATGCCGCTGGCGGTAGTGCATGGGCAACCGGTCCTGCAGATGCCGCAGGACCTGTACATCCCGCCGGACGCGCTGGAAGTGATCCTGGAGGCCTTCGAAGGCCCGCTGGATCTGCTGCTGTATCTGATCCGGCGACAGAACCTGGACGTGCTGGACATCCCGGTGGCGGAAATCACCCGCCAGTACGTGGACTACATCAACGTGATGCAGGAGCTGCGCTTCGAACTGGCGGCCGAGTATCTGGTGATGGCCGCCATTCTGGCCGAGGTCAAGTCGCGGATGCTGTTGCCGCGTCCGGTCAGCGAGGAAGGCGAAGAGACCGACCCGCGCGCCGAGCTGGTCCGCCGGCTGCAGGAGTACGAGCGCTTCAAGCAGGCCGCCGAGGATCTGGACGCCCTGCCCCGCCAGGACCGCGACACCACGCCGGTGCAGGCCGATGTGCCCGAGCGCGCCTCGGTCCGCCTGCCGCCGCCGGTGGACATGAAAGAAATGCTGCTGGCGTTGTACGACGTGCTCAAGCGCGCCGAACTGTTCAGCGGCCACGCCATCAAGCGCGAGGCGCTGAGCGTGCGCCAGCGCATGGGTGATCTGCTGGCGCGCCTGGACGACGGCAAGTTCCACCGCTTCGAGTCCATGTTCACCGCCGAGGAAGGCAAGCTGGGCGTGCTGGTCACGTTCCTGGCGATGCTGGAGCTGGCCAAGGAGCAGTTGTTGGACATCGTGCAGGAAGCGCCGCTGGCGCCGATTTACATGAAGTCGCTGGCCTTGAACAACACCAACGAGCCGCTGCAGTTTTCCAGCGAATTCGACGATACCGACGCCGCCAACGAAGAAGTCTGATCCACCGCGACAGACCATTGCCACCCGCCGATTGGGAGACGTTGGCGCTGGCGAACCACACGGACCAAGAGCAGAACCCAAGCTGATGGATCAAAGCCTCATCAATCGCATCGTGGAAGCCGCCCTGCTGGCGGCGACCCAACCGCTGACCCTGGCGCAGTTGCATGGCCTGTTCCCGGAAGACGAACCCGCGCCGGCCGGCAGCGTGGAGCGCGCCCTCGAGCAGCTCAAGGACGCCTGCGAAGATCGCGGCGTCGAGCTGCTGGAAGTGGCGTCCGGATTCCGCTACCAGGTCAAGGCCGAAGTGCATGGCTGGGTGAGCCGGTTGTGGACCGAGCGCAAGA
This sequence comes from Pseudoxanthomonas indica, assembly GCF_900167565.1. Taxonomy (NCBI): domain Bacteria; kingdom Pseudomonadati; phylum Pseudomonadota; class Gammaproteobacteria; order Lysobacterales; family Lysobacteraceae; genus Pseudoxanthomonas; species Pseudoxanthomonas indica. The sequence goes on from NZ_FUZV01000001.1 coordinate 177,958, forward strand.
CCAAGTACTCGCGCGCCACCCTGGAAACCCTGGCGCTGATCGCCTATCGCCAGCCCATCACCCGCGGCGAGATCGAGCAGGTGCGCGGCGTGGCGGTGAGCAGCAACATCATCCAGGCGCTGGAAGAGCGCGAATGGATTCGCGTGGTCGGCCATCGCGACGTGCCCGGCAAGCCGGCGCTGTTCGGCACCACCAAGATCTTCCTGGATTACTTCGGCCTCAAGCGCCTCGACGAACTGCCGCCGCTGTCCGAACTCAAGGAGATCGGCGAGCTGGAGCCGCAGCTGCCCCTGGATGAGGCGCCCCTGCCCGCCAGCGGCGTGGCCATCGCCGATGACGGCGCTGATGCCGAAGCCGATGCCCATACCGACGCGGACGCCGAATCGCCGGCCGATGCAGCCCAGCCAACTCCGGCCGACACGGCCGAAACAGCGGACACGGATGCCGCTGCCAATGACGCCGAAGCCGGGGAACACCCCGACCACGACGCCGCAACCCAATCCGGTGACGAGCCGCAGGACGCCCTCGCCGCCGACGAAGAACCCGAGGACACCGGCGACAGCGCCGACGACACCTCACACGACCCACAAGATGACGACGCGGAAGCCTCGTCGGAGCAGAAACCATGAGCAATACCCCACGCAACAAACTGTCGCTGAAGCGCGAAGCCGCCGCCGAAGCTCCCGCCTCCAAGCTGGAAGAACGCCTGCACAAGGTGCTGGCGCAGGCCGGCCTGGGTTCACGCCGCGCGCTGGAGCAGCGCATCGCCGATGGCCTGGTCAAGGTCAATGGCGAAGTCGCGCAGGTCGGCATGAGCGTCAAGAGCGGCGACAAGATCGAACTCGACGGCCGCCAGTTCGTCGCCAGCGCGCTGACCGAAGCCGCGCGCGTGCTGATGTACAACAAGCCCGAAGGCGAAGTGACCACCCGCGAAGATCCCGAAGGCCGCCCGACCGTGTTCGAGGCCCTGCCCGTGCTCAAGGGCGCGCGCTGGATCGCCATCGGTCGCCTGGACATCAACACCACCGGCCTGCTGCTGCTGACCACCGACGGTGAGCTGGCCAACGCGATGATGCATCCGTCCTACGAAGTCGAGCGCGAATACGTGGTCCGCGTGCGCGCACCGGAAGGCCAGGAAACCGTGCCGGACGCCATCGTCGATCGCCTGGCGCGCGGCGTGGCACTGGACGACGGCCCGGCCAAGTTCGACGAAATCGAACGCATTGGCGGCACCGACTCGCATGACTGGTTCCGCGTGGTCGTCAAGGAAGGCCGCAACCGCGAAGTGCGCCGCCTGTGGGAATCGCAGGGCTGCCAGGTCAGCCGCCTCAAGCGCACCCGCTACGGCAAGATCGCGTTGCCGCAGCCGCTGCTGCGCGGCCAGTCGCAGGAACTGTCCGATGCGCAGGTGGAAAGCCTGCGCAAGGAGCTGGGGCTGGAAGACGGCGCGCCCGCCGCACTGACCCTGCAGCCAGTGATCGGCCAGCGCCGCGCCGCCAAGTCGACCGTGCATGTGTCGCGCGAAGGCCGCAGCCAGGGCTACGTCAACGGCCACAACACCGCCGATGAAGGTCGTGAGCTGCGCCGCTTCGATCACGTGCGCGAAGATCGCGGCCGTGGCCGTGGCAAGAAGCCCCATGGCGGCCTGACGGTGAGCGGCGAAGCCGCCGCCAAGCAGTCGCAGCGTCCGTTCAAGCAGCGCACCATGAAGGGTCCCAAGCCCCTGCCCGATGGCAACCCGGCCGCGTTCCGCAGCTGGTACGTGCCCGACGGCGTGGATACCGGCCCGGCCGGTCATCGCAACGCCGGCCCCGGCGGCGCCAAGAAGCCCTACGGCGGCAAGCCGGGCGGCGGCGGCGGTCGACCCGGTGGCGGCGCGGGCAAGCCCGCCGGTCGCCGTCCGCAGGGCGGTTCGCCGTACGGTCAGGACGCTGGTGGCGGTTATGCCGGTGGCGGCTTTGCCGGTGATGCCCGTGGCCCGCGCGGTCCGCGCGGCCCCGGTCAGGGCGCAGGCGGCGGTGCCGGCAAGCCGCAACGCGCGGCCCGTCCTTATGGCCATCCGGGCAATGCACCCAGTTTCCCCTCGGATCACGCCAACCCCGGCTACAACCCGTATGGCCAGGTGCCTACCCGCGGTCCGCGACCGCAGGGTCCGCAGCAGGCCCGTCCCGGTGGCGGTCGTCCCGGCGGCAACAAGCCGCACGGCGCCGGTCCGCGTCCGGGTGGTCGTCCGCCCGGTGGCCGCGGCCCGTCGGGCCGTCCCGGTGGCGGCGGCCAACGCGGCCCGCGCGGCGGCGGCGGCGGTGGACACCACGGCTGATCGCTGAGGCGAGATGCATCACGACAAGGCGCCTGCGGGCGCCTTGTCTGTTTCCGGGCTGTACGCGGGCGCAGCCTTCACCCTCGCTTCAAACGCCCACCACCGCGCCCCAACACGCTGCTACGCATCTATTACATGGAGCGAGTGTGGCGTGGAATCCCGTTATGACCTGATCGTTGTCGGCGCCAGTTTCGCCGGCGTGGCCTGCGCGCTCGAAGCGGCAGCCGCAGGCCTGTCGGTGTGCGTGCTCGAACGCAAACACGATCCAGGCGAACGCCTGCACACTACCGGCATCCTCGTTCCGCAGGCGCTGGCCCATCCGCTGCTGGCCGACGTGCCGCACTCCCTGCTGCGTGCGGTGCCGCAGATCAGCCTGTATGCACCGGACCTGCGGCGGCTGCAGTTACATTGCAACGGACATGCCTTCCACACCACCGACACGCCGGCGCTGATGCGCTGGCTGGCCGGCAAACTGCCTGCGGCCGGTGTTGAACTGCGTCTTGGCACCTCGTTCCGCGAAGCGCATCGCGATGCCGAAGGTTGGCATCTGCCCGGCATCGGCCGCTGCCGCGATCTGGTCGGCGCCGACGGCGCGCGATCGCGCGTGGCCGAACGCTGCGGCCTGAGCCGCAACACTGAATTCCTGCACGGCGTGGAGTTCGAATTCGATGATGCACGCCTGGCCGATGCGGACGCCCTGCACTGCTTCGTCAGCCGACGCTTCGCACGCGGTTACATCGGCTGGGTCGCGCAGACCCCCACCGGCGTGCAGGCAGGCCTGGCTCACCGCGCGCACGCGGGTGCGCCGCGCCTGCCGGATATCCGCGCCTTTCTGCGTCATGTCGCACCCGTAATGGGCACGCTGCCGATGCGCGCCGACAGCGTGCGCGCCGGGCTGATTCCCTGCGGCGGCGCGGTCAAGGGGCTGTCACGCAATCGCGCGCACCTGCTCGGTGATGCCGCCGGGGTAGTCTCGCCGGTCACTGCCGGCGGCATCCACTCGGCCCTGCGCCACGGCAGCGCATTGGGTCGATGGCTGGGCGCGTCGGACCGCGATCCTGGCCTGGACGCCCGTCATGCACGGCGCTTCGCGCAGCAGGCCGTGTCCCGCTTCACCAGCAAGCGCGTGCTGCGCTGGGGACTCGACCATCTGCAATCCGACGCCGTGTTTAATCTGGCCCTGAAAACCCCGGCGCTGCGGCGTTTTGCCGAACAGCTGTACTTCCATCGGCGCGGCGACCGCGGCGCCGGCGCGGCGCTGCGACAATCGGCTCCGCAGGCGCCCGCCGCCGGCTCCGCTACAATGCGAGACTGAGTTCACCATCCCCCTACGTCCCCCATGTCATCCGCCTATGGCACCGAGACGGTGCTGGACGTCCGTCACTGGACCGACGACTACTTCAGCTTCACCACCACCCGCGATGACGGCTTCCGTTTCGACAACGGCCAGTTCGTGATGATTGGCCTGCAGACCGAGGGCAAGCCGCTGCTGCGCGCCTACTCGATCGCCAGCGCCAACTGGGAAGAGCAGCTGGAGTTCTTCAGCATCAAGGTGCCGAACGGCCCGCTGACTTCGCGGCTGAAGGACATCCAGCCCGGCGACAGCGTGCTGATCGGGCGCAAGCCCACCGGCACCCTGCTGATCAGCGACCTGCATCCGGGCCGCAACCTGTACCTGCTGGGCACCGGCACCGGCATGGCGCCGTGGCTGTCGATCATCAAGGATCCGGAAACCTACGAACGCTTCGACAAGGTCATCCTGACCCACGGCGTGCGCAGCGTGCAGGACCTGGCGTATCGCGATTACTTTGAAAAGGAACTGCCGCAGCACGAGTTCCTCGGCGAAATGATCCGCGACAAGCTGCTGTACTACCCGGCGGTCAGCCGCGAAGCGTTCCCCAACCACGGGCGCCTGACCGATCTGATGGCCAGCGGCCAGATGATGGAAACCCTGGGCCTGCCTGCGCTGGATGCCGGACATGATCGCGCCATGATCTGTGGCAGCCCGCAGATGCTGGCCGACTTCCGCGCCCTGCTCGATGGCCGTGGCTTCACCGCCGCGCCGCGCATCGGCACCGCCGGCCAGTACGTGTTCGAGCGCGCCTTCGTCGAGAAGTAAGCCTCAGCGCTCGCCGTAGCGCAGCCAGGTCACCGCACTGCGCTCGTCGGCGAACACACGGCCCTGGAAGCCATGTTCGCTGGCAAAGATGCTGGCCAGCTCCACCTGCGGAATCTGTTCCAGGTGTTTTTCCACATAGGCCACCCGCACCTGCTCCATGCCCAGGCCGCGCATGGCCTGGACGAATTCCAGCAAGTGCTCCGGCGGCGGCGGCTCGCCTTCCATGTCATCGACCACCAGCAGGCAGGGCGCCTGCACGCGGCGGACTTCATCGGCGATCTCGCGCCAATAGGCCAGCGTGGTGTCGAGCCGGCCGTTGACGCCCTGCACATGCGCCTTCAGGCCGAAGTCGGTGGAACTGAAGCGGATGCGGTACGGCGACTCGGGGACGTGCGACATCGGATCAGGCCAGTGCAGCCTCGATGTCCTTGGCCAGCGATTCGGGTTTGTCGGTGGGCGCGAAGCGCTCGAGCACCTGGCCGTCGCGACCGACCAGCAGCTTGGTGAAGTTCCACTTGATCCCGGAGGTGCCCAGGAAGCCCTTCTTTTCCTGCTTGAGCCACTGCCACAGCGGATGCGCGGCGTCTCCGTTCACATCCACCTTGGCGAACATCGGGAATGTCACGTCGTAGCTGAGCGAGCAGAAGTTCTTGATTTCCGCCTCGTCGCCCGGCTCCTGGTGACCGAACTGATCGCAGGGGAAGCCCAATACCACCAGCCCTTGGTCACGGTACTGGCGCCAGAGTTTTTCCAACCCCTCGTACTGCGGGGTGAAGCCGCACTTGGACGCCACGTTGACGATCAGCAGCGCCTTGCCGCGGTACTCATCCAGCGACCGGACCTTGCCATCGATATCAGTGGCGGAAAAATCGTAGGCGGTGGTCATGGCAGGTCTCCGGGGGGATTGGCTGCCATGGTAAACAAGAAGCTGCCGCTACAGGGCCCTGGCATGGATTAGTCTTGGCCCATTCTTTCGACCGGGAGTGCGGCATGCAGCCTTCGCCCCATGCGTCCGACGCCGCCTCCATGGCCACCGTCTACCTGCACGTGCGGGTGTTGATGGGCTTCGTGGTCGGCCTGGGCCTGACCCATCTGCTGCGCCACTTCGCCCGCATCATCGAACGGCCGCGCCGTTACAAGGTCTACAGCGTGCACCTGCTGTGGGCGCTCTTCATGTTCTCGTACCTGTTGTGGTTCTGGTGGTGGGAATACCGGCTTTCGCACCTGGTGCACTGGAACTTCAACCTGTATTTCTTCGTGGCGCTGTTCGCGCTGCTGCTGTACCTGCTGTGCGCGCTGATTTTCCCGGAAAGCCTGGACGACTACGCCGACTACCGCGACTACTACTACCAGCGCCGGCAATGGTTCTTCGGGCTGCTGGCGCTGGTGTTCGTGGTCGATTTCGTCGACACCTGGATCAAGGGGCCGGCTTACTTCCACAGCTTTGGCCCGGAGTATGTGCTGCGCAACCTGCTGTACATCGGCGGCTGCGTGATCGCCATGATCACCCGCAGCCCGCGCTACCACGCCACGTTCGCGGTGCTGGCCTTGCTCTACCAGTGGCTCTGGATCGCGCGCGAATTCGAAACCCTGTAACCGCGGCGCCCGGCCACGCAGAGCCTCGTCCCGGCCGGAGCCCCTAACGCCTGTCCGGCCCGCTCCCAATAGGCCATTCGTCACGCGCCCCATCGGCGGGGCTTGGGTTAGCCTGCCCGGAGCCCTATCTGGAAGGAAGTTGCACTGATGACCCGCCTTGCCCTCGCGCTTGCCGCGACCCTTGGAATCGCCATGCCCGCCTACAGCCAAGCCGCCACGCCTGCGGCCACCGAAGCCGCCAAGGCCAGCAACCCCTTCTTCGCCGACAGCCCGCTGCCGCTGCACTACCCGCAATTCGACAAGATCAAGGACAGCGACTTCGCGCCGGCCTTCGACGCCGGCATGGCCGAGCAGTTGAAGGAAATGGACGCGATCGCCAACAACAGTGCCGCGCCGACCTTCGAGAACACCATCCTGGCGGCGGAGAAGAGCGGCCGCACGCTGGACCGTGCGCAGACCGTGTTCTACAACCTGGTCGGCACCGACACCAACGACACCCGCGAACAGCTGCAGGCCGACTACTCCGGCAAGTTCGCTGCCCACCGCGATGCGATCTACCTCAACGGCGCACTCTTCGCGCGCGTGCAGAAGCTGTATGACCAGCGCGCCCAGTTGGGCCTGGACGCCCAAGGCGTGCGCCTGATCGAGAAGTACCACACCGATTTCGTCCGCGCCGGCGCCAAGCTCTCCGACGCCGACAAGGCCAAGCTCAAGGCGATGAATGCGCAACTGGCGGATCTGGGCACCAAGTTCAGCCAGAACGTGCTGGCCGAGGTCAACGACTCGGCCATCGTGGTCGATGACGTCAAGCAGCTCGACGGCCTGACCGAACAGCAGATTGCCGCCGCTGCCGATGTGGCCAAGGCGCGCAAGCTGGACGGCAAGTACGTGCTGACCCTGCTCAACACCACCGGCCAGCCGCCGGAATCCCAGCTCACCGACCGCGCCCTGCGCCAGCGCCTGCATGAGGCCTCGGTGGCGCGTGGCAGCCGCGGCGGCAAGTTCGACAACCGCGAGCTGATTTCGAAGATCATGACCCTGCGCGCCGAACGCGCCAAGCTGCTCGGCTATCCCGACCACGCCACCTACGTGCTGGAAGACGAAACCGCCAAGACCCCGCAGGCGGTGAACGCCATGCTCGGCAAGCTGGCCCCGGCCGCGGTGACCAACGCCAAGCGCGAAGCCGCGGATCTGCAGGCGGTGATCGACCAGGAACAGAAGGCCAAGGGCCAGCCGAGCTTCCAGCTCGAGCCCTGGGACTGGTCGTTCTACAGCGAGAAGGTCCGCGCGGCCAAGTTCAGCTATGACGAAAGCCAGCTCAAGCCCTACTTCGAACTGACCAACGTGCTGGAGAACGGCGTGTTCTTCGCCGCCAACCAGCTCTACGGCCTGACCTTCAAGAAGCGCACCGACCTGCCGCTGTACCACCCCGACACCACCATCTACGACGTCTACAACGCCGACGGCACGCAACTGGCGATCTTCATCGCCGACATGTATGCACGCGATTCCAAGCGTGGCGGTGCGTGGATGAACTCGTACGTGTCGCAGTCGGCGATGACCGGCTTCAAGCCGGTGGTGGCCAACCACCTCAATATTCCCAAGCCGCCGGCCGGCCAGCCGACCCTGCTGACCTGGGATGAAGTGACCACCGCTTTCCACGAATTCGGCCATGCGCTGCACGGCATGTTCTCCAACGTGGAGTACCCCTACTTCAGCGGCACCAACGTGCCGCGCGACTTCGTCGAGTACCCCTCGCAGGTCAACGAGATGTGGGCCGACTGGCCGTCGGTGCTGAAGAACTACGCCAAGCACTACAAGACCGGCGAGCCGATGCCGCAGGCGTTGCTGGACAAGGTGATTGCCGCGTCCAAGTTCAACCAGGGCTTTGCCACCACCGAATACCTGGGTGCGGCCATGCTGGATCAGCGCTGGCACCAGGTCGGCGCGGACAAGATTCCGAACGCCGCCGGGGTGATCAAGTTCGAGGCCGATGCGCTGGCCGCCGACAAGATCGACTACAAGCCGGTGCCGCCGCGTTACCGCACGCCGTATTTCAGCCACATCATGGGCGGCTATTCGGCCGGCTACTACGCCTATATCTGGTCGGAAGTGCTGGACGCCAACAGCCAGAAATGGTTCGAGGAACACGGCGGGCTGACCCGCGCCAATGGCGACCACTTCCGCAGCACCCTGCTCTCGCGTGGCGGTAGCGAAGACGCGATGAAGCTGTTCCATGATTTCGCCGGCCACGATCCCAAGATCGAGCCCCTGCTGGAAAAGCGCGGCCTGACCGCACCCGGCAAGTAAGCGTCACCTTCCTCGTCGCAACAGCCAGCACGCCACCTTCGGGTGGCGTGATGGTTTTTGCTGGGATGACGATGGGTCGTTACCTGACTTCAGCCAGAGAAACGCTGCGTACGTCGAGGGCATGCCACGCATGACCCGCCTCGCTTCTTCGGTGATAGACGCCTTCAAGCGAGACACGCAAGCGCACCGGGTCCTTGTCGAGATTGTTGAAGCCGAGGTCGAGGATTCTCTTGAAATCCGCTTCGAACCCTTTCGTTTCCTCGAACTCCACCTGTGTGCTGTTGCCGTTGCATGCAACCAACGCCATTCCATGCCGGGTGGCATTCAAGCAAGCGGCGACCTGGACGATTTGTCCATCGTACTTATCGGCGTGCATGAAGACTTGCTCGATGGGCACAAATGTCGGCGCGCCTGCGTTGGACGTAAAGACGCATGTGCCGAGGAACCCCAGCAAGAGGTATCTGCCGGGAATTGATTTCAGGATCGCAAGCTCTGCTGTTGCCTGCAACATGGGACGAGCACTCCGCCAGACGACAGATGAAGGCATAACATACATCAAGCAGCAAGCTACATGACGCGCATTCCCACGAGTCCATTAGCGCGTGCTTGTTAGGCGCGAGAGTCAGCACACCCCACTCGCAGCCTAGCGCGCCGCGATGTAGCCGCCGGCACGACCCGACGGCGAAAACACGATTTGCCACAGCTGCAACCGCCGCGCACGGAATCCTCCCATCGACGCCGACAGGTAGTACCGCCACATGCGCCGGAAGCGTTCATCGTAGCGCGCGTCCAGGTGCTCCCATGCGGCTTCCACATTGGATCGCCAGGCTTGCAGTGTGCGGTCGTAGTCGGCGCCGAAGCTGTGCCAATCCTCCAGCACGAACAAGCCTTCGCTGGCCTGGCTGATCTGCGCTGCCGAAGGCAGCATGGAGTTGGGGAAGATGTACTTGTTGATCCACGCATCAGTGCGGCGCACCGAGACATTGCCGCCGATGGTGTGCAGCAGGAACAAGCCCTGCGCGGGCAGCAAACGCCGCATCACTTCGAAATAGGTCCGGTAGTTCTTCTGTCCGACGTGCTCGAACATCCCCAGCGAGAAGCCGGCGTCGAAGCGCTCACTCAGATCGCGGTAATCCTGCAGGCGGATGTCGATGGGCAGGCCAGCGCACAGGTCCCGCGCGTAGTCGGCCTGCTCGCGCGAGATGGTGATGCCCACGCCGCTTACGCCGTAGTGCTCGGCGGCAAACTTCAGTGCTTCGCCCCAGCCGCAGCCGATGTCGACCACCCGCATGCCCGGCTGCAACTGCAGCTTGCGGCAAACCAGATCCAGCTTGGCCTCCTGCGCCGCGTCCAGCGTCTGCGCATCGCGCCAGTATGCGCAGCTGTAGACCAGGCGCTGGCCCAGCATGGCGCGATAGAGGTCGTTGCCCAGATCGTAATGACGCTCGCCTACCTGACGACTGCGCGCGCGCGTCTGCGGATTGAACCAGCGCGCATACAGCGCATCGAGGAGGTCGCCTGCGCGGACGCGCTCGTCCACATGCGCGCGCAGCAGGCGATACAGCACGCCATCCAGGGAGCGCGCATCCCAGTCGCCGTCCATGTAGCTTTCGCCCAGCCCCAGCGAACCCTGGCTCAGCACACGCCCGTAAAAGCGCGGGTCGTGAACCTGGATGTCCCAGTCCCGCTGCTGGCCAATCCGCACATCCGCCTCGGCCAGCAGTCCTTGGACTTTCCGGGCGACGCGGTCAGGCATGGCACGAGACCTGGCTAGGGAGAGAACAGATCGCGGTAGGCTGGCGCGATATGCGGCTTCAGCACCGACGCCGGCACATCGACATTCTGCACACCGTAGGCATAGGGACCAATCTGGTACGGCGGAAACACGAAGCGCAAGCCGCGGATCTTCTGGTTACCATCCAGCAACGGTTCGAAGTGCTCGAAGTTTTCCGGCTTGGCCGTTGCACCCTCATCGATGGACTTGGCGTCGTCACTCAGAACCCGCGCCAGTTCCTCGGGCGTCAATGCGCTGTCCTGGCTGGCGCGCTCCTGCGATGCAATCTTCAGCTGCGCACGCGCGTAGCTGCTGACCGCAGTCCAGCCTGCCGCCGTGGGGATCAAATCACTGGCAGTCAGCAGGCGGCTGTCGCGGACAAGCCAGACATAGCGCATGACCAGCGGCTGGCCATGGGCGCCGCCGCTATAGAGGTCGCCGTCGGCGGCAATGGCCACCAGGTCCGGCGTTTCAGCGAGCTTCTGGTAGCTCAGGGTCAAGTCGTAAGGAACGGTGGGCCGGTCGTTGCCCAGGGCGTCCACTTCGCCCTTCAGCTCATCGCGTCGTTGTTGCGAGTACTTGGCCAACACCTCGACCAGGCCCGGATAGCGTTCCAAACCCACCGGATAGGTGATGCCCACCACCATGCGGTCGGAGGTTTCCAGCACGTCCTTCAGGACGGGAGTACCGGTCGCAGGCGCGGCGACAGGCGGCGTGGTGGCGGCGGGCGCGGGAGTTGACGGTGTGGCCGCCGGCGCGGCGTCGTCGCCACGCTTGCACGCGGTCAGGGCGACGCCGATGGCGGCGATCAACACGGCGTTGCGGAGATGCGTTTGCATGTGGGGCTCCTTGTCCACCAATGGCACGGCGCCAGTGTATGGCGCAGCGCAGCAGCCCTCCAGATGGCGCGCGCTGCCGGTTCAGGCAAGCACGTCGGCGTACTCCGGATGGCGCTGCACATAATCAGCGGCATAGGAGCATGCCGGAATCACTTTCCATCCCTGCTGCCGCGCATACTCCAGGGCCGCTTTCACCAAAGCGCCGGCGATGCCCCGCCCGCCGATCGCCGGTGGAACGCCGGTATGGTCAATGCTGATGCGGTCCGGCAGTTGCCGATAGACGAGTTCGGCCTGCTCTCCCTCCACTTCAGTCCAGAAGCGCCGGGCGGCGGAGTCATGGTGAATCGTGATGTCTGTCACGCTGTTAAGCCTCTGAATTCGCGTTGGTTTTGCCTGAACGGACAGAAGTCGACGCGTAACGTCACTTTGGGTCACGTCAAAAAGACGACGTCCGACTCGCTTTCACATGGTTCATACGGTTTTCGAAAGTTGGCACGGTCCCTGCGTGTAACGGGCACGACCCTTGACGTACGGAGACACCCGATGAGTGCCATCGACCAAGCGCCCGAAGCGGCCCTCGCCAGCGATTCCACGCTGCTCGAAGGCCTGTTCCAGCTCACCGTGACCGGGCATACCCAGGACTGGGAGTTCGAACGCCTGAACAATGCGGTTTACGAGCGTCTGCTGTCCAGCTATGCCATGGAAGAAATCGGCAGCGCCAAGATTTCCAAGAGCATGGTGGGCTGATACCGCCCACCGGCCTCCCCGCCCCGCGGCGGAGAGGTCGCAATGACGTTGCTGCAAGCGGCGACCGGCATGGTCGCCGGACTCGCCAGCGCAATCCCGCACCGCGGATGCCGCGTCCTGGTTCACTCGTCTCCCCGATGATCGCGCTTGCCCTGACTGCGGCGATCGCGCGCACTCATGCTGCCCTGGATGGCCTTCATCCGGCTTTCGGCCGCATGCAATTCCACCTGTTTGTTCGCCGCTGCCGGCGACTGTGCGCCGCTTTCTTTCGGTGCAGCGGCATTGTGACCGTGATCCAACTGCTGCCACGGCGCCGGCTCACGGTCATGCTGGCGCTTGCGGGCCAGCAGTGCCTGGGTCTTGGCCAACGCCTGCGCCGGAGTCACCGATTTGCGCGTCGTACCGCGACGGCCCGCGCGCTTGTTGGCGGTGGTCTTCTTGACCGTCACGCCCGCAGTCGGCGTCGTTGCCGCGACCTGGGTGGCCGGTGCCGAATGCGTGGTTGACCGGCGCGTGGCCTGACCCGCGCCGCTGCGCTGAGAGGCCTTGCGCGGCGCCGCTTTCTTCGCTGGCGTTCGTGTGGTTTTGCGTGCGGCTGACTTCGTTGCGGGTGACTTCCTGACGGCAGTCTTCTTGACGGCGGATTTGCCGGGAGCCGCCTTCCTGGCGGTGGTTTTCTTGTTGGCAGACTTCTTGACCGCTGTCTTCTTCACTGCAGCCTTCTTCACCGCCGCCTTCTTCACCGCAGACTTCTTGACCGCAGTCTTCCTGGCGGGCGCTTTCCTGGCCGTCGACGCGTTCACTGACTTCTTCGCTGTCTTCCTGGTCGCCTGCTTGGCGGCAACCTTCCTGGCCGGCGCGCGGCGCGTGCTGCCGGCCGCGCTCTTGCGCGTGCTGGTCTTGCTGGCGGCCGACTTGGCGGCGTTCTTGCCAGCGGCTGTCTTGCGGGCCGGCGCCTTCTTCGCGACCGGTTTGCGTGTGCTCGTCGCACTGCCGGTGACCCGGCCGACCGCCCGTTTGGCTGCCGTAATCACCTTGCCGGCGGCCTTGCTCACTGCCTTCTTGACCGCTGCCACTTTGCGTGCGGCTTGCTTGTTGGCCTTGCCGGTCGCGCTGCGGGTGGACTTGCTCTTTGCGCCGGTGCTGCCACCGGCCGTCTTGCGTGCGCGTGTTGCCATGCTCTGCTCCACGGGTTGCGTTGCATCCGTGGATAACACAGCCGATCTTCAAATCAAGTGAGCATGCGCACCACTCAACCGCCGATACCGAGTTCGCGCAGGAAGTGTCCCAGTACCTGTGGCTGCATCACCAGCATGAAAAGCACGCCATAGGCCGCGCCCGCCAGATGCGCACCGTGCGCGATGTTGTCGCCACCGCGCCTGTCCATCCAGATGCTGTAGGCCACGTACAACACGGCGAACAGGATGGCCGGCATCGGGATGACGAAGACGTAGATGCGCGCCCACGGCTGCAGCAGGATGAACGCGAACAACATCGCCGACACCGCGCCGGAAGCGCCCAGCGCGCGGTAGTTGGGATCCTTCTGGTGCTTGAGGTAGGTCGGCAGGATCGACACCACCAGCGCCGACAGGTACAGCAGCGGAAACGCCCAGATGTGGCCGGACAGCTGCGCCATCATCGGCTCCATGAAACGGCCGAAGAAGAACAGCGTGAGCATGTTGAACAGCAGGTGCCAGTAATCGGCATGGATGAAACCGTAGGTCACCAGGCGGTCGTACTGCTTGTTGCGGTCAATCGCCGGCGGCCACAGGATCAACCGGCCCGCCAGACCGGGCGTCTTGAACGCCAGCAGCGAGACAATCGTGGTGACGGCGATCAGCAACAGGGTAATCGGGGCTTGCATCAAGAATCCTCAGGCGACGCGGTAATTGTCCTGCATCGGATAACGCCGCGCATACAGGGCAAACGCCAGCGCCGCCACGAAGGCGAAGCCGGCGAAGAAGAACATCAGGAAGGCATTCTCGCTCAGGCCGGTGCTGGCGATGTGGGCGGTGACGGTCTCGTTGCGCACACCGGCATTGGTCAGCAACACCCACAGACCGCCGAAGGTACTGGTCAGGTACCAGAACGCCATGATCACGCCCTTCATGGCCTGGGTGGCCTGGCTGTAGGCGAATTCCAGCGCGGTGGCCGACACCAGGATCTCGCCGAAGGTCAGCAAGGCATACGGCAGGATCTGCCAGGCCAGCGACACCGCATCGCCGCCATCCATCCACAGCTGCAGCACGCCGGCCACAATCCAGGCCAGGCCGGAAAACGCGATGCCCCAGCCCATCCGGCGCAACGGCGTGGGCTCGAAGCCGAGCCGGCGCAGCCAGGGATACAGCACCAGATTGTTGAACGGGATCAGCAGCATCACCATCGCCGGGTTGAGCGCCTGCAGCTGGCCGGCTTCGCTGACCAGCCAGCTCGGCCACCACCAGGCGTCGTGCGGCATCACCATCTCCTTGCCCTGCAGTACCCAGGTGGATGCCTTCTGATCGAACAGCGACCAGAACGGCGTCACCAGCGCAAACACGATCAGGATGCGCAGCACGGCGCGCACGCTGTCCACTGCCGCGTCCGGATGCAGCCCGCGCGCACGTTCCAGCTGCAGCGATGCGCCCCAGCCGCCGAAGGCGATCAACGCGCCCAGCGACAGACAGGCGGTGATGACGAAACCGAACGATTCCGGCCAGATTCCCGATACCAGCCCGGTCGCCGTCAGCGCCCAGCCCAACAGCATCGCCACCGCCAGGACCACGCCGGCGACCGCGACCAGGTAACCCGGCCTGGCCTCGCCACTGCGCTGCGTGCGCAAGGCGCTCAACACCACGCGCATGAACGAGTCCGGGTCGGCATTGTCGGGCGGCACGTTGACGTACTGCTTGCGCCCCAGCCAGAAGATGAAGGTGGCGATGAACATCAGGATGCCCGGGATGCCGAACGCCCAGGCCGCACCGAATTTCTTCAGGATCAGCGGCATCAGCAGCGAGGCGAAGAACGAGCCGAAGTTGATCGTCCAGTAGAACGCATCGAAGACGATCTTCGCCTTGCCCTTGTTGCTCTGGTCGAACTGGTCGCCGACAAACGACACCACCAGCGGCTTGATGCCGCCCGAGCCCAGCGCGATCAGGAACAGGCCGCTATAGAAACCGGTGCGGTCGCCTTCGAACACCGCCAGGCAGGCATGGCCGGCGCAGTAGATCAGCGAGAACCACAGCACCGTGTTGTACTTGCCGAAGTAGCGATCCGACAGCCAACCGCCCAGCAGCGGGAAGAAATACACGCCGATGACGAAGCTGTGGAAGACATCCTTGGCCATGCCCGCGCGTTCGGCTTCGGGCAGGTAGGCCAGCAGGATGCTGCTGGTCAAGAACTGCACCAGGATGTTGCGCATTCCGTAGAAGCTGAAGCGCTCGCAGGCCTCGTTGCCGATGATGTACGGGATCTGCCGCGGCAACCTGCCCGCGCTGGCTTCAAGAGGAGTGCTCATCCGGTGTTCCGCTGGCAAATTGGCTGAAGGGTACCGGATTCGCCCGGAGGGGTCGAACCTCCTCCGTCAGGGTGTGCGCAGCGGCTTCAGGCAGGCATCATGCGTTCCTTTCACCTGCACGAGTCCGCGCCCATGCTTCGTCCGCTTTGCGCTGCCCTGCTGATCGCCGGCGCCCACGCCGCGTTCACCCTGCCCGCCCACGCCCAGGCCGCGCCTACTGCCGGCCTGACCACGCTGTCCGAGCAATCCGGCTTCCTGCGCACGGGCCGCTACGACGAAGTCATCGCCCTGTGTAATCGCTACGCCAAGGCCTACCCGAAAGCGGTGCGCTGCATCGACTTCGGCACCACGCCCGAAGGCCGGCCGATGAAGGCGCTGGTGGTCTCCACCAGTGGCGCGCTCACCGCCGATCAGGCGCGCCGTCGCAAGCTGCCGGTGGTGGTGATCCAGGGCGGCATCCATGCCGGCGAGATCGATGGCAAGGATGCAGGCTTCCTGGCGCTGCGCGAGGTGCTGGCAGGCCAGGCCGCGGCCGGCGCGCTCGACAAGCAGGTATGGGTGTTCGTGCCAGTGTTCAACGTCGATGGCCACGAGCGCTTCGGCGCCTGGAACCGTCCCAACCAGCGCGGCCCGGAAGAAATGGGCTGGCGCGTGACCGCGCAGAACTTCAACCTCAACCGCGACTACGTCAAGGCCGACGCACCGGAAATGCAGGCGATGCTGCGTCTGGTGCAAGACTGGAACCCGCTGGTCTACGTGGATCTGCACGCCACCGATGGCGCCCAGTTCGAACACGACATCTCGATCCAGGTCGAGCCCGTGCACGCGGGCGATGCGAACCTGCGCGGCGCCGGTGTCGCCCTGCGTGATGGCGTGATTGCGGACCTCGCCAAGCAAGGCTCCTTGCCGCTGCCGTATTACCCGTCGTTCGTGGTCGGTGACGATCCCAGCTCTGGCTTCGAAGACAGCGTGGCGCCGCCGCGTTTCTCGCACGGCTACTTCCAGTGGCGCAACCGCATCGGCATGCTGGTGGAAACGCACTCGTGGAAGGAATATCCGGTGCGCGTGCGGATTACCCGCAACACCATCGTCTCGGTGCTGGATCAGGTCGCCGCACACGGCCAGCAATGGCTGGCCCTGGCCGAACAAGCAGATGTGGACGCGGCCAAACTCGGCGGCCAGCCCGTGGCATTGAACTGGGCCGCCAGCGACAAGAGCCACCCGGTGCAGTTCCGCGGCTATGCGTACACGCGCACGCCGTCGGACGTGTCCGGTGCGCTGATGACGCGCTACGACGAAAAGACTCCGCAGATCTGGACCGTGCCGATGCGCGATGACATCCAGCCTGCCTTGACCGTACCCGCGCCCGCCGCCGGCTACGTGGTGCCTGCCGCCCACGCAGTCTGGGTGGGCGAGAAACTGCGCCAGCACGGCATCGAGTTCCGTCGCATCACTGCGCACCCGCACAGCAGCGTGCAGAGTTTCCGCGCCAGCAAGACCCAGTTCGCCGCGCAGCCGGTGGAAACGCACCAGCGCCTGACGCTGGAAGGCGCATGGTCGACGGACACGCGCGATCTGCCGGCCGGCTCGCTGTTCGTGCCGATCGCGCAGGCCAAATCGCGGCTGGTGATGGCGCTGCTGGAACCGCAGGCGCCGGATTCCCTCGCCGCCTGGGGCGAGTTCAACGCGGCGTTCGAACGCAAGGAGTACATGGAAGATTACGTCGCCGAGGACGTGGCGCGGCAGATGCTGAATGACCCCGCGATCAAGGCCCGCTTCGACGAGAAGCTCAAGACCGATCCGGCGTTTGCCAAGGATCCCAATGCACGCCTGGAGTTCTTCTACCGGCTGCATCCTTCCTGGGATGAGCGCTTCAACCTGTATCCCGTGTACCGAGTGGACCAGGCACTTTAAGAAACAGGGGTCAGAGTACGTTTTCAAGTACGCGGATCAGGCTGCGTCCGGATCTCCTGCGACGAAAATGGGGCTCTGACCCCCTTTTTTGCTGTCAGCCGCCCAATGCGGTATCCAAGGTCATCATCAGGCAGAACCCGAATGCCAGGCCCAGGGTCGCATAACCGCCATGCCCATTCCGGTTCGATTCCGGAATGACGCTGTGCGCCACCGCCGTCAGCATGGCGCCGGCGGCGAACGCCAGCCCCCATGGCAGCAACAAGGCAGAGACGGTCACCGCCCATGCACTGAGCACCGCTGCCACCGGCTCCACCACGCCGGAGAACGCACCGATGAACACCGCCTTGGCCCGCACCATGCCCGCGCCGGCCAGGATCAGCGCCACCACCAAGCCCTCGGGAACGTCCTGCAGCGCGATACCCATGGCCAGGCCCTCCGCGCCGGCCAGGTGACCACCCGCGGCCACGCCCACCGCCATGCCCTCGGGCACGTTGTGCAGCATGATCGCGAACACGAACACCAGCACCCGCGCCGGCACCAGCGGCGCGCCAGGGCGCTGTGCATCACGCGGGTCGTCGACCAGTACGCGATCCAGCGCCAGCAGCGCCAGCGCGCCCATCAACACACCGCCGCTGATGACCGCCGCCGCGCCCCAGGCGTCGAAGCCCACAGTGCGCGCGGCATTCAAACCCGGCAGCACCAGCGAAAAGGCCGTGGCCGCCAGCATCACCCCCGCGCCGAAGCCCAGCAGACCGTCGGCCAGGCGCTGCGGCAGCCCGCGCACCACCAATACCGGCAGCGCACCCAAGGCAGTCGCCAGGGCGCATAGAGCGCCACCACGCCAGCCGGCCATCGCACCGCTGGCCTGCTCCGGCGCCCACGCCAGCAACCACAGGCTGATCGCGACAATCAGGCCGCTGCCGGCCAGGTACGGCCAGGCGGTCGCGTGTCGGAATGCCAGCGGTTGCAGAACGCGGTTCATCGGTGACGCAGCTCCGTCATGGCCGGTCTTTCCGATACTAACGCCGTTCGCTGACCAGACCGTTCACAGCGGACCAGACCGGCGGTCAGCGTTCGTACTTCCAGTTGCGGCTCTTGCCTTCGGCCATCCATGCCACCGCCTCGGCGATGCGGCGCAGGCGGGTGTCTTCGCGCTTGGCTTCGGTGACCCATTCAATGTAATCACGCTGCTTGCTGGGACTGAAGGCCAGATAGGTCGCCTGCGCCTTGGCATTCCT
This sequence comes from Pseudoxanthomonas indica, assembly GCF_900167565.1. Taxonomy (NCBI): domain Bacteria; kingdom Pseudomonadati; phylum Pseudomonadota; class Gammaproteobacteria; order Lysobacterales; family Lysobacteraceae; genus Pseudoxanthomonas; species Pseudoxanthomonas indica. Next base: position 196,311 of record NZ_FUZV01000001.1, read on the forward strand.
GGCCAGGGCGGCGAGCAGATCTTCCGGCGCCTGCAAGGCCGGCCGCGCCGTGGAGCTCTTGCGTGGCGCCTTGCCCTGCGCCAACGCCTCGTTCAACTGCATCGCCTTGCGTATCAGAGGCAGCAGATCTTTCTTGAGCGGCAGGTCCGACAGCCGGGTGAGCTTGCCGAAGCTGCCCATGCCTTCGCGTGGTTCGCCTTCGCCCAGCACCTGCGCGTGGCGCCAGAAGCCGAAGGTGGCGTGCTGCTTGAACGCCGCCATGCCGCACAGGATGGCGCCGGCATGGACGAAGGTGGGCATGCCCCACTTCAACGTTTCCTCCACCTGCGGGCAGGCCTCGTGGACCCATGCCCGCACGCGCTCCAGGATGGGTTGCGCAAACTCGGCGGAACGGGCGATATAGGCATCTATGCGCGGATCGTGCTGGCTCATGTTCCCTGCCAAGGCGAAGATGCCGGCACTGTAGCGCGCTGACGGTACGCGGCAGAAGATCGCCGCGGCGGCATCCATCACGATCCATGAAGCTCACTGCGGCTACTCTGGCCGCGCCTTGCGAGGAAACCACTCAATGCGTCGAGCCACTGTCGTTGCCTGTTTCTCGCTCGCCCTGGCGGCCTGTCAGCCTGCGCCACCCACGCCGCCTGCTCCGGTTCCCGAAGCGGCCAGCGCCGGCCAGGTCCGCCAGCAGAACTTCATCGAGGGCACCGCCAGCTATCGCGAGCGCATCAATCTGCCATCCGGATCCCAGCTGCAGGTGCAACTGGTGGATCGGCAACTGGCCGACTCGCCTGCCGCCGTGGTGGCCAGCATCGACATTCCGGCGACGCAGGGTCCGCCCTTTGCCTTCCAGCTGCCGTTCGAGCCGGGCAAGCTGCGCGCCAATGGCGAATACGGCCTGCATGCCAGCCTGCGCGACGGCGACGGCCGACTGTGGTTCGTCACCGATACGCATACCCCCGCCACCCCGGGCAGCAGCGCGCCGGTGCAGGTCACGCTGGTGCGGGTGCCCGCCGATGCACGCGCGCACATGACCGATACGCGTTGGCTGTGCGGCGAGCAGCGTCTGGCCGCGCGCTTTGATCCGGAACCGGCCAACACGGTCACGTTGAGCTTCGGCGAACAACCGCTGGTGCTCACCCAGACCACCTCGGCATCAGGTGCGCGCTACAGCGACAAGTTCAACAACGAATTCTGGAACAAGGGCCGCGAAGCGCGCCTGACCCTGGCCGGCAAGACCGCCGTGGATTGCCGGCAGATCGACACCGCCACGCCGTGGGATTCCGCGCGTTCGCGCGGACTGGCCTTCCGCGCCATCGGCAATGAACCGGGTTGGCTGGTGGAAGTGGGCGCGGGCGCCACGCCCAGCGTGCATGCGGAACTGGACTATGGTGACCGCGTGCTGGATATCGCCCAGGCCGATGCCGGCGACGGCCAATGGACCGGTCGCAGCAGTGAAGGCGCCAATGTCGTCCTGAGCGTGCAGCGCAAGACCTGCCAGGACGCGATGAGTGGCGAAGACTTTCCGGCCACCGCCAGCCTGGTGGTGGATGAAAAAACCTACAGCGGCTGTGGTCGCTATCTGACGGAGTAAACCTGATGCCGCGTCGTTCGCGTCGCCGTGGTGGCGGCACTGCCTGGGGCAAGCCGCTGCTGATACTGGTCGTGCTGGCCTTGCTGGTGGGCGGCGGCTACTGGTGGTTCGGACGCGGCGATGCCCCGCCGGAGGCGCAGGCGCCGGCGACGATCAGCAGTGACGGCCGCAGCGAAGCCAGCCTGCCGCTGCCGCCGGTGGAAAGCACGGCGCCGGGTGATGTGACGGCGCCAGCGACCTTGCCGCCGCCAGCCGCAGCCAACCCGAGCGCCGGCAACCGTTCGGCCGCCGGCGCTCCGGCCGCCGACGCATTGCCCACCTACCTGCCGCCGGAAGCACGCCAGACGCTGGAACTGATTGCGCGCGGTGGTCCTTACCCGCACCGCCAGGACGGCAGCGTGTTCGGCAATCGCGAAGGTCGCCTGCCCCGCCAGCCCAAGGGCTACTACCACGAGTACACGGTGGATACGCCGAACCTGGGTCACCGCGGTGCGCGCCGCATCGTCACCGGCGGCAATCCGCCCGCCGAGTTCTATTACAGTGACGATCACTACGACAGCTTCCGCCGCTTCGAGTACGACCTGCCGGAGGCACGATGACCGGCAGTGGCTTTGATCTGGGCCTGGGCGATGCGGCCCAGGGCGGCGTGTACTTCGTCGCGCCCAGCGATCTGGACTCGCTCGGCGCGGCCGGCCGCGATGCCGGCCTGATCGTGCGCCGGGTCGACCTGTCCGGCTGCGAAGGCAAGCATGCGCTGCTGCTGCGCTTCTCCACCCAGTTGGATTTTCCCGACAGCACCGGCCGCAACTGGGATGCACTGACCGATCGCCTGCGCGACCTGCAATGGCTGGGCGGCGAAGGCTACGTGCTGCTGCTCGACGACGCCCGTGCCCTGCGCCGGCGCGACGGGGCCAGCATCAACACCTTGTTGGAGGTGCTGGAGGACGCCAGCCAGTTCTGGATCGCCCAGAACGTACCCTTCTGGGCCTTCGTGGCCCTGGATGAGGAAGACTGAGCAGCCGTTTGCGGCGACAATGGCGACCGCCGCGCTGTGACCCGCGCCCGAACCCGCGCCGAATCCGCGCGCGTTCACCCGTACGTTCCCTTCCGCCGTTCCGCTTCGCGACCTGATCCCGCATGACTGACTTCTCGACCCTGCCGCTGGCGGATGGCCTGCGCCCCGGCATCGACGCCCTCGGCTACACCACACTGACGCCGATCCAGGCCCAGAGCCTGCCGCCCATCCTGGACGGTCGCGATGTCATCGCGCAGGCGCCTACCGGCAGCGGCAAGACCGCCGCCTTCGCCCTGGGCCTGCTGCAGCGACTGGAGCTGGGCGAACAGCGCGCACAGGCGCTGGTGCTGTGCCCCACCCGCGAACTGGTGGAACAGGTGGCCCAGCAGATCCGCAAGCTGGCGCTGGGCATGCCCAACCTGAAAGTCCTGCAGCTCGTGGGCGGCCTGCCGCTCGCGCCGCAGATCGCCTCGCTGGAAGCGCACGACCCGCACGTGGTGGTCGGCACGCCGGGCCGCGTGCAGGAACTGATGCGCAAGAAAATCCTGCACCTGGGCGGCGTCAAGACGCTGGTATTGGACGAAGCCGATCGCATGCTCGACATGGGCTTTGAAGAACCCATCCGCGAAATCATCGGCAAGACCCCGCCCAAGCGCATGACCCTGCTGTTCTCGGCGACCTTCCCCGATGGCATCCGTGCCATCGCCGGCAGCGTGATGCGCGAGCCGGTGGAAGTGACCGTGGAAGGCCACGCGCAGGCGCCGGTGATCGAACAGCGCTTCCTTGAAGTCGATCCGGCGCGCAAGCAACCCACCCTCGCCGGTTTGCTGGCGGAAGAACGCAGCGACAACGCGGTGGTGTTCTGCAACATGCGCAAGGACGTGGACGAAGTGGCGGTCTCGCTGCAGCACTACGGCTTTTCCGCGCTGGCCCTGCATGGCGACATGGAACAGCGCGACCGCGAGGAAGTGCTGGTGCGCTTCAGCAACCGCAGCTGCAACGTGCTGGTCGCCAGCGACGTGGCCGCCCGTGGCCTGGATATCGAAGACCTGGCGCTGGTGGTCAACTACGACCTGCCCAGCGACGTGGATACCTACGTGCACCGGATTGGCCGCACCGGGCGCGCCGGACGAACCGGCGCGGCGATCAGCCTGGTGACGCCGCGCGAAGTGCCGCGCACCGCCGCCATCGAGGAGCGAATTGGTCAGCCGCTGCGCTGGCAGAAGCAGATTCCTGCCGCACCGCGCGGCAAGACCGCGCCGCCGGCGCCGATGGTCACCCTGCGTATCGATGCCGGCAAGACCGACAAGCTGCGCCCCGGCGACATCCTGGGCGCATTGACCGGCGACGCCGGCCTGGCCGGCGCCAGCGTGGGCAAGATCGCGATCTATCCCACCCGCTCGTACGTCTCGGTGGATCGCAACAAGGCGGCGCAGGCGCTCGAGCGGCTGGGCAAGGGACGCATCAAGGGCCGCAACTTCCGCGTGCGGCGGATTTGATTGCGAGCGCGCAGAAGCGCGCTTCATCCGCGCAAACAAAAACGCCGGAGCTTTCGCTCCGGCGTCTTATGCGAACCTTGGGTTCAGCGCTGGATTACAGCGGCTGCACCTGGTCGGCCTGCATGCCCTTCTGACCCTGCACTGCCACGAACGTGACGGCCTGGCCTTCCTTCAGCGACTTGAAGCCGGTGCCCTGGATCGCGCGGAAATGCACGAACAGGTCCGGGCCGCTCTGCGGGGTGATGAAGCCGAAGCCCTTGGCATCGTTGAACCACTTGACGGTTCCGGTCTGACGCTCAGACATCTTTACTAACTCCTGAAACAGATTTTTTTGGGTGGGATACATCGCGGATACCGGAAACATTTCCGGCCCGAGACTGAGTTTGCAGGCGTTGGTAAAGCGGAAGATGTAGCAGTGGAACTACCGCATCAGGCTCACGATCCACCGTGACCCTGGCAATCACAGTCCGGGCACTGTACAAGGCTTGCCGCACAAAAGCGACAATTTTCCGCCGTCAATCGCCGATTCAGGGGGTCAAAGCCCCTGCAACCGTTTCCAGCACGGTTTCTGGCGCGGCCGGTCTATGATACCGCCCCCCTTTTTCCCGGACTCCCCCCATGGCGCTCAAGGCCACCATCGTCAAGGCCGAACTGCAGATCAGCGACCTGGATCGGGGTTATTACGCCAGCCATGGGCTGACCCTGGCCCAGCACCCCTCCGAAACCGAAACCCGGCTGATGGTGCGGGTATTGGCCTTTGCCCTGTTCGCCCATGAACGCCTGGAATTCGGCCGCGGTCTGAGTACCGATGAAGACCCGGATCTCTGGCGCCGCGAATACGACGGCGAGATCGCCCTGTGGGTTGAACTGGGCCAGCCCGAGGAAAGCCGCCTGCGCAAGGCCGCCGGGCGCGCTCGCGAGGTGGTGGTGCTCAATTACGGGGGCCGCGCCGCCGATCTGTGGTGGGACAAGCTGGGCGCGGGGCTGTCGCGCCTGCGCAATCTCACCGTGCTGGATCTGCCGGCCGAACAGGCCGACGCCCTGGCGGCCTGGCATGCGCGGGGTTTCCGCTGGAACGTGCTGATCCAGGACGGCGAAGTGCAGATCATCGATGAGTCCGGCAACACCCTGGCGCTGCATCCGCGCGCGCGCCAGCAGTCGGCCAGCCTGGTGGCCTGATGCTGCCCAGCCACGACGTCATCGTCCTCGGCGGCGGCGCCGCGGGCCTGATGTGCGCGCTGACCGCCGGCCAGCGCGGCCTGCGGGTATTGCTGGTCGAGCACGCCAACAAAGTCGGCAAGAAAATCCTGATGTCCGGCGGTGGCCGCTGCAACTTCACCAACACCGGCGCCACCCCGGCCAACTATCTTTCCGCCAATCCGCACTTCTGCAAATCGGCGCTGGCCCGCTATACCCCGGCCGACTTCATCGAGCTGGTCGAGCGCCATGGCATCGCCTACCACGAGAAGGAACTCGGCCAGCTGTTCTGCGACGTCTCGTCCAAGCTGATCGTCAAGATGCTGGTGGACGAGTGCAGCGCCGCGCAGGTGCGCATCGACACCCAATGCCAGGTGCACGCGGTGCAGCAGGTCGAAGGGGGTTTCCGCGTGGATACCTCGCAGGGGCACTTTGCCGCGCCATCGCTGGTGGTGGCCACCGGTGGATTGTCCATCCCCAGCATGGGCGCCACGGGCTTCGGTTACGAGTTGGCCAAACAGTTCGGTCACACGGTACTGCCGTTGCGCGCCGGGCTGGTGCCGTTGACGCTGAGTGGCAAGCATCAGGAGCGGCTGCAGGATTTGAGTGGCGTGGCGTTACCGGTGGAAGCGCGCCACGGCAAACAGGCGTTCCGCAATTTCATGTTGATTACCCACCGCGGCGTGAGCGGGCCGGCGATCCTGCAGATCTCCTCGTACTGGCAACCGGGCGAAGAACTCAAACTGGATCTGCTGCCCGGCCAGGATGCGCATGCGTGGCTGCTCGAACAACAAGCGCAGCGCCCCGCCGCCGAACTCAAGACGGTGCTGGGCGACGCGCTGCCACGCCGTTTTGCCCAGCGCCTGTGCGAGGTGTGGCTGCCCAACCGCCCGCTGCGCCAGTACAACGAGCCGCAGCTACGCGAAGTGTCGGCCCTGCTGCAGGCCTGGCCATTGACCGCCAGCGGCACCGAGGGCTATCGCACCGCCGAGGTCACCCTGGGCGGTGTCGATACCGACGGCCTGTCGTCCAGCACGATGATGTCGCGCATCGTGCCGGGCCTGTTCTTCATCGGCGAAGTGGTCGATGTCACCGGCTGGCTGGGCGGTTACAACTTCCAGTGGGCCTGGGCCTCGGGCCACGCCGCCGGCATGGCGGTCTGAGCCTGCGCTCGATCGATCAGCTGGCGGACAAGGCCTGCGCGGCCAGTTCGAAGGAACGCAGGCGTTTGTCGTGATCGAAGATGTTGGCGGTCAGCAGGATCTCGTCGGGACGGTGACGATCCACGAACGCCCGCACGCCGCTGCGCACTGTGTCGACATCGCCGATGACCGAGCACGCCAGCGCCTGCGCCACGCCGGCTTTTTCGTGCGGCAGCCAGAAGCTTTCGATGTCGTCGATCGGCGGCGGCACCAGTCCGGGCTTGCCACGGCGCAGGTTGACGAAGGCTTGCTGCTGGGTGGTGAACAGTCGACGCGCTTCTTCGTTGGTTTCCGCGCCGACCACGTTCAAGGCCAGGATGGCGTACGGCTGCGCCAGTCGCGCCGAAGGCCGGAAATCGCGGTGATAGACCATCAGCGCCTGGTCCATGGCATCGGGGGCGAAGTGCGAGGCGAACGCGAACGGCAGGCCCAGCGCCGCCGACAGCTGCGCGCTGAACAAGCTGGAGCCCAGCAGCCACACCGGCACGTCGATGCCGGCGCCGGGTACGGCGCGCACGGCTTGATCCGGTTGCGCGGGTTCGAAGTAGCGCAGCAGTTCCTGCACGTCCTGGGGGAATTGTTCGGCGCTGTCGAAGTAGCGGCGCAGGGCGCGTGCGGTGGGTTGGTCGGTGCCGGGGGCGCGGCCCAGGCCCAGGTCGATGCGGCCGGGATACAGCGAGGCCAGGGTGCCGAATTGTTCGGCCACCTGCAGCGGTGCGTGGTTGGGCAGCATCACGCCGCCGGCACCGACGCGGATGCGCGAGGTGGCACCGGCGACATGGCCAATCAGCACGGCGGTGGCGGCGCTGGCGATGCCGGGCATGTTGTGGTGTTCGGCCAGCCAGTAGCGGTGGTAGCCCCAGCGTTCGGCGTGTTGGGCGAGGTCGCGCATGTTGGCGAAGGCGTGGGTGGTGTCGCTGCCTTCGCAGACGGGGGCGAGGTCCAGCAGGGAGTACGGAGTCATTCGGGGGTCCGGACAAGACGATGGGATCGTCTTGGGGGCTGTGGGTGGGTGATGGAAGGGGAATTTGCGGGATTCACCATTCCGAAAAGATTTGGGCGTTGTGTGTGTGTGCGTGTGAGCGCGGACAGGCCCCTGGCGACAGGCCCTGGAATCCACATTCGTGCGACCGGAAACTCTCTCGGCAAGGGCTCCAGTCCCTGTCGCCAGGGGCCTGTCCCCGCTCTCCGGGCATTGCCGCTGCCTTTTTTGAAGCGGTGTTGTCGCCGCTGGTGTTTCTCTGCGGCCTAGCTCAACAGATCGAAGGGGCCGCCCTGCTCCAGGGCGCGCTGGTAGGCGGGTCTGGCGTGGATGCGGGTCAGGAAGTCGGCCAGGCGGGGGTGGTTCTGCAGTCCTGCGCGGGCGGCGGCGGCTTCGATGGGAAAGCTCATCTGGATGTCGGCGGCGCTGAAGTTTTCGCCGGCAAACCAGCGGTTCTTGCCGAGTTCGCCTTCCATGTAGTCGAGGTGGAGTTTGAGCTGCGGGCCGACGAAGCCGCGCAGGGCCTTGTCTGCAATGGAGCGTGCAATGGGTCGGGCGAAGAAGGGCATCGGCGCTTTCTTGATGCGGGCAAACACCAGGCTCAGCAGCATGGGTGGCATCGCCGAGCCTTCGGCGTAGTGCAGCCAGTAGCGGTAGCGCAGGTGTTCGGCGGTGCCGGGGGATGGCGCGAAGGTGCGGGCGGCGTCGTAGCGTTCGACCAGGTATTCCAGCACCGCGCCGGATTCGGCCAGGATGTTGTCGGCGTCCACCAGTACCGGTGATTTGCCGAGCGGATGCACGGCGCGCAGCGACGGCGGGGCGAGCATGGTGGCCGGGTCGCGCTGGTAGCGCACCACCGTGTAGTCCAGTCCCAGTTCTTCCAGCAGCCACAGCACGCGTTGGGAGCGGGAGTTGTTGAGGTGATGGACGGTGATCATCGGCGCGCCTCCGGGGGAAGGCTGCATCTTAGCCGGGGCGGCTCAGGAGCTGCAGGAGAGCATCGAGCAGCCGGCGCGATCGCGCGCCCAGTCAGGCCGGCGTTCGGCGAAGCGTTCGTTGCCGGGTTGATCGTCGTAGGGCCGGCGCATCACGTCCAGCAGTTCCGCGATGCCGCTGGCATCGCCCGCTTCGGCGCGGTCGATCACCTGCTGCGCCAGGTAGTTGCGCAGGACGTAGCGCGGGTTGGCCAGGCGCATGCGTTCGCGCCGCGCCTCCTGCGACAGCGGATCCGTGCCGATGCGCGCCGCGTAGGCGCGCAGCCAGTCGAGCAGGTCGTTGCCGATGGCGTCGCGCTTGGCGGCGTCGTAGAAGGCGGCTTCGAACGGCGCCAGGCTCGGCGCAGCGTGGTCGATGTCCATCAACGCGCGATAGAACAGGGTCATGTCCACTTCGCCGGCCTGCAGCAGTTCGTGCAGGCGTCGCACAAGCGCCATGTCGTCTTCGCCGGCTTCGCCCAGGCCGAGCTTGCGCGCAGTGGTGTCCCGCTCGGCGGCGTAATAGGTGTCGACATAGACCTGCAGGCCCTGCTGCAACGGCTCCACCTCGGCAAACAGCGGCGACAGGGCGTGCGCCAGCCGGGTCAGGTTCCAGTAGCCGATCTTGGGCTGCCAGCCGAAGCGATAGCGGCCGCCACCGGCATCGGTGGTGTTGGGCGTCCAGTCGGGGTTGTAGTCATCTACCCAGCCATACGGGCCGTAGTCGATCGTCAGGCCGAGGATGGACAGGTTGTCGGTGTTCATCACCCCATGCACGAAACCCACGCGCATCCACTCGGCCATCAGCACGGCGGTGCGGCGGGCGACTTCGGCAAACCACGCCGCGTAGCGGGCTTCGCCTTCCGGCAGCGCCAGCAGCTGCGGATAGTCGCGGCGCAGGCAGAAGTCGGCCAGTTGCCGCAGCAGGTCGGTATCACCACGCGAGGCCGGCAATTCGAAGTGACCAAAGCGCAGGAACGAAGGTGCGACGCGGCAGACAATCGCGCCGGGTTCGGCCTTGGGGTGGCCGTCGTAGAACATGTCGCGCACCACCGCATCGCCGGTTGCCAGCAGGCACAGGGCGCGCGTGGTCGGCACACCGAGGTGATGCATGGCTTCGCTGCAGAGGAATTCGCGAATCGAGGATCGCAATACCGCGCGACCATCGGCGGTGCGCGAATACGGCGTGGGGCCGGCGCCCTTGAGCTGCAGTTCCCAGCGCTGATCGTGTGCGTCGATGACCTCGCCCAGGCTGATCGCGCGGCCATCGCCCAATTGTCCGGCCCAAGCGCCGAACTGGTGGCCGCCATAGTTGCTCGCAAATGGCTGCATGCCTGGCCACAGGGCGTTGCCGGCAAACACCTGTGCAAACGCGGGATCCTGCAGGTCGGCTTCGCTCAGGCCCAGGGTCTGTGCCATCTCGCGCGACCAGGCCAGCAGGCGCGGCGCGCTGACCGGCGTCGGTGCCACCGCCGACCACGCCGCACCCAGCACTTCCCGCCGACGCCCGCCCTGCTCGGCATCACCGGGCAGTTCGCGCACGAAGGCGTTGTCGTAGCGCAACGTCAGCACGCGCGCCTCAAGCGGGATCGACCAGCGGCTGCAGCTGCGGGTCCAGCGCCACGCGCTGATCAAAGACGAAGCAGCGGCCGTCGTAGCCCAGGCCGCCGACCTGCTCGAAGTAGTTGAGGATGCCGCCTTCCAGTTGCAGCACGTTGTCCATGCCGTCGGCGCGCATCCACACCGCGGCCTTTTCGCAACGGATGCCGCCGGTGCAGAAGCTCACCACGGTGGCGTCCTTGAGCGACTCGCGATGCGCTTCCAGCGCAGCCGGCAGCTCGGTGAAGGTGGTGATCGGCAGGGTCAGCGCATCGGTGAAGGTGCCGTGGCTGACTTCCTGGTGATTGCGCGTGTCCAGCATCACCACCCGCTTGCCCTGGTCATCGGTGCCCTGCTGCAACCAGCGCGCCAGCGTGGCCGGCTCCACCGTGGGCGCGCGGCCTTGCAGCGGCGAAGCGTCGTCGCGACGGAAGCTGATGATTTCCGGCTTGTGCTTGACCTTGAGCCGAGCGAACGGCATCGCGCGACTGCGGCTGAACTTCACCACCAGATTGGCAAAGCGCGGGTCTTCGCGCCGCCAGGCCAGGAAATCGGCAATGGCGGCGTCGCCACCGGCCAGGAACAGATTGACGCCCTCGCCCGCCACCAGCACGGTGCCGCGCAGTTCCAGCGCCTGGCAGCGCGCCAGGATCCGCTCGGCCAGCGGCGCGGGCTCGGCAATGGTGACGAAATGGTAGGCGGCGATATTGACGATCATGGCGCTGATTTTAGCCGGTCCGCGCCCACGTCCCGCTGAGACGCGGCCGCGCGGATCAGGCTTGGCTCAGCGCAGCAGGAACCAGGGCAAGGCCAGGGTCAGCACCACGATCAGCACCATCGCCGCCAGCGTGGCCAGCACGAACACCGGCCGTTGCCGGAGCAGCTGCGCAAACGTGGGCTCGCGGCCCTCGCTCACGGCCTGCGCATGCGCCAGTCGCGCGGCCTCGCCGCGCTGGCGCTGGTAGTCGTCCAGCAACTGCTTGGCCTTGCTCCAGTCCTCGGAATGCTTGAGCCACACCGCGCCATGCGAGATGCCCCAGGGGCTGGGCGGGGTCTCGTACCAGGCCAGATGCGCCTCATCGAGCAGGGCGCGGACGTCGTCGGCCTCGTCGGCGGGCACGTTGCGCAGATTGAACAGACGTTTGGACATGCCGTGATCCTAGCCTGCCGGACGCACCGGGTCGAACGTGCAGCGGCAACGCGAGGGCCGCGGCGCCGGGCAATGGCAGGCTTCGGCTAAGCTGATGGCTCACCAATTTCGTGGATCCACCATGCGCCGACTACTGCTTGCCTGCCTGATTGCCGGATTGACCGCCTGCGCCGATCCCGGACCGCCGCCGGGCGGCAGCGTGGCGGAACTGCAGCGCGTCGAACAGCAGGCTGGCACCGGTGCCGTGGCCACGTCGGGCATGGATGTGACCGTGCACTACACCGGCTGGCTGTATGACGCGCGCAAGCCGGATCAGCGTGGCGAGAAGTTCGACAGTTCGGTGGATCGCGGCGAACCCTTCACCTTCCTGCTGGGTGCGGGCCAGGTGATTCGCGGTTGGGATGAAGGCGTGGCCGGAATGAAGGTGGGCGGCAAGCGCACGCTGCTGATACCGGCGAACCTGGGCTACGGCAGCGACGGCGCGGGTGGTGGGGTGATTCCGCCGAATGCATCGCTGGTGTTCGAAGTGGAGTTGCTGGACGTCAAGCCGCACTGAATAGCGTTGGCTTCGTCACCGACGCTGCGGACGTCGCGCACACTGGCGCGACGTCCTGCAGATGGACAATCCAGCGCTGATCAGCGTTTCGCGACCGGCGCGACCGGCGCCAACCGCAGATCCTGGAAGTCGAAGCTGAAATCCGTCAACGGCGAGATGGCTTCCATCCGCGCTTCGCGGATCGCGCCATCCGGCGTCAGCGAGAAGTTGAGGAACGCATCGGCGTTCAACCAGCGCTCGCGCCAGCGCACCACGAAGGTGTCGTGCTGCCAGTGGCTCAGATCACCCACCAGTTCGGCGGTCTTGCTGAAACGCAGCACCAGCTTGTCGCCCTCGCGCGCAATCGTCACATCACCGTACCAGGGGTCGCGAAGCGTGCCGGCGTACTTGTCCAGCGGCAAGGAAGGCCGGGAGCTGGCATCGCGCGCCGCCACATGCTTTTGCCAGCTTTCGTCGGCGTTGTCGTGCTGCTTCTTCACCGCCTCGGCGTAGGCGCCCAGCCAGTCGGTCTGCGGCGCGCCGAGCATCGCGTCCAGCGCCCGCAGGGTCACCGCATTGAAGGCCGCGCCCACTTCCTGGCTGGTCAATACGACCACGCCCACTTTCTTTTCCGGCACCAGCGTCACCCGCGAGACCATGCCCGGCCAGCCGCCGGTGTGCCAGACCAGCTTGCTGCCACGGTAGTCGGACAGCATCCAGCCCTCGCCGTAACCGAGGTAGTTGGGCTGGGCGAGCTTGAGGGTTTCGATCTTCGATTCGGACACCGGAATCGGCGTCACCATCGACCACATGTCGCGCTGCCGCTGCGGGGTGAACAGCTTCTGCTGCTGGCCGCGCGCATCGGTGTAGACGCCGCCGGCCAGTTGCGCGTTCATCCACTTGCCCATGTCGTGCACGCTGGAGTAGATGCCACCGGCGCCGGCCACGTTCGACCAGGTCATGCGCGGGGCCGGCTGCAGATCCTTGAAATCGGCCTTGGCATGGCCGGTGGCCACGTTGTCGTTGGGCTTGAGGAAGTCGCTGTTGAAACGCGTGCTCGACATGCCCAGCGGCTGCAGGATGCGCGTGCGCAGGAACTGCTCGTAGCTCACCCCGCTCACCTGCTCAATGACCAACTGGGCCACGCCGAACAGGATGTTGTCGTAGGCGTACTGGGCGCGGAAGCCACCGGTCAGCGGCACGTCCTTCAGCCGCTCGGCCACTTCGCGGTTGCTGTAGCTGGTGGTGGGCCAATACAGCAGATCGCCGGCGCCCAGGCCCAGGCCACTGCGGTGCGCCAGCAGATCGCGGATGCGCATCTCGCGGGTGACATAGGGGTCGGACATGCGGAACCAGGGCAGATGATCGATGACCCGGTCATCCATGCTCAACTTGCCCTCGTCGACCAGCATCTCCAGCGAGGTGGCGGTAAAGGCCTTGGTATTGGAGGCGATGGCGAACAGGGTGTCCTGATCCACCTTGGCCGGCTTGCCCAGTTCGCGCACGCCGTAGCCGCGCTCCAGCACCACCTTGCCGTCCTGGACGATGGCCACGGCGATGCCGGGCACGTCGAATTCCTTGCGCACGGCTTCGACATAGGCATCGAAGTCCTGCAACTGCGCCGGCAGTGCGGCGGCTTCCTGCGCCCGGGCCCACGACACGCACAGGCCGAACGACAACATCAGGGCGCCGGCCTGGCCGACGCGCGTGGCTTTCAACATGGATTTGGCTTCCCGCAAGCGATCACGACCATCCACCATACGACAGGCCGGCGCCTGCGTCCCCGTGCCGATTGTCACCGCCGCCGGGTCGGTGCCGGCGACACGGGCATAATGACGGCATGTCAGCCTCCCCTACCCCGGTTGTCGCCGTCATCGGCGGTGGCCCCGCCGGCCTGTTCGCCGCCGAAACCCTGCGCGCGGCCGGGCTGGCCGTGGATCTGTACGAGGCTCAGGGCTCGGTCGGCCGGCGCTTCCTGATTGCCGGCAAGGGTGGCCTCAACCTGACCCACTCCGACCCCGCGCCGCTGTTCGCCAGCCGCTATCGCGAACGCGCCGGCGAAGTGGCGAGCTGGCTGCAGGATTTCGACGCCCAGGCCCTGCGCGACTGGGCAGCGGGCCTTGGCGTGGAAACCTTTGTCGGCAGCTCCGGGCGGGTCTTCCCCACCGATCTCAAGGCCGCGCCGCTGCTGCGTGGCTGGGTGCGGCGCCTGCGCGAACAGGGCGTGCGCTTCCATGTGCAGTATCGCTGGACCGGCTGGCAGCCCGATGGGGCGCTGCGCTTTGCCACGCCTGCCGGCGAAACCACCGTGCAGGCCGATGCCGTCCTGCTCGCGCTGGGCGGCGCCAGCTGGCCGGAACTGGGCGGCAACAGCGACTGGCTGGCGCCGCTGGCCGAACGCGGTGTCGACATCGCGCCCCTGCAACCGGCCAATTGCGGCTTCGACATCGCCTGGAGCCCCTTCCTCGCCGAGCGCCATGCCGGCGCTCCGCTCAAACCGGTGGTGGCGCACTGGCACGATGCCCACGGCCACGCACAGTCGCTGCAGGGCGAATGCGTGATCACCCGCCACGGCATCGAAGGCAGTCTGATTTACGCCTTGTCGGCGATGTTGCGCGACACCATCCGCCGCGACGGCCAGGCCGTACTGACCCTGGACCTGGCCCCCGGCCGCGACGAAGCCCGCCTGCAGCGCGAACTCGGCAAGCCGCGGGGCTCGCGCAGCCTCAGCGAACACCTGCGTCGCCACGCCGGCCTGGATTCGCTGCGCGTGGCCCTGCTGCATGAAGTGCTGGACAAGCCGGCGTTGCACGACACCGCCACCCTGGTCCGCACCATCAAGCGACTGCCGCTGCTGCTGACCGCGCCACGCCCCATCGAAGAAGCGATCAGCAGCGCAGGCGGCATCCGCCTGGAAGCGATGGACGAGCACCTGATGCTGCGCGAGCTGCCGGGCGTTTTCGCCGCCGGCGAGATGCTCGACTGGGAAGCGCCCACCGGCGGCTACCTGCTGACCGCCAGCTATGCCAGCGGCCGCCGCGCGGCGCGCGGCGTCATCGATTGGCTGGGTCGTACTGCGCCTGCGTAAGGTGTCGCGGTGAACGCGGCCAGGCGAGTCGGAGAGTCTGGTCGCCCGCGATGGCTGCGACCGATGGGAGAGAAGTATCGGTCGCAGCGATAGCGGGGCGTGCGGGAAAGATACGCGAGCTCATGTGGAAATTTGGTTAGGGATTTACTGCATCCACATGACAGAGTGGAATGCGTTCATGCCCGGATCGTCAGCTCTTGCTCTCCTGCAAAGCCCGAACCTTGGAGGGAGCAGCAAACGAATCACTGCGCGCATCCGCCCAGAAGTTCTGGAACACCGCATGCTCCGGCACCCCACTCAACAACTCGCCGGGATTGACATAGCGATACAACGCCGCCAACGAACGCACCTCGATCGGCGACACCCGCCGCAGGATATGTTCCGGCCCCAACTGCTGCGGATGGGTCAGACCCGCCGCACACAGCATGTCCCGCAACGCCTTCAAAGTGTTGTCATGGAACAATTGCACCCGCACCGACTTGTCCGCCACGTCCAGATGCTTCCACCGGCTCGGATCCTGCGTCGCCACGCCGGTCGGGCAGCGATCGTTGTGGCAACTCTGCGACTGGATGCAGCCCACCGCGAACATGTAGCCGCGCCCGGCGTTGCACCAGTCGGCGCCCAGCGCCAGCGTGCGCGCGATGTCGAAGGCGCTGATGATCTTGCCCGCCGCGCCGATCCGGATGCGCTCGCGCAGACCCAGTCCCACCAGCGTGTTGTGGACCAGCAGCAAGGCCTCGTGCATCGGCACGCCCACGTGGTCGATGAACTCCGCCGGCGCCGCGCCGGTGCCGCCCTCGGCCCCGTCGACGACGATGAAATCCGGCAACACCCCGCTTTCGTGCATGGCCTTGGCGATGCCGAACCATTCCCAGGGATGGCCGATGGCCAGCTTGAAGCCGGTCGGCTTGCCGCCGGACAGCTCGCGCAGGCGTGCGACGAACTCCAGCAACTGCATCGGCGTGGAGAACGCCGAATGCCGAGACGGCGACACGCAGTCGTGGCCCATCGGCACGCCGCGGGTGGCGGAAATCTCGGCGCTGACCTTGGCCGCCGGCAGCACGCCGCCATGGCCGGGCTTGGCGCCCTGCGACAGCTTGATCTCGATCATCTTGACCTGCGGCGTGCATGCATTCTCGACGAAGCGCGCTTCATCGAAGCGCCCCTGCTCGTCGCGACAGCCGAAGTAACCCGAACCGATTTCCCACACCAGGTCACCGCCCTTTTCGCGGTGATACGGCGAGATCGAGCCTTCGCCGGTGTCGTGGTAGAAATTGCCGCGCCGCGCGCCTTCGTTGAGCGCGCGGATGGCGTTGGCCGACAGCGCGCCAAAGCTCATCGCCGAGATGTTGAATACGCTGGCCGAATACGGCTGCGCGCTCTCGCCGCCGATGACGATGCGGAAGTCGTGCGAATCCACCTGGGTGGGCGCCATCGAATGGTTGATCCATTCGTAGTCCAGCCCGTACACGTCCTGCTGGCTGCCGAACGGCACCACGTCCATCACGCCCTTGGAGCGCTGGTAGACCAGCGAGCGTTGCTGGCGCGAGAACGGCACTTCGGCGGTGTCGCCCTCGATGAAGTACTGGCGGATTTCCGGGCCGACCGACTCCAGGCCGTAGCGGAAATGCGCCAGCACCGGATAGTTGCGGCGCAGGGTACTGCGGATCTGCAGCAGATCCACCGTACCCAGCACGCTCAGGGCGCCGAATACCGCCGCCGACCAGCCCCAACCCGGCCAGCGCAGGCTCAGCGCGAGCGAGATCGCGGTAAACAGCAGGCACAGGGCATACGCCAGGTAACGCATCATGTCAGGGCAGTCTCGGCTATCGACATGCCCCGCATCTTATCGACACTGGCCCGATCAGGCGACGTGGGCCTCGCGACGCGCGTTGCGCCAGCTGCTGCCGATGGCGCCGGTCGGCGCGCCCATGCGCATCCAGACTTCCTGCAGCACCGGCTCCACCTTGGCCCACGGCGGGTTGTGCCACTCGTCGAACTGCTCGACGTATTTGTGTCGGATCGAGTCGACCACCTCTTCCAGCGGCTGCGCGTAATAGCGCAGATAGGCATCGTAGGAAAACCGCAGCAGCGGCTCGTAGCGCGAGAACGGCGTGCCGGCCTCGTAGAACGCATGCTCGGCCACGCATTGCTTCCAGTACTTCAGTTCCGCGTGCACGTCGACGACTTCGCAGCGATAACCCGCGCGAGTGAGCAGATTCGGTGACATCCCCATTTGCAGAGCTTCCTTTGACTGACGGGGCTTACTGATACCGTAACGGCTGTGTTGAGATCGTCAAATCCGCGCTGAATAACAAACACTCGACGCTGCGTGCACCTGCTTTTCTCGTCCGCGCTGGCACAGTGGTCCCCGTGGCGCCGGCCTACCCTCCTTTGACGAACCGCCGGTCCCGCCGATATTTCGATACACCCGTTTCTTGCAGTTTCCGGGTGGAAAGTCTGACCATCGGCCGCCACGGGAGAACCGACACCGGGGAGCTCTCGCCCGTGTGACGGCCGGTCGTCTCATCGAATGACCTTCGGTTCTCCGCACCTTGTCGAGCAAAAGGCGATGTCCTTGGACATCGCCTTTTGTTTTCCGCCTCCCCTTGCGCCTGCCGGCCCACTCCCGCGCCGGGGAGTGGGCAGGATTGCGTGCCCGGCTAGCGATCCATGTTGTATTGCGCGGCCGCGGCGTTGCTGATGATGCCCGACAGCGGCAGCAGCTGGGACAGGAAGCGGTTCCAGCGGGTCACGCCGGCCGGACCCACCCAGACCACGTCGCCGGGACGCAGATGGAAGCGATCGCCCAGCGCGAACGCCGCAGGCGATCCGGCATCCAGGTGATACACCGTCGCCGGCTCGCGCTGCAGATCTTCCATGCCGCGGATCACGTAGACCGCGCTGCCCTTGGAGGTGACCGGATTCAAGCCGCCACTGCGGCCCAGCGCCTGGGTCAGGCTCATGTCGGTGGTCTTGAAGTTGATCGCCTGCGGGCGGATCACTTCGCCCAGCACATACACTTCCTTGCGATCATTGAAGGGCAGGTACAGGCGATCGCCGGGCTTGAGGTAGATGTCTGCCGCGACCTTGCCATCCCGGTTCAGCGCGTCCAGATCCAGCGGATAGTCCTGGCCATCGCGGCTCAGCACGAAACCGGCCAGGTCGGCCTGCTCCACATCAATGCGCGCCTTGCCCACCGCCTGCGCCAGCGTCAGCGGCACGGTATTGAATTCCTGCGGTGAGGTGTCGACGAATGCACCGGCCACCGCCACGCGACCGCCATAGCCCACCACGTTGACGTCGACCTGCGGCGAACGCAGGTACTGGCCGAGCTTGCTGGCCAGGGTGCTGCGCAGATCTTCGATGGTCATGCCATTGACGTTGATCTTGCCCGCGTAAGGATAGAAGAACGTGCCATCCGGCTGGACCAGGCGACCGTTGGTGACGGCCTGCTGCTGGTTGCCTGCGGGCGTGGTCAGTTCGGGGTGATCCCAGACCGTCACCAGGATCGTGTCGCCGGGATGGATCTGGTAGGCCTGCGGTTTGTACTGGGCCAGCGTGGGCGGCAGGTTCACCGCGGTGCGCGGGGCGGCGACCAGTTCGGGCGTGATCGCGATCATGCGTGCATCGCTGCCTTCGACGGTACCGCCTGCGCTGGCACTGCTGTGGGTCATGCTCTGGCCGGCGCAGCCGGCCAGCAGGCCCGCCATCAACGCCAGCGACGTCAGTTGAAGTTTCACTCCAGGCACCTCTTGTTTTGCCTTCGGGGGATTTGCGGTGTGTGGCGACTCATCGGGGACAGAGTGGCAAGCACGACGTGAAGAGCGCGATGGCATTCACAAAACGGCGGGTGAATGCGGGGGTTTTCGCGCTTCGATTGCTGTCGTCGAGTTCGCTGGGATGGTTCCCGTGATCAATCGCGAACACAGACCGCCAGCAGCGCGACGTATTCCTTCAGCGCCCGTCCACTGCGCCAGAGCGCGCGCGGCGATGGCACCCAGCGGCTGATGACGCCGTTGCGCGAGCGCCCCTCCGGTACCGGCACCGCGGTCACCTCCGCACCCGCTTCGCGAAACAGCATCGCCGCCCGCGGCATATGCAACGCCGAGGTCACCAGCAGCACATGCCGCGACGGGCCGCCCGCCAGCGCCATCGAGTTGGTGGCGTTGTCGCGCGTGTCATTGCTGTGTTCTTCCAGCCGCAGTGCCGAACGCGGCACGCCCAGGCGGGTAATGGCTTCGGCCATGCGCTCGGCTTCGGTCACCTGCTTGTTGCCGCCGCCACTGAGGATGATCACCGGCGCCCTGCCCGCCTTCCACGCACGCGCGCCGGCAGCCAGGCGGCTGTACTGCAGATCCTCGGCGTCCACGTCCGGCCGGTGCATCCATCGATAGGAACTGCCGCCGCCCAGCACCACGATCGCGTCGGCGGTCGGCAAGGCGCTGGCCTCCTTCACCACCGGATAGCGTCGTTCCAGCAACTGCCGCCCGCCTTCGGAGATGACCGGCAACGACCACAGCACTGACCAGGCCACGCCGATCACCGCCACGCCGGCCGCCAGTCGCCGGCGCTTGAGCAGCAGCAGGCAGCCGCCCACCGCCAACAACAGCAGGGTCAGGCTGGGTGGATAGGTCAACGAGACGATCAGTTCGCGCAGCGCCACGGCGATCATATGACGATCCCCCGCGTGACAAACACGAAGAACACCAGGCACGAGAACAACAAACCGCAGCGCAGCACCAAGGGATTGCGCAGCGGCGCGATGCGCGCATGGCACAGCACCGCCGCCAGGATCATCGACACCGCCAGCCAGCCCGGCAGCAGGTAGCGGTTGGAGAAATAGCCCCAGCCAATGATGAAGAACGGCATCACCATCACCAGGTAGACATTGGCGCTGTCCAGCACGCGTTGACGCCATTGCGCCTGCACCAGTGGCGCCAGCATGTGCACCAGCAGGTACCAGAAGCCGGTGAACACGGCAAAGTCCACCCGCACACCGGAGCGGTACAGGGTATTGGCGGTGTATTCCATCACCAGGTCATAAAAGGCTGGCGAAGCCGCGCGCACCAGCAGCATCGAGCCACCGGAGACGTACAGCGCGAACGCGGTCACCGCGACCACGCGCAGCCAGCGCGTACTCAACAACAACGCCGGTGCGCACAGCAGGTACATCAGCGAGGACAGGTGCAGGCTGGTGGCAACCGCGCCCCACAGCAGGAAGCCGCCCCAGCGCCGGCGGTGAAAGGCCAGCAACGCCGCAAACACCAGCGGTGCGGCCAGACCCTGCCGCAGTGCGTTGATCGCCGCATTGGTGAACATTGGCGAGATGAAGAGCAGCATCAGGCTGGCGCAGTACAGGGTCTGCCAGCTGACCGGCGTGTCCAGATAGCGGCGGTAGTTGCGGATGGCGATGCCCACGCCGACCAGCAGCAAGGCGAACAGGCCCATCTGGTAGCCGACCAGGTTCAGGCCCAGGCGGTTCAACAGATAGCTGAGATAGACGAAGCCCGGCTCCAGCCGCGTTTCCGGCAGTCCACCGTTGAGCGCGTCGAAGAAGTTGGCGTAGGTTTCGGTATCGGTGCCGGTCTCGATCGAGCGCGTGCCCACCAGCCAGCAGCCGAACAAGCCGACCACCAGCACCAGCAACAGCCCCAGCCAGCGTTTGGCCTGCACCTCGCCGGCATTGCGCACGTGCGGCGGCGGCGCGGCGTGCAAGGCCCTGACCGGCACGGATCTCATGACACCTCCCGGGGCTGCTGCGATCGCATCGCCAGCAACAGCCGTCGGCGCGCACGCCGCAGGATGCCGAAGCCACGCGCCAACCAGTGTTCGCTGCGGGTCACCAGGCCTTGGCGCAGCAGCTCGTGGCGCACTTCACGACCGGCGCGATGCATCGCGGCCAGGTCGCCGCTCAGGCCGCTGGCACCATAGGTGGGCTTGTGCCAGTACGCCAGCACCTGATTGATCTTGGCGCAGCGGTAGCCGGAGAAACCGATCTGCGCCCACAGCAGGAAGTCCTCGACGCGGCGGAAATCTTCATTGAAACGGAATGGCAGATCCCGGCGCAGGATCACCGAGGCGGTCGGAAACGGATTGTTGAGCAGGAAGCGCTTGCGTCCAATCGATACGGTCTTGATCGGCATGCGCAGCGGCGGCACCGGCAACGTACGCTCGCGCACGGCCATGCGATGGGCGATCAACGACAGCTCGGGGTCGGCCTCCAGCACCGCCATCTGCAGATCGATTTTCTCCGGCACCCAGGTGTCGTCGGCGTCGAGGAAGGCGATGTAAGGCTGGCTGGCCGCGGCCCAGCCCAGGTTGCGCGCGCGCGACGGGCCACCGTTTTCCGGACTGGCAATGACCTCGACCCAGCCGGCCGGATACTGCTGCGCCAGCGCATGCAGGACATCCAGGGTGTCATCCGGGCTGGCGTCATCCACCAGCAACACCTGCGCCACCGGGCGGGTCTGCGCGGCAATTGACGCCACCGAGGCGGCAATGGTGTCGCCGCAGCGATAGCAGGGAATGACCACGCTGATCGGGGCGATGCGTCGGGAAGGCTGGCTGGTCATGCGTCGGCGTGCTCCCGCGCCCACGGCGCGCACAGGAAGATCTCTTGCGCCTTGCGGGTGTATACGGAGGGTGAAGCGGCGCCCACCTCGCGTTCCTTCAGCAAGGCAATGATCACGTCGCTGAAGGATTCGCCCTGCTCGGTGGTGATGCGGCGATGCGCCGGCAGGCCGATGTCATCGGCAAAGTCGCGGCATTTGCGGTGATAGTCGACGATCGCGAACGGCACCCCGCACAGCCAGGCGACGATGGCGCCGTGCAGGCGTGCGCTGATCATCGCGTCGCAGCGGTTGATCGCGGCGACCATCGCCAGCGGATCGGGCCGGGTGTAGTTCAATACGTTGGCCGGCACGGCGTGCTGGCGCAGCTGTGCAGCCAGGGCATCGGCCAGGGCGGCGTCGCCATGCTGCGGATGCTCGTTGAGGCTGAATACGTCGACCACCACTTCGCGCTGCCGCGACCAGCGCGCCACCACGTCCACCAGTGCCTGCTGCCAGGCGGCCTGGGACGGTGCGGGATAGGCGCCGGCTTCGTTGTAGTTGCACGGCGCCACGCCAATGCGCAGCGGATCGCCGGGTCGGCGCGGCTCGCGTTTCGGAATCGCCTCCAGCGACGGCAACAGCGCGGCCAGATCGCAGCCGGCGTGGGTCTGCGCGGACAGGCCCATCCGGCGCGTCCATTCGAACGAACGCTGGTCACGGACCGACAGGTACTGGAAGCGATCCAGGAACGAGGCGGCCGCTTCTTCCTGCGCAGGCTCGCTGAAAGGACCAATCGATACGCCCACGGCCGCCAACTGCAGGCCGCGATGACGGCGCGCGGCCTGCATCATCGGCTTGCGGAAGGATTCGCGCGCGGTGATCACCGAGCCACCGCCCATCACCAGCACATCCGAGGTCAACGTGGCGCTGGCAAAACTGAGCAGCCGACTGCTCTTGCCCAGCGCGCCCATCGCGCCATACCAGTCGGGCGGATAGAACGCCGGCACGGTGCTGCGCCCGGCCATGCCGGTCAACGGCGGCCCCACCAGCAAGGCGGGCGCATCCCACCAACGCTGCGCTGCCTGCGTGCAGATCACGCCAAACAGGTCATCGCCAAAGTTGCGCATGCCGTAGTAACCGGTAAAGGCCGAACGCGGTCCCTGCAAACGCGGCGGGCTGCCAGAGCTGTCCATCAGCGCAGCTCCCCTTTGCGTACGCGGCGCGCTCCGTACGCCATCAGCGCTAGCAGCAACGCCTCGGCGCCGACGGTGGCCCATGCGGCGCCGGTTTCGGCCAGCGCCGGAATCAGGGCCAGGTTCAACAGCACCGCCGCCAATGCCGCCAGCGCCATCGCCGCCACCCGGTAGCGCATATGGCGCTCGGTCAACAGCACCGAACCCACCGCCGTGGACAGGAAGCGCAGCGGCACGCAGATCGCCAACAGCCGCAACAGCGACTCCAGGCCGTCGTAGGCCTGGCCAAACACCAGCGTGGCCCAGGGCGCGGCGACATACAGCAGCGCGGCGACGATCAGCCCGCTGGCCAGCATCGCCATCGCGCCCCAGCGATACACCTGATCGAAGCGTGCGCGGTCGTGCACCGCCCAGCGATGCAGTTTGGCAATCAGGAACTTCTGGTACACCGTGGCGGGAAACAGGTAGATCGCGGTCATCACCGCCAGCGCGATGCCGAAGTGGCCGGCCGCGGCATCGCCGGCCAGATACTTCAGCAGCACCGTGCCAATCTGGAAGAACACCGGGTACAACACCGCCGCCATCCCGTACGGCCAGGCCTGCCAGGCCAGTTCGCGGATGCCCGGCTTCGGCGCGTCACTGCTTTGCAGCGAGGCGCCATGCCCATGCAGCGACCAGCGGCCGCGCGCCATCGCGATCCACTGCGGGGCGGCCATGGCCAGCACCAGCAGCGCCAGCACGGCATAGGCCCAGGCCACTGAAATCAGCGGCATCGCCAACCAGGCCGTGGCCAGCAAGGCCACCAGCAAGCGCCCACCGGGCACCAGCAATTGCCAGCCCGCCAGCGCAGCGTGGCGATCTTCCAGCCGCAGCTTGCTGCCGATCTGTTCCACCGCCAGCAAACCCAACACCACCGGCGACAGCACCAGCAGGAACTCGCGCGTGCGCGCATCCACCGGCGGGCCCCACAACGCCCATGCCACCAGCACCGCCAGCGTCAATGCGGTGGTGAGCGTGATGAAACGTTCGCTGGCCACGCGCCAGCGCTGCGCCGCCCAACCCTCCGCACCAAATACCTTGAGCCGGTATTGCGACAGGCCGAAGCCGGCCAACGGCGCAATCACCGTGACCGTCGCCAGCGAGGAAGCGAACAGACCATAGTCATCCGGCCCGTAGCGACGCGCCAGCAAGGTCTGGGTAAGGAACACCATCGCCGCGCCGGCCGCAGTGGCCAGCGACAACAACGACAGCGCAGTCATCGCGGGGCGCAGGGGCATGGGCATTGCGCGCTGCATCACGCCGCTTCCAGGGTGGGCATGGGCAACAACTCGCCGTAGACATCACAGGTCTTGCGGATGACCACGCGCTCGTCGAAATCAGCCAGGGCGCGTTCGCGTGCGCGCGCGCCGAGCCGCGCCAGCAGTTCGCGATCATCATCCAGCCGCGCCAGCACTCGCGCCAACGACGCCGCACTGCGCGGTTCCACATGCAGTCCGTCATCGCCATCGCAACTGACCACCTCGCGGCAGCCGGGCAGATTGGTAGTCACCAGCGCCACGCCGCAGGCACCGGCCTCGATCAGGCTCTTCGGCACCCCTTCGCGGTAGTAGCTGGGCAGGGCCATCACATCCACGCTGCGCAACAGCGCCGGCATGTCATCGACATGGCCCAGCCAGTTCAACACGCCTTTGTCGTGCCAGCTCTGGATTTCCGCGCCGTCGACCGAATGCGGATTGCCGGGATCCGGTTGCCCGGCCAGCAGGAATTCGATGTCGCGCCCCTGCCCTTTGAGCATCAGCGCGGCGTCGATGTATTCGTGGATGCCCTTCTCGCGCAGCAGGCGCGCGGCCAGCAGCACGCGCAAAGGCCTGCGCGGGCCGCCGGTCTCGCGTTGGCGGAAGCGCGCGATGTCGACCCCGGAGCTGCGGATCAGGCGGATCTGTCGGGCCGGCGCAAGGCGTGCGCTTTCGAAGGCGGCGGCATCGTCCGGGTTCTGCAGGATCACCCGCGAGCGTTCGCCGCCGAGGGCGCCGCGCATCAAGGCGGACACCAATGGACGCAGCAGGCGCGCCTTGGGTTGCTCGCTGGCGAACACATACCCCAACCCGGTCACCGCGTTGACGGTGGCCGGCACTCCGGCGGCGCGCGCGGCCAGCGCGCCGTACACGGCGCATTTCAGGGTGAAGCTGTGCAGCAGCTGCGGACGTTCTTCGCGCAGCAACTGCACCAGCCGCAGCATCGTGCCGGCTTCGCGCAGCGGATTGAGGCTGGCGCGTTGCATCGGCAACGGCAGCCAGCGCACACCGTGGCGCTCGAAGCGTCCGCCAAAGTCACCGGGCGGCGACACCATCACGACGTCGATGCCCATGGATTGCAGTTGCAGCGCGGTGGAAAGACGGAAGTTGTACAGATACCAGTCGGTGTTAGCGAACAGGATGAATTTCATGCAATGCGCCGTGGGGGACGTTCCGCCGATTCTAGGCGTGCCCCTCGCGCAAACCGTTCACGCGCTCACCACTTCCCCGACGCCACGCTCAGACAAATGAAAAGGGCGACCCGTTCGGGCCGCCCTTTTCTTCTTGCTGTCACACAGGCTTGTCGCGATTTTTACTTGGCGTAGCTGTTGGTGTTGACTGTAATCGCGGTTGCCGTGCTGACCTTGGCCACATGCGCGCCGTTGCCCTGGTTGCCGGCGACCAGCCCGGTCATCGAGACCAGCGGGTTGAGCACCGTGTTCACCCCATGCAGGCGGGTGTTGTTGTTGCGCGAGATGTTGCCGCCGAACTGGTAGTTCTTGGTTTCGCTGCCGAAGTTGGTGCCCAGCAGGTAGTTGTGGCGGATCGTGTTGCCGGTGATGGTGCCGCCGTCCGGGCCGATGGTCAGGATGCCGTTGCCACCGTTGTACTCGATGGTGCAGCTCTTGACCGTGACGCCGGCGACGCGCTTGTAGACCAGGATGCCGTTGCCGGCATTCTTGCGGATCAGGCAGTTCTCGATATGCACCGTCGAGGTGCTGCGGCCGTCGTTGGCATCCGGCTCGATATCGATGCCGCATTCAGGGGCGATGCCCTTGCTGGCGCTGAACTCGCTGTCGTACACCTTGACGTTGGTGGCGCAGCCGATGGTCAGACCCTGGCGGCGGTTGCCGGTGGACACCACGTTGTCGATGATGATGTCGTCGCAGGGAATGGTCGGCGCGCCGGTCACCATGGCGCCGCCGATGGAGATGCCATCGCCGAAGCACTTGGAGATGTGGATGTCGCGCACGGTCACCTTGGTCGAACCGCGGACCATGATGCCGTGGCCCCATTCACCGGTGGTGCCCAGGTGGTTGTCGCGGTCGCCGATGATCTGGCCGCCGGAGATCTCCACGTTGGTGACCTTGTAGACCATCAGCACGTAAGCGCGTTCCTGGTTGTTGCGCTTGGCCCGCAGGATCGCGCCCGGCTGCAGCTGCAGGTGCATATTGCTGCGCAGGCGGACATTGCGGACCGGGTCGATCACGTAGTTGCCGGCCGGCACCACGACCGTGCCGCCGGCGGCCGGCAGCGCGTTGACCGCGGCCTGGAAGGCGGTGGTGTCGTCATTGGCGCCATTGCCCAGCGCGCCGTAGTTGCGCACGTTGAGCGAAGCGGTGCCGCGGGTACGTGCGGCGGGGGTGTAAGCGGCGAACGCCTTCGGGATGCCGATGGTGTACATGGCGGCCGGGACGGCCAGCATCAAAGTGTTGCGCAGAAAATCGCGCCGAGGCTTCCCTGCCTCGTGTGAGGAGCACACGAGTGCATTGCTGTTCACTGATTCAAACCCCTGTCGGTCGAGTCCCCAAGTGGGGGACATGAAGAGAACGTCACGGAAGCCGCGACGGACCGAACTATAGGGGATGACGAGCGCGTGACGATGACCAATTGGTCTAACTGTGAACTCGCTCAAATTCACATGCTTATGACATTCAGAAACGCGGCAAATCCAGCGCTTTTAGTGAACCCACCGAAATGGCCGAGTCCGCTCAAACGTTAGCGTCGCGCGAAATCGCGGCGGGCTCATGCACGCATTGCGCAGTTCAGATGGCCGCGGCACACGGGCTCTACGGCAGCGCGGGAAAGCGTGGCCTTCTGCCCGCGCAATCGCTCAGGGCAGCTGGTTGCTCCGATCCACCTGGATCGCCGAAGCGCTGCGCGCCACATCCACATGCATCCAGCCGCGCTCGCCACGCGCCTGTTTCGCCAGCGTCGGTGCGTTGCCGCTGAAGCGGTTGTGCGCCAGCCTGACCTGGCTGCTGCGGCCGTGCACGGCGACGCCGCGCAGGCCATTGTCGCGGATGTCGTTGTCTTCGATCACGCAGTCGTGCGCGTCCTGCAGCAGCAGGCCGGCGCCGCGATTGGCCAGCAGCTGGCAACCGCGCACCTGCACCTTGCGGCTGCGGGTGTAGAGCTGGATGCCGGCACCGTGATTGCCGCGTGCCAGGCACTCCTGGATCAGCACCTCCTCGGCCACGTCGCCGGGATCCGGCTCGACGTCGATGCCGCAGCCGGGCAGCACCCCGCCGGTGTCCAGAAACGAGGACCGCAGCACGCGCACCTGCCGTGACCGGCCGATGGTCAGGCCCTGGCGGCGATTGCGTTGGCAGACCACGCCGCTGACGAGCACATCGCGACTGGGCTGCGGGCGCACGCCGGAGATGCCACCAATCGAGATGCCGTCACCCCAGCAGCGCTGGATGTCCAGATCGCGCAGGGTGACCCGCTGCCCGCCTCTGACCATGATCCCGTGGCCCCACTCGCCGGTCTGCGCACGATGGCGATCACGCTCGCCATAGATGTGCCCACCGGAGACCTCGACGTCTTCCACCCCATGCAGGGACAGCACGTACGCACGCGGCGCCGCATTGGGAATCGCGACCAGCCACGCGTCGGGATCCAGTTGCAGGTGCATGCGATCACGCAACTTCAGACTGCGCAGCGCATTGACGAGGTAATGACCGGCCGGCACACGAACGGTACCGCCGGCTTCCGGCAGCGCGTCGATGGCCGCCTGCAGGAAGCGGGTCTCATCGTCGCGGCCGGCACCGCTGGCGCCGAACTTGCGCACGTCGATCACCGCCGCGCCACGCTGTCGCGCCGACGGCGTGACGGCAGCTGCGCCAAGCCACGGCAGCGCCGGCAGCAGCGCCAGCATCTGCAGCATGCGGCGGCGATCCCGCTGGGTCGGGTGCGACCAGTGCCCGGGCGAATCCATCTGCGGTGCCTGCATGCCGCGCCGTCAGTGCCGCGCGTGCGCCGCCGCCAGACCGGCCTCGGCACGACGCGCCAGCAGCCACGGCAGCACGATCGCCAGCAGATAGAACTTGGAGGCGTGGTACTTGTTGTCCAGGCGCCGGCGATTGCGATCCAGCCAACGGGTGGCGCCCGGCAGCAGATCGTCCAGGCGCACGGCGAAATCGCGCACCTGGTCGAAGCGCTGCGCCGCCAGCCCGCTCACATCGAAACGGAAGCTGCCCTTGCGCTGCACGTACGGCAGCTCGCCGAAGTGGCTGGCGATATGGCGACGAATCAGCATCTTGTTGACCCCGGTTTCCGGATCCACCTTCTGCCGACGCGGTACTTCGTGGTGCACCCATTCGCGCAGGTCCGGATCGCAGAACGGGTAGGCCGCCTCCAGCCCCAGTGCGTGCGAGGTGTACAGGCCCTTGGCGAAGGCGCCGGCGGAACCGGCGATCGACATCGACATGTCGCGCCATTCCCACGAGGTGGTGGCCGAACCAATCTCCTCGCGGAACAGCGCCAGCCGCGCGTGCGAGCGCTCGGCCATCGGCGCACCGAACAGTTCATCGACCTCGGCGTCGCTGAAGCGCGAGCCTGGAAACACCCGCTCGATCGGGTGCATCTGCAAGGTGCCCAGCAGGAAGCACAGCTGGAAGTTGCGTTCCAAACCAGGCAAGGCGGTGATGTCCAGCGGCATGCGCAGGCCGCGCGCCAGTTGCGCCAGCAGCCAGTGCTGCCGATCGGTGGGCGTGCCGAAATAGCTGTCCGAGCCGAGGCCGTCGATGATGCCATCGCCGCCGTGCAGCTTGATCTCGGTACCCAGGTCGGCGTACGAGAGCAGCGCGAAGTCGGCGGTCAGCAGCGGCATCGAGGCCACCAGGTTGAGATAACGATCGTAGGCGCGTCCCGGATCGCAGATCAGCACCTCGTGGCGCAGGCCGAGCTTGTCGGCCACCGCGCTGGCCGATTCGATCTCGTTTTCCTCGCGCCCGCCCAGATAGGTGATGCAGGTGACGTCCGGGCGGGCGTCGCGCAGGGCGATCGCCAGGGTGGTGGAATCCTTGCCGCCGCTCTGCAGCAACCACGGCGACTGCATCGACGCGCAGCTGTGGCGGATCGCATCCACCAGCTTCTGGTGATAGACCGCGATCCAGTCCTGCGGATGCGCGGCCACTTCCGGCACCTCGCCGGCATTGCGCCATTTGAACTTGAACAACGGCTCCGAGCGCATGTCGTGCTGCGGACTGAAGCCGAAGGTCACCAGTTTGACGTCCTCGTAGATTGAATGCGGCGGGTAGACGAACGCGTTGCGCAGCAAATCCGCCACCGAGACGGTGTCGATTTGCCGGCCACTGCCGGCGGCGATGTCCGAGAAGTCCGGTTTGCCGTAGTACGGCGACATCGTGATCTGCATGGAGGCTCCTTCAGCGGGCCCGCGCCGCCTTCGGCGCAGGCAGGTATTCGTAGTAGGTGTAGGCGTAGGTGCCGGCGCCGCGCTTCTCCACGCCGTTGAATATCGCACCCTTCACTTCCACGCCGTTCTGTTCCAGGCGCTGCTTGGCCAGCGCGATCTCGCGCTGCTGGTTCAGGCCGAAGCGCACCACCAGCAGGGAGGTGCCGGCATGCTGGCCAATCACCGCGGCATCGGTCACCGCCAGCACCGGCGGGGTATCGATCAGCACGATGTCGAACTCCTTGGCCACGGTCTTGAGCATGGCGTCGAAGTTGTCATGCATCAGCAACTCCGAGGGCGTGGACGGAATCGCGCCGCGCGAGATGAAGGACAGGTTCTCGGCGCCCTGGACCTTGCGGATCGCCTCGTCCAGTTCGATCCGGCCCAGGATCAGATCCGACAGGCCGTTTTCCCAGCGCACGCCCACGGCGTCATGCAGGGTGCCGCGGCGCATGTCGGCATCGATCAGCAGCACCCGCTGACCGGTCTGGGCGATGGTCACCGCCAGGTTGGCGCAGACGAAAGTCTTGCCCACGCCGGGGCTGGGCGCGGTGATCATCAGCAGGTTGTTGCGGGTCTTCATGCGCGCGAAATGCAGGCTGGTGCGCAGCGTGCGCAGGGCTTCCATCGCCAGATCGGTCGGCGCGCTCAGGGCCAGCAGGCGCTGGCGGCGATCCTTGCGGTGGTGATGGCGGCTCTGGGTCAGTTCGCGACCACGCTCGCTGAAGGGAATGGAGGCGTACACCGGCAGGCCGAGCAGCTCGATGTCGACCGGATCTTCCACGCCACGGCGGAACAGCTGGCGCATCAGCGCCAGCGCGATCATCAGCACCGCGCCAATCGCCGTGCCGGCCAGCAGCACCGGGATCGGTTTGGGCCAGGCCGGACTGTTGAGATTGACCGCGGCCGGATCGATCACCCGCGCATTGCCGACCGCGCTGGCCTTGGCGATGTTCAACTGCTGCGCCTGATCGAGCAGGGTGGCGTAAGTGGCGTTGGTCACTTCCACGTCACGATTGAGGCGGAACAGGCCCTGCTGGGTATCCGGCAGATGCTTGATCTGCCCCTGCAGGCCATTGCGCTCGCCCTGGAACTGGTTGATCTGCTGCTGCAGCGCCTTGTAGGTCGGATGCGACGGAGTGAAGCGGTTGGCCACTTCGGTCATCTGGATGCGAAGCTGCTGGATGCTCGAATCCAGTGCGATCGACTGATCCAGCAAGGCGCGGTTCTGCACCGCCACGTCCAGGGTCTGGGTGCGGGTCTGGAACGCATTCAAGGCCGCCTGTGCCTTGGCCAGTTCATCGCGGACCTTGGGCAGCTGCTCGGTGACGAACTTCAGCCGGCTGGCCGCTTCGGCCGAGGTGCGCTGCACGTTCTGCTGCACGTAGGCGGTGGTAACTTCATCCAGCACCTGACGCGCACGCTCCGGATCGGCGTTGGCGTAGGTCAGGTTGATCACGCCGGAGTTGCGGCCCTGCTCGGTGGCGCTGATGTCCTGCTTGAGCTGCGCCATCACCGTGTTGGGATCGCGGCGGGTCACGTCGAAGCGCATGCCCGGATGGGCGGCAAGTTTTTCCACCTGCAGGGTCACGCCATTGCTCTGGGTGGTGCTGCCTGCCCTGCCCTGCACCAGCACGCGGCCGTCGGAGGTGGTCAGGATGTAGCGGCCGGCCTGGCCGGCGACCAGCGACAGCGGCGCGCCGATCAGATCGCGCGGCACCTCGAACTTGCCAATCTGCAGGTCCTCGCCGCCCCAGCCATAGCCCTGCATGCCCAGCCACGGCGACGCCAGCGTGCCCGGATGCGAAGCCTGGTAACGGCGGGCGATGAAGTCACCCACCAACGGCAGGCGCACCGGTTTGATGTCGATGTCCAAATCCAGCTGCTGCATGGCCTCGCCCAGCACGCGGCGCGAGGTCAGCAGCTGCACTTCGGTGGTGCCCGGCGCGGCGACCGGCAACGGTCCCTGCATCGCGGCGGTGGTGTTGACGCCCGGCGGAATCGCCGGCCGGTTCTCCACCTGCACCACGGCGTTGGCTTCGTAGGTCGGCGTGACCACGGCCAGATACAACAGGCTGGCCAGGAAGAAGCCGGCCGTACCCAACAGGATCAGGCGCTTGTTCTCGCCCAGGGTCGCCACCAGCGTGGGCAGATCCACGTCGTCATCGCGGGTCACCGACAGTTCCGGCGCCGGTGTCAGCGGTCGCGTCATCAGTTGCGTGGCCATGGGTTGTTACCTCATTGCTTGCATGAAAAATCGAAAGGGGTTCAGGAGGCCTGGCGTACGCCATAAGCCAGCGGATGCGGCTCGCTCTCGCCTTCGGCGGCGACATCGCCACCGTGCAGGCGCAGCAGCGCATCGAGCACGCCGCTGCTGGTGTCGGTGGGGCGCTCGGCAGCCGCCACCTGCATGGCGTTGAGGGCTTCGGGCTCGTTGCTCAGAACACTCAGAACGCGTCCGGCGATGGTGACCGGGCTGACCCCGATCACCGTGCAACCGTGGTCGTCGAGCACATCGCCGTCGCCGTCCTCGCGCGCCAACAACACCGGCTTGCCGAGCAGGCGGCTTTCGCATGGCAGGCCCGGGCCGGCCAGGATGAGTTGCGCGCGATCCAGCAGGTGGATCCAGGCCAGGTAGTCGGCCACTTCGGCGATGTGCACATTGGCGAAGGCGCGCAGCGCTTCGGCCGGCGAGGTGCTGGGCGGCGTCCGGTCCATCGCCCAGAGGATGTCCAGGTCAGGACGTCGACGCGCCACCATTTCCAGGGCTTCGGCCACCGCGCTCTCGTTGTCCACGGCGGGCTCACCGGGTGCCGTCTCGACCGGCGGCGCGGTCAACACCAGCAACAGGCCGTGGCCCTCGCGCAGGAACGGAAAACGCTTGTCCAGGGCACGGCCCAGTGCGGGCTGCTGGCGCAGGCTCTGGATGCCGGCGTGCAGCGCCTGGCTGCTGATCGCGTCCTGCACCATCACTCGTTCGGCCGGCACGCCTTCCAGCAGCAGGCGCTGGCCGGTGCCTTCGCTGGCGGCAATATGCAGCGCGGCAAGCGACTGCACGATCCGCCGGCTGGCGTCGTTCGGCCAATGCGAAGGCGCCGCCGCCGGGCTGTCCGCGTCCACACACACCACCGGCACGTCTTCGGCATGCGCCGCCAGGCTCAGGGCAAAACTGGCCGGCGCGTTGCCGGGCACCAGCACCACGTCGGGTTTGACCTGCTGGAACAGTTCGCGCACACCCGCCGCCATGGCTTCGGCGCCGCCCTCGCCGGTCAGGCGACCATCGGCGTGCAGGCCGAACAGCTTCAGCGCCGCTTCGCCATCCACGCCGGGCACGTCGGACAGGCAGACGCTGGCGTCGAAGCGCGCATCGGCATTGAGTCGTTGCGCGATCGGTGCGACGCCGAAGGATTCGGGCGTGGCCGCGACCAGGCAAAGCGCGCGCACCGGCGCGATGGCGCCGTGGGCCGGATGCGGATAAGGCTCGTGGTCTTCGCCACTGGCAATCAACGAGCCGCGTGCGGCACTGGCGCCCAGGTGCGCCGCCAGCGGTTGCCGCGCATGCCACAGCGCACTGGGCCGCCACACGAACCCGCGCTTGCGCAGATCCAGCAAGCGCGGCAAGCCCAGCACATACAGCACGGTGGCGGCGACAAACGCGGCCAGGTTGAGCGGATCCGGCACGCTGCGCAGCAGGTAGCCGATCAACGCGAGCAGCGCACCGCCACTGACGATGAGCACCAGGGTCAGCCGCGACGGCAGCCCGGCATCAATCATCAGGTGATGCAGATGCTGGCGATCCGCGCCAAACGGCGATCGGCCCAGGCGCATGCGCCGGTACATCACCGCCAGCGTGTCCATCACCGGCAGCGCCACGCACCACAGCACGTCCACCGGCGCCAGCCGGCCGACGCGCGAGTGGCTCAGGTAGATCAGGCTCCAGCCGAGCAGGAAGCCGATCATCGTGCTGCCGGCATCGCCCATGAACACCTTGCGGCCGTCGGGCCAGCCCAGGTTGACCAGGATGTAGGGAATCAGGGCCGCAAACAGGATCTGCAGCATGAACATCACGCCGACGAACGCCCAGCCGGCGCGGTCGTACATCAACACCGCGGCGATGCAGACCATCGCCACCGACGCGGCGAGGCCGTCGATGCCATCGAGCATGTTGAAAGCGTTGATCAAGCCGATCACGGCGAAGATCGTCAGCGGGATGCCGATGATGCCGATGCGGAAATGATCCGCCGGCAGCAGCCCGCCAAAGTTGTCGACGTAATAGCCGGTGCTGAGGATCACCAGCCCGACGATCGCCGACTCGGTGAACAAGCGCGTGCGTACGCTGAGGTTGGCCACGTCATCGGCCACACCCACCGCCACGATCAGCGCACCGCCCACCATCAGGCTCATGACGAAGCGATCCAGGTAACCCAGATAACCCAGTCCCACCAGCGTGCCGATGAAGAAGCAGATGCCGCCGATCAACGGCACGCGGCCGTTGTGCTGTTTGCGCAGGTCGGGCTTGTCCACCAGCCCCACTTTGCGCGCCCAGGGACGCATCGAGAAGATGGCGAACAAGGTCACTGCCAACGCAATCGCGCTGGCCGCGATGATTCGGGGGTGCTCCATCCAGCCTTCCTCTTGTTTTGTGCTGCCCGTGGGGTTTGCTGTTTGCCGGCGTCCTGCCGGCGCTTGCCGCTCTGAAGCGAGCGCGTTCTCGTCCTGCGCGTGATGCGCGTTGCCAATCGTTCGTCCGTGGCAATCTACGAACAGCTTCTTGATGAGCGCATGAAAGGCGTGTGCACGCAGAGCGTTTGATCAGCTCTGTGCAGGGGTATTCATGAACCACGGTTCATCCAAGCGGACTCTGCAAGCGCTCAGGCGATGCGTGCACACCACAACTGTGCAGCTCGCTCGATCTGCTCGAATGCCTCTTCAAACGAGGCTTTCGGACGCCCGCAGGGGTCGCGGATCTCGCGCTGTCCATCCCATCGACCCAGCAGATGCAGGCGTCCGCGCAAGGTCGGTGCGAGCGCCATCAACGCACGCGAATGCCGCTGCTCCATGGTCAGCACCAGTTCGGCATCGTCAATCATCGCGCGTTCGAACTGTCGAGCCTGGTGGTCATCGGCGGCGTAGCCCTGCTCACGCAGCACTTCGGCAGCGACGGGATGCACGCCGTCGCCAATCCGCGCGGCCAGGCCGGCCGAGGAGATGGCGAACCCATCCGGAAGCCGCCGGCGCAGAACGGCCTCGGCCATGGGGCTGCGGCAGATGTTGCCCACGCAGACGATCAGTATCTTCATCCGCCCAGAATGGACTGGCGGGTGTGCAGGGCGCGTCGCGTCTGGCGGACCCGGCCGCAGGTTCAGAATTCCTCGACGAACTCCACCGCCATGCCCAGCGCCTCGGCACTGCGGCTGATCACCTCGCGGACCTGCTCGCTGCTGCGGCGGTCCGGGGTTTCGATCTCCACCGCATGCACCCCACCCGAGCCCAGGTCATCGACCAGGCCCGCCGAGCTGGAGTCATCGTCGTCCATGTGCGGCATCAGGTCCGCGACCTCTTCCACCCGTTCTATGCCTTCGATGCCATGCACCACGCTCATGACGGCGTTGGCATCGGTTTCGCTGCCGGTCAAACGCACACGCAGAACGGGCATGCCACTCTCCTGGGATTCCATGGTCAAGGTCCATCGGATAACCGGCACGGCGGCAAAAGCACGTGAAGGCGGAAAGTGGCTTTTCCATGACGCGGTCTTGATGCGCGGCACGTCACTGTAGGCGCATGCCAACCGAGAACCGCCCCCATGGCCCGGATCAGCAACGATGCTCGCATCGCCGAGTTGGAAGCCGCGTGTCTGCATCTTCGGCAGACCCAGTGCGATCGCCTGCAGAGCCAGGACGAAATTCTCAAGCGGGTGCTGACCCAGTTTGGCCGCCTGCAGGGACAGTTCGCGGTGATGGGCTACGTGGCGTCCACGCTGATGCAGGCGGTGGAAGATCCGGTGCGGCTGCGGCTTACCGCCTGCCTGCAGGTCGCCGCCGAAAACTTCCCGATCGGCCTGCCACCCAATTTCGAGGACGGGTTCCGCGAATCGGCCGAAGCCTTGATTCCCGATATCTGGGATCTGCGCTGAGCTGGTGGTCGCGCAGCGCGTTCCTGCTGCTCGGCGTGATGCTGGGCAGCCTGTTGTCGCACTGGGCGCTGGTGCGCACCACGCCCGAGCAACTGCCTGGCGTACAGACCTCCGAACGGGTCGACACCCAGGCCCTGCACGCCGCCCGGTGATCGTCAGTGCGCGTTGCGCAGCGGGATGCCAGCCAGGTAATCCAGCAAGGCGTCCATCTTCATCGGCCGGGCAATCAGATAGCCCTGCACCTGATCGCAGTGATGGCGGCGCAGCCATTCCAGTTGCTGCTCGGTCTCCACGCCCTCGGCAATCATGGTCAGGCCCAGATTGTGTCCCAGCGAAATCAACGCGCGGCAGATGGCGGCGCTGCGTTCGTCATCGGTCACCCCGCGCACGAAGGTCTGGTCGATCTTCAGCGCATCCAGCGGCAGTTGGTGCAGGTAGGCCATGCTGGAGAAGCCGGTGCCGAAATCATCGAGTGAGGTGCAGATGCCATTGCGCTGCAGCTGGCGCAGGGTCTGCACGGTGCGGTCCGGCCGGTCCAGCAGCACGCTTTCGGTCACTTCGATATGCAACGCCCCGCGCGGCAGGCCATGGCGCTGCTGCAGGCGGATCAGCCGATCGGCGAAATCGGGGCGCGCCAGCTGCAAGGGCGAGACATTGATGGCGATCGGCAGGTCGTCCCAGCCCTCACGCGCCAGGCGCTGCTGGCAGCGCATCGCCTCTTCCATCACCCACTCGCCCAGCGGCAGGATCAGCCCGGCGTCCTCGCTCAGCGCGATGAACTGCGAGGGCGGCACGAAGCCGCCGCCGGCCTGCGGCCAGCGCAGCAACGCTTCCAGGCTGGCCGGCCGCGCCTCGTCGACCCGCGTGATCGGTTGGAAGTGCAGCTCGAACTCCTGCCGCTCCAGCGCCTGGTGGATGCGCCCGATCAGGCGCAGCCGATCACTGGCGGCGGTGGCCATGTCGGCGCGGAAGTGGCGACACACCGTGCCCTCGGCGCGCGCCACATGCGCCGCCAGCGCGGCCTTGCTGGCGGTCGCGTCGAAGCCCTCCTCGGCGCATTCGGCCCAGCCCAGCCAGGCTTCCAGGGTGCGCACCGATCCGCCCTGCTCCACCGGCTGGGTGACGGCCAGATGCAAGGCATCCACCACCCCTTCCATCGCCGGCGTGCCCGGCACGGCCAGCACGAAGGCTTCGGCAGGCACGAAGGCGATCGCCCCCTGCCACTGTGCGGCCAGATCCTCCAGCCGGCTCGCGATGCTATCGAGCAGGCGCGTGGCCACCGCCTGCCCCAGGCTGTCGATCACCGGCTCGATGCCGCGCAACTGGATGTAGATCAACTGGCATTGCGTCGGTGCCTGCTGGCGCACCCACGCCTTCAGCCCCGGCAGGTTGAACAGGCCGATGGTGCTGTCGTGGGTGGCGCGATAATGCAGTTCGCGCTCGTAGGCCAGGGTGTCGCTGATGTCCTCGGCCAACACCAGCCGCGCCGGTCGATCATCGTAGGTAATGCTGGCCGAGTAGACGCGCACGTCGATGACGCTGCCATCCTTCTTCACGTGCCGCCAGGTCTCGCCTTCGTCGCTGGGCACGCCGAACATCGACAGGCGCACGGCCTGGCTATCTTCGTCCGGGCGGATGTCGAGGATGCTCATCGCCAGGAATTCCTCGCGCCGGTAGCCGTAGTGGCGCACCGCGGCTTCGTTGACTTCGAGGAAGCGCAGGGTCTGTGCGTCGAACACCCAGAACGGCAGCGGATTGCGCTCGAACAGCAGGCGGTAGCGGCGCTCGGTGTCGAGCAGGCGCGACTGCGCTTCCCGCTCGGCGGTGATGTCGACCACCGTGCCGGCCATGGTCGGATCCGCATCGCCCCGCACGAAGGCGCCGCCACGGCTGGCGATCCAGCGCACTTCGCCATCCGGACGGATGATCCGGTAGTCGGTGACGAACGCCTGGCGCGTGCGCCAGGATTCGGCGAAGCGCTGTTGCAGCTGTTCGCGATCGTCGGGGTGGACCATGGCGAAGAATTCTTCGCTGCTGGCGCGGCTGCGATCGTCCGGCTGGCCCATGATGTCGGACACCTGCTCGGACCATTCGATCTCCGCGCCCGGGTGGCGCACCGACCAGGTGCCGGTCTTGCCCACCTGTTGCGCCAGGCGCAGGCGCTCGGCGGCGCGGTTGACCTCCAGCAACAGCCCGCCCTGCGCACGCGCCGAACGGCGCAGATGTCGCCACAGGTACAGGAAGGCCGCGCAATACAGCAGGTACAGCGAACCGGCAACCGCCAGCAGCAGATACCAGTCGTGCAGGGTTTCGTGCGTACCCAGGCCGGCGCTGACCTGCAGGCGGTACTCCGGCAATGCCAGCCGCGCCGAGATCCGCTCGACGCCGTCGACTGCGCTGCGCCTGACGATGACCCGGGCGCTGTCACTGGCGCCCAGCAGATCGGCATAGCGCTTGCCGATGTAACGGCCGGCGCCGTCACTGCGCGCCACCACGGTGCCCTGGGCGTCGACCACGGTGACCACGCCTTCTTTGCCGGTGTCGAGGTTGCCGATCACGCGCTGGATTTCCGCCACCCGCAAGCGCGTGACGATCCAGCGCCCGCCGTCCATCGGCATCAGCAAGGGCAACACCCATTCGCCATCGGCGCGTTGCAGGCGACCGAACGACAGCGGCCGCTTGCCGCCGCGCGGAGTACTGCGGCGGGCGTCGTCGGGAATCGACACGCCCACGCCGCGGGTGATCGCCACACCGTTGCGGTCCACCACCACGATGCTCTGCAGCTCGGCGTGCCGGCTGACCACGCCGGCGACCGATTCGCTCAACAATTGCGGCGCCGCCTCCGGCACCGTCGCGAACAGCTGCTGGGCGTCACCGGCGATGCCGCCCATGGCGCGTTCGAGATTGCGCAGTTCAAGATGCAGCAGGCGGGCCGTGCCTTCGGCCAGGGCCAGCGCCTGGCGCTCGGCCGCGGCCATGCGCACATTGCGATCGCGCTGGATGAAATAGCCCAGCACGTAGGCCAGCGCCAGCGCCAGCAACAGGCCCGACCAGGCGACGGCCTTGCTGGAGCGGATCACCGGAAGGTCCTTGCGCGTGCTCGCCATGTCCACCGTCGACTATCCGTTGTCCCTGTTGTGCCATCGAGGCCGCGTGCAGGCAAGTAAAAACGCGACGTGCCCCTGCATGCAAGGCCTGTGCATCGATTGCCCTGGCTAGCGCGTGGATGTGCCACGCCGACTCAACAACCGCTCGATCCACGACAGCAACACCAGCACCGCCAGCGTCATCGCCGTCACCACCAGCGGCAGCAGGTAGTAACCGAAGCCGACGGCCACGCCGATCACCGCGACCATCAGAAGTGAGGCTGCGGTGGTGATGCCGATCACCACGCCGGCCGAGCGCTGCGCGAAGATGGTGCCTGCACCGATGAAAGCCACGCCGGCGATGACCGCCTCGACCAGGCGGAACGGATCGACCATCACCGTTTCATCGCCGCGGTCCATGTGCGCTTCCATCACCAGATCGCCGGTGCCCACCAGGAACGCGGCGGCGCCACCGACCAGCATGTGGGTGCGGAAGCCCGCCGGCCGATCCTTCATCTCGCGCTCCACGCCGATGCTACCGGCCAGCACCATCGCGTAGATCACTTCGACCACGACTTGCCATTGTCCTTCCAACGCAGGCATGCACGCTCTCCTGGGCTTGGCATGACGCCAGCCTCGCGCGCGCGCAGTCAAAACGATGCGAAAGTTGTTGCAGGAAGATGAAGACGCATCCACATCATACTCACGCCATGTTGCATAGCATCAAAGCATGGGAAGTGAATCGACTGACGACGCGGCCCCGCCGCTGATCGAGGAAGATTGGGCCGTATTTCTGGATGTGGACGGCTCACTGGCCGAGCATGCGCCGACGCCGTCCGATGTGCGTATCGACCCGCAACTGATGCAGGCACTGCCGAAGCTGGCAGAGCTGTGTGGCGGCGCGGTGGCGCTGGTGAGCGGACGATCGATCCAGGCGCTGGATGATCTGTTCGCACCGCTGGACATTGCCGCGATGGCCGGCCTGCACGGACTGGAGCGGCGCGGCCATGGCGGCGCGCACGCGGCGCCGGAGATGGGCGCGGATTTTCTCGAACTGGCGCGCCAGGCCGAAGCGATCGCCGCCGAGTATCCGGGCGCGCTGGTCGAATACAAGGGCGGCTGCCTGTTCCTGCATTGGCGCTCGGCGCCTGACGCAGCGGCCTCGTTCTCGAGCTTCGCCGAGCGCGTGCGCGAACAGCTGGCCGGGCATCGCCTGCATCCTGGCGCGCATGGCATCGAGATTCGTCCCATCGGCGTGGACAAGGGCATCGCGATCGCCGCCTTCATGGAAGAAGCGCCGTTCCGTGGTCGACGTCCGGTGTTCATTGGCGATGATCCGGCCGACGAACCCGGCTTCGCCGTGGTCAACGCGTTCGACGGCGTCAGCGTGCTGGTGGGCGGTGATCGTCCTACCAGCGCACGCTACCGGCTGGACAATCCGCGCCGGGTGCGGCAATGGCTGTTCGCCTCGCTGGATCGGAAGCAGGCGGCATGAGCACGGCCGAGGCCATCGTGGGCATGGGCGCGCGTGCGGGCAGTCGCACGGTGATGGTGTCCAATCGGGTGGCCTTGCCCGGACAGACACAGACCGGCGGCCTGGCGGTGGCGCTCACCGCCGCCATCGGTGAGGGCAGCGGCCTGTGGCTGGGCTGGAGCGGCACGCTGGCCAGCGACAAGCGGCCGCCGATCTGCAAGCAAAGCCAGGGTGGCTTGGACTACGTGCTGGTGGATCTGCCGGCCGACGATTTCGAAGGCTATTACCACGGCTACGCCAACCGGGTGCTGTGGCCGCTGTTCCACTACCGGATCGATCTGGTCGACTATCACCGCGAGCAGCGCGACGCCTACCTGCGGGTCAACCGGGTCTTTGCCGAAGCGCTGGCGCAGCAGCTGCGCGGCGACGATGTCATCTGGGTGCACGACTACCACCTGATTCCGCTGGCGCAGTGCCTGCGCGATCTGGGCGTGGGCAACCGCATCGGCTTCTTCCTGCATATCCCGTTGCCGCCGCCGGACGTGCTCAACGCCCTGCCCGGCCATCGTGCCCTGCTCGGCGCACTGGAAGCCTACGACCTGGTCGGCTTCCAGACCCGCAACGATCTGCAGAACTTCCGTCACTACCAGGCCCAGCACGTCCCCATCACGCAGCCGCGCTGCCGCAGTGACGCGTTTCCGATCGGCATCGACGTGGACGCGATCATCCGCACCGCGCAGGCCAACGAGGCGCGCGTGGCCGGCCATGATCTGCGCGCCAGCCTGTCGGGACGGCGGCTGGCCATCGGCGTGGATCGACTGGACTATTCCAAAGGCCTGCCGGAACGCTTCAAGGCGTTCGAGCGGCACCTGCAATCGGGCGAGGACGCCGGCCACTGGACGTATCTGCAGATAGCCCCGCACAGCCGCACCCGCGTACCGGAATACCAGAGCCTGCGCCGCGAACTGGAAGGCCTGGCCGGCCACATCAACGGGCGCCATGCGCGCCCGGACTGGACCCCCATCCGCTACGTCAACGACAGCTTTCCGCAGAGTGTGCTGGCCGGCTTCTACCGCGCCGCCGACATGGCCTTGATCACGCCGCTGCGTGACGGCATGAACCTGGTGGCCAAGGAATACCTGGCCTCGCAATCGCCGCTGGACCCGGGCGTGCTGGTGTTGTCGCGCTTTGCCGGCGCCGCCGAGGAACTGCCGCAGGCGCTGCTGGTCAATCCGCACGATATCGATGAAGTGGCCAGCGCCATCAACACCGCCAGCAGCATGCCGCTGGCCGAACGCCAGGATCGCTGGCACACGATGATGGACACCCTGCGCGGCAACGATGTCGGCCACTGGGCGCGCCGCTTCCTGCAGACCCTGCGCGCGCCTGCCGCGCCGCCACGCACGCCAACGGCGCCAGCAGAACCGGCACAGAAGAACACACGCCAGCCGCAGGCCACGCTGGCGACCACCGATGGAGTTCCCTGGCAATGAGGATCGCGCAAGTCTCGCCGCTGTTCGAATCGGTACCGCCCAAGTTGTACGGCGGCACCGAGCGGGTGGTGTCCTATCTCACCGAATCGCTGGTCGACGCCGGTCACGAGGTCACCCTGTTTGCCTCCGGTGATTCGCATACGCGCGCGCAACTGGCGGTCGGGCGCGATCTCGCCCTGCGTCTGGACGATGCGCCGTTGAAGGCGGCGGTAGCCGCGCACTTCGCCATGCTCAGCGACCTGCGCAAGCGTGCGGCGGAGTTCGACATCATCCACCTGCATATCGATCTGCTGCCGATGCCGCTGCTGGAACCCTTCGCCGCGCGCACGGTGAGCACGATGCATGGCCGCCAGGACAAGAAGGATCTGCCGGCGTTCTATCGCCGCTTTCCGGACTTTCCGCTGGTGTCCATCTCCGACGCCCAACGCAAGCCGATGCCGTGGGCCAACTGGCTGGGCACGGTGTACCACGGCCTGCCCGAGCATCTGTATGCCCCGCCGGCCAACCCGCGCGGTGACTACCTGGCGTTCCTCGGCCGCGCCTCGCCGGAAAAGCGCCTGGATCGCGCCATCCATATCGCCCGCCGCGCCGGCATGCCGCTGCGCATCGCGGCCAAGGTCGACGTCGCCGACCGCGTGTACTTCCGCGAAACCATCCGTCCGCTGCTGGGTCACGACGGCATCGAGTTCATCGGCGAGATCAGCGACGCCGACAAGGCCGAGTTCCTCGGCAATGCGCGTGCGCTGCTGTTCCCGATTGATTGGCCGGAACCGTTTGGCCTGGTGATGATCGAGGCCATGGCCTGCGGCACGCCGGTGATCGGCTGGCGCTGCGGCGCGGTGCCGGAAGTGCTGGATGAAGGGGTGACCGGCTACATCGTCGACTCGATCGCCGGCGCCGCCGAGGCGGTGGCGCGCGTGGGCGAACTGTCGCGCGAGCGCATCCGCCAGGTGTTCGAGCAACGCTATTCGGTATCGGCGATGACCCGCGAATACCTCACCCTGTACCAGACCCTGCTCGATCCCCCCGCCGTTCGCATGCTCGAGGCCTGATCGCCGATGGATTCCGCCGCCGATGCCGCGCTGTACACCCGCTATGTGCTCAAGGATGGCGACAGTTTCCTGGTGGCCAACAGCTATGGCGATGTCGCCGGCCCCAGCGAAGGCTTTTTCGTCAGCGATACCCGCGTGCTGTCGTCGTACCGGCTGCGGCTGGGCGAGGAAACCCCGACCCTGCTCAGTTCCGCGGTGACCCAGGACAACGTGCTGTTCGTGGCGCACCTGACCAACCGCGCGCTCTCGCCGCTGGATGAAGTCGGCACGCCCCAGGGCCTGATCCACATCAACCGCAATCGCTTCCTGTGCCAGGAGCGCATGTACGAGCGGCTGACCTGCGTCAACTACGGCGAGACGCGCGTGACCTTGCCGCTGCGCTTCTCGCTGGCGGCGGATTTCTGGGACATGTTCGAAGTGCGTGGCAGCAAACGCCCGGCGCGCGGCCGGCTGATGGAACCGGAACCGGGCGAAATCGGCTACGTGTTCCGCTATGTCGGTCTGGATGACGTGGAGCGCGCCAGCTTCATCCGCTTCTCGCGGCCGCCGATCTTCCAGGGGCCGGGCGAGCTGGAATTCCTGCTCACGCTGGAGTCGGACGAGACCCAGGATTTCTACATCGAGGTCGGTTCGGACACTGGCGAGCCGCCTTCGCGCGAACGCTATCGCCAGCAGGCCGCGGTGGCGCGCCGGCGCATGCGCACCAAGCAACGGCGCGGCGCGCGCATCCTCAGCAGCGGCCCGTTGTTCGATCAGTGGATGCGCCAGTCGCGCTCGGATCTGGCGCTGCTGACCAGCGAGCTGGAAACCGGCCCGTATCCGTATGCCGGCATTCCGTGGTTCTCCACTCCGTTTGGTCGCGATGCGGTGATCACCGCCTTGCAAACGCTGTGGCTGGATCCGGGCCTGGCCAAGGGCGTGCTGCGCTTCCTCGCCGAGCACCAGGCCAAGGAGGACGCACCCTTCCTCGATGCGGCGCCGGGCAAGATCATGCACGAGACGCGCAAGGGCGAGATGTCGAGCCTGCGCGAACTGCCGTTTGGCCTGTACTACGGCGGCGTGGATACCACGCCGTTGTTCGTGATGCTGGCGCATGCGCATTACCGGCGCACCGGCGACGCCGCTTTCCTGGCGTCGCTGTGGCCGTCGCTGGAAGCGGCGATCGGCTGGGTCGAGCGGGTCTGCGATGCCAACCCGCTGGGCCTGCTCGACTACGCACGCACGGCCGAAGGTGGCCTGACCAACCAGGGCTGGAAGGACAGCGGCGATTCGGTGTTCCATGCCGATGGCCGGCTGGCGCCGGGCCCCATCGCACTGGTGGAAGTGCAAGGCTACGCCTTCGCCGCACTGCAAGGCATGGCCCAGCTGGCGATGGTGCTGGGCCAACCCGAGCGCGCCGCCGGCTGGCAACTGCGCGCCGAGCGCCTGCGCGGCGCGGTGGAAACCCATTACTGGGATGAGGACATGGGCTTCTACGGCCTGGCCATCGATGGCGAGCGTCAGCTCTGCCGCGTGCGCACCAGCAATCCCGGCCATCTGCTCTACACCGGTCTGGCCGAACCGGCGCGCGCCACCCGCGTCGCCGAGCAACTGCTGTCATCGGCGTTCTTCAGCGGTTGGGGCGTGCGCACGGTGGCGCGCGGCGAAGCCCGATACAACCCGATTTCGTACCACAACGGATCCACCTGGCCGCATGACAGCGCGCTGTGCGGCAGTGGCATCGCCCGCGCCGGCGTGCGCGGCGGCGTCACCCGCCTGTTGCGCGGCGCATTCGAAGCCGCGGTGCACTTCGACATGCGCCTGCCGGAATTGTTCTGCGGCTTCTCGCGCCGCCAGGGTGCACCGCCCGTCGCCTACCCCGTCGCCTGTCTGCCGCAGGCCTGGGCCGCAGGCTCGGGTTTGATGCTGCTGCAGGCCTGCCTGGGCATCGAGGTGGATGGCGTGCAGAACATGGTGGAAATCAACCGCCCGGAACTGCCCACCGGTATCGAGGACGTGCGCATCAACGACCTGCCGATTGGCGAGCGCCGCTTCGACCTGGTGTTCCGCAAGGTCGGCGAACGCATCAGCGTGTTCGCCGAAGGCGAAGGCGCCTCCGGCCTGGCCGTGTGCATCCGCCAATAAGCGCAGCACAGTCCGGCCGAACCGTAGGAGGGGCTGACCAGACATCCGTCTGTTGCAAGCCAGCCCCGAACGCTCTAAGCCAACGGCACCCCTTCCGCCGGCAGACGCCGTAGAATCTCGTACAGCAACGCGCTGCGCACATTCGCCACCCGTCGCGGGCCTTCCACGTACACCGATACGTTGATGAAGACCTTGCCGTTGTC
Organism: Pseudoxanthomonas indica; assembly: GCF_900167565.1. Lineage (NCBI taxonomy): Bacteria > Pseudomonadati > Pseudomonadota > Gammaproteobacteria > Lysobacterales > Lysobacteraceae > Pseudoxanthomonas > Pseudoxanthomonas indica. The sequence goes on from NZ_FUZV01000001.1 coordinate 241,169, forward strand.
GCGCACCTCTTCCACCATCACCGCCGGCTCGGGGCGCTTGAGCACGTCGGCGTTGGCGGCGATGATCTCGCGGATGATCGCGAAGGTCTTCTCGATGTCGGTGGTCGCCGCCGGCAACGGCAGCAGGATCTTCACCAGGCCCTCTGAGCGGGTCAACGTGCGGTTGCGCACCACCTTGGTGATCAGTTCCGAGTTGGGCACCAGCACCGTGGTGCGATCGGCGGTGGTGATTTCGGTCGCGCGCACATTGATGCGGCGCACGTCGCCTTCGGCATCGCCCACCACCACCCAGTCGCCCACGCGTACCGGCCGCTCAGCCAGCAGGATCAGGCCGGAAATGAAGTTCTGCACGATCGCCTGCAGGCCAAAGCCGATGCCCACGGTCAGGGCGCTGGCGATCCAGGTGATCTTCTCCAGGCCGATGCCCATCGCCGCCAGCGCCATCGAGATCGCCACCACCACGCCGACATAGCCGGCCACCGAGGCCAGCGAGCTGCGCATGCCCGGATCCAGCCGCGTGGTGGGCAGGTAGCGGCGCGAGAACCAGCGTCCGAACAGACGCGTGGCCAGCATCACCGCCAGGAACACCAGCAAGGCCTTGACCACGTCGGCCGGGCCAAAGCGCAGCTGGCCGATGGCGATCATCGCCGTGCGCGGATGCAGGCGGCCGAACAGTTCCGCCGGTCCCAGTCCATAGGGCGCGGCCAGCAGCAACAGCGCACCGATGATCAGCAGCAGCCGCACCGCTCCGTACACCAATGCGCCGATCTGATCGACCTTGCGCGGCTCCAACCCCAGCCGGCGTGACAGGCGGATGCCGGCCGGCCCGTTGCCGCGCAGGTAGGCGTCGATGACATCGCCGCTGGCGGTAGCCAGCAGATACACGAACACCAGCACCACGCAGCCCCACAACGTCTGCTTGATCAAGAAACTGCCGGCGGCGAAGTAACCCAGCAGCGTCGCCAGCACGCTGGCGATGATCAGGCCCCAGCCGACCAGCACCACCGCGCGCAGGACGAACAGGTGGCGCTCGTCCACGCGCTGGGTGTCGCTCTGCTCGGCCACGTCGTTGCGCAGCGCCAGCGCCAGCCGCGACCACACGCTGGCCATCACCGTGCACAGGAACAGCGTGAGCGCGGCGCTTGCCAATGCGCTGGCGCTGCCCTGGGTGGTCAGGAAACGTTGCGAGACGATCTCCAGACCGGTCGCCACCGCCACCGCTATCGCCAGCATCTGCGGCACGTGGCGCATGCTCGCCGCCACTTCGTCCGGGATGTTGGGCAGGCGCCAGCCGCCGTCGTTGCAGGACAGCACATTGCGACCGAGGCTGATCATGAAAGCGGCAAACACCACCATCGCCAGCAGCGGCTGCAGGATCGCCAGCGCCTGCGCGTCCGCCGCGCCGCCCCACTGCAAGGCCTGCTCGATCCCGGTGATGGCCAGCGAGCTGACCAGGGTGACGCCGACCACGTTCAACAACGCCGGCAACGAACGGCGCACCCGTCCCTCCGGCAGGCGTGGACGCAGGCGCGCGGTCAGGCGTGGCACGGCCCAGACCGCACCGCACCAGAACAGCAGCGCCGCGATCAGCCCGATCCAGACCCGCGCGCCGCCGTGGGCGAACGGATCGCGCAGGGCCTGCCAGAACGCGTGCAAGCCGGCTTGCACGCGCGGTGCGGAGCGCTGCCAGTCACGCGAGGCCGCGCTCCAGAGGCGCCGACTGTAGAGCGGCGCGGACTCGCGCTCGCTCACCTGCTCGATCACTTCGCGCGTGGTCGGCGTGTCATCAGCCTCGGTTACCTCCGGGGCCGCACTGGCGGCGGCGGCAACAGCGGGCAGTGCGCACATCAGCAGCAGACAGAACAGACGTGAGCGCAGGCGGTGGCGTGGGACGGATGGCGTCATCAGGTTCTCGCGGAGCTTGCCTGGAAACCTAGCCAATGCCGTGGGCGCATCGTGTGAAGGACCGATCCACATCGCCTTAGCGCCAGCCCGCTTAGCCTGAGCTGCCCCGTTGCGTGACCCGTCCCATGTCACCCGCTCTCACTGCCTATTCGGTCACGGCCGGCCCCGCGCCGACGCAGACCCTGGCCCTCACGGTTCGACCGGCGCGCTGGACCAGCGGCGCCACGCCCGTCATCTACGCCTCCGAACATGCGGCCGCCGCACTGCTGGAATACCGCGCGCACCTGCAGAGTTCACCCACCGAGGATCTCAAGCTGCTGCAACTGCAGTTGCCGGAGGCGGCGGTACACGAGTTGGAACTGGGACCGGATCTGCCCTGGCGGGAACGCCCCTATCGCGAAGACGTGCAGGCGCTCGGCGATGCCTGGCTGGCCCGTGGCAACACCCTGGTGGCGCGCGTCCCCAGTTCGCTGATTCCGCACGAGTACAACCTGCTGATCAATCCGCAGCATCCGTTGTTTGCGCAAGTGCAGTACGCCCCTACCGTGGCGTTCCGCCTGGATCAGCGGCTCGGTTGATCGGCATTCCGGCGTCGTGACAGGGAGAGCCGCATCGCTCTCCCCGTTTCGCGGGTCAGCCCTTGGCCTGCAAAGCCTTGGCCTTTTCCAGATGCTCGGCGACCTTGGCGCGGGTCTGCTGCAGATGGGTCTTGACCGGCTCGGCCTGTGCGGCGGGAATCAGCTGCTCGTCCAACGCCGCCAATGCCTGGGTATGTCCCATCACCATCGCATCGACAAACGCCTTGGCATACTCGGCATCGGGCTTCTTGCCCAGTTCGGCCAGGTGCTGCTTGCCCTGTTCGGCCTGGGTCATGGCCTTGGGCGCCTGTTCGTTCGCGCCCAGGGCGCGGGTCTGATCCAGGTTGGCGCGGTGATCGGTGAGCATCAGGTCAGCGTAGTTCGCCACGTCCGCCGACAGCTTGTGCTGCTTGGCCTGGGTGGCCGAATCGATTTCATGCTGGTCAATCGCGGCCAGCACGCCGAGCAGATCGGCATCGTTGCCGGTGGCGGTCGCGCCGGCCGCCGCGCCCATGCCGGTGGCAGCGGGATCGCTGGCGCTGGCCAGGCTCGCATCGGCTGTGGCGTCCGCAGGCGCATCGGCAGGCGGCGTCGCCGGCGTTGCCTCCGGCTGGCCGCTGGCGCCGCTGACACCATCGCCGGCGTCGCCATCACGATTGCCATTGCAGGCGGTCATCGACAACGCGGCCATCAGCACGGCGGCGGGTATGAGCATCTTCATGGTCCAACTCCTGCAACAGTGGAAAGGCGTGCAGCTCACACCCCCGCCAGCGGTGAGCGTGTGAACGCCGCAACGCACGACGCCACGGCTTCACGCCAATCCGACAGCCGCATCGCCACGCTGCTCCGCATGAGCCTGCTGGATTGCGCCATCATCGGAGCCGGACCGGCCGGCCTGACCGCCGCCACCTACCTGCGCCGCTATCACCGCAGCGTACTGGTCTTCGACGGCGGCGAGAGCCGGGCACGCTGGATCCCGCGCACGCACAACTGTCCCGGCTACCCCAACGGAATCTCCGGCGTCGATCTGCTGCAGCGCTTGCGCGAACAAGCCCAGGCACATGACGCCCGCTTCGAACCGGTGCGGGTGGATTGCGTGCGTCCGCATGCGCAGGGCTTCCGCATCGAAGCCGGCGAACGCCACTGGCTGGCGCGCACGGTGCTGCTGGCCACCGGCATCAACGATCTGGTGCCGGAGATGGAGGACGTGGAAGGGGCGATTGCCAGCGCCGCCATCCGCCTGTGCGCGATCTGCGACGCCTACGAAGCCACCGACGGCGATATTGGCGTACTCGCGCCGCTGCAACGCGGACTGGAACACGCGATCTTCCTGCGCAGTTACTCGTCTTCGGTCAGCCTGATCCCGTTGTCCGCCGCCGAAGCCGCCGAGGCCGACCAGGCACTGCGCGAGCGCGCCAGCGAGAACCAGGTGCGGATCACCCTGCCCTGCGCGGGCCTGAGCGCCAGCGACGGCAGCTGCGAGGTGCGGCATGACGACGGCAGCAGCTCGCGCTTCGACACGATTTATCCGGTCCTGGGCGCGCTGCCGGAAAGCAGCCTGGCCGCGGATCTCGGCGCGCAACTGAGCGATAAGGGCGAGATCAATGTCGATGCGCATAACCAGACAACGGTGAAAAATGTCTACGCGGCCGGTGATGTGGTCAGTGAGCTCAACCAGATCGCGGTGGCAATGGGCCATGCCGCCATCGCCGCCACCGCGATCCATCGCAGCCTGCCGCAACAACCGCGCTGATCACACACAGCCCGGCACCCAGCACGCAGCTCGGTTCCGACAACTCTCCGACACGCCCGTCACGTCACCTGCACAAAGCTGAGGCCACCGGCCTCGGCACTTCGCGTTGCACTAACGACGGATTTTGGATGCTGGCGATCTCGTCCAACCGTTTCCGGGGTTCCATGGCAAGTCCCTGCTTTGCCATTGTCGATGACGACGCGAACTTTGCGTCGATGACTGTCGAGATGGCGCGCCGCCGCGGCTTCCGCGCACATGCCTTCGAGCGCGTGGCCGAAGCAACGCCCTGGTTGGCCGATCACGATCCCGATCTGACCCTGCTCGACTTGAACCTGCCCGACGGCACCGGCTTCGACGTGATCGACCATCTGCCGCGCCAGCGCCAGGGCCAGATCGTATTTGTCAGCGGCAGCAGCGATATCGAACATGCGCGCCGCGCTGTCTCGTCACCGGCCTCCGCCTTCCTGCCCAAGCCGTTGCCACCACGCCGGTTGATGGGACTGCTGGATGAGGTCAACCAGGCCTACCGCCTGCGCGAAGCCGCACGTCGCGATGAAAGCGATGGTCTGCTCGGCGACAGCGACGCCATGCAACGCCTGCGCCAGGAAATCAGCCGCGCCGCGCCGCACGATGTCAGCGTGCTGTTGTGCGGCGAGACCGGCAGCGGCAAGGAACTGGCCGCACGGGCCCTGCATGCACAGAGTGGGCGCAATGGACGCTTTGTCGCAGTCAATTGCGGTGCGCTGCCCGGCGAGTTGCTGGCCAGTGAACTGTTTGGCCACGAGCGCGGCAGTTTCACCGGCGCCAACCTGCGCCATCTGGGATTCTTCGAGCAGGCGCAGGGCGGCACGCTGTTCCTGGATGAAATCGGCGAGATGCCGCTGCCCCTGCAGGTCTATCTGCTGCGCACGCTGGAAACCGGGGTGGTGCAGCGCATCGGCGGCAGCAACGAGGTGCCGGTGGACGTGCGCATCATCGCCGCCACCCATCGCCTGCTGGATGACCAGGGCGTGGCCGGACTGCGCCCGGATCTGTTCTTCCGGCTGGCGCGCTATCCGATTGAAGTACCGCCGCTGCGGGTGCGCGGAAAGGACATCGCGCTGCTGGCCAACACCTTCATCGCCCGCCTCAACCAGCGCAGCGGCCAGGACAAACGACTGGATGATCGCTCACTCGCCGCGCTGCTGGCCCACCCCTGGCCCGGCAACGTGCGTGAACTGGCGGCGGCGGTCGAGATGGCCTATCTGCGTTCATCCGACGACTGGGTGTTCCCGCAACCACTGGCGTGGCGTCCGGCCGCGCATGCAAGCAATGACGATGCCGGCCATGTGCAATTCCGCGTCGGCATGACCTTCCAGGAAGTGGAGGCGCAGATGCTGCGCAAGACCTTGGACTTCCACGCCGGCGACAAGACCGCGGCCGCGCGCAGCTTGGGCGTCAGTGTCAGGACAATCCACAATCACCTGGCGCGGACGCCGCCCCATGACTGATTGGCAGCATCAGATCCGCAATCAACTCAACCTGGTGCTGTACGCAAGCTCATGGGCGCGCGATTCGATACAGGAAGGGCGGACGCAGGATGCGCAGGATGCCTTGCTGCGCATCGATGATGCGGTGGCCGAGTGCGTCCTGCTGCTCGCCGAGTGGGAGCGCGAGTCCCATAACGCCGCGCCGGACCCGCAGCTGCCTGACCAGTACGGGACTGGCCAGGCGGGTTGATCGCGGCCGTCAGCTGTTGTCGCTGTCGGCGCTGTCGTTGGCCGCGGCGTTCTGTCGGTTCTGGCTGCGTGCTTCGCCGCCACGCGCACCGATACGGGCCATGTGCTGACGGTCCTGGCTGACCGCCTGCCCACCCTTGCGTCCCGCCTCGCGCGCCTCGGCCGAATCAAACTCGTGGGCGTTGCCGCTGCGATGCGCCGCACGTCCACCGTGGCTGGCGATCTCGCGTTGACGCTCCGGGTCCATCGCCGCAAATCCGCGCGCCTCGCGACCATTCGGGTTGCGGGCAGTCGTGTTTTCGTTGGGCATGATGCTTCCTCGTGAAGAATGGGAGAAGGAACGCGATGTCTCGTTCCAGACTGCAAGGCGCAAGAGTCGTGCCAGTCGCCGTTGACGCCCGCGATCGCCTGTGCAGCGGGGCCAGCAGGGAGTAACCGGGTGTTGGCGCGTGCACGCGCTTGCCGGCACGCGCAGTTACTGCAGACTCCGGCACAAGTTGCAGGCCGTTGGCCTGGTGACCCCAGCCGCTGCAACGGCCAGCTGTGGTCCATGCCGCGCAACGCACAAAGTTCCGTGGCGCGAAAAACCTGCCCGCTGCGGATCCGCGCCATTGCCTCCACGCGCAGCGGATTGCCAAGGGCCTTGTCCTCGTTCATTGCGGCAGCCGCCGCAGGCGCGCTTCCGCACATGAATCCGTGGTGTGAATCCGGCCGCCACGCACTGGCACGCCAATTGCGATGACTCTGGAACTTGCTGCAGAGAAATGCATTCCGGAGAACGCAGATGGATGACAAGCAGGTCGGAACGGAACTGAAAGCCGCACTCGGTGAACTGCGGCACTTGGCATCGCAGCTGGTCAACAACAGCCGCGACTGGTTGGAAAACAGGAGACAGGAAATGAACCACGGCAACAAGCAATATGGTCCATCGCGCGACCCGCGCCGCAATGAACGCGAAGGGCGCGGCTATGGCGAAGGCTACGGGACGGCCGGCACGCAGGGACGCCCGCGCGAGGAGGACTTGGAAGACCCGGCGCGCAACCTGGGCGACGACGCACGCTGGGCGCGCGGTCGTGAAAGCGATGACGATGTCCGCAGCCAGTACGGCGACGGCGGTCGCGGCGGTCATGACCCGGGCGGTTACTCGCAACGTCACGGCGGCCGCGAACGCTCCGGCTTCAGCGAGTACGCCAACAGTCCGCGCGAGTACGGCAGCGCGTTCGACGACAGCGACTTCGGCGCCGGCCGCAGCCGGGCACGCAGTGCCGCACGCGGCGCCGGTCGCTTCGGCGAGGACCGAGACAGTGGCTACTACAGCCGTCCCGGCCGCGCCGAAGGGGGCGAGTACAGCCAGGGCTACGGCCGCGAACGTGATCCGGGCCGCGCCTACGGGCCGGAAGACTTCAGCCAGCGCTATGCGCAACAGGGCGATGTCTTCGATGATCAGGGCTACGGCGACGCCGGTCACTTTGCCGAACAACAACGTCCGCACACCGGCGGCGATTGGCGCCATCGCGGCGGTCCGTCAGTAAGCGGCAACTGGCGCAGTGGCTCGCAGGCGCAAGGTGGCCATGCGCAGGGACGCAACTATGGCCAGGCCGACTACGGCCAGGGCAGCTACGGACGGGGCGGATACGGCCAGCAGAACGATCAGCGTGCACGCGGCGCCGGCGATTACAGCGGCTATTCGGAGAACGATCGCAACCAGCAGAACTTCCGCGGCCGTGGTCCGCGTGGCTACACTCGCTCGGACGAGCGCATCACCGAAGACCTCAACGAACGCCTGACCGACGATTGGCAGCTCGACGCCGATGACATCCAGGTGTCCGTGAGTGCGGGTGTGGCCACCCTTTCGGGGACGGTCGAACAGCGCTGGCTCAAGCACCACGCCGAGAACCTGGCAGAGAGCTGCAGCGGAGTTAAGGATGTGCGCAACGAGATCCGCGTGGTGGGCTCCGGCTCACGCGAGTCCGCAAGCGGCTTCGCCGGCTCCACCGGCAGCAGCACCGCGACGGGATCGAACATGAGCAGCGAAAACGAAGCCGGTAGCCGCAGTCGCGGCACGGGGGCCAGCGCCTCCAGTGCGAGCACCAGCGCAAGCGGCGCGACGACCGGTGGCAAGACCGCTGGCAACGCGACGCCCGGCAGCAATACCCACTAGCCAGGGGTGGTGACGCCGACCGCGGGTCGAAGGACGCGCGGTCGGCGTTTTTGTTTTCCACGCTCAGCCGTAGGGTCCGCCCATGACCGGCAGGATCACGCCATTGATGTAGGACGCGGTGACCGGCGAAGCCAGGAACACGTACGCAGGCGACAACTCTTCCGGCTGCGCGGGCCGGCCCATGTCACTGTCCTTGCCGAAGTTGGCTACTTCCTCCGCCGCGCGATCCGCCGGGTTCAACGGCGTCCACACCGGCCCAGGCGCGACCGCATTGACCCTGATGCCGTGCGGCAGCAGCTGCGAGGCCAGCGCCTTGGTGAAGGCATGGATGGCGCCCTTGGTGGCCGAATAGTCGAGCAGCTCCTTGCTGCCGAACAGGCCGGTTTCCGAGCCGGTATTGATGATGCTGGCGCCGCGCTTGAGATGCGGGACCGCCGCACGCGCCATATGGAAGTAGCCGCCGATGTTGGTCTGCAGCGTCTCGGCCAGTTGCGCATCGCTGATGTCCTGGATGCGCTTGGCGTGCTGCTGGAAGGCGGCGTTGTTGACCAGGATGTCGAGCCGACCGAATTTCTGCACGACGTCGGTCACCGCCTGGTCGCAGAAGCGCGAGTCGCGCACGTCGCCGCTGATCAGCAGGCAGCGCCGGCCCTCGGCTTCCACCTGCAAGGCGGTCTCGCGGGCATCGTTATCCTCGCTCAGATACAGCACCGCGACATCCGCGCCCTCGCGTGCGAACAGCACGGCGACGGCGCGACCGATGCCGGAATCGGCGCCGGTGACGATTGCCACCATGCCGTTGAGCTTGCCACTACCCACATAGTCTTCGGCCAGATAGCGCGGCGCGATCGTCAAGTCCGCTTCGCGTCCCGGCTTGGCCAGATGCTGCCGGCTCAGTGGCGGTTCGGGCTGCCGGCGCATGCCGGCCTGGACCGGTTGCTTCTTCGCCTTGGGCGCCTTGGCGTTGCGTGCCATGGTCTGCGCCTGCACGTCGCGTTGGCGTTTGGCCGTGGTCTTGGCCGCGGATTTTCCCGGGCTTTTGTTCGCCGCGCGAGTGGCGGACTGGGTCGGGCTGCGCTTGCTTGCGCTGCGCTTGGCGGTGCTTTTTCGAGTGGCCACGCGTGCTTCCTCGTTACTGTTCGGATGCGTGCACGCTAGCGCGCTGCGGGTGAGTGCACCGACAAGAGATCCGACTCCCGGCCTGCCGTGGTGATCGCGCGGCGCGCAACTATTTCCTCTGGCTTGCAAGCTTTGTTGCGTGATGAGCGTTGCGTATGCGCAAAGTTCTTATCGCTTGGTGTTCACATGCTGGCACGCGATCTGCTTACTCAAAACGTGGAGCTCCCCACCATCGTGATTGCCATGACCCGCGCATTGCCAATGAAACTGCCTGATGATTTCCACTGGGTGCTGGCGCAACCCAGCGACGACTGGGTCGGCGCACGCCTGGAGCTGCACGGATGCCCACTGATCCAGGTGCAGCCCTGCCGCTCAGGCTGGCTGGTGAACATCCTGCTGGCGGATCCCGACAACCCGCAGGCCAACGTCGCCGTGCGTTCGGTGGCGGCGGGCATGCGCTGGTCGGCGCGCTGGGCGCGCGATCGCGTCGGCCGCCTGCGGGTACTGGTGGCCGAGCAGCCCATCGTGTTGCCACCCGACCTGCAGGGCGGGCGTCCGCTCCTTGGCCAGGTCCGGACGCCCGTCACCTTCCACGGCTGAACGCGCAGGAGTCATCGCATGAAACCCGAGCAACCCACGCACGACAATGCCGAAGCCGATCAGAAGAAGCCGCATACCGCCGACAAGCTGCGCAATGACAACGCCCGCTGGAAGGATCACGACCAACCCGACGTGCCGCGCGGCACCGGGCGGCGTGATCCCGAGCGCGACTATCCCGATCCGAGCGGCAAGCGCGAACACGACAACGGCGGCTGAAGCGGCGCCCACCGGCCGACCTCCGGCACTGCGGATTCACGCCGGAGTGATCGCGTCGCGAGGATGCTGATGACATCCCGCCCCGGAGCACGTCCATGACCCGTGATCGCAAGGATCCGCCCGCCCCCGAAGAGAACCGCGACTGCGACGAGTCGGCGCACGAGCGCAGCAAACGCAAGCATCATGAAAGCGAGAACCAGGATGAGGCGCTGGAAGAAACCTTTCCCGCCAGCGACCCGGTGTCTCCCTTCGTGCCGGCCAAGGCGCCGGACTGAGCCGGCCACGATCTGCTGTTACGCGCGGCGCTGATACCAGGTCAGTACCGCATCGGGCACGCGTTCTTCCAGCGGCAGCCCCATCGCCCGTTGCGCATCGCAGGCATCACGCAGCGCCTGCTGCAGGGGCCGGCTGGCTGGACAGTCGCCCAGTTCTTCCAGACTTTGCAGCATCGCCTCGGACCAGGAAAACAGCCGATCGCTTTCGGCGTCCAGCGCCTGCAGGAACCATGTGCGCGCCGGCATGTGCAAGCGAAAGCCCTGCCCGGCCTGCGCCTGCATGAAGGCGGCGATATCGGCATGGCTGCCGCGAAACCATTCGGTATGGCCGGCGGCCAGTTCGGCCACCATCAGCGGCGCCGGTGCATTGCTCAGCCGCAGTTCGCGCTTGAGCCGGGTTTCCCAGGCCTGCACTTCGCTGCGATCATCGGCTTCCAGCAGCAGCGCATGATCGAGATCGAAGAATTCGAACCAGCGCGGCGAGTAGGCGCGCGCCCGTTGCAATGGCTGGCGGGAGATGCCGAGCTTGACCAGGTCTTCGTAGGCGCACGGCAGCACGTAGAGGAATTCGGACACTAACGCGGCGCCCGCTCTTCGCGCGAACGCGCTGCGCGGTCGCCGCGCAGGGCGCTGACCACGATGCACACGCCCAGGCCGGCGCCGACCAGGAACAGCAGCAAGGCCACGGTCGGATAGCCCCACAAGGTGCTGCGGGTTTCCACCCGCATCATCAGCGAGGAAGCGACAATCAGCGCCGCCGTGACCAGCCCTGCGGAGATGCGGTTGGCGATCTTCTGCAGGTTTTCCATCAGCCGTGACTCTTCCAGTCCGGTCACCCGCATCTGCAGCTTGTTCTCGGCCACCAGCGACAAGGCATCGGACAACTTGCGCGGTCCTTCGCGCAGCAGGGTCTGGATTTCGATCAGCTCGCTGGCCAGGTTGGGCGAGGACAGCGACTGCCGCAGCCGCGCCCGCATCACATGTTGCAGGTGACGCTCGACCACGTCCTTGACGTCCAGTGACGGCGCCAGGCAACGACTGACCGCGTCGAGGTTGAGCAGGGTCTTGCCGAGCAGGCTCAGTTCCGGCGGCGTGCGCAGGCCGCTGCCGGTGGCGATGCGCACCAGTTCCAGCACCACCCGACCGGGCGAGGTGGTCTGAGAATGGGCGTGGTAATGACTGACCAGGTGGCCGACTTCGCGGACGAAACGCTCCTCGTCGTAGTCCTCCAGCCGCGTACCCACCGCGATGGCCTCGTTGGCCACCTGTTCGCCGCGACCATCGACCGCGGCGAACAGCAGCTTGAGCAGGCAGTCGCGGCGCTTGGGCGGCACGTTGGTGACCATGCCCAGGTCGAAGATCGCCAGCCGGCCTTCGCGGGTGATGCGCAGGTTGCCCGGATGCGGATCGGCATGGATTTCGCCGTGCACGAAGATCTGATCCAGGTAGCCGCGCAGCAAGGCATCGGCCAGATCGTCCATCGGCTCCTCGGTGCGGCGCACGCCTGGAATCTGATCGACGCGGATGCCTTCGGCCAGTTCCATGGTCAGCACGCGCCGCCGGGTCAGATCCCAGACCGGCGCCGGCACCCACAGCTGCGGAAACGGCGCCAGATGCTCGCGGAAGCGCTCCAGGTTCTCCGCCTCGGCCTGGTAATCCAGCTCGTTGATCAGCGTGCGGCTGAACTCTTCCAGCCAATCGGCAAAGCGCACGCGCCGGCCCATGTCGGTGAAGCGATCCGCCTGCTGGGCAAAGCCGCGCAGCAGATCCAGATCGACCATCAACTGCCTGGCGATACCGGGCTTCTGCACCTTCACCGCCACCGGCGTGCCGTCGCGCAGGCGGGCGCGATGCACTTGCGCCAGCGAGGCGGTCCCCAGCGGCTTGTCGTCGAACTCGGAGAATGCATGGCTCAGGCGCACGCCGAGCTCGGCTTCGATCACCTCGCGGATGTCGTCGCAGGGCACCGGCTCGACATTTTCCTGCATGCGTTCAAAGGAGCTGGCAAACGCCGGCGGCACGATGTCGGGCCGGGTCGACAGCATCTGGCCAATCTTGACGAAGGCCGGACCCAGCGCTTCCAGATCCTGCGCCAGCTCCTGCGGCGTGCCTTCGGGTATGGCGTGCGCGGATTCCTCCGGAGTGGCATCCACGCCGGAGAACAGTCCCGAATTCCGGTAGCGGAACAGGAAGCGCAGGATCTGTGCGCGTCGCTGGTTGGCACTTTGATTGACAGTCTCGTGCATGGCGCTCGCTTCCCTCGGCGGAGTCCTTGTCAGGACTGCATTGTTGCGAGGCGGCGATCAGGACAAGGTGAAAGCGGCGATGCGCGACACTCAGCCCAGGCCCGGCCAGTCCGGATGGCCGTGCGAGTCATACCACTGCTGCGCACGACGCAGCGCCTCGGGCTTGCTCAAGGCCGGCACGGCGTAGAAGTACCAGAGCGCTTCGCCGCCGACGCGGCGCTGCTCGTGCACCAGGCGGAACGCATCGCCGACCTGGTGGCCCACGTCTCCGTCCATCAATTCCACATGCTCGGCTTCAATCAGCAGGGAGCAACTGCGCGTCATGGCGTCCTCCTTCCTCGCGTCCCGGCAGACTCCCCGCCGAGGCAGGGAGTCCGGACTACGCGTTGGGGTTGCGCGAGCGCTACGTGACTTTCTTGAACACGGTCACGCCCAGGACGAACAGCAGCACCGCGATGATCACGGCCGCCCAGAACAGGAACTTGGCGATGCCGAAAGCGCCACCGGCGATGCCGGTGAAGCCGAGCACGCCGGCGACCAGACCGATGATGGCGAAGATGATGGCCCACTTGATCATGACGAACCTCGAATGCCGGAATGGCATTCGAGGCTAGGCCGGTGCGTGTGAGGCGACCGTGCAGGCCGGCGCTGCGTCAGTGGACGAAGGGCCTGGCGCCGTATTCCCAGTCGAACGGCACGCCGGTCTCGCCGAGCACGAAACGGATGAGCGCCGGGAAGGCGTTCTCGCCACGCACATCGTTGCCCAGCACCACCACGCAACGCTGGCTGGCCTGCACGCACACCCAGGTATTGCCGGTGTTGTCGTCGTGGCCGCCTTTGTAGAAACCCGGTCCCTGCGGTCCATTGAAAACCACCACCCCCAAACCCGCCGCCAGATCAGCCCGGCGCTGCGCCGGGGGCAACTCGTCCTGCAGGGTCGGGAACTGGCTGGCGGTGGTGATGGCGCGCTGCGGCCGGCGAATTTCGGCGGCGCTGCGCGCACTCAAGCCGTCGCCGCGCACATGGGCGGCGGCAAAACGCGCCATGTCGGCGATGCTGGTATCCATCGATCCGGCCGCGCGCACCCGGCTGCGTTCGTCATGCGGCACGGGTTCGCCTTGCTGCGTCCAGCCATCGGCCAGGTTGCCGGCAAAGTCCTCGCGCCACTTCATGCTGGTCCGGCGCATGTCAAACCGATCAAAGACCCGCCGCTGCATCTCCTGCCCCAGGTCCAGGCCCAGTCCGCGTTCGAGCACGAACTGCAGCAGGATCAGTCCTTCGCCCGAGTAGGCGTAGCGGGTGCCGGGATCGAAATGGAAGCGCAACTTCTCATCCGGCTCCAGGAAGGCGAAGTTGCCGAAGCCGGAACTGTGGGTGAGCAGGATGCGTGCGGTGAGCTGGCGCCAGCGCTCGTCGCCCGCAAGATCCGCATACGGACCGTAGCCTTTCGTGTCGGTGTATTCGGGCAGGGGTCGATCGAGGTAGCGGCTGATGGGCGCATCGAGATCAATCACGCCTTCTTCGGCCAGTTGCATCACCGTGTAGGCGAACACCGCCTTGGTCAGCGAGGCGCCGTACATGATGGTGTCATCGCGCAACGGATCGCCGGCGGCATTGCGCAGACCGTAAGCGCGCACATGCACCACCTTGCCGGCATCGATCACGGCCACCGCCAGTCCCTTGGCCTGGGTGGCCGTCATCAGTCGCGCCACTTCGGCGTCGATGGCCGCCGCGTCGGGCAAGGCACGCGGCGCGTGCTCGGCGGCGAAGGCCATGGCAGGCACCACAAGCAGACTGCAGGCGAGTCGGGCGATCAGGCGCATGGTTCCCCCTTGGATTACTGCCGATATTACCCTTCGTACATGCCCGTCCTACTCCCGGAAGTCAGGGTGTCGATGCGTTGGCCGTGGCTCTCACCCGCTCTCATCGCCCGGCGGCAAAGCTGGCGTTGCGCTCGGCAGGGCTAAGTAGTTTTTCTTAGCTGCGCTCGGTTGTTTTCCGCTTGTGGGCCGGCGCCTGGCTTCGCATGCTTGGCCCAGCCGGACCCGTCGTCCGCGCACCCGGGAGCTCCCATGCGCATCGCCTTGTATGTCGCCATCCTCGCCGGCCTGACGCTGGCGGCCTGTCAGAAAGAAACCCCTGCACCCGAAGCCGCAACGCCCGCTGCCGAACCCGCGGCGGCCGACAGCGCGGCTACTCCCCCCGCCGCGACGCCAGCCCCGGCGACGGCGCCCGCCCCTGCCGCCACGCCGGCGCCGGATCCCGATGCGGTGCCGGTCACAGCCGACAACTTCGCCCGTGCCGAAACCGACCTGGCCTTTGCCAACGCCTTGACCGGCGGCAGCATCGGCACGTTCGAACACTTCCGCGAGCTCACGCCGCTGGACAAGCAGCGGGTGGTGCGGCAGAACCGCGACACCCTGTATTCGGCAGCCGTGTTCGATCTGGATGCGGGCCCGGTGACCATCACCGTGCCCGATGCCGGCCCGCGTTTCATTTCGCTGCAGGTGTTCGACCAGGATCAGTACACCCACCAAGTGGCGTACAAGCCGGGCAAGTACAGCCTGACGCGGCAAGGCATCGGTACGCGCTATGCCCTGGCCGCGCTGCGCATCCTGGTCAATCCCAATGATCCGGCCGATGTGCAGGCCGTGCATGCCCTGCAGGATCAGGTGCTGGTGAGCCAGCCCGGCGGGCCGGGCAAGTTCGAGATTCCCAAGTGGGATGCGGCCAGCCTGGCCAAGATCCGCGATGCCTTGACCGTGCTGGGTGACAGCCTGCCGGACAAGAACAAGATGTTCGGCAGCAAGCAGGACGTGGATCCGGTACGCCGCTTGATCGGCGTGGCGACGGCCTGGGGCGGCAACCCCGAGAAGGACGCCACCTACCTCAACGTCGTGCCCGCCCGCAACGACGGCAACACGGTGTACAAGCTGCTGGTGAAGGACGTGCCCGTCAACGGGTTCTGGTCGGTCACGGTGTATGACGACAAGGGCTTCTTCCAGGCCAATCCGCAGAACGCGTATTCGTTCAACAACCTCACCGCCAAGAAAGGCGACGACGGTTCGGTCGCCCTGCAATTTGGCGGCTGCGATGGACAGGTGGCGAATTGCCTGCCGATCACGCCGGGCTGGAACTACATCGTGCGGCTGTACCGGCCCAAGCCGGAAATCTTGAACGGCAGCTGGAAGTTCCCGGAAGCCACGCCGGTCGGTGGTTGACGGATCCGGAGCACAGGCCGACAGCACGAGGTTGTCGGCCACCGGGCTGCCGCGCAGGGCAACGAAGTCAGGTGGAGCGCGCGAGGCGCTCACTTGCTCGCGTTCGCCCCCTGCGGCACCCGCCGGATCTGGCTGACGTCATAGCCCAGCGCGCGAATCTTGCTCAGACCGGCCTGGTAGTCGGCCTCGGAAATCTGTGGCGTGCGCGCCATCAGCCAGACGTAGTCGCGCTTGCTGCGGCCGACGATGGTGCGCTGGTAGTCCGGATCCAGATCGACGATCACGTACTCGGCCTGGATCGGCCAGACGAACTGCATGTCCCAGATCGCGCCGTTACCGTAGTCGCGCACGGTGCCGACCGGGTGCAGGGTTTCCAGCGGCGCGTCGAAGCTGCCGTCGCGGTAGCGGAACGTGGTCTGGATGCGCCCGTCCTTGCGCAGCGCGTAGGACTCCAGCGCGTCATAGGCGTTTTTTTCCTTGGCGGTGGGGATATGCGCGATGACGTACCAGTCACCCATGAAGCGCGGCACATCGACCCGGGGCACCGGCGGGATACGCGGTGGCTGGCTGGAGCAACCCAGCACCGCCGCACACAGGGACAGCACGCTCAATCGCAGACGTCGCCACATCAGTCTTCTCCCTTGCGCGGTTCAAACAGGTAGTGGGCCACCATCCATTGCTGGCCGTAGTCCAGGCCGAACAGTTCGGCGCAGGCCATCCAGAACATCCGCCAGCGCTGTTGCCAGATCGGCGCGGCATCGCCGTAGCAACGCTGCAGGATTGCGGCCACTTCAGGTGCGTGCCGGTCCTGGTTGTGCAGCCAGTGGTTGGCGGTGCGCTGGTAGTGGCGGCCATCGATCAGCCAGCGCTGGCGCAGCGCCAGGTGGTGCTGGAAGAACAGCAGCGTGTCGGCCGAGGGCATCTGCCCGCCGGTGAAGAAGTGCCGGCCCATCCAGTTGTCCTCGCCCTGGGTTTCGAACGGATACAGGAACTGGCGGTGGACGAAGATATGCACGAACAGCTTGCCGTCCGGCCGCAGCCAGTGACCGATCCGTTGCAGCAGCTGCCGGTAGTTGCGCAGGTGCTCGAACACCTCCACCGACACGCAGCGATCGTAGGCGCCCTGCTGCAACTGCAGTTCGTTGACGTCGGTGGTGATCACCCGCACGTTGGCCAGGCCGCGCGCCCTGCACTGCGCCTGGATGTGCTCGCGCTGGCCCACCGAATTGGAGACCGCGGTGATGCGCGCCTGCGGATAGCGCTCGGCCATCCACAGGGTCAGCGAACCCCAGCCGCAGCCCAGCTCCAGGATCTGCTGGCCATCGGCCAGCTGCGCGCGTTGCGCATACAGCTCGAGCATGGCCTGCTCGGCCTGATCGAGGCTTTCATCGCCGCGCGGGTAGTAGCAGCCGCTGTACTTCAGGCGCTTGCCCAGGCACAGCTGGAAGAACGCCGCCGGCACTTCGTAATGCTGGCGGTTGGCCGCGTCCACATGCACGGCGACGGGACTCTGCTCCAGCGCCTGGATGCGCCGGGCCAGCCGCTGCGCCTGCGCCTCCACGCCGCCTTCGCGCTCCTCGCGCAGGCGCTGTCGGCATAGCTGGCGGATGCCCATACGCAGCAAGGGATCCGGCAGCAGGCCACGTTCGGCCAACCCCAGCAACCCGCGTGCGGCATCTTCCTGCGGCTGGGCTGCCTGCATCGTCGTGCTCATGGGTTTTTCTCCGACGACGAGCGCGCGCCATCCTTGGGGAACCAGGGAAACAGCATGGGCGTGACGCGCTGGTACTCGCGGTAGTCCTCACCCCGCGTGCGCAGCGCCTGCTTTTCGGTATGCGGGATGCCGCTGAGCCAGCGCAGGAACACATACATCACCACCGGCCCACTGATCGCCAGCCACCACCGCGGCGAACCCACCGCCAGCAGCAGGTAGCTGAACCAGTGCAGCCACTCGAAGAAATAATTGGGATGTCGCGAGTAGCGCCACAACCCACTGCGACAGGTCTTGCCGTGATGGGCGGGATCACGGCGGAATCGCGCCAGCTGCGCATCGGCCAGCGCCTCGCCACCGACGCTGCCCAGCCACACCAGCACCGCTGCCAACGACCAGACGCTGAATCCGTCGCGCGGGTTCGCCGCCACCGCCACGAACGGCAGCGCGAACAGCACCACCAGCCCGGCCTGCAGCAGGAAGAAGCCGAAGATGCGGCCCTGCCCTCCCCGCCAGTGTTCGCGCAGCTGGCGATAGCGACCATCCTCGGGCTCGCTGCGCACCCGCCGCCACAGGTGCACGGCCAGGCGCAGCCCCCACAGTCCCCCCATCAGCGCCAACAGGATCCTCGGCGTGAGCGCACCTTCGCCACGCCAGGCGATCAGCAGCGCGGCGCAGCCCACACCCAGTGCCCACAGCACATCGACAATACCGATGTTCCGGTGACGCCACTGCCATAGCCACCCTGCCGTCATCATCACCACCGCCAGGCAGGCCACCCCGATCAGGCTCATCGGCTGTCCTCCGGATGTTTCCCGCGTGGCTGCTGTCCCGGACGCGCCATCAGCAGATGCGACACGCCAATCGAGCGCTCGCGGAAGCCGCCTTCGCAGTAGGCCAGGTAGAACTCCCAAAGGCGGATGAAGTCCTCGTCGAAGCCCTGCGCGCGCACCGCCGGCAACTGCTGCAGGAAGCGCTGCCGCCAGGCGTTGAGGGTCAAGGCATAGGATTCGCCAAAGTCCTCCTGCACGATCACGTACAGGTCGCTGTTCCCGGCCCGCGCACGAGAGATGGCCTCCAGCGAGGGAATGAAGCTGCCCGGGAACACATGCCGCTTGATGAAATCCACGCTGTGCAGGGCCTGCTCATAGCGGTGGTCCTCGATGGTGATGGCCTGGATCAACGCAAGCCCGCCGGGCTTGAGCAGCTTCTGCAGTTGCGCGAAGTAGCCCGGCAGGTAATGCGCGCCCACGGCTTCGATCATCTCGATCGAGACCAGCTTGTCGTACTGGCCACGCAGATCCCGGTAGTCCAGCTGCAGCACGCTCACCTGCTCCTGCAGACCCGCCGCGACCATGCGCATCTGCGCCGACTGGTACTGCTCGGCGGAAATGGTGGTAGTGGTCACATGGCAGCCATAGTGGCGGGCGGCGTGTTCGGCGAAGCCACCCCAGCCGCTGCCGATCTCGATCACCCGGTCACCGGGCGCCAGTTGCAGCCAGCGGCAAATCCGATCCAGCTTGCGCCGCGACGCCTGTTCCAGCGACTCCTCGGCATCGGCGAAGATCGCCGACGAGTACATCATGTCCGCCGACAGGAATAGCGCAAAGAACGCATTCCCCAAGTCGTAGTGCGCGGCGATGTTGCGCCGGCTGCCGGTGCGCGAGTTGACCCGGGCCGCATGCCATAGCCGCAGCAGCAGCGCCGCCAGCCGCGCCGGTCCGCGCTCCATGCCGTCGAGCAGATCGCGGTTGCGCACCAGCAACTGCACCAGCGCCACCAAATCGCTGCATTGCCAGGCGCCGTCGATATACGCCTCGCCCGCGCCCACGCTGCCGCCCATGGCCACCTGACGATAGAACACCGGGTCGTCCACCCACAGATCAATCGCCGGTTCGCCGACATCCTGGCCAAGCTCGAACTGGCCGTCGGCGTCGCGCAAGCGCAGTCGCCCGCCTTGCAGGCCGGACAGCTTCGCCAGCAAGCGACGGCGAAGCCAACGTTCCAGTGCGGTCGGCGCGATGCGCGCCACCGAATCGATGCTGGGGATCATGGACGTGGACCCGACAGGTGGGGATGCGCATGCACCGGGTTTCCCTTCCACCACAGTCGCAACGCCTGCCAATGGATGGCGCCGATGATTTGCCAGGTCATCAGCGGATAGGCGGCCAGCACGCTGGCCAGGCCCACGCCGTCGAGCGCGCGGCGACGCAGCCACAGATGCGCATCGAAACTGCGTTGCCCCTCGCGCGATACCTGCATATGCACCTGCAGCTCGTCGGCCGGCAGATTGAAACGCCAGCGGTAGTCGCAGGCCATGGGCAGGAACGGCGAGACGTGGAAGTCCTTGTCGAATTGCCAGCACCAGCTGCGGCCACGCGCCTGCGCGGTGGCCATCGGCAGTACGTAGGCGTGGCGCTCGCCCCAGGGCGTGTTGGTGATCTCGGCGACGATGCAGTCGAGCGTCTGCCCGTCCTGTTCGTAGCAGTAGTAGAAGCTGACCGGGTTGAACGCGTAGCCGCCATAGCGCAGATGGGTCAGCAGGCGAATCGGTCCACGCGGACGTCGGCCCAGCACGCTGGCGACGCGCTGGCGCACCGCTTCGTGCAGGGGCAGCGTCGGATCACCCAGGTAATCGCTGCGGCGGAACTCGGCCAGGTTGCGCCGCCCCACCGACCACAGCCAGCGGTGGTGGAAGACCTGATCGACCTCATCCAGGTCCAGCCACAGCTGCGCCAGCCGGTAGCGGAATTGATGCGCCTGCGGTGCGTGCCGGCGATGGCGTACCCAGCCGGTATAGATGGCGCTGGCGCTCATGCCGGCAACGCCTGCGCAGATGGCGCCGCATTGCCGGCATGTCCGCGGTCATGCCGCTCGCGCATCGCATGCGCCACGCGCTGTGCGCTGCGGATGCCGTCTTCGTGGAAACCCCAACCCCAGTACGCACCGGCAAACCAGGTGCCGCGCCGACCCTGCAATTCCGCCCAACGCGACTGCGCAGCCAGCATGGCGTGGTCGTGCACCGGGTGCGAATACTGCAGCGTGCGCAGGAGGCATTCCGGGCGGACGTCGTGCGTGCGGTTCAAGCTCACGATCAGCGGGCGCACCTCGTGCAGGCCCTGCAACAGGTTCATGCAGTAGCTGACCGTGCAGGCCGCGCCCGGCTCGGCGGGCAGGTAGGCATTCCACGCCGCCCACGCCTTGCGGTTGCGCGGCAGCAAACGCTCGTCGGTATGCAGCACCACCTCGTTGTGCTGGTAGCGCATCGCCCCCAGCACCTCGCGTTCCAGCGGGGCGGCGTCCTGCAGCAGGGCCAGCGCTTGATCGCTGTGGCAAGCCATCACCACGTCATCGAAGCGCTCCACGCCCAGCGGCGATTCAATCCATACACGCCCCGCTTCGCGACGCACCTCAGTGACACCACAGTTCACCCGTTCGTCCACCTGCCAGCGCGCCCGCAGCGCGTCCACGTAGCGGGCCGAGCCCCCCTGCACCACCCGCCAGGGTGTGCGCCCGCTTATCTGCAGCATCTGGTGGTTGGCCATGAACCGGACCAGATAGCGCACCGGAAACGCCAGCACTTCCGTACTCGGCGATGACCACAGCGCAGACGCCATCGGTAGCAGGTGCTGCTCAATGAAGGCCTGGCCGTAGCGACCCTCACGCAGATACTCGCCCAGCGTCGGCCCGCCCCCCGGCTGATCCAACACGGCCGGCGCCTGCCGGTAGAAGCGGCGCAGGTCGCGCAACAGGCCCCAGAAGCGTGGAGACAGCAGGTTGCGACGCTGGCAGAACAGGCCCGCCAGCGAGCCGGCGTTGTATTCCAACCCGGTGCGCGCGTCCTGCACGGAAAAACTCATGGTGGTCGGCTGGCTGGCCACGCCCAGCTCGGCGAACAGCGCGCTCAACACCGGGTAGTGCTGTGGGTTGAACACGATGAAGCCGGTGTCCACGGCAATCCGTTGGCCATCCAGTTCGATATCGTGGGTGTGCGTATGCCCGCCCAGGTGCGCGTCGCGTTCGAACAACGTCACCGCGTGCTGGCGCGACAACCACCAGGCACTGGCCAGTCCGGCGATGCCCGAACCCACCACCGCGATGCGCCGCCTCACGTGGCAGCCCCGCGACGCGCCTTGGCCATCACCCAGGCCGGCACCGGCTTCAGCCCGGACACCAGTCCCAACCAGGCCATCAGGCGCAGGCCATACCAGGTGAGGTCCACTTCCCACCAGTAGAAGCCCTGGCGCGCGCTTCCCGGGAAGTAGTGATGGTTGTTGTGCCAGCCCTCGCCAAAGGTCAGCAGCGCCAGCCACAGGTTGTTGCGGCTGTCATCGCGGGTGGCGAAACGGCGGCGGCCATAACGATGCGCCAACGAGTTGATGGTGACTGTGGCATGGAACAGCAGCACGGTGGAGATGAAGAACCCCCACACCAGCAACTGCCCGCCGCTGGTGTGCAGTTGCGGCGCGGCCTCTTCAAGCCAGGCGCCGAGTGAATAAAGCGCGGCGGCGAGTGCGATCGGCACCAGCACGTCGTAGCGATCCAGCCAGCGCAGTTCGCGGTAGCCCGCCAGATCCGGAATGCGCGCCCAATGGGTCGGGAATCCGCCGCGGGTCAGGAACCAGCCCATGTGGCTGCGCCAGAAGCCCTTCTGTCCCGGCGAATGCGGGTCGTCCGGTGTATCGGCATGGCGATGGTGGTGGCGATGGTGCGCCGCCCACCACAACGGGCCGCGCTGCACCGATGACGCACCGAGCACCGCGAACACGAACTGCAAGGCGCGCGAGGTCTGGAAAGTGCGGTGGGAAAAGTAGCGGTGATAGAAGGCGGTGATCGCGAACATCCGCAGCACGTACAACGCCGCCGCTACTCCCACCGCGAACCAGGACACGCCGACCCAGAACACCGCCAGACAGGCCAGATGCATGCCGGCGAAAGGTACGACCCGGAGCCAGTCAATGCGCGCGTCGTCGAGCGCTTCGGCAGGCTCCGGCGCGGCGGTGTCGAACCAGCGACGCAGGCTCATCCACCGCTTGTGCCGCATTGCCGACGCCTGCACCGTCATGGCCTGCTCCCGTTGCTTTCAACTGCATACGGGCAAGCGCGCGATTTGGATGCAGGCTCAGAGGCCGATCAGTGGCTGCAGTTTGCGCGCCAACCAGCCGGGGAAGCGAAGTGGCGCATCCAGCGCCGACACGCAGATGCACGCCACGCCGGGCACGGTGACGGGTTGGTGCTCGACTTCGCTGTCCAGATCCGCCACATCGCCCACCGCAAACCGGCCCAGCGCATCGGTGTAGGCGCCTTTCAGGATCTGGGTCAGCTCGCTGCCGCCGTGGCTGTGGATGGGCATGCTCTTGCCGGCGGCGATCTTGAGCAGGATCAGCTGGCCCTGCTGCAGGCCCTGCGCGCGGATCATGTGCATCCCCGGCCCCATCCAGCGCCAACGCAAGGCGCTGTAGGTCTCGCCGAAGTACGCATGCAAGGACACCGGCAGACGATCCGGATCCGCCTCGCGCGGGCCGTCGATGGCGTTGCGGAAGGGGCTGGCCGGCGGCGCGACCGGTGCTTCATCCAGTTGCGCGAGGATGTCCTGACGCAATGACTCGCGGCGAGCATGCGAGGCATGCCCCGGCTGTTGCTGCTCCAACAGCAAACCACCCAGCCGTTCGCCCTTCCGCACCTGCTGGCGGCACTGCGCACAGACTTCCAGATGGCTGGCCGCCACTGCCGCCAGCGCCGGCGACAGCGTGCCCGCGGCAAAGGCGACCACCGTGGCGCTGTCCAGGTGATGGCGCGGCGTCATGGGCTGTCTCCGATGGCGTGCTGCAGGCGTTGGAAGGCACGACGCAGATGCGATTTGACGGTTCCCAACGGGAGACCCAACTCGTCGGCGATTTCCTGGTGGCTCTTGGCTTCGAAGTAGGACATGCGGATCAACCGGGCCTGCACGGCCGAGAGTGCGTCGACGCGACGCGACAACTGGACCTGCTCGGCGTAGTCCTCGGCCGAACTGGCCTGCGGCGCCTGCTCGTCCGGCAGGGTTTCGATGGCCTCCTGGATCCGGATCCAACCCGGCTCATGCCGAACCCGATCGATATGCAGATTGCGCGCGATCCGGAACAGCCAGGTGCACAGGCCGCTGCGCCCGGCATCGTACTGGCCGGCGCGCTGCCACAACCGCAGCAGCGCCTCCTGCGCCAACTCCTCGGCCACGCTTTCCGCCACGCCCAGGCCGCGCAGATACAGACACACCCGGGGCATGAAGTGATCGTAGATGCGCAGGAAACTCTCACGCGAACGCTGCCCGGAGACGGCCGCCATCTCGGCAGTCCAATCCTGCAATTCCCGCGCTGGCGTGGTCGTGTTCACGGTGCGGAGCGCCTCGAAAGGCGAAGGAGGTCCCTGGCTGTCGCGCGAGCTCATCGTAGCGCAGTGATCCGTAGCGTCCTGTCGGCGTCACAGACACATACGCCGCAGGGCGGCATTTGGATGCAGGCCTGGCCTCAGGTCGGCTGACGCACTTGACCAGCGGCCTCGATATCGGAGAACCGCCAGCGCATCTGGCAAGCCAGGCAACGATAGTTCGACGCCTGGGTCGGAAACGGCACCGACACCGCCAGGCAACTGGCCAGCAGCAAGGCCCGCTGGCCCAGCGGCACGGTTTTCTCAAGGCGCTCGCCGCCGCAAGCCGGGCAGCGTTCTGCGGCACTGGGATCCTCTGCAATCAGATCCTGCTCAAGCTCACCTGCGTGGTAAGCACGCACGACCTCGGCCGCCGCCTCCGCAAACGCCTCGGGCACCTGCAGCCGCGCGCCTCCCAGGGCGCCGGCCAAGGCCCAGTTGGCCATCATGTGCTGGTCATCGGCGACGGAGGCGGGAATACCGTCGGCTTGCAGGCGCGCGCAGAGAATCTGCGCCTCGGATGGATTGAAGTAGCGAGCAATCGTGGTGAGCACAGTTTCCCTACCCTGCCGTCCTGTCGAGACGGCAGGGTAATGCGAAATCAGGCATGCACCAAGCGCATCGCCTTGGCCGCTTCCACCATTTCCCGCAGCGCGGCCGTGGTCTCCGCCCAACCGCGCGTCTTCAAGCCGCAATCCGGATTGACCCAGATCTGCTCCACCGCCAACACCTCGCTGGCCTTGTCCAACAGGCCACGCATCTCGGCGCTGTCAGGCAGTCGCGGCGAGTGGATGTCGTACACCCCGGGACCAATCTGGTACGGATAGCGGAACCGCACGAACGCATCCAGCAATTCCATCCGCGAGCGCGAGGTCTCGATGGAGATGACATCGGCATCCATCGCCGCCACCGCCTCGATGATGTCGTTGAACTCCGAGTAGCACATGTGGGTATGGATCTGGGTGCCCTCGCCCGCCACCCCGGCGGTGATGCGGAAGCATTCCACCGCCCAATCCAGATAGCTCGCCCATTCGGCGCGACGCAGCGGCAGGCCTTCGCGCAGGGCCGGCTCGTCGATCTGGATGACGGCTATGCCGGCCGCTTCCAGATCGCGCACTTCCTCGCGCAGAGCCAGCGAGATCTGACGGCAGGTATCGGCACGGGATTGATCATCGCGAACAAACGACCACTGCAGCACCGTCACCGGGCCGGTCAGCATGCCTTTCATCGGCCGCGTGGTCAGCGACTGCGCGTACCGGGTCCAGGCCACCGTCATCGGCGTCGGGCGCCAGACATCGCCGAAGATGATCGGTGGCTTCACGCAGCGTGAGCCATAGCTCTGCACCCAACCCTGACGGGTGAAGGCGAATCCTTCGAGCTGCTCGCCAAAATACTCGACCATGTCATTGCGCTCGAATTCGCCGTGCACGAGCACGTCGATGTCGAGTTCTTCCTGCACCCGCACGCAGCGCTCGATCTCGCTAGCTAGGTAAGCCTGGTAGTCACCGTCGCTGAGTTTGCCGGCGCGATGGCGGGCGCGGGCTTGGCGGACTTCGTGGGTCTGCGGGAATGAGCCGATGGTGGTGGTGGGGAATGCGGGCAGTTGCAGGCGCTCTTGCTGGCGCGCGCGACGTGTTTCGTAGGGGGCCGGGCGCTGCGACCATTCGGCGGTGAGCGATGCCTGCAGCTCAGCGACTTCCGGGCGATGCACGCGTTGCGAGCGGCGGCGGGCTTCGTGGCGCTCACGGGCCCGGGCGAGTGCGGCGTCAGCGTGTGGTTGGTTGAGCAATGCATCGCCGAGCAGACGCAGTTCCTCCAGCTTCTGCTTGGCGAAGGCCAGCCAACCGCGCAATTCGGCGTCCAGTGCAGTTTCGTCATCGGCATCGACGGGCACATGCAACAGCGAGCAGGACGGCGCCAGCCACAGATTCTCCGCGCCGACATGGCCTTGCGCGTAACGCGCCAGCACCAGTGCGTGGTCCAGGTTGGCGCGCCAGATATTACGGCCGTCGATCAGGCCGGCCGAGAGCACTCGGCCACGTGGCCAACGTTGCAGCAGGGCATCGAGCTGATCCACGCCGCGCACCAGATCCAGATGCAGGCCTTCCACCGGCAAACCGCTGACCAGATCCAGATTGTCGCCGACGCTGCCGAAGTAGCTGGCCAGCAGCAGCTTGGGCCGTGGCTGCTGCGCGAGCACGGCGTAGGCGTGCTGCCAGGCGGCTTGCAGGCGCGGATCGGCATCCAGCACCAGGCAGGGTTCGTCGACCTGCACCCAATCGGCGCCGGCTTGGTGCAGGCGGCTCAGCAGCTCGGCGTAGACCGGCAGCAGGCGATCCAGTAGTTCAAGCCGGTCGCTGCCATCCACCGACTTGGACAGCCACAAGAAGCTCACCGGCCCCAGCAGCACTGGCTGCGCGTGATGACCGGCCGCCTTGGCTTCCAGGAACTCGGCCAGCGGCTTGTCGCCGCGCAGGCGGAACTGCTGGGCGGCGTGCAGTTCCGGCACCAGATAGTGGTAGTTGGTGTCGAACCACTTGGTCATTTCCAGCGCACGCAGATCCACGCCATCTTTCTGGTGGCCGCGAGCGAGGGCGAAGTAGCCGGCGAGCGGATCGCGATCAGCCAGCGCGCGGTAGTCGTCGGGTATGGCGTCGAACAGGAACGCGGTATCGAGCATTTGGTCGTACAGCGAGAAATCGTTGCAGGGCACGATGTCGATGCCGGCGTCGGCCTGCAGTTGCCAGTGGCGATGGCGAAGTTCGCGAGCGGTGCGCTGCAGGTCTTCGGCACTGGATTCGCCGCGCCAGCAGGTTTCCAGGGCTTGCTTGAGTTCGCGGCGGGCGCCGATGCGCGGGAAGCCGGAATTGCGGGTGGTGCTCATGGACAGATCCTCATTCGTGGTCGGATGAGGAACGAAGGAACCGCATCGACCCACGCGAAGGTCATCCGCGCAGCCACGACGCCAGCGACCTTCGCCCCCTCGGGCGATCCGGTTTCCAGAACGGGGATATGGCGAGGCTGGCTTGCACGCGGCCCGCCAGGCACCGGCCTTCCCCCCTCGGGAATCCAGGTCAGCGGAAGACGCGGGTCTTCCGGCCGAGGCAGGTCTTCGGGCTCATGGACGGGTCCACGCGGATGCGTGGCGGCCTACTGTCCGTCGCTTCCCGGCCTTGCGGGCCAGTGCTGATGACGGAGTTCGTTTCCAAATACCGCTGCGGGGCAGCGCCGGAATAGGACCTGGAAGGTCCGCACCGGCTTCCCTATTAAATCCATCGCTTCATCGGGTTGAAGAGATGGATACCTTCGACGGAGGGGAAGATACGGCGGCGGTTGGGGCGGCGTCAAGCCGCTTCCTGCCACTCGTAATACGGATGTTGGCGGTCATCCAGAATCCGGTACTGCTCGTCCAACTGATCCGGGTCCGGGTGCAACCACGCCTGCACATGTTCGGGCTTGAGGTTGATGATGGTGCGGTCATGGCCGGTGGCGGCCACTTCGGGCTCCGGCTCGTCGGTGATGGCGGCAAAGGACAGCAGATCGGGCTCTTCGCCTCTCGGATCCACGGAGCGATTCCACAGGCACGGCACCAGCATCGGCTCACCCGTGCGCGGAGTGAACTGCAGCACCTGGTTCTTGCCATCGGCGCCCTGCACGTTCTCGTAGAACGTATCAACGATCAGCAGGCCATGCTGATGGCCGAACAGCAGGCTCCAGGACTTGGCCAGCGAATCGCGCCGGGCGTTGTAGGTACCCGGATACTTGCGCTCGATGGTCTCCGTCCAACCCGGAAGCCTGCACTGGTAGCGCATCGGGTAGACCACCAGCTGATCGTTCTCCGCCACCAGCAATGGCGCGTAGTTGCCGGGAAAGAAACGGAAGTCGCGTGCCTGCGTCTCGTGCCGGCGCAGGTCGGCCAGATCGCCGCGCAGCTTTTCCACCTTGCTGCGCGCAATGCGCTGGTCATCCTGCGCCTTCTTGGTGCTCTTGGTTTGCAGGCTGCGCTCGGCATCCGCCAGGCGCTTGGCCTGCTTGAACATCTCCTGCTGCAGCTCCAGCTCGCGCACCTGCCGCTGCGCCTGGATCAGGCTCCAGATATCGCGCTCCTGCGGCGAGTCGGCATCGCGGAACCATTCCTCCATCGCCTTGGGCATCCTGCCCTTGCCCTTCTTCTTGCTGTCGGCCAGCAGCAGCTCGGTGAATTCCTTCAAGCCCATGATGGCGCCGTGCTGGCGCACGAACTTCTTGTAGTGGGCGGTAATTTGGGCGGAGTAGCACATGGCTGGAGGGCATAGTACCCCCGCCGCAAGCGGGGCTACCAGCCGCGCGGCGTTGGCTGTTTCATTCACAAGTCGAGCGTCGTGGACTGGCACTCTGTCACTGACAGCGAGGGCGCGATGACAAGTACACGATGGCCGGGCACAACGCTTCCACGTCGGTTTTTCAGGCGCGATCCGCGCGTGGTTGCACCCGACCTGCTGAACAAGATCATTGCCCGCGATGACGGCCGCGCCGGCCGCATCGTCGAGGTCGAGGCTTATTGCGGTGCCGAGGATCCCGCCGCGCACACATTCCGTGGCCCCACCAAACGCAACGCCACCATGTTCGGCCCCGCCGGGCACCTGTATGTCTACTTCACCTACGGCATGCACTGGTGCGCGAATACCGTCTGCGGCAAAGAAGGCCAGGGCTGGGGCGTGCTGTTGCGGGCCATCGAACCCGTGGCAGGATTGGAGGCCATGCGTGAGGCGCGAGGAAACCCGGCGCGCTTGAAGGACATCGGCAGCGGCCCTGCCCGTCTGGCCCAGGCGATGGGCATCACCGGTGGACAGGATGGCGCCGACTTGATTAAAGGGGATCGCGGATTTCGCGTGCTCGATGACGGGACGCCGCCACCGCTCGATCCCGTCGCCGGGCCCCGCATCGGTATTTCGCAAGCCAAGGATCATCCCTGGCGCTGGTATGTGCGCGGCAACCCGTACGTCAGTGGGTCGAGGCTCGCCAGGAAATCTTGAGGTGCGACTGCCTCACGGCCGCACGCGAACACCATAGCCGGCGCGCATTTCTTCCAGATCCAGATTGCCGTCGGCGTTGCGGTCCAGCCACTTGAAGCGCAGCTCCATGGCATTCCTCAACTCGTCTTCGTTGAGCTGGCCGTCGCGGTCAATATCGGCCGCAATCATCCTGCTGGCCATCGATTTGGTGCCGGGGGCCTGAGGGCCCAGCGCCTGTTCCAGTTCCTGCGGCGAAACCAGACCATCGCGATTGGCATCCGCCACCGCCATCAGCACATCGCTGTCGTACTCGTACTTGCTGAGCAGGCCATCATGGTCGGCGTCCAGCGCCTGGAATCGCTGCTGCGCATCCATTTCGCCCGTCGCACTGGATGTGTCCTGGGTCTGGCACACGCCAGTCGTTGCGATGGCGCTCGCCAGCACTAGCAAGGACGCAATGAAGGAAGATCTGCGCATGGAAGATTCCTCGGATCTCGACGCCCGACGCAGCGGAATTCGCACAAGGAGGCGCCCTGTCGGGGAGTAAGCCCCATTCTCCCCGTGCTGCAGGAGTCAGTCTGACGCTTCGACGGGTGGCGATGCCATCTGAAAAACTACGCAGCCGCCAACCGTATTTCTTCGGTACGCGCGCCGCGTGTTGGTGCCCGGACCCGGAATCGAACCGGGATGGCCTTGCGGCCGGCGGATTTTAAGTCCGATGCGTCTACCTGTTTCGCCATCCGGGCAATGGGTGGGCATAGCGTGCACCAGCCGGCTGCAGATGGAAACCGGGCGACCATAACAAAAGACCCGCTGGCGCGGGTCTCTTGTTCGAATCGATTTGGAGGCCTGGGTCGGAATTGAACCGGCGTACGCGGATTTGCAGTCCGCTGCATAACCACTCTGCCACCAGGCCGATGGCGACTGCGCGAGACTCGCGCAATCCGGGCGCCATTTCAAGCGCCCTACAAAACAAAACCCCGCGAACGGGGTTGTGTTCTGAATATGGAGCGGGAAACGAGACTCGAACTCGCGACCCCGACCTTGGCAAGGTCGTGCTCTACCAACTGAGCTATTCCCGCGGGGTGAAGTTGGAAATTTTATCAGTGTTACGAGAACTGTCAACTGCCTTTTTCTCGTCGGCCCGCAGAATCGGCCAGGCCGCATGCAGGTACTGAAATCCAGACCACAACGTAAGTATAGCGGCAATTGCGAGCAGCCAGTCGCCAAGATGAAAAATCCATTCACCCAGCCAGATGTCGTGACGGTCCAGCGCCCCCGGCGTGGACGCGTACAGCAGGCAGCCCAGCGCCACCATCTGCACGATGGTCTTGACCTTGCCGATGGTGGCCACCTTGACCCGCGCGCGTTGACCCAGTTCGGCCATCCATTCACGCAGGGCGGAGACGGCAATTTCGCGGCCGACAATAACGGCGGCCCAGATGGCCATCCACATGGTGGGGTTGTCCTGGACGATCAGGAACAGCGACACCGCCACCATCAACTTGTCGGCCACCGGGTCCAGGAACGCGCCAAAGGCCGAGTACAGGTGGTAGCGGCGTGCAATCCAGCCGTCCAGCCAATCGGTGACCGCGGCCAGCACGAAGATGAAGGCGGCGGCAAAGTTGGTCCACTTGTAGGGCAGGTAGAACACCACCACCAACACCGGGATCAACACGATCCGCAGCAGTGTCAGCCAGGTGGGGATGGTCAACTTCATTCGCGGTCTACTCACTTCCCGTCACAGGCGCCGGCAACCC
The DNA here is from genome assembly GCF_900167565.1 of Pseudoxanthomonas indica. Taxonomy (NCBI): domain Bacteria; kingdom Pseudomonadati; phylum Pseudomonadota; class Gammaproteobacteria; order Lysobacterales; family Lysobacteraceae; genus Pseudoxanthomonas; species Pseudoxanthomonas indica. The sequence continues at coordinate 271,831 of NZ_FUZV01000001.1, forward strand.
GTGCAGGTTAGCGTAGATTCGCTCGGCCAGCGCGGCATTGATGCCTTCCACGCGCGCGATTTCGTCGGCGCCCGCGGCTTTCAAGCCGGCCAGGCCGCCAAAATGCTTGAGCAGACTGGCGCGCCGGCGCGGGCCGATGCCGGCGATATCCTCGAGCTTGCTGGTCATGCGCGCCTTCTGGCGTTTGCCACGGTGGCCGGTGATGGCGAAGCGGTGCGCTTCGTCGCGCACCTGCTGGATCAGTTGCAGCGCCGGTGACGCCGCGCCCGGCCGGACTTCACGCCCATCGGCCAGCACCAGCGTCTCGTGTCCGGCCCGCCGCTCCTCGCCCTTGGCCACACCGACCATCACCACACTGGTGATGCCCAGATCCGCCAGCACCCCGCGCGCCTGCGCCAGCTGCCCGGCGCCACCATCAATCAGCAACACATCCGGCAGCACGCCACCCTCTTCCACCGCGCGACGGAAGCGTCGCTCCAGCGCCTGATGCATGGCCGCGTAGTCGTCACCCGGCTCGATACCGGTGATGTTGAAGCGCCGGTACTGCGAGCGCACCGCGCCGTTGGCGTCGAATACGACGCACGAGGCCACTGTGGCCTCGCCCATCGTGTGGCTGATGTCGAAGCATTCAATCCGCTGCGCCGGCTCGGCAAGGTTCAGCAGTTCCTTCAAGGCCTCGCTGCGCGCGGTCTGCGCGCCGCGGCTGGTGATCTCGGTGACCAGGGCAATCTCGGCATTCCGGCGCGCCAGATCCAGATAGCCGGCGCGCTCGCTGCGCACGTTCCACTTCAGTTGGACCTTGCGGCCGGCCGCGGTGGTGAAGGCGGCCTCCAGCAGCTCGCTGTCGGGAATCTCCCGATCCAGCACGATTTCCTGCGGCGGTATCTGTTCGCCGTAGTACTGCGAGACGAAGGCGCCCAATACTTCCTCGGCGCTCTCTTCGCCATTGGTCTTGGGAAAGAAGGTGCGCGTGCCCAGGTTGCGGCCATCGCGGAACGCCAGCAACAGCACGCAGGCCGTGCTGCCGCGCATCGCGCAGGACAGCACGTCCAGGTCGGCGGCATGGCCATCCACGTATTGGCGTGCCTGCAGGCTGCGCATTGTGCTGATCAGATCGCGCAGGCGCGCGGCTTCCTCGAACTCCAGGCGCTCGCTGGCCACTTCCATCGCCTTGCTCAGTTCGCCGCTCAACTCGTCACTGCGCCCATCCAGGAACAGGCCGGCCTGACGCACCGACTCGCGATAGGCGCCCTCCTCCACCAGCGCCACGCAGGGCGCGCTGCAGCGGCCAATCTGGTACTGGAGGCAGGGCCGCGAGCGATTGCGGAACACGCTGTCTTCGCAGTTGCGGATCTTGAACAGCTTCTGCATCAGGTTGAGCGATTCGCGCACCGCGCCAGCGCTGGGGTACGGGCCGAAGTAACGGCCGGCCTGGCTGCGCGGGCCACGATGGAAGGCGATGCGCGGCCAGGTTTCCTGGGTCAGCAGCACGTAGGGATAGCTCTTGTCGTCGCGCAGCAGCACGTTGTAGCGCGGCAGCAACGATTTGATCAGCTGGTTTTCCAGCAGCAGGGCCTCGGCCTCGGTGCGGGTGACCGTCACGTCCATGCGCGCGATCTGCGCCACCATCGAATGGATGCGCGGGGTCTTGGGGGTGTTGGCGAAATAGCTGGCCACCCGCTTGCGCAGCGCGCCGGCCTTGCCGACATACAGCAGGCTGTCGTCGGCCGCATACATGCGGTAAACGCCAGGCGCCAGGCTCAGGCCGGAAGCGAATGCCTTACCATCGAATCCGGACTCGCCTGCAGCGGGGGTACGGCGACCGCTCATTCGTCGATCGGCACGTGGCTCAGTTCGCCGCTGGCAATGTCATAGCGCAGCACGGCATGGGCATCGGTTTCGGCGATCCACAGCACGCCGCCCTGCAGGGCCAGGCCGGTGGGTCCGTGCAGCGGCCGCGGCAGGGCGACGGTGCTCAGTTCACCGCCACCCAGGCGCAACATGCGCAGGCTGCTGTTGCCGCTGTCGGCAATCCACAACTGCGGCGCGTCGGCACTGACCGCGATGCCCTGCGGATGCTGCAGCTGCGCCGAATCGCGCGGTCCGTCTTCGGCGCCGAAGGACCAGGGGCCCTGCCCCACCAGCGTCTGCACGGTGTCGTTGCGCACCTGCAACGATCGGATGGCCGAGCCCAGCGCGTCACAGACGTACAGCGTCTGGTGCACGGCCGCCAACGCGGTCGGCTGGGCGAAGGCCGCCATGGGCCCGCTGCCGTCGCGCACGTCCAGCTGGCCCGACCCGGCGCGCGAACGCAGCTCGTGCGTGGTCAGGTCGTAGCTCCAGATGCGGTTGTCGCCACCCATGGCGATATGAATCTGGTTGTTGCCGCCCGCCGCCAACGCCAGCGGCGCGTTCAAGGCCACGGATCGCGGCGAAGTGATTATTCCGTCCACGGTTTCGCCGGCGCGGCCGTTGCCGCACAGGGTCACCACCGAGCCGGTCGGCAGATGGATGCGGCGCAAGGCGTGGTTGCCGGTGTCGGCCACGTACAGCGATTCGCGCACGACCGCCAGGCCCTGCGGATTGCGGAACGCCGCCTGCGCGCCTTCCCCGTCGACCAGATCGGCGCCGGCCATGCCGAACTGGCGCAGTACGCGGCCACCATGGTTGCACTCGAGGATGCGGTTGTGGCCGCTGTCGGCCACGAACAGACGATCCGCGGTGGCGGCCAGACCGGTCGGGAACCGCAATGGCAGGCGCGGCTCGGGATGGCTCTCGCGGGTTCCGCGCAGATCGTCATCGGGCGGTGCATTGAGCGCGTCGCACAGACCGGCAACCGCGCGCTCGAGTTCGGCCTGCGACTCCAGGCCGACCAGGCGTTGGCGAATCACGCCTTCGCCGTCAATCAACAACACGGTGGGCCAGCTCTCGATGCCGAAAGCCTGCCAGGTGGCCCAGTTGACGTCGTGCGCAATCGGAAAGCTGATGCCGTGCCGGCGCAGGCGCTTGAGCGAGGTCTGCGGATCGCGCTCGCTGTCGAAGCGCGGCACGTTCACCACCAGCGTCTGCAGACGGCCGACATGGCGCGCCTGCAGCACGGCCAGATCATTCAGGCGTTGGCCGCACCAGGTGGACGCGGCATTGACGAAGGCCAGCGCGACGATGCGGCCGCGTTGCTCGTGCAACGAGCCGGAGGGCGCATTGAGCCAGGGCAGGCCTTGCGGCAGTTCGGGAGCGAGGGTGGCGGCGGTCATGGTCGTCACCGATTATGCCGGACTCTCAGGAGGAGAAAAGTCGACGGACCGCCGCTGACGCGGCCGAATCGACCAGTCGCCAGACATGGTGGAAGTCTTCGCGGCTACCGGTATAGGGATCGGGGACCACGCCCTGCGCCTGGATGCCGGCCCAGTCCAGTAGCAACACGGCCTTGTGCTCGAGCCCGGCCGGGGCAATCCGCAGGGCGTCGCGCAGGTTCTGCGCATCGGCGCAGAGCAGCCAGTCGAAGTCGTGGAAGTCCTGCGCGCTCAACTGGCGTGCTCGCAGTCCGCTGATGTCCACGCCGTATTCGCGCGCGCAGGCGATGGCGCGGCGGTCCGGCGGTTCACCGCAGTGCCAGTCGCCCGTGCCGGCGGAGTCCACTTCCACCCGGTCGCCGAATCCGGCCTGCTCAAAGGCATGCCGCACCGCGCCTTCAGCCATCGGCGAGCGGCAGATGTTGCCCAGGCAGACCAGCAACAGCTTCATGCGCCGGCCGCCCACAAGCGCTCGGCGCGGGCCAGATCTTCGGGCGTGTCCACGCCGGGCGGAAACGGCTCGGGCGTCAGCGCCACCGCGATGCGATGGCCTGCTTCGAGCACGCGCAGTTGTTCCAGCGACTCGGCCTGCTCCAGCAGCCCGGGCGGCAAGCGGGTGTAGCGGCGCAAGAAGCCGGCGCGGTAGGCGTAGATGCCGATGTGGCGAAGCCACTGGCCGGCTGGCAGCACCGTGCGGTCGGCCGCGAAACCATCGCGATGCCAGGGAATCGGCGCGCGGCTGAAGTACAGCGCATCGCCGCTGGCATTGCGGACCAGCTTGACCGCGTTGGGGTCGAACAGGGTCGGCGCGTCCTCGATCGGCACGGCCAGCGTCGCCATTTCGGCGCCGCTGTCGGCCAGCGCCTGCGCCACCGCGCGGATGCCCGCTGCCGGTGCGAAGGGCTCATCGCCTTGCAGATTGACCACCAGGGTGTCATCGGACCAGCCGGCGATGTCGGCGCATTCGGCCAGCCGATCACTGCCGGAGGCATGCGCAGGGTCGGTCATCGCCACCTCCACGCCGGTGCCCTGCAAGGCTTGGCGGATGCGATCGTCGTCGGTGGCCACCCAGACCGCACGCGCGCCGGCCGCCAGCGCGCGTCGCGCCACGTGCAGCACCAGCGGGTCGCCGCCAATCAGCCGCAGTGGTTTGCCCGGCAGCCGCGATGCGGCGTAGCGGGCGGGAATGGCGACGACAAAGTCCAGACTCATGTGGGCTCCCTGATCGAAGCAAGGCGACTGAGCAATCCCACCCAGAAGGCCTCCGGCAGCTGCGCCGCGATGGGCACGCTGAAATACCAGTCCTTGGCGAAGGCACTGCATTTCACCGCGTCCTTCTCGGTCATCAGCACCGGCAGTTCGCTGCCAAAAGCAAAATCGGCCGCACGGTAAGCATGATGATCGTCGAAGGCATGCGGCACCACGCCGATACCCTGCGTACGCAGCATCTCGAAGAAACGCTGCGGGTGGCCAATACCTGCCACGGCATGCACGCGCTGGCCGGCGAAGCTGGCCAGCGGCCGCGCGCGGCCACCGCGCATGGGCTGGACCAGATCGTGCTGCAGGCGCATGGGCCATTCGCCGAAACCAGGCTCGCCGCCATTGAGCACGCGGAAATCGCAGCGCGCGCCGCGCTCGGCCGGTTCGCGCAGCGGGCCGGCAGGCAGCAGCTGGCCATTGCCATAGCGGCGCTGGCCGTCGATCACTTCAATCTCGATGTCGCGCTGCAGGCGGTAGTGCTGCAGGCCGTCATCACACAGGATCACGTCGCAGCCCGCCTGAATCAGGGCACGGCCAGCGGCCACGCGATCGCGGTCGACGCGCACGCGTGCGCCAGTGCGACGGGCGATCAGGACCGGTTCGTCGCCACCCAGCTCGGGCGCGGTATCGGCATCGACCCAGGCCGGCGTGGATTCATCCTGCCGGCCGTAGCCACGGCTGGCCACGCCGGGAGTGAAGCCGGCGTCGCGCAGGCGCTGCACCAGGGCAATGGTCAGCGGCGTCTTGCCGGTGCCGCCCACGGTGACGTTGCCCACCACGATCACCGGCACGGCCAGGCGATGCGTGCGCAGCACGCCCATGCGCAACAGGCGCATGCGCAGCGCGACCGCGCCGGCGTAGATGCGGGCCAGCAAGCGCGCGTGCCAGGGTGGTGTCTTGTCGGAGAACCACCACGCTGGCGGCGTGCGCGGTTTGGGTTCGCCGCTCACTCGCCCTCGCCTTCGCGGAACTGCATGCGATGCAGATGCGCGTACAGGCCATCGCGCGCCAGCAGCTCAAGGTGTGTGCCCTGCTCGACGATGCGGCCCTGGTCCATCACCAGCACCTGATCGGCATGCTCGATGGTGGAAAGACGATGGGCGATGACCAGCGTCGTGCGATCCGGCATCAGCTTCTGCAGGGCGTTCTGCACCAGTCGCTCGGACTCGTTGTCGAGCGCGGCGGTGGCTTCGTCCAGGATCAGGATCGGCGCGTCCTTGAGCATCGCCCGCGCAATCGCCAGGCGCTGGCGCTGGCCACCGGACAGGCGGCCACCCTTGGGTCCGACCGGCGCCTGCAGGCCTTCGGGAAGTTCGCGCACGAACTCCATGGCGTTGGCGCCTTCCACCGCGCGCTCCAGCGCCTGCGGCGGGACCTGCTGCATTTCGCCGTAGGCCACGTTCTCGGCAATGCTGCCGTCGAACAGCATCACCTGCTGGCCCACCAGCGCGATCTGCCGGCGCAGGTCCGCCAGCGCGTACTCCTGCAGCGGATGGCCATCGACCAGAATCTGCCCGGACTCCGGTTCGTAGAAGCGCGGAATCAACTTGATCAGGCTGGACTTGCCGCTGCCGGAACGGCCGACGATGGCGGTCACTGTGCCGGGCTTGGCGATGAAGCTGACGTCCTGCAAGGCCGGGCGCACCTGGCCGGGGTAACGGGCGGTGACGTCACGGAATTCAATCAGGCCCTGCGCGCGTTCCAGATGACGGCGGCCGGTATCGATTTCGTCCGGCGCATCGAGCACCGAGAACAGGCGTTCGGCCGAGGCCACGCCGCGCTGGACCATGTTCTGCACATTGGTCAGTTGCTTGAGCGCCGGGATGATGGCGGTCATCGACAGCATGAGCGTGATGAAGTCGCCGGCGTTGAGTCGACCCGCCTGAGCTTCGTAGCCGGCGATGAGCAGCAGCACGGAGAGGCCGACCGCGCCCATCATCTGCACCACTGCCGTGGAAATTCCCTTGGTGGATTCCACCTTCATCGAGAGCTTGAGGTTGGTGTCGGCCAGCGCCTTGTAGCGCTTCAGCTCTTCGGCCTGGGCGCCGTAGATCTTGACCTCCTGCTGGCCGGTCAGGCTTTGATCCGCGGCCTGCAGCAGATGTCCGCCACTTTCCTGGATGCGATGGCTGATGCGGCGATAACGCTTGGCGACCTTGTCCATGATCCACGCCAGCGGCGGCGCCAGGATCAGGATCGAAATGGTCACCTGCCAGCTCGTCCACAACATCACCGCCAGCATGGCGATGGCTTGCAGCGCCTGCTGGATCATCACCTTCATCGCATCGACGGCCGCCTGCGCGACCTGATCCGAATCCGAGCCCAGGCGCACCAGCATCGAGGGCACCGGCTCGGAATCAAAGCGCGCGCCCGGCATGCGCAGATACTTGCCCAACACCTTGACCCGCAGGTCACGCGCAATACTTCTGGCCGCACGCCCCATCGACATGTCGGTGACATAGCCGGCCGCGCCACGCACCAGGAACAAGCCGATGATCACCGCCGGCAGGATCCATACCTTGTCCAGGTCGCGCTCGACGAAGGTCGTGTTGGTGATGTAGCCCATCATCTTGGCGAAGGCGCCGCTGACGCCGGCTTCAATCAGCGCCGCCACCACCGCCAACGACAACAGGCCGCGATACGGCCGCGCAAAACTCAACAAGCGCCGATAGGTCACCCAGGCCGAATGCGGCTCGGCGTTCACCGCTTCGCCTCCGGCGCGGTGGCGATCTGGATCTTGCGGAAGCCCGCCTGGGCCAGCGCGTCGTAGGCCGTCACCACCGCCTGGTGCGGCGTGCGCGCATCGGCGCGCAGCAGTACGGGACGGTCGCGATCCTGGTCAGCGGCTTCTTCGATGGTCTGCTTGAGCGCGTCCACGTCGGTGCGCAGCACTTCGCGCTCATCGACGAAGTAATGGCCATCGGCGTTGATCAACACGCTCAGGGTCTTGGCTTGCGCGGCCACCGGCTCGCCCTTGGCGCTCGGCAACTGCAGCTGCAACATCGAGCGCGAATCGAACGTGGTGGTGATCACGAAGAAGATGATCAGCACCAGGATGACGTCGATCAGCGGAACGAGGTTGATCTCCGGCTCCTCGTGGGCGCGGTCGTCACGAATCCGCATGGGGTTCAGCCGTTGGCGCCGACGGTGGACGGACTGGCGGCCGGCCGCGGGGCCGGACGCAGGTGACGGGATTCCAGAGCGTCCACCAAGGCGCCTGCTTCCTTCTCCATCTCGACGATGTAGCCGCCAATGCGGCCACGGAAGTAGCGGTGCGCCCACAGCGCGGGAATCGCCACGATCATGCCGGTGGCCGCGCAGACCAGCGCCTTGCCGATGCCGCCGGCCAGCTGGTTGACGTCACCCAGGCCGCTGTCCTGGATGCCCAGGAACATCTGGATCATGCCGACCACCGTACCCAGCAGGCCCAGCAAGGGGCCGGCCGAAGCGATGCTGCCCAGCGTGTTGAGGAATTTCTCCATCCGGTGCACGACATGGCGACCGGTGTCTTCGATGCGTTCGCGAATCTGCTCGCGCGGACGGTTGCGCACATCCAGCGCGGCGGCCAGCAGTTCGCCCAACGGCGAGGTACGGCGCAGCGATTCGATATGGGCGGGCTCCAGTTGGCCGCGCACGGCCCAGTTGCGGACTTCCTCGCCCAGACCCGGCGGCATGATTTCCTTGCGACGCAGGCTCCAGAAGCGCTCCACCACGATGGCCAACGCCAACACGGCCAGCAACAGCAGGGGAATCATCGGCCAGCCGCCCGCCTTGACCAGTTCCAGCACGTCCACGTCCTCGGGCCCATCGGGCCGTTCCTCACCGGCCGATAGAATAGCCTAGAGTGAATCACCTCCCCTGCCCGGCAGGCTTTTGCGGGGGTTTTCCGGCTCACTTTGCCACTGCTGTTGGCGTTCTACGGCATCCCACCAGCGGGCATGGGCGTGACGGCGTTCACGAACGGATAGCCCCCCCGCCCCCAGCCAGACCTGGATGGCGCCCGAGCGCGCCGTATCCAGCACCTCGGCCCCCGCCTGCTGCCAGCGCTGGACCACCTCCGGGCGCGGGTGTCCAAAGCGATTGCCATGGCCGCTGGCGACCAGCGCCAGGCGCGCGTGGCTGGCCGCGACAAAGCCCGGGTCGGACGAACCTCCGCTGCCATGATGAGCCACCACCACGACCTCATTGCGCACCGCGCGGGGCTGGCTGCGCAGCAGTTCGCGCTCGATGACCTGACCAATATCGCCGGTCAACAACACGCTGCCGTGGACGGTCTCGATGCGCAGCACGCAACTGGCTTCATTGCCCAGATAGGGGAAGTGGGCGTCGGGATGCAGCACGCGAAAGCGCACGCCGTCCCAGCGCCATGCCTGTCCCCGCACGCAGGGCCGCACCGGCGCAGGCAAGCGAGGCGACAGCGCAGGCATGCCGGGGGGCGCCAGGCTGTCGGCCACCTGCAAGGCGGCATGCACACTGGCCTGCCCACCGGCATGATCGTTGTCGCCGTGACTGAGCACCATGCGATCCAGTTCGGACACCCCCCAGGCGCGCAGTGCAGGCACGACCGCGCGCTCACCTGCATCAAAGCCGTCGCGCGTGGCCGGACCGGTGTCGTAGAGCAGGCGGTGGCGATGCGTCTGCACGAGCACCGACAAGCCCTGCCCCACGTCGATGACCGCCACCTGCACTTCGCCCCGGGCCGGCCATTGCCGGTTCGGCCAAAGCAGCGGGCACCACAACAGCAGGGCCAGAGGCTTGCCCGGCACACCGCGTGGCAACAGCAGCCACAGCGCTCCGAGCAAGGCCAGCGGCAACGCCCCGATCGACGCTTCCGGCAGCCACCACAAGGCAAGACGGGATCGCGCGCAGGCTTCGATCAGCGGCCACAGGCCATCGAAACAGGCCGCGGCCAATCGCCAGATCGGCAGGCCCGCCGCCGGTGCGATGGATTCCAGCGCGAGCGCCAGCAATGACAAGGGCACCACTACGAGCGTCCACCAGGGAATCGCCAACAGGTTGAGAAACGGTCCAAGCAGCGACGCTTGATCAAACAGGACTACGGACAGCGGCAGCAGCCCCACGGTCGCCACCGCCTGTGCGGAAAGAAAGCTCCGCCACATCGGTGACGTCTGATCATCAGGCAGGCACCAGGCGAGCCAGGCCACCCCGGCAAAACTCAACCAGAAGCCGGCGGTCAGCGGCGCGAGCGGATCGAACAGCAACACCGCCGACAAGGCCAGGGCCAGCGCCTGTCCCACCGTGGCAGGGCGTCGCCCGAGCCGGGCCAGCGCCCACACCGACATCATCAGCACCGTGCGCACGGTCGGTAGTGCGAAGCCGGCCAGCGCGGCATAGCCCAACCCCGCGAACGCCGAGGCGATCGCCATGGCTTGCGGACGTGGCAGGTGGCGCGGAAGCCAGGCGCCGACTCGCCACAGCAGACCCACCAGCGAAGCCAGCGCCGCCGCGACCATGCCGACATGGAAACCCGAGATGGCGATCAAATGGGTCAAGCCGCTGGCGCGCAGCACCTGCCAATCAGGGTCGGTCAGGCCGCGCGTGTCGCCCAGCGCCAATGCGCGCAGGAATCGCGATGACGACGCTGGCACGCCTTGCCCGATGCGCGCCGACATCTGTTCGCGCCACGCCATCAGACCCCGCGCCTTGCCCAGTCGCCGCGCGGAGAACGCCTTGCGCACGTAGCCCGTAGCCGCAATTCGTTGCGCCACGGCGTGGCGTTCCGAGTCGAAGCCGCCCGGATTGCGAAGCCCGCGCGGCGCACGCAGCTTGACCGCAAACCGCCAGCGCTCGCCGGCGCGCAGCCGCACGCGCGGCCCCGGCATCTTCGCGTCATGGTCGTCGTACCACGACAGGATCACCCGGCGTCCATCGAGCCGTTCGGTGATATCCGCGGATTCAATCTGGAAGTCGAAACGGGTCTGGCGCGCGCCATGGCTGGGCAGTCCGCTGACACGACCGGTCACCACCAGTTCTTCCTTCTCCAGCAGCGGCGGCAGCTGTCGATGCAGGGCCAGCGCCCCGTGCAGCGCGGTCCAGGCGAAGCCGAACAACAAGGCGCCGCACCAACGGGCACGCCAGCGCCGGCCCCATAGGTAGAGGGCCAAAACGCACAGCCCGGCACTCGCCGTGACCGGCGGCAGCACCGGCGCCAGCAGGCAGAGTCCGGTGCCGGTCAGCAAGGCGGCCGCACAGGCGGGCCCAAACGGGGGCACGGTGCGGACGTCGGGGCGATGAAGGGGCGACTGCGAAGGCATGCCTCGCAGTGTGGAAGTCGCCGATGGCGCGCGGTATCAGGCGATGCCGCGCGCGCGGCTCAGGGTTTTCTGATCAGACGTCCGACGCGGCCAAGGCGCGCAGCTTGCCTTCGTGCAGTTCCAGCACGCGATCCAGGCGACGCGCCAGCCGGCGGTCATGCGTGACCAGCACCAGACTGGTCTTCTGCGCGCGATTCAATTCCAACATCAGGTCGAACACGGTCGCCGCGGTCTTCTCGTCCAGGTTGCCGGTGGGTTCATCGCCGAGCACGCAGGCCGGACGATTGACCAGTGCGCGTGCGACGGCCGCACGTTGACGCTCACCACCGGACAGCTCGCCCGGTTTGTGTTCGATGCGATGGCCCAGGCCCACGGCTTCAAGCAGCGCACGCGCCTTGTCGCCGGCTGCGCGGGCATCGGCGCCGCCGAGCATCACCGGCATCATCACGTTTTCCAGCGCGGTGAATTCCGGCAGCAGGTGATGGAACTGGTAGACGAAGCCCAGCGCCTGGTTGCGCAGCTTGCCGCGGGCGGCGTCGGACAGCGACGACATCTTCTTGTCGGCCACGTAGACCTCGCCCGCCGTCGGCGTGTCCAGGCCGCCCAGCAGATGCAGCAAGGTGCTCTTGCCGGCGCCGGACGCGCCCACGATGGCGACGGTTTCGCCCGCCTCCACGCGCAACTCCAGGCCGTCGAAGACCGGCGTGTGCAACTTGCCTTCGGCGTAGGTCTTGGCCAGCGCTTCGGCACGGATGACGGAGGGATTACTCATAGCGCAGCGCCTCCGCCGGCTGGGTACGCGCCGCGCGCCAGGCCGGATACAAGGTGGCCAGGAACGCCATGATCAATGCGACGCAGGCGATGGTAATGACATCGCTGGCCTGCAGGTCATACGGCAGGCCGGTGATGTAGTAGACGTCGGAAGGCAACAGGGTGACGTGGAAGACCTTCTCGATCAGATCCAGGATGCGCTCCAGATTCATGGTGAGCGTGATGCCACCGATCACGCCGGCGACGGTGCCGATGATGCCGATCAACGAGCCTTGCACCATGAACACCTGCATTACCCCGCGCGGGGTCAGCCCCAGGGTGCGCAGGATGGCGATGTCGGCTTGTTTGTCGGTGACCAGCATCACTTGCGAGTTCACCAGCGAGAACGCGCCCATCAGGATGATCAGCGAGAGCAGGATGCCCATCACCGTCTTTTCCATTTTCAGCGATTGGTAGAGGTTGGCGTTCTGGCTCTGCCAGTCGCTGACCCGGTACACATGGCCGAGCCTGTAGACCAGGTCGCGGGCCACCACCATCGCCTTGTCCATGTCGTGCAGTTTGAGCCGCACGCCGGTGACGCCGTCGCCCATGCGCAGCACCCGTTGCAGATCCTGCATGTGCACGACGGCCAGATTGCGGTCGATGTCGTTATGCCCCACCGAGAAAATGCCGGTCACGGTGTAGCGTTTGATCTTGGGCATCGCGCCCATCGGCGTGCCCTGGAAATCGCCGGCGGTGACCACCACGCTGTCGCCCACCCCGACCCGCAACCAGGCCGCGAGCTCCTGCCCCAGCAGGATGTGGAACTCGCCGGGCTGCAGGGAATCCAGGCTGCCGGCCTTCATCTTCTGGCCCAGCACCGACACATTCCCTTCCTGCGCCGGCACCACGCCCTGCACCAGCGCGCCCTGCGGATCGGCGAAGCCACTGATCATGGCCTGCACGTCCACGTACGGCGCGGCGCCGGCCACGCGTGGATCTTCCATGGCGATCTTGACCGCATGCGGCCAGTCGGTCATGGCCTCGCCTGCCCCGCTGACCGTGGCGTGGGCGGTCATCTGCAGCAGACGGTCGCGGATTTCCCGCTGGAAGCCGCTCATCACCGACAAGGTGGTGATCAGCACGGCTACGCCCAGGGCGATGCCGATCATCGAGGCCAGCGAGATGAAGGAGATGAAGCCGTTGCGGCGCTTGGCCCGCAGGTAACGCAAGCCGATGGCGACGGGGATGGGGTTGAACATTAGACCCTGAGCGGTGGTGTTCGTGCCGGCTATGGTGCCATTGACCGGCGGCTCCGCGATACGCGCCAGTCTTCCGCGGCCAGCGTGAGTTCACGCCGTGCCTGCCGGGACAGGCTGTCCGGACAGCAGCTGCGATGGCGCCAGCGTCCTGTCGGGTCCTGCCAGGCCAGCACAGTCAGCGGGCCACGCCGGCTCAGCCGCAGGTCGCGCACCGCCTGCCCGTCCACCCTGGGCGGTTCGTTACCTCCGGGCAGGACGAAGCATGGCCGCGGTCGGCGCGCCTCCCACCTGGCACAGACCAGTCCCCATGCGAAGGCCAGCATGCCGATGGGCCAGCGCAGGACCGACGGCGCATTGCTGCCCAGCATCGCCATGGCGGCGAGCAGGCCGAGCAGGATCAGCGAGGCCTGCAGTTGACGCGACGGCTGCCAGTCAAGCCGGCAGCTGACGGATACGCTCGATGAGTGCGGCGAGTTCGCCATCGGGACACTGCTCATAGCCCATGAACCAGCGCCAGAGTTTGTCGTCTTCGCAATCCAGAAGCCGTAGGAAAACCCCGCGTTGGGATTCGGAATCTTCCGGCCAGTAGTGTTCGAGATGGCGTTCGAACAGCTGATCGAGTTCACGCATGCCGCGCCGGCAGCGCCAGCGCACGCGTTTGAGTTCGATGGCGTGATCGTTCATGACAGGCATCGACTGCCGCGCGCTCGCGCAACGCGGCTGTCCGGCGTCGGGACTTACGCCCGGCGCTCCATCATCAGCTTCTTGATTTCGGCAATCGCCAGCGCCGGATTCAGGCCCTTGGGGCAGGTCCGTGCGCAGTTCATGATGGTGTGGCAGCGGTAGAGCTTGAACGGATCTTCCAGATCGTCCAGGCGTGCACCCGTGTCTTCATCGCGCGAGTCGATGATCCAGCGGTAGGCCTGCAGCAGGATCGCCGGGCCCAGGTAACGCTCGCCGTTCCACCAGTAGCTCGGGCACGAGGTCGAGCAGCAGGCGCACAGGATGCACTCGTACAGGCCGTCCAGGTGCTTGCGATCTTCCGGCGACTGCAGGCGCTCGCGATCCGGCGGGGCCGGCGTCTGCGTGCGGATCCACGGCTTGATCGAGGCGTACTGCGCGTAGAAATGGGTCAGGTCGGGCACCAGATCCTTGACCACGCTCATGTGCGGCAGCGGATAGATCGGCACTTCGGCCTTGGCGCAGTCGCTGATGGCGCGCGTGCAGGCCAGGGTGTTGGTGCCGTCGATGTTCATCGCGCACGAACCGCAGATGCCTTCGCGGCAGGAGCGGCGGAAGGTCAGCGTGGGATCGATCTCGTTCTTGATCTTGATGAGCGCGTCGAGAACCATCGGACCGCAGGCGGCCAGATCCACCTCGTAGGTATCCACGCGCGGGTTCTGCCCGTCGTCCGGATTCCAGCGGTAGACCTTGAAGGTGCGCGGCTGCTTGGCATCCTTGGCGGGGAAGTGCTTCCCCTTCTGGATGCGCGAGTTTTTCGGGAGTGCAAATTCGGCCATGGTCTTGTCTCCCGGTCAGTAAACGCGCGGCTTCGGCGGCACCACATCCACGTCCTTGCTCAACGTGTACATGTGCACCGGGCGGAAGTCGAAGCTGCACTTGCCCTGCTCGTCGACGTTGACCAGGGTGTGCTTCTGCCAGTTGACGTCATCGCGATCCGGGAAGTCCTCGTGCGCGTGCGCGCCGCGGCTCTCGTGTCGCTGTTCGGCCGAGTTGATCGTGGCGACCGCGTTGAGCAGCAGGTTGTGCAGTTCGTAGGTTTCGATCAGATCCGAGTTCCAGACCAGCGAGCGGTCGCTGACCTTGACGTCCTGGAACGACTGGAAGATCTCGTCCATCTTGCCGCAGCCTTCCTGCAACGTCTTGCTGGTGCGGAATACCGCCGCGTCGGACTGCATGGTGCGCTGCATGCGATCGCGGATGACCGCGGTCGGCGTGTCGCCATTGGCATTGCGCAGCTTGTCCAGGTGCGACAGCGCCTTGTCGCAGGCATCGCCGGCCAGCGGCTTGTGCGACGCGCCGGACTTGATGGTCTCGGCGCAGCGGTTGGCCACCGCACGTCCGAACACCACCAGATCCAGCAGCGAGTTCGAGCCCAGGCGGTTGGCGCCATGCACCGACACACAGGCGGCTTCGCCGATGGCGTACAGGCCGGGCACGACGGCATCGGGGTTGTCGCCGACCTTGCGCACCACTTCGCCGTGGTAGTTGGTCGGGATGCCGCCCATGTTGTAGTGCACCGTCGGGATGACCGGAATCGGCTGCTTGCTGACGTCCACACCGGCAAAGATGTGTGCGCTCTCGGCGATGCCGGGCAGCTTTTCGTTGATCACTTCCGGGCCGAGGTGGGTCAGATCGAGCAGGATGTGATCCTTGTGCTCGCCGACGCCGCGGCCTTCGCGGATTTCAATGGTCATCGAACGCGACACCACGTCGCGCGAGGCCAGATCCTTGTAGTGCGGTGCATAGCGCTCCATGAAGCGCTCGCCGTTGCTGTTGCGCAGGATGCCGCCTTCGCCGCGCACGCCTTCGGTAATCAGGCAGCCGGCGCCGTAGATGCCGGTGGGATGGAACTGCACGAACTCCATGTCCTGCATCGGCAGGCCGGCACGCATCACCAGACCGCCGCCGTCACCGGTACAGGTGTGGGCCGAGGTGGCGCTGAAGTAGGCGCGGCCGTAACCGCCGGTGGCCAGCACCACGCCGTGGGCGCGGAACAGGTGCAGCGAGCCTTCGGCCATGTCCAGCGCGAGCACGCCGCGGCAGACGCCTTCCTCGTCGAAAATCAGATCGAGAGCGAAGTACTCGATCATGAAGCGCGCGTCATGCTTGAGCGACTGCTGGTACAGCGTGTGCAGCATGGCGTGGCCGGTGCGGTCGGCAGCGGCGCAGGTGCGCTGTGCCGGCGGGCCTTCGCCGTAGCGGGTGGTCATGCCACCGAACGGGCGCTGATAGATCTTGCCTTCTTCGGTGCGGCTGAAGGGCACACCGTAGTGTTCCAGCTCGATGATGGCCGGAATCGCTTCACGGCACATGTATTCGATGGCGTCCTGGTCGCCCAGCCAGTCCGAACCCTTGATGGTGTCGAAGAAGTGGTAGCGCCAGTCATCCTCGCCCATGTTGCCGAGCGCGGCGGAAATACCGCCCTGCGCGGCCACGGTGTGCGAACGGGTCGGGAAGACCTTGGTCAAGCAGACCGTCTGCAGGCCCTTGGCGGCCAGGCCGAAGGTCGCGCGCAGGCCGGCGCCGCCGGCGCCCACCACGACCATGTCGTACTTGTGTTCGGTGATCTTGTAAGCGGACATTGAATCAATTCCCCAGCGCGATGCGGGCCACGGCGAAAACACTGACGATCGCGCCGAGCACGGCGACGAACTTGACGGTGGTTTGCACCGCCAGGGCCAGCAGCGAGGTGTGTACGTAATCTTCCAGCACGACCTGCAGGCCGAGCTGGGCATGCCAGAAACTGGCAATCAGGAAGCCGACCAGCAGCACGGCGTTCCAGGGCTTGGACACCGCTTCGGTGGCGGCGACGTAGTCGGCGCCGATCAGGCTGAGGGCAAAGCCCAGGAACCAGATGCTGAGCAGGACCAGCGCGGTGGCGGTCAGGCGCTGGTAGACGAAATGCGCGGTGCCCAGTTTGGCGGAGCCCAGCCCCGCCACGTTCTTGAGCGGGGTGCGGTAACGCGGCGACTTGTTGCTCATACGGCACCTCCCATCAGCACCCAGGCCCAGATCAGCGCGGTGATGATCAGGCTGCCAATCACCGACAGCCAGCTGTTGCGCACGAAGGTGGGAATGGCGTAGCCCACCGCGAAGTCCTGCACGATATGGCGGATGCCGTTGCACAGGTGGTAGGCGAAGGACCAGGTCCAGGCGAAGAAGAACACCTGGCCGTACCAGGCGCCTGCCACGTCGCGGAAACAGTTCCAGGCGTCAGGCCCGAGCATCAACGCCATCAGGCCGGCGGCAATGATGAGCGCGCCGAAGGCCAGGAAGATGCCGGTGCCACGATGCAGGATCGAAGTGGCCATCTGGATCTGCCAGCGGTAGACCTGCAGATGGGGGGAAAGCGGACGTTGAGGTGTCGCCATTCGCTGATTCTTTCTCGGCTGGGCGGTCACCAGACCGCGTTGGCTAAAGCTGCGTGTCAGAAATCGACGCAGCGTCCGTTTTTTTCCCAATCGCCATAGCGGGTGGGTTCTAACCCGTCACGTCCCCCGAATTCCCTGGCCAGCGGCGCCTGTGGCGCAGCCTGCCCACCTGGCGTGGTCGTGCCGTTCTCGGACGACTGCGTTCCAGGTTCGGGCGTGGGCTCGGGGGGTGTTTGGCCTATCATGAGATTCTCGCAACGCACAAAATTTTAATCCTCGCCCCCTTGCCTGACAACCTTCGCCCACTTCCGACGCCTTTGCTGGCGCTGCCCGACCATACCGTCGTGAGCTTTCAAGGGCCTGACGCCGTGGCTTTCGCGCAGGCGCAGTTCGCCAACGACGTGAGCGCGCTGGCGCCCGGCCAGTGGCAGTGGAACGCCTGGCTGACGCCCAAGGGCCGCGTGATTGCGCTGTTTGCGCTGATTCGCCGCGACGCCGATACGCTCTGGGCGGTGCTGCCCGACCTGCCCGCCGAGGACTTTGTCGCGCCCCTGCAGCGCTTTGTCTTTCGACGAAAGGTGAAGATCCAGGCGCGCCCGGAACTGGTCGTGGCCGGCGGTCATGGGGTGGCCGATGCCAGGCCGGACGCCGTGGGTGGCCGCTTCGGCGAGCGCGACGGCGCACTGGTGTTGGACCGCGGCAGCGACAGCGCGGCGCGTTACTGGTGGCTGGGCGAGGCCGGACAGGCATCGCTCGGCGTGGATGAGGGTGAGTGGTTGCAGCGCGATCTGCGCGATGGCGTGCCCCGCCTGGGCGCGGCGCAGCGGGAACAATGGACGCCGCAGCAGCTGTCACTTGATCGCTTGCAGGCTTACAGCGTCAAGAAAGGTTGCTATCCCGGCCAGGAAATCGTGGCCCGCACGCACTTCCTCGGCAAAGCCAAGCGTGGCCTGCGCCTGTTGCACGCCGATGCCGCCCTGGCCATTGGCGCGGCGGTGTCCGATGGCAGCCGCGACGTGGGCGAAGTCGTCTGTGCCGGCGCCGACGACTCTTCTGGCTGCTGGGCGCTGGCGGTGATGCCGCTGGAAGTGAGCATGGCGCCGCTCTCGGTCGACAGCGTAACCGTCAGCGAACACCCGCTGCCAGGTGGCCTGATCCGCTGAGCGCAGGCGGTTTGATTCAGGTCAATGAGTCGCCGCCGTGGATGCCTAGACTGCGCTGCAGTCCTCTTGCGCGGAAATCGCCATGCATTCTGACGTTCTGATCATCGGCGCCGGTCCGGTCGGCCTGTGCCTGTCCAGCGCGCTTTGCGAACTGGGTCTGAGAGTCGGCCTGATCGAACGGCAAAGCGAAGCGTCGATCGCCGCACCGGCATTCGATGGCCGAGAAATTGCCCTCACCCATGCGTCCATGCGCCTGCTGGCGGAACTGGGCCTGTCACAGCGCCTGGAGCCGGCAGATGTCTCGCCGCTGCGCGCGGCCAAGGTACTGACCGGACGCTCGCAACGTGGCATGGACGTGGATGGCCAGTTCAGTGGTCACGAACAGCTGGGCATCTTGGTGCCCAACCACCGCATCCGCCAGGCGGCGTGGGAAAACGTGCGCGGTCACGAGCGGCTGCAATCCTACTTCGACGCGCGGGTCGCTTCCGTGCACACCACCGAACGCTGCGCCGTGGTCGAGTTGCAGGACGGCCTGAGCCTGAGCGCGCCGCTGCTGATCGCCGCCGACAGCCGCTTTTCCGAAACCCGTCGCAGCCTGGGCCTGACTGCGGACCACCACGACTTCGGCAAGACCATGCTGGTGTGCCGCATGCGCCATGAGCAGCCGCACCACGGTACCGCCTGGGAATGGTTTGGCCACGGCCAGACGCTGGCCCTGCTGCCCCTGCAGGAGCATCTGGCCTCTGCGGTGATCACGGTGTCCGGCAGCGAAGCGCACCGGCTGATGGATTTGTCGGAAGAGGCGTTCGCCCGCGAGATCGAACAACGCTACGACCAGCGACTGGGCAGGATGGAACTGGCGAGTACGCGCCACGCCTACCCGCTGGTGGGCGTGTATGCGCGCAACTTTGTCGGCCCCCGCTTCGCCTTGGCCGGCGACGCTGCCGTGGGCATGCATCCGGTCACCGCGCATGGCTTCAACCTGGGCCTGGCGAGCGTGGAGCGGCTGCGTGACCTGGCCCGCACCGCACTGGCGCAGGGCCGGGATCTGGGCGATGCCGCGCTGCTGCAGCGCTACGAGCGCCGCCATCGCGTCGGCACGCGACCGCTGTACCTCGCCACGCGCGCGGTGGTGGAAGTGTTCACCGATGATCGCCGACCCATGCGCGCCGCGCGCGAGGCCATCCTGCGCACCGGCCAGCGCCTGTCGCCGTTCCGGCGTGCGCTGGCGGCGAGCCTGGTCGACGATGGTCCGGTCGATCAGAGCCTGTGGCGGCGGATGGGCGCGCTGCTGCCACGCTAATCAGCGCAGCCAGGCCTCGTAACGTTCGAGGAACAGCAGTAGGCGCTTGCGCGCACGCTCATCGACGATGTCGCCGTTGTCGTCAAACAGGCCCTCGCGGTACTGCAGGGCGATTTCCGGTTGCGGCAGCACGGCCACGTCCACCGCCGCCAGGACGTTGCGCAGATGCTGCTGCGAGGACACCGTGCCATGCGCACCCGGCGACATGCCGATGATGCCGGCGCGCTTGCCGGCAAAGGTCTTGCTGCCACCGGGGCGGCTGGCCACGTCGATCGCGTTCTTCAACACGCCGGGGATGGAGCGGTTGTATTCCGGGGTGACGAACAGCAAGGCGTCGGCCTGTTCGATGTCGTTCTTGAAGCGCAGGGCGCTGGCCGGGAAATCCTGATCGAAATCCTGGTTGTAGAGCGGCAGGTCGCCGATACCCAGGGTCTGGAAGGCAAAGCGATCACCCGCGAGGCGTTCAACTGCTCGCGCCAGTTGCCGGTTGTAGGACTGCTTGCGCAGGCTGCCGATGATGACGGCGATGGTGGGAGTGGACATGGGGGCGCCGGCTGGGGGGAGTTGGCACCAGATTAACGTGCGGCAGGCGTATCGGCTGCGGCTTGCCCCCACCCAACCCTCCCCCGCTATGCGGGAGAGGGCTCGAGTTCACTCCCCCGCTTTGCGGGGAAGGGCTCGAGCTCTCTTCCCCGCTTTGCGGGGAAGGACGTCAGCAGGGGGGGCGGTCGCCCCGGGTCAGGCCAGGCGGTCGGCGGCGGCAACGATGTCGTCATCGCCTGGCAGCACCAGGAACGCGGCGCCGGCCAGCGGGGTGTAGGTATCGGCGCCGACGACGCGCTGGAACGGACGCGCGCCGAAGCCGGCTTCGGCGATCGCGGTGATCACGCCCTCGCCCACCCCGGCCGAATGTCGGCCCTCATCGACCACCAGGATGCGCTTGGCGCTGCGCGCCTGCTCGGCGATGAAAGCCTCGTTGAGCGGCACCAGCCAGCGCAGATCCACCACGCGCACCTTCCAGCCATGCTTGGCCTCGATGCTGCGGGCGGCGCGCAGGCTCATGGGAATGCCATTGCCATAGCTGAAAATCACCAGGTCGTCGGCGTCATCGTTGTAAACGCGGCCCTCGCCCAGGGTCATGGCCTGTTCCTGCGCCGGATACGGGAACAGCCACTGGCCGTCACCGGCTTCGTACAGATCCTTGGTCATGTACAGCGCGATCGGTTCAAGGAAGGCGGTCACCCGACCATCGACCTTGGCCAGCGCCGTCAGCGTGCGCAACATGGTGGCCGCATCGTCGCCACGCGAGGCGCAGCCCACGACCAGGCCCGGAATGTCACGCAACGCGGTAATGGAATTGTCGTTGTGGAAATGCCCGCCAAAGCCACGCTGGTAACCCAGGCCGGCAATGCGCACCACCATCGGGTTGCGGTACTGGTCATTGCTGAAGAACTGCAGGCTGGCTGCTTCGCCGCGAATCTGGTCGCAGGCATTGTGGAAATACGCCAGGTACTGGATTTCCGGCAGCGGCAGCATGCCCATGTTGGCGTAACCCTGGGCCAGGCCGAGGATCATCGTCTCGTCCAGCAGCGTGTTGAACACGCGACCGCCCTTGAAGGCTTTCTGCAGGCCCTTGGTCACCGTGTACACGCCGCCCTTCTGCGCGACGTCTTCGCCGAACAGCAGCGTCTCGGGATACTTGCAGAACAGATCATGCAGGGCGTTGTTGATCTGGATCGCCAGATGACGCGGCGGCAGTTTCTCCGGCAGCTTCTCTTCGCTGCCGAAAGCGGCGACGCGCTTGTCGTGCGGTGCGGTACGGCTGGCTTCGGCCGCGACCTTGTCAGGCGAATAAGGCGCCAGCGGCGCCATCACTTCCTCCAACGTCTCGATCTTGCGCGTGCGATCGGCCTGCTCGGCGGCAGCGAAACAGCGTTTGCGCACCTGTTCGTACAGCGCCAGCAGCTCATCGCGCGACAGCACGCCCGACTCCAGCGCAATCGCCGCGCTGCGCAGCAAGGGGTCGGTGGCTTCGACCGCGACCAGTTCCTCGATCGGCCGCCACTCGATTTCGAAGTCGGTGCCGGCATGACCCATGATGCGGGTGGTGCGCAGGTGCAGGAAGGTCGGCCGGCGGCTGCCACGGCAATGCTCCACCGCCGCCTGCACCTGGCCATAGCCCTGCGCCAGATCCAGGCCGTCGGCAAAGAAGTAGTCCAGGTCACTGCGATGGCGGAAGTTGCGCGCAATCCAGTCGGTCGGGGTCTTCACCGAAATGCCGATGCCGTTGTCTTCGCAGACGAACAACACCGGTGCGGGCAGCTTCTGGTAGGCGGTCCAGGCAGCGGCGTTGAACGCGGTCTGCGCGGTGGCGTGGTTGCTGGAGGCGTCGCCGAACGAGCAGATCGCGATGCTGTCCTCCGGAATCGGCAGCGCATGGCCCAGGCGACGGCCCTGCTCGATGGCCACAGCCGTGCCCAGCGCCTTCGGCAGGTGCGAGGCAATCGTCGAGGTCTGCGGCAGCACCCACAACGGCTTGCTGCCCCAGACCTTGTGGCGGCCACCGGAGGCGGGATCGTCGGCGCTGGCGGCAAACGACAGCGCCGAATCCATCACCGGGTCCATGCCCGGCAACTTGCGGAAGCGCTCGGCCATGAAGCCGCCACTGCGGTAATGCAGGAAGGCCGGATCGGTATGCCGGGTCAGCCGCGCCACCATCGCATTGCCTTCGTGACCCGAACTGCCGATGGTGTAGAAGACCTTGTTCTGCACGCGCAGCACGCGCGCCATCAAGTCCAGATGGCGCGAGATCAATTGCGATTCGAGCAGTTCGAAGAAGCCACGCGCATCCAGCGCACTGCCCGCCAGCACCGCAGCGGCATCGGCCGGACGCGCCTGCGTGGGACCGTCCCACTGCTTGACGAATTCGACGAAGTTGACGTCGCAGATCTCGGCGCGGTTGAGGCCTTTCATGCGGGCGGGAATCGGTTGACTCATGGAATGGGTTATCCGGTTGACGGGCCTGGCCCGCGACTCATGGGAATTCTGGAAGGAGGTCAGTGCTGCGCGAGCAAGGTGCGGACGTCGTCGTGAGGGAGCGGCATGGGAACGAAATGCGGCGTCCGACCGACCCGCGCCAGCCAGCCTTCTACAGCCGGGAACTTGCCAAGATCGAAACCACCGTCAGCAGCGCAATGCGTATAGGCGAACAGCGCGACATCGGCCACGCCGTACCCCGGACCGGTGAACCATTTATGCCGGCCCAGGTGCCGTTCCATCACCGCCAACGCCTGTTCGCCCCGTTCAATCAGACGCGGAAGGTCCGCGCGACGCGGGGAATCGATCGGCGTCCAGCCACGTACGAAGCGCGCGACCGCCACGTAAGGTTCGTGGCTGTACTGCTCGAAGAACAGCCAGCTCAAGGCCTGCGCGCGTTGCCAGGCGTCGGTCGGCATCATCGGCGTGCCCTCGGCCAGCCAACAGATGATGGCGTTGGACTCGGTCAGCACCGCGCCGTCGGCGCGTTCGAGCATCGGCACCTTGCCGTTGGGATTCTTCGCCAGGTAAGCCGCGGTGCGGGTGGCGCCGTTGGGGCTGTCGACTTCGATCCACTGATACGGGCGGCCGACCTGCTCCAAGACCAGGCGGACCTTGTGGCAATTTCCGGAGGTGGAGTAACCGTGGACGGTGACGGAGTCAGTGGACATGTGCGCGATCTCTGCAGACGTTCGAGAGGAACCGGACAACCCTGGCGGAATGCTGGCGGGGCAAGCTCACGCGTTGTCCGCTGTCGAGTGGCGCCGCGCCAGCCACTGCTGGCGTGACTGGCCCCAGATTTCAATCGGCTTGCCGGCATGCGGCGGCGGCAACTCGCCCACGCGCAAGAGCGTCGAGCCAAGTTTGCGCGCCACGGCCTGCGAGTTCGCGTTGGCCGGGTCGATGGTGTGGATGACCTTCTCCCAACCCAGCGTGGCAAAGGCCCAGTCGGTGCTGACGATCGCCGCTTCCGGCGCGTAGCCTTTGCCCCATGCGGTGCGCACGATGCTCCAACCTACTTCGGTGCCAGGCCAGTCGACCGGATTCCACGGGCCGACCCGCCCGACCCACTGGCCACTCGCCTTCTCGATGACCGAGAACATGCCAAAGCCTTCCATCTGCCAGCTGCCCACCATGGTGGCCAGGCTGCGCCAGGCCGGCGAACGCGCCTGGATGCCGCCGAGGTGGCGCATGGCTTCCTCATCGGCCACGAATGCCGCCCAAGGTTCGTAGTCCTCGCGCCGCGGGGGCCGCAGCAGCAGGCGTTCGGTTTCCAGTTGCAGATCGAACAGGCTCATGGACAGCGTGCCGGCGATGGAGGACAGGACGAAGCCAGCGGGCTCCGTCCTGTCGGGATCAGAACGCGCTGATGCCAGTCAATTCGCGACCGATGACCAGCTGGTGCACGGTCTCGGTACCTTCATAGGTGATGACCGATTCCAAGTTCAGGGCGTGGCGGATGGCCGCATGTTCGGTGGTGATGCCGGCGCCGCCCAGCAGGTCGCGGCATTCACGCGCGATGTCGATGGCGATGCGGCAGTTGTTCCACTTCGCCAGCGAGACCTGCTGCGGCACCATGGTGCCGGCATCCTTGAGGCGACCGAGCTGCAGCGACAGCAGCTGCGCCATGGTGATCCGGCGGGCCATCTCGGCCAGCTTGATCTGCGCGCTCTGGGTGGCCGCGACGGGGCGGTCAAACAGGATGCGTTCCTTCGAGTAGTTCAGCGCTTCGTCGAGGCAGGCGATGGCGGCGCCAATCGGGCCCCAGGTGATGCCGTAGCGGGCCTGAGTCAGGCAGCCCAGCGGTCCCTTCAGGCCTTTGACGTTGGGCAGGCGGTTGGCGTCCGGCACGCGCACGTTGTCGAAGAACAAGCCGCTGGTGACCGAGGCGCGCAGGCTCATCTTGTGCTTGATTTCCTGGGCGCTGAAACCGGCCATGCCCTTCTCCAGCACGAACCCCTGGATACCTTCGTCGGTCTGCGCCCAGACAATGGCGATGTCGGCCAGGTTGCCGTTGGTGATCCACATCTTGGAGCCGTTGATGACCCAGTCATCGCCGTCGCGACGGGCATGGGTCTTCATGTTGGCCGGGTCCGAGCCGCCGTGCGCTTCGGTCAGGCCAAAGCAGCCGATGACCTTGCCCGCCGCCATGTCCGGCAGCCAGCGCTGGCGCTGTTCTTCGTTGCCGTAGGCGTAGATGGGGTACATGCAGAGCGAGGACTGCACGCTGACGAAACTGCGGATGCCGCTGTCGCCGCGTTCCAGTTCCTGGCAGATCAGGCCGTAGCTGACCGCATTGAGGCCGGCGCAACCGTACTTTTCCGGCAACGAGGAACCCAGCAGGCCCAGGTCGGCGATTTCCGGCAACAGTTCCTTCGGAAAGCGCGCCTGGTCGAAGGCGTCACCGATGATCGGGCGCACGCGCTCGTCGGTGAAACGGGCCACGGTGTCCTGCACCGCGCGTTCTTCTTCCGAGAGCAGGGAGCGGACGTCAAACAGGTCGTACGGGTTCAGGGCCATGCGGATTCGCGCCGATGCGGACAGCCTCGCATTGTATTCGTCGGCCGGCCAACCCCGGTAGCCGCGTAGCGAAAAGGAAAGGCCGGCGTTTCGCCGGCCTTTCTGGGGTTACTTCGTGGATTTGTCAGCGGGCCGGCTGGGCGACCCCAAAACCGGTCAACCCTGCTTGCTGCCACCGGCCGAGGCGGTCTGGGTGACCACCTTGCCATTGATCACCGGCAGGCGATCGCTTTCCGGCTTGTCGTCCAGGCGCACGGTGTCTTCCTGGCCGTCGTAGCGGTAGGTCACGTCATAGCCCACGACCTTCTCGGTATTGCCCATGGCAATGCGGCTGCCCGGCTTGCTGCCCATGCGCATCGTGCCGGTGGTGCCATCGGCGTTGCGGTAGGTCACGTTGTAGCCGGTCACGCGGGAGGACTCGGAGCTGGCGTTCTCGGTGTGGCACTGGCGCTCGGTGCGGGTCACGACCTGGCCGCCGACATGACGCTTGTCGACCTGGTTGCCAATCACGCCGCCCGCGACCGCACCAGCCGCCGTGGCCGCCTTCTTGCCGCGACCGCCACCCACCTGGTTGCCCAGGATGCCGCCGATCACCGCACCGGCGACCGTGCCGCCGACGTTGCCATCCTTCTCGGGCAGACGTTCCTGCACCTGCACGTCCTGGCAGACCTCATGCGGGGTGGTGGTGGTGGTGGTCTCCCGCACCGGCTCGGTGCCAATCACGGTGGCGTAGAGCTTCTCGGGGGTGGTCACCGGCTTGACGTTGAGAACGTCGGCGTATTGCAGGGTGTCGGCCGGGATGGCCGCATCTTCGACCTTGGCGTCTTCTGCAGCCAGCGCCGGGTCGGTCAGGGACGCGCTTTCGCCCGCAGGCGTGGTCACCGCCTTGTCTCCGCCCTTCAGGAAGGCGGCAGTGGCAACGCCGCCTACAAGCAGCGCGCCGGCAGCGACCAGAATCATGGTGGTGTTGTTCTTCATCGCAGCCTCCATATTGGGCTCAGCCCAAGGGTTACATTGCGCATCATTGCACCACTACGAAGCTGAACCAAGCCCCGTAAAATGCATACCAAGTCGTCCCAATTGTGAACGACTCCACATTCGTGCCGAGCGTGTTAGCGTGCCCGCTGAGATGCCATTCGCCGGAGAATTGACCATGGCAACCCCGCTGCTTCTGCCGATGTTGGAATGGGCGCGCAAATTGCGTTATCCCACCCTGTTCAAACTGACGGCGGCGCTCTTCATCTTCAGCATCCTGCTGCCGCCGGGGCTGGATCCGATTCCCTTCCTGGACGAACTGGTGTTCGGTCTGGGCACGATACTCCTGGCCAACTGGAAGCGTCGCAAGGATCCCGAACCGCCGGCCATCGAATCGGGATCGCGTCTGCGCTGAACATGTTGATTGACAGCCATTGCCACCTGGATGCCTCGGAATTCGATGACGACCGCCAAGCGGTGATCAAGCGGGCACGCGATGCCGGGGTGACCGCACAGGTGATTCCGGCCGTGGACGCCGCCGGCTGGCCCAAGCTGCGCGATCTCTGCCGCACGAACACTGGCTTGTTTCCGGCCTACGGCCTGCATCCCATCTTCCTGGCCGAGCATCGTCCGGAACATCTGCAGGAGCTGCGCCGATGGCTGCAGGACGAAGGTGCGGTGGCGGTGGGCGAATGCGGCCTGGACTATTTTGTGGAGGGTCTGGATCAGCACAGCCAACAAAGCTACTTCGATCAACAACTGCTGTTGGCGCGGGATTTTGACCTGCCCGTTATTGTGCATGCGCGACGCGCGGTCGATGCGGTGATCAGCTCGTTCCGGCGCGTCGGCGGTCTGCGCGGCGTCGTGCACAGTTTTTCCGGCAGCGAGGAACAGGCTCAGCAACTGTGGAAGCTGGGCTTCCTGATCGGCCTCGGTGGGCCGGTGACCTATGAGCGGGCGCAGCGCTTGCGGCGATTGGCCAGCCAGATGCCACTGGAGTATCTGCTGTTGGAAACCGATGCACCCGATCAGCCCGACGCGCACATCCGCGGCCAGCGCAACGAACCTGCACGACTTGCCCACGTCTGCGACGAAATCGCCAAGTTGCGCGACGTAGACCCCGCTGGTGTTGCCGAGGCCACACGCCTGAACGCCCAGCGCCTGTTCGCGCTACCGGGCTAGTTTCTTCGCGCCAGGACAAAAAAAGGCACCGCCCCCCTTGGGAGCGGTGCCTTGGCGCGTCCTTGCCCGTCTCGCTTACGGCGTGACGATATTGAACCAGAAGTTGAAGGTGTCCATCAGACCCAGGAACTCGGCAAATTTCTGCTTGTCTCCGTTGATCTTGATCTTGCCGTCCTTGATCTGCTGGTCGAACGTGGCCTTGCCCAGCATCACGTCATCCAGCGCGGCCTTGGTCAGAACGATGCTGGCATCGGCCTTCGGCGTATGGCCGTTGGCGTAGTTGAGCACACCGTTCTCCACGGTCAGGCCGTACTGCTTGCCCAGATCGGTGAAGTCCATGTCCAGATTGATCATCTTGCCAGCGGCCTTCGGGCCGTTCAGGCGCACGCTCAGGTAGTCGAACAGCATTTCCGGCTGCATGGCGCGGATGGTGTCCGGGCTGGCGGCAACCGTACCACCGGCCTTCGGCACGCCATTGCGCAGCTCGTAAGCACCTTGCAGATAAATCGAACGCCACGGGCCGGACTCGGCCTGGTAACCCAACTGCTCATAGGCATCGGCCAACATATCCTTGCCGCGTGCGCTGTTCGGGTTGGCGAATACGACGTGCTTCAGCGCCTCGGCGACCCAGCGGTACTCACCGCGATCAAAGTCAGCCTGTGCACGCTGCAGCACCGCCTCTTCGCCGCCCATGTAGGCAATGTACTTCTTGGCAGCATCTTCCGGCGGCAGGTTGTTGAGGTCGGACGGGTTGCCGTCATACCAGCCCATGTAGCGCTGATAGATGGCGCGCGAGTTGTGCCTCAGGCTGCCGTAGTAGCCACGGTTCGCCCAGAAATTATCCAGCTCCGGCGGGAGCTTGATCATCTCGGAGATTTCTTCACCTGTGTAGCCTTCGTTCATCAGGCGGACCGATTGGTCGTGCATGTATTTGTACATGTCACGCTGCTTCTTCCAGTAGTCGACGATCTTCTGCCCACCCCACATCGGCCAATGGTGGGCCTGGAACTTCACTTCGGTATCTGCGCCATACAGGCGGATGCTCTCGTCGATGAAGCTCGCCCACTTCGCCGAGTCACGCACCTGTGCGCCGCGCAGGGTCAGGATGTTGTGCATCGTGTTGGTGGTGTTCTCGGCCATCCACATGGCTTTGAACTGCGGAAAGTGAATATTGAACTCGGTCGGCGCCTCGGTACCCGGCGTGTACTGCATCACCATCTTGATGCCGTCGACGGTCAATACCTGGCCCGTGTGATCCACCAGCACAGTCGGTTCGATCAGCGTCGCGCGGCCGGTGGAGGTGGTCATGCCCAGGCCACCACTGACGCCGCCTTGTGCGTTACGCGGCAGCAGTGCGCCGTACATGTACACGGCACGGCGCGCCATGGCGTTACCGGCAATCACGTTTTCGCTGATCGAATGCTCGGTGAACCCGGTCGAAGCAATGATCTTGACATTTCCCGCCTTGACATCCGCTTCATCGACCAGACCACGGACGCCGCCGTAGTGGTCGATGTGCGAGTGGCTGTACAGGACCGCCACGACCGGGCGCTTGCCCAGCTTTTCGTTCACCAGATCCAACGCGGCTTTCGCAGTTTCGGCCGAAATAAGCGGATCAAAGACGATCCAGCCCGTATCGCCCTGGATGAAAGTGATATTGGACAGGTCGAATCCACGCACCTGATAGATGCGATCCGTGACCTTGAACAGGCCGTTGACCATGTTCAACTGGGCATTGCGCCACAAGCTGGGATTGACGGTATCCGGTGCCGGTTTGTCCAGGCCGATGTACTGCTTGTAAGACTCCAGATCCCATACGACTTTTCCGGCGGAATCCTTGATGGTGAGGATCTCCGGCCGGGCGATCAGACCACGCTGGGCATCCTCGAAATCACTCTTGTCATTGAATGGCAGTTGCCGTTGCACAGCTGCGTTGGCGGCCTGAGTGGCCGCCGACGCAGGTTTGGGTTGCTTGTTTTCGGCCGTTGCAGCTTGGCTGGAAACGCCAAGCAGCACGGCGATGCCAAGCCCGGTGAGCCATGTGTGGGGAGCTTTCATAGCAATCCTTCTCGTACAGGTGGGGCGATCGAATCCACACTGTGGCCTTCGACCAGGAAAAGGAAAGTCTGTCGGTTTGTGCGTGTTCTTGATTTGGCATTTCATGCCAACCGATTGCCATTTGACGCCATGCTTGAAGTCATACTGGCGTGGATTCGGTCGCTTACAGTCCATAAAAATGAGACGAACCACAGCTCAGACGCAGTTGCACACTCCATAATGTTGTACGCCTGTGCTGGCAGGTAAAGACTCGCGAACGATGCACGGAGAACGACATGGATAGCGTACGAGGCTCGGCCTTGCTCGAATTCGACGACGTCGTGCAACAACGCGGCGCGTGCGCGCAGGACTATCTCGATCGTTACCGAGTTCGCGCCGATGCGGCCGCGCGCCATGAGGGCACGCTAGGCTACCGGCACCTGGCGCAATTGTTGAACGAAACGGCTCACGCCATCGACATGCCGCATCTCGGCATGGAGCTGGCAAACCGGCAGGGTTCTCGACTGATAGGCCCTTTGCGAAATCTGGCACTCACTGCCAATACCGTGGGCGAAGGGCTTGCCGCGGTGCTGGATTACCTGCACATGCACAGCCGTGCGATCCGGTTCTCCTTGTCGCCTTCCGACAGCACGCGAACGCTGCTGGTGTTCGAGAACAATCTGGCGGCCGGCCTGGCTCTGCCACAGCTGGTGGAAAAATCCCTGTTGCACGGGTGCCTGCTGCTACGCGAGATGAGCAATGACGCGTGTCAGCCCAAGGCCGTGTGGCTGCGTCATCAACCGCTTTCCCAGGCGTCGCTGTACCGGCAGTACTTCGGTTGCCCGGTGCTGTTCTCGCAAAGTGACAATGCCGTAGCGTTGAATGTCGACGATATGTCGCGTCCCTGCGCGCAAGCGGATCCCGAATTGCATGCCATCATCCGCTTCTACCTGGATACACATGCCGATTCGGGATCGCCCGACTCGCTGCGGATGGAAATGCTGCAGCATATGCACGCCCTGTTGCCGCGACACCGCTGCAATCTGGAGCAGGTGGCGCCCGCATTGGGCATGAGCGTACGCACCTTGCAGCGACGTTTGAAGCAGGCCGGCATGGATTTCGAGGTCGAGCTGGATAACATGCGCCGAGACCTTGCCGAACACCTGCTACTGCAGTCCGACTTGAGCGTGACGCAAGTGGCGCAGGAATTGGGCTACCGGTGTACCGCCTCATTCAGTCGTGCGCATCAGCGATGGTTCGGCATCAGCCCCTTGGTGCACAGACGCCGGGAACAACGGCGTGGCGGCCTGGCGGCAGCCCTGTCCTGAAAATCAATCCGCAGCGGGCGGCACGGCCTTGAGCAGCATCTCCAGCGCCTTGCCCGCCATCGCGAAGGCGAACGCGCCGGTGATGTGGGTGGCCGCGCCAAGGCCCACACCGCAATCCAGTTTCAAAGCCGCATCGGCTCCCAACTGCGGGCGCAGGCCGCAGACGCTGCCATCGGCCTGCGGATAGCGCACGTTCTGCAATGAGTACACCGCGGTGACCCCGAAGTAGCGATCCGGGTTCTTGGGAAAATTGAACTCCGCGCGCAATTTTTTGCGCACCAGCGCCAGTAAGGCGTCGTGCTCGGTGCGCGAGAGATCGCGCAGACGGATTTGGGTCGGGTCGGTGCGTCCCCCCGCCGATCCCGAAACCAGTATCGGCAGCTTGCGACGCCGGCACCAGGCGATCATTTCGACTTTGGTGCGGAAGCTGTCGCAGGCATCCAGCACGAGATCGAAGTTGTGGTCCAGCAGCGCTTCCAGGTTGCCGGCGGTCAGGAAGGCCGGAACCACCTCCACCTCCACTTCCGGATTGATGGCGCGGCAACGGTCGGCCATGGCCTCGGCCTTGTTGCGGCCATACTGGCCTTCCAGCGCGGGAAGCTGTCGGTTCGTATTGGAGACGCAGATGTCATCGGCATCGATCAGGCTGAGGTGGCCCACGCCCGAGCGCGCCAGCGCTTCCACCACCCAGGAGCCCACGCCGCCCAGGCCGACTACAGCAACACGGCACTGCGCATAGCGTTCGACCGCGCCCTGCCCGTACAGTCGGTCGATGCCGGCAAAACGATCCTTGAGGACTTTTTTCATGCGCTCATTGTAAGCGGGCGATGGTGCCGGCCGTGATCCCCGTCGTACCATACCGGCCAAACCCAACCCGGAGCCCGCCGCATGGCCAGCCAGCCGCCTACCAAGTCCTCAACTGCATCCCGCTACCTGTTCCTGTTCCTGCTTGGCCTGGTGGTGGGCGCCATTTGCACGGTGATGGCGATGCGAGCGCTGCAGGCGCGGCATGATCCCTTCCCCGACAGCGTGATGCACGTGATGCAGAAGCACGCCGGCCAGCTGGGCGACAGCGTGGCGCAGAATCGCTGCGCCGCCACCGACACCGTTCCGCACGTGCGCACCTTGCGCGCGATGGCCAATGATCTGGAGTTGGCGTTTCCGCAGTACCGCGATGATCAACGCTTCGTCGAGCACGCCAGCACGTTCCGCGGCAAGCTGGATGCCGCGCTCGCCACGCCACCCACCAACTGCGCCATCGCCAAGCAGTTGGGTGAGCAGGTGAAGGAAAGCTGCAAGGGCTGCCACCAGGATTTCCGCGGCTGAATTTTGGCTGACGCAAACACGTGTCGCCATCGCGACACGCGTTGAATTGTCATCGGGTTCACATGCGTGCCGCGACGATGGCGGCGAACCGGAGCATCAAGGCCGGTCATCCATCGGACGTCTGGACCAGGAGGACTCATGAAACTTCGTGTGCTTGCTATCGGTGCCGCTTCGGCCATTGCCCTGGCGGGCTGCGCGACTTCTTCGCCCGGCTACAGCAGTGGCGGTTACAACAACGGCGGCTACACCTCGCCGTCTTCTTCCTATTGCGCGGACTGCGGCATCGTTGAACGCATCGATGTGGTGGGTTCGGGCAAGTCCGCACCTTCGGCCACCGGCGCGGTGCTCGGCGGCATCGTCGGCGCCGTGGCGGGCCGGGCGATCTCCAACAGCACCGGCGGCAGCGAGGGCAACAAGAATGTCTCCACTGCGGCAGGCGCCGTGGCAGGTGCGGTGGCGGGCAATGCCATCCAGAAGCGCACCACCGGCGATACCTACAACATCACCGTGCGCCTCGACGATGGTCGTCGCGTGACGATCAACCAGCACGACCTGGGTGGCATCCGCGAAAACACCTACGTGCGCGTGCAGAACGGCAAGGTCGTGCTGCGCTGATTGCGCCAGCCGGCGGACAAAAAAAGCCCGACGCGAGTCGGGCTTTTTCTTTGCATCCGGTCAGCGACCGGGGAGCCTGGCGCCAATACTCAGACGGGTTCGACTGCGTCGGCCTGCAGACCCTTCTGGCCCTGCACGACGGTGAAGCTCACCTTCTGACCTTCCTTGAGGCTCTTGAAGCCCTGGGTCTGGATAGCGCGGAAATGCACAAACACGTCTTCACCGTTTTCACGGCTGATAAAGCCGAAGCCTTTCGCATCGTTGAACCATTTAACGGTTCCGGTTTCACGGTCAGCCATCTACTTGCTCCTTGGAACTGGGTGGTGGTTACGCCTCTCGGCGGCTGGTTGCAAGGAGGAAGCGAGGTACAAACGATGTAGCGGATCGATGGATCTACCGCATCTAGGCC
This sequence comes from Pseudoxanthomonas indica, assembly GCF_900167565.1. NCBI lineage: Bacteria > Pseudomonadati > Pseudomonadota > Gammaproteobacteria > Lysobacterales > Lysobacteraceae > Pseudoxanthomonas > Pseudoxanthomonas indica. Next base: position 304,680 of record NZ_FUZV01000001.1, read on the forward strand.
ACGATTCACGGTGACCTTGGCAAACACAGCGGCCGCACAGTAACCCGCAATCTGTGAAAATGCAAACATCCGACGGGTGACCTTGCTATCCCATAATTTACTGATTCTAAAAGGAATTTCACCGATGCAAATTGAGTGGCTGTATTACGCTTTGGCGCTGGTGCTGATCCTCGTCGGCCTGGCCGGGGTGGTCCTGCCCGCCCTGCCCGGTTTGCCGCTGGTTTTCGCGGGGATGCTGGTGGCGGCCTGGGCCGATGGCTTCGAGCGCATCGGCTGGCTGTCCCTGACCGTGTTGGGCCTGCTTACGGCGCTGTCGGTGGCTGTGGATTTCTTCGCCACTGTGGTCGGCGCCAAACGCGTCGGCGCCAGTAGCAAGGCCTTGTTGGGCGCCGCCGTCGGCACTGTGGTGGGCATGTTCTTCGGCATTCTGGGCTTGTTCGTGGGTCCGTTTGCAGGTGCATTGCTGGGCGAGTACTGGCACAGCCGGGAAGTCGGCCAGGCCACGAAAGTGGGTCTGGGCACATGGCTGGGCATCGTCCTGGGCGTGGTGCTCAAACTGGGCCTGGCGTTTGCCATGCTCGGTTATTTTGTTCTGGCGTGGTTGTTCTGATCCGCGTCATCGGCCTCATGCACAATTCCTTCGACTCCTCCGCGCCCGTTCCCATGACCCCACGCCCTCTGACCCTCCTGACCACCGCCTTTGTAGTGAGCCTGGCCGTCGCCCCGCTCAGCGCCCAGGAAGCACAGCCGCAAGCCGCCACGCCGGAAGCCTGCGCTGCAATCGAAGCCGACAGTGCCCGCCTGATCTGCTACGACTCGATGTTCCGCCAGCAAGCCCGCGACACGACCACCGCCGATGCACAGGCAGTGGCCGCCAAGACCAGCCTGGAATACCAGAAGGAGCAGGCCAAGCAGGAGCGCAAGCAGGCCGCGGAAAGCGAAAACACCAGCCTGGGAGAACGCACGCGCCGACGCGTCGGCGCGTGGTTCCGCACCGACGATCCCATGCTGCAGGACGCCATCGCCAATGCCGGCAAGGGTTCTCTGCTGGACAGCCGCTGGGAGCTGGCCAGGGACTCCAAGCTGGGCGTGTTCCAGTTGCGCGGCTACAAGCCGCTCTATCTGATGCCGGTGTTCTGGACCAGCGACGTCAACGAGCGGCCGACGTCGCCCAATCCGCGCAATGCCGTCACCGAGCCGTTGCCGCTGGACAACACCGAGGCCAAGTTCCAGCTCAGCTTCAAGACCAAGTTCGCCGAGAACATCTTTGGCGACAATGGCGATCTGTGGGGCGCCTATACCCAGAGCTCGCGCTGGCAGGTCTACAACGGCGAGGAATCACGGCCCTTCCGCGAAACCAACTACGAACCGGAAGTGATGCTGGTGTTCCGCAACAACTACAGCATCGCCGGGTGGAAGGGACGGATGATGAGCGTGGGCTTCAACCACCAGTCCAACGGCCGCACCGATCCGCTGTCGCGCAGCTGGAACCGGGTGATCTTCAGCGCTGGCCTGGATCGGGAGAACTGGGCGTTCGTGGTCCGTCCCTGGTATCGCATTCCGGACGGCAATGACGATGACAATCCGGACATCGAGGATTACATCGGCCGCGGCGACGCCATGATCACCTACAGCAAGAACGGCCACGAGGTGACCTTGCTGGGCCGCCATTCGCTGCGCGGCGGCGACGACTCGCATGGTGCGCTGCAGTTCGACTGGGGCTTCCCGATCAACCGCACGTTCCGCGGCCACGTGCAGGCCTTCCACGGGTATGGCGAAAGCCTGATCGACTACAACCACAAGGCCACCTACATCGGCTTGGGCATCTCGCTGCTGGAGTGGTACTGATGGCCATCCCCGGCGATGGCGTCACGATTTACCACAATCCCGCCTGCGGCACGTCGCGCAATGTGCTGGCGTTCCTGCGCAAGGCCGGCATCGAACCTACCGTGATTGAATACCTGCAGACGCCGCCCGATCGCAGCATACTGACCGGGTTGATTGATCAGATGGGCACGCCGGTGCGCGAGGTGGTGCGCAGCAAGGAAGCCTTGCATGCCGAACTGGGGCTGGATGCGCCCGGCACCGGCGATGAAACGCTGATCGAAGCGATGCTCGCCCATCCAATCCTGATTAACCGGCCGATCGTGGTGTCGCCCTGGGGCGTGAAGCTGTGCCGGCCTTCGGAGACCGTGTTGGATTTGCTGCCGCCGGAATTGGCCGAGAAGGCGAAAGCCGACGCGTTGTAAAACCCCCTCTCCCGTTTACGGGGGAGGGCTGGGGTGGGGGCAGAACGAAGACGGGTACTCAACGATCACGTCTTCGTTCTGCCCCCATCCCAACCTTCCCCCGCAAGCGGGGGAAGGAGCTGAAGCGGATCCACCTGCCCGATCAGGAAGCATCCTGGCTTTGGTCGCCAGCTCACATCCAGTCAGTCAACCCTTCGCGCGCATAGACTTCCTTGAACGCCGGCCGCTGCTTCATGCGATCCGCATAGGCTTTGAGCACCGGCCAGCTGTCGCTGGGCCTGGGCATGTTGCGCGACCAGCGCATCAGCATGGTGGTCATGAAGTCGACCACGGTCAGTTGCTCACCGATCATGAAAGGCCCGTTGGCCTGCAGGTGATCGGCCACGCGTTGCCAGGCACCTTCGATGCGCTGGCGGGCTTGATCCCGGCTGATGTCGTAATGCGCCTCGCCAGCCGACTGATCGTCATAGAACCACTGCCGGTAAGCCGGCTGCAGCGAGTTGGCCAGGAAGAACATCCACTGGTAGTAATGCGCGCGATCAATCGAGCCAGGCGTCGGCGCCAGCTTGGCCTGCGGATGCGTATCGGCCAGGTGCAGCAGGATCGCGGCGGCTTCGGTAATCACCTGCCCGTCCACGACCAGTGCCGGTACGCGGCCGGCCGGGTTGAGCTTCAGATACTCCGGCGCCTTCTGATCGCCCTTGTCGAAATCCAGCTCATGCAACTGATGTGGCGCATCCAGCTCGATCAACAGCCAGTGCACGACCAGGCTGGCGGTGCTGGGGGAATAGAACAGCGTGGGCGTGGACATGCGGGCTCCGGGCTACGAAGTGAACGGGAAATACGACAAGGCCCGCTTGCGCGGGCCTTGCGGGAAATTCATGCAACCACTACAGGAATCTTGCCAATCCGCGCCTGCCATTCGCGCGGCCCGGTGGTGTGCACCGAGGTGCCCTGCGAATCCACCGCTACGGTCACCGGCATGTCCTGCACGTCGAACTCGTAGATGGCTTCCATGCCGAGATCGGCGAAGCCCACCACCTTGGCGGCCTTGATCGCCTTGGACACCAGATAGGCCGCGCCGCCCACGGCCATCAGATAGGCCGACTGGTGCTTCTTGATCGCCTCGATGGCGGTCGGACCGCGCTCGGCCTTGCCGACCATGCCCAGCAGGCCGGTCTGCGCCAGCACCTGTTCGGTGAACTTGTCCATGCGCGTGGCCGTGGTCGGACCGGCCGGGCCCACCACTTCGTCGCGCACCGGATCCACCGGACCCACGTAGTAGATGAAGCGGCCGCGCAGATCCACCGGCAGCGCCTCACCCTTGTTGAGCATGTCGACCATGCGCTTGTGCGCGGCATCGCGACCGGTCAGCAGCTTGCCGTTGAGCAGCAACACTTCGCCGGGCTTCCAGCTGGCCACATCGGCCTGCGTCAACGTATCCAGATTCACGCGACGGCCCTTGCTGGCGTCGTAGGTCAGCTCCGGCCAGTCCTCGAGCGAGGGCGGATCCAGCATCACCGGGCCGCTGCCATCCAGGGTGAAATGCGCGTGGCGGGTGGCCGCGCAGTTGGGAATCAGCGCCACCGGCAGGTTGGCCGCATGGGTGGGGTAATCCTTGACCTTGATGTCCAGCACCGTGGTCAGGCCGCCCAGGCCCTGCGCGCCGATGCCGAGCGCGTTGACCTTGTCGTACAGCTCCAGGCGCAGCTCTTCGGCGCGGTTGCTGGCGCCGCGCGCCTGCAGATCGGTGATGTCGATCGGCTCCATCAGCGCTTCCTTGGCCAGCAGCATCGCCTTCTCGGCGGTGCCGCCAATGCCGATGCCCAGCATGCCCGGCGGGCACCAGCCAGCGCCCATGGTCGGCACGGTCTTGAGCACCCAGTCGACGATCGAGTCGGAAGGATTGAGCATGGCGAACTTGGATTTGGCTTCCGAGCCGCCGCCCTTGGCGGCGACGATCACGTCCACGGTATCGCCCGGGACGACTTTGACGTTGACCACGCCGGGGGTGTTGTCCTTGGTGTTGATGCGCTTGCCGGCCGGATCCGCCAGCACCGAGGCGCGCAGCTTGTTGTCCGGATCGTTGTAGGCGCGGCGCACGCCTTCGTGGACCATGTCTTCCACGCCCATGGTGGCGTCGTCCCAGCGCACGTTCATGCCGATTTCCAGGAACACGGTGACGATGCCGGTGTCCTGGCAGATCGGCCGGTGGCCTTCGGCGCACATGCGCGAGTTGATCAGGATCTGGGCGATGGCGTCCTTGGCAGCCGGCGACTCCTCGCGCTCGTAGGCAGCGGCCAGGTTCTGGATGTAGTCCACCGGGTGGTAGTAGCTGATGTACTGCAGCGCGTCGGCGACGGACTGGATGAGATCTTCTTGCTTGATCGAGGACATGAGGCGGGGCTGGCTGCCGGAAGGTCGCGGGCGGAGCCGGCTATTTTAGGCGATCCGGCGCCCGCAGAGCCCCGCCGCGGCCGCCGTCCCGATGGCCCTTTGGTCGTATGCCTGCCGGCACCCCGCCAGGCCGGGCCTTGCTGGCCCAAAGGCCTATAGAACCGGGCGCTGGGCCGGGCTTAGACTGCGCGGGCCGCAACCAGCGGCAGTGTTTGTGGAGGCTGTATGTCGTCCGCATCGCGATTTGTCCTGACCCTGTCGGGCCTGGCCCTGTCCGCCGGGATGGCCCTGCCAGCCCATGCGGTGGAGCCGCTGGACGTTTTCAACGTCCGTGTCGCCGGCTACCTCAATCGCTTCGATACCGACGTGCGCGCCGATGGCGACACCGCCCGCGGCAACGAGATCAACCTGGACCGGGACTTGGGCCTGGATGACAACAAGGCCATCGCCTACATCGGCGCCAGCTGGCGACCTTTCGATCATCACGAGTTCGGCTTCGGCTACTACCGCAATGATCTGGACAACACCCGCCAGTTGCAGCGCCAGTTTGAATTCAACGACACCTTGTACGAAGCCAATGCCGTAGTGCGCGCCGAGTACGACTTCAAGGCGTACGAACTGAACTACGTCTGGTGGGCCGCCTCGCATGAGAACTGGGCGCTGGGCCCGCGCCTGGGCCTGGTCTGGTACAGCATCAATCTGGGCTTGTCCGTGCAGGTGGACAGCGGCGGCAACCAGGTCAGCAACAGCCGCAGCAATGAAGTCTCGGCCGACCTGCCAGCGCCCACCATCGGCGGCAGCTGGCGTTGGACCCCTGCCGATCAATGGCGCGTCTCCGCCGACGTGGGCTACTTCTCGGCCAATGTCGAGAGTGTCGACGCCGATGTGACCTTCGGCCGCGCCGGTGTGGAGTGGTATCCGTGGGAGCGCTTCGGCTTCAGCCTGGACTACACCATCAGCCATATCGATGCGCAGGCGGAGAAGAACAACTTCCGCGGCAATTTCGATTTCCAGGATGCCGGCGTGCGTTTTGGCGTGGCCTATCGCTTCTAGCTGCGCCTGCGCGGCCCGGCGACGCCGTCGCCGGGTCGGCCGCTTTCACTCATTTGCCTTGTCCATCCCGCACAATGCGGCATGGCCCAACGCGAACCTGCCGCCACGGATGACACGCGCGCCCAGGCGGCGGCGCGCAGCAACAGCCTGCGCGAGCGCGTCGATGCGCTGCGCAACCTGCCACCGTTCCTGCGCCAGATCTGGAAGACCAGCCCCGGCTTGACCCTGGCCACGATGGGCCTGCGGCTGGTGCGCGCCTTCCTGCCCGTGGCCACGCTGTATGTGGGCAAGCTGATCATCGATGAGGCCGTGCGGCTGGTGGGCGTGGGCGCCGGGTTTGCCGGAATCGAGGACGCCTGGCACAGCGGCCAGCTCGATACCCTCGCCGGCTTGCTGGCGCTGGAACTGGGCCTGGCCATCGGTTCGGACTTGCTGGGCCGGCTGATCAGCTACGGCGACGGCCTGCTCTCCGAACTGTTCACCAACGCCACCAGCGTGCGCCTGATGGAGCATGCCGCGCGGCTGGATCTGGAGGATTTCGAAGACCCGGATCTGCAGGACAAGCTGGATCGCGCGCGCCGCCAGACCATGGGCCGGATGAACCTGATGAGCCAGTTGTTTGGCCAGGTGCAGGATGCGATCACCGTGGTGACCTTTGCCGCCGGCCTGGTGATCTACGCGCCCTGGCTGATCCTGCTGCTGGCGGTGGCGTTGATTCCGGCCTTTGTCGGCGAAGCGCACTTCAATGCGTTGGGCTACTCGCTCAACTTCGCCTGGACTCCCGAACGCCGCCAGCTGGAATACGTGCGGCAGACCGGCGCCAGCGTGGAAACCGCCAAAGAGGTGAAGATCTTCAACCTCCACCGCTTCCTGATCGATCGCTACCGCCGCCTGGCCGACAAGTTCTACCTGGCCAACCGCGCGCTGGCGCGGCGGCGGGCATTGTGGGGCACCTTGCTGGCAGCGCTGGGCACATTGGGCTACTACGTGGCGTATGGCTACATCGCCTGGCGCACGGTGCGCGGCGACTTCAGCATCGGCGATCTAACCTTCCTGGCCGGCAGCTTCCTGCGCCTGCGCCAGTTGCTGGAAGGCCTGCTGGTCGGGTTTTCGCAGGTCGCGGGCCAAGCGTTGTATCTGGACGATCTGTTTTCGTTCTTCGAGATTGAGCCGGAGATCATTTCGCCTCCCAACCCGGTGCCGGTGCCCCGTCCGATCGCGCGCGGCTTCGTGTTCGAGAATGTCGGCTTCCGCTATCCGGGCGCGGAACGCTGGGCGGTGCGTGCGCTCGACTTCGAACTGCGTGCCAACGAGGTGCTGGCGCTGGTCGGCGAGAATGGCGCCGGCAAGACCACCCTGGTCAAGTTGCTCGCCCGCCTGTACGACCCCGACGAAGGCCGCATCCTGCTCGATGGCCGGGATCTGCGCGAGTACGACATCGACGAGCTGCGCGCCAACATCGGCGTGATCTTCCAGGACTTCGTGCGCTACCACCTCACCGCCGGCGAAAACATCGGCGTGGGCCTGGTCGAGGCGATGGACGACAAGGAACGCATCCGCCATGCCGCGCAGCGCGCGATGGCCGATGAAGTGATCGCCACCCTGCCCCAGGGCTACGACCAGATCATCGGCCGGCGCTTCAAGAACGGCGTGGATCTGTCCGGCGGTCAATGGCAGAAGATCGCCATCGCCCGCGCCTACATGCGCGATGCGCAGGTGATGATTCTGGATGAACCCACCGCGGCGCTGGATGCGCGATCGGAGTTCGAGGTCTTCCAGCGCTTCAAGGAACTGTCGGACAATCGCACCGCCGTGCTGATTTCGCACCGGTTCTCCAGCGTACGCATGGCCGATCGTATCCTTGTGCTCAATGAAGGCCGACTGGAAGCCAGCGGCACCCATGAGCAGCTGATGGCCGCAGGTGGCCGTTATGCGGAGCTGTTCGAATTGCAGGCGGCCGGTTACCGTTGACCGGTCCGCTGGCTGTCCGGCAGCCGCCCCGTTGTCCCATTCCCCCAGGAGCTCCCGATGCCCTTGAAGTCCCGTCTTGCCGTGGCCACCACCCTCGCCGTGTTGCTGGTCGCCTGCTCGCCCGCGCCCGAAGCCGCCACTCCGGCCGCAGCGCAGCCCGCACCCGCGCAACCGGTCGCTGCCAAGAGTCTGGCCAGCACCTTGGGCGCGATTGAAGTCCAGCAGATCGCGGCTGGCCTGGATCATCCGTGGTCGGTGGCGCTGCTGCCGGAGGGCGGCTTCCTGGTCACCGAGCGCAGCGGCCAGCTGCGCCACGTCGGCGCCGACGGCGCGATCTCCGCGCCGTACACCGGCGTGCCGGCGGTGTTCGCCGAAGGCCAGGGTGGCCTGCTCGACGTGGTGCTGGCGCCGGACTTCGCCAGCAGCAAGCGCATCTTCCTCAGCTATGCCGAAGCTGGCGACAAGGGCCTGGCCGGCACCGCCGTGGCCACGGCGATCCTGGGCGATGGCGCGCTCACCGAGGTCAAGCGCATTTACCAGCAACTGCCCAAGCTCGATGGTGAAGCGCATTTCGGCTCGCGGCTGGCCTTTGATGGCCAGGGTCATATCTTCATCAGCCAGGGCGAACGCAACCATCGCCCCACCTCGCAGGAGCTGGACAAGCTGCAGGGCAAGCTGGTGCGCCTGAACCTGGATGGCAGCGTGCCGCAGGACAATCCCTTCGTCGGCCAGGCCAACGCGCGTCCGGAAATCTGGAGCTACGGCCACCGCAACATGCAGGGACTGGCATTCGATCCGCGCACCGGCACCTTGTGGGAATCCGAGCATGGCCCGCGCGGCGGCGACGAACTCAATCATCCGCAGCCGGGCAAGAATTACGGCTGGCCGATCATCACCTACGGCATCAACTACTCCGGTCTGCCGATTCCCGAAGCGCAGGGCCAGGTCAAGGAAGGCATGGAGCAGCCGTTCCATTACTGGGCCAAGTCGCCTGGCCTGAGCGGCATGGCGTTCTATACCGGGCATGCGGATTCGCCCTGGAACAACAGCCTGTTCCTGGGCTCGCTGGCGGAGAGCAATTTGATCCGCCTGAGTTTGGACGGCGACAAGATCGTCGGTGAAGAACGCCTGCTGAGCGAAAACAGCGAGCGCGTGCGTGATGTGCGCGTAGCCGCTGACGGTGCGATCTATGTGCTGACCGATGAGGACAACGGCAAGCTGCTGCGCATCCATCCGCCCAAGGCGCCCGCTGCGCCGGCAGCGCCGGCCGCCCCGTCGGCGCCTGCCGCTCCGGCGCCGGCCCAGGGTCAGCCGTGATGCGCATCGGCTTCACGTTGGCCGGCGCTGTCGTTGCCGCGCTGTTACTGGCGGTTGTCTTTGCACCATCTCGCGCGCTGGCGCAGGCCAGCACGTCAGTGGATTTCAACGCCGCCAAGCGTGCGGCCGATGCCGACGAAGCGACGCTGACCGTGACCCAACGCGCGAACATCCAGCAGGCGCAATCGCGCCAGCTGGACACCGCGGTTGCCGACTGCGCCAGCCCCAATCCGGACACCACTGCCTTTGTGGTGGTGGCCGAGTTGGATGCGCGGGGCAAGATTGTCCGTACCTGGCGTCAGGGCGACACGGCCTTGGCGCAATGCGTGGAGCACGAGTTGAGTGGTCGCTTCCTGGAGCCGCCGCCGCGCGCACCTTTCCATGTGTCCTTTGAGCTGAGCTTTACCCGATGAGCGACGTGCCAGACATCAATGCCCTGCTCCGCGCGCGTCTGCCTGCCGGCGTGCCCCTGCAGATTCCGCCGCCCTGCCTGGTCGATATGCAAGGTGAGGTGCTGGAGTACATCGAAGGTCAGTCGTTACGCCTGCGTTTCCCGGTACTGAAGCGCTACCAGAATCCGATGGGGCATATGCAAGGCGGCTTCATCGTCGCGGCGCTGGACAACACCTTGGGTCCGTTCTCGTATCTGATTGCCCCGCCCAGCGTGACCACCGCTTTGAATACGCAGTACCTGCGTCCGGTCCCCCCGTCAGAAACCCACATCATCTGCACGGCCGAACTGGTCGAGCGCACGCGCAACCAGTTGCATCTGCGTGGCGAAGCGCGCAATGGCGAAGGCAAGGTGCTGACGCTGTGTCAGGCGGTCTGCCAGATCCTGCCGGCCGTCAGCCCAGGGTGAAGCGATCCGCATCCAGCATCGCCGGGAAGCGCTCGCGATGCTGCTGCAAGGCCTCGGCGGAAATGACGCTGGTGCTGATGCCTTCGCCCGGCCCCAGCTCGGCCACGGGCTGACCGAGGAAATCGATCACCGCACTGTCACCCGAATAAGTCAGCTCGTTGCCATCGGTGCCGGCACGATTGACCGCCGCCACATAGCAGAGGTTTTCAATCGCGCGCGCGCGCAACAAGGTGCGCCAGGCATGGGCCCGCGCCGCCGGCCAGTTGGCCACGAAGATCTGCAGATCAAAATCCAGCTGGCCCGGCCGCTCCACATCGAAACGATTGCGGCAGAACACCGGAAAGCGCAGGTCGTAGCAGACCTGCGGATTGATTCGCCAGCCTTTCCATTCCACCGACAAACGCTCGCTGCCGGCGGCATAGCGCTTGTGTTCACCGGCGTAACGGAACAGATGGCGCTTGTCGTAGTACGCCAGCTCGCCATCGGGCGTGGCCCAGAGCAGACGATTGAACACGCCGCCTTCGGCACGCAGCTGCACGCTGCCGGTGACGGCGGCATCGAGCTGGCGCGCCTGCGCGCGAATCCAGGCGACGGTTTCGCCGTCCATGGTTTCGGCGCGATCGATGGCGTCATTGCTGAAGCCGCTGGTGAAGGTCTCCGGCAGGATCACCAGATCCGTCTGCCCCGCCAGCGGTGCGATCAGGCCGGCGTAGTAGTCGCGGTTGCCGGACGGATCGTGCCAGCGGGTTTCGCCTTGGATGAGGGAGATGCGCAAATCGTGCATGGTCGACACCCCTACAGCTTCTTCAGGCGTTCAATGGCCGCGTCCAGCGTCGCCTGGTTCTTGGCGAAGCACAGCCGCGCCAGGCGTTGGCCCGGCGGCGGGTTGTCGTAGAACGGCGACAGCGGAATGGCGGTGACGCCGTGCTCGATAGTCAGCCAGCGCACGAACTCGATGTCCGGCAGATCGCTCACCGCCGAATAATCCACCAGCTGGAAATAGCCGCCCGGCACCGGCAACGGCTTGAGCCGGGTGCCGAGCAACTGTGCGCGGAAGTGATCGCGCTTTTCCTGATAGAACGCGCCCAGCTGCTCGTAGTGCTCCGGCTCGTCGCGGATCATCGCGGCAAACGCATGCTGGGCCGGGGAGAAGGTGCAGAACACGTTGTACTGGTGGACCTTGCGGAACTCGGCACTCAAGGCCGGCGGCGCAATCGCATAACCGATCTTCCAGCCGGTGCAGTGATAGGTCTTGCCGAAGCTGGACACCACGAAGGCGCGCTCGGCCAGTTCCGGATAACGCAGGGCCGACTCGTGGCGGCGGCCGTCAAACACGATGTGCTCGTAGACTTCGTCGGAGATCAGCACGATCTCGGTGCCGCGCAGGATTTCGATCAGCCGGCGCATGTCGGCTTCGGCGAGCATGGCGCCGGAGGGATTGTGCGGACTGTTGATGATCAGCACGCGGGTACGCGGGGTGATGGCCGCCTGCACCTGGTCCCAGTCGACCGCGAAGGTCTGCGGGTCCAGCGCCACGTGCACGGCTTTCGCGCCGGCCAGCTCGAACGCCGGCTCGTAGCTGTCGTAGGCCGGGTCCAGCACGATCACTTCCTCGCCCGGACGCACCACCGCGTGGATGGCGTTGAACAGCGCTTCGGTGGCGCCGCTGGTGATGGTGATCTCGGTATCGACATTGACCTGGCGGCCGTAGCAGCGCAGTTGCTTGTCGGCAATCGCCTGGCGCAGCACCGGCACGCCGGTCATCGGCGCGTACTGGTTGTGGCCGGCGCGCATGGCGCGGTCCAGTTCGTCGATCAGGCGCTGCGGTACCGCGAAATCCGGAAAGCCCTGGCCCAGGTTGACCGCGCCGTGTTCGGCGGCCAGCTGCGACATCACGGTGAAGATGGTGGTGCCCACCTTGGGCAATTTGGTCTGAAGGTGCATCCGCCTTTCCGGCAACCACGGGGGACAGGGAGTGTACGCAATGCCGGTGCAAGGCGATGATGCGGCATGCATCGCTACAGCGTTCCGCCCACGGAAAGACAGCGCCTGCAGGCCGCATGGCAGGCGGCCTGCTACCGCGTCCAGCTTGGTCGGCACGCCTGCACCCTGCAGGTGGACCGGCCCGCTCCCGACCTGGAGCGCCGTTGGCCGGGCAGCACCTATGCGCTGGTCACCGCCTTCAATCCGCCACCGGGACAGGCCAGCGCGCACGAGAACGCGCTGGCCGCGCGGCGCCTGGAGCAGCTGTTGGACTGCCATGGCTGGCCCATCCGTCCGGCCGAGGCCAGCGATGATCAGGGTCGCTGGCGCGAACCCGGCTGGCTGATCCGCGACCTGAGCCTGAGCCAGGCCAGCGCGCTGGCGCGGCGTTTTCGCCAGGGCGGCCTGCTGTTCTGGCGCCGCCGGCTGCCGGTGGGCCTGCAGCTGTTGTGGCCCTTGTTTGATGCAGAAAGTCCGCATTGAAGGCACCCACCGGCCCGGCCGGGGGCCCCGCCCGCTTACAATGCGCGCTGTTGTGCCGCCCACTGCCGCCAGGCTTCTGCCGTTTCGATGACCGATTTCAGCCACGCCCATCCGCCCCTGCTTGCAGCGCGCGGCCTGACCTTCACGCGCAATGACGAACCGGTGTTCGGCCCGCTGGACTTCGCGGTGGACGCCGGTGAGGCGCTGTTGGTGCAGGGCGGCAACGGCGCCGGCAAGACCACGCTGTTGCGGGTGCTGGCCGGCCTGTTGCGCTCGGACCAGGGCGATATCGATATCGACGGACGCCCCGCCAATGCTTCGCAGCGCTCGCATGCGATTGCGTATCTGGGCCACCTGCCAGCCTTGAAGGCCGATCTGAGCACCTTGGAAAACCTGCACTTCCTCTGCGGCCTGCATGGTCGCCGCGCACGCCAGATGCCGGGCAACGCGCTGGCCATGGTCGGCCTGGGCGGTTACGAGGACAGCCTGGCGCGGCAGCTGTCGGCCGGCCAGAAGAAACGTCTTTCACTGGCCCGCCTGTGGCTGTCGCCTGCACCGCTGTGGTTGCTCGACGAGCCTTACGCCAACCTCGATCTGCAGGGCATCAACCTGGTCAACCGGATGATTTCCGCGCATCTGCGCGGTGGCGGCGCGGCGCTGGTCACCACGCATGGCGCCTATGCGGCGCCGCCGGTGCAGACCCGCATGCTGCATCTGGGAGGTGAGGCATGAACGCGCCGATGTCCACCGCACCGGGTTTGTTCGGCGCCGCTGCGGCTTTGATCCTGCGCGACCTGCGCTTGTTGTGGCGGCGCCGCGGTGATGCCGCGCAGCCGGCCCTGTTTGCCCTGCTGGTGGTGGTGCTGTTTGCACTGGGATTGGGCGGAGAACCGCAGGCGCTGGCGAAGGTCGCGGCGGCGGTGCTGTGGGTGGCGGTGCTGCTGGCGGGCCTGCTGTCGCTGGACACCCTGTTCCGTGGCGATGCCGAAGACGGCTCGCTGGAGCAATGGATACTCGCTCCGGTGCCGCTGGCCTGGCTGGTGGCGGTGCGCGTGCTGACCCATTGGGCCACCACTGCATTGCCGCTGGTGCTGGTGACGCCGCTGCTGGGCGAACTGCTGCATCTGCCGCGCGCGCAATTGCCGATCCTGCTGGTCTCGCTGCTGCTGGGCACGCCGTTGTTGAGCCTGCTCGGCGCGGTGGTGGCCGCGCTGACCGTGGGCATGCGTCGCTCCGGCATCCTGGTGGCATTGCTGGCGCTGCCGCTGTACGTGCCGATCCTGGTGTTTGGCGCCGGCAGCGTTGCCGCCAGTGCCCAGGGCCTGGATGCAGGCGGCGCGTTGCTGCTGCTCGGCGCGGGTCTGGTGCTCGCGCTGGTGCTGGCGCCGCTGACGGCCGCCGCCGCCATCCGCATTGCATTGAACTGAGCGCATGACCGACGGATCCCCGGCGCTGCCGCGCCCTGCCCGCCCGCAACGCCCGCGCCCGGATTTCTATCGCCGCGGTGAGCAGCGGGTGGAGCGCTTCCTCGAAGCGGCCACCGAGGTGTTCCTGGAAAAAGGCTATCGCGATGCGCGGCTGACCGATGTGGTCGCCCGTTCGGGGGGCTCGCTCTCCACGCTGTACAGCGCCTACGGCGACAAGCAGGGTCTGGCGCTGGCGATCATGGATCGCAGCATCGCCGCCTTTGGCGCCAGCCTGGATCTGCTCGACGGCTCGCAGCTTCCGCCACCGCAAGCGCTGCCCGAAGCCGCCGAGCGGATGGTCGCCGAGACGCTTTCGCCCGGCCGGATCGTCACCCATCGCATCGTGATCGCCGAAGGGCTCAACTTCCCGGAGCTGCGCGACTGGTTCATGGAGCACGGCGTGGCGCCGGCCGAGCGCCGGCTCAGCGCCTGGTTCGAGCGCGAGCGCGTGGCCGGCCGGCTGGTGCTGGAACATGCCAGCGTGGCGGCCAACCGCTTCTACATGATGGTGTTCGGCGGCGTCATCCTGCGCTCGGTCAACGGCCAGATTGGCGCGGCCGATCTGCCACGCATCCAGCAGGAGGCGCGCGAAGCGGTCTCAATCTTCCTCGAAGGCGTGCTGCCACGCGCCTGAACCCGGCCATTGCCCTGCGACGCTGGGTCGCAGCCCCGTGCTTGGCTCGGTCGCCCCAGTCTGGGAAAATGCGGCGGAATCCACAGAACAGAGCCGCGCCAGCATCCCACTGGATGCCCCAACGCACGCCATGAATCCCCTCGTCCGCTGGTTTCACCAACTCGGCTCGCCGCCCTACTTCGATCGCTTCGCCGCGCGCTGGACGCCCTGGTGCTACCTGGCGGCGCTGATCCTGCTCGGTCTGGGCCTGTGGCAGGGCCTGTTCGTGGCGCCGGCCGACTACCAGCAGGGTGACAGCTTCCGCATCCTCTACATCCATGTGCCGGCCGCGTGGATGAGCCTGTTCGTGTTCGGCCTGATGGCGTTCTATTCGGCCATCGCCCTGGTCTGGCGGATCAAGCTGTGCGAAATCCTCGCCATGGCCTGCGCGCCGATCGGCGCGGCGTTCACCCTGATCACCCTGGCCACCGGTTCGATCTGGGGCAAGCCGATGTGGGGCACCTGGTGGGACTGGGATCCGCGCCTGACCACCGAACTGATCCTGCTGTTCCTGTATCTGGGCGTCAGCGGCCTGTATGGCGCCATCGATGATCGCCGCGCCGCCGCGCGCGCCGCCGGCCTGCTGTCGATCGTGGGCGTGGCGCTGTTGCCGATCATCCGTTACTCGGTGGAATGGTGGAATTCGCTGCACCAGGGCCAGACCATCAGCCTGATGGGTGGCTCCAAGATGGATGCCAGCATGCTGCTGCCGCTGTGGTTGATGGTGGCGGCCACCAAGTTCTGGTTTGCCGGCTCGTTGCTGGCGCGCGCACGCGCTGACAACCTGCGGCGCGAACTGGGCAAGGACTGGGTGGCGCGGCTGGCCGGAGGCAAGCCATGAACTACCTGGGTTACGTGATCGGCGCCTATGCCGTATTCGCCGCGGTGCTGCTGTGGGACGTCATCGTCCCGCAACTGCAGATCCGGCGTGAACTGCGTGCCGCGCGCCTGCGCGCCGCGCGCGATGCCAGGTCGGCGCCGCCGGCCGAGCCATTGGAGTTGAATCGATGAATCCCACCCGCCGCCGCCGCCTGATCTGGGTGTTGCTGCTGGTGGTAGCTGCCGCTATCGCCGCCACCCTGATCGCCATGGCGCTGCAGCGCAACGTGGCCTACCTGTATACGCCGGCCGAAGTGCTGCGCGGCGAAGCCGGCGAACATGCGCGCTTCCGCCTGGGCGGCATGGTCGAAAAAGGATCGTTCAAGCGCGAGTCCGGTTCGCTGGAAGCGCATTTCCGCGTCACCGACGGCGACGCGCAGTTGCCGGTGGTGTACGACCGCATCCTGCCGGATCTGTTCCGCGAAGGTCAGGCGGTGGTGGCCACTGGTTCGATGAAGGACGGCGTGTTCGTGGCCGAGGACGTGCTGGCCAAGCACGATGAGACCTACATGCCCAAGGAAGTGGCGGACAAGATGGGCAAGGCGCACCAGAAGCACGATGTGCAGACGCCGGCGGATGCCGCGGCGTCGGGGTCGGCCAATTGATTCGCCGCGGCGTCGCGCACAGGCCGGCGTCCGCTTTCCCGATGGTTCACTGCCCGGCGAGTGCGGGTCTCCCACTTTGGATGTACTGAACGCATGCTCCCCGAACTTGGCCAAATCACCCTGATCCTGGCGCTGCTGGTGGCCGCCGTGCAGGCCATCCTGCCGCTGGCCGGTGCGCATCGCGGCAAAAGCGACTGGATGGCATTGGCGCGACCGGCCGCTTACGGCCAGACCGTACTGCTGCTGCTGACCTTCGCCGTGCTGACCCACGCCTTCGTGGTGCAGGATTTTTCGGTCAAGTACGTCGCCAGCAATTCCAACACCCTGCTGCCGATGATGTATCGCTACTCGGCGGTATGGGGTTCGCACGAAGGTTCGCTGTTGTTGTGGGTGCTGGTGCTGGCGCTGTGGACCACGGCAGTGGCGCTGTTCTCCGGCAAGCTGCCGCAGCCGGTGGTGGCGCGCGTGCTCGGCGTGATGGGCCTGGTCAGCCTGGGCTTCACCGCCTTCCTGCTGCTTACGTCCAATCCGTTCGAGCGCCTGTTGATGGTGCCGGCCGAAGGCCGCGACTTGAACCCGCTGCTGCAGGACCCCGGCCTGATCATCCACCCACCGATGCTCTACATGGGCTACGTCGGCTTCGTGGTGCCGTTCGCGTTCGCCATCGCCGCCCTGCTCGATGGTCACGTCGATGCACGCTGGCTGCGCTGGACGCGCCCGTGGACGAATGTCGCGTGGGGCTTCCTCACCATCGGCATCGCCCTGGGCAGCTGGTGGGCGTATTACGAACTGGGCTGGGGCGGCTGGTGGTTCTGGGATCCGGTGGAGAACGCCAGCTTCATGCCGTGGCTGGTGGGTGCGGCGCTGCTGCATTCGCAAGCGGTCACTGAAAAGCGCGGCAGCTTTGCCGGTTGGACCCTGCTGCTTGCGATCGCCGCGTTCTCGCTGTCGCTGCTGGGCACCTTCCTGGTCCGTTCCGGCGTGATCACCAGCGTGCATGCGTTTGCCGCGGATCCGTCGCGCGGTGTCTTCATCCTGGCCTTCCTGGGCATCGTGATTGGCGGCTCGCTGCTGCTGTACGTCTTGCGTGCGCCGCGCAGCGAAGGCGCGCCGTTCACCGCCAGTTCGCGCGAGACCCTGCTGCTGGCCAACAACGTGCTGCTGGCCGCGGCCTGCGGCATGGTGCTGCTGGGCACGCTGTATCCGCTGATTGCCGATGCACTGGATCTGGGCAAGATTTCCGTGGGCCCGCCCTACTTCGGCCTGCTGTTCCTGGTGTTGATGGCGCCGCTGGTGCTGCTGGTGCCGTTCGGCCCGCTGACCCGCTGGCAGCGCGAACAGGCCAGCAAGCCGCTGGCGATGCTCGCACCGTGGGCCGGCCTGGCCCTGCTGGTCGCGGTCGCCGCCTATTTCATGGCCCCGCAGGGCGCGTGGAAAACCGCAGCCGGTGCGCTTGGTGGTGCGTGGGTGGCGCTGGGCACGTTGCGATTCCTGTGGACGCGCCTGCGCAGCAATGGTCGGCTCACCCCGGAAATGCTCGGCATGATCCTGGCGCATCTGGGCATTGCGGTGTTCGTGGTCGGCGCGCTGCTGGTGGAAGCGCAGAACGTGCAGCGCGAACTGGCGCTCAAGCCGGGGCAGACGCTGGAGATGAGTGGCTACGCCTTCCGCTTTGAAGGCGTCGACGAGACCCAGGGCCCCAACTACCTGTCCGATCGCGGCCATGTGCGCGTGCTGCGCGGCGATCGCGAGCTGGTGCTGCTGCACCCGGAAAAGCGTGCCTACGCCAGCGGTGGCCAGGTAATGTCCGAAGCCGGCATTCGCCCTGGCCTGTTCGGCGATGTCTACGTGGCGCTGGGCGAACCGCTGGGCAATGGCGCCTGGGCGGTACGCGTGCATATCAAGCCATTCGTGCGCTGGATCTGGCTGGGTGCATTGATGATGGCGCTGGGCGCCTTCATCACCGCTGCCGACAAGCGCTTCCGCCGCACACCGGAGACCCGCAGCGCATGAACGATCCTTCGAACCCTTCTTCCAGCACGCCGCCTCCTGCCGTGCCGCCCAAGTCGCGTGGTGCGCTGGTGTTTGCCGCCGTCATCATCGGCCTGTTCTTTGTCGGCCTGATGGTGCTGCTGGCCTACGGCGTCAAGCAGTCCGGGCGCGCCGATCGCGAGTCGCTGCCGTCGCCGCTGATCGGCAAGTCCGCACCGGCCTTCAGCCTGCCGGTGCTGCACGATCCCAACGTGCGCATCAGCAACAAGGATCTCGCTGGCGCGCCCTACGTCATGAATGTCTGGGGCAGCTGGTGTCCGGAATGCCGGGTCGAGCATCCGGTGCTGACCAAGTTCGCCCTGACCAAGCGCGTGCGCTTCATCGGCTACAACCTCAAGGATGAGCGCGGCGAAGCACTGCGCTGGCTGGAGCAGTTCGGCAATCCCTACATGCTGGTAATCGCCGATGAAGACGGCCGCACCGCCATCGACTGGGGCATCTATGGCGCGCCGGAAACCTTCCTGGTCGATGGCCAGGGCATCGTGCGCTGGAAGCATGTCGGCGCGGTCACCGATGACATCCTTGCCAACGAGCTGATTCCCGCGCTCGAGAAGGCCGAGGGCAAGCGATGATGTCGCCCGTTCGCGCGCAGGCGCACGCCTGGCTGGCCACCGGCCTGCTGGTTCTGGCCAGTGTGCTGGCCACCGGCGCGGTGCTGGCGCAGGCCAGCGACCCCACCCCGCTGGTGTTCCGCGATGATGCGGAAGAAGCGCACTTCCACCGGCTCACCGCCGAACTGCGTTGCGTGATGTGCCAGAACCAGTCACTGGCCGATTCCAATGCGCAGATCGCCCATGACCTGCGCCGCGAAGTGCTGGACCTGATGCGCCAGGGCAAGAACGATGCGCAGATCAAGCAGTTCCTGGTCGAGCGTTACGGCGAGTTCGTGCTGTACAAGCCCGATGTGGCGCCCGGCACCTGGCTGCTGTGGTTTGGTCCGGCCGCGCTGGTGCTGATTGGCGGCGTGGTGGTGGTCAACATCGTGCGCCGCCGCTCGCAACGCGAAGTTCCGCCCGCCAACGATGAGCAGGA
The DNA here is from genome assembly GCF_900167565.1 of Pseudoxanthomonas indica. Lineage (NCBI taxonomy): Bacteria > Pseudomonadati > Pseudomonadota > Gammaproteobacteria > Lysobacterales > Lysobacteraceae > Pseudoxanthomonas > Pseudoxanthomonas indica. The sequence continues at coordinate 323,699 of NZ_FUZV01000001.1, forward strand.
GTGGTGATGAATCTGTTTGCTGCACTCGCCGCCCTGATCACGGTGGTCGCGCTGGTGGCCGTGCTGTTTCCGCTGTGGAAAAGCTCACGCCCGATTTTCCTGGCCGCGCTGGTCACCCTGGGACTGGGCGCCATTGCCCTGTATCGACTGGTCGGTACCCCGGCCGCCATGGACCTGCAGCCGCAATCCGCCACCGCGGAAATGCCGCAGGACCTGGACACCGCGGTCAAGCAACTGGAAGACGCGCTCGCGCGTAATCCCAACGAGGTGGAAGGCTGGCGCCTGCTCGGTCGCACCTACCTGAGCATGGAGCGTTACGCCGATGCCCAGGCCGCCTTCGCCAAGGCGCTGAAGATCACGCCGGACGATGCCGACGTGCTGGTCGAGAATGCGCAGGCCCGCCTGTACGCGGATCCGCGCAAGCAGTTGGATGCCGAAGGCGTGGCCCTGCTCGAGCGCGCGCTCACCATCGCGCCGCAACACCAGCGCGCCCGCTGGTTCCTCGGCGTGGCGCAGCGTCAGCAAGGCAAGCCGGCCGAAGCGGCCAAGACCTGGGAGCCGCTGCTCGCCGGCGTCGATGGCAATACCGCCACCACCCTGCGCGCGCAGATCAACGAGGCCCGCGCCGAAGCCGGATTGCCGGCCCTGGCCGCGCCGCCGGTCGAAGCCATCGATGCCGCGACCGGCCCGGTGCTGCTGCGCGCACGCGTGGAAATCGCGCCGGAACTCAAGGACAAGGTCGGCGCCCAGGACACGGTCTTCGTGTTCGCCCGCCAGCGTGGTGGCCCGCCGATGCCGGTGGCGGCCAAGCGCCTGACGGCCAGCGAGTTGCCGGCCAGCGTCGCCCTGAGCGATGCCGACAGCCCGATGCCGACCCTCAAGCTGTCGCAGGTGCAGGAAGTGGAACTGGTGGCGCGGGTCTCCAAGGCCGGCGACGTGATGGCCAAGTCCGGTGACCTGGAAGCCTCGGCCATCGCGGTCAAGGCCGGCGACGCGGGCGAAGTCGTGCTGACGATTGATCGCATCGTCCCCTGATGCCCGCCGCACCGACGGCCCCTGCCGTCGGCCGCGCGCTCTGCACCGGGGCGTCGCCTTCGCGGCTCGCCAGCACCGCAGCCGCCCTCTAAACTGCCGCGATGACTGAATTCATCCCGCCAGCCACGCTGTTCCATGCCCTGCCCTCGCCCTTCCCGATGAAGCGCGGCGGCGAACTGCACGGCGCGCGTGTCGCCTACGAAACCTGGGGCCAGCTCAACGCCGCGCGCGACAACGCGGTATTGATCGTCACCGGCCTGTCGCCCGACGCGCACGCCGCGCGCAACGCCGGCAACGACGAGGAAGGCTGGTGGGAAGCCATGCTGGGTCCGGGCAAGGCGATTGATACGGATCGCTGGTTCGTGATCTGCGTGAACTCGCTGGGCAGCTGCAAGGGCTCCACCGGCCCGGCGTCGATCAATCCGCAGACCGGGGCGCTGTATCAGCTCGACTTCCCCGAACTGTCGGTGGAAGACGGCGCCCGCGCCGCGCATGCCGTGGTGCAGGCGCTGGGCATCGAGACTCTGGCCTGCATCATCGGCAACTCGATGGGCGGCATGACCGCGCTGGCCTACCTGTTGCTGCATCCCGGCGCGGCGCGTTCGCACATCAACATCTCCGGCAGCGCGCAGGCGTTGCCGTTCTCGATCGCCATCCGTTCGCTGCAGCGCGAAGCCATCCGCCTGGATCCGGCCTGGAACCACGGCCACTACGACGACGACCACTATCCCGAGTCCGGCATGCGGATGGCGCGCAAGCTCGGCGTCATCACCTACCGCTCGGCGCTGGAATGGGATGGCCGCTTTGGCCGGGTGCGGCTGGAATCGGACCGTCCGGACGAAGAGCCCTTCGGCCTGGAGTTCCAGGTGGAAAGCTACCTGGAAGGCCATGCGCGGCGGTTCGTGCGCCGCTTCGATCCCAATTGCTACCTGTACCTGAGCCGCTCGATGGACTGGTTCGACCTGGCCGAGTACGCCGGCGGCGACGTCATGCAGGGGCTGGCGAAGATCCGGGTGGAACGGGCGCTGGCCATCGGCGCGGTCACCGACATCCTGTTCCCGCTGCAGCAGCAGGAGCAGATTGCCCAGGGCCTGGCGTTGGGTGGCGCGCAGACGGAGTTCGTACCGCTGGAATCGCCGCAGGGGCATGACGCCTTCCTGGTCGACTTCGAGCGCTTTGCCCCGGCGGTGGCGGGATTCCTGGCGAAGCTGTGACCGGATCGGCGCGACTGCCCTGTTCAGGCGGTCGGCGCTTCGCGCTTGGGCCCGGCGCACTTAGAATGAGCGCACTCACTTCTGGATTGCGTCCATGTCCCTCGATTTTCCCGGCCAGGAAAAACTGATCGCCTCGATCGATGCCGCCGTCGCCCTGGGCGATGACCGCGCCATCACCGACGCCCTGCGCAAGTCGCTGTGCTCGCTGATCTGCGACGAATCGGTCTCCCTGCCCGGCTGCGTGCTGGAGCCGATTGCCGATCACTACGCCCGCCGCGAGATCTACACCAGCCCCGAGCATGGCTACAGCGTGATCGCCATGACCTGGGGCCCCGGCCAGGGCACCAAGATCCATGACCATTCGGGCATGTGGTGCGTGGAAGGCGTCTGGCGCGGTCGCCTGGAAATCACCCAGTACGAGCTGGCCGAACACGACGATCAGCGTTACCGCTTTGTCGCCGCCGGCACCATCGAAGCCGGCACCGGCTCGGCCGGCAGCCTGATTCCGCCGCACGAGTACCACACCATCCGCAATCCCAGCGACAACGCCATCGCGGTGTCGCTGCATGTCTACCAGCGCACCATGGTCCGCTGCGGCATCTACACGCCGGAAGAAGGCCTGCCCGGCGGCAACGGCTGGCAGACGCGCGGCGAGCGCCTGCTCGGCACCGATCGCGTGGTCTGAGGCTGTCCTGCGGGCATCGGCTCGGCTATACTCCCCGACCTTGCCGAAGTGGCGGAATGGTAGACGCAGCGGACTCAAAATCCGCCGCCCTTAAAAGCGTGTGGGTTCGAGTCCCACCTTCGGCACCAGATAAAGAAAACCCCGGCTTGTCGGGGTTTTTCTTTATGCGGCTGCCGACCTCCCGGCTTCGTACCAGCCCCGGCTCCGGTTCACTACCTGCACCACCGACAGCATCACCGGCACTTCAATCAGCACGCCCACCACCGTGGCCAGCGCGGCGCCGGAGTGCACGCCGAACAGGCTGATCGATGCGGCCACCGCCAACTCGAAGAAATTGCTGGCGCCAATCAACGCCGATGGCCCTGCCACTGCGTGTTCAACCCCCAGCTTCCTGCTCAACAGGTAAGCCAGGCCGGAGTTGAAGTACACCTGCAGCAGGATCGGCACGGCCAGCAACGCGATCACCAGCGGCTGTTCGATGATCTGCTTTCCCTGGAATCCGAACAGCAACACCAGCGTCAGCAACAACGCCGCCATCGAGACGGGTTGCAGCGAGGCGAGCACATGATCGAGTCCAGCCACGCCCGCCTTGGCCAGCAGCAAGCGGCGTAGCACGCTCGCCACAATCACCGGCACCACGATGTACAGGCCCACCGACAGCGCCAAGGTCGCCCACGGCACCGAAATCGACGACAGCCCCAGCAACAACGCGACAATGGGCGCGAACGCCACCACCATGATCACGTCGTTCAATGCCACCTGGCTCAGGGTGAAGTTGGCATCGCCGCGGCACAGGTGACTCCAGACGAACACCATCGCCGTGCACGGCGCCGCCGCCAGCAGGATCAGCCCGGCCACGTAGGAATCGATTTGATCCGCGGGCAGCCAATCGACGAACACGTGGCGCAGGAAGATCCATGCCAGCAGCGCCATCGAGAACGGCTTGATCGCCCAGTTGATGAAGAGCGTGACGCCGATGCCGCGCCAGTGCCGGCCGACATCGCGCATGGCGCCGAAGTCCACGCGCAACAACATCGGCAGGATCATCGCCCAGATCAGCACGGCCATCGGCAAGTTGACCTGCGCCACTTCCATCGCGCCCAAACGGGCGAACGCGGCTGGCGCCACATGACCGAGCGCGATGCCGCCGGCCATGCACAGCGCGACCCACAGGGTCAGGTACTTTTCAAAAATTCCGATCGAGCCCGGCTCATGCGACACGCTCGTCCTCCGGCTCGACGAAACCCACCTTGTCCAATGCGGCCTTCAAGGCAGCGCGGTCGTCCCACACGTCAGCCGGTATCGCCAGGAACGCCAGCAAGCGCGCCTGGATGATGCGATGAGCCTGGCGGAAGGCGTCCGCCTTCGCCACCGCATCGCCTTGCACATCGGCCGGATCAAACAATCCCCAATGGGCGCGGATGAAGTCGCCGAACACCACCGGGCAGGTCTCAGCCGCCGCCGCGTCGCAAACCGTGATCACCAGATCCAGCGGCTTTGCGTCCGCGTCTGCGAACTCGTCCCAGGACTTGCTGCGCAGGTTTGCTGTCGCAATGCCTTCGGCAGCCAGTTGGTCCAGCGCGAACGGATTGATTTGGCCGGTGGGCTTGCTGCCGGCGCTGAAGACTTCGAATCGGTGGCCGGCCCAGGCTCGCAAGGTCGCCTCGGCCAATACGCTACGGGCGGAATTGCCCGTGCAGAGGAAAAGCACTCGTCGCTTCATGGGGATTCCTGTGGGCGCTCAGCAGGCGCAGTCGATGGCTCGGGTCGGTTCGCAGTCGGCTTGCTCGCCGCCGCAGCAGTTGTGGGTCAGGTACTGCACCAGGCCGTTCATTGCCGCGTAGTTGGCGCGGTAGCAGACGTTGCGCCCCCGGCTTTCCGATTCCACCAGCCCGGCCAGCACCAGTTCCTTCAGGTGGAAGGACAGCGTCGCGCCCGGCACCGACAGCGCCTCGGCGATTTCGCCAGCCATGCGGCCGTTGCTGCCCGCTTCGACCAACAAGCGGTACGCGGACAAGCGGGTGACGTGACCGAGGGCGGTGAGTGCGGTGATTGCCTGATTCGTTTCCATAGTTCTAGAATAATCGAATGGATACGAACCCACAACCGCCCTCACCCCTCCTGCCGAACCTGGACCCGGACCTGCTGCCCGGCCCCTGTCACGAGTTACTCGCTGCCACTGACCACGACACCCCCGTACGCATCCTGCTGCTGTATGGCTCGCTGCGCCCGCAGTCCTACAGCAGGAAACTGGCGCTCGAAGCCGAGCGCATTCTGCGTCGGCTCGGCGCAGAGACGCGGATGTTCGATCCGCATGAGCTGCCCATGCTGGACAGCGTCGGCAAGGATCATCCCAAGGTGCGGGAACTGCGCGAGCTGGCGCTGTGGGCCGACGGCCACGTCTGGGTTTCACCCGAACGCCACGGCGCGATCACCGGCGTGTTCAAGAACCAGATTGACTGGTTGCCGCTGGAAGAAGGCAGTGTTCGACCGACCCAAGGCAAGACCCTGGCGGTGATGCAGGTCAGTGGCGGTTCGCAATCCTTCAACGTGGTCAACACGCTGCGCTTGCTTGGCCGTTGGATGCGCATGCTGACGATCCCCAACCAGTCGTCCGTGCCGAAAGCGTGGCAGGAATTCGACGACGACGGTCGCATGCGGCCTTCGCCTTTTTACGACCGCGTGGTGGATGTCATGGAGGAACTGGTGAAGTTCACCCTGCTCGTGCGTGGCCGATCCGACTATCTTGTGGATCGCTACAGCGAACGCAAAGGCACAGCTGCGGCGAAAGCGTTGTCGGCGCGCGCTGGTGTGGTGGAGTAACCACATCTGCCGATTTTCCTTCTCCGCATGAAGCGACGAAACCGCCGCCCGCGCTTCACACCCGCCTAACGCTGCTGGCCCTTATGTAATCGCGCCGCGGTCAGGCCCAGGGTCATGGACGGCGCACTCCGATCATTAGCGTGGTGCCTTGCAGCGGCGACCGGGTGGGTTGCCCCGCTCGCTTGGGCGGACGAAACCGGCGTGTCGCAGCTCATGCAGGAAGGTCGTTCGGCGCTGCGCGATGACGACCGCTATCTGGCCCTGAAGAAATTCGCGCTTGCACACGCGCGCGAACCCGCCAATCGCGAAGCCAGCAACGCGTTGGCCGATGTGCTGATGCAGCTCGGCGCGCCGCAGGCTGCCGCAAACGTGCTGGAAACCCCGGGATTCCCCGTGCGCGGCGGGCAAGCTGCCGAGCGGGTGCGCTGGGGTGCACAGGTGGAAGAACCCGATCCGACGCAACCGTTCGCGCAAACCGACGCCGCCATCGCGCTCCTGCAACGCCTGGCCACGGAAGCACGCAGCGCCACGCCCCCCGACCGTGAAGCCGAACGACGGTCGCTATGCGATCTGGTGGTGGCGCTGCGCAATCGCGAACGCTGGTCCGAAGCGTTGGCGCTGGCCGAAGATTTGCAACGCGCCGCGCCGCTGCCGGCCTATGTCCGGCTGGCGCAAGCCGATGCGCAGCTTGCGCTGGAACGGCCGGAACAGGCACTCGCCAGCTATCTCGCCGTACTCGAAGCGGATCCGGCCAATCGCCAGGCACGCGTGGGCCTGGTCTATGCGCAGGTGGAAACCGAAGACTTTGCCGCTGCCTTCGCCACCGCAGATGCGCTGGCGGCCGAAGGCGCGCCGCGCAAGCGTGTCGGCGCCAGTACGGCCACCCAACCGGATGCGGATTGGCTCGACGCACAGCTGCTGGCCGCGCAGGTCCGCCGCTACGCCGACATGCCACTGGAGGCGTGGCAACGGGTACGCCCGCTGCTGGATGCCGCACCTGCCTCACCGTCGCTGCGATGGGAGATGAGCGCAATCGCCGCGGCCCGCGGCTGGCCCCGGCAAGCACACCACGAGGCGTTGGTGGCATGGAGCCTGGCGCCGGCCGACCCGACGGCGCAGTTCGAGCTGGCGAACGCGGAGTGGCGGCGCGGGTACTGGGCGTCGGCGGCGGCGCGGATCGAACGCATGGCGCTAGCGCGGCCGACGCACTCGCAGGTGCGGCGGCTGCAGGACGAGGTCAGCGCGCACAACGACGCGCAGGTGCTGCTGTCGTTTGCGCCACGACGTGCAGAAGGCGGCGGCAGCACGGCCCCCGGCAGCGGCATGACCGGTGCGCTGCGGCTGTACTCGCCGCCCTTGCGCGAGAACTGGCGATTGCTGGCCGCCGCCGAGCGCGAGGTGGACAAACCGGACCACGAAACCCTGACCCGCAATCGCTACGGCGCAGGCATCGAAGGACGTTGGTCCGACCTGTCTTTCGAACTGATTGGTTGGTCCAATCAGGGCCTGCTCGAGCACGGCGGTGCCGACGCCAGCGTGCAATGGCAACCGGATGATCACTGGACCCTGGCTGCGGATCTGCAACGGTTCTCCGCCGACACGCCGTTGCGCGCTATCCAGGCCGGCGTGCGCGCAGATGCCTACGGCGTGCGCATCGCCCATGCCTGGGACGATCAGCACGTCGCATCGTTCTCAACCGCCCTGCTGGACTTCAGTGATGGCAACCGCCGCTGGCAGGCGACGGCCGACTATCTCGGCAGAATCGTGAACCAGCCAGGCCTGGACGTGTTGCTGCATCCGACCTTGTACGCCTCGCGCAATTCCCTGCGCGATACCGCCTATTTCAATCCCGAACGCGATGCGTCCTTCAGCCTCGGTGTCGACGTGAGGCACCTGATCTGGCGGCGTTACCAGCGCAGCCTGCGGCAACGAGTGCTGGCGAACTACGGGCGCTACTGGCAGTCCGGCTTCGGCAGTGGCGATGTGGGAGGCGTGGAGTATTCGCAGACCTACAGCCACGATCCGCGCACGGCCTGGGAATACGGGTTTGCCTGGGCCAGGCATATTTACGACGGCGACGCCGAGCGCTCGCTCACCGCCTTCATCCGTTTCGAGCAGCGGTTCTAGCCATGGTCCGAACGCACTCTGCCCTGTTGCTGATTGCCTTGCTGCTGGCAACGTTGATGGCCGGCAAAGTCGCCGCACATCCCCCCGCGCCGCAGCGTTTCGTCGCCATCGCCCTGCATGACGTGGTGGACAATCCGGCCGAGCTCGACGACGACGGCGTCACCAGCGATCAGTTGGGCGGGTTCTTCGAATGGCTGGCCGGCAACGACTGGACCGCGATTTCGCTCGACGACATCGAACGCGCCCGACGCGGTCTGCAGCCGTTGCCGCCACGCGCGGTGCTGCTGACCGTGGACGACGGCTATCGCAGCCTCTACACGCGGGTGTATCCGCTGGCGCTGGCTTACCGGACGCCCGTCGTGGCCGCGCTGGTGGGTGACTGGATGGACACCCCGGCGGGCGACAGTGTCGAGTATGGGCAGCAGCGTGTGCCACGTTCCCATTTCATCACCTGGGCGCAGGCGCGCGAGATGCAGGCCTCCGGCCTGATCGAGTTCGCCTCGCACAGCCAGGGTCTGCATGCATTGTTGCCGGCCAATCCGCAGGGAAACCTGTTGCCTGCCGCGCAGACACGGCAGTACGCGCACGGCCGTTACGAGACCGACGCGCAATTCCGCGCGCGCATCCGCGCCGACCTGGTCCGTGCACGCACCCGCATGCAGCAGGAACTTGGCAGGGCGCCGCGTGCGCTGGTATGGCCCTACGGCCGCTACAACCAGGCGGCGCTGGAGGAGGCATCAAGCCTCGGATTCCAGTTCGCACTGACGCTGGCGCGCGGGCCCGCCGACGCCGCGCACCCACTGCACATCAGTCGATTCATGCCGGCCGGGGACAAGAATCTGGGCTTGATGATCCACGACCTGCGCATGGCCGAACCGTGGCCACCGGCGCGGCGACTGGTCGAAGTGGATCCGCAAAGCTTCGTCGGCGCCGATGCCGAGGCCACCAATCAAAAGCTGGGCCAGTTGATTGAACAGCTGGTCGCCCTGGGCGCCACCCATGTCCTGCTGGACGCGGTGAGCCTGTCCAACGATGGCCGCGTGCAAAGCGCCTGGTTCCCGACGTCGCAGGTACCCGTGGAGCAGGACCTGCTGTCCCGCTTCAGCGCGCAGATGAGCGCACGAGCCGGCGTGCAGATCGTGGCGAGGCTGCCACATGCCGCGGCGCTGGCCACGCTCGGCGATTCCCGGCAGGTACTGGCGTTGTATGCGGACCTGGCCAGCCATGTGCCCTTCGACGCCTTGTTGCTGGAAGGCATGCAGGCACCTGTCCTGTATCCGGCGCGCCCGGACGATGCACCCTGGGACGTGCGCGAACGCCGCGACGCGATTGCGCAGGTCGAAGGCGTTGGCGGCGATGCGCTGGCGCTGCAGGCATTCCGCCTCGCCGAGCGCGCACGGCCCGGGCTGGAACTGTTCTGGCTGGCGCCGGACACGGCAGCGCAGCTGCCCGCGTCCGGCATCGCCGAACTTACCCTGGTGGCACGTCGGCTGCAGGCGCCAGGCCGCTCGCCTGCGTTCGTGCTGGATGCTCCGCTGTCGCGCCGCACCGGCATCCTGTGGAGCGCCGACTCACCGGCTGCTCCCGCGCTTTTCGTGCGGTCCATCCGTGCGTTCCAGGCGCAGGGCGGCACGGAGTTTGGCTGGCAGGCCGACTATCCTCACTCAGGCCTGCCTCCCCTCTCCATCGCACCCGAATTTTCCGCTCGCGACTCGCTCCCGCCGGGGTATGCGCCATGAGCTGGAAAGACGCCGAGCTGATCATCGACCTGCTCTGCTTCGGCTATCCGTTCGTGATGGCCTGGTACTGGGCGATCGGCGCGATCCTGTTCCACCTGCTGCGCGAGCGCGGCGAGCCTTCGTTTGCCACGCCGCCACCGCTGCAACGCAGTCCGCCCGTGTCCATCCTGGTACCGTGCTTCAACGAACAGGATCAGGTGGAAGAGACCTTCAGTGCGCTGGCGCGCGTGGCCTATCCCGACTTCGAAGTCATCGCCATCAACGATGGTTCCCGTGACAACACCGGCCCCTGCCTGGAAGCCGCCGCCGCGCGCTTTCCGCAGATGCGCGTGGTGCACCTGGCGCGCAACGGCGGCAAGGCCAGCGCGATGAACGCCGGCGCTGTGGTGGCCCGGCACGAAATTCTGGTCTGCATCGACGGCGACACCCTGCTGGATCCACATGCGCTCACCTGGTTCATCCGCCGCTTCCAGAACGATGCGCGCATTGGCGGCATCACCGGCAATCCGCGCATCCGCAACCGCACCACCCTGCTCGGCCAGCTGCAGGTCGGCGAGTTCTCCAGCATCGTCGGCTTGATCAAGCGCGCGCAGAGCATCTACGGCGCGCTGTTCACCGCCTCGGGCGCGGTGTGCGCCTATCGCAAGCGCGCCTTGCACGACGCGGGCTGGTGGTCGGTCGATTCGATCACCGACGACGTCGACCTCAGCTGGCGCCTGCAGATGGCGGGTTGGCACATGGCCTTCGAGCCCAAGGCCTTGGCCTGGATCCTGACGCCGGAGACTTTGCGCGGCCTGTGGCGACAGCGGCTGCGCTGGAGCGAAGGTGGCGCCGGCGTGGCGTTGCGCGCGTTGCCCCGGATGCTGCGCGGTCACGGCAGCCGCATGTGGCCGATCTGGATCAACTGGGCGGTCTCGATTGTGTGGGCCTATGCCACGCTGATTGCGCTGCTCGCGGCCCTGGTGCATTCGTTCGGGGTTGGCAGTTGGGTCGGCCTGCATGGCATTGGCTTCCTGCCGGGCCAGTTCGGCTTGATCCTGGCCATCCACTACCTGCTGCAGGCCGGTGTCGCCGCAGCGCTGGATCGCCGCTTCGAGCCCGGCATCATGCGCAAGCTGTTCTGGATCGTGTGGTATCCGCTGGTGTTCTGGGTGCTGCAGGCACTGGCTGCGATCGTCGGCCTGCCGCTGGCGCTGCTGCGCCGCCGCCAGGGCGGACGCTGGATCAGTCCGGACCGGGGGTTGCGCGAATGAAATGGCCTCCACTGATTGAAGGCGCACCGACACCATGGACGATCAGATTGCGCGACGTCGCCCTGACCGTATTGGCCTGGCTCTACCTGCTGTATCTGCTGCGCTTGCTGGGGCTGGCCCTGCTGTATGCCGCGCTGGACGGGCTGGGGGTCGCGCATGCGCCGCCGCCCTGGCCCAAGGGTGAGCTGGTCCGCGACATTGTGCCCTTCCTGTCGGTCGTGCTGCTGCTGGTGGCCTGGCTGGTCACCTTCGCCCTGGCGCGTTGGAACCTGCTGCGGGATACGCGCGATGCAACCTCGCAACCCGCACCATTGGATCGGGCAGTGCACGATCAGCACTGCGGCATTTCGCCTTCGCAACGCAGCGCCATGGACGAGTCGACGATTCTCATCGTGGACGTGGCCGACACGGGCCAGGTCGTGAGCGTGGAGTGCCGCCGCCAGGTGTAAGCCCACCCGACCTGCAACACCGCTGTCATACCGATGCCCTAGCCTCGCCGGATCGTTTGCCTGCGGGGTCTCGGGGAAAGCTGGGTGTCGGAATCGTCGGCTGTTGGGAGCAACAGCAAAACCGTTGTGGATGACGCTGCACGGACACACTGGTTCCTGCGCCACATCCTGCCGCACGAACCCGCCCTGCGTGGCTGGTTGGCGCATCGGCGCGCGCAGGCCGCGTTCGACATCGATGATCTGGTGCAGGAAAGCTACGCGGTGCTGGCCGAGCGCGACAGCGTCGAGGACATCCTCAATCCGCGCGCCTACCTGTTCCAGGTGGCGCATTCGCTGCTGGTGCGCAACATCCGGCGGGCACGCATCGTGCCGATCCTGGCAGTGGAGGATCTGGGCCGGATCGAATTTGCCGATGCCGCCGCCACTCCAGAGCAGAGCGCCATCGCCCATGACGAGCTGCGCCGGCTGGGCGAAGTGATCGCCAGCATGCCGGGACAGACGCGCGAGGCCTTCGTGCTGCGCCGGGTGCACGGCCTGGCCCAGCGCGACATCGCCGAACGCATGGGACTGTCGGAGAACACCGTGGAGAAACATATCGTCCGCGGCATCCGCTGGTTGGGAGATTGGTTCGCCAGTGGCGGAAACCCACCCGCCAAAACCTCTAAACAGCTGGAGCGGGAAAAAAGGCGTGCCAATGGAAGAGCGCGAAACCAGCCGGGACATTGATCGGATCGCAGCGCAGTGGGTGGCGCGGCTGGACCGTGCGCCGCCTTCGGCCAGCGATACCGAACAGCTCAACGCATGGCTGGCGGGCGACCGTCGCCGTCGCGGCGCCTACCTGCGTGCGAAGGCGCTGTGGCTGCGCAGCGAATCGGCGCAGGCGCTGGGGCCACGGTTCGACCCGGCCGGTTTTCAAGCCGCCATGACGACTACGACGCCACAACCCAGGCCGCGCGAGCGTCGCAGCTGGGTGCCGTGGGGCGGCGCCATCGCGGCATCGCTGCTGACCGCGGTGACCTTGCTGGCCACACTGCAGATGCCCACCGCCTACGCCACCGCCAAGGGCGAGATGCGCACGGTACCGCTGGGCCATGGCACCACGGTGACACTCAACACCGACAGCCGCATCCAGGTGTTCGAAGACGAAGGCGAGCGGCGCATCCGCATCCTGCGCGGCGAAGTGCTCGTCGAGCGCAGCAGCACCGCCCTGCCCACCTCGGTGGAAGTGGACGGCCGGCGCATGCAGGCTGATTCGGCCACCTTCCTCATCCGCAAGCTGGCGCACCAGCCCACCCAGATCCTGGTGCAGCGTGGCCAGCTGTTGCTGGCGGCGGCGCCCTCGTTGCCGCTGCCCCTGTCCTCCAACACCGGCGTCTCGCTGCCGGCCAACGCGGCACAGGCATGGAGCGTCAGTCCGCTGGGCAGCAGCCAGATGGGCCGCGAACTGGCCTGGCGCGAAGGCAAGATCGCGCTGCAAGGCGAAACCCTGGCGCAGGCGGCCGATATCTTCGCGCGTTACAGCGATACCCCGATCGTGATCACCGATCCGCAGTTGGCCAAATTGCACGTCGCCGGTTTGTTCGCCGCCAACAATCCACTCGGCTTCAGCCACGCCATTGCCGACGTCTTCGATGCCGACGTGCGTCAGGATGGCGAACGCATCGTGCTCGAGCGCAAACATTAAATTTTTTTGACGGATAGCGGAGCCTACCTCCGCCACGCCTCTTGGTTCTCAGTGCTGTCACTTTCCGCTTACGAGAACCCACGCCATGAATGCTTGCAAGAGAGCCCTGCTGGTCACCGCCATCGCGTCCGTGCTGGCGACACCGGCCATCGCCCAGCAACGTAGCTTCAACGTGCCCGCGCAACCCGCGGTGACGGCCATCCCCGAACTGGCCCGCCAGGCGCAACTGCAAATCGTCGCACCGGCCGAATCGCTGCAAGGTCTGCAGACCCCGGCAATCGTCGGCGAGATGGATGCACGCCAGGCGCTGGCCACCTTGCTGCAGGGCACGGGCCTGAGCATCGGCTCGGACGAGAACGACGTCATCCTGCTGCAGAGCGCCAGCGGCGCCGCCGCACGCAGCACCAGCGCGCAGCAGACCAGCACCGGCGGTGTGCGCGGGCGCGTGCTCAACACCGCCACCGGCGAATACGTGCGCAATGCCGAGATCCGCGTGGAAGGCACGGCCATCGTCGCCTACTCCAGCGATGGCGGCGTGTTTCGCCTGAGTGGCGTGCCGGCGGGCACGGTCACGATCGTGGTCAAGTACACCGGCCTGCAGGAGGCGCGCAGCGTGGCCAACGTGGTGGCCGGCCAGATCACCACGCTTGATGTCGCGCTCAAGGTGCCCGCCTACAGCGGCCCCGCCGCCGGCAGTGGCGATGCCACCGAGATGGACATGATCCAGGTCACCGCCAAGCGCGAAGGCACTGCCAGCGCCTTGATGGAACGCCGCGCCGCGATGAACGCCAAGAACGTGGTGGCCGCCGACAACTACGGCGCGCTGACCATGGGCGATGTCGGCGAGTTCATGAAATCCATGCCGGGCATCTCGCTGGACTACACCGAAGTGGACGCCACCGCCGTGCGCATCGGCGGCCTCGATCCCAAGTACTCCACCTTCACCATCGATGGCGCGCGCATGGCCACCGCCACCTCCAACAACAACTCCGGCCGGCAGAACTCGTTCGAGCAGATGTCGATCACCGGCATCGAGTCGATCGAACTCAACAACACCTTGATGGCCAGCATGGACGCCGACTCGCCGGGTGGGCAAATCAACCTGCGCAGCAAGTACGCGTTCAATCGCACCGGCCGCCAGCTGGTGTTCCAGCTGGGCGCCGTGGGCACCTCCGACTCGACCCTGTCGCGCAAGTATTTCCCCGACGACAAGAAGCACTCCACGATCTATCCCTCCGGTCAGTTCGGCTATGCCGACGTGTTCCTGGACGGCCGGTTCGGCGTGGAGTTCAACACCAGCTACAACGCCAACTACGTGCAGCAGGATCGCATCCAGACCGACTGGTCCTACCTGGCCGATGGCCGCGTGCTGCCGTATCGCGTCATGTGGCGCCCCGGTCCGAAGATGACCAGCCGCACCGCCGCCAACCTGAGCACCGACTTCCAGCTGACCGACGAGCTGGTGTTGTCGCTGCGCAGCACCTATTCGTTCTACGACGTGGAGTACTTCAACCAGTACCAGTACCTGTACTTCGGTACCGCCACCACGTCCTACGCCACGCCGGATTCCACGCCCACCCATATCGTGGTCAATCCCAACGGCACCAACACCCGCATCCGCACCGAGTACTCGCACCGCTACGCCGGCACGCCCACCTACACGCTGGCGCCCAAGCTGGAGTTCAAGAGCGACACCTTGGAAGCCACGTTGCGTGGCAGCTACTCCAGTTCGGAATTCAATTTCCGCGACAACAGCAAGGGTTTTTTCCAGCGCACCGACAGCTGGCTGACCGGCATCGGCTTCACCCTGGATCGGCCCAACGAATCGTCCAATGCCTGGCAGCTGACCCAGACCGCCGGCCGGCCCTGGGGTGATCCGAGCAACTTCAACCTCGACGCGGACATCGGCAACAACATCCGCACCGCCGAGTCGGACGCCAAGAACGAGCAATATGGCGGCTACCTGGATCTGAAGAAGCAGCTGACCGTCCAGGATTTGCCGGTGACCCTGATGGGTGGCCTGGGCAGCCGCAAGAACGACTGGCGCACCAACGAAGGTTCGTACCAGCAGTTCCAGTACGTGGGCCCGAACGGTGATCTGAGCCAGCGTGATCCGGCGGCGGTGATCCCGTGGACCCACAACTACCAGTTCGGCATCATCGGCTTCAACGCCGGCAACATGAACCAGCAGAACTGGCGTGCCGACAGCCACTACGCCATGTACGACATCTACCGGGATCACCCGGAGTATTTCGTGCCGGACACGGTGGGCAACCTCAAGCGCCAGTTCGACAACAACAAGCGCATCCAGGAACAGGTGGATGCCGGCTACCTGCAGGCGCAGACCCGCATCGGCGACGCCCGCTTCGACCTGGGCGTGCGCTACGAGAAAACCCAGACCGCCGCGCGCATCGCCATGGTGCGCCCGGTCAGCGAAGTCACCGCCGCCGGCCTGTCGGTCAGCACCGTCGAAGGCCTGATGTACCAGTACCACAACGGCCAGACCTCGACCCGCCATGGCGAGTACGCGGACTGGTTCTACAGCGGCGGCGTCAAGTACGACTTCACCGACAAGCTGGTGGGCCAGCTGGCCTTCAGCGATTCCATCCTGCGCCCGGACTACGGCAACCTGGGCGGCGTGGTCTCGGTCAATGACGACACCCAGATCGTCACCGTGCCCAATCCCGAGCTCAAGCCCGAGCATTCCACCAAGTACTACGCCAGCCTGCAGTACTACCTGGAGCCGTCGGGCATTGTCGGCCTGTCGTACTACAAGCTGGACATGACCGACATGCAGGTCACCGGCATCACGGTCGATCCGGAAGACGTCGGCTTCGATCCGGACGAGTACGCCGGCTACACCTTTCGTAGCGCGCAGAACGTGCCGGGCAAGAGCACCAATGAAGGCCTGACCCTGGAATACAGCCAGCAGCTGACCTTCCTGCCGGGCGCGTTGCGTGGTTTGAGCTTGTATGGTTCGTTCACTTCGGTGCGACCGGATGGCGAACGCCAGAACGTGCCCGAGCAGATCGCCAACTGGGGCGTGCGCTACAACTATGGCCGCTTCGATCTGCAGATCAACGGCAACCGCCAGGGCGACTACCGGGTCAGCGCGCTCAGCAACACGCCCACCACCGCCAACAACGGCATCCTGTACCACACCTCGCGCGAGCTCTGGAACATCAGCGCCAGCTACAAGCTGAGCAAGAACGTCGAACTGCAGTTGGCCGGCCGCAACATCTTCAACGAGCCGGACATCATCTACTCCAACGTAAAGAGCCGCGTGCAGCAGTACACGGTGTACGGCTCGATGTGGAATCTCGGCATCAAGGCGAGCTTCTGAACATGGCCACCTCTTACTGGTGGCAACGGCGCCGCAGTGTCGGCGCGGGATGGCAGGCGCGCATGGGCATGCCGAGGCTGCTCGTCGGGGTCATGCTCGCTTGCGCGCCGGTGGTCCCTGCCTACGCCGGACAATCTACGACGCCGGCGCTGCCCCTGGTCCAGGAGGCAGGCAGCTGGGACGCCGGCCACGTGCAGGGCATCGCCGTGGATGAGCGCAACGGCTTTGTCTACTACTCCTTCACCACGCTGCTGGCCAAGGTCGCCTTCGACGGCACGCTGGTCGGCACGCTGCAAGGGTGGACGGGGCACCTGGGCGATCTGGACTTCAACGCCGCCGACGGCAAGGTCTACGGCTCGCTGGAATACAAGGACGACCAGGCCTTCTACATCGCCGTCATCGATGTGTCGCGCATCGACCGCATCGGCATGCAGGCCAGCCGCAGCGATCTGATGCAGACGGTCTACCTGGCCGAAGTGGCCAAGGACTACACCGCCGATGTCGATGGTGATGGTCGCTTCGACGGCAACGTCGCCGACACCGCGGATCACCGCTACGGCTGCTCGGGCATCGATGGCGTTGGCTTCGGCCCGGCATTTGGTCGCACGGATGGCCCGCGCTATCTGACCGTCGCCTACGGCATCTATGCCAACACCGCACGCAGCGACAACGATCACCAGGTGCTGTTGCAGTACGACGTCAGCGACTGGGGCAAATTCGCTCAGCCATTGACGGAAGCCTCGCCCCATCACAGTGGGCCGGTGGATCTGCGCGGCAAGTATTTCCTGCATACGGGCAATACCAGTTACGGCGTGCAGACCTTGGCCTACGACGATGCACGGCAGCGCTGGTGGCTGGGCGTGTATCGCGGCAAGAAGGCAGCGTTCCCCAATTACGGCCTGTTTGCGGTCGATGCCCGCATCCCGCCGCGCGCGGCCGATTTGCCGGGCGTGCCTGCCGCTAACGGCTCCGGCTGGGAGCAGGCCAGCGTGCTGAGCCTGGCCGATGACGGTCTGCATGACGCCGCGACCGGCATTCGCGGTTGGCAGCAGAAGGCCGATGTCGGCTTCCAACCCGTGGGCCCGGGCCAGTACCTGCTGGCAACCAACACCGGCGGCAAAGGCGCGCACGGCGCGGTGCTGCAGTTGATGCGCTGGAGTGGCGATGCCTCGCACCCCTTCGTGCCCGTCGCGGCGGAGGCCAAGCCATGAGCCTCAAACTGGATCGTCGCCGCCTGATCATCGGCGGCAGCATCGGCCTGGGCGCGCTGATGCTGCCGCTCGGCCGCAGCATCGCCGCCGACGTTTTTGCCGCCAAGGGCTACACCCACAACGTGGCCAGTGGCGAACCCGCCGCCGACGCCATGCTGCTATGGACGCGCTACGTGCCTGCCGCAGGCGTGGACGAAGTGGATCTGCGTGCGGAAATCGCGCTGGATGCCGGCTTTACCCGCGTGGTTGCCGGCGGCAGCGTGCGCACCGGCGGCTGGCGTGACTGGACCGCCAAGATCCGGCTGGCGGATTTGCAACCGGGCACGCGCTACTTCTATCGCTTCATCGCGCCGGATGGATCGATGTCGCCGGTCGGCCGCACCCGCACCCTGCCAGTGGGCCAGGTGGATCGCTTCGGCCTGGCGGTGTTTTCCTGTTCCAACCTGCCGATGGGCTGGTTCAACGCCTACGCGCATGCGGCGGCCCGCGAGGATCTGGATCTGTGGCTGCACGTCGGCGACTACATTTACGAATACGGCATCGGTGCGTACAAGGACAAGGATCGCGTCGCCGCGCGCCAGGTTTTGCCGGCGCACGATCACGAGATGATCAGCCTGCTCGACTACCGCCTGCGCTTCGCCTGCTATCGCGCTGATCCGGACCTGCAGAAGCTGCACCAGCTGGCGCCGATGGTCGCGCTGTGGGACGACCACGAGATCACCAACGACAGCTGGGAAGGCGGCGCGCAGAACCACCAGCCCGATGCCGATGGCGACTGGAATACCCGCCGCGCGGCGGCGGTGCAGGCCTATCGCGAATGGCTGCCCGTATCGGAAGAACCGTGGAAGGCCTATCCGATCGGCAGCCTCGCGACCCTGTACCGCACCGAGTCGCGGCTGTTGGCGCGTACCCGCCCACCCGGCGCGGAGTTGGCCGCCGCCCATCAGGCCGGCAATCCGGACGTGGCGCTGGCACAGTTCCGTGATGGCGTCTGGCAGGATCCCGCCGCCACCATGCTCGGCAGCGAGCAGGAGCTGTGGCTGGCGCAGGCACTGCGCGACAACGCGCGTACCTCCACATGGCAACTGCTCGGCATGGCCACGATCATCGGGCGCACCCTGATGCCTGCGTCCCTGCCCGACTGGGTGCGGCCGGAAGCGGGCGAGAAGACCGTCGCCAAGTTCAAGCGCGATGTGCGCGCGTCCAAACTCGGTGTGCCGATGTGGATGGATCGCTGGGATGGCTACCCGCAGGCGCGCTCACGCCTGCTGCGCGCCGCGCAACAGGCCGATGCCGATCTGGTGATGCTGTCGGGCGACAGCCACAACGCCTGGGCGTATTCGTTGCAGGAGGACGGGCAACCGGCAGGCGTCGAGTTCGCCGGTCATGCGGTGACGTCCAACGGCATGGAGGGATCCATCGGCGCGGATCCCGCGCGCGTCGCCCGCGCCTTCGTGGAAGCCAATCCGGAACTGGTCTGGGCCGACACCAGCCGGCGCGGTTACATGATGGTCGACGTGACGCCGCAGAAGGTCAGCAGCGAATGGTTGTTCCTGCGGACGGTGAAGGCACGCAGCATCGACCTGGCGGGCCGTCACCGGATGGAAGCGGCGCGGGGGCGACGCAGCTTGCGCGGGTGACGGGTGAGCCTATTGGGCCGGCCCATGGTCATAGCTCAACACCCGGTGCATCTGCCACGCGCCGTCCTTGAGCTTGAACAGCGTGGTGAAGCGCGCCTGCCCATCCAGGCGTTCGGGCTTGCCGGTTTCCAACACGTAAAAACGATGCGTGCCGGACAGCAGGCCGTAACCGCCGTTGAGGTGATGGAATTCAAGGCTGCCTTCCACCAGCTCGCGACGCAGGTGGAAGTCCGGGTTGGAACACAGGTTGTTGCGGATGGAATCGACCAGCGCCTTGCGGCCCAGGGTCAGCCCGCCCTTGTCGTGGTAGAACTCCACGTCCTGCGAGATCAGCGGGTCCATCGCAGCGGTGTCGCAGGCGTTGTAGGCCCGCCAGAACTGCGCATCGGCGCTGCGGATCTGTTCGCCTTCCTCCGCGGGCGTGGCGGCATGCGCGGGCAACGCAGCAAGTGCTAGCAGGGTGAAGGCGTATCGGGCCAGGGCCATGGCGATGCTCCGGGAAGGCAGGCTGCATTGGAACGCCGGGCCTGCCCGCTGTCACCGCCCGGAAGTCACGGCCCCGCCGCTGCGACGGGATTCTGCCTGGGGCATCGACGTGTCCGGATGCAGGTCGATGGCGCCGGTCGCACCTCAGTCCGCCTGTGCCAGCAGTACCTCGGTCTGGTGGTCAGGTCCGGGGAGTTTTCCCAGCGCCGAGGCGAACACCGATTCCGGATTCGAAGCGCGCGCAAACAAGGTCATGCACGAGACGAACTTCAGGTAATCGACATCGCCGAAAATCTCGCGCGGGGCCACGCCCGAACGCACCACCGCGCGCGTGATTTCTTCCAACCTGGCGCCCAGCACCGGATGCGCGAGATAGTCCCTGGCTTCCTGCAGATCGCGGATGCCGTACGTGTGCGCCATCGCGCTGCGACCCAGCCCACGCAACTGCGGGAAGATGTACCACATCCAGTGCGTGCGCTTGCGGCCCTGCCCGACTTCGCTCAAGGCGACCGGATACACCTGCTGCTGTGCCTCGACAAAGCGTTGCAGATCATCGTGCATGGGCCGGAGTTCCTCAATGGGTGGAAGTCAGTCCTCGATGGCCTCGATGCCCTGCTCTTTCAAGACCGCCAGGCGATCATGCATTTCCTGCAACCGTTCCGGGCTGTGGCCTTGCCATTCCTTCACCTCGCCGACCACGCGGAAGGGCTGACGCGAACGGTACGACAAGGTGGGATTGCCGGGATAGCGTTGGTTGGTCAGATTGGGATCGTCTTCGATTTCGCCGGTCGGCTCGACGATGTAGATGCGCCCGCGCCCGCTGCCCACGGCGAGTTCCGCGCCCCAGATGGCCGCATCCAGGGTCGCGGTCAGGTAGACGAATCTGGCCTGGTTGCGCTTGCCGAAGTTGGAGGCATGGCCGGCCGTGATCAGATCGCCCGGCTGCAGATCGGCCCGGGTGCCGTGGTAGTAGATCGGCTCTTGCGTCATTGCATTACTCCGCTTGGCTGCCTTGGCGACAGGCCGGCGATGCTGCATCACGCGCCGGGGCTTGCTGCAAGCCCCCCGGCGTTATATACATTGAGGGTGGGAGGCGCGGCGCGCCTCCTTTTTTTGTCCAGTACATTTACTGAGCACTGATGCCGCGCCCTTTCGCTAACGTTGCGATCGGCGCGGCGGCATCGACCTGGCCGGCGCCGCATCTGCCCAGGAGGCCCGCCGTGTCGCTGACGTCCTTCGACTTCCTTTCCATGCCGCTGTGGCTGATCGGCGTGCTGTTGTTCATCGCCCTGGTGGCGGCGCGCGAAGTCGGCTACGTGGCCCGGCGCAGGCTCAAGCCGAGCCGCGAGGAAAATGACGACACCTTCGCGATGAACTCGGTGCTGGGCATGCTGGCGCTGCTGATTGGGTTTTCCTTTTCCATCGCCTTGAACCGCTACGAGAGCCGCCGGCAGCTGGTGGTGCAGGAAGCCAATGCGATTGGCACGACCTGGCTGCGGACCGACCTCCTCGCGCAGCAGGACCGCGCGCAGATGCAGGCGCTCCTGATCCGCTACGTGGACGCCCGTATCCAATACGGCGAGGGCGCCAGCGGGTGGGCCGAGAACGCGGAATTCGCCAAGACCGAGGTGCTGCAGGGCGAGCTGTGGTCATTGCTGATGCGGGTAGTGGCGCCCTATGGCGATTCGCCGCGCGGTTCCCTGCTCGTCACCACCACCAACGAGGCCATCGACCTGGCCGCCGCCCGCCACGCCGAACGCCAGGCGCACATCCCGGCCCGCATCCTGCGGATGCTGCTGCTGTTTGCCCTGATCGCGGCGGCCCTGGTGGGCTACGAGCGGGGCTCGCAACGGCGCGCGACCACCTTGCTGCTGCTCTTGATCGCGCTGGCCGGCACCCTGGTCCTGGACCTGGACCGGCCCAGCACCGGGCTGATCACCGTGCCGCAGGAACCCCTGCACGACCTGCGCCGGTCGATCTCGGCGATTCCGGTCCAGCCGCCCCCGGCATGACCTCCGGACGGAGGCTTCCGGGGGATGGACCGGCACCGGCCAGCCCCCAAAACTATCGCAACCCCATCGGCCGGCCGATAGCGCTAACCCCAAACCGGGCACGATCCGACGAGATGAATACGGGATTCCGTCGATTTGAGGCCCAAAGTAAAAAAAATATTGGGTGTCCCCGAAAAGTTGTGCTATACCTGAATCGAATCAGTACGAGACGAAACGAATGTGGGTCATGCCTGCCAAATGGCAGTTGACAACGAGGGGACACATTCGGGCGGTTGACCATTGGCCCTGCGGGGCTCCAGCCAACTACCACCGGTACAGCCAGTGAGCACATCTACCGATTTTCGCGGCACCACAGCATCACGTCTCATCAGTTCCAGCACCGTCCTGCGCAGCAGGCGCAACATCGAACTCTGCAAACGCGGAGAGATGCGCGCCGAACGCTTCCTGGACGCAGCCACCGAAGTTTTCGCCGAGAAGGGCTACCAGCACGCCAAGCTCAGCGAGATTGTCGCCCGCGCCGGCGGCTCCCTGGCCACCTTGTACCGGATTTTCGGTGACAAGGAAGGCCTGGCCCACGCCATCCTTGAACGCCGTCTCGACAGCCACGTCGGCATCCTGCGCGACATGAACCTGGCGGACATGCCCCCGGAAAAAGCCCTGCGCGAAATTGCCCTGCGCATCGCCGTGTCCATGGGCAAGACCGAATCGCGGGTGGTCTATCGCATCGTGATTGGCGAGGGCGAGTCGTTCCCGGGCCTGCGCGACTGGTTCTTCGAGCAGTCCGTGGCCGAAGTGCGCGGTATCCTGACCACCTACTTCCAGCAACAGATGGACGCCGGTCGCCTGCAGTTGGCTTCTGCCGATGCCGCGGCCAGCGTGTTCTACATGATGATGTTCGGCAACGTGATCATCCGCATCGCCAGTGGCTTCGTGGATCATGTAGACGCCGATGAGCTGAAGGCGCAGGCGCTGATGTCGGTCGACCTGTTCCTGCAGGGCGCTTTGCCGCGCCCATGAGTCAACACGCCGCCCCACGCGGCGTGTCCAGCGCAAGGCGGGGAGCCCGCGCTTGGATCTGAAAAGTGGTTACCCCTGGTGGGCCGTCAAGAACGGCCTGATGCGCGCGTTTCCCGTGCTCGACCAGGATCGCGACTGCGACATCGCCATACTCGGCGGGGGCATCACCGGGGCACTGATCGCCGACCATCTGCAGAATGCCGGCCATGACGTGCTGGTGTTGGAGCAGCGCGACATCGGCTGGGGCAGTACCGCCGCCAGCACGGCGCTGCTGCAATACGAAATCGATACCCACCTGATCGATCTGATCAAGCAGTACGGCCAAGCCGATGGCGCCCTCGCCTACCTGGCCTGCGCCGATGCTGTCAGCGAACTGGGCGTGCTCGCGCGCGAGCTGCGTGACGTCGGTTACCAGCGCGCCGACAGCCTGTACCTGGCTAGCCGCTGGCGCCATGCGCGCGTGCTCGCGCAGGAACATGCCGCGCGCCGCGACATCGGGCTGAAGCTCGAATACCTGCCCGGAGATGCCGTGCGCGATCGCTTCGGCCTCAATGCCCCGGCGGCCTTGCTGAGCAGCCAGGCCGCCTGGGTCGACCCTTACCGCTTGGCCCATCGCCTGCTGCAGCGGGTGGCCGAACGCGGCGGCGGCGTCTTTGACCGCAGCGCGATGGTGCGCCTGCAGGCGCAACCGCGCCACGTACTGCTGTGGACCGAACAGGGCCAGCGAGTACGCGCCAAACAGGTGGTGGTGGCGGCCGGCTATGCCAGCCAACAGTGGCTCGACCGCAAGGTCGCGCAGAATCGAAGCAGCTATGCTTTTGTCACCGACCCGCAGGATCCGGCGGCCCTGGATTTCCTGAAGCGCACGATGGTCTGGGAGTCCGCCCGCCCGTACATCTACCTGCGCAGCACCAGCGACCACCGCATCGTGGTGGGCGGCGAGGACGACGCCGTCGACGTGCCTGCGCGGCGCGATGCACGGGTCAAGAAGAAAGCGGCCAAGCTCGCCACCCGCGTGCTGGAACTGTTCCCGCAGCTGGACATGCGCCCGGCGTTTGCCTGGGCCGGCACGTTCGCCGAAACCAGGGACGGCCTGCCGTTCTTCGGCCCGCACCCACAACACGGATCGCGCGTGCACTTCGCGATGGCCTACGGCGGCAATGGCATCACCTACAGCCAGATCGGCGCCGGACTGTTGCGCGCCAGGATCGAACGCCGTGCGCATCCGCTGGCGAAGCTGTTCTCCTTCGATCGCCTCGACAAACGCTGATCTCTTCATCCTGCAGCGACGGCGCGGCGACTAAGTTCGGCCCACCGTCAGCAGAATGCGGAGGCTCCCATGCCACGTGGTGACAAATCGTCCTACTCGGACAAACAGAAGCGCCAGGCCGAACACATCGAGGAAAGCGAGCGCAAGGAAGGTCGTTCGGAAGAAGCCGCCGAGCGCATTGCCTGGGCCACGGTGAACAAGCAGGACGGCGGCGCCAAGGGCAGCGGCCGCAAGTCGACCCGGAAGACCACCAAGAAGACCGCCAAGAAGGCCACGAAGAAGGCAGCCAAGAAGACTGCGCGCAAGTCACCAGCCAGGAAGGCCACCAAGAAGGCGGCCAGGAAGACCGCGCGCAAGTCACCTGCGAAGAAGGCCACGAAGAAGGCGGCCAGGAAGACCGCGCGCAAGTCACCAGCCAGGAAGGCCACGAAGAAAGCGGCCAAGAAGACCGCGCGCAAATCGCCAGCAAAGAAAGCGGTGAAAAAGGCGACCCGCAAGACGGCACGTAAACGCGCCAGCTGACCCTCTGCGCGCCGCCGGGTCTGCTGGCGGCGCCCAAAATGCAGAAGGCCCAGTCATTCCGGGAATGCTCCCGGAGGGCTGGGCCTTCCTTCGTCGGTTCGTTCCGGTCATTGGCCGTAGGAACCTTCGACACGTGCAGGTTATGCCCTGCGCTGCGAGCAGGATGTGAAAAGCAACAGCCGGTCAGCCAATCAGCCTCAGCCCGGCCACCAGCCGCGCCCGGTCAGCGCGTAACGATCCGCCGCGCGCTCGAACGGATTGCGTGCGCTCACTCCTCCAAAGGCCAGGTACACCGGCAGGAACAGCGGCCCCAGCACCATGTACTGGAACACATGCGCGCGCTCGTGATCGCCAATGCGGATCGGCGCCAGCGTGCAACCCTCATCGGGCGACAGGTAGGGTTTGCAGGGCGTATCCAGACTGGCGCCCGTATGCAGGATGCTGTTGCCGAAGGTGATCGCCCCGCCCGGCCCCCACGGAAACGAATGAAACACCAGGGCGCATTCGCGCCGACTCCAGCGCACCCGCGCGCCGAATGGCAGGGCCAGGCTGCCGGCGACGAGGCCAATCAGGGTGTTGGGCAATGCCCACAGCGCGCCGACGATCGCCAGGGGCCAACGCAGGACAGGCCGCATCGCTCAATCCGCTTCGTTGGGCATCAGCAGCCAGAGAATCAGGTAGACCAGGATGCCCGGGAAGGCCGCCGACGCAATCGAGACAATCACGAACACCACGCGCAGCAGGGTCGAATTCCAGCCGAAGCGGTGGGCGATACCGCCCATGACCCCGGCCAGCATGCGGTCGTTCAAGGAACGGGCGAAGGGTTTGGTCACGGCATTCATCGCATGGCTCCCCGGGGTGGTCGCCGGCAGTCTACGCTTCAGTGCGCCGCGCCGCCTGAATCCCGCAACGCCTTCAGGCGTCCGCCAAACCAGCTGGCGGCATCCACCTCGGCCTGGCCCGGACAGCGCACCCGGTAGGCCTTGCCACTCATGCTGCTGCGGCTGGCGGCGCGATCGATGAACTGCTCGGCGGTGTCGACCAGGTCGCGCTTGAGCAGGTAATCGTACTTGCGCTGCAGATGCGCGCGCGCCTTGTCGGCGGGATACCAGCTGCCATTGCGCTGAAAGCTGCACTGCGACTGCGACAACGCATCCATCAGCCCGCGGATTTCGCGCTGGGCCTGGGCTGACGGGGCCGCATCGGCCAGCAGGGGCCACAGCAGCCACAGACAGGACGTCGCAAGCAGGCGCATGGGTGACATGATCCTCAACGCGCGCGTTCGGCCAGCCACTGGTGGATCGCGCTGGGCACTTCGCGTTGCGCGCGGCTGGAGACATAGATGCCGATGTGCCCCCCCTTGAAGCTCAACTCGGTGTAGTCGTCGGTGCCCACCAGCCGCGCCAGTGCGCGCGAGGCATCCGGCGGCACCAGGTGATCCTGCTCGGCAAAGATGTTCAGCACCGGCATGGTCACTTCGGCCAGATGCACCGCCTCACCGTCAATCTCGATGCCGCCGTTGACGAAGCCGTTGCGCTGGTAGAACTGGGTGATGAACTGCCTGAAGGCTTCGCCGGCCAGATCCGGGGAGTCGAAAATCCACTTCTCCATCCGCAGGAAATCCTCGATTCCCTTGCGGTCATCCAGCAGATCCACCAGGCCCACGTACTTCTGCAGGTTGAGCCTGAACGGTTTGAGCATCAGGTAGCAGGCATTCATCATGTCGGCCGGCACGTTGCCCATTGCCTGCACGAACAGATCCACATCCATCTCGCGGGTCCAGTGCGAGAGCATGTTGTCCGGGGTATGGAAATCCACCGGCGTGACCATGGTGATCAGGTTCTTGATCTTGTCCGGGTTCAAGGCCGCATGGCACAGCGAAAACGCGCCGCCCTGGCAGATGCCGAGCACGTTGATGGCGTCGCGATCGAACTGTTCGCGCAGGTAATCCACGGCGCCGTCGATGTAGCGCTGGATGTAGTCGCCCAACTCCAGGAAACGATCCGAACGATCCGGGTAGCCCCAGTCCAGCACGTACACGTCCTCGCCCAGTGCCAGCAGGCCTTTGACCAGCGATCGATCCTCCTGCAGGTCGACCATGTAGGGACGATTGACCAGCGCATACACGATCAGCAGCGGCACTTTGGCGGTGGCTGGCTTTTCACCGATGAAGCGATACAGCACCACCTTGCCGTCGCGCCAGACTTCCTGCTTGGCGGTGGCGCCGTAGTGGACGTCTTCCACTTCCGGCAGCGTCTTCAGGCCGGCGGCCAGCTTGTGCTGGGTGGTCAGGGCTTCCTGCGCCAGTTCGTCGACGCTGATGTTCAAGGGGCTTCTCATTTACGGCGTCCCTGCTTCTTGCCTGCCTGCTTCTTGTCTTCGTCGCCGGCATAACGCGCCACCCAGTCTTTCATCGACACCACCGGCGCGGACTTGCCGGGTTTGGCGGTCGTGGCGGGTTTAGCCACCTTGCCCGGCTTTGCTTCGGCGACCGGCGCCGTTGCGGTCCTGCTGGCCGGAGCAGCCGAACGTGCAGCCACGCGCGCTTTGCCGGTGTTCGGCTTCGCTTTGGAGACTTTGACGGCGGCCTTGCGTTTGTCCGCTGTAGCGCGACGCGGCGCGGCCGTGCGTTTGACGCTGGCCGCGACCCGCTCGCCGGAATCCGCTTCCACCGGACGCTGGCGCGGCGATTCCTGCACGGGTGCCGCGGCTTTGCGCGCCGGCGCCGCATTGGCCTGCCGCGTTGCCGCTTCCGCCTTGCCGCGCCGCTCCATCCGATGCAGGCGACGTTCCAGATCGGCAATCTTGCGATAGGCCGAATCCACCTCGGTACGCGTGGGCATGCCCAGCTGCAGGCAGATCTGTTCGATCTCGGTGGTCACCGCCAGGCGCAGCTGCATCTGCGCATTGGTCAGCGCTCCGTAAACGCGGCGGAACTCGGGCGACAGCGCCACTTCGGCATAGGCCTGCTCGGCAGCGTCAATCCACAGGTCGAACAGCGCGCGTGCGCTGGTGACCTGCTGGCCCGGCTCGGCGCGCGCGGCCAGCAGACTTTCGAAGCGCGCCAAGGCCAGCTGCGCCACATGCAGCATGGTCTGTTCGTAATCGAGCAGGCTGCGCTGGTAATCCTGCTGCGCCTGCGCCAGGCCCTGCCAGCGCTCCTGGTGTTCGCGCATCGGCCCAAAGGTGGGCAGATGCATCCAGCGCTCGGCTTCGCGCTGCAGGTTGTCGATGTAGGGGCGCACCTGCCGGTACCAGCTGTCGAAACCGCCGCTGCCGCCGCCTTGCAGGCCGCCGAGGAAATCGCGCCAAGGGCCATGGCCCAGGTCCACGCCCAGCATCTGCTTCCAGGCTTGGGCGACGTCGGCGGCCGAAGCGTCCTGGCCGGCGAAGCGCGCCGCCAGCTGCTGCATCTGCCCGAACCAGTCGCCACTCTGATGGCGGAAGCGCTGCACGACATCGTCCACACCCGGCGCGCCGCCGGGCACGAGCTTGGACCACCAGTCCAAGGCCTGTTGCCAGCCTGGCGCCGGGGTGGGCGCAGGCGCGCCGCCACTCCACTGGCGCAGGGCGTCGCCCCAGAGGTTCCAGTACTGCCGGGCCATCGCATCGAAATCGCCGGCGCCGGGGGGTGCGTAATCGGCCATGTGTCCTCCGTTTCAACGGATTCTAGCCAGCCCCGGCGTTGCTTGCATGACGCTGGCGCGTCAGGGCTTGGGAATATGCAGGGTCTTGCTGATCATCAGCGTGCCCGACAGCGCATACAGCAGCACCAGCGGATGCAGCAGCCACGGCCCCAGGCGCCAGCCGCCCAGCCAGAGTTCGGGGCCGATATGGCCCAGGTACGCGGCCACTGCCAGCACCACCACCAGCAGCAGGCTGGTCGGGATCGGCGTGCCCTCGAAGTATTTGACCTTGCTGTCCTCGCCGGACAGCGACTCGGCGGTGACGTTGTAGCGCGCCAGGCGGCTGACGCCACACGCCACGAAGTAGGACAGCACCAGCCAGTCCCAACCGCCCTGCATGCCGCAGGCATAGGCCAGCGCGGCAGGAGCGACACCAAAGGAAATGACATCGGCCAGCGAATCCAGCTCGCGCCCCAGCACCGAGGCCTGGTTGCGCCAGCGCGCCACGCGCCCGTCGAGCGCATCGAAGATGAAAGCCAGCGGGATCAGCGCCATGCCGATCATCAGGTCGCGGATGATCCCTTCCTGCAGGAAGCGCATCGCCGCGAACACCGCACCGGTGCCGCAGAACGCGTTGCCGAGGGTGAACCAGTCGGCCAGCTGGAAATCGCGGAGCATCGAGAAGTGGCGCGCCATGACCTTGCCTGCGGATGAGCTGCCCACAGGGTAAGCGCTGGCGGGTGAAGGGTGAAGCGTCGTGGCAGGCAGGCGCCCTGCGCCCGCCCGCGCGGTCAGCGAGGCAGCTGCAGCTGCTCGGCGCTCACCGCACCGGCGCCACGCGGCTGCGCGGCGATCTCGCGATCGCTGGCCGCGCCCTGCCCGTCCAGCTGCGCGCTGACGCGATCCAGCGCGGCGTACACGTACGGCAGCAACGGCACGTAGCGCGCGCCATACGCCGGCAGCGCAAGGAAGCCATCGAAGTGCTGCGCGTGCTGCACCTGCCAGTAGCTCACGGCACTGCCCGCCGCCTTGGCCTGGGCCACATAGGGATCGCTGGTGAAAGCCGGCGGAATCAAACCGTCATCGCGGCCATGCACCACGATGATCGGCAAGCCCTTGCGCGGCATGCCGGCACGCACCTGCGCGATGCCCTGCTGGACGCGACGTGCCGCGTCATCGCTGCCGCTGTTGAGCGCACGCAGGCACTGCAGGCCGTTGAAGGTGAAATCCGGCGCCGACAATTTGCCGTCGATCAGGCCCACGCCGGCACCCGGCGGAATGCCCGAGCCATCGGACCACCAGACGCTGCGTTCGGCCGGGGTGGCCGCGCGCGCGCGGGTGTCCGCATTCTGTGCGGCAAAGGAGAAGCCACACGGATGCTCGGCCACGCCGAAGCGTCCGTAGGCCGACGCGTAGGTCACCGCGATCGCACGCCACAGATCGAAACCGGTACTGAGCGCGCCCGCGGTGAGTGCGGCGTCGGTCCAGCCTTTGGCGCGCATCAGTTCGTAAGCCGAAGCGGCCTGCGCCTGGGGGGAATCACCGCTGATCAGGCCTGCCGACTTCAGCGACGCGCAGCGCGCCGTCCAGAACGGTTCCACCTGCGCACGCAGCGGCGGCTGTGGCAGCGCATCGGCCGGCAGATGCAGCTGCGCACACGGCATCAGCAAGGCCGCTTCGGTGGTGTAGTCATACAGCGAAGGCGCGCCTTCCACCTGCACGTTCGGCTCGCCCGCCACCACCGCATCCAGCCAGTCGCCTTCCAGTTCGGCCGCGCGCAGCACCGCGCCACCGCCATTGGAAATGCCGACCGCAATCACCCGGGTATTGTCGAAGCGGAACGGCGCCGCCTGCGGATAGGCCTGTGCGAGCATGGCCAGGCCGAACTCGGCCGCCTGCTTGATATGCCGGCCCCAGTCGGCCTCGGGATTGTCCTGCGAATGCGCATGCTTGAACGCCACGCCGCTGGCGCCGACCGGCGCATCCGGCGCGAACGCCAGCTCACCCTGCTCCAGCGCGACGCTGCGACCGTCTTCGCCCACACCCACCTGCGCATCCAGATCGAAGTAGTCGGTGCCGGCGCCCTTGTCGGTGTACACCACCGCACAGCCCTTCGGCAGCGCCCACGCCCCGGCCACGGCAATGGCGCCGTACACGCCACGCGAGCCGGACGACGCCGTCACCACCAGGCAACGCTTGCCCGTGTCGAAGTTGTCCGGCGCCTGCAGCACCACCCGGTGCGGCTGCCGGGCCTGCGGCAAGCGCAGCAAGGCACTGTATTCGCGGCCCGGCGCGCCGGCCACGCTGCCATAGACCTGGCCGTAACCGCCGGTGAGCGAAAGATCGGCGATGCCACGCCAGTTGTTCCAGATCGCGCGCCGGCGCAGTTCCAGCGCAGTCGGCGCGGCCGCATCGGCAAACGCGGGCGGGGTCATCGCGCGCAAGCCGTCCAGCCCCAGTCCGGCGCTGAGCAGATCGTCACTGCCGCGATGCTCGGTGATGCGCTGTGCTTGATACACGGTCTGCTCCTGCGGGGTCCGCGACGGCATGCTGCTGCAGGCCGCCAATGCCAGGGCCAGCGTGGCCATCAGGCTGTTGCGCATCATCGTCTGTCCTGGATCTGTCCGCAGAATGCCGTGACGTTAGCCTGTGCCCCTGCCAGCGTCATCGTACTTTGGTACCAAGTGGTCCGGGCCCGGCCTTGCTACGCTAGTCGCCGTGCCTGCGCACCCCACCCGCACGGCTTCCGGAGACATCATGCAGACCCATTCCATCCTCATCACCGGCGCAGCCAGCGGCATCGGCGCCGGCGTGGCCAGCTTGCTGGCCGAATCCGGCCGCCACGTGATCATCAGCGATCTCAACCTGGACGCCGCGCAGGCGGTGGCCGCGAAGATCGTCGCCGACGGCGGCTCGGCCGAGGCGGTGCAACTGGACGTCAGCTCGGAAGCCAGCATCACCGCCGCGCTGGCGGCGATCTCGCGCCCGGTCGACGTGCTGGTCAACAACGCCGGCCTGCAACATGTCTCGCCGCTGGAAGACTTCCCGATGGAGAAATGGGACTTCCTGATCCAGGTGATGCTGGTCGGCGTGGCGCGCCTGACCCGGGCCCTGCTGCCGGGCATGCGCCAGCGCGGCTTTGGCCGGATCATCAACATCGGCAGCATCCATGCGCTGGTGGCCAGCCCGTACAAGAGCGCCTACGTGGCGGCCAAGCATGGCCTGGTCGGCTTTTCCAAAGTGATCGCGCTGGAAACCGCCGACAGCGACATCACCATCAACACCATCTGCCCCAGCTACGTGAAGACACCGCTGGTGGACAAGCAGATCGCCGATCAGGCGCGCACCCGCGGCATTCCCGAAGCCGAAGTGGTCAGCCAGATCATGCTCAAGCCGATGCCCAAGGGCGTGTTCATCGAAATGGACGAACTGGCCGGCATCACCGCCTTCCTGTCCTCGCCGGCCGCGCGCAACATCACCGGCCAGACGATCGTGGTCGACGGCGGCTGGACCGTACAGTAAGCCTGATGCCGACCCTGCTGATTGCCGACGACCATCCGCTGTTCCGCGCCGCCCTGCGTGGCGCCGCGGCCGACGCCGTGGCGGCGCTGAAGGTGCTGGAAGCCGAATCGCTGGACGGCGTGCTCGCCGCGCTGGAAGCGCATGACGACATCGACCTGGTGCTGCTGGATCTGCACATGCCCGGCAACCACGGCCTGGCCGGGCTGGCGGCAATCCGCGCGCAGTTCCCGGCGGTGGCGGTGGTGGTGGTCTCGGCCAACGACGACCCGCGCGTGGTCCGCCGCGCCCTCGACCATGGCGCCGCCGGCTACCTGCCCAAGAGCGCCGGCCTGGACGACCTGCGCGACGCCATCCGCAGCGTGCTCGCCTGCGAACAATGGCTGCCGGCCTCGTTGCGCGCCACGGTGGCACGCGCGCAATCCTCGCAACACGACGCCGACCTGGCCGCGCGCCTGGCCAGCCTGTCGCCGCAGCAGTTCCGGGTACTGACCCTGGTCGCCCAGGGCCTGTTGAACAAACAGATTGCCGATCGCCTGGACGTGCAGGAGCGCACGGTCAAGGCGCATCTGTCGGCCATTTTCGATCGCCTGAGCGTACGCAACCGCACCCAGGCCAGCGTGATCCTGCGCGAGCTGGAACTCAGCGACCCGGCGCGTCAGATCGAAGCCCTGTAAAGCGACGCTCCGGCGCCCATGCCGGTGGCGCGACCCGGGTGCTTGCCAGAGGAAGCTGACTGCCCTGACCCGCCGGTCTACTTGTCCACACGGCATGTGGATGGAAATTCGACAAACATGTGGATAACCATCGGCAGCCTTTGCGGCACAAGGCTGTCAACAAGGTTGGCGAATTTTTCACCATAGTGTCATCAATGCAGTTCCACGCGGTGGAACCTGTTTGTGACAGCGAAAGCAGGGTTTTCCACAGCCCATGTGGATGCTTGTTGGGCAAACATGTGGATAAGCATGGAATCGCCAACGGCGACAAGCCTGTCAAGCGGGTTGGCTAGTTTTTGACCAGAACAAAATCGCTTGACGTAATGCCGAAGTGCACGCTCCGGTTGCATCGCTCGCACGCGACGCCCGCCGCCGGACTCAGATCCGCGAGTACTGCCAGGACACCATCTTGCCGTCGCGGTACGGCATGACGCCGTGGAAGCCGCGGGCATCGTCATCAAAGACCAGCGGAAGGAAGTGGCGATCACCGTCCCACAGGGGCAGTTCGAGAATCCTGTCCACCGGCACCCATTCGAGGGTGCCTTCGGGATTGCTTTGGTAGGGGGTGCCGGTCCATTCGGTGATGAGGAAGATGAAGCCGAGCCAGTCTTCGCCGTGCTTGCCGAAGCCGGGCCAGCTGATGGTGCCGCGCAGGGTCAGCTCAGTGCAGTCGATGCCGGCTTCTTCCTGGATCTCCCTGCGCATGCCGGCCACCACGTCTTCGTCGGCTTCCAGTTTTCCGCCCAGGCCGTTGTACTTGCCCAGGTGCAGGTCGCCCGGGCGTGCGTTGCGGTGAATCAGCAGGGCTTGTTGGCGATCTTTGGAGAGGATGTAGCCGAGGGTGGCGACGATGGGGGTGTAGGGCATTTTCTTGGTAACCGAGCGCTGGAGTTTGCGTGTGGATCTGCATTGTGACGCGAAATGCTTAAGCGGGTTGGTGGCTTGGGGGCGGGGTCAGGCCCCTCGAAACAGGGCCTGGAATCCACATGGCCTCTACCGGACACTCTCCTGGTAAGGGCTCCAGTCCCTGTTTCGAGGGGCCTGACCCCGCCAGGACAGAACACCTTCGTTCCATTGAAAGCAGGTGGTCTGCTTGTCGCTTTTGCCATGGCTCGGCTTGTGCTGTTCGATCAGCCCGCAAGATTTGTCGAGAGTGGGAGCAGACCCTGCGCAACCGGGACTGGAGCCCTTACACGTTGAGTTTCAGATCGAGGCCATGTGGATTCCAGGCGCGGTTGCGCAGGGTCTGGTCCCACTCACAAGCAGCCCAGAGCCCTGCGCTCTTCGCCTTGACCTGAAGAGCACTCACCGCACAGAAGCCATCATCCGGTCCAGCACCGACTTCAAAGCCAACGGACGCACCGGCTTGGCGAGCAACGACAGTTCCGCATCCAGCACCGCACGACGAACGACATCCGTCTGGTCGGCGGTGAGAATCAGCGTCGGCCGCGCGCCAAAGCGATCACTCAAACGCTGCCACAACGCCACCCCCGTATCACCATCATCCAGGTGGTAATCGAACAGCCAGACATCGGCGGCCTGCTCGCCATGAGCGTGATCCGCGGCCACACCCTCGCCCACCGCGACGACATCGCAGCCCCACCCTTCCAGCGTGCTGCGCAAAGCGGACAACGCCAACGGATCATTGTCCACCGCCAGCACCCGGCGCCCAGCCAGACCCGCGCGCGCCAGGCCCGGGGTGGGTGCGGCAGCATGCTGGAGCGGTGTCTGTGCGCGCTTCAGGCTGACACTGAAGTTGGAACCGCGCCCAGGCTGGCTGCGCAGATCCAACGGCGCCTGCAGCAGGCATGCAATGCGATCCGCGATCGACAAGCCCAGCCCCAGGCCTTGCCCGCCCGCGTCTTCGCCACGACGGAATTCCTCGAAGATCACCTGGCGATCCTGCTCGGCGATCCCCGGCCCCGTATCCAGCACCTCCACGCGCAGCCGCCCGCCTTCCCGGCGCACGCCCAGCACCACGCTGCCCTGCGCGGTATAGCGGATCGCATTGGCGAGGAAGTTCTGCAGGATGCGCCGCAACAGTTGCGGATCGCTGTGCACCCACGCGCGGGTCGGACGCAGACGCAGGCGCAGGCCGTGTTCGGCGGCCAGCACGCCGAATTCCGAGGCCAGCGGTTCCAGCACTTCGGCCAGGGGAAAATCGCGCGGCTCGGGCACCAGGCCACCGGCTTCCAGCCGCGACATGTCGAGCAGTCCCGACAGCAGATCCGAGGTGGAATCCAGCGCGCCGCGGATCTGCCGCAGACCGTCGCGCTGATGCGCGTCGGGCAGCTGCTGCGCCAGCGCGTCGGTGAACAGATGCGCGGCATGCAGGGGTTGCAGCAGATCGTGGCCGACCGCGGTCAGGAAGCGGCTCTTGGCATCGTTGGCGTGTTCGGCTTCGCGCTTGGCGGTTTCCAGCAGTTCGGTGCGTTCGGCGACGCGCTGCTCCAGGGTTTCGTTGGCGCGCATCAGGTCGCGCTCGGCATGGCGCGAAGCGGTCACGTCGGTGTAGGTGGCGACGAAGCCACCGCCGGGCATCGGATTGCCGCGAATTTCCACGATGCTGCCGTCGGGAAACACGCGCTCGGTCAGGTGCGCCGTGCCGGCGCGCATGTAAGCCAGGCGCCGTTCGAGCGCGCGTTCGTCATGGCCACGGTGCGGCATGCGCTGCAGCGCCCAGCGGGTCAGATCGGCGATCGGCCGGCCCACTTGCAGGAACTCGTCGGGGAAGCCGAACAACTCCACGTAGCGCCGGTTCCAGGCGACCAGGCGTTGTTCGCGATCGACCACGCTGATGCCCTGGCTCATGTTCTGCAAGGCCGCGCCGAGCACCTGCTGGTTGAAGCGCAGATCCTGCGAGGCCTCGCCGACAATCGCCGCCACCGTTTCCAGATCCGCGTTCTCGCGGCGCGCGGCGTCCAACAGCAGACGCGCCGAGGCCGAACCGAGCACCGCCGCCAGTTCGCGCTCCAACTGCGCTTCAATCGGCAACGGCACCGGACCCACGCGCGGCGCGCCGGCCAGCACTTCATCCACCCGTTCGCGCGGCAGGAAGCGGCGACCGGCGTCCCACAGGCTCTGCCGATCCAGATTGCGCAGGCTGCGATACGGCGTATCGCGACGCCAGGCCATCGCCAGCAGGGTCACCACGGTGCCCACGAACAGGCTCACCCCGACTGCCCGCGCCAGCGGACTCCAGCCGCTGAGGCCGAACAGGTTGAGCGGCGACAGCCAGGCCAGGCCGAACGGTCCTTCGCGCAGCCAGATCGGATCCAGCTGGTTGGCACTGAGCAGGGTCGGCACCAGGATCACCCACGCCCACGCCAGGAACGCGGCGACCACGCCCAGGGTGGCGGCACGTGGCGGCGTCTGTGGTCGCCACACGGCAAATGCCAGCACCGGCGCCAGCGTGCCCAGCGCCGAAAACGACACCGCGCCCACGTCGGCCAGCGCGTCGTTGGTGGTCACCAGCCGGCTGTAGGCCCAGGCGAACAGCATGATCACGGCGATGCCGCCGCGCCGCAGCGCCAGCAGCGCGCCGCGTTGATCGCCGCCATCGCGACGCGACCACACGCCGCGCAGCAGGCCGGGGGCAAACCAGTGATTGCCGATCATCAGACTCAGGGTGAGTGTGCTGACCACCACCATGCCGGTGGCCGCACTCAAGCCACCCAGAAAAGCGAACAGGGCCAGGCCCTGGTGCCCTTGCGCGAACGGCAGCGCCAGCGCGTACATGTCGGAAGGAACGCTGTCGCCGAGCAGTGCGCTGCCGGCGCGCGCCAACGGCAGGCCGGGCAGCGCGATCAGGATCAGGTACAGCGGAAACAGCCAGCGCGCCGTGCGCACGTGGCTTTCATCGCGGCATTCGACCACGCCGACGTGGAACTGATGCGGCAGGATGAACATCGCCAGCGCGCCCAGCAGCACCAGCGGCGCGAAGCCGCCGGCTGAAGGCGGCGTCGGCAGCGGCGGCAGCGCCGGCATGGCGCGTACTTCCAGCCAGACGAACAGGCCCAGCGCCAGCATCGCCGCCAGCTTGAACAGCGACTCGAACGCCATCGCCAGCACCAGCCCGCGGTTGTGTTCGGCCGCGCTGGCCCGGCGGGTGCCGAACAACATCGCGAACAAGGCCATCGCCAGCGCCACGTACAGGCCGCTGTCGCGCCAGATCGGCTGCAGGCCGTCGCTGCCCTGCGTGCTCGAGGTGAGCATCGCAAAGCTCATCGTCACCGCCTTGAGCTGCAGTGCGATGTACGGAATCAGGCCCAGCGCGGCGACCAGGGTGACGGTGGCGGCCAGGCGCACATCCTTGCCCAGCCGCGTGGCGATCAGATCCGCCAGCGAGGTGGCGTTGGTCTCGCGCGCCAGTCGCACCAGCCGCATCATGAAGGCGACCGCCAGCGCATAGAACAGGATCGCGCCGAGGAACGTGGGCGGCAGCGGCCAGCCATAGCGTGCGGCCTGGGTCACCGTGCCGTAGAAGGTCCACGACGTGCAGTGCACCGCCAGCGACAGGGCGTAGATGTGGCGCCAGTGTTGCGCCAGCACCGCCGGACGGCGCTCGCCATGCAGGGCGATGCCGAACATCAGGCCCAGCCAGGCCAGGCTGGCAAGCGCGACCAGCCAGAAGTTCAGCATACGAACCGGACGCCGACGGGCGTGTGCTCAATGCTGCGAAGTTTGTCGCCAATCCCCATCGCCGAAGGATAAATCAAAGTGCGAAAGTTCTTGCGGGGGCAAGGAGTCCACGTCAGCTCCCTCCCCCGCGCGCGGGGGAGGGTTGGGGTGGGGGCCGGCCGAAGACAGGATCTCCACGGCGTTGTGTCCTGCGCCGAGGGCGCCCTCATCCGGCGCTGCGCGCCACCTTCTCAGAAATCCCAGCGTGCCGTCAGCGACACCTGGCGCGGCGGACCATAGAAGCCGGTCAGCACGCCATAGGCCGGGATGTTGTAACCGGTGGTGCGGAATTCCTTGTCGGCCAGGTTGGTGCCCTGCAGCGACAGCGACCAGGCATTGTCGATCTTCCAGATCACGCCGGCGTTGACCAGGCCATAGCCGTCCTGCTTGATCGCCGGGCTCAGATCCGTGGTCGGCCACACTTCGCTCTGGTAGGCGTAGCTGACGCGCGCGGACAGGTTGCCGCCACTGGCCAGGTCGGTGCGGTATTCCAGGTTGAGCGCACCGGAGAAATCCGGGGCGTTGGTGAACTTCTGGGTGTCGGCGATATCGACCCCGCTGCTGATGAACTCGTCGTACTTGGCGTCCAGCCAGGCCAGGTTGCCGCTGATCATCCAGTTGCGCGTCGGCAGGTACTGGTACTCCACTTCCAGGCCTTCCACGTGGCCCTTGCCGGCGTTGGTGAAGTCGCCGAAGAAGCTCTGGCTGCCATTGGGAAGCGTGTAGCTGGTGAATACCGACAGCTGGATATCTTCGTATTTGTTGTAGAAGTAGGCCAGGTTGAGGAACATCCGCTGATCCAGCAGCGACATCTTGCTGCCGATCTCGTAGCTGTCGACCTGCTCGTCATCGAACGGCTCGCCCGAACGCGGCACCGCGGTGGTGTTGGCGCGGATGTTGTAGCCGCCGGACTTGAAGCCGCGCGTGGCCAGCGCGTAGACCATGATGTCGGGCGTGATCTGGTAGTCGATGGAGACCTTCGGCGAGAAGTTCTTGAAGTTCACCGTCTTGTCGAAATTGGCCGCCGTGCCCCAGCTCGTGCTGTAGCTCAGGTCGGTGTAGAAGCGGTTGAGCGCGATGGCGTGCTTGTCTTCGTCGGTATAGCGCGCACCGACGTCGAGCTTCCACTTCTCGGCCAGATCGAAGGTCCAGTCGGCATAGACCGCATAGCTCTTGGTGTTGACCACGCCCTGGGTATCGCCGTACAGCGGGTTGGTCAGCGCCGGCGGCAGTGCCGGATTCCAGAAATGGTTGAGCACCTGGCCACCGGCATCGCCATCGAATGCGTACAGGCCCATCACGCCACGCGCGCGACCGCCGCCGTCGTAGTTGACCTGTAGTTCGTTGCTGAGCTGGTTGTCGTTGTAGAACGCACGCACGTCGACCAGGGTCAGCGGGGTGGTGTCGAAGTCGATGTTGGTCTCGGTATCGGACTCGCGCTTGGCCAGCACGTACTTCAAGGTCCAGTCCTCGCTGGCGCGCCAG
This sequence comes from Pseudoxanthomonas indica, assembly GCF_900167565.1. NCBI lineage: Bacteria > Pseudomonadati > Pseudomonadota > Gammaproteobacteria > Lysobacterales > Lysobacteraceae > Pseudoxanthomonas > Pseudoxanthomonas indica. Next base: position 362,235 of record NZ_FUZV01000001.1, read on the forward strand.
TTGACGGTGACCGAGCCGCCCTTCATGTCGGTGTCGTTGACATTGCGCATGCCGCTGCGGATGTCGTAGCGATCCGACAGCGGCGGATAGGCCGGCGCCAGCGGATTGGCCGCCAGCATCTGCGCGCCGCGCATGCCGGACTTGTCACCCATCCAGTCGAAGGCGAACTGCACGTCGACGTTGTCGCCGGCATAGGCGCCCAGTTGCAGGCGGGCGGCGTTGATTTCCTTGTCGCTGACTTCCTGGCCGTTGGTGGTGTTCTCACCGTAGCCGTCGCGATTCATGCTGGCCACCGCCACGCGCGCACGCAGGCCGCTGTCGGCGCCGCCAATCGCACCGCCCAGACCGGCCTTGACGTCGAGCTGGTTGTAGCTGCCGACCGTCACCGAGGCGAAGCCTTCGGGTTCGGTGCCCAGGCCGCGCGAGACGTACTTGATGGCGCCGCCGATGGTGTTCTTGCCGTACAGCGTGCCCTGCGGGCCGCGCAGCACTTCGATGCGCTCGACATCGAACACATCGAGCAGGGCGCCCTGCGGACGGGCGATGTAGACGTCATCCAGGTAGATGCCCACGCCCGGATCGACGCCCCACAGCGGATCGGCCTGGCCGATGCCGCGCAGGTAGGCGGTGACCGTGCTGGTGGAACCGCGCGCGGCGTAGATGGTCAGGTTGGGCACCTGCGTATCCAGATCGCCCAGGTCGCGCACATTCAACTTGTCCAGCGCCTCGGAGGTGAACGCGGTCACCGCCACCGGCACGTCCTGCAGGGTTTCCTCGCGCTTGCGCGCAGTCACCGTGACCGAGTCCAGCGTGGTGGCTTGCGTGCCGGTGGTGGCGGCTTCCTGCGACCAAACCGGTGCGGTGGTGGCCAACAAGACAACGGCAATGGCCGTGCTCAAAGACTTGCGCTTCATGGGTCTCCCCTCCCTCAAGGAATGACGCGAAGGCGGACACATGCCGCCGATGCTGGGGAAGGCTATGGGGACCGCGAACGAAGCGGCATCGTACCTTCGTACAGTGGGAGCGTGGAAAGCCGCTGCGGAATACTCGCCGCACCTGATCCGGCCCGGCCGGACGCACCCCTACCCGGCGCCAGGCCGAGGAGCGTTGGATGTCTTTCCTGATCGTGTTGGCCGCGCTGTGCTTCCTGATGTTCGTGGCCTACCGCGGCTACAGCGTGATCCTGTTCGCGCCGATCGCGGCGCTGGGCGCGGTGCTGCTGACCGATCCTTCGCTGGTGGCGCCGATGTTCACCGGCTTGTTCATGGACAAGATGGTCGGCTTCCTGAAGCTGTATTTCCCGGTGTTTTTGCTGGGCGCGGTGTTCGGCAAGCTGATTGAGATCTCCGGCTTCTCCAAGGCCATTGTGGCCGGCACCATCCGCCTGGTCGGCCGGCAGCGGGCGATGCTGTCGATCGTGCTGGTGTGCGCGCTGCTGACCTATGGCGGGGTGTCGCTGTTCGTGGTGGTGTTTGCGGTGTATCCGTTTGCCGCGGAAATGTTCCGCCAGAGCGATATTCCCAAGCGGCTGATCCCGGGCACCATCGCGCTGGGTGCGTTTACCTTCACCATGGATGCGCTGCCGGGTACGCCGCAGATCCAGAACATCATCCCCACCTCGTTCTTCGGCACCACTGCCTGGGCCGCGCCGGTGCTGGGTGTGGTGGGCGCAGTCTTTATCCTGTTGCTGGGCCTGAGCTATCTGGAATGGCGGCGCCGGGTGGCATTGCGGGTGGGCGAAGGCTACGGCGGTGAGCTGCGCAACGAACCCGAGCCCTTCCGCGGCGACAAGCTCGCGCATCCGTTGATTGCACTGCTGCCGCTGGTGTTGGTGGGGGTGGCGAACTTCCTGCTGGGCCGGTGGATTCCGGGGTGGTATGGCGAGAGCCACGCGTTCGTGCCGGCGGTGATCGGCAACCCGGCGCCGGTGACGCAGGAAGTGTCCAAGGTCGCGGCGATCTGGGCGGTGCAAGGCGCGTTGTTGATCGGCATCGCCAGTGTGCTGCTGTTTGCGTGGAAGCCGGTGGTGGCCAGTTTTGCCGAGGGCACGCGCAATGCGATTGGTGGCGCGCTCCTGGCGTCGATGAATACCGCTTCGGAGTATGGCTTTGGCGCGGTGATTGCCGCCCTGCCCGGCTTCCTGGTGGTGGCTAATGCCTTGCAGGCGATCCCCAATCCGCTGGTCAACGAGGCGATCTCGGTGACGGCGCTGGCGGGTATTACGGGCTCGGCCTCGGGCGGTATGAGCATTGCGTTGGCGGCGATGGCCGAGAGTTTCATCGCCAATGCGCAGGCGGCGGGGATTCCGATGGAGGTGTTGCATCGGGTCGCTTCGATGGCCTCGGGCGGCATGGATACGTTGCCGCATAACGGAGCGGTGATTACGCTATTGGCGGTCACTGGTTTGAGTCATCGGCAGTCTTACAAGGACATTTTTGCCATTACGGTGATCAAGACCTTGGCGGTGTTTGTGGTGATCGGGCTGTTTTATGCGACCGGGTGGGTTTGATATCGCGGGATGCATTGCTTGTTAGCGGGAGCAGGCCCTGCGAAACAGGGCCTGGAATCCACATGGCCTCGAGCTGAGACTCTACGAGTAAGGGCTCCAGTCCCTGTTTCGCAGGGCCTGCTCCCGCTCTCTACAAATCTCGTCGCCTGATCGAAAAGCAAAAGCGAAGCCAAGCACAGCAAAGCCGAAGCCGAGGCAAACCGAGCCGAAGCCGGCAAACAAACCACCTGCTTTTGATGGACTAAAGGTGGCCTCTCAGAGCGGGGGCAGGTTCCTGCTGATCGGGACTGGAGCCCTTACTCGTAGAGTTTCAAATCGAGGCCATGTGGATTCCAGGCCCGATCAGCAGGGACCTGGCCCCGGCTCACGCGCCCAACGAGTCGGGCCCCGGTTTTTGGCGCCAACCCCACACCGTGCACCAGTTCGCAGTCAGCGGACTCGGCTTGGCGAATACTGCGCGGGATTGGGGAATCCCGGATATCGCGCATGACTCGTCGAACCACACCGGTCCGTCGGACCGCTTACCGCAGCCGTGCTTCACTGGCCGGCCATCCGAACCCTCGCCGCGCCGACGGGGAAACCAGCGCGCCGCTCCCGCGCCACGCGGTGATGGCCGCCGCCCGCGCGCGCCAGCAGGATCTTTACGGCGGACGCAATGCGCCGGCCTTCGCACCCCGCATCGACTCCGCCCACCCCGACGAGGGTCAACGGGCGGAAGACCTCAGCCAGCCGAGGATGTTCAAACTGGCAGCGCCGCCGTTTGCCGTGCGCGTGCTCAATCGACTGAGCTATGGCGTGACCCCTACGAGCTTGGCCGAGTTCAATGCGCTGGGCACGAGCGACAAGCAGCGGCTGGCCAATTGGGTCGACTGGCAGCTGGACTGGAACGCCATCGATGACAGCGCCACCGAAACCCGCCTGACCACTGCCGGCTACAGCACGCTGGGCAAGTCGTTGCAGCAGTTGTGGGCCGATCACGTGGCGCCGGATCCGGAATACAACGTGCGCATGCGCCCGGCCAACGAAGTGCAGCGCTCGGCGTTCGTGCGTGCGACTTACTCGCGCCGGCAGTTGCGCGAGCTGCTGGTCAATTTCTGGCATGACCACTTCAATGTGCTGGGGACCGAATTCAGCGCCGGGCCGGTGTATCCGCACTACACGCGCGATGTGATCCGCGCCAATGCCAAGGGCAATTTCCGCAGCATGCTCGAAGCCGTGGCCAAGAGCACGGCGATGCTCTACTTCCTCGACAACCTCAACAACTCGCGCTCCGGCCCCAACGAGAACTTCGCCCGCGAGTTGCTGGAGCTGCACACCTTTGGCGCGGAGAACTACCTGGGCTTCACCGATCCCTTCCAGGTGCCGCCCTGCCCGGAAGACCCCAACTACCCGATTGGCTACACCGATATCGACGTGTACGAGACCTCGGCCGCGTTCACCGGTTGGTCGGCGAAGAACGGGCACTGGGAATTTCCCACCGAGAACGACGGCACCTTCGTCTATCGCCAGTCCTGGCACGACGCCGGACCCAAGTTTCTGCTGGGCATGTTGATCTATCCCGAACAGCCGGCGATGAAAGACGGGCGCGACGTGCTGGATCGGCTGGCCAGCCATCCGCGGGTGGCCAAGTTCATCTGCAAGAAGCTGATCCGCCGCTTTGTCAGCGACACCCCCAAGCAGGCCTTGATCGACAGCGCGGCGGTGATCTTCCGCGCCAACTGGCAGCAGCCGGATCAGATTGAACGGGTGCTGCGGCATATCCTCAATTCCGAGGACTTCCTCAACAGCTGGGGCTTGAAGAACCGGCGTCCGTTCGAAGCCACCGTGGCCGCCATGCGCGCGCTCGGCCTGGACTGGACGGTGGCGGTCGGCGACGGCAAGAGCGATGACCTGATGTGGCGCTTCGGTTTCACCGGCCACGTGCCGTACAACTGGCCCGCACCCAATGGCTATCCCGACACCGCGCAGGCGTGGTCGGGCGCCAATTCGTATGCGATGACGTGGAAGCTGCTCAACTGGATGACCGAGACCAGCAATGGCAGCAGCCCGCTGAGTCCGATCCTCGCCACCACCCGCAGCGGGGTGAGTTCGTGGACGGCCAACAACCTGGTGACCTTCTGGTGCAATCGCCTGCTCGGCTACCAGCCGGACGCCGCGCGCAAGCAGACGCTGGTGAATTTCATGGCGCAGAACGGTAACGCGGGCAGCTATGTGATTGCCGATACCGATGCCTGGGCCGGCAATGACCTGAAAGCGCACTACAACCAGCAGCGCCTGCGCAGCATGGTCTCGTTGATCCTGATGTCCCCCGAATTCATGAGCCGCTGAGGTCATCGCGATGAGCCGATTCACCCTGACCCGTCGTGAGTTCGTCAAAGGCTGTGGCGCCGCCGCCGTAGTCGGCGCGACCGGCTCGACGATGCTGTTTTCCGAAGACGCCGCCGCAGCCGTCAATCCCTACGACACCGTCGTGCATCTGTTCCTGCGCGGTGGTATGGACGGCCTGAACCTGGTGGTGCCGATCAGCGGCGATGACCGTACGTTCTACGAGCAGGCACGGCCGGATCTGGCGATTGCAGCCTCGGGCACTTACGGCGCCCTGCCGCTGACCCTGAGCACCAATGCGGCCACCGGTTTCGGCCTGCATCCCTCGGCCACCGGCCTGCGCGATCTCTGGAACAGCGGTCGCCTGGCCATCGTGCACGCGGCCGGCATGAGCACCACGGTGACGCGCAGTCATTTCGATGCGCAGTTGTCGATCGATCTGGGCACGCCCGGCAAGTTCGGCACCGGCAGTGGCTGGATGACGCGCGCCTGGGACAGTCGTCCGGCCGGCACGCCGGCGGCGACGATGCCGGCGCTGGGCATCAGTGGCACGCAACCGGCCGGTTTGATGGCCTCCACCGCCGCGCTGACGATGAGCAGCGCCTCGGACTTCCAGCTCAATGCCGGCGCCTGGGGCTGGCAGATGACGCGGCCGGATTCGCCAGCCGGCCTGCGCGGCGTCAACGAGACGCTGGCGAGCCTGTGGATGGGCAATTCGGCGCTGGAGAAGAATGGCAATCGCGCCGATGCGGCCTTGCGCCTGATCAAGCAGCAGACCTATGGCGCGCTGCCCGCGGCCTGGCCGACCGGCAGCTTCGCCCAGCAGTTGTGGACGATTGCGCAGTCGATCCGCTTCAACCTGGGCCTGCGTTACGCCACCCTCGATCTGGGCGGCTGGGATACGCACGAGGGCCAGGGCACGGCCGGCAGCGGCTATCACTACTACCAGAACAAGATTGCCGAGCTGTCGCAGGCGCTGACCGCGTTCTTCAATGATTTGAATGCCGGCGGCGAGATGGCGCGGGTGACGGTGATCGTGCAGTCCGAGTTCGGTCGCCGCGTGCGCGCCAATGCCAACGGCGGCACCGATCATGGCTATGGCAATCCCTTGCTGGTGCTGGGTGGTCCGGTCAACGGCCGGCGTTTCTACGGCACCTGGCCGGGGCTGAATCCGGAAACCCTATCGCCCACCTTTGGCGATGTGCCGGTGACCACCGACTATCGGCGGGTGTTCTCCGAGATCCTGGTGCGGCGGATGGGCAATCTGAACCTCAGCACGGTGTTCCCGGCCTACAGTGGCTACAGCCCGCTGGGGATCGTGCAGGGCACGGATCTGGCGGTGAACATGGCGGCGGCGCAGAGCCTGCCGATGACGGCGGCAAGCGGCGCATCAGCGGCGATGGTGGCGCAGGCCGCTGAAGCTTCGTCGCATCAAGCAGCGACGCAGACACCTGACTGGCAGCGGCGCGGGCCGGTGGATCGGATGATCACACGTCGCGAGCGCTGACCGAAAAACAGGGGTCAGAGTGCCAATTTCCCACGATGACCCACGATGATCTTGGACCTGGGAAATTGGCACTCTGACCCCTGTTTTTTTCCCCAGTTTGCAACGTGCGTTGACACGCATGGGAGCGAGTTACAAGACTCGATGGCGCAACCTGCCTCGTTGCGCCTCTCAAGGAAGTCCATGTCATCGCAGTCCCGCAATTCCACCGCCGCCTACGCGCTCAGTCCGGCCGGCTACCAGGCCTTGGTGCGCCTGATCGCGCAGCTCAACTTTTATGCGGCGCTGGCCCAGGTCGAGTTTTCCGATGCGCGCGACATCGAAATATCGCGCGCTACGATTTCCGCCTGCTTCGCCGAGTTGGCCGATCAGGCCGGCCGGGTGTTGGCCGAGATGCGGCTTGTCGAGCACTGAGTCCCGGATTACGCCTTCCTGGCGTGCCAGGCTTTCAGCAGCTCGGCTTCGCGCTCGCGGGTGATGCCCGCACGCAGCTTGGCCTGGCGATCGGCGGGCTGGCTGCGGAACCAGGTCATCAAATCCGCCACGGTCACCGCGTAGGGGCGATAGGTCAGGCCCGCCGCGATGGCGCGCGCGTTGCTGACCTGGCCATAGCCGGCGTACGGGCCGGCCTGGCGCGGCACCCAGATCGGCAGTTCTTCACCGACCTTCTGCTCTTCCAGGAATTCCGGGGTGACGTGGGTGTAGGTCGGCTTGCCACCGACGACTTTCTCGCTCTCGCGCAGCATCGTGTCCATCGGCAGCAGATCCTTCGGGCCCACGGCGTTGAACACGCCATAGGTCTTGGCTTCGGCGAGGCGGATCATCCATTCGCCCAGATCGCGGCCGTCGATGATCTGCACCGGGTCCTGGCCGTCACCGGGGACCAGCATTTCGCCGCCCTGGGCGATGCGATGCGGCCAGTAGGTGAAGCGATCGGTTTCATCGCGCGGACCGACGATGTAGCCCGGCCGCACGATGGTGACGTTCTTGCCGAACTGCTTGTGCGCTTCGGCTTCGCTCAGCGCCTTCAGCGGGCCGTACAGGTTTTCGATGTCGGCGCGCAGGTTTTCCTGCGTCTCGGCCATCGCATCCTTGCCCTTGTACTGGGCCAGCGGCGCGTCTTCATTGATGCCGGGCTTGGAGCCATCGGCGTAGACGGAAATCGTGGAGATGAAGAGGTAGTGGTCGACGTTGCCTTTGAGCACCTGGCCGGCGTCACGCACCCAGAACGGCAGGCTGGTCGGATTGTCGATGCAGACATCCCACTTGCGCCCTGCCAGCGACTTCAGATCGCCGGTGTTGCGGTCGCCGTGCAGCTGCTCCACTTCACCCGGCCATTCCGGCGAGGGCCGCTTGCCGCGGTTGAACAAGGTGATCTTGTGTCCGCGCTTGAGCGCGTAATCGACCTGGAACGGTCCGGTGAAGCCGGTGCCGCCGAGGATCAGGATGTTCAGCGGCTTGTCCGCCTTGGCGACCGGGCCGGGCTTGGAGGCCCAGGCCAGCGGCGGGAATGCCGCGGCAGCGGCGGCGATGGCGGAGAGTTTGATCAGGTCACGGCGGGTGGTCATGGCAGGCTCCTGGCGGGTGGTGGTACCGCAGCCCTGCTTCATACCACCCGATCCGGTCCGGGCGCCCATGGCGAAAGTCGTGGCTGTTTTCCTGCAATGCAGCAGAACGGTGCCCCAACGGGTTCGCCTGAACCTATAATTGTGCGTTGATTCCCACGCGATCCAATCACTAGGTTCACCGGCTGGCGACGGTTGCCGTCGCATCCGCCGTGTCAAACCGAGGCCGTATCCGTGATCCGCTCCATCCTGGGAATTATTGTTGGCGTACTCCTGGTTGCCGTCTGCTGGCAACTGAGTGCCTTGATCACTGCCCCTCCCGGCCAAGCGCTGGGCATGGGCGGCTTGCTGATGTTGGGGCTGTTGGGCACTGGCTGGCTTGGCTTGATGCTGGTCGCCACGTGCGTGCTTCTTCGTCGCCCCGATCAGGCGTGGCGTCCCTGACAGGCGCCATGCTGGAATAAAAAAAGCGGGCCGAAGCCCGCTTTTTTTGTGTCGCCTGGGAGTGCGTGGCTTATTCGACCACGCCCTCGCCTTCTTCCACGGCCTTGATCGACAGGCGGATACGGCCCTGCTTGTCGACTTCCAGCACCTTGACCTTGACCACGTCGCCTTCCTTCAGCTTGTCGCTGACCTTTTCCACGCGCTCGCTGGAAATCTGCGAGACGTGCACCAGGCCGTCCTTGCCCGGCAGGATGGTGACGAACGCACCGAAGTCCATGATCTTGGCGACCTTGCCTTCGTAGATGCGGCCCGGCTCGACGTCGGAGGTGATCTGCTCGATGCGGGCCTTGGCAGCCTGCGCGGCAGCGGCGTTGACCGACGCGATGACGATGGTGCCGTCATCCTGGATGTCGATCTGGGTGCCGGTTTCCTTGGTGATGCCCTGGATGGTGGCGCCGCCCTTGCCGATCACTTCGCGGATCTTGTCCGGGTGGATCTTGATGGTCAGCAGGCGCGGAGCGAAGTCGCTCAGCTCCGAGCGCGGTGCGGTCAGTGCGTTGGCCATCTCGCCGAGGATGTGCAAACGGCCGGCCTTCGCCTGCTGCAACGCCTGCTTCATGATCTCTTCGGTGATGCCTTCGATCTTGATGTCCATCTGCAGCGCGGACACGCCGTTGGAGGTACCGGCCACCTTGAAGTCCATGTCGCCCAGGTGATCTTCGTCACCCAGGATGTCCGACAGCACGACGAAGTTGTCGCCTTCCTTCACCAGGCCCATCGCGATGCCGGCCACCGGCGCCTTGATCGGCACACCGGCATCCATCAGCGCCAGCGAGCTGCCGCAGACCGAGGCCATCGAGGAGGAACCGTTGGACTCGGTGATTTCCGAGACCACGCGGATGGTGTACGGGAATTCTTCCAGGGTCGGCATCACGGCCAGGACGCCGCGCTTGGCGAGACGGCCGTGGCCGATTTCGCGACGCTTCGGGCCCATCATGCGGCCGGCTTCACCCACCGAGTACGGGGGGAAGTTGTAATGGAACAGGAAGTTGTCCTTGTACTCGCCCGAGACGGCGTCGATGACCTGGCCATCGCGCGCGGTGCCCAGCGTGGTGACCACGATGGCCTGCGTTTCGCCGCGGGTGAACAGCGCCGAGCCGTGGGTACGCGGCAGCACGCTGACCTTGGAGGTGATCGGGCGGACGGTGTCCAGCGCACGGCCGTCGATGCGGACCTTGGTGGCCAGGACCGAACCACGCATGGTCTGGTATTCCAGCTCGCCGAATTCCTTCGACAGCTCACCGGTGACCCAGCCATCGGCTTCGGCGCGGCCGGCCAGCGACTGCAGCACGTCCTTCTTGATGGCGGCGATGGCGTCGCGGCGCTGCAGCTTGTCGCGCACCTGGAAGGCGCTGTCGAGCTGCGTGCCCACGGCTTCCTTCAGCGCCGAGATCAGCGCCTGATTCTTGGCCGGAGCGGCCCAGTCCCAGTTCTTGGTGCCGGCTTCGACCACCAGCTCGTTGATGATGTTGATGACCTTCTGCATTTCGCGATGGCCAAACATCACCGCGCCCAGCATCACGTCTTCGGACAGCTCGGCGGCTTCGGATTCCACCATCAGCACGGCGTTGGAGGTACCGGCGACGACCAGCTCCAGCTTGGAGTCCTTCAGCTCGCTGACGGTCGGGTTCAACACGTATTCGCCGTTGATGTAGCCGACCTTGGCGGCGCCAATCGGGCCGTTGAACGGCGCGCCGGTCAGGGCGACGGCGGCGGAGGCGCCGATCAGGGCCGGGATGTCACCGTCGATTTCCGGGTTCAGCGACATCACCGTGGCGATGACCTGCACTTCGTTGCGGAATTCTTCCGGGAACAGCGGACGCAGCGGGCGATCGATCAGACGCGAGATCAGCGTCTCCTTTTCGGTCGCGCGACCTTCGCGCTTGAAGAAGCCACCCGGGATGCGGCCGCCGGCGTAGAACTTCTCCTGGTAGTCGACCGTCAGCGGGAAGAAGTCCTGACCCTCGCGGGCCGACTTCGCCGCCACGGCGGTGACCAGCAGCACGGTGTCATCGAACTTGACGATGACGGCACCGCCGGCCTGGCGGGCGATTTCGCCGGTTTCCAGGGTGACCTGGTGCTTGCCGTACTGGAAGGTTTTGGTGATTTTTGCCACGAGGATGAATTCCTTGACTATTGCCTATCGGATGTTGGGCCGTCCACAGCCCTTGCCGCGGACGGATGGACCGGAGAACCGGTCAGGTTGCTTCTATGGAACTTGCAGAAGGGAAACTTTTGCTTCCCTCAAATGCAAACCGCGGCGCATTGCTGCGCCGCGGTGGGGACTTGCATCAGCGACGCAGACCGAGCTTTTCGATCAGGGCCTTGTAGCGCTCGTTGTCTTTCTTCTTGAGATAGTCGAGCAGGCTACGGCGACGGTTGACCAACTGCAGGAGGCCGCGACGGCTGTGGTGATCTTTCTTGTGGGTCTTGAAGTGACCGCTCAGCTGTTCGATGCGGCCGGTCAACAGGGCGACCTGGACTTCCGGCGAACCGGTGTCGGCGGGGCCGCGCTTGTTGTCTTCAATGATTTTCTGGGTATCGATGGACATGCTTATTCTCTGGAGATGCGGGGCCTGCAGGAACGCCGGGGGATACCGAAGTAAACCGGAGCACCGCGTGGCTCGCCGTGAACGAAAGGAATGCCGGTGTAAAACCGGCGACGAAGTGTAGCCGCCAAGGCCTTTTGAAACAAGGTTTTATTCGCCGTGCAGCGCTTTGGACGGGCGGACGACGGCCCAGGTGAACAAGCGCTGCGGCACCAGCGAACCGCCTTCATCTATCTGCGCCAGCCCCAAGGCACGCCGATCCGGGGCCAATACGGTGACCAGGTCGCAGGCCGCGCCACGCTGGTGCAGGCGCTGGCCCATGCCGAAGCGGCGGGCCTCGTCGGCGCTCAGCACGACGCTGGGAAAGTCGCTCAGGCCCTGCTCCACCGGCAGCAGGCAGGCCAGCAAGGCCTCGTCTCCCTGGCCGGCGATACGCACCAGATCCTGCAGGGTGTACATCGTCGGCTGCCGGAACGGCTCCACCCACAGCCGCCGCAGCACCGCCACATGCGCGCCACAGCCCAGGGTCTCGCCCAAATCGCGGACCAGGCTGCGCACGTAGGTGCCGGAGCCGCATTCCACCCGCAGCCGCAGCAGCGGCCGGGCCGGGTCGGTCATGTCCAGATCCATCAGTTCCAGCCGATGCACGTGGACATCGCGCACCGGCGCCTCGATGTCGTCGCCCCGGCGGGCCTTGGCGTACAGCGGCTCGCCCCCCTGCTTGAGCGCCGAATAGATGGGCGCACGCTGGCGGATGGCGCCGCGCAACGGTGCCAGTGCGGCCTCGATGAGGCCGGCGTCCAGCGTGGGGACCGGTCGTTCACGCAGCACCGCGCCTTCGGCATCGTCGGTGTCGGTGGTGACGCCGAGCACGGCCGTGGTTTCGTAGGCCTTGTGCGCGCCCAGCAGCAGGCCGGCGATCTTGGTCGCCTCGCCAAAGCACAGGGGCAGCAGGCCGGTGGCCAGCGGGTCCAGGCTGCCGGTATGGCCACCCTTCTCGGCGCGGAACAGTCGGCGAGCCGCCTGCAGGGCGGCGTTGGAACTCATGCCTTGCGGCTTGTCCAGCAGCAACAGGCCGTCCAGTGCCCGGAACTCAAACTTGGCGGGCATGCGCCGCTCAGGCCTCGGAATCGTCGTTGTCGTTGTGTTCGGGCAGGTCGCGCAGCAACTGGTCGATGCGCTCGCCACGATCCACCGAATCGTCGTAGTGGAAGTGCAGCTCGGGCACGTGGCGCATCTTGACCCGGCGCGCCAGTTCCATGCGCAGTTCGCGCGCCAGTTCCTTCAGGCCCTTGATGGCGTCGGCCGAACGCTCCGGCAACAGCGCGGTCACGTAGACCTGCGCATGCGCCATGTCGCGGGTCACTTCCACGTCGGAGACGCTGACCGACGGCAGGCCGTATTCGCGGACGGCTTCGTGCACGAGCGTGCCCAATTCCCGGCGGAGCTGGGCGGAAACACGATCGGTGCGGTGGAAGGATTTCTTGGGCATTGAGTACTGCAGTAAGTAGAGATGGAGTCGCAGGCGGCGGTGAAGCCGCCTGCGCTTGCAGCATTACAGCGTACGCTGGACTTCGATGCGCTCGAAGCACTCGATCTGGTCGCCCGGCTTGACGTCGTTGTACGCCTTCACGCCGATACCGCATTCGGTGCCGTTGCGCACTTCCTCGACGTTTTCCTTGAAGCGGCGCAGCGATTCCAGTTCGCCCTCGAACACCACCACGCTGTCGCGCAGCACGCGGATCGGCTTGTTCCGCTTGACCACGCCTTCGATGACCATGCAACCGGCGACCGCGCCGAACTTGGAGCTGCGGAAGACGTCGCGGACCTCGGCGGTGCCGATGATCTCTTCGCGGATCTCCTTGCCCAGCAAGCCGGACGCCACCTGCTTCACCTGGTCGATCACGTCATAGATGATCGAGAAGTAGCGCAGGTCCACGCCGTTGGCTTCGATGATGCGGCGGGCCGAGGCATCGGCACGCACGTTGAAGCCGATGACCGTGGCCTTGGCGGTGACCGCGGCGTTGGCGTCGGATTCGGTGATGCCGCCGACGCCGGCGTTGATCACGTTGATGCGGATGAGGTCGTTGGACAGGCCCACCAGCGATTGCTTGAGCGCTTCCACCGAACCCTGCACGTCGGCCTTGATGACCAGGTTGAGCACCTGCTGGCCTTCGCCCTGGCCCATCTGCGCCAGGATGTCTTCCATGCGGTTGCCGGCCTGCTTGACCAGGCGCGATTCGCGGCGCTTGGCGTCGCGCTGCTGCGCCACGTCCTTGGCCAGGCGCTCGTCCTCGACCACCACGAAGTCATCGCCGGCATCGGGCACGCCCGACAGACCCAGCACCTGTACCGGAATCGAGGGACCGGCCGAATCCGGCTGCTTGCCGGTTTCGTCGAACAGTGCGCGCACGCGGCCGTACTGGATGCCGCACACCAGGTAGTCGCCCTTCTTCAGGGTGCCCTGCTGCACCAGCACCGTCGCGACCGGGCCACGGCCCTTGTCCAGCGAGGATTCGATGACCACGCCGCTGGCGCGACCGTCGCGCACGGCGGTCAGTTCCAGCAGTTCGGCCTGCAGGCTGATCGCATCCAGCAACGCATCCACGCCCATGCCGGTCTTGGCCGAGATTTCCACCATCTGGGTGTCACCACCGAAATCTTCGGCAACGACTTCTTCGGCCAGCAGTTCGTTCTTCACCCGCAGCGGATCGGCGTCGGACTTGTCCATCTTGTTGACCGCGACGATCAGCGGCACCTTGGCCGCCTTGGCGTGCTGTACGGCTTCGCGCGTCTGCGGCATCACGCCGTCGTCGGCCGCCACCACCAGCACCACGATGTCGGTCAGCTTGGCGCCGCGCGCACGCATGGCGGTGAACGCCGCGTGGCCCGGGGTATCGAGGAAGCTGATGGTGCCCTTGGGCGTATCCACGTGGTACGCGCCAATGTGCTGGGTGATGCCGCCGGCTTCGCCGGTGGCGACCTTGGTGCGGCGGATGTAATCCAGCAGCGAGGTCTTGCCGTGATCGACGTGGCCCATGATGGTGACCACCGGCGGACGCGCAATCTTGTCGCCCTGCTGATCTTCGGTGTGCGCCAGCAGTTCGGTCTCGGCGTCATTGGCATCGGCACGCACGGCCTTGTGGCCGAGTTCTTCGGTCACCAGTGCGGCGGTGTCGTGATCGATGGTCTGGGTGATGGTGGCCATCACGCCCATCTTGAACATCGCCTTGACCACGTCGCTGCCCTTGAGCGCGAGCTTGTTGGCCAGGTCGGCGACGGTGATGGTTTCGCCAATCGCCACTTCGCGCACGATCGGCGCGGTCGGGCGTTCGAAGCCATGCGCACCACCACCGCCACCCCGGCTCTGCTCCATGTGCCGCTTGGGCTTGGGCTTGCCACGGGTGGTGGTGCGACGCGCGCGCTCGGCGGCCGACAGATGCAGCTGGCCGGCAAAGCGGCTGGCGGCGTCATCGTCCTCGATGCCACTGACCATGGCGTGGGAACCACGGGTCTTGTGCTTGGCAGCGGCGGCGCCGGCATTGCGGTCGTCGGTGCGCGGCGGGTCCTTGCGCACCACCTGCTTGGCGACGTGGTGTCCACCCGAACGCGGCGTGGTGGCCGCACGCTCACCGGCGGCGCCGGTCGCGGGCGCGGCGGTTTCACCCGCGGCTTCGGCTTCGGCGCGCGCGGCTTCTTCAGCGGCACGGGCGGCTTCGCGCACGGCCTCTTCTTCCTTGCGCTTGGCTTCCAGCTCCTCGGCGCGACGGCGATCCGTCTCGGCCAGGCGCTGCTGTTCGCTCAGGTTGCGCTGCTTGGACGCTTCCAGCTTGCGCAGGATTTCGGCGCGTTCCGGATCCGGCTCGGCCGCGGATGCCGCAGGGCTGGTATCCACTTCCGACGGCTTGACGTAGGTGCGCTTCTGGCGCACTTCCACGTTCACCGTGGTCTTGCTGCGTCCGGCAGCCACGGTCACTTCCTGCACCTTGCGGCGATTCAGGGTGATCTTCTTGGGCGCGTCGACTTCTTCTGCCGGCTTTTCGGTCTTGCCGTGAGTACGGCGAAGGAAGCCCAGCAGCTTCATCTTTTCGGTACTGGTCACGACCTGGTCGGGACCGCTGAAGCTCATGCCGGCTTCGGCGAGCTGTTCCAGCAGTTTCTCGACCGGCGTGTTGACCAGTTCAGCGAGCTTGCGGATGGTGGTTTGCTGCGACATTCGAGTCCTAGTTTCTGTGGTGCGCTCCTTCGCCTGTTGCAGAGGAACGCCCCTTTTCAAGGGTGGGAATTCTAAGCCCTGCTGAGTCCAGGGCGGTGTTCATCGCCGAATCATTCGCCGCGCTCCAGGCGGGCGATCTCCTCGGCGCGGGCGGCCAGGATCAGCGCGGCGGCGCGTTCCCCGTCCAACCCCTCGATGCCGAACTCGACCACTTCATCGGCGGCCAGGTCGGACAGGTCTTCGCTGGTGCGCACGCCGTGGCTGGCCAACGCATAAGCGGTTTCCTCGTCCATGCCGGCCAGGGCCAGCAGGTCGTCGGCCGGCTGGTTCTCTTCCAGCACTTCTTCTTCGGCCAGCGCTTCGTTGAGCAGCGCGTCGCGGGCGCGGGCGCGCAGCTCTTCGACGATGTCCTCGTCGAAGCCTTCCACCGCCAGCAGTTCGCCGACCGGCACGTAGGCGATTTCCTCGACCGTGCTGAAGCCTTCGGCGACCAGGATGGCGGCGATTTCCTCGTCCACTTCCAGCTTGTCCATGAACAGCTGGCGGGCCACGACCTGCTCGGCTTCGGACTTGGCGGCAACCTGATCCTGGGTCATCACATTGAGCTGCCAACCGGTCAGGCGGCTGGCCAGGCGCACGTTCTGGCCGCCCTTGCCGATCGCCTGGGCCAGGCGATCTTCAGCCACGGCCAGATCCATCGAATGCTTTTCTTCGTCGACGATGATCGACTGCACTTCCGCCGGCGCCATCGCGTTGATGACGAAGGTGGCCGGGTTGTCGTTCCACAACACGATGTCCACGCGCTCGCCGTTGAGTTCGTTGGACACCGCCTGCACGCGCGAACCGCGCATGCCGATGCAGGCGCCGATCGGATCGGTGCGGTTGTCGTGCGCTAGCACGGCGATCTTGGCGCGGTCGCCCGGGTCGCGTGCACAGGCCTTGATTTCCACCAGGCCCTGGCCGACTTCCGGCACTTCCAGCTTGAACAGCTCGATCATGAATTCCGGCGCGGCGCGGCTGATGAACAGCTGCGGGCCACGTGGCTCGGAACGCACGTCGAAGAGGTAGCCACGCACGCGGTCACCGGCGCGCAGCACGTCGCGCGGGATGCCCTTGTCCTTGGGGATGAAGGCTTCGGCGTTGCCGCCCAGGTCGACATAGATGTTGCCGCGCTCGGCACGCTTGACCACGCCGGTGACCAGCTCACCCACGCGATCGGTCCAGGCATCGACCACCTGCTGGCGCTCGGCTTCGCGCACACGCTGCACGATCACCTGCTTGGCGGCCTGGGCGGCGATGCGGCCGAAGTCCGGGTTTTCGATCTGCTCTTCGATCCAGTCGCCCAGTTCGGCGCCTTCGGCTTCGTCTTCGGCGTCCATCATGCGGATCTGGCGATCCGGCGATTCCATCACCACGTCGTCGGCCACGACTTCCCAGCGACGGAAAGTCTCGTAGCTGCCGTCCTTGTGATCGATGGACACGCGCACGGAAACGTCCTGATCGAAATAGCGCTTTTTGGCGGCGGAGGCCAATGCGGCTTCGATCGCATCGAAGATCACTTCGCGCGGCACGCCCTTCTCATTGGCGACCGCATCCACGACCAGCAAAAGTTCCTTACTCATCATTCACTCCGCGCGCGGCTTGCTTGCCGCCGGTTTGTTGGATTGTTTTTTGTTGCCAGAGGGCTTGCGCGCGGCTTTCTTGCCGGGGGCTGGCTTCTTGGCACTGCTCGGGTTGGAGTCGGCCTTCTTCTTGCCGCCTCCGGGTTTTTCGGGCGCCAGGCCCAACGCGGCCCAGTCGGGGACCAGCCGCGCCTTGTCGATATTGTCGAACGCCACCAGCAGATCGTGGCCGTCGAGATCGAGCAGGATGTCCTGCCCATCGACGCGGACGATCTTGCCCAGCAGACGACGACGGCCGTCCTGCGGCAGCTTCAGCACGGCCTTGACCGACTCGCCCACGTGGCGGACGAAATGGGCCAGGGTGAACAGGGGGCGGTCGACGCCGGGAGACGAGACTTCCAGCGTGTAGTTGCCGGTGATCGGGTCTTCCACGTCCAACTGGGCGGACACTTCGCGGCTCACCGCCTCGCAGTCCTCGATATTGACGTGGCGGGTCTCGCGTTCGGCTTCCTGGACGTCGATGTACAGGCGCACGGTGGCGCCGCCCGGTGCGGGCAGGTATTCGATCCCCAGCAACTCCAGGCCCAGCGCCTGGACGGTCGGGCTCAGCAGTTCCGAGATTTGGGTGGACTTGTCGCTCACGCAATGACCTTTGCCAGGTGTCCCAAAAAAGGGAGGGTGCAAAAACAACAAGGGGCCCGGTGGGCCCCTTGTCCGATGCGCTGGATTCCGGTGCAGCGACTGAAACTTCGTCGCTGCGAGCCCGAGCTTGGGGTGCGAGAGCCTGTTTTCAAGGCTTTCCCACCCGGGAAGCTAGGTGCAGAAGCAGGATCTGGCCCGATTCCATGAGCCGGTTCGCATTGCCTTCCGCGGAAGCCGCAAATGATAGCCGCTGCACAGCGGGGGTGCAAACCCGAGGCGATTGGAGCGGAAAAGCCTTGCCTCCGTTAGATCGGGAGCAGGCCACGCGAAACAGGGCTCGGAAACGCTCCCTCGTCTGAAACAGGGTGGCCTAGTAGCGGTCCGATCCCTGTTTCGCGTGGCCTGCTCCCACTCCCCTGCATCCCTTCATGCGATTGCATGGCAAAACGAAGGTGGGCCTTTGCTCCTTCCCCTGCTTGCGGGGGAAGGTTGGGATGGGGGCAGAGCGCAGACGGGAACTCAAAGCTACCCACTTCGCTGCGGCCCACCCAAGCCTCCCCGCTTCACCGGAACGGAGCGATGGAAGGACCCGAAATCGTACTCTGACCCTGTTTTTTACTAGCACCCTCGACAACCGAAGGGCCGCGATGTGTCCAGGCGGGGCCAGGCACCTCGCTGTACCCTCCCCCCCTGCTTTTCAAACAGCCAACCCATCAGCAGGTTCGGCCAGAACGCAAGAACCAGGAACCGAAAGCAAACGCCCAAAACAAAAACGGCGACCTCGTTGCCGAGATCACCGTCCTGTTTTTTCGAAGAAGACCGGAGCAAAGGTCACTCTTCATTCTGTGGTAGCGGGGGCAGGATTTGAACCTGCGACCTTCGGGTTATGAGCCCGACGAGCTGCCAGACTGCTCCACCCCGCAGCAGAAGCGGAATTATGAGGGCTGCGCCGAAATAACGCAACCATCACCACAACAAAAACTCAGGTTTCAGCCGGCGAAGGCCTGCTGGCACCACGCCATGATCGGGCTCCACGCAATGCCCAACGCCAACAACGCAAGCGCATTGACGCCGAACACCAGCGGCACGATGCGATCCGCACGCGGCGCCTGGCGCTCGCCCACCGGCTCATCGAAGTACATCACCTTGATGATGCGCAGGTAGTAGAACGCACCGATGACGGCACACACCACGCCGACGATCGTCAGCCACAACAGGCCCCCCTTCAGCGCCGCACCCAGCACCACCAACTTGGCCCAGAAACCCAGGAACGGCGGCACGCCGGCCAGCGAGGCCATCACGCACAGCACCAGGCCGGCCTGCCACGGATTGCGTGCGTTCAAGCCCTTGAAGTCGTCGATCTGGTCGGCTTCGAAGCCCTGCCGCGACAGCACGATGATCGCGCCGAACGCCGCCACCGACATGATCGCGTAGCTGATCGCATAGAAAAGCGCCGAGGCATAACCGGTTTCGCCGCCGCCGGCGAAGCCGACCAGCAGGAAGCCCACGTGCGAGACCGTGGAATACGCCAGCATGCGCTTGAGGTTGGTCTGCGCAATGGCGATCAGGTTGCCGATGATCATCGACGCCGCCGCCAGGATCGCCAGCAGCAACTGCCACTGCCCACTCAACGGACCCACGCCGTCTTCGAGGATGCGGAAGGCCATCGCGAACGCCGCCAGCTTGGGGCCGGAGCTGATGAACAAGGCAATCGGCGTCGGCGCGCCCTGATAGACGTCTGGCAGCCACATGTGGAACGGTGCGGCGCCCAGCTTGAACGCCACGCCGGCGACCATGAACACCATGCCGGTCAGCAGCAACGTGCGGTCAGGCGAGGTCTCCACCGCCGCGTAGATGCCGGGCAGATCCAGCGTGCCGGTGGCGCCATAGGTCAGCGACATGCCGTACAGCAGCAGGCCCGAGGCCAGCGAGCCCAGCACGATGTACTTCATCGCCGCTTCCGACGACAGGCCGTCTTCGCGGTTCAGCGCGACCAGTGCGTACGAGCACAACGCCAGCAGTTCCAGGCCCAGGTAGACCATCACCAGGCTGCCGGCCGAGACCATCATCATCATGCCGACCGTGGCGAACATCACCAGCACCGGCACTTCGCCCGGATACAGCTTGCGCTCGCGCAGGTACGGCCAGGCGTAGACCAGCGACAGGCCGCTGACCAGCAGGATTGCCAGCTTGGTCAGGTTGGCCATCGCATCGCGTACGAACATGCCGTTGAACACGGTGCCGCTGCCGCCGACGTCGGTGAGCAGCATGCAGAAGGAGATGGCGATCGTCAGCAGCGCCAGGCCGTGGGTGATCACGCGCTGGCGTTCGCTCAGGAACAAATCGAGGATCAGCAGCGTGAAGGCGCCGGCGAGCAGCACCACTTCCGGCAACAGCGGCAGCAGGTCGGTGGCGGCGGGGAGCATCGAGGAGGTCATCATTCTTCCTTACAGCTTGCTGTTGGCGAGCTGCATCGCCAGTTGCGCAATCGACGGTTCCATCAGGTCGGTCAGCGGCTTGGGATACAGGCCAATGGCCAGCACGCCGATGGCAAACACGCCCAGCACGATGGTCTCGCGCATGTTGATGTCCTTGAGTTCGGCCACGTGCGAGTTGGCCACTTCGCCGTACAGCACGCGCTTGACCAGCCAAAGCGTGTACGCCGCGCCGATGATCAGGGTCAGTGCGGCCAGGAAGGCGTAGACCGGGTTCTTCTGGAAGGTGGCCACGATCACCATGAACTCGCCGACGAAACCGCTGGTGCCCGGCAGGCCCGAGTTGGCCATGCCGAACAGCACGAAGAACACCGCGAACCAGGGCATCACGTTGGCGACGCCGCCGTAGTCCTTGATCATGCGGCTGTGCATGCGGTCGTACAGCACGCCGACGCAGGAGAACATCGCGCCCGAGACGAAGCCGTGCGAAATCATCTGCACCATCGCGCCCTGCAGGCCCAGGCGGGCGCCGTCGAGGTTGCCGTAGTCGCGGATCAGGCCGAAGGCGATGAAGATGCCGACGGTGACAAAGCCCATGTGCGAGACCGACGAATAGGCGATCAGCTTCTTCATGTCGTCCTGCACCAGCGCCACCAGGCCCACGTAAACCACCGCGATCAGCGACAGGATGATCACCAGCGTGGCCCACTCATAGCCGGCGTCCGGCACGATCGGCAAGGTGAAGCGCAGGAAGCCGTAGCCACCGATCTTCAACATGATCGCGGCCAGGATCACCGAACCGGCGGTTGGCGCTTCCACGTGCGCATCCGGCAACCACGTATGCACGGGGAACATCGGCACCTTGACCGCGAAGGCGATCAGGAAGGCGAAGAACAGCCAGGTCTGCTCCTTGGCGCCCAGCGGCAGCGCGTACCAGTCGGCCAGCAGGAAGCTGCCGCTCTTCAGGTACAGGTAGATCAGGCCGATCAACATGAACACCGACCCGAGGAAGGTGTACAGGAAGAACTTGATCGAGGCGTAGATGCGACGCGGGCCGCCCCATACGCCGATGATCAGGAACATCGGGATCAGCATGCCTTCGAAGAAGACATAGAACAGCATCGCGTCCAGAGCGCAGAACACGCCGATCATCAGGCCTTCCAGGAACAGGAAGGCGGCCACGTACTGGCTGACGCGCTTGTCGATCGAGCCCCAGGCGCCAATCAACGCCAGCACGGTGGTGATGGTGGTCAGCACGATCAGCGCGACCGAGATGCCGTCCGCACCCAGCGCATACCAGATGTTGAACGCCGGCACCCAGGCATGGCGCTCGACGAACTGCATGCCCGGGTTGGCGAAGTCGAACCCGGTCAGCAGCGGCACGCTGGCGGCCAGGGTCAACACCGACACGCCCAGCGCCACCCATCGGGCGAGGCTGGCGCGCTGGTTGCCCAGGGCGAGGATCAAGGCGCCACCCAGGATGGGGAGCCAGATCAGGATGCTTAGCAGAGGCCAATTCGACACGTGTGTTATCCGTTCAGTGCAGCGCCAGGGCAATCAATGCCAGGGAGTTCTTCGCCAGGGAGATTTTTGCCAGGGTGTTCATTGCCAGAAGCGAATCAGCACGGCCAACAGTGCAATCAGGCCGAGGATCATCGCGAAGGCATAGTGGTACAGGAAGCCGGACTGGGTGCGGCGCAACAGGTTGGCCGCCAGGTCCACCAGGCGCGCACTGCCGTTGACCGCCACGCCGTCGATCACATGCGTGTCGATGGCGCGCGAGGCCTTGCCCAGCTTTACGCCGCCGCCGGCGAAACCGCCGATCCACAGGTGATCAGCCCAGTACTTCTTGTCGAGGATGTTGGTGAGGAACGCACCCAGCGGACTGGCGCGCATGCGCGCCGGTACGCTCGGGGGCAGCACCAGGTACAGCACGGTGGCGGCGGCGAAACCGGCCAGTGCCAGCCAGAACGGCGCTGCCTGCATGCCGTGCAGCGCGAACTGCCACGGGCCGTGCCAGGTTTCCTTGAGCTGGCCGACCGTGTCCGAGCTCGGCGTGATGAAGTCGATCGCGCCGAGGAAGAACGGCAGCCGCTCGTGATGGCCGGTCCAGTCGGTGGCGAACAGCATCGGACCGATGGTGAAGATACCGATGAAGATCGACGGGATCGCCAGCAGGATCAGCGGCAGCGTGACCACCCAAGGCGACTCGTGCGGCTCGTGCGCGCCGTGATGGCCGTGGTCGTCGTGACCGTGCTGGTCATCGTGCGCATGGGCGTCGGCGGCAACCGGTTCGGCGTGCGACTCGGCTTCGTCGTGCGCGGTGCCATGGTGGTGATCATCGCCATGCGCGGCGTGCGCATCGCGGAAGCGTTCCTTGCCGTGGAAGGTCAGGTACAGCAGACGGAAGCTGTAGAAGCTGGTGACGAACACGCCCAGCAGCACCGCCCAGTAACCGTACGACGCCACCCACTCGCTCGGGCCGCTGAAGCTCTGCGCCATCATGCCCATGTCGGCAATCTGCTTGGCCACTTCGCCGGCATGTTCGTGGTGATGCTTGGCCGCTTCGATGATGGTGTCCTTCGAGTAGAAGCCGGAGAAGAACGGCGTGCCGACCAGCGCCAGCGTGCCGATCAGGCTGGTGATCCAGGTGATCGGCATGTACTTGCGCAGGCCACCCATCTTGCGCATGTCCTGCTCGTGATGCATGCCGATGATCACCGAACCCGCCGCGAGGAACAGCAGCGCCTTGAAGAAGGCATGGGTCATCAGGTGATAGACCGCGGCCGAATAGGCCGACACGCCCAGCGCCACCGTCATGTAGCCCAGCTGCGACAGCGTCGAATAGGCGACCACCCGCTTGATGTCGTTCTGCACGATGCCGATCAGGCCGGTGAACAGGGCGGTGGTGGCGCCGATGAACAGCACGAAGTCCAGCGCCGTCTGCGACAGCTCGAACAGCGGCGACATGCGCGCGACCATGAAGATGCCGGCGGTGACCATCGTCGCCGCGTGGATCAGCGCCGAGATGGGCGTCGGACCTTCCATCGAATCCGGCAGCCACACGTGCAGCGGCACCTGCGCCGACTTGCCCATGGCGCCAATGAACAAACAGATGCAGGTGACCGTGGCCATCGACCAGATCATCGGCTCGTCCAGCACCTGGTAGCTGACGCCGAACACGTGCAGCGTGCCCGACCACACCGGCAGCGCCTTGCCGGCCAGCAAGGTGGCGTTGGCGAAGACGGTGGCGTAGTCCAGCGTGCCGAACATGAAGAGGACCGCGGCGATACCCAGCAGGAAGCCGAAGTCGCCGACGCGGTTGACCAGGAACGCCTTGAGGTTGGCGAAGATCGCGGTCGGTCGCTTGAACCAGAAACCGATCAGCAGGTACGAGACCAGGCCGACGGCTTCCCAGCCGAAGAACAGCTGCAAGAAGTTGTTGCTCATCACCAGCATCAGCATGCTGAAGGTGAACAGCGAGATGTAGCTGAAGAAGCGCTGGTAGCCCGGGTCTTCGGCCATGTAGCCGATGGTGTACACATGCACCAGCAGCGAGACGAAGGTCACCACCACCATCATCATCGCGGTCAGCTTGTCGATCATGAAACCGACGTGGCCGCTGATGTTGCCCACCTGGAAGAAAGTGTAGACGTTCTGGTTGAACGGCGAAGCGCCCTGCCCGACCAGCTGGAACAGCACGTAGATCGACAGCGCGCAGCTCACCGCCACGCCCAGGATGGTCACGCTGTGCGCGCCGGCACGGCCCACCTGGCGACCGAACAGGCCGGCGATGATGCTGCCCAGCAACGGGGCCAGCACGATCGCCAGCAGCACCTTCATGGAGATGCCTGGCAGGACGGCGGCCGGCAGAGCGGCGATGGTTTCCGCAGCAATCATGGGGATCATCAGCCTTTGAGCGTGTCGACTTCGGCCACGTTGATCGTGCGCCGGGTACGGAACAGGGTGACCAGGATGGCCAGGCCGATGGCGGCTTCGGCAGCCGCCACGGTGAGGATGAAGAACACGAAGATCTGCCCGGCCGCATCGCCCAGTTCGCGCGAGAAGGCGACGAAGTTGAGGTTGACCGACAGCAGCATCAGTTCAATCGACATCAGCAGCACGATGACATTCTTCCGGTTGAGGAAGATGCCGGCCAGGCTGATGCAGAACAGCACGGCGCCCAGCGCCAGCAAGTGACCCAGGGTAATCATGGCTTGGCCTCCCCTTCGCCGGCTTCGGGCGTGGCGGTTTCGCGCACCGGCACCTCGGCCTGCATCTTGATGATGCGGATGCGATCGCTCGCCTTCACGCGCGACTGCTCCGACGGATTCTGGGTCTTGGTGCCTTCGCGCTTGCGCAGGGTCAGCATGACCGCCGCGACCACGGCCACGGTCAGGATCACCGCAGCGAACTCGAACGGCAGCAGGAACTTGGTGAACAGCGTGCGCGCCAGCCAGGCGGTGTTGGACACTTCGGCGGCGGCGGCGGCGGCGTTGTCCGGGAAGGCGGCGGCGCTGCGTGCCTTGACCCCGATCAGGGTCACCATCTGCACCAGCATCGCCACGGCGACCACGATGCCGACCGGCAGGAAACGCACCCAGCCCTCACGCAACGCGGTGACGTCGATGTCCAGCATCATCACCACGAACAGGAACAGCACCATCACCGCGCCCACGTAGACGAGGATCAGGGCCACGCCGAGGAACTCGGCGCCGACCAGCAGCCAGATGCAGGCCACGGAGAAGAACGTCAGGATCAGGCACAGCACCGCATGCACGGGGTTGCGCACGCTGATGACCGCACCCGCCGAGACGGCGGCGATGCCAGCGAAGATCCAGAAAGCGATATTGAGCCAATCCATTTCTGACCTCAGCGGAAGGCGGCGTCGGCGGCGCGGCGTTCGGCGATTTCGGCTTCAAGCCGATCGCCCAGCGCCAGCAGCTGCGGCTTGGTGACGATGTTCTGGCCACGCTTTTCGAAGTGGTACTCCAGCACGTGGGTTTCGACAATCGAGTCCACCGGGCAGCTCTCTTCGCAGAAACCGCAGTAGATGCACTTGAACAGATCGATGTCGTAACGCGTGGTGCGGCGGGTGCCGTCTTCGCGCGGGGCCGAGTCGATGGTAATGGCCAACGCCGGGCACACCGCTTCGCACAGCTTGCAGGCGATGCAGCGCTCCTCGCCGTTCGGATAGCGTCGCAGCGCATGCAGGCCGCGGAAGCGCACCGACTGCGGGAACTTCTCCATCGGGTACATCACGGTGTACTTGGGCTTGAAGGTGTACTTCAAGGTGAGCGCAAGACCCTGGAGCAGCTCCAGCAGCATCAGGCTCTTGAAGTAATGGACGACTTTGTTCATTGCCTCAGACACCCTTCTCGAACACGCCAAAGAACACCATCAGCGCGGTGACGGCGATCCACACGATGGTCAACGGAATGAAGACCTTCCAGCCCAGCCGCATGATCTGGTCATAGCGGTAGCGCGGGAAGCTGGCGCGGAACCAGATGTAGGCGCTGGCGAAGAACAACACCTTCAGCAGCAGCCACGGCCAGCCGCCCACCCAGATCCAGTTGATCCAGGGCGAGACGTCGGCGGTGATCCAACCCTGCAGCGGGCTCAGCCAGCCACCCAGGAAGAACAGCGAGACCAGGAAGCTCACCAGGATCATGTTGGCGTATTCGGCCAGGAAGAACAGCGCGAACGCCGCACCCGAATACTCGACCATGTGGCCGGCGACGATTTCCGATTCGCCTTCGACCACGTCGAACGGCGAACGGTTGGTTTCCGCCACGCCCGACACCCAGTAGACGATGAAGAGCGGGAACAGGGGCAGCCAGAACCATTCCAGGAAGCCGTTGTTGCCAGCCTGCGCCATCACGATCTCGCTCAGGTTCAAGCTGCCGGCGGCAATCAGCACGCCGACCAGGGCAAAGCCCATCGCGATTTCGTAGCTCACCACCTGCGCGGCCGAACGCATCGCACCCAGGAAGGCGTACTTCGAGTTGGACGCCCAGCCGGCGATGATGATGCCGTACACGCCGAGCGAGGTCATCGCCAGCAGGTACAGCAGGCCGGCGTTGGCATTGGACAGCACCAGCTTGGCGTCGAACGGCACCACTGCCCAGGCGGCGAACGCCGGCGCCAGGGTGATCAGCGGCGCCAGCACGTACATGGTCTTCTGCGCGCTGCTGGGCTGGATGATTTCCTTGAACAGCAGTTTGAACACGTCGGCGAAGGCCTGGAAGATGCCCATGCCCACGTACATCGGTCCGTGGCGCACGTGCATCCAGCCAATCAGCTTGCGCTCCCAGACCACGTAGAAGGCCACCGAAATGATCACCGGCATGGCGATCACCAGGATCTTCAGCACGATCCACAGCACCACGCCGATGTCGCCCAGGCTCAGCAGCCAGGCGTGCAACGGGCCGACGGCATTGATCAACAACTCGTTCATGCGCTCACCACCGTCACGCGTCCGGCGCCCAGCGGCGCGGTTGCGCCGTAGCCACCTTCAATCCAGGCAGCGCCCGCGGCCACGCGGGCATCGATGACCAGCGGCAAGGTGGCCGTACCCTGGCTGGCGCCAAGCTTGACCATTTGGCCTTCGTTGACGCCCAGCGACTGTGCATCGGCCGGATTCAACACCACCCGCGCGCCGACGTTGAGCGGGTGCGCCTGCAGTGCTTCGGCACGTCGGACCGTGCCGTCGGTACGGTAGATCGCCGCGCTGACCGCCAGTTCCAGGCCTTCCCCGTCCTGCGTCGCCGCAGCGGTCGGCGCCAGGGTCACGCTGGCACGCGCGCCGATCAGCGCACGCACGCCAGCCAGGTCGGTGAATTCGAATGCCGGCAGTTGCAGCTCGCCACCGAGGGCGCGCAGCACGCGCCAGCCTTCGCGCGCATCGCCGGGCAACTTGCCGGCGGCCTGCGTGCGTTGCTCATCGCCATTCAAATTGGTCAGCGTGGCCTCGATTTCCGGCAGCGCGCCAATCGGCAGGATCACATCGGCGAAGTCGCGGGTCGACTTGCAGGCGAAGTGGCTGAAAGCCACCACTTTCGCTGCAGTCAGTGCGCGCGCGGCGGCCGGCGTATCGGCGAAGTCCAGACCGGCTTCGATGCCGTAGATGACATAGGCCTTGCGCGGCTCGGCGAACATGCCGGCCACGTCGCGACGCGACGGCAGCACGCCATGCCTGGTCAGGCCCAGCGCATTGGCGCCCTGCGGAATGCGGCACAGCTTGGCGCCGGTGGCGGCGGCAAATTCGCGTGCGGCAGCGCGCAGCGAGGCGGCCTGCGGATGGTTTTCAGCGATGCCACCGACCAGCAACACCGTGTGGCGACCGGCCTGCACGACCTCGCGCAGCGCCGCATCGTTCAAAGCGCCCGCCAGCTTCGACGGCGCCACGATGTGCTTGCCGGCGATGCCGAAGGCGAAGTCGAAATCGACCGGGTTGACCACGTGGATCTTGCTGCCCTTGCCCTGCGCCTTGCGCAGGCGCTGGTGCAGCAGCGGCAGTTCGTGGCGGATGTTGCTGCCGAACACCACGATCACATCGGCCTTCTCGATCTCGGCCAGCGGCGAAGCAAATGCTTCGGCCACGGCGCCGTCGGAGAAGTCGCGGTTGTTGATGCGGTGATCAAGGTTGCCGGTGTCCAGGCCGTCGGCGAGTCGGGCGAGCAGACCGCCCTCCTCGTTCGAGGTGGCCGGGTGGACCAGCACGCCGAGGTCATCGCCGCGATTCGCGCGCAGGATTTCCGCGGCAGCGGCCAGGCCTTCGGCCCACGACACTTCCTTCCATTCGCCGTTAACCTTCTGCAACGGCTTGACCGCGCGGTCGTCGGCGTACAGGCCCTGGTGCGAATAGCGATCGCGATCCGACAGCCAGCATTCGTTGACCGCTTCGTTGTCACGCGGCACCGAACGCAGCACCTGGCCGCGACGCGAATGATGGAACAGGTTGGAACCCATGGCGTCATGGAAGCCGACCGATTCGCGGGCAATCAGTTCCCACGGGCGGGCGCGGAACTGGAACACCTTGTTGGTCAGCGCGCCGACCGGGCAGACGTCGATGACGTTGCCGGAAATCTCGGTGGTCAGCGGCTTGCCGTCGTAGGTGCCAATCTGCAGGTTTTCACCGCGGTACATGCCGCCCAGCTCGTAGGTGCCGGCGATTTCCGCGGTGAAGCGCACGCAGCGCGTGCACTGGATGCAGCGGGTCATCTCGGTGGCGACCAGCGGACCGATGTCCTCGTCCGGCACCACGCGCTTGCGTTCCTGGAAACGGCTGACCGAACGGCCATAGCCCAGCGACAGATCCTGCAGTTCGCATTCGCCGCCCTGATCGCAGATCGGGCAGTCCAGCGGGTGGTTGATCAGCAGGAACTCCATCACGTTGCGCTGCGACTTCAACGCCTTCTCGCTGCGCGTCTGCACCTTCATGCCGTCCATCACTGGGGTGGCACAGGCGGGCGCCGGCTTGGGCATCTTTTCCACATCGACCAGGCACATGCGGCAGTTCGCCGCGATGGCCAGCTTGTCGTGGTAGCAGAAGCGCGGAATCGGGATGCCGGCCTTGTCGGCGGCCTGGATGATCATCGAACCCTTCGGCGCGGCCATTTCCACGCCGTCGATGAAGACGGTGACGTGATCCGGCGGAAGGTCGGGATTGACGGGTTGCGCGCTCATGCCGCAGCAGCCTCCAGCTTGCCGTCGACGATCGAGCGACCGTTGACGATGTAGTACTCGAACTCGTGCCAGAAGTGACGCAGCATGCCCTGCACGGGCCATGCGGCGGCTTCGCCGAACGCGCAAATGGTGTGGCCTTCAATCTGGCCGGCCGCCGCCTTCAGGGTCTGCAGATCTTCCAGCGTCGCCTTACCGTCGACCACGCGGGTCAGCATGCGGTACATCCAGCCGGTGCCTTCGCGGCACGGCGTGCACTGGCCGCAGCTTTCCTTGTAGTAGAAGCGCGCGATGCGCTGGCAGGCGCGGACCATGCAGGTGGTCTCGTCCATCACCACCACCGCACCCGAACCCAGGCCGGAGCCAGCCTTCTGGATGCTGTCGTAGTCCATGGTCAGGCCCATCATCACTTCGCCCGGCAGCACCGGCATCGAGGATCCGCCCGGAATCACGGCCTTGATCTTGTGGCCGTTGCGGATGCCGCCGGCCATTTCCAGCAGTTCCGAGAACGGCGTGCCCAGGCGGATTTCGTAGTTGCCCGGACGCGCGACATGGCCGGAGACCGAGAAGATCTTCGGACCACCGTTGTTCGGCTTGCCCAGGTTGAGGAACCACTCGGCGCCGTTGCGGATGATCGCCGGCACCGAGGCATAGGTCTCGGTGTTGTTGATCGTGGTCGGCTTGCCGTACAGGCCGAAGTTGGCCGGGAACGGCGGCTTGAAGCGCGGCTGGCCCTTCTTGCCTTCCAGCGACTCCATCAGCGCGGTTTCTTCGCCGCAGATGTAGGCGCCCGCGCCGAGCGCGTTGAAGATGTCGATGTTGATGCCGGAGCCCAGGATGTCCTTGCCCAGCCAGCCGTTCTTGTAGGCCTCGGCGGTGGCTTCTTCCAGGTGCTCGAACGGCTCGTGGTGGAACTCACCGCGCAGGTAGTTGTAGCCCACGGTCGAACCGGTGGCATAGCAGGCAATCGCCATGCCCTCGATCACCGCGTGCGGGTTGAAGCGCAGGATGTCGCGATCCTTGGCGGTGCCCGGCTCGGATTCGTCGGAGTTGCAGAGGATGTACTTCTGCATGTCGCCCTTGGGCATGAAGCTCCACTTCAGGCCGGTCGGGAAGCCAGCGCCGCCACGGCCGCGCAGGCCGGACTGCTTGACCATCTCGACCACGTCGGCCGGCGGGATCTTCTCTTCGATGATCTTGCGCAGCGCACTGTAGCCGCCGGTCTTGAGATAGTTCTCGTACGACCAGGGCTTGTCGAAATGCAGCGTGGTGTAGACGACCTGGTGTTCCTTCGGCGCGGGGCCGACCGGACCATAGCCTTCGGATGCGTGGGGATGATGTGCCATGGCTTACTCCAGCCCGTCCAGCAGTTCGTCGACCTGCGTCGGGGTCAGCTTCTCGTGGTAGTGGCCATTGATGACCACGACCGGCGCGCCGCAACAGGCGGCCACGCACTCTTCTTCGCGCTTCAAGTAGACGCGGCCGTCGGCGGTGGATTCACCGAGCTTGCAGCCGAGCTTCTTCTCGGCATGCTTGACCAGGTCTTCGGCGCCATTGAGCCAGCAGCTGATGTTGGTGCAGAAGGCGACGTTGTTGCGGCCGACCTTTTCCGTCTCGAACATCGAATAGAAGCTGGCGACCTCGTAGGCCCACACTGGCGGCAGGTCCAGGTACTTGGCCACGGCCGAGATCAGCTCGTCGCTGAGCCATCCGTCGTTCTGTTCCTGCGCCGCGTGCAGACCCTGCAGCACCGCCGAACGCTTGCGGTCCGGCGGGAACTTGGTCAGCCAATGATCGATGTGCGCGCGCGTCTTGTCGCTCAACGCCACCAGCGGATCGACGTTCTGCGCCGCTACGAAATTACCCGTGGCCCTCATCGGTCCACCTCGCCAAATACCAAATCGTAAGTACCAATCATCGCCACGACGTCCGGCAGCATGTGTCCACGGACGATCGCGTCCATCGACGAAAGATGGGCGAAGCCCGGTGCGCGCAGCTTGACCCGGAACGGCTTGTTGGCGCCGTCGGAGATCAGGTAGACGCCGAATTCGCCCTTGGGCGCTTCGACCGCCGAGTAGGTTTCACCGGCGGGCACGCAATAGCCTTCGCTGAAAAGTTTGAAGTGATGGATCAGCGCTTCCATGTCGTCCTTCATTTCCTCGCGGCTGGGCGGGGCGACCTTGAAGTTCTGCACCATCACGTGGCCCGGGTTGGCCTTCAACCACTTCACGCACTGGGCGATGATGCGGTTGGACTGGCGCATTTCTTCCACGCGCACCAGGTAGCGGTCATAGCAGTCGCCGTTGACGCCGACCGGGATGTCGAAATCCATCTCGGCATACTTGGCGTACGGCTGCTTCTTGCGCAGGTCCCAGGCGATGCCCGAGCCGCGCAGCATGGCGCCGGTCATGCCCCAGGCGCGCGCGTCGTCCGGCGAGACCACGCCGATGCCGACGGTGCGCTGCTTCCAGATGCGGTTGTCGGTAAGCAGGGTTTCGTACTCATCGACACGCTTGGGGAATTCGCGGGTGAAATCTTCCAGGAAGTCGAGCAGCGAACCTTCGCGCGCACCATTGATGCGCTTGAGCGCGGCGCCCTTGCGCCAAGGCGATTCCTTGTACTTGGGCATGCGATCCGGCAGATCGCGATAGACGCCGCCCGGGCGGTAGTACGTGGCGTGCATGCGCGCGCCGCTGACCGCTTCGTAGCAGTCCATCAGCTCTTCGCGTTCGCGGAAGGCATACAGCATCACCGCCATCGCGCCCAGGTCGAGTGCGTTGGAACCGATCCACATCAGGTGATTCAGGATGCGGGTGATCTCGTCGAACATGGTGCGGATGTACTGCGCGCGTTCCGGCGCCTCGATCCCCATCAGGTTCTCGATGCCGCGCACGTAGGCGTGCTCGTTGCACATCATCGACACGTAGTCGAGGCGATCCATGTAGCCGATCGACTGGTTGAACGGCTTGGACTCGGCCAGCTTCTCGGTGCCACGGTGCAGCAGGCCCACATGCGGGTCGGCGCGCATCACGGTCTCGCCGTCCATCTCCAGGATCAGGCGCAGCACGCCGTGCGCGGCCGGATGCTGGGGACCGAAGTTGAGGGTGTAGTTGCGGATTTCCTGCCTGGCTTCGGCAGGATTGCTCGCGAACGCCTGGTGCGATTGCTGGACGGTGCTCATTTGTTGCCCTCGCGCGCGGCCTGCTCGCCGGCGGCGGTCTGGTAACGCGCGTCGTCGCGGATCACCCGCGGCACGCCCACGCGTGGCTCCACCGAGGTGACCGGTTCGTAGATCACGCGCTTCTTTTCTTCGTCGTAGCGGACTTCGACATTGCCGATCAGCGGGAAGTCCTTGCGGAACGGATGGCCGACAAAACCGTAGTCAGTCAGGATGCGGCGCAGGTCCGGATGACCTTCGAAGACGATGCCGTACAGATCAAACGCCTCGCGCTCGAACCAGTTCACGCCGATCCACAGATCGGTCAGCGAGCGCACCACCGGCAGTTCGTCATTCGGCGCGTAGCAGCGCACGCGCAGGCGACGGTTGTGCTGGTACGACAGCAGGTGCACCACCACCGCGAAGCGATGTTCCGGGCCGGCGCCGCGCGGGCGCTGTTCCCAGTTGAAGCGACCCGGGCCGAAGCCTTCCACGCCGCGGCTGAAGCCTTCGGAGGACACGTCGGAGGTGTCCCACTCGACGCTGCCGTAGCCCAGGTAGTCCACGCCGCAGACGTCCACGGCCTGTTCAAAACCGAACTCGTCGCGCAGTGCGCGGCAGGCGTCGTGCCAGGAGGCCGACGGCACCTCCAGGGTCACTTCGCCGCGTGGCTCGGCCACGGTGACCACGCCGTCAGCGAAACGCGCGCGCAGTTGGTCAGTGAAGTTTGCAGCTTGCTCGGCCATGGGGCGTAGCGTGCTCTCGAAAGTAGGGACGGTTGGAGCGGGTTCCCGCAACGCGATGTGGCCGCGCTGCGGGCTTGCGGATCAGCGCGCGATGGTCTGCGTGCGCCAGATCTTCTTCTGCAACTGCAGGATGCCGTAGACCAGCGCCTCGGCCGTGGGCGGGCAGCCCGGCACGTAGACGTCGACGGGCACGATGCGATCACAGCCGCGCACCACCGAATAGGAGTAGTGGTAGTAGCCGCCGCCATTGGCGCAGCTACCCATCGAGATCACCCACTTCGGCTCGGGCATCTGGTCGTAGACCTTGCGCAGCGCCGGGGCCATCTTGTTGACCAGCGTGCCGGCCACGATCATCACGTCGGACTGGCGCGGCGACGGGCGGAACACCACGCCGTAGCGATCCAGGTCCAGGCGCGAGGCGCCGGCGTGCATCATTTCCACCGCGCAGCAGGCCAGGCCAAAGGTCATCGGCCACATCGAGCCGGTGCGGGCCCAGTTCATCAGCGCGTCGACGCTGGTGGTGACGTAGCCCTTTTCGAGCAGCGGGTTGTCGCCTTCCGGCCGCAGGATGTCGTCCACCCGCCCTTCCGGGATCGGGTTGGTCATCAGGCGATCGAGGGTCTGGATCACTCCCATTCGAGCGCTCCCTTCTTCCAAACGTAAATGAAGCCGAGGAACAGCATGCCGACGAACAGGCCCATCGTGACCAGTGCGCGTGCGCCAAGCTCCTGGAAGACCAGGGTCCACGGAACGATAAAGATGATTTCCAGATCAAAGACGATGAACTGGATGGCGATCAGGTAGTAGCGCACGTCGAACTTCATGCGCGCATCTTCGAAGGCTTCGAAGCCGCACTCGTAAGGCGAGAGCTTCTGCGCGTCGGGGCGACGGGGGCCAATCAGGCGTCCCACCACGATCAGCGCGACGCCAATGCCGGTGGCGACGAGGAGGAACAACAGGGTCGGCAGATAGTTGGCGATCACTCGCGATTCTCTTCTTGTCCTACCTGCCCTGCACCATCGTCACGCTGGGCGTGTCTCTGGTGCGGGGCAATTGCATGCCGCTGGGGGAGCCGCGTGGTACGCGCGGTTGGCGGAGGTGCCGCCCCTTCCGTCACTCGTACCTGGGCGGTAAATGAATCGGCGGGATTGTACCGTTCGATGAATGGGCTAGTAAACGATTTACTCACGTTCGCGCCGTTGCAGCGCAAAAGAAAAGCCCGCTGACGCGGGCTTTTCTGGATTGCATGCCGTGCAGTCAACGCGATGTTGCGTCCGCCAGCCAATATGGTGCCCAAGAGGGGACTCGAACCCCTACAGCTTTCGCCGCTACCACCTCAAGGTAGTGCGTCTACCAATTCCGCCACCTGGGCTTTGAAACTTGCCGCGGGACGACATCCCGCGGGCCGACATTGTAGCCGGAGATCAGTCGTCCTGGCTCGCAGGCTTGGCGGCATTGTCCGCCGGCGGCACCGGAGCCTGTTCAGTCGGCTGCGCGGTCGGCGCGGCGACCGGGGCAGCCGGTGCAGCGGCAGCAGGTGCCGGCTGGGCCAGCGGCACGCTGGGCACGGTGGAGGTCTGGGCCGGCAATTCACCGGCGGCAGGCGCGGCAGCGCCCGGCGTGGTCACGTCGGTCATCAGGCTGGGCAGCTGCTGCTGGGTCGGCGTGGCGCGATGCGCGGCATGCCAGGCCATGAACAGCGTGATGCCGAAGAAGGCAATGGCCAGCCACTTGGTGCTCTTGGAAAGGAAGTTGGACGCGCCGCGCGCGCCGAACACCGTGCCCGAAGCACCGGCGCCAAAGCCGGAACCGGCCTGCGCACCCGAACCACGCTGCATCAGCACCAGCGCGATGATCGCGATGGCGATCAGCACGTAGACCACATTGAGGATCAGCATCATCTGAAAAATCGTCCCGAAACAGTTTGTCGACCCGGCCCGGCCGGGCCGCGGGTCAGCCCCGCGTCGCCGCCGCCTGCGCGATGGCGAGGAAATCGCGCGCCACCAACGACGCGCCGCCTACCAGCCCTCCATCGACATCGGGCTGCGAAAACAGTTCCGTGGCGTTGTCGGGCTTGACACTGCCCCCGTACAGGATGGGCAGCGAATCGGCGATTCTAGCATCGTGCCCCGCCACAACGCCACGCAGGAAGGCGTGCATCGCCTGGGCCTGCTCCGGACTGGCCGTGCGGCCGGTGCCGATGGCCCAGACCGGCTCATAGGCCACCACGGCGCGGGCGAAGGCCGCCACGCCCACCAGCTCCAGCACCGCCGACAGCTGCGCGCCGACCACCGCTTCGCCCTCGCCGGCTTCGCGCTGTTCCAGGGTTTCGCCGACGCACAGCACCGGGGTCAGGCCGGCGTTGTGTGCGGCCAGGAACTTGCGCGCCACCAGCTCGTTGCTTTCGTGGTGGTACTGGCGGCGCTCGGAATGGCCGACCAGGCCATGGGTGGCGCCCACGTCGGCCAGCATCGAGGCCGAGACCTCGCCTGTATACGCGCCCTTTTCATTGCTGCTCACGTCCTGCGCGCCCAGCAGCATGCCCTGCGGCGCGTAGTCCTCGGTGAGCTCGCCCAGATAGGGCAAGGGCGGAAGGATCAGGATGCGCACATCGCCCAGGGGCAGGCCGGCGGCAATTTCATCCATCAGGGCATACGCGAACTTGCGATCACCATGCAGCTTCCAGTTGCCAGCCACGATCTTGCGACGCATAAGACCAATTCCTGTCCATTCGGCCGGCAAGGATAGCCCAAGCGCTTGCGCGTGCAAGCCTGCGACCGGACACTCGCCGGGCCCACACACCTGGAAACCGCATGCCCTCGCCTGCTGATGGCTACGCATTGATCACCGGCGCCTCCAGCGGCATCGGTGCGGAAATCGCCCGCGAGTACGCGCGTCGTGGCGTGCCCTTGATCCTCACCGCGCGCCGTGAGGATCGCTTGCAGGCCCTGGCTGACGAACTGCGCGCGCAGGTGCCGGTGGAGATCATTCGCGCGGATCTGGCCGAGCCGGACGCGCCGGCGCAACTTTGCAACGCGATCAGCGAACGCGGGCTTGCGGTGCGGATCCTGGTCAACAACGCCGGCTACGGCGTGATTGGCCGCTACACCAGCCAGCCGTGGGACGCGCATGCGGCGTTCCTGCAGGTAATGATCCACGCCGTGTCGGAACTGACCTGGCGTCTGCTGCCGTCGCTGCGTGCGTTTCCGAACGGACGCATCCTCAACGTGGCCTCATTTGCCGGCCTGGCGCCCGGCTCCAACGGGCAGACGCTGTACGCCGCCGCCAAGGCCTACCTGATCAAGTTCAGCGAATCATTGGCACAGGAAAACGCCGATCGCGGGCTCAAGGTCTGCGCGCTCTGTCCGGGCTTCACCTACTCCGAATTCCACGACGTCACCGGCACCCGCGAGATGATGTCGCACCTGCCGCGCAGCCTGTGGCTGCAGGCCGACCACGTCGCGCGCGCGGGCGTGGACGCGGTGGAAGGCAATCGCGTGGTGGTGGTGCCGGGGTGGCGCTACAAACTGCTGCATGGGGTGGCGCGGCATCTGTCGGATCATGCGCGGCTGGGGTTGATGCGGAGGAATTCCTCGAAGATTCGGCGCGCTTGATGGGCTTGGGTCGATTTATGGCTCGGGGACGGAGACAGCAAAAAGGCCCGCAACGCGGGCCTTTTTGTCGGGGCTGCCTTCAACAGACGCATGTCTGGTAAAGCCCCTCCTGCAATTTGGAGGTCTCACACAATCATTTGAGTTTGATCTCGCGCAGGCGTTCTTCGAGGTAGCCCTGGGCGGTGATCGGCTCGGGATAGCGTGAAGGGTTCTCGGCGCTGATCGTCGAGGGCAGCACGTCGATCAGGAAATCCGGATTGGGGTGCAGGAAGAACGGCACCGAGTAGCGCGGCTGGCGCGCCTGCTCGCCCGGCGGGTTGACCACACGATGCGTGGTCGACGGATACACGTGATTGGTCAGGCGCTGCAGCATGTCGCCGATGTTGACCACGATGGTGTCGGCGTCGGAGGTGAAAGGCACCCACTCGCCCTGCTGCGAACGCACTTCCAGGCCGGC
Source organism: Pseudoxanthomonas indica (assembly GCF_900167565.1). Lineage (NCBI taxonomy): Bacteria > Pseudomonadati > Pseudomonadota > Gammaproteobacteria > Lysobacterales > Lysobacteraceae > Pseudoxanthomonas > Pseudoxanthomonas indica. Next base: position 398,765 of record NZ_FUZV01000001.1, read on the forward strand.
GGCGCTGGCGCCCACCAGCAAGGTGATCAGGTTGATGTCCTCATGCGCGCCGGCGCGCACGTTGGGGATGTCGTCGGCGGTGATCGGCGGGTAGTGGATCGGCCGCAGGATCGAATTGCCGAAGTGGGTCTTGTCGCGGAAGTAGTCTTCCGGCAGGCCGATATGCAGCGCCAGCGCCGCCAGCACGCGCGCACCCAGCTGGTCGAGTGCCTGGTACAGGCCATAGCCGTGTTCGTGGAAACCCGGTACTTCCGCCGGCCACAGATTGGGCGGCATGAACTGACGATACGGGGAGTCGTCCGGAATCTCGCGACCGATGTGCCAGAACTCCTTCAAGTCGAAGTGCTTGGAGTCCTTGGCGGTCTCCACGCCGAACGGCGTGTAGCCGCGCGCACCACCACTGCCCGGCACGTGGTATTTGCGCTTGGCTTCGTCGGGCAAGGCAAAGAAGCGCTTGAACGCGTCGTAGGCGGCGTCGATGTCGGCCTGGGCGATACCGTGGTTGCGGATGCCGGCAAAGCCCCATTCGCGATACGCCGCGCCGAGTTCGCCGACAAAGGCTTCGCGGTCGGTGTCGAAGCGGGTGATGTCGAGGGTGGGAATACGGGAACTCATGTCTTGCTCCAACAGGTGGGGCGCGGGTCCGCATGGCCAGCGGCCCACGCCCGGACTTCATCGAGGGACGTCAGTGCGCAGCGGCGCTGCGCACGGCATCAGCCAGGGCGTCGAGGGTGCTCTGCATCAGCGCATCGTCATCGGCTTCCACCGTCACCCTCACCACCGGCTCGGTACCGGACGGACGCAGGAAGGCGCGGCCGCGGCCGGACACCGCCGCCTGCGCATGCGCCAACGCCGCCTGCACACTCGCGGCCTCGGTCGGACGCGCGCCGTTGGCGAGCTTCACGTTGACGGTCTTCTGCGGCACCTTGGACAGGCCCGACAGCGCCTGGCGCAGCGAGATGCCCTGCTGCTTCAGTACTTCCAGCACCTGCAGGGCGCTGACGATGGCGTCGCCGGTGGTGGCGCGATCCAGGCACAGCAGGTGGCCGGAGGTTTCGCCGCCGAGCACGCCGCCGCCTTCCACCAGGCCCTGGTGGACGTAGCGATCGCCGACCTTGACCCGCAGGAACGGAATTTCCAGTTGGGCCAGCGCGCGCTCCAGCCCGTAGTTGGTCATCAGCGTGCCGATCACCGCGCCCTTCAAACGGCCAGAGGCCTGCCAGGCATTGGCCAGCACGTACAGCAGATCATCACCATCGACCGCATTGCCCTGGTCGTCGGCCATCAGCACGCGATCACCGTCGCCGTCGAAGGCGATGCCGAGATCGGCGCCGATTTCGCGCACCTTGCTGGCCAGGTTGTCGATATGCATCGAACCCACGCCGGCATTGATGTTGACGCCGTTCGGCTCGGCGCCAATGGTCACCACCTCGGCGCCCAGTTCGCGGAACAGCAACGGCGCGATGTGGTAGGTGGCGCCATGCGCACAATCGAGCACGATCTTCAGGCCACGCAGATCAAAGCCACGCGGCACGCTGGCCTTGCAGAATTCGATGTAACGGCCAACCACGTCGCGGCTGCGGATGGCCTTGCCCAGGCGCTCGGAATCGACGGTGACGAACTCGCCGTCGAGCGCGGCTTCAATCGCCGCCTCGGTGGCGTCGTCGAGCTTTTCGCCTTCGGCCGAGAAGAACTTGATGCCGTTGTCGTAGTGCGGATTGTGCGAGGCACTGATGACGATGCCGGCATCGGCGCCCAGCGTGCGGGTCAGGAAGGCCACGGCCGGCGTCGGCATCGGGCCCATCAGCTGCACGTCGGCGCCGGCGGCGACCAGGCCGGCTTCCAGCGCGGCTTCGAACATGTAGCCGGAAATGCGGGTGTCCTTGCCAATCACCACGGTCGGGCGGCGACCTTCTTCCTGCGCCAGCACGCGGCCCAGGGCATTGCCCAGGCGCAGCACGAAGTCGGCCGAGATCGGGCTCTGCCCGACCCGTCCACGGATGCCATCGGTGCCGAAATACTTGCGGGTCATGAAGTGACTTCCAGGCTGTCCACGGGTTTGGACTGACCCATCATCAACGCGAGCAGGTCCGAGAGCCGGTCACGCAGTTCGCGACGGTCGCAGATCTGATCGATCGCGCCGTGTTCCAGCAGGAACTCCGAACGCTGGAAACCTTCCGGCAGGGTCTCGCGCACGGTCTGTTCGATCACGCGCGGACCAGCGAAGCCAATCAGGGCCTCGGGCTCGGCGATGTTGATGTCGCCCAGCATCGCAAACGATGCCGACACGCCACCGGTGGTGGGATGGGTCAGGATCGACACGTACGGCAGGCCCGCTTCGCGCAGGCGGCCGAGGGCGGCCGAGGTCTTGGCCATCTGCATCAGCGAGAACAGGCTCTCCTGCATGCGCGCACCGCCGCTGGCAGAGAAGCAGATGAAGGGCGAACCGATTTCCAGCGCGCGTTCGGCGCCCAGCGAGAAGCGCTCGCCGACCACCGAGCCCATCGAACCGCCCATGTAGGCAAAGTCGAAGGCGCTGGCGACCAGATCGCGCCCCTTCATCTGGCCCTGCAGGGTCACCAAGGCGTCGCGCTCACCGGTGCTCTTCTGCGCGGCCTTGATGCGGTCCACGTACTTTTTCTGGTCCTTGAACTTGAGCACGTCCACCGGGCCCAACTCGGCGCCGATTTCGCTGGTGCTGCCCGGATCGAACAGGGCGGCCAGGCGCGCGCGTGCGCGGATCGGCATGTGGAAGTTGCACTTGGGGCAGACCTCCAGGTTTTCTTCCAGCTCCGGCCGGTACAGGACGGCGCCGCAACGGTCGCATTTTTCCCACAGGCCTTCGGGCACGCTGCGTTTGCTTTTGGCGCCACCGCCCTCGGTGCGGATGCCCGACGGCATCAATTTGCTGAGCCAGCTCATGCGTTTTCGACTATCCCATTCAGAGGCCCATCCCCGCGGAGTGGCCGATGGACCAGTTTAGCAGGCCACTCCGCTTCTCCCCGTGGGCCTGCGTATGGGCCACGGACGGGAGCGATCAGGCTGCGTCGAGCGCTTGCCGCAAGGGGGCGAGGAAGCCGGACGCGCGTGCGGCGGCGTCGGCGGGCACGCTGGCATCGGCCAGGGTGGTCACCAAGGCGCTGCCGACCACCACGCCGTCGGCATCCACCGACATGGCGCGAGCGCTGGCCGCGTCCTTGATGCCGAAGCCTGCCGCCACCGGTGCCTGGGCCTGGGCGCGGATGGCGCGCAGGCGTTCGCTTGCCGCCGCCGGGTCCAGCCGATCCGAGGCCCCGGTCACGCCGGCGAAGCTCACGTAGTAGAGATAGCCCTGGGCCGTATCGCAGAGCATGGCCAGGCGTTCGTTGGAGGTGGTCGGCGCGGCCAGCGCGATCAGCGCCAGTCCATGGCGGTTGAAGATTTCGCGCGTCTCGGCGGACTCTTCCGGCGGCAGGTCCACCAGCAGCACGCCATCCACGCCCGCGGCCGCGGCGGCGGCGGCAAAGCGCTCGCTGCCATGGATTTCCACCGGGTTGAGATACCCCATCAGCACGACCGGCGTGGCCGCATCGCGCTGGCGGAATTCCGCCACCACCTGCAGCACGTAACGCAGGCCAGCACCGCGGGCCAGCGCGCGCTCGGAGCTGCGCTGGATCGCCGGACCGTCGGCCATGGGATCGGAAAACGGTACGCCGAGTTCAATGACATCGGCGCCGGCTTCCACCAGGGCGTGCATCACCGGGACGGTGGCCTCCAACGAGGGATCGCCCGCGGTGATGAACGGGATCAGCGCCTTGCGTCCGCTGGCGCGCAAAGCCGCAAAGCGCTGATCGAAGCGACTCATGCGGGCTTGTCTTCTTCGCCGGCATTGCCCGCCTGGGTGCGGAACGCTTCGTACTCGGCAGCCAGTTCGGATTCGCCGACGTTGACGCCACGCTCGGCGCCCAGCGCATCCAGGTGCTCGTTGAGCATGCGGCGGTACATGTTGGTCATGTAGTCGAGGAAATCCTTGCGCGAGCCCGCGGCGTCGCCTTCGAACGACAGGTAGACGTGCGAGTTGAAGCGGGCGGCGGCATACAGCGAGGCCACGCTGATGCGCTTCAGGCCTTGTTCCTTGGACTGCTTGTTGGTCAGTTCCAGGTATTCGTTGACGCAGGTGAAGAAGGCCGGATCGAGGGTGTTCTCGTTCGACGCCTGGGCCGGTTGCTGCGGGGTGTTCTGATCGGTCATTGCACTGCCTTAGAAATTGAGGTTCTCGCGCGCGGCGATGGTATGCACATCCTTGTCGCCTCGTCCGGACAGGTTGCACAGGACCAGGGCGTCGCGCGGCAGGTCCCGGGCGAGCTTGATGGCCTGGGCCACGGCGTGGCTGGACTCGAGCGCGGCAAGGATACCCTCGGTTCGGGCCAACTGGTGGAAAGCGGCTAGGGCTTCCTCGTCGGTCACGCCCACGTAGCTGGCGCGGCCACTGTCGGCCAGGAAGGCGTGTTCAGGCCCCACGCCCGGGTAGTCCAGGCCGGCGGAGACAGAATGGGTCTCGATGATCTGGCCGTCGTCGTCGCACAGCACATAGGTGCGGTTGCCGTGCAGCACGCCCGGCCGGCCAGCGGCAATCGAGGCCGCATGGTGGCCGGTTTCGATGCCGTCGCCCGCCGCTTCGGCGCCGACGATGCGTACCTGCGGGTCATTGAGGAAGGCATGGAACAGGCCGATGGCGTTGCTGCCGCCGCCCACGCAGGCGGTGATGACGTCCGGCAGACGGCCATAGTCCTCCAGCATCTGCGCCCTCGCCTCGCGGCCGACGATGGCGTTGAAGTCGCGGACCATGCGCGGATACGGGTCCGGGCCGGCGACGGTGCCGATGATGTAGAAGGTGTCGTGCACGTTGGTCACCCAGTCGCGCATGGCCTCGTTGAGCGCGTCCTTGAGCGTGGCCGAGCCGGAGGTGACCGGCACCACCGTGGCGCCGAGCAGCTTCATCCGGTAGACGTTGATCTTCTGCCGCTCGATATCGGTCGCGCCCATGTACACCACGCATTCCAGGCCCAGCCGCGCCGCCACCGTGGCGCTGGCCACGCCGTGCTGGCCGGCGCCGGTTTCGGCAATGATCCGCGGCTTGCCCATGCGGCTGGCCAGCAGGGCCTGGCCGATGGTGTTGTTGATCTTGTGCGCGCCGGTGTGGTTCAGGTCTTCGCGCTTGAGCAGGATGCGCGCGCCGCCGACTTCGCGTGACAGGCGGGTGGCTTCGTAGATCGGGCTGGGGCGGCCGACGTAATGCTTCAGGTCATGATCGAAGGCGGCGATGAAGGCCGGATCCTGGCGCGCCTGGTCGTATGCCGCCGCCAGTTCGGTCAGCGGGCCGATCAGGGTCTCGGCCACGAAGCGGCCGCCGTACCGGCCAAAGCGCCCCTGCGCATCCGGGTACGCGTGGAAATCGGTGATGCCGGCGAGGGAGGGGTCGCGCAGGGAGCTGGACATGGCAGGAGACTGGCGGAGCGGGGACGAGCCGATAGCTTAACGCACAGGTTGTTCGGCCAATATCGATGTTTTCTGAAGGTTCTGTCAGATAAACTCACAGGACATGGTCGGAAACCTGCCACCGCTGAACGCCCTGCGCGCCTTCGAGGCCGTGGCCCGCTTGGGCAACCTGGGCGCGGCCGGGCGCGAGTTGCATGTCACCCATGGCGCGGTCAGCCGCCAACTGCGCTTGCTGGAGGACGACCTGGGCGTGGCCCTGTTCGTGCGCGAAGGACGCGGGCTGCGCCTGACCGACGCCGGTCGCCAGTTGCAGGACGCCGCGCAGGCCGCGTTCGTGCGCCTGCGCGATACCGCAGCCGCGCTGCGTCGCGGGCCGCAGGCCAGCGCCCTGGTGCTGGGTTGCCCGGCGAGCGTGCTGGCGCGCTGGATGATTCCGCGACTGGATCGGCTGGCGCGGGATCTGCCCGACATCACCCTGCATCTGTCGGCGCAGGAGCGCGACTTCGATGCCGGCCTGACCGGCCTGGATGCCGCGCTGCTGGTGGCCGAGCCGCCGGCGCCGCGCGAGTGGAAGGTGCATGTGCTGGGCAGCGAGCGGATTGGTCCGGTGCTGAGTCCGCGTTACGCCGGCCATGCCGCGTTGGCGCAGGCGCCGACCTCGCGCTTGCTGGAAGAAGCCGTGCTGCATACCACCTCGCGCCCGCAGGCCTGGCCCAACTGGCTGCGGCAACACGGCCTGGAGCCGGCACGCCTGCAATTGGGCACGGGCTTTGAACATCTTTATTACCTGCTGGAAGCCGCCATCGCCGGCATGGGCGTGGCGATTGCACCGGAGCCTCTGGTGGCCGACGACCTGGCCTCAGGCCGGTTGGTCGCACCATGGGGTTTCAGTGACGCCACCGGCCAATGGTGGCTGGCCGCTGCGCGTGGCAACGCCGACCCGCGCATTCCGCGCCTGGCCGCATGGCTGCAACGGGAACTCGCTCAGCCCTGATCGGCGTGACGCACGGCTTCGACGAACAGGCGCATCTTCTCCGCATCCTTGATGCCCGGCGCCGATTCAATGCCGCTGGACACATCCACGCCCCACGGATGCGCGGTGCAGATGGCCACGCCTACGTTCTCCGGTGACAGGCCACCGGCCAGCAGGAACGGACGATCCAGGCCTTGCGGGGTCTGCTTCCAGTCAAAGCGCTTGCCGCTGCCGCCCTGCTCGCCCGCGCCATGGCCATCGAACAGGAAGCCGCTCGCGCCCGGATAGCCCGCCATCGCGGCAAACGCGTTGCCTTCGGCGCCGCCCATGGCGATGGCTTTCCAGTACGGCACGCCGAAGCCCGCGCAAAAACCATCGTCCTCGCTGCCATGGAACTGCAGGAGGTCCGGACGCACATGCTCGACGATGCCCTGCACTTCGATCGGACCGTTGTCCATCACCAACGCGACCACGCCGATTTCTTCCGGCACCAGCTCGCGCAGCATGCGCGCCTGGCCAATCAAGAGGCGGCGCGGGCTGCGTGCGGCAAACACCAGGCCCAGGTAATCCACGCCCAGTTCAATCGCGGCGCGGACGTCTTCGCCACGGGTGAGGCCACAGAATTTGATGCGGGTGGGCATGGGCGGGAAATCAGGTCGTTGGGAGGAATTTACGCGGTTAGCGGGATGGGGAGGACAGAGCTTCCGGCAGCGTTACCTCGGCGGGGAGATTCCAGTGCGCGGGATAGAGCGGGCTGACGAAGACCAGGCCGTCCGGCGGGGCGGTGGGTCCGGCGACAGTGCGGTCCTTGCCGGCGAGCAATTCGGCCATCCAGCTTTCCGGTTGGTCGCCGCGGCCAATCACCAGCAGCGAGCCGACGATGTTGCGCACCATGTGATGCAGGAACGCGTTGGCCTGCACGTCCACGTAGACCTGCTCGCCTTCGCGCACCACGCGGATCGAATGCAGGTTGCGGAAGCCGTGCGGTGACTGGCATTGCACGCTGCGGAAGGCGTTGAAGTCGTTCTCGCCCAGCAAGGCCTGCGCGGCGCGATGCATCGCGTCGGCATCCAGCGGTCGGCGTTCCCAGCTCAGGGTCTGGCGATTCAGCGCCGGGCGGACCATGCGGTTGACCAGCCGATAACGGTAGCGGCGTGCGCGCGCCGAGAAGCGCGCGTGGAAATCCTCCGGCATCGGCTGGCACCAGCGCACGCATACCGCGGGTGGCAGATTGGCGGTGGTGCCCAGCACCCAGCTGCGCGGATCGCGCGCGGCGTCGCTGTCGAAGTGCACCACCTGGCATTGCGCATGCACGCCGGCATCGGTGCGACCGGCGCAGATCGTGTCGACCTGCGCATTGGCCAGGCGCGACAAGGCGTTCTCCAGAGTCGACTGCACGCTGCTCTGATCGTCACGCGTGCCCGAAGCCGTCAGGCGTTGCCAGCCGCGGAATTCACCGCCGTCGTACTCAACTGCCAGTGCGTACCGCATCAGACCGCATCACCCAAGCCGATCAACCCAGCTCGCGCAGCAGTTGCAGCGCTTCCTGGCGGGCCACGTCATCGTTGCCGGCCACGACCTCATTCAACAGATCGCGCGCGGTGACCGTGTCGCCCAGATCCAGATAGGCAATCGCCAGTTCCAGGCGCTCGCGCCCGGCCGGTGACGAATTGAGCGGCGCCACGCTGGCGACGGCATCGCCGGAATGCCAGGTCGGCTTGGCCGGCGCGGCAGGTGCCTTGGCGGCCTTGGCCGGTTTGGCGGCCGCCGCCGATGCGGACGCGACCGCTGCCGCCGGCGCGGTTGCCAGTACGGGCTCGACGCGCTCGTCGCTGACCGTAGCCGCTGCCGCCGGGGTGGCCGTGGCGGGCTCGACGCGGGCCGGCATGGCCGCGGCCAGTTCGGCGTTACCGAACACCTTGGACGGCTTGGCCGGCGTGGGCGCCACGCGCTTGCGCCGGCTGCTGAGGATCCAGGCCAGCGCGCCGATGATCAGCAGGCCCCAGCCAGCCCACACCCAGATCGGGGTGCCGGCGGTGGCACCGTTGCTCTGCTCCAGTCGCTGTTGTGCGGCCGCCAGATCGCTGTCCTTCATCGCAATCAGCTTGGATTGCTGTTGCTTGAGTTTTTCCAGTTCGGCCACCTGCGAACGCAGTTCCTGCACTTCGGCATCGCGCGCAGCCAGCTCTTCCTTGCTCTGTTGCAGTTGTTCGTTTGCCAGCATGTCGCCCTCGCCGCCGGCGTCGACGCCGGATTGTGTTCCCGCCCGCGTGGCCGCACTGGCCAACGGCGGAGCGATTTCAAGACGTGCATCGGCTACGCGGGGCGCGGCCGTGGTGGTCGGTTCGTTGTTGGCGATCGCCGCCGGTTGCGGAATCGGCCGGCGCGCCTGCCGCCATTCGGCAATCTGGCTGCGCACCAGCGCCGCCGCTTCGCTTTCGCCCAACTGCGCCACATCGCCGGACGGCGGCACCCGCAACACCGCGCCCTGCTTGAGCCGGTTGATGTTGCCGCGGATGAACGCTTCGGGATTGGCACGCAGCAGCGCGATCATCGTCTGGTCGATGCTGTAGCCGCTGGCCACTTGCGCGGCAATCTGCGACAGCGTCTGGCCGCGAGCGACAGTGAGGCTGTCGCCGCCGTCAAAGCTCGGTGCAGGTGCAGGTGCGGCTGGCGCCGGTGCTGGCGGTGCGCTCGCCACGCGCGCATCGGGCGCCGCTTCCGGCGTCGGTGCGACGGGCGCAGGCTCGCTCGGCGGCTCGCTGGTCGCCGCTGCGGCGGGACGTTCAATCACGTTGTCGCGCGCCACCTGCGGCGCCTCGATGGCCGGTTGCGAGGCCGCGGCCACGGTCGAGGGTGCATCCACCATCGCCGCGTACTCGCGGACCAGACGCCCCTGGCCCCAGTCTACTTCAATCAGGAAGTTCACCACCGACACCGTCACCGGTGCCTGGCTGGTGACGCGGATGACCGGTCTCCCGGCATCGTCCAGGGCGACATTGAATTCCAGATCGCCGACCAGGCCTTGTGGCCTGGGCAAGCCCACGCGTTCAAACGTGGCCGGCGAAGCGAGCTGGGCGCGCAACTGCTCCAGCTCGCCCGGCTCGGTGGAGATGATCGGGATTTCCGCCAGCAGCGGCTGTCCGGGTGAGGACTTCACCCGGATCTCGCCCAGGCCCAGCGCCAGCACCGAGCTGCTCAACAGCATCAGTGCCAACCCGGCCACGGCACGCCAACGATGTCGCCTGCTTGGCATCACCCCACCCCTCTCCTCGCAATGGCGGGGACTATAGCGGGTCCGCGCCTTGCTCAGCCATTCTTGGCGACGAGTTCGGCCAGCTGCACCGCGTTGAGCGCCGCCCCCTTGCGGATATTGTCCGAGACGATCCACAGGTTGAGGCCGCGCGGGTGCGACAAATCCTCGCGGATGCGACCCACGTACACCGGATCCGTGCCCGAGGCATGGGTAACCGGGGTGGGATAGCCGCCGGCTTCGCGATCATCCACCACTTCCACACCGGGCGAGCTGCGCAACAACGCACGCGCTTCGTCGGCGGTAATCTTGGTTTTGGTCTCCACGTTCACCGCTTCGGAATGACCGTAGAACACCGGCACGCGCACGGCGGTGGGATTCACCTGGATGCTGTCGTCGCCGAGAATCTTGCGGGTCTCCCAGACCAGCTTCATTTCTTCCTTGGTGAAGCCGTTGTCGAGGAAGTCGTCAATGTGCGGGATCAGGTTGAAGGCGATCTGCACCGGGAAGCATTGCGGATCCGGATCCTGGAAACCGAGCAGCGCGCCGGTCTGGCGGCCAAGCTCTTCCAGTGCCGAACGGCCGGCGCCGGAGACCGACTGGTAGGTGGCCACGTTGATCCGCTCGATGCCCACCTCGCGGTAGATGGGCGCCAGCGCCACCAGCATCTGCATGGTCGAGCAGTTGGGGTTGGCAATGATCCCGCGCGGACGGTTCTGCACCTGCTCCGGATTGACTTCGCTGACCACCAGCGGCACGTCATCGTCGTAGCGGAAGGCCGAGGAGTTGTCGATCACCACCGCACCGGCGGCGGCGAACTTGGGCGCGTACTCCTTGGAGACACTGCCGCCTGCGGAAAACAGGGCGATGTCGATGCCGGCCGGATCAAACGTGGCCAGGTCCTGCACGGCGATCTTGCCGCCCTTGAATTCGACCTCGCCACCGGCCGAACGCTCGGAGGCCAGGGCCACCAGCTTGCCGATCGGGAAATCGCGCTCGGCCAGGATGGACAACATGGTTTCGCCGACCGCGCCGGTGGCACCGACGACAGCGACGTTGAAACTGCGGTTCTGGGAAGTCATGGAAAGTTTCGCGAATGAGTGGATGAAAACAGCGGACAGCGATGGGGGGCTGTGTTCGGGGAACCTCCAGGCACGGCCAGAGGCTCCCTATCGTTTGGTCGCGATGGTCTTGCCGGTAATGACGTCAGCATTGATGGGCGTGGCCGGACGGCCTGCCTGCGGACCTTCGCCGAGGGCGGCGATCAGGTTGTCGACCGCCAGCGTCACCATGGCGCGGCGGGTGGCCAGGCTGGCGCTGGCGATATGCGGGGTGAGCACCACGTTGTCCAGCGCCAGCAGTTCCGGACGCACCTGCGGCTCGCCTTCGTAGACATCCAGGCCTGCGCCCGCCAGGCGACCCTGCGCCAGCGCCGCGGCCAATGCCACTTCGTCGACGATGCCGCCGCGGGCAATGTTCACGAGGGTGGCGGAGGGCTTCATCTTCGACAGCGCGCTGGCGTCAATCAGGTGGTGGACTTCCGGAGAATACGGCAACACCAGCAGCAAATGATCCGATTGCCGCAGCAAGCTGTCCAAATCCACGTAACTGGCCTGGCATTGGCCTTCCACCGCGGCCGGCAGCCGGCTGCGGTTGTGGTACAGCACCCGCATGCCGAAGCCGGCGCCGCGGCGGGCGATGCCCTGGCCGATCCGGCCCATGCCCAGGATGCCGAGCGTGCTGCCGTGCAGATCCGAGCCGAGCATGCTGCTGAACGACCATTGCTGCCACTGGCCGGCGCGCAGCCAGCGTTCGGCCTCGGTGATGCGGCGCGCGGTGGCCATCAGCAGCGCGAAGCCGAAATCGGCGGTGGTCTCGGTCAATACGTCCGGCGTGTTGGTGGCGATGATGCCGGCCGCGCTCAGCGCCGGGATGTCCAGGTTGTTGTAGCCCACGCCGACATTGGCGATCGCCCGCAGGTGGGCGGCGCCGGCGATTTCAGCCGTGCCGATGCGCTCGTTGAGGGTCACCACCGCGCCATGCGCCTGGCGCAGGTGCGCGGCGATTTCGCCGGCCGCGTACTCGCTGACCTGCGCAGTGGACTGCACGTCGAAGTACTCGTCCAGCCGTCCGATCACATCATCGAACAGCGGTTGCGATACCCAGACGCGCGGGCGGCTCTCAGCCACCGCGGGTTCCGGGGACATGCGGCGGTACTTCGCCGACATCGCCGCACTGCGCGCGATGGCGCAGCGCCTGATCCATCAGCACCAGCGCCATCATCGCCTCGGCGATCGGGGTGGCGCGGATGCCTACGCAGGGATCATGGCGGCCGGTGGTGATCACTTCCACGGGTTGGCCTTCCACGTTCACGGTCTGCCCCGGCAGGCGCAGGCTGGAGGTGGGCTTGAGCGCCATCGACGCGGTGACCTGCTGGCCGGTGGCGATGCCGCCGAGGATGCCGCCGGCATGGTTGCTGAGAAAGCCTTGCGGGCTCATCTCGTCGCGGTGCTCGGTGCCCTTCTGGGTCACGGCGGCAAAGCCGTCGCCAATCTCCACGCCCTTGACCGCGTTGATGCTCATCAGCGCGGCCGCCAGCTCGCCATCGAGCTTGCCGTAGATCGGCTCGCCCCAGCCGGCGGGCACGCCGTCGGCGACCACGTTGACCCGCGCGCCGATCGAATCGCCGCTCTTGCGCAGCGCGTCCATGTAGCTTTCCAGCTCCGGCACCTGCTCGGCGCAGGGCCAGAAGAACGGGTTCTGTTCCACCGCATCCCAGTCGAAAGCGCGCGGCGTCACCGGACCCAACTGCGCCAGATAGCCGCGCACCTGCACGCCGTAACGCTGCTGCAGCCACTTCTTGGCGATCACGCCCGCCGCCACGCGCATGGTGGTCTCGCGCGCCGAGGAACGACCACCGCCACGCGGATCGCGGATGCCGTACTTCTGCCAGTAGCTGTAGTCGGCGTGGCCCGGACGGAACTGCTGGGCGATGTTGGCGTAGTCCTTGCTGCGCTGATCGGTATTGCGGATCAGCAGCGCGATGGGCGTGCCGGTGGTCCGGCCTTCGTACACGCCGCTGAGGATCTCGACCTCGTCGGCTTCGCGCCGCGCCGAGGTATGGCGGCTCTTGCCGGTCGCACGGCGCTCCAGATCGTGGCGGAATTCTTCCGGCGTGATCGCCAGTCCCGGCGGGCAGCCATCAATCACGCAGCCAATCGCCGGCCCGTGCGACTCGCCAAAGGTGGTGACGGTGAAGAGTTGTCCGAAGCTGTTGCTGCTCACGTGGGTCCGGATTCCTGTTAGCGGCGGGCGTCGGCCAGAGCGCGGATGCGGGCGTTGTGCTTGATCAGGTCCGCGCATTCGACCGCGAAGATGCCCATCTGCCCCACCTTGAATTCGATCCAGGCGAATTCGACTTCCGGCAGCAGCCGCACCAGTGCGTGTTCGGATTCGCCGACTTCGCAGATCAGCAGGCCTTCCTGGCTCAGATGCAGCGGCGCGTCGCGCAGGATTTTCAGCACCAGATCCAGGCCATCGTCACCAGCGCGCAGGCCCAGTTCGGGCTCGTAGGAATATTCCTGCGGCAGCGCGTCGGTTTCGTCGTTGGTGACGTAGGGCGGATTGGTGACGATCAGATCGTAGTGGCGGCCGCTCAGGCTACCGAACAGATCCGACTTGAGCAGGGTGACGTTATCGGCGTGCAGGCGGATTTTGTTCTCGCCGGCCAGCGCCAGCGCGTCATCGCTGATGTCCACGCCGTCCACTTGCCAGTCCGGGTTGTAGTGGCCCATGGCGATGGCGATGCAGCCCGAACCGGTGCACAGGTCCAGCGCGCGGTTGACCTCGCGGCCGCCCAGCCAGGGCTCGAAGCCGCTTTCGATCAGCTCGGCAATCGGCGAGCGCGGCACCAGCGCGCGCGCATCGGACTTGAAGCTGAGGCCGGCAAACCAGGCTTCGCCAGTCAGGTAGGCCACCGGCACGCGCTCGGCCACGCGGCGATCGAACAACGCCAGCACCTTGGCCTTCTCGGCACGGGTCACGCGCGCCTGGCCGTAGGCCGGCCCCAGATCCGGCGGCAGGTGCAGGGTATGCAGCACCAGGTGCGTGGCCTCGTCGATGGCGTTGTCGTAGCTGTGGCCAAAGGTCAGCCCGGCTTCGTTGAAGCGGCTGGCGCCGTAGCGGATCAGGTCGATGAGGGTGTGCAGTTCGTCGGCTGCGTCGGCAGTCATGGCGGTCAGCTTGGGGGAAGCGGAATTGGATTCGGGGCCGATTATAGGCGCTGAACAGGGACCGCGCCGGTATCATGTCCGGTCCGCGATGCTGGCCCCGCGCCAGCCTGCCGCACTCTTCGAGGCCTCTGCCCCCATGTTCAACAAGAAAGTCGGGATCATCCTGCTGCTCGCCCTGGCCGCTGGCCTCGGCCTGCTGGCCGCGCAGAAATTCTTCGGCCCGGCCACCCCGGTGCAGGCTTGGCCGGCCACGCGCGCGGTCACCCTGTTCCCGCAGGCGCGGCCCCTGCCGGCGTTCTCGTTGCGCCAGTCCGATGGCACGCAACTGGCCGACGGTGAGCTGAAAGGCCATTGGACGCTGGTGTTCCTGGGCTTCACCTTCTGCCCCGATGTCTGCCCGACCACGCTGGCCGAGCTGGCGCAGGCACAGAAGCCGTGGCAGGCCATGCCCGAGTCGATCCGCCCGCGCGTGCTGTTCGTGTCGGTGGACCCGGATCGCGACACCCCGGCCAAGATTGGCGAGTACGCGCATGCGTTTCATCCGGACACGCTGGCCGCCACGGCGGATCTGCCCACGCTGGAAAACTTCGCCAAGTCGCTGGGCTTTGTCTTCATGAAGGTGCCGGGCAAGCACTTCGACGAGAATCCCGACGACTACAGCATGGATCACTCCTCCAACATCGCCGTGCTGGATCCGCAGGGCCGCATGGTCGGCATGATCCGGCCGCCGTTCAAACCCGCCGACATCGCCGCCGATCTGCAGGCGCTGACCGAGACCACCGCCAAATGAGTCTGCTGACCCAACTGACCTATGTGCTGCCGCATCGCTGGCTGTCCTCGCTGGCGCGCAAGCTGGCGTATTCCACCTCGCCGGCGGTCAAGCAGTGGTTGATTGATGCGGTGGTCAAGCGCTTCGGCGTGGATCTGAATGAAGCCGCGCAACCGGACCCCACCGCCTACCCCAGCTTCAATGCGTTCTTTACCCGCGCGCTCAAGCCGGGCGCGCGCGTGGCCGATGCCGACCCACGCACGCTGCTGATGCCGGCCGACGGCCATATCAGCCAGTGCGGACCGATCCAGGACGGCCGCATCTTCCAGGCCAAGGGCCAGGGATTCACCGCCGCCGAACTGCTGGGCGATGCCGCCGACGCCGAGCCGTTCCGCAATGGCCTGTTCGCCACGGTGTATCTGTCACCGCGCGACTACCACCGCGTGCATATGCCCTGGACGGGCACGCTACGCGAGACCGTGCATGTGCCCGGCCGGCTTTTCAGCGTCGGCACCGCCGCGGTGGCGCATGTGCCCGGCCTGTTCGCGCGCAACGAACGGCTGGTCTGCCATTTCGACACCGACTTCGGCCCGATGGTGTCGGTGATGGTCGGCGCGCTGCTGGTCTCCGGCGTGGAAACCGTGTGGAGCGGCGAAGAAATTCCTGCCTACGGTGATCGCATCCAGCGCAAGGATTATCGCGGCAAGGGCATCATCCTGGAGCGCTTCGCCGAGATGGCGCGCTTCAACTACGGCTCCACCGTGATCGTGCTGCTGCCACCGGGCGTGGCCGAGTTGGACCCGGCCCTGCATGCGGAGTCGCCGGTGCGCTTGGGTCAGGCGCTGGCCAAGCGGGTCGATTGAGGCGCTGCCCCCTCCGCGCACATCGCGCGGATGTGCTGGGCCAGACGGGCTTCGCATATTGCGACCGAGCGTTCCCGGCTGTTCTCTGCCAGTAGACGGGCCCGGTCCAGCAACGACTCCATGCGGGTGGCATCACCCGCCAGCGCCGCCGCCAGCGCCTGACAGCGTGGGCGCAGCTGCGGCGAGGTCCATTCGGTGTCGCGATCGCGCGGCAGCGTGATTTCGAAATGCGCATCCCGTTCGCGCATGGCCCAGGCAAACGCCAGTTCGTAGCGCAGCAACGAGGTCAGCCCGTGCACGTTCTTGCGCATTGCCGGCGGCACGGCCGATTCGATGCGCGCCTGCTGCTCGCCCTGGGCAATCGCCGCATTCCAGTCGCCGTCCAGCTGCGCCAGTTTCATGCGCAGCAGGCAGGCGAGCAGCTGACCTTGCGGTCCCAGCGTCGCCACCTCGTCGACCAGCCCGGGCGGAAAGTCTTCGCCGGCAACGGAACAGGCGATCGTGCGGGTAATCGGATCCGGCAAGGCATGCTTGTCCGCGCGCAGCACCTGCAGTATTTGCAGTCCATCACTGATGGCGGGCCGCTCGTACGGCAACAGGTTGGCGACGGCCAGGCAGACATTGAGCACGGCGAACGCCATCAGGCTCGCGCCCAGCGCGCTCTCGTCCACGCCCGCCGCCAGCGCCAGCACGAAAGCCAGCAGCGCCGCCATGCCGTTGGCCAGTGCGCCGCCGGCCAGCACCCAGAGAAGGCGAGCGCCCAACCGCATGCCAACCGGCGGTGCCGCGTAGACATAGCCGAGCCGTCCGGACGTGCGCGGCGCCCAGCGCAGCTTGAAGCCGCGGCGCAGAAACAGGATGTCGATGCGTCCCCATGCCATCCGCAGCAGGGTCATGCCGGTCCATCGAGCCATGCAGGCATGGCCCACCTCATGCACGACCACGGAGATCCACAGCATGACCAGCAGGCCCATCACGCCGAGGAAGAAGGTCTGGCGAGCCGACAAGGCCAGATCCAGCGAGACGATCACCACCAGTGATGCGCCCACGTAGCACAGACAGGCCAGCCAGCCGCACAGGCGCAACAGCCAGGCGGGAGCCGGTGGGCGTGGTGCGGCGGTGGTAACCACGGGCGCTGTCAGCGCGCCGGCATCCTGCTCGTTCATTGGCTTCCCCCAAGCCAAGGTCCAGCGCGCAGGCTATTACGTTACGGCGGTGGCGCAAAGTCCCCGTCACGCGTGACGCTGACGGAGCGCGCGATGCTCCACTGCGCCAGCCAGTACGTCGCCAGCACCCACGCCGCCGCATGCGGGATCGGCGAGGCGAACCTGTCGATGGCCAGCAGGGCATCGGAGACCACGAAGAACAGGCCACCCCAGGCGGCGGAACGCGCGGCAATGCCGGGCCGCGCATGGAATACGCAGGCCGCCTGCGCCGCCATCGCGGCCAGCGCGATGACATACACCGCGACTGGCGCCTTCAGTTCACCCGGCACATGCGGCCACAGATAAGCCAGCACGCCTCCGGCAATCAGCACGTAACCCAGCAGCGGCAGCACCGGCTTGAACCACGCCCCGCGCGAGCGCAACGCACGCAGATAAGCCAGATGCGCGAGCAGGAAACTGCCCAGGCCGAAGGCGAACCAGTCCCCGGGCAGCATCAGGAACACATCGCCCAGCAGCGACAGCAGCAGCCCGATCAACACGGCCCTGCGATACACCGGCTCATGCGCCGGCAAGCGCCACACCATCAGCGCAATCAGCAGCGTGGTGAGTGGTTTGAAAAGATAGTGCAGGCCGAGCAGGCCCACCGCTTCGGCGCCCAGGATCGCCAGCAAGGCGCTGATGCCGACCAAGGGCCGCCACCACATGAACTTACGGGAGCGGGCGGCCAGGTCGGTCATGGGGTTATTTCCTGCAGCTGGTCAGGGTGATCTGCTGTCCCGGCTTGACGTTGTACGCCGGTCCCTTGATGCCGTTGCTCTTGGCCAGTTGCTTGAGATCGCACTGGTAACGCTGCGAGATGCGGCCGAGTGTATCGCCCTTGGCGACGCGATAGTCGCGCGCCTGCTTGGCCTTGGGCTGCGCCGGCTTGGGGTCACCGGTGGCCACGGTGGTCGGCACGCCTTCGACCGGGGTGACATCGCCCACCGCCACCACCCCGGGCAGCGCACTGCGCTTGATCGCCGCGTTGGGATCGGCACGTACCAGGGTGCGCGCCAGATCCGCACGCGGACCGCTGACGCAGTAGCGGTTGTACAGGGCCACAATCTTGTTATTGGCGCGCAGCGAAGTGCCGGCGGAAATCCAGGCTTCGGCCTCGTAGCGCGGGTTGAGGTTGCGCAGGGTACGCATGAAGCCATCGCGGGTGCCGCCGTTGCCCAGGCAGATGGTCAGCTCGTAAATCGAACTGTCACGGCTCAAGCGCAGCGTGGCCGGCTGCACATTGACCTTGGGAAATTCCAGGCCGTACTGCTTGGGATGCAGGAACAACCAGGCCGCCGCGATCACCATCGGCACGTAGTCACGGGTTTCGCCGGGGAACTGCGCGTACACCACGTCATCCCAGAAGCTGCGGCCCGGATACTGCCGGTAGACACGACCGGCGCGGCCTTCGCCACCGTTGTAGGCAGCCAGGGCGAACTCGATGTTGTTGTTGAGTTCGCGCATGCGCTCATTCATGTAGGCGGCGCTGGCTTCGCCGGCCGAACCCGGGTCGTAGCGCGTATCGAAGCCCGTGCCATCCGGCCCCAGGCCGAAGCGGCGGCCGGTGTGGTACATGAACTGCAGCGGCCCGGCGGCGCCGGCTCGCGAGGTGGCGTGCACGCGGCCGTTGGATTCCTTGGCCATGATGCCGAACAACAGCGCCTCGGGCAGTTTGCTGCGCTCCCAGTCCGGATACATCTCGGCGCGCATGTTCTGGTAGTTCTCGTAGCTGGTGATCAGCGCCGGGCGCATGTCGGTGAGCCAGCGGCGGATGCCCGCCTGCACGGCCGGGTTGTATTCGACCATCTTGTCGAAGGCATGGCGCTGATCATTGAGCAGGTAGGCGGCGCGTTCGGCTTCGGGAATTTGCGGAGCAGCCTGTGCGCCGGCCTGGGTGTGATCGCTGCCGTCGTCGAACGGATCCACGGACACGTCCTCGCCTTCATCACCCATGCCGTCGTCATTGGCGTCGACGGTGTCCTTGAGCAGGCGCTTGTAGGTGGCCAGCAGCGTATGCGCCTGGCAGCCGCGCTGCTTGTAGCAGGCGTCCAGCACGTCCTCCATGTCTTCCAGCGCGGCGTCGGTCTCGGCTTTGCCCTTGACGTCGCTGTTGGCCACCAGGCGCAGGCCGTCGCGGTAGCGCTTCTCGGCTGCGGCCATGCGCGTGTTCAGGCCTTCTATGGCGGCCTGGTCTCGCGCCGATACGCGCTGCGCCCAGGCCGGGGCGGTGGACAACAGGGACAGCGCCAGGATCGACAACGACCCGACGAGCAAGCAGGATTTCGATACGGACATCAGCAAGCAGCACGGCGAAAACGGGAAGCTGGCAGGGTACCGGCCCGATGCAGGCAGGGGCAAGCCACGCCGGTCACGCTCCGCCCACCGGTTCACACCGCTAGAATCGCGCCATCGACGCGAGCAAGGCAATCACATGGATCCGATTCTGTTGGGCAAGGGCATCACTGACGATGTGGCGGTAGTGCTGCAACCGAAGTTCGGCAACCGCCACGGGCTGGTGGCCGGCGCCACCGGCACCGGCAAGACGGTGACCCTGATGACCCTGGCCGAAGGCTTCTCGCGCCTGGGCGTGCCGGTGTTCCTGGCCGACGTCAAGGGCGACGTGGCCGGGCTGGCGGTGGCCGGCGACGGCAACGAGAAGGTGCTGCAGCGCGCGCAGGACATTGGCGTGAGCGACTACGCGCCGGCAGCCAACCCGGTGGTGTTCTGGGATCTGTGGGGCCAACGCGGCCACCCGGTGCGCACCACGGTCAGCGAGATGGGCCCTACCCTGCTCGCGCGCATCCTGGAATTGAACGACACCCAGTCGGGCGTGCTCGACATCGTGTTCAAGCTGGCCGATGACCGCGGCCTGTTGCTGCTGGATCTGGAAGACCTGCGCGCCCTGCTCGGCCTTGTGGCCGATGAGCGCAAGGACATTTCCACCAGCTACGGCCTGGTCAGCGCGCAGTCGATTGGCGCCATCCAGCGTTCGCTGCTGCGACTGGAACAGGAAGGCGGCGAACAGTTCTTCGGCGAGCCCGCGCTGGAACTGGTCGACCTGATGCGCACCAGCCTGGATGGCCGCGGGGTGATCAACATCCTCGCCGCGGATCAGCTGATTCTCAAACCGCGCCTGTACTCCAGCTTCCTGCTGTGGCTGTTGTCGGAGCTGTTCGAGACCCTGCCGGAAGTGGGCGATCTGGACAAACCCAAACTGGTGTTCGTGTTCGACGAGGCGCATCTGCTGTTCGACGACGCGCCGGCCGCGCTGCAGCAGCGCATCGAACAGGTGGTGCGTCTGATCCGTTCCAAGGGCGTGGGCGTGTACTTCTGCTCGCAGTTCCCCGATGACGTGCCGGACAACATCCTCGGCCAACTGGGCAATCGCGTGCAGCATGCGCTGCGTGCGTTCACCCCGCGTGATCAGAAAGCAGTGAAAACAGCGGCGGAAACCTTCGTGCCCAATCCCAAGCTCGACGTGGCCAAGGCGATCTCGCAGCTGGGCACCGGCGAAGCGCTGGTCTCCACCTTGCAGGACAAGGGCGTGCCGGCGCCGGTGCAGCAGACCCTGATTGCGCCGCCGCGTTGCCGGATGGGCGCCATCCAGGATGCCGAGCGCCAGCAGGTGCGTGGCAACAGCCCGGTCGGCGGCAAATACGACACCCGCGTGGATCGCGAATCGGCTGCCGAGCTGCTGGCCAAGCGCGCCGACGCCACCTTGCAGGCGGCCAATGCGCCCAAGGCCAAGACCGCCGAGGAAGATCCCGATGCCGGCGGCTTTGGCCAGTCGGTCAAGGACGCGGTGTTTGGCACCAAGCGTCGCCAGGGCATGGTCGAAACCATGGCCAAGCAGACCGCGCGCACGGTGGGCAACCAGCTGGGCCGGCAGATTCTGCGCGGGATCATGGGCAGCATCTTCGGCGGCAAGCGTTGAACAGCGGAGTCGTTTGATGTCGCGTTGGCGTCCCCCGGGTGAGAAGAGCACGGCGTTGATCACCCGCGAGGGGCATGACCGGCTGAAGGCGGAACTGGATGATTTGTGGCGCGTGCGGCGTCCGGACGTGGTCAAGGCGCTGGCGGCCGCGGCAGCCGAGGGGGATCGCTCCGAGAACGCCGAGTACACGTATCGCAAGAAGCAGCTGGGCGAAATCGATCGGCGCGTGCGCTACTTGAGCAAGCGGCTGGAAGCGCTGCGGGTGGTGGACGCGGCGCCGAGCGATGCGGAAGCGGTGTTCTTTGGTGCGCGCGTGGAGGTGGAGAATGTCGCCACCGGCGAAACCGCGAAGTACCGCATCGTCGGTCCGGACGAAACCGATGCCGGCAAAGGCTGGATCAGCATCGACTCGCCGCTGGCGCGGGCGATGCTGAAGAAACGCGTTGACGATGAGTTCGAAGCACAGCTGCCGGGCGGTTTGACCCGCTTCTACGTCGTCGACGTCGCGTACTGAATCGCGACGGGGGTCTCCGGTTCATCCGGTCCGGCGTCCCCTTCCGCCGGTTTGCCCACACCTGCGTGCAGATCCAGCATCACCGCTGCGGGCGGCACTGCCGCCGGCCGGCTGCGCATGATGCGTGCGCGCAACGATGGCGGCATCCGCGAACGTGCATGCCTGACCGCATGCGAATGATGGATGGCACCCACGTGCTGCAGCAGGTGATAGCCGGAACGGCGATCGAGCAGGAGGTAGCCCGGGCCTTTGATGGCGGATTCGATGAGCGTCTTGCCCCGGATGCCTGCGGTCTCGATCACGTTGACGTCGGCGGCTGGCGGATGGCCGTCATCGTCGTCGGCGTATACGAGGTAGCCGCCACCCAGAGGCGCAACGCGTACTCTCATCGTGGGAATCCGTCCTCGGCCCTTGCGGGCTGGGAATCAGACCCCTGCATACCACGTCGGGCAGTGAGTGCGAAGTGAGGCGACGACGACGCGACACGCGGAAGCGTTGACGGTCGTCTCAGAAACGAGCTGACGCATGCATCCCGCGAGCGTCCTGCCCCCATCCCAACCTTCCCCCGCAAGCGGGAGAAGGAGCCAAAAAGCGCATCACCGCATGTCCCTTCCCCCGCTTGCCGGGATGGAGCCAGGAAGCGCATAACCGCATGTCCCTTCCCCCGCTTGCGGGGGAAGGTGCCCCGCAGGGGCGGATGAGGGCGCTCTTAAACGACCGGCAGCGCCTGCTTGATCACCGCATCGCCAAACAAGTCGTGCTCGTCACTCTCGGTGATCTCCACGTCGACGAACTGGCCCGGCCTGAGCCCTGCTTCGGCGCCATTCTGGATATGCACCAGGCCATCGATCTCCGGCGCATCGGCCGACGAGCGAGCCACCGCGATATCGTCTTCGATCAGGTCCACCAGGCAGCGCTGCACGGTGCCGATCTTGGCTTCCAGGCGTGCCGCGGAAATCGCCGCCTGCTTTTCCATGAAGCGGGCCAGGCGCTCCTGCTTCACTTCTTCCGGCACCGGATCCGGCAGTGCATTGGCGGCCGCACCGTCCACCGGCGAGTAGGCAAAGGCGCCGACGCGATCCAGCTGCGCCTCGTCGAGGAAATCGAGCAACGATTCGAACTCGGCTTCGGTCTCGCCGGGGAAGCCGACAATGAAGGTCGAGCGGAGGGTCAGGTCCGGGCACATGGCTTTCCAGCGCTGCACGCGTTCCAGGGTCTTGTCGACCGCACCCGGACGCTTCATCAGCTTGAGGATGCGCGGGCTGGCGTGCTGGAACGGGATGTCCAGGTACGGCAGGATTTTGCCTTCCGCCATCAGCGGAATCACGTCGTCCACGTGCGGATACGGGTAGACGTAATGCAGGCGTGTCCACGCGCCCAGTTCGGACAGGCCTTCGCACAACGCCTTCATGCGGGTGGCGTAAGTCCGGTCACGCCAGGTGCGCTCGGCGTACTTCAGGTCCACGCCGTAGGCCGAGGTGTCCTGCGAGACCACCAGCAGTTCCTTGACCCCGCCCTTGACCAGGCGCTCGGCTTCGCGCAACACCTCGTCGACCGGGCGCGAGACCAGGTCGCCACGCATCGAGGGGATGATGCAGAAGCTGCAACGATGATTGCAGCCTTCGGAAATCTTCAGATACGCATAGTGACGCGGGGTCAGCTTGAGGCCGTAGTCCGGCACCAGGTCCAGGAACGGATCGTGCTTGGGCGGCAGCGCGGTGTGCACCGCTTCCATCACGCTCTGGTAGTCCTGCGGGCCGCTGATCGACAGCACCTCCGGATGCGCTTCGCGGATCTGCTCGGGACGCTTGCCCAGGCAGCCGGTGACGATGACCTTGCCGTTTTCCGCCAACGCTTCACCAATCGCATCCAGCGATTCGGTCACCGCCGCATCGATGAAGCCGCAGGTGTTGACCACCACCACGTCGGCATCCTGGTAGGTGGGCACGATGTCGTAGCCCTCCACGCGCAGCTGGGTGAGGATGCGTTCGGAGTCGACCAGGGCTTTCGGGCAGCCGAGGCTGACGAAGCCCACTTTGGGGTTCTGCAGGGACATGGGGCGGGCTGGGCGCGAAGACGCGGCGCTGGCGAGGGGCGCGAATTATACCCTCCCGCTCCGGCCCGCTCTGACCCGGGCGTTCAGGCGCGCGCTCATGACGGTGCGGCGTCCGGCGATGGGCGACAATGCCCGTCCCCGACTTGAAGGAGCCGCCGCCCATGGGCCAGTGGATTGATCTGCATACCGCACGCGGCAGCGTCCAGGCGTGGCAGGCCCTGCCGGAGGGCGCGCCGCGCGGCGGCCTGGTGGTGGTCCAGGAAATTTTCGGGGTCAACCCGCACATCCGCTCGGTGGCGGACCGCTATGCCGAGGCCGGCTATGCGGTGCTGGCGCCGGCCTTTTTCGATTTGTTGGAACCGGGCACTGAACTGCCCTACGACAAATCCGCCCATGATCGCGGCCGCGAACTGGTCAACACAATCGGGCTGGATGCGGCGCTGGACGTGGTCTCGACCGCGGCGCTCGAGCTGGCCTCGGCCGGCAAGGTCGGCGTCGTGGGCTACTGCTGGGGCGGCTCGGTGGCCTTCCTGTCGGCGCTCAAGCTGGGCCTGCCCAGCGTCAGCTACTACGGCGCGCGCAACAAGCCTTTCCTGGAAGCGATGCCCGCCGGTTCCGCACCGCTGGCGCCGGTGATCTTCCACTTCGGCGATCACGACACTTCGATTCCGCCCGAGGTGGTGCAGCTGCATCGCGACAAGCTGCCGGATGCTCCCGTCTACACCTACCCCAGCGGACACGCGTTCAATCGCGATGTCAGCCCGGACATCTACGATGCCGAGAGTGCGAAGCTGGCCTTGTCGCGCAGCCTGGAATTCTTCGCGGAGCAGTTGCGATGAGCCACGGCGACTTCGAACTGGATCCGCGCCTGGCCACCGACAGTGTGTTCATCGCCGACGGCCCGCTGTCGCAGGTGCGACTGATGGATGATCGTCGTTACCCCTGGCTGGTGCTGGTGCCGCGCGTGGCCGGCGTGAGCGAATGGCTGGATCTGGACGGTGGCCAGCAGCGCCTGCTGTTGGCGGAGATCAACCAGGCCGGCGCCTTGATCCGCGCGCAGGCCGGCGTGGAAAAACTCAACATCGGCGCGCTCGGCAACATCGTGCGGCAACTGCATGTGCATCTGGTCGGCCGGCATGCAGGTGATGCTTCCTGGCCGGGACCTGTGTGGGGCGCGGGGAGTGCGCAGCGGTTTGATGGTGAGGCGCTGGCCCAAGAAGTCGAGCGCTGGCGGATCGCGTTGCGCTGAAGGGTCTGGCGGTTTTTCTGTTGGGCTATCGCGAGCGTCTTGCCCCCACCCCAGCCTTCCCCCGCAAGCAGGGGAAGGAGCAAAGCTTGGCTTCCACGAGCGGAAGGGAGCTAGTCCCTTCCCCCGCTTGCGGGGGAAGGTGCCCCGCAGGGGCGGATGAGGGCAACCGCGCCGCCGGACTCAGGTCTTGGGCAGCGTAACGCCGGTCTGTCCCTGGTATTTGCCGCCGCGATCCTTGTACGAGGTTTCGCAGACTTCATCGGACTGGAAGAACAGCATCTGCGCCACGCCTTCGTTGGCGTAGATGCGCGCCGGCAGCGGCGTGGTGTTGCTGAATTCCAGGGTCACGTGGCCTTCCCACTCCGGCTCGAGCGGGGTCACGTTGACGATGATGCCGCAGCGCGCGTAGGTGCTCTTGCCCAGGCAGACCACCAGGGTGTCGCGCGGGATGCGGAAGTATTCCACCGTGCGCGCCAGCGCAAACGAGTTGGGCGGGATGATGCAGACATCGGATTCGATGTCGACAAAGCTGCCCGGATCGAAATGCTTGGGATCGACAATCGTCGAGTTGATGTTGGTGAACACCTTGAACTCGCGCGAGCAGCGCACGTCGTAGCCGTAGCTGGAGGTGCCGTAGCTGACGATGCGCTCGCCGTTGACGGATTTGACCTGCCCGGGCTCGAACGGCTCAATCATGCCGTGCTGCTCGGACATGCGTCGAATCCAACGGTCGCTCTTGATGCTCATGCAGGGTTCCTGGAGGGCCGGTGCGGCCGAAAGACGTATTGTAGGGGTGCGCGCGCCCTGCCCGGAACCGGGCCGGACGCGGCGGGGCTTCACAGCAGGGACGAAAGAATCGAGGACTTGGCGCGCGGACGCTTGTCCAGTTCCACCGCCAGCGCGCGCGCCGCGGCGCGATAGGCCTGGGCCGCAGCCGATTCCGGCGCCGCCACCACCACTGGCTGGCCGGCGTCGCCCTGTTCGCGGATGGCGATGTC
The DNA here is from genome assembly GCF_900167565.1 of Pseudoxanthomonas indica. NCBI lineage: Bacteria > Pseudomonadati > Pseudomonadota > Gammaproteobacteria > Lysobacterales > Lysobacteraceae > Pseudoxanthomonas > Pseudoxanthomonas indica. Next base: position 424,289 of record NZ_FUZV01000001.1, read on the forward strand.
CAGCGGCAGCGCGCCGAGCAGGGCCACGCCGTATTGGGCGGCCATGCGTTCGCCGCCGCCCTGGCCGAACAGGTGTTCGCTGTGGCCGCAGTTCGAGCAGGTATGTACGGCCATGTTCTCGATCACACCCAGCACCGGCACTTCCACCTTCTCGAACATCTTCAGCGCCTTGCGCGCATCCAGCGTGGCGATGTCCTGCGGGGTGGTGACGATGACCGCGCCGGCGACCGGAATCTTCTGCGCCAGGGTCAGCTGGATGTCGCCGGTGCCCGGGGGAAGATCGATCAGCAGGTAATCCAGATCACCCCACAGGGTGTCGTTGAACAACTGCATCACCGCCGAGGTGGCCATCGGCCCGCGCCAGATCATCGGCGTGTCCTGGTCCACCAGCAGGCCGATCGACATCGCTTCCACGCCAAAGGCGCGCATGGGTTCGATGGACTTGTTGTCGGGGCTGTCCGGGCGGCCGGACAGGCCGAGCATGGCAGGAATGCTGGGGCCGTAGACGTCGGCATCGAGCAGGCCTACGCGCGCGCCTTCGGCGTGCAGGGCCAGGGCCAGGTTGACCGCGGTGGTGGATTTGCCCACCCCGCCCTTGCCGGAACCGACGGCGATGACATTGCGGACGCGGGGTGACGGGGAAAGCGTGCCTTGCACGGCATGGGCGGGCACGCGCCCGCTGGGGAAAGTGGCTTGCATGGGGGCTTTAGGCGGAAGACGAAACGCGCGGACTACATGCGCAAGGGCGCCAGTTTAGGCGATGTCGCCACCGGGCCTTTGATGTGGATCAGCCACGAAGGTGAGTTCAAGACACAGCGTTGGCACGTGCTGTCGGCGATGAAGGCGCCGTCCTGGGCGACGCGGAGCCCTGGAGATTGCGTCTGCCCCGCTGGTCCAGCGAAGCGGAAATCCCTTGCACAGCAGTCAGTTGCAAACGAAACCAACACATTCTTGAATCCTGGCTGACCCTATTGGCCCTGTTTAGTAACGTCAATTACGAGTTCAGTTAAACGCATGTTAATTTCACGTTTCACGGATGCAAAGCCATGCGGCCGTGCTGAAGGAACAGCGCTCCGACCGCGCCAAAACACTGTTTCCAGGAAGTACCCCATGCACGTCAATACTCTCAAGCGGAGCCGCCTGGCGGTCTCGCTGATGGCCGCGTTGTTGGCCCCCGCCGCGTTCGCCCAGGACGCCGCCCCGGCCCCCGCCGAAGACGCCACGAATCTGGACAAGGTGACCGTCACCGGTTCCCTGATCCCCAAGACCCAGCTGGAGAACTTCACTCCGGTCACCACCATTTCGGCCGAAGACATCAAGGCGCGCGGTTTCACCAGCGTCGCCGATGTGCTGCAGAAGTCCTCGTTCTCCACTGGCGGCGTGCAGGGCGGCCAGAGCTCGGCCTCGTTCACCCAGGGCGCCGAGACGGTCAGCATGTTCGGCCTGGATCCGGGCTATACCAAGTACCTGATCGATGGTCGGCCGATGGCCAACTATCCGGCCCTGTACAACGGCAGCGACACCTTCAACAACATCAGCGGCATTCCGATCGATCTGGTCGAGCGGATTGAAATCCTGCCCGGTGGACAGTCCTCGCTGTACGGCTCGGACGCCATCGCCGGCGTCATCAACATCATCCTGAAGAAGAACATGGAAGGCGGCGCGCTCAGCGTGCGCGGCGGCGCCACCAGCGATGGCGGCGGCGACAGCTTCCGCGTCAGCCTGGCCAAGGGTTTCGTCGGCATGGACGGTCGCCTGAATGTGCTGGCCGGCATCCAGGCCGAGACCAAGGATCCTATCTGGGGTTACCAGCGGGATCTGACCAAGCAGTACAACACCCACGGCTACTCGGCGCCGGTGGCCGGCCGCGACTTCCTGGTCAACGGCTACAGCAACTTCGCCGCCGAAGGCTTTGCCAATCCGGACAACTACGGCTATGTGTTCGCCGATCCCAACAACTGCGCCAACACCACCGGTCAATTCGGCGGCAGCACCGGCCTGCGCGAGCGTGCCGGCTTTGGCCAGTACTGCGGTTCGTTCCTGAGCCCGGGTTACCGCACCATCGCCAACGGCAAGGACGCGGCACAGGTTTACACCCACGCCACCTTTGACGTGAGCGACACCTTCCAGCTGTACGGCGACCTGCTCTACAGCCACGAGGAAACCGAGTACAACGTCGGTGCCGGCTACACCTGGTGGGGCACCAGCGCCAAGTACGGCTACTACTACGATCCGGATCTGGACGCGCTGGTGAACCTGCAGCGCGGCTTCGCCCCGGAAGACGTGGGTGGCCAGGGCTTCCGCGACATCAACAGCACCGACAAGAGCGACTCCTACTCCATCACCTTCGGTGGCAAGGGCACCTGGGGCGCGTGGGATTACGACCTGAGCGCAAGCCGCACCGAGTACCGCCTGAAGGAACGCAGCTGGGCGCGCTGGAACGATCCGATCAACGCCTACTTCGAAGAGCACGTGCTGGGCCCGGATCTGGGTCCGGATCCGGTGTATGGCGCCTTCCCGACCTTCCGTCCGGACTATGCGGCGTTCTACCAGCCGATCAGCCCGGCCGATTTCGCCAGCTTCTCCGGCTTCACCAACACCAAGAGCAAGACCTGGGACAACATGCTGCGCGCGCAGTTCACCAACAGCGCGTTGTTCACCCTGCCGGGCGGCGACGCCGGCCTGGCGGTGGTGGTGGAAGGCGGCAACCAGGGCTGGGACTACTCGCCGGATCCGCGCCTGATCCCCGACCCGGTCACGCTGGAATCGGAAGTCTGGGGCACCACCTCGGTCAGCGGCGCCGGCCATCGCACGCGCTATGCGGTGACCAGCGAACTGCGCCTGCCGGTGTGGGAACCGCTGACGGTCACGCTGTCCGGCCGCTATGACGCCTTCGACGCCTATGGCAATACGGTCGACAAGCCGACCTACAGCATCGGCCTGGAATACCGCCCGGTCGAAAGCCTGCTGCTGCGCGGCAAGTACGGCACGGCCTTCCGCGCACCGACCCTGTCCGACACCTTCCAGGGCATCAGCGGCTACTACGACTCGGTCACCGACTACACCCGTTGCGCCGATGCTGGCTTCCTGCCCGGCAATACCGACCAGTGCGACTACGACTCCGAGCAGTTCTTCGGCACGCAGTCGGGCAATCCGGATCTGGAGCCGATCACCGCCGATGTCTGGAACGTGGGCGCGGTGTGGGCGCCGACCCGCAACCTGTCGATGTCGCTGGACTACTTCTCGTGGGACATCCGCAACGAAGTCGACCTGCAGAGCGCCGACCAGTTGTCGCTGCTGGAGTACTACTGCAACAGCGGCCAACTGGATGCCGGTTCGCCGAGCTGCCAGAACGCGCTGAGCTGGATTACGCGTGACACCAACGGTGCGATTGAAAGCATCTACACGCCCAAGGTCAACGTGGCCAAGCAGAAGCTGCGCGCGATCACCGCCAGCGTGAACTACATGGTGGACGTGGGCAGCTTCGGCAGCCTGTCGTTCGCCGGCAACTACACCAACACGCTGGACCACACCGTGACCCCGCTGCCGGGCGATCCGGAAATCGATCTGCTGCGCGATCCGTACTACATGTGGGTCTACGACGCGTATGCGAAGACCCGTGCGGACCTGTCGGTGGCCTGGGCCAAGGACAAGTGGACCACCACCGTCTACGCCAACCGCCTGGGCAAGACGCCCAACTACCAGGCCTACACCGGTCGCAGCTTCGACTTCGTCAACAGCGCGGGCGCCAAGGCCGGCTGGTGGGCGCCATACATCACCTACAACATGAGCGTGAACTACGCGGCGTTGGACAACCTGGAGTTCTCCTTCATGGTCAACAACGTGCTGGACAAGACCCCGGAAAACCAGGCCAGCAACTTTCCCGGCACCGAAAGCGAGCCGTACAACAGCAATGTGTACAACGCCTACGGTCGTTCGTTCTTCGTGGAAGCGCGCTACAAGTTCGGCCAGTAAGCCCGGTCGGCAAGCCATCGAAGTGTGACGAAACCCCGCCGCAAGGCGGGGTTTCTTTTTGCGCAGTCCGCTGCCCGGCGCGCTTGCCGGGGCGGGCATCGCGGCCCGGCACTACCTCACATTTCAACTTCATCAAGTTTCGTAATGGGCACGGGCCCTGCCGTCCTGCCATGACGGATGCAGGCACGGATCCGAATGCAAGCGGATTTCAGCCGTTCGACTGTGAAATCGACTCACAACGCGCGCGGCAGGTTCATGGTCAGGCCGGCGTGGCGATTCGACCATCGCGGACCTTTCCTCCCGCCCGTCATCGTCCATGTCCGCGCCGCGCAACGCCGATACGCCTCCCGCTACGGCCATTCCGATCCTGATGTACCACAACATCGCGCGGCCACCGCGCGAGCTGCGCTCGCACCGCAGTCTGTACGTGCAGCCATCCTCGTTCGCACGACAGATGTGGCTGCTGCGGCGCCTGGGCTACCAGGGCATGTCGATGGATCGGGCCATGCCCTACCTGCGTGGCGATCTGCACGGCCGGGTGGCGGTGATCACGCTCGACGACGGTTACCGCGACAACCTGCAACACGCACTGCCCGTGCTGCAGGCGCACGGCTTCAGCGCCACCTGCTACGTGGTCAGCGACGCGGTCGGCCGCTTCAACACCTGGGATGCCAGCCTGCTGCGCGTGCACAAGCCGCTGATGACGATCGCCCAGTTGCGTCACTGGCAGGAAGCCGGAATGGAAGTGGGCGCGCATACCCGGCGCCATCCGCATCTGACCCGCTGCAGCGATGCGCAGCTGGATGAGGAAATCCTCGGTGGCCGCGAGCTGCTGCAGGATCTGCTGGGCAGTGCGATTACCCAGTTCTGCTACCCCTACGGCGACGTCGATGATCGCGTGGTGGCGCGGGTGAAGGCGGCCGGATTCGCCGCCGCCACCACCACCCGTCGCGGACGCGCCCGTGGCGGCGATGACGCCTGGCGGCTGCCGCGCGTGCCGGTGAGCTATCGCCACCTGTTGCCCAGCTTCGCCTTGCGCGTGCTGACCGATTACGAAGCCGGTCGAAGCTGAGGCATAGCCCATGAAGTTCCTGTTTGTGGGTTCCTCGCCGGATCACGGCGGTGCGGAAGTGCATTTCACCGCGCTGGCGCAGGCGCTGCAGGAACAGGGCCATGGCGTGGAAGCGATGGTGGATCCGCGTGGCTTCATCGCAGCGGAACTGGCCCGTGCCAACGTGCCGCTGCATCGGCGACGCTTCCGCAATGTGATCGATCCCTGTGCACATGCGCGCCTGCACCGCGCCATCCGCGACTTCAGGCCTGATGCCTTGATTGGCAATTTCGGCAAGGACTACTGGCCGTTGGTGCTGGCCGGGCGGATGGCCAAGGTGCCGGTGGCGCTGTTCCGCCACAGCGTGACCGCACTCAATCCGCTGTCCAGCCGCTGGCTGCCGCGGCTGGCGCATTCGTATTTCGCGGTCTCGCACTATGCGCGTGCTGTGTATGCCGACCACGGCATGGATGCCCAGTGCGTGCAGGTGCTGCACAACCCGGTGGATGTGAGGCGCTTCCAACATGCCGAACAGGTGCGCGCCCAGGTGCTGGCGGAGCTGGATATTCCGCAGGACGCAATCGTCGTCGGTTACTGCGGGCGGATGCGCAGCAAGGGCATCTACACGTTGCTGGAGGCTTCGGCCCTGGCGATGGCGCGCGATCCGCGCGTGCATTGCCTGTGGGTGGGCGAAGACGGCGGCGGTGAGCTGCGCTCGGCCGCCGCCTTCCTGCCGCATGCGGATCGCCACCGCTTCACCGGCCTGGTCGACGATACCGAGCGCTACTACAGCGCCTTCTCGATGCTGGCCTTTCCCTCGCTGGCGCCGGAGACCTTCGGCCGCGTATCGATCGAAGCGCAGGCCTGCGGCATCCCGGTGCTGGGCAGTGACATCGGCGGGGTGCCCGAAACCCTGATCCCCGGCAGCAGCGGGCTGCTGTTGCCGCCGGGCGATGCGCGCGCCTGGAAGCGCGGCATCCTGGCGTTGTGCGACCCGGCCGCCCGCGCGGCCATGGCGGTCGCCGGCCGCGCCTTTGTCGAGCAACGTTTCAGCTATCCGGTGATCGCCGGTCAGCTGGTGGCGCGGATGCAGGCCGGCCGCTGAAGCCACGCTTCCCCTCCCTTCCATACTCCAGCGGATGCGGTATAAAGATCACATTCCCGGGCCTGCCCGGATTCAATCAAACTCCCTGGGAGGGGAACATGCGCAAGATTCTGACCACCGCCCTGCTGGCCCTGCCGCTGCTGGCCGCTTCGCTGGGGGCGTCCGCCGCCGATGCTGCGGTGGGTCGCTGGAAAACCATCGATGACAAGACCGGCAAGGTCAAATCTATCGTCGAGATCTACCCCACCACCAATGGCTCGCTGGCCGGCAAGGTCGTGGAAGTGCTGAGCTCGGATCGCGGCCCCAATCCGGTCTGCGACAAGTGCGATGGCGAGCGCAAGAACAAGCCGGTCAAGGGCATGGTGATCCTGTGGGGCCTGAAGGCCGACGGCGCCAACGAATGGGCCGGCGGCACCATCCTGGATCCGGCCAACGGCAAGACCTACAAGTCGAAGATGGAACTGCAGGCCGGTGGCCAGAAGCTGGACGTGTCCGGCTGCATCGCCTTCATCTGCCGCGCGCAGACCTGGCAGAAGGAATAAAGCGCGCAGCGCCCTCCGGTGCCAGACCAGCCCCGCGGCGTGGACCACGCCGCGGGGCTTTGTTTTTGGCACATGCGATAATCCCCGGTCTTTCCGCAGTCGGTCTGCCATGAATCACCCCGCGCTTGTCACCACCGCCCTGCCCTACGCCAACGGCCCGCTGCACCTGGGTCATCTGGTGGGCTACATCCAGGCCGATATCTGGGTACGCGCCCGCCGCCTGGCCGGCCGTACCGTCCATTTCGTCTGCGCGGATGACACCCACGGCACGCCGATCATGCTGGCGGCGGAGAAGGCCGGAGTCAGTCCGGAAGCCTTCATCGCCGGCACCCAGGCCAGCCACGAGCGCGACTTCGCCGCCTTCGGCGTAGCCTTCGATCATTACGACTCGACCCACTCGCCGACCAATCGCGCGCTGACCGAGGCCTTCTATACCGCGCTGGAGAAGAACGGCCACATCGGTCGCCGCAACGTGGCGCAGTTCTATGATGCCGCCAAGGGCATGTTCCTGCCCGACCGCTACATCAAGGGCACCTGCCCCAATTGCGGCACGCCGGACCAATACGGCGACAACTGCGAAGTGTGCGGCGCCACCTACGCACCCACCGACCTGAAAGAGCCGCGCTCGGTGCTGTCCAACACCACCCCGGAGATGCGCGACTCCGAGCATTTCTTCTTCGAAGTCGGCCAGTTCGAAGGCTTCCTGCGCGGCTGGCTGGCCGGCGACGTGGCGCTGCCCGGCGTCAAGGCCAAGCTGATGGAGTGGCTGGATGCCGAAGGTGGCCTGCGCGCCTGGGACATCTCGCGTGACGCGCCCTACTTCGGTTTCGAAATCCCCGGCCAGCCCGGCAAGTATTTCTACGTCTGGCTGGATGCGCCGATCGGTTACCTGAGCAGCTTCAAGATCCTGTGCGAGCGCGAGGGCATCGATTTCGACGCCTACCTGCGCGCCGGCAGCGACGCCGAGCTGCACCATTTCATCGGCAAGGACATCGTCAACTTCCATGGTCTGTTCTGGCCGGCGGTGCTGCACGGCAGCGGCCATCGCGCGCCGACGCGCCTGCACGTCAATGGCTACCTGACCGTGGACGGCGCCAAGATGTCCAAGTCGCGCGGCACCTTCGTGATGGCGCGGACCTTCCTGGACGTGGGCCTGGAGCCGGAAGCACTGCGTTACTACTACGCGGCCAAGTCCTCGGGCGGCGTGGACGATCTGGATTTGAACCTGGGCGACTTCATCGCCCGCGTCAATGCGGATCTGGTGGGCAAGTACGTCAACCTCGCAAGCCGGTGTGCCGGTATCGCCAGCAAGAATTTCGGCGGCCGCTTGAGCATCACGCCGCAACAACAGCAGCTCATCGCCGCTACCGTGGCTGCGGCGAGCGAGAACCTGCCGCCGCCGGGCGAAGCCAGCATGGAAGGCGACGCCATCGCCACCCTGGTCGCCGTCGCCGCGCAACTGCAGCGTGCGGTCAAGCACTATGAGCAGAACGACTTTGGCCGCGTCTGCCGCGAAGTGATGGCCGCGGCCGACAGCGCCAACGAATTCGTCGCGCGCACCGCCCCCTGGGCGCTGGCCAAGGATCCCGAGCGCGCTGCCGATCTGGGCATCGTGCTGTTTGCCGCGCTGAGCATGTTCCGCGACATCTCGATTGCGCTGCAGCCCATCCTGCCGGTCACCACGCGCAAGGCGCTGGCTTTCCTGTCGCTGGGCGAGCAGACACTGCCGTTCGCGAAGATCGGTGCGCACGCCTCGTTCCAGAGCATCGACATCACCGCCTATTCCGCCTTGTTCACCCGCATCGACCCGAAACTGATTGACGCCATGACCGACGCCTCGAAAGACACCCTGCAATCCGCACCCACCGCCGTCACGCCGGCAACGGCTGCCAAGCCGGTCAAGACCGAAGCGAAGGCCGAAGCGAAGTCGGACGCGGGCGCCAGCGAGTACATCGACATCGCCGACTTCGCCAAGCTGGATCTGCGTATCGGCCAGGTGCTGGTGTGCGAGTTCGTCGAAGGCTCGGACAAGCTGCTGCGCTTTGAACTGGATGCCGGCGAGTTGGGCAAGCGGCAGATTTTTTCCGGCATCCGCGCCAGCTATGGCGAGCCGGAAACGCTGGTCGGTCGCAAGGTGGTGTTCATCGCCAATCTGGCGCCGCGCAAGATGCGTTTCGGTCTGAGCGAGGGGATGATCCTGTCGGCGGGTTTCGACGGCGGCGCGCTGGCGCTGCTGGATGCCGACGCCAGCGCCCTGCCCGGCATGCCGGTTCGCTGATCGCGGCGCGTGATTGATCGATCCAGCGCGATGGCCACCGGCACCCTGCCCCTCGTCGAACGCCTGGATCGCTTGCTGCCGCAGACCCAATGCGGGCAATGCGGCTATGACGGCTGTCGGCCCTATGCGGAGGCGATGGCGCGCGGTGAAGCCGCCACGGACCATTGTCCACCGGGAGGTGATGAGGGTGCGCGCGCGTTGGCGCGTGTGCTCGGTACGCCGGTGCTGGCCTATGACCGATCGCGCGGGCTGCACAAGCCGCCGATGGTGGCGGTGGTGGTGGAAGCGGATTGCATCGGGTGCACCAAGTGCATCCAGGCCTGTCCGGTGGATGCGATCATCGGCGGGGCCAAGCACATGCATGTGGTGATTGATGCGCTGTGTACGGGCTGCGAGTTGTGCGTGCCGGCGTGTCCGGTGGATTGCATCGAGATGGAGCCTGCCCTGGCACGCCCCGACCTGACATCACGGGCTGTTCCATAGCTCGATGCCACCGGCCTGCAACAGGTCCTTGAGTGCCTGCAGGTGTTCTTCGTAGCGTTTCCATCTGTGCAGTGAGCTGCGGTAAATCGGTGAGCGCACCTGCACCGCGCTCGCGGTGGCCACGGGTGCGGTGTTGCGTTCGAAGGCCAGGCAGGCGTCGTCCCAGGGCAGTCCGCAGAAGGCGAGCAGCTGGCGGGTCGTGGCTTCCTGTGCTTCGACGATGTCCTCGTACGCGACTTCGAGAATCCGCCCGGGCAGGGCGCGTCGCCAGTGCGCCATGAGGCGGTCGAACTGCAGGTAGTAGCGACCGCAGTCGAGCAGGTCGAAGGAGTAGTCGTAGTTGGGCGATTCCAGGTTGAACAGCTGGCGGAAATTGTTGAAGCAGCTGTCCATCGGATCCCGGCGCAGGCAGATCATCCGCGCGTTTGGAAACACACGCGCAATGAAGCCGGCGTAGAGGAAGTTGTGCGGCAGTTTGTCGACGAAGTGCGGGGTGTGGCCGGTGCCGGGCCGGGTGCTGGCCAGGTAAGCCTGGCCGAGTGCGCGCCAGTCGATGCTGCGTCCGCGCAGTTGCAGCAGCACCTCGTGCAGCGAACGCGCGCGCAGGCCGGCTTGCGCCTGCACGGCCACGGCGAAATGGTTCAACTCGCCGGCCGAGTGCACGCTGCCGTGCGAGGACAGGATGCGATCCACCAGCGTGGTGCCGGTGCGCGGCAGGCCGAAGACGAATATCGGCTCGGCCGAATCGCTGCCGTCGGTGTCGGGCGGCGGCTCGGGGAATTGATCGATCACGGCCTGGAACATCGCCGCGTCCCGCGCACTGTCGTAATTGAGGCGGGTGCGCCACGCCGCCTTGCCCTGGCTCAGGTGTGCGAATGCCTGGCGCGGGTCGCCGAGATCATCGAACTCCTTCTCCAGCGCCATGTTCACGCACAAGGCGCCTTCGACGTCATTGCCGATCTGCGCGAGTGCGTTCTGCCAGCGCGCCACATGGTTGTCGGCCGGTGTCTGCCGGCGCAGTTGCGAGAGCGACAGGTAGGCCTTCCAGTAGCGCGGCTGCAGGCGCAGGCAGGCTTCGTATTCGCGCTCGGCGCCTTCGACGTCGCCAACGAAGGTCAGGGTCGCGGCGAGGTTGAAGCGCAGGCGCGGTTCGTTGGGCAGGCTGGCGACGCCGCGTTGGAAGGCTTGTGCGGCGCGTTCGGCTTCGTGTGCCTGGGTGTAGATGACGCCGAGGATGTCGAGCACCATCGGGTCATCAGGCTGGCCGTTGCTCAACGCCAGTGCGCGATCAGCTTCGGCCACGGCTTCGCGTTGGCGATGGATGGTGGCGAGCAGGCGGGCGAATTGGGCGGCGTAGTCGGCGCGTTCGGGATTGAGTCGGGTCGCCTGCGCCAGGTGTGCGTGCGCAGCGTCCATGCGCCGCAGTTGCAGCGCCGCCACGCCGGCGACGAAGTGCACGCCGGCATGTTGCGGAAAAGCGGCCGACAGCGGCTGCGCCAGCCGCAAGGCCCCCGCCCAGTCGCGCCGGTTGAGCGCGTCTACCGAAGCTCGGTAGATCCGGGCGGGGTCCTGGCTCATGACTCAGGGCTTGCAGGTCGAGCAGAGGCGCTCGACCTTGTATCCCTTGGCGCGCAGCTTTTCCACCACGCCATCGCTGCCGAGCAGATGCAACGCGCCGACCACCACCAGGGTGTTGTCGCGGCCCGGTTGTTTGAGCCGTTGCTCGATCTGCGGCAGCCAGTGGTTGTTGCGATCCACGTTGATGCGTTGATACAGGCGCGGGAATTCACGCTTGAGTTCCAACGCCGTTTCGCGCCAGATGAAATCGGCATCGCCGTTGCGCCAGGCGCGGTGCAGGCGTTCGGTGTATTCCGGGCCCTTGTCCGCTTCCTCCAGCGACTGCTTGACCAGCTGGCGCTGTTCCTGCGCATCCATGCCGTCGAGCAGGCCAATCTGCTCCGCCGCCTTTTCCAGGCCCATCGCAGGCTTGCCGGCCTTGCGCGCCTTGTCCATGAAGTGCTGATCCAGGCCCAGTTTCGGGTCCAGGCCCTGCTTGCTCATTTCCACCAGGCTGATGGTCAGGCCGACGAACCAGGTTTCGAACATCGACAGTGCTTCGGGCGGCATGGCATTGCGTTGACCCCAGGCCTGCAACTGCGTCCAGGTGTCGGTGCCCAGTTCGTTGGCCAGGCTGCTGCCGTCACGGCGCAATGCCGCTTCCATTATCGCCTTGCGCAACTCGGGCGATTCGGCTTCCTCGGGCGAGATTTCCAGCATCAGCGAGCTGGCGTCGGCAAAGGCGGCTTCGGCTTCCTTGGACAACGGATAGTCGGTGGCGCGCAGCATGTGGAACGAGCCGAGCAGATAGACCGCGTTGTCGGCATCGGACACCTTCCACAGCAACGGCACCGGAGGCACGTATGCCGCCTGCTGCGCCTGCGCGGCCTTCGCCTGCGTGGCAGCCGCCTTGGCGGCAGGAACCTGTGCGAAGGCCGGCACGGCCAACGCGACCAGCAGCATGCCTGCGACTCGACACTTCCAGGTGTGGCTCATCGGCAACGGCTCCTCAGGATTTCTTCTGCTTGGGCGGGAGGTATTGTTTCTCGCCGGCGGTGATGGCCAGGTCCAGCCGGTTTTCCGGCGGCGGCAAAGGACAGGTGGCGAACGGCGTGAACGCGCACGGCGGGTTGTAGGCCTGGTTGAAATCCAGCGTCACCTTGCCATCGACCGGCGCCGGCGCATCCAGGAAGCGCCCGGCCGGATAGCTGCCGTGACCGCTGGTGCGATCGGCCAGCACGAAGAACAACTCGCCGCCGGGTTCGCCCAGCGCTTCGAGCCGGTAGGTCTTGCCGTCGCGCTCGAACTCCACCGCGCCCGGATTGGGCGACGGCGTGACCACGCTGATGATATCCATGATCGGCAAGGTCTTGCCGGCCGGATGCGGAATGTAACGGGCCTGCACCTGCCAGCTCGGGTCAGCGTCCCAATAGCCGATGCCGGTGAACTGCAGGCGGCTGGGCGCATCGGCATGCTTGACCCGCAGATAGTGGCGATCGCCGCGCTCAATCACGCTGAGCAGGCCCTTGCCCTCGTCGAAGCCAATCACGCCGGGCGTCGGCTGGCGATCATCGGCCAGATCGATCGCCTTGGTCAGCGGCTCGCCATTGAAGGTCACTGGCACACCCTTTTCCGGAGTGAAGCGCACATGGCCCACGCCATCGGTGATCATGCCGAGCTTGTCCGGCCCCACCGCCAGGCGGATGCCGCTGCCGGGGCCGGTGCCGACGTAATGCGCCTTGAGCTGGATCTGGTGCAGCCCGACCAGGCTGGTCCAGCCATCCGGCCGCAGCAGATCATCGCGCCGTTGCGCGCGCCAGTCGTTCTGCGCGACCAGGAACGCCGGATCCAGTGCCGGCTTCTGCTCCGCGTGCTTGTTGTCGTCCTGCCCGCAGCCGGCCAGTACCGCGGCGATGCTTACCAGCAGCACCGCCAGCGTGGTCTGTTTCCGCCTGCTCGATGTTGTCGCTCGACTCATCCGCCTGCCCCATCCATTTCGTTCAAGGTCCATCGCCGCACCAGCGCGGCGTCCCCGGCCGCGTCGGCATCGCTGCGCTCGATATCGCGCAGCCAGGCGTTCATTTCGGCCACCGTCAGTGCGCGCTGCGGCAGCGGCAGGTGCGTGGCCAGGGTCTGCAATAGTGCCTGCTCGGGCGCGTCTTCGGGCAGTGCCAGCAGCGCATCGATCAGCGCAGGCAGATCGGCGTCAATCAGCAACGCCGGTACCTGTCGCAGCTGCACCTCCTGGTCGCCGGTGCGCTCCAGCACCACCGCGACGGCGGCCAGCCGGCTGACCATGGCTTGCGCGCGTGCGGCGCGTTCGCCATCCACCCGCAACGGCAAAGGCAACAGCAGCGGTTGTGGGCTCAGGCCGACGCCGGCATGCGCGGTGCGCAGGCGCAGCAGGCTGGCGCGACGATGCGCCTCGTGCAGATCGATGGCGAGCAGGCCGCGGGCATCCTGCGCCAGCAGGTAACGCGCATGCAGGATCGCCAAGGCGTGGCCGAGCGGGGGCAGCGATTCGTCCGCACGCGGCGGATGCGGCGCCGGTAACCCCGCACTGACGCTGGCCTCGCCGTACAGGGCCACATAGAAGGCGCGGGTGTCCTCCACTCGGCCCGGCGACAATGCAGGCAACGCGTGGCCGCCGTGAGCGTGCAGATCGCGTGGCATCGCCATGGCCGCGGCGTGCTGCGCGCGGCTGTCGGCCAGGGCTTCGCGCAAGGCGCCCAGCACGAAGTCGTAAATCAGGCGCGCATCGCGAAACCGCACTTCGTGCTTGGCCGGATGCACGTTCACGTCCACCCGCAGCGGATCCAGTTCCAGGAACAGCACGTAAGCCGGCTGCCGGCCATGGAAGAGCACCTCCTTGTAGGCGCTCTTGGCGGCATGGCCGAGATGGCGATCGCGCACGGCGCGGCCATTGACGTAGAGATACTGCTGATCGCCCAGCGCGCGCGAATACGGCGGCGCGCCAATCCAGCCGTGCAGATGCAGGCCACTGGCGCTGTGTTCGATGCGCAACGACTGGCCGAAGAACTCCGGCCCCAGCGCCTCGGCCACGCGCGCGCCCGGGTTGTCGGCTTCGGCCCGATAGCGGCGTGCGGGCTTGCCATCCACCGCCAGCCGCAGATCGATACGCGGGCGCGCCAGCGCCAGCGAGCGCAACCACTCTTCGATATGACCCAGTTCGGTGCGCGGCGCGCGCAGGAACTTGCGCCGCGCCGGCACGTTGTAGAACAGGTCACGCACTTCCACCGTGGTGCCGATGGCATGCGCCGCCGGCGCCACGGCCGCCGCCTTGCCGCCATCCACGCGCAGCACCGCGCCATGCGCATCGGTGGCGCGGCGCGAGCTCAACGAGAAGCGACTGATCGAGGCGATCGAGGGCAAGGCTTCACCACGGAATCCCAAGGTGGCTACCGCTTCCAGATCATCCAGCGAGGCGATTTTGCTGGTGGCATGCCGTGACAGCGCCAGCGGCAACTCTTCGGCGGCGATGCCGCAACCGTCATCGCGGATCCGGATCAGGCGGATGCCGCCCTCTTCCAGATCGATGTCCACTCGCCGCGCGCCGGCATCGAGCGCATTCTCCACCAGTTCCTTGACCACCGACGCCGGCCGTTCCACTACCTCGCCCGCGGCAATCTGGTTGATCAAGGTGTCGGGCAGCGGGCGAATCGGCACGGAAGATCGACAAGGGTCGCAAAGGAATGACTGTCGCGATAATAACGTCTCCCACGTTGGGGAGCCCACCGAGCAAGAACCAGCCCCCTTAGTTAGGGGGGGCGATTCGCGGCGCAGCCGCGAATGGGGGTATGGAGGCACATAGCCGGGGCCCGAAGTTTGCAAAGCAAACTTTGGGGTAACTTGCGCAGCAAGTTACGGCGCGGCTCCGCCATTGGCGGCAAGGTCGCGGGCTTCGGCTTCAGCGCGGGCACGCGCGGCGAACAGCGTGCCGGGCGGCGGCTGGCGGGTGAAGTAGGTGTTGACGCCATCCAGCACGGCCGCGGCCACCTTGCGCTGGTAGGCCGGGTCCTTGAGGCGGCGCTCTTCTTCCGGATTGGAGATGAAGGCCGTCTCCACCAGCATGGCCGGCATGTCCGAGGTGCGCAGCACCGCGAAGTTGGCGCGTTCGATGTTCGGCTTGTGGTTGTTGCCCACGCGCTTGAGTCCATCCAGCACGTGGTTGGCCGCATCTTCCGAGGCCCGCATATGGCCGCTCTGCGCCAGGTCCAGCAGCACCGAGGAGAGGGTGTTGTCGACCTTCTGCAGTGGCACGCCGCCGATCAGGTCGGAGGCGTTTTCCTTGTCGGCCAGCCAGCGGGCGCGCTGCGACGAGGCGCCTTTGAGTGACAGCACGTACACCGAGGACCCGCGCGCACCGCGGTTTTCCGCGGCGTCTGCGTGGATCGACACGAAGATGTCCGCATTGGCCGAACGCGCGCGGCGGGCGCGCTGCGGCAGCGGAATGAACACGTCACTGTCGCGGGTCAGATAGGCCTTCATGCCGGGCGTGGCGTTGATCTGTTTGGCCAGTTCGCGCGCAATCGCCAGCACCACATTTTTTTCGTAGGTGCCGTCCTGGCCAATCGCACCGGAATCCTGTCCACCATGGCCGGGATCGATGGCCACGATCAGCGGACGCATGCCGCTCTGCATGGCCACGCGCGGGGTGGTGGCCGGCGCGGGTTCGGTGGATTCGCTGGCCGCAGGTTTGCCGGTGGCCACGGTATAGGGCACGCCCGCAGGTGTGACTCCGGTGCTGCCGGGCGCCGTCGCGACAGCGGCCGGTGCGGCGGCGCTGGTCGCTTGTCCGTTGAGGATGGCCAGGGCCGTGGCGCCGCTAGCGTTTGCCGGCGCAGCCGTAGGGCTGGCAGCGGGTTGCGCGGTCGGTTGCGCCGCCTGGCTGACCACACGGTTGGTCAGTGCGGCGGTGGCGCGCGCGGCTTCGGCGGGATCGACGCTGGCGGTCGCCGGCGCATTGGTGGCGGCTGGGCTTGCCGTCGCCGTGTTGGCAGAGGCAGGCGCGCGCGCTTGAGTCGCGCTGGTGCTGGCTGATTCGGATGAGGGGCTCGCGGTCGCCGGGGTGCGACTGGCCGTGCTGCCTGCGGGCGCATCGCCCGGCCATTCAATGACCAGACGCGCGCCACTGGCCTGCGCTTCCACCCGCGGCTTCAACGCGGTGATCGGCGCGGCCAGATCAAACACGATGCGCAGCGTGCCCGGGCTGGGTTGGCCGGTACGCACTGCGGTGACGATACCGCTGGCCGCAGGCATCTTCAGGCCGCGTGCGGCCGAGGATGCGGGCAGGTCCACCACCAGGCGCTCGGGGCCATGCAGGCTCAGGGTCTTGAACTCGCCCTTGCCCTGCAGCTGGATTTCCGCGCGAGTGCCGGTGGCGCCGGTGCTGACTTCGACCTGGCTGACTTCGCCCGCCAGCGCGGAAAACGCGCACGCCGACGCCAGCGCGCCCGCCACGCAGGCGGCAAACAGCGGTCGGAGGGGGGCATTCCGCAGGCTCATGCGGCGGATTCAAGCACCAACCGGCCAGGATTGCAATAAGGATCCCCTTATTTATCCGTGACCTGGCGGATCTTCCTACACCGGGGAGACAGGTGATCCCGGCAAATGGCGATCAGGGGATCGCCGCTCCAGCCTCCACCGGCCGGGTAGCCAGCGCCCGCAACCAGGCTTGTCCAGCCTCGCTGAAGGCCTGCAGCGTGGCTTCCCGGCCAGCACCGACCACCTCCAGCCGCACCAGCAGGTCCCGCGCCGGCAGGTGCGCGCCGCCGCGCTCCGGCCATTCGACCAGCCACAACGTGGCGCTGTCTTCGTCCAGGCCGAGGAAATCGAGTTCGCCGCTGTCGCCGATGCGATACAGATCCAGATGCCAGGCTTCGCCATCGCGAATCGGATAACGCTCGACCAGGGTGTAGGTAGGACTGCGGATCGCGCCCTGCACATCCAGTGCGCGCAAGAGCGCGCGTGCCAGCGTGGATTTGCCTGCGCCAAGGTCGCCTTGCAGATGCACTACCGCACGCGCGGGACGCGTATGCGCCATCGCCGCGCCAAGGGCATCGGTGGCATCGCTGTCGGGCAGGGAAAAATTCAGCACGTCCATGGCGGCATTCTAGACGGATGAGCGTTACGGATTGGCCAGCCTGCGCAGCAGCGGCAACAGATCCGACGGCAGCAATCCTCGTTCGCCCTCGCGCGCGGCGGCGTCACCGGCCAGGGCGTGCAGCAAGGCGCCCGCGCAGGCGGCTTCATACGCCGGCAGACCTTGCGCCAACAACGAAGCGATCACGCCGGTGAGCACGTCGCCCATTCCGCCAACCGCCATGCCGGGATTGCCTGCGTCGATCACGCTGGGCGTCTGACCGGGCGCGGCGATGATCGTGCCGGCGCCCTTGAGCACCACCACCGCATCAAACTGTTTGGCCAGCGCCTGTGCGGCGGTGTAGCGATCCTGCTGCACATCCTGTGTGTCCACGCCCAGCAGGCGCGCGGCTTCACCGGGATGCGGCGTGAGGATGGCGCCACTGACGTCGACGGCGCTGGATTCGGCCAACAGGTTCAGGCCATCGGCGTCGATCACGAAGCGGTGCCTGCCACGCAGCGCCAGTGCGAACAGCGCACGCCCCCACTCGCCCTGACCCAGGCCGGGCCCCACTGCAATCACGTCGCTCTGGGTCAGCCAGGGTTCGAGATCCGCGCCGGATTCGACCGCGCGCACCATCGCTTCCGGACGCCGCGCCAGAATCGGCGCGACGTGATCGCTGCGCGTGGCCACGCGCAGCAAGCCACATCCGGCGCGCAATGCGGCTTCTGCGCAGAGCGCAATCGCGCCGCCGCTGCCATGGTCGCCACCGATGCACAGCACCCGCCCGGATTCGCCCTTGTGGGTGTTGCGTCGACGCGGCAGCAACCAGCGCGCGAGGGCTTCGTGGCGCAAACCATGGGCGGAGGGCGCGATGAATTCGAAGGCTTCCAGCGGCACATCCAGATCATCGAGCATGCACGCGCCGGTGTACTCCAGCGCCGCGCCGGTGCGCAGGCCCGGATGTTCGGCGATGAACTGCAAGGTGCGCGTGGCCAGCACGGCGGCGCCGGGCACCTGGCCGCGATCCGCGTCCACCCCGCTGGGCACGTCGAGCGCCAGCACCGGCACGGTCTGCTGATTGAGTGCGCCGATCAGGCGTGCGGTGGCCGCATCCGGCGCACGCGACAGGCCGATGCCGAACAAGGCATCCACCAGCAGATCCGCCGCCGGCAGGGTGTCTTCGAAAAGATCGACATGGCCTCCCGCCGACACGTATTCGGTGCAGGCGCGCTGTGCCGATGGCGTGCGCGGCACGTGCTCGCGCAGATGCACCACGCTCACCCGTCGTCCGGAACGCAGGGCCGCACGCGCCAGCACGTAGCCATCGCCGCCATTGTTGCCGGGCCCGCAGATCACGACGATGCGTTGCGCGTGAGGCCAGGATTCCAGCAGATGGCGCCAGGCCGCCTGGCCGGCGCGCTGCATCAGCTCGAAGGCGTCACCGCCCACCAGCGCGGTGGCGCGCTCATCCAGGCCGCGCGCGGCCAGGGTGTCGTACAAGGGAAAGCTGCCGGACATGCGGCGGATTCTATACTTCCCGCATGTCCCCCGCCCTCGCCACCACCATCGACTACACCGCGCTCGCCGCGCGGGTGCGCGCATTGGCGGCCGAATTCGGCTTCCAGCGCTGCGGCATCGCCGACATCGAGTTGGGCGCGGACGAAGATCACCTGCGCGACTGGCTGACCCAGGGGCTGTACGGATCGATGGACTGGATGGCGCGGCATGGCGATCTGCGCAGCCGTCCGCATGAGTTGCTGCCTGGCACGCTGCGGGTCATTTCAGTGGGCCTGGATTACGGCCGCAACGACGGCGACGAAGCCTGGCAGACCTTGGCCGATGGCAGCCGCGCCTACGTGGCGCGCTACGCGCTTGGGCGCGATTACCACAAGCTGATGCGCAACCGCCTGCAGAAGCTCGCCGATCGCCTGCAGCAGGAAGTGGGTGCGTTCGGCCACCGCGTTTTCGTCGATTCGGCGCCGGTGCTGGAACGCGCGCTTGCACGCAATGCCGGCCTGGGCTGGATTGGCAAGCACACCTGCCTGATCGACAAGGACGGCGGCTCGTGGTTTTTCCTCGGCGAGATCTACGTCGACCTGCCGCTGCCGGTGGATGCGCCTGCCAGTGCGCACTGCGGCACCTGCACGCGTTGCATCGACATCTGTCCCACCCAGGCGATCACCGCGCCGTATCGACTGGATGCGCGCCGCTGCATCAGCTACCTGACCATCGAGCATGCCGGATCGATTCCGGAAGAGCTGCGCGTGCCCATCGGCAACCGCATCTTCGGCTGCGACGACTGCCAGCTGGTGTGCCCCTGGAACAAGTTCGCCCAGCGCACTGACGAGCCGGATTTCCGCGCACGCAATGACCTGGATACCGCGACCCTGCCGCAGCTGTTCGCCTGGGACGAAGCGGAGTTCCTGCGCCGCACCGAAGGCTCGGCGATCCGCCGCAGCGGCCACGAGCGTTGGTTGCGAAATATCGCGGTGGCGCTGGGGAATGCGCCGACGACGCCAGAGGTGCAGGCAGCCTTGGCCTCGCGTCGCGATGACCCATCAGACATCGTTCGCGAACACGTCGCCTGGGCGATCGCCCAGCACGAGCAACGCGCGAGGCAGGAGAAATTGTAGGAGGGGTTGCGTCATTTACGCGCGCGGAGCTCTTCGAGCAACACCTGGGTCACCGGATCCGTCGCCGCCACTTCACCCTTGAGCGCAGGCAACAAGCCATTGGCCAGCTGCTTGCCCAGCTCCACGCCAAATTGATCAAAGGCGTTGATGCCCCACAGCACCGACTGCGCATACACGCTGTGTTCGTACATGGCGATCAATCCACCCAAAGAATGCGGCGTCAGCGCATCGAGCAGGATCATCGTGCTCGGACGGCCGCCGGCGTAGGCGCGATGCGGATCCGCGCTGCCTTGGCCGTTGGCCAGCGCTTCGGTCTGCGCCAGCAGGTTGGACATCAGCGCCAGATGGTTTTCCGCGTACGGATCGTCATTGCGCACGGTGCCGACGAAATCCAGCGGCACGATGCCGGTGCCCTGGTGCAGGGCCTGGAAGAAGCTGTGCTGCACATCGGTGCCTGCCCCGCCCCACCAGACCGGCACGGTGTCCACGCCGACGGCGCTGCCATCCAGGCGTACCGACTTGCCCAGGCTTTCCATCACCAGTTGCTGCAGGTACGCCGGCAGCAAGGCCAGGCGCTGGTCGTAGGTCATCACGCCATGCGCGGCATGGCCGAGCGCATTGCGGTTCCAGATGGCGGTCAGGGCATGACGCACGGCGATGTTGTCGGCCAGCGGCGCGTTCAAGGCATGCGCGTCAAAGGCGGCGGCACCGGCCAGCAGACCCAGGAAGCCGTCCATGCCGATGGCCAGCGCGATCGGCAATCCCACTGCCGACCACAGCGAATAGCGTCCGCCCACCCAGTCCCACATCGGCAGCACGCGTGCGGCATCGATCGAGAACGCGGCCGCAGCGCGTTCCGGATTGGCGCTCACCGCGTACAGGCGATCGCTGCCGCCGAGCCAGTCGCGGAGGATGCCGCCGTTGAGCAGGGTTTCCTGGGTGCCGAAGGTCTTGGAGATCAGGATGGCCGCGGTACGCGAGGGATCCAGCGGCGCCAGCACGCGTTGCGCCGCCGCGCCGTCGACGTTGGACAGGAAGTGCACGCGGAAGCGACCGGGCAGCGGGCCGCGCAGGGCGTCGGCCACCAGCCGCGGGCCCAGATCGGAACCGCCGATGCCGACGCTGACGATATCGGTGACGTTGCTGGCTTCCAGTTGCGCGATCAGCGCGGCCATGCGCTGTTGCACTTCCAGTGCCTGCGCATGCGCGGCGCGAGCGGTGGCGGACGTCGACAGATCACCGCGCAAGGCGGTATGCAGCGCGGCGCGGCCTTCGGTGACGTTGACTTGCTCGCCGTCGAACAGGCGCTGGTAAGCGCCGGCCAGATCGCGTGCCTGCGCCAGGCCAATCAGGGATTCCAGCGCCGAGCGGTCGTATGCCTGGCGGGCGAAATTGAAGTACAGCGCGCCTTCGCGCAGGGCGAAGTCGCGCGCACGCGCCGGGTCCTGCGCAATCAAGGCCGGCAGGGACTGGCCGCGCAGGCGCGTGGCGTGGGACTGCAGTGCGTCAAAACCCGGGGCGTTGTTCATGCGGCCTGCTTGGGGATGCTGGAGTTGGTGTGGGTGATGCGGTTGGCCGCATCGACGTAGATCAGCTTGGGCTGGAACGCGTCCGCCTCTGCTTCACTCATGCCGGCGAAGGCGGCGATGATGATCAGGTCGCCAATCTGCACGTGGCGGGCGGCGCCGCCGTTGAGCGAAATGATGCCGCTGCCTTCGTCGGCGCGGATGGCGTAGGTGGAGAAGCGTGCGCCATTGGTGACGTCCCAGATGTGCACCTGTTCGAATTCGCGGATGCCGCTGGCGTCGAGCAGGAGGCCGTCGATGGCGATCGAGCCTTCGTAGTTCAGTTCCGCGTGGGTGACGGTGGCGCGGTGGATCTTGGTCTTGAGCAGGCTGAGGTGCATGGGGCTTACACGGGAAGCGTCGGGAATGCGCGAGTTTATCAGCGCGTGTTTGCTTGCGTGTGTTGGCCGGATTGGATTGAAATTGGTCGCAACGGGCACACGCTTGGACACGCGTGCGCGTGGGGGCAGCCCCCCACCCTTACCACTCGATATTGTCGATCAGGCGCGTGCGGCCCAGCTTGGCGGCGATCAGCGCCACGCGTGCGCCGGCTTCGCCGTCTTGCGGTTCACTCAAATCCGGGCGGCGTACGACGGAATAGTCCACGTCAAAGCCGACTTCGCCCAATTGCCGGCGGGCGTCGGCTTCGACCTCGCTGCGCGGTTTGCCGGCCACGCTGTCTTCGCGCATGGCGATCAGCACGCGGCGGATGACGGCGGCGCGCGGACGTTCGTCAGTGGTCAGGTATTGGTTGCGCGAGCTCATCGCCAGGCCATCGGCTTCGCGCACGATGCTGCCGGGCAGCAGTTCGATCGGGAATGCCAAGTCGGCCACCATCTGCCGAATGACCGCCAGTTGCTGGTAGTCCTTCTTGCCGAAGGCGGCGACGTCGGGTTGCACCTGGTTGAACAGGCGCGAGACCACCGTGCAGACGCCGTCGAAGTGGCCAGGGCGATGCGCGCCTTCGAGCAGGCTGCTGACGCCGGGCACGTGCACCTTGGCCGCGAGTTCGACGCCGTAGGGATACATCGATTCCACCGTCGGCAGCCACAGCACGTCGCAGCCGGCGCCGGCCAGGCCGGTCATGTCGGCTTCGGGTGTGCGCGGGTAGCGGGTGAAGTCCTCGTTGGGACCGAACTGGGTGGGATTGACGAACACGCTGGAGACCACGCGATCGGCGTATTGGCGCGCCAGCATCACCAGCGAGTAATGGCCAGCGTGCAGGTTGCCCATGGTCGGCACCAGCGCCACGCGCAAGCCTTCGCGCTTCCACTGGCGCACGCGCGCGCGCAGATCGTCCAGCTCGGTGATCGTTTCAAGCATGTGGGTGTCCGGGTCGCGCAGCGCGTTCAATAGGAATGGGCCGCGTCGGGAAAGCTGCCATCGCGCACGGCGGCGGCGTAGGCCTGCACGGCGCCGGCGATGGAACCACCCTCGGCCAGGAAATCCTTGACGAACTTGGGCCGGCGATGGCCGGTGTCGATGCCGAGGAAGTCATGCTGGACCAGCACCTGGCCATCGCAGCCGGGGCCGGCGCCGATGCCGATGGTGGGGATGCCGATGGCCTGGGTGATCTCGGCGGCCAGCGCCGAGGGTACGCATTCGAGTACCAGCAACGAGGCGCCGGCCGCAGCGACGGCAGCGGCATCGGCCTTGAGCTGGCGTGCGGCGGCTTCGTCTCGACCCTGCACCTTGTAGCCGCCGAACTTCAACACCGATTGCGGGGTCAGGCCCAGATGCGCGCAGACCGGAATGTCGCGCTCGCTGAGGAAGCGGATGACCTCCAGCTTGTGTCCGGCGCCTTCCAGCTTGACCATCTCGGCGCCCGCCTGCAGCAGGGCGATGGAGGCATCCAGCGCGCGTTCGGGCGTGGCGTCGGACTGGAACGGCAGGTCGGCCACCAGCAAGGCGCGATTCAACGAACGCGCCACGGCGGCGGTGTGGTAGACGATGTGGTCGACCGTGACCGGCAAGGTCGAGTCATGGCCTTGAACGACCATGCCCAGCGAATCGCCGATCAGGATCAGGTCGACGCCGTGGGCGTCGAAGACGCGCGCGAAGCTGGCGTCGTAGGCGGTCAACATCACCAGTTTGCGTCCCTGGCGCTTGGCCTCGGCCAGGGCGGGAACGGTCCAGGGCTTGCTATCGGCGTGGCTGCTCATGGGGATGCATTATCCCCTCATAACGGCTGGATATTCGACTGTTCGAGTACGGACACTGCATCCCGTGCGCGGCCCTGCCCGGGAATCAACACCTCGGCGTCCAGATCCAGCAGCGGCACCAGTGCGAAAGCGCGCTCGTGCAGGCGCGGATGCGGCAGCTGCAAGCCGGCCACGTCCAGTACGCAATCGCCGTAGAGCAGCAGGTCCAGGTCCAGGGTCCGCGGGCCCCAGCGCTGCTCGCGCGTGCGATCCCGGCCGTACTCGCGCTCGATGTCCAGCAGACGGGCCAGCAGATCCAGCGGCGCCAGCGAAGTACGCAGGCCGGCCACGGCATTGATGAAGTCCGGCTGCGCTTCCACGCCCCAGGCCGGCGTGCGGTACAGGCGCGAGAGCCCGAGCAGGTCGCTGTCGTCCAGCGTGGCCAGGCGTTGCGCGGCGGCGCGCACGGTCGCGGCCGGGTCGCCCAGGTTGGCGCCCAGGCCAACATAGGCGATGACGGCCTGGCTCATTCGGCGGAGGTGGCGCCCGTGCGGCGACGGCGACGGCGACGACGGCGGGTGGCCCCTTCGCCCTCTTCACCCACGCCGCCCGTGCTGGTCAGCGAGGTGGCCAGCACCTCGGGTGACTGCAACTGCGCTTCGCGCCAGAAGCTGACGTCATCGGCATGTTCGCCGGAAGCAGCCAGGCGCAGGACCAGGAAATCGAACGCCGCACGGAAGCGCGGGTGGGTCAGCAGGCGCAGCACGCGCTTGCGCTGGCGCTGTGCGAAGCGGGTCTGCAGCAGCCAGATCTCCTGCATCGGCAGCGAGAAGCGGCGCGGCAGCGCCACCGTGTTGAGCTGGTGCAGGGTGACCCGATCGGCGGCGCGACGCTGCGCTTCCTCGGCGTGCACGCCTTCGGCCTGCAGGCTCATCAGCGCGCGGCAGTAGGCCGGCCACAGCAGCAGCGCGAACAGGAACGCCGGCGAGACCGGCTCGTCATGCGCCACGCGCTTGTCGGTGCCGGCCAGGCCTTCCAGCAACATCCGCCGCAAGGCGCCGCTGCGGTTGGACTTCAGCGCGGCCGCGGTTTCGGGGAACAGCACGCGCAACAAATCAAAGCGCTCCAAGCCTTCGAAACTGGCCACGGCGTTGCCGGACAGGAACAATTTGAGGATTTCCTCGAACAGCCGCGCCGGCGCGGCATCGCCCAGCAGCGGCGCCAACGGCTTGATCGGTTCGGCGGTGGCCGGATCAATCTGGAAGTTCAACTTGGCCGCCAGCCGCACCGCGCGCAGCATGCGCACCGGGTCTTCGCGATAGCGCTGTTCGGGATCGCCAATCAATTTGAGCGTGCGCGCCTGCACGTCTTCGAAACCGCCGGTGTAGTCGCGCACCGAGAAATCCTCGATGGCGTAGTACAGCGCGTTGGCGGTGAAGTCGCGGCGCACGGCGTCGTCTTCAATCGTGCCGTAGACGTTGTCACGCACCAGCCGGCCGTTGTCCAGTTCGCGATCGCCGCTGCCATCATCGGAGTTGGCGCGGAAGGTGGCGACTTCGATGATCTCGTTGCCAAACACCACGTGGGCCAGGCGGAAGCGCCGGCCGATCAGGCGGCAATTGCGGAACAGCTGCTTGACCTGCTCGGGCGTGGCGTTGGTGGCCACGTCGAAGTCCTTGGGATGGCCGCCGACCAGCAGATCGCGAACCGCTCCGCCTACCAGATAGCCGGCGTAGCCCGAATCACGCAGGCGGTACAGCACCCGCAGTGCGTTTGGACTGATGTCCTTGCGCGAGATCGGGTGCTGGTCGCGCGGGATGATGCGCAGAGCGATGTTCGGGGTAATAGTGGCGGGTCCGTAGGGAAGTGTGGCTCGCCCGTGATCGGCATTGCTCGCCGCCACGGTGGACGCATATACTAATGTGCTTCGCCGACAACACCCAAACGCTCCCTTCGTCTAGTGGTTAGGACGTGGCCCTCTCAAGGCTAAAACAGGGGTTCGAGCCCCCTAGGGAGCGCCATCGGTGGTCTGCAGGAACATGAAACGCCGGCCCTGGGCCGGCGTTTCTGTTTTGGGGCCAGCGCATGCTGGCGGCCCGGTTGCACGGTCGGCGTGCGGGTCCGCGGGTCCGCGGGTCCGTCCAGGCTCACGCAGGCTCACCGGCGGCACGCAGCGGACGCTACTGCCGCGGCAAATCAAACACCAGCACTTCGGCGCTACGACCTGCGCGGACGGTGACCAGCGGTTCGCCGTCATAGAGCAGCGCGTCGCCGGCGGCCAGGGCGCGGCCGTTGACTTCCACCTCGCCGCGGGCCACGTGGACGTAGCCCAGCCGGCCCTCGGCCAGCGTCAGCTGCGCCTGCTCGTCGCCGTCGAACAAGCCGGCATACAGGCGTGCATCCTGGTGGATGCTCACCGAGCCGTCGGCACCATCGGGGCTGGCCACCAAACGCAGGCGACCCTGCTTTTCCTCGGCGGAGAACTTGCGTTCTTCATACGACGGCGCCACGCCCTGCTGATTGGGGATGATCCAGATCTGCAGGAAATGGGTGGTGCCGTCCTGGCTGTAGTTGAACTCGGAGTGCTGCACGCCGGTGCCGGCGCTCATGCGCTGCACGTCGCCGGGCACGATGCTGGAACTGTTGCCCATCGAATCCTTGTGGCCCAGCGCGCCTTCCAGCACGTAGCTGATGATCTCCATGTCGCGGTGACCATGCTGGCCAAAGCCCTGCCCGGCAGCGACCTTGTCCTCGTTGATCACCCGCAGCGGTCCCCAGTGGACGTGCTGGTCGTCGAAGTAATTGGCGAAGGAAAAGCTGTGCCAGGAATCCAGCCAACCGTGGTTGGCGTGGCCGCGTTCGCGGGCGGGGCGCAGGGTGATCATGGGGCTGACTCCAGTGGTGGAAACGTGGGGAGGATCATCCATTGTTTCGTTTTCGGGATAAATATGGCGAACTGTCACAGGTTGTTCTACTGGCGAAACTAATGCTCCGCCACGCCAGGCTCGCCTTGTAGGAGGGGCTGACCAGACATGCGTCTGTTAAAGGCCAGCCCCGAAGCCAGGAACCCAAGCCGCATTCCACATCCACACTCAGTCCCCAGGTCGACATAAGAACTTTGCAATGGCAGGTAATCGGGTCTCTCCGAGTTTCCTGGCTTCGGGGCTGGTTTTAAACAGACGCATGTCTGGTTAAGCCCCCTCCTACAGGATCCGGCCTTGCCTGCCTGCGCGCGATCCTGCGCGCGCGCTTGCGACGGCCCGTCGCAAGCGCGTGATCGGCGCTTCCTTTAAACTTGTCACGTTTCCTGTCTCGTATCGCGTGCCATGCCCTTTGTCGTCACCGAGAACTGCATCAAGTGCAAGTACACCGACTGCGTGGAAGTCTGTCCGGTGGACTGCTTCCACGAAGGTCCCAATTTCCTGGTGATCGACCCGGACGAATGCATCGACTGCACCTTGTGCGAGCCGGAGTGCCCGATCAACGCGATCTATCCGGAAGACGATGTACCGGCGGGCCAGGAGGCGTACGTGGCTTTGAATGCTGAGCTGTCCAAGGCCTGGCCGGTGATCACCACCCGCAAGGAACCCCTGCCGGAAGCGGCCGAGTGGGACGGCAAGCCCGACAAGCTGCCCTTGCTGGAGCGCTGATCGGCCTGCTGCAACGACAGCGGCGAGCGCCACGCGCTCACTCTGCCGGAACAAAAAAAGGCGCCTTGCGGCGCCTTTTTTGTGGCCGGCCGAAGCCGGCGGCTGGACTCAGTTGCCGCCCAGCTTGGACTTCAGTGCCGCAATCAGCTTGACCGGTGCTTCGCCAGTGGCCGGCAGGCCACGCGGGTCCACCGCCGAGACATAGGCGCCGGCTTCGACACCGACGATGCGCACTAGGAACTTGGCGCCTTCAAAGTCGACATCGTAGGTGCCCAGCAACTGCGCACGGCTGGCCACGGTCACGCCTTCGATGCCACCCAGCGCGTCACCGACCTTGGTGAAGGCGTCATCGCGGCTGCCGGCCAGATTGAAGCCGGTGTTGGAGGCAGCCGTCGGCGCGCCCTGGCTCGGACGCACCTGCGAGGCGGTGTTGGGCAACTGCATGGCGCCAGCCGACGAGGGCAGGTTGAGATCCGGCGGCACTTCCAGTGGACGCATTTCCGGGCTCAGCGCGTAGTCGCCCTTGGCGTCCTTCTTGCTGAACCACTTGCAGCCCGAGAGGCCGGCGACAGAAACGGCCAGCAGCACGAGGGCAAGCGGACGCGAAAGCGAAGGGGACAAACGCATGGACATCTCCTGGGTTCAGGCCGCGGATTCTACGCGACTGGATTGCTCTTCGAGGTGTCCGGCCACGGTCGCCAGCGCATCGGCGCTGGCCTGGTGGGCGGACGAAAGTTCCTGCAGCGGCAGGCGCAGACCCTGGCCGATGCCCTGGCGCTGCAACAACGCCTTGACCGGGATGGGATTGGACTCCACTCCCAGGAAGACGTAAAGGTCTTGCAACTGCCCATCCAGTTCGGCTACGCCGGCCGCGTCGCCGGCACGCGCCTGATCGCAGAGGCGACGGAACGTGCGCGGCAAGGCATTGGAGCCGACCGACACCAGCCCGTCGGCGCCGGCGAGCATGGCCCGCCCGGCGGTCGGATCATCGCCGCTGAAAATTGCGAAACCCTCGCTACGCAAGGCCAGCAAGGCCTGCATGCGCTCGGGTTCGGCGCGTGCTTCCTTGATACCGACAATGTGCGGATGCGGCGCCAGCTGGGCCACCGTCTCCGGCAACAGGTCGCAGCCGGTACGACCCGGCACGTTGTACAGCACCACCGGCAAGCCACCCTGCTCGGCCACCGCGCGATAGTGCGCAATCAAACCCGCCTGGGTTGGACGCACGTAGGCAGGCGTGACCACCAGCGCGAACTCGGCGCCGGCCGACTGCGCGCGCCGGGTCATGGCGATGGTCTTGGCGGTATTCATCTGGCCGGTGCCGGCCAGAATGCGCACCTTGCCGCCCAGCACTTCCACCGCGCTGCGGATCAGCCGCTCGTACTCGTCATCCGACAAGGCCGCCGCTTCTCCGGTGGAACCGGCCACCACCACGCCCTGGGTGCCACCGTCCAACTGCCGTTTGAGCAGTCGGCGCCAGGCATCGAGGTCGAGTTCGCCAGCGTCGGTAAACGGCGTGGCCAGGGCGGTGATACTGCCGGAGAGAGACAAGCGCTTGCCTTTATATGTGGAAATCGCGCGGAACGCCGCGCACCCCGTGATGTTACTTGCGGCTTGAAAGCGCGGGCAAGTATGCTAAATCCCACGCAGGCCATTCTCCGGCCCGCCATTCAGCCTCGCCGTCCTGCCGGAAGCCGCTTTGACCGATACCACGCCCCGGCCGTCGCCGAACGAAAACCACCTCCTGATCAACGCCTATACGACGCATCCGGAGTCGCCGCTCTTGTCGGTGACGCGCCGGATTGCGGACAGCGGCTGCAATCTGGTGGATGCGCGCCTGTCCACCGTGGGCCGCGATGTCTCGGTGACCGCGCTGGCCACCGGCTCCTGGGATTCGGTGGCCAAGCTGGAAGCCATGCTGACCCGGCTGGAGCGCGAGGAAGGCCTGAAGCTGATCTGGTACCGCACCGGCCCCAAGGTCGTGCAGTCCAACCTGCTGCCGTACATCGTGGAAGTGGTCGCCGCCGACAAGCCGGGCATCCTGTTCCAGCTGGCCGATTTCTTCGATCGCCAGGGCATCACCATCGAGAACCTGCAAAGCACGCGCTACCGCGCCATGCAGACCGGCGCGGAGATGTTCTCGGCGCAGGTGACCATCGGTGTGCCGGCCAACATGCACATCGCCGCCCTGCGCGACGATTTCCTCGAATTCTGCGACCATCTGAACCTGGACGCGATCATGGATCCGATGAAGTTCTGACATGACGGCAACCGCAGCCAAGGCCCTGCCCAAAGCGACCCTGAAACTGCCGCTGGCGCTGTCCGGCGGGGAAAGCGCCAAGCTGGCCGACTATGCCGGCCAATGGCTGGTGCTGTACTTCTATCCCAAGGACAGCACGCCCGGCTGCACCACCGAAGGCATCGACTTCAACGCGCTGCTCGCCAAATTCAAGCAGCACAACGCCAGCGTGCTGGGCGTCTCGCGCGACTCGGTAAAATCGCACGACAACTTCTGCAGCAAGCAGGGTTTCAAGTTCCCGCTGGTCAGCGACGCCGATGAGGCGCTGTGCCAGGCCTTCGACGTGATCCACGAAAAGAACATGTACGGTCGCAAGGTGCTGGGCGTGGTCCGCAGCACCTTCCTGATCTCGCCTGACAGCCGCATCGCCCGTGAGTGGCGCGGCGTCAAAGTGCCTGGCCATGCCCAGGCGGTGCTGGATGCACTGAAGGAACTGCAAACGCAGTGAGCCCCCTGTTCGCCCTTTCCTCCACCATCCCGTATCGCGGCGGGCGTGGTGGTTCACGCTGCGCGTCTGCCCCGGCAGACGTCATGCGGCACCCATTCCGCGGCAGTGTTCACACATCTTCCTCCATGAGGTTGCCTGAATGACCCGTAGCAAGCGCATCTATGTGTTGGACACCAACGTGCTCATGCACGACCCCACCGCTCTGTTCAAGTTCGAGGAGCACGATGTTTTCCTGCCGATGCAGGTGATTGAGGAACTGGACAACGCCAAGAAGGGCACCTCCGAAGTCAGCCGCAACGCCCGCCAGGTCAGCCGCTTCCTCAACGAACTGATCGTCGGCGCCGGCGCCGATCACATCCAGGCCGGCATCACCCTGACCCATCCGCAAGGTCTGCAGCTCAAGGCCCGCAGCGAAATCGGCAAGCTGTACTTCCAGGTCAAGCCGGTGGACCCGGGCCGCACCTTTGGCGCGGTGGCGCCGGACAACAAGATCCTGGCCGCGGTGTTGGCGCTGCGCGAGGATCATCCGGAAGTGCCGGTCATCCTGGTGTCCAAGGACATCAACCTGCGCATCAAGGCCTCGATCAGCGGACTGACCGCCGAGGACTACGAAAACGATCGCGCACTCGACGATTTCAGCCTGCTGTATACCGGCGCCACCGAGCTGGCCGAGGATTTCTGGCACAAGCACAACGCCGATCTGCGCAGCTGGAGCGACAAGGGCCGCACCAGCTACGAGATCACCCTGGCCGATGACGAGGACTGGTATCCCAACCAGTACCTGTACCTGCCGGGCGATGACGAAGTGGAACTGCGGGTGGTCAAGGTCGGCGCCGAGCGCAAGGCCACGCTGACCATCGTCGATGATTTCCGCAGCGGCCAGCACGCGGTATGGGGCATCGCCGCGCGCAACCGCGAGCAGAACTTCGCGCTCAATGCGCTGATGGATCCGGAAATCGACTTCGTCACCCTGCTCGGCACCGCCGGCACCGGCAAGACCCTGCTCGCCCTGGCCGCCGGCCTGGCGCAGACCATGGATCAGCAGCGTTACCGCGAGATCATCATGACCCGCGCCACCGTCAGCGTGGGCGAGGACATCGGCTTCCTGCCCGGCACCGAAGAAGAAAAGATGACCCCATGGATGGGCGCGCTCACCGACAACCTGGAAGTGCTGACCCACAACCAGGAAGGCGGCGCCTGGGGCCGCGCGGCCACCAATGATCTGCTGGCCAGCCGGATCAAGATCCGCTCGATGAACTTCATGCGCGGCCGCACCTTCCTCAGCCGCTATCTGATCCTGGACGAGGCGCAGAACCTCACGCCCAAGCAGATGAAGACGCTGATCACCCGCGCCGGCCCCGGCACCAAGATCGTCTGTCTGGGCAACGTGGAGCAGATCGATACGCCGTACCTGACCGAGACCACCTCGGGCCTCACGTACGCGGTGGATCGCTTCAAGGGCTGGGCGCACAGCGCGCACATCACCCTGCGCCGCGGCGAACGTTCGCGTCTGGCGGATTACGCGTCGGAAGTTTTGTAACGCTGTCTGGATTCCGTCCCGGCGCGCGCCGGGGCGGAATCGAATGGGGTTGGGGAACCGCCATGCAAGATCCTTATTCATCGATGCGGCTCAGATCGGCATGAGCATCCAACTCCCCCGCTGGGTATGGATCGGCGCGGTCGCGTTGGCCTGCATCGCGGGCATGGTCAATGTGGTGGGATTCCTGGGCTTTGAGCATCAGGCCATTACCCATCTGACCGGCACCACCAGCTTGCTGGCCGCGGCGCTGGCGCACGGCGACGCACGCGCCATCGCGCATCTGTGGGGCATGCTGATTGCCTTTTGTTTCGGCGCGATGGTGAGTGGCCTGATCATCCAGGATCAGACCGCGCAACCGGGACGACGCTATGGCGTGGTGCTGGCGTTGGAGGCGCTGCTGTTGCTGGCGGCCATTCCGCTGTTCGATCAGGAGCAGATTGCCGGCGCGCTGCTGGCCGCAACTGCCTGCGGCTTGCAGAACGCCATGGTCACCACCTACAGCGGTGCGGTGGTGCGCACCACGCATTTGAGCGGCATGTTCACCGACCTGGGCATCGGCCTGGGTCATCTGCTGCGCGGCAAGCCGTTGCCGATGAAGCGATTGACCTTGAGCGGGCTGATCATCAGCGGGTTTCTGGGAGGTGGCGTGATTGGAGCGTTGGCCTTTCAGCAGTTCCATTACCGGGCCTTGCTGCTGCCGGCGGCGCTGACCGGCGTGACGGGGGTAGCGCACCTGCTGTATCGGCAATGGTGGCGCTCGGAAAGTCGTCGCGACTGAAGTCGCTCCCACAAGAAGCGTGCGGTGCCGAAGTCGATTCCACAGGAGGCGCGCGGCGCCAAAGTTGCTCCCACAGGAGGCGTGCAGTGTGGGAGGGGCTGACCAGACATGCGTCTGTTAAAGGCCAGCCCCGACAGTACGGAACTCGACGAGTGCGATGGCACAATGCCGGCATGACTGAACCTTCCGTGGTTTCCGCCCTCACCATTGCCGGCTCCGACTCCGGTGGTGGCGCCGGCATCCAGGCCGATCTGAAGACCTTTGCCGCCCATCGCGTGCATGGGCTGTCGGCGATTGCCGCGCTGACCGCGCAGCACACCCGTGGCGTCACCGCGGTCAACGTGCCGCCGATGGATTTCCTGATCGCGCAGTTGGATGCGTGCTTCGACGACTTCGACATACGCGCCGCCAAGCTGGGCATGCTGGCCACCGCCGAGGTGATTAACGTGGTGGCGCAGGCGCTGGGTCGCCACGCGCGGCCACACATCGTGCTGGACCCGGTGATGGTGGCCACCAGCGGCGCCAAGCTGCTGGAAGACAGCGCGCTCACCGCGCTGCGCACGCAGTTGCTGCCGCTGGCCAGCGTGGTCACGCCCAACTTGCCGGAAGCCGAATTGTTGCTGGGCCAGTCCATCGCCACGCGCGATGACATGCATGCAGCAGCGCAAGCGTTGCTGGCGCTCGGTGCGCGCGCGGTGTTCCTCAAGGGCGGCCATCTGCCTGGCGAAGGCGAGGTGGTGGACCTGTTCGCCAATGCCGACGGCATCCGCCCGATAGCGCATCCGCGCCTGCCGGTGGACGCGCACGGCACCGGCTGCACGCTGGCCTCGGCCATTGCCGCGCGGCTGTGCCGTGGTGCTGATCTGGCGGACGCCTGTTTCGGCGCATCGGACTACGTCCATCGCGCCCTGCTCGGCGGCTACCGCCCGGGCCGCAGCGAGGTGCTGGTGCTGGATCACTTCGGCGCCGCCGACTGCGGTGGGGGCAAGCCGCAATGACGATCACGTCCCGCGAGCTGCCCCTCTCCACCCACGACGATCACCGCTACACCCTGCTCGCCCGCCTGCCCGCCACGCCGAGTGCACGCCTGTTGTGGCTGCCGGCGCTGGGCGTGGCCGCCAAGCACTACCTGCCCCTGGCCGAAGCGCTGGCTGCGCGCGGCGTCGCGGTGTACCTGCACGAATGGCGCGGCAACGGCAGCAGCACCCTGCGTCCGGACAAGCACCACGACTGGGGCTACCGGCAGTTGCTGGTGGAAGACATTGCCGCCAGCCATGCGGCCATGGCGGCCGACTCCCCCCAGGTTCCGGCCATCATCGGTGGCCACAGCCTGGGCGGACAGCTGGCCAGCTGCTACCTGGGCCTGCATGCGCAGGACTTCCAGAAACTCTGGCTGGTCGCCAGCGGCACCCCGCACTGGCGCACCTTCGCGCCGCC
This sequence comes from Pseudoxanthomonas indica, assembly GCF_900167565.1. Classification (NCBI taxonomy): domain Bacteria; kingdom Pseudomonadati; phylum Pseudomonadota; class Gammaproteobacteria; order Lysobacterales; family Lysobacteraceae; genus Pseudoxanthomonas; species Pseudoxanthomonas indica. Next base: position 457,877 of record NZ_FUZV01000001.1, read on the forward strand.
GCGTGGCTGGTTGCTGCCGTTCTTCTATCAGTTCGCGATCTGGCTGGCGCATCACCGCGGCGCGTTCCCGGGACGCCAGCTGGGCTTTGGTGGTGTGGAAGCGCGCAGCTTGATCTGCGACTGGGCCAGCGTGGGATTGAGCGGGCGCTATGCCGCTGCCGGACTGGAAGTCGATCTGCAGGCCGTGATGGCCGCTGCCGCGCCGGAGATTCGCGGCGTGTTGTTCAAGCAGGACTGGCTGGCGCCGCAGGCTTCGTTGGCTGGCTTGCTGGCGAAGATGCCGAAGGCGAGCAAGCAGGTGGTGATGTTGGATGCGGCGCGGTTGGGTGTGCGTGCTGATCACTTTGCGTGGATGAAGCAGCCGGCTGCGGTGGTGGATACGCTCTTGGGTTGATCAGGCGGCGGCGGATCGTGGTGACGGCGCGACGACAATGCAATCGCGGCCGCGACGTTTGGCGGCGTACAGGCCCTGGTCGGCGGCGTCGATCCACTCGCTGACGCTGTCGATGGAGGGATTGAGTTCCGCCAGGCCGATGCTGACCGTGCAGCGCAGGCCGTCGCGGGTGAAGGCGTACGCGGCCACCTGGCGGCGCAGGCGTTCGGCCGCCACGATCGCTTCTTCCCAGCGGCAATCCGGCATGACGATGCCGAACTCGTCACCGCCGTAGCGGCCACCGGTGTCGGTGTCGCGCAGGCAGGCCTTCATCAGGCGGGCGAATTCTTCCACCACGCTGTCGCCCACGGTGTGGCCGCGGGTGTCGTTGATCTGCTTGAAGCGGTCGATGTCGATCAGCACCAGCACCGACGGCCGCTGGTAGCGCTGGTAGCGGCGCATCTCGATCGACACCGCGTACAGCCACTGCTGGCGGTTCATCAGGCCGGTGGCGGCGTCGAAGCGCGCCATCTTCTCCAGCGTCTGCTTCTGCTCGTGCGCCTTGCGCGAGAGCGAATGGGTGGCGAAGCCGATGGCCATCGGGTAGATCGCCAGGAACGGCAGGCAGGCCACCACCACCGGGTAGCTGGTCATCGGTTGGAACGCGAAGCCCCACGCCGCGCTGGACGCCAGGCAGGTCAGGATCATCGCGCCGAGCGTACGCGCGCCGAAGCGCGGCCCGCCGATGATCACCTTGTCCATGGTCAGCATGACCATCAGCAGTGCGCTGGGCAGCGCATCGAACTGCATGGCCGCAATCCAGAAGCCGCCCATGGCGGCGTCAAAGGTCAGGTTGCGGTATTCGTCCTGCACTGGCTCTTGGCTTCGCTGCACCCGCCAGTAGGCCAAATGTGGCCAGATAAAGCCGTTGAAGATCAGCAGCGCCCACAGGCCCAGGCTGTCGTGGTGTTCCAGCAGCACCGCGCCGACGCAGATGGCGCCAAGCGCCAGGCCCAGCATGCGCATCCGATAGGTTCGCCAGCCGAAGCGCGTCCGGTTCTGCTCGTCGATGCGGTTTGCGCGTTCCAGTGGCAAGTCGTTTTGGCTGCGGTCACCGTTCGGCGGATTCTCATGCAAGAGCCGGGCCATCGTAAAGATGGGGGCGCGGCGGGATGCCGGCGCCGGCCCTGGCGGGGGTCTGACCCGCTGGCCACGCCCGCCAAGCCCACCCGGCCACCGGCCACTGCGCAGACCGGAGCGGTCGTGATGCGGCTCAGGCGGCCTGATACCCGTGCGGATTCATCGACTGCCAGCGCCAGGCGTCTTCGCACATCGCGTCCACCCCCAACCTGGCCTGCCACCCCAACAACGATCTGGCCAGGCCGGCATCGGCATACACCTCGGCCACGTCCCCCATCCGCCGCGGCACGATGTCGTAGGGAATCTCCCGCCCGCTGGCGCGCGCAAACGCCTGCACCAGCTCCAGCACCGACACGCCCTGCCCCGTCCCCAGGTTCACGGTCATGCCGGCGCGGCTGTTGACCAGGCGATCCAGCGCATCGGCATGCGCCCGCGCCAGATCCACCACATGGATGTAGTCGCGCACCCCGGTGCCGTCGCGGGTTGGCCAGTCGCCGCCGAAGATCCGCAGGCGCTCGCGCCGCCCCACCGCCACCTGGCAGATGAAGGGCATCAGGTTGCTGGGAATGCCATTGGGGTCCTCGCCAATCAGGCCCGACTCATGCGCGCCCACCGGATTGAAGTAGCGCAGGTTGGCGGCGTGGAAATCCGGGTGCGCCGCGCAGACGTCGGCAATCAGGTCCTCCATCACCAGCTTGGTGCGGCCATACGGATTGGTCACGCTCAGCGCCGCGTCCTCGCGCACCGGCACCGCGCTGGGGTCGCCGTAAACCGTGGCCGAGGAACTGAACACCAGGTTGCGCACGCCATGCGTACGCATCGCCTGCAGCAGGTGGATGGTGCCGCTGATGTTGTTCTCGAAGTAATCGAGCGGCCGCTCGCAGGAATCGCCCACCGACTTCAACGCGGCAAAGTGGATCACCGCGTCGTAGCTGTGGCTGGCGAACAGCGCATCGACCGCGCGCTTGTCGCGCAGGTCAATGGTATGGCTGCGCAGAGCGCGTTCGGTGATCTGCTGCAGCCGCGGCAGTACCTGCGGCGAGCTGTTGCAGAAATTGTCGAGGATCTCCACCTGGTGGCCGCGCGCCGCCAGCTCGACATAGGTGTGGGCGCCGATGTAGCCGGCGCCGCCGCAGAGCAGTATTCGCATTCCCCTGACCTCACTCGCCATATGCTTGGGAACAGCGGCCGTCGTGCCGCCGTCCTTGTCTGTGAGTACGGAAAAACCCGCTCCGGCAGGCCATCGGTGCCTCCGGTCACGGCGGCGTTGTCCTGTACGCCATGCTTTGCGCGTTTCCCGGCGTAACACCCGCTAGACTTTGCAGCGGCGTGGTCCACCACAGGGGAAAACTGCTTGATGAATGCCCAGCTGCCTTCGCTTGACCAGGTCAAGATCGCCGTCATTGGTCTTGGCTACGTCGGTCTGCCACTCGCCGCCACCTTCGGCCGCCGCTTCCCCACCCTGGGCTTCGACATCAACGCCAAGCGCGTGGAAGAACTGCGCCGCCACCACGATCACACGCTGGAAGTGTCCGAGGACGAGCTCAAGGCCTCCAACCTGCTCGAATTCGCCAGCGATGCCGAGGCGCTCAAGGGCTGCAACGTCTTCATCGTCACGGTGCCCACGCCGATTGACGAATACAAGCGCCCGGACCTGCGTCCGCTGGAATCGGCCAGCCGCACCGTCGGCCGCGCCATCGGCGCCGGCGGCGTGGCGATCTACGAATCCACCGTCTATCCCGGCGCCACCGAAGAAGCCTGCGTGCCGATCATCGAGCGCGAGTCGGGCCTGACCTTCAACACCGACTTCTACGCCGGCTACAGCCCCGAGCGGATCAACCCGGGTGACAAGCAGCACCGCCTGGAAACCATCACCAAGGTCACCTCCGGCTCGACCCCGGAAGTGGCGGACTTCGTCGATGCGCTGTACCGCTCGATCATCCACGCCGGCACCCACAAGGCCAGCAGCATCCGCGTGGCCGAAGCGGCCAAGGTCATCGAGAACACCCAACGCGACGTCAACATCGCGCTGATCAACGAGCTGGCGCTGATCTTCCACCGCCTGGGTATCGACACCCACGAGGTGCTGGAAGCCGCCGGCACCAAGTGGAACTTCCTGCCCTTCCGCCCCGGTCTGGTCGGCGGCCACTGCATCGGCGTGGACCCGTACTACCTGACCCACAAGGCCCAGCAGATCGGCTACCACCCGGACGTGATCCTGGCCGGCCGCCGCATCAACGATGGTATGGGCGGGCATGTGGCCCAACGCGTGGCCAAGCTGATGGGCCAGCGCGGCCTGCAGACCACCCGGTCCAACATCTTGATCCTGGGCCTGGCCTTCAAGGAAAACTGCCCGGACCTGCGCAACACCCGCGTGGTCGACATCGTGGCCGAGCTGAAAAGCTACAACGCCAACGTGCATATCCACGATCCCTGGGTCAGCGCCAAGGAAGCCCACGAGGAATACGGCCTGGATCTGGTCGAAACGCCCGACCCCGGCCAGTACGACGCGGTGATTCTGGCGGTCTCGCATCGCGAGTTCATCGCCCTGGGCGCCGAAGGCGTGCGCAAGTTCGGTAAACCCGGTGCGGTACTATTCGACGTCAAGCGCGCCCTGCCGCGTGCCGAGGTCGATGACAGCCTGTAGACGGCGATCGATCTAGCGTAGTTGTCCACGTCGAATCGAACAGGAACTCCATGCGCGTATTGGTTACCGGCGCCGCCGGCTTCATCGGCTCCCACCTGAGCGAGCGCCTGCTGGCGCGCGGCGACGAGGTGCTGGGCTACGACAACCTCAATCCGTATTACGACCCGCGCCTGAAACAGGCGCGCCTGGACAAGCTGCTGCCGCGCGAGGGCTTCCGCTTCGTCAATGCGGCGCTGGAAGATCGCACCGCGCTGGATCAGGCCTTCGACAGCTTCCGCCCGCAGCGGGTGGTCAACCTGGCCGCGCAGGCCGGCGTGCGCTACTCGCTGGAAAACCCGCACGCCTACATCGACAGCAACATCGTTGGCTTCCTCAACATCCTGGAAGCCTGCCGCCACCGCCATATCGAGCATCTGGTGTATGCCAGTTCCAGCTCCGTGTACGGCGCCAACCGCAAGCTGCCGTTCGCGGTGGAAGACAGCGTCGACCATCCGGTCAGCCTGTACGCGGCCAGCAAGAAGGCCAACGAGCTGATGGCCCACACCTACAGCCATCTGTTCAACCTGCCCACCACCGGCCTGCGCTTCTTCACGGTCTATGGCCCCTGGGGCCGGCCGGACATGGCGCTGTTCCTGTTCACCCGCAAGATCCTGGCCGGTGAGCCGATCGACGTGTTCAACCACGGCAAGCACACCCGCGATTTCACCTATGTCGACGACATCGTCGAAGGCGTGATCCGCACCCTGGACCGGGTCCCCGGCCCGGACCCGGGCTACGATCCGCTCGACCCGTCGCCGGCCACCTCCACCGCGCCCTATCGCGTCTACAACATCGGCAACAACCAGCCGGTGCAGCTGCTGCGCTATATCGAGGTGCTGGAGGAATGCCTGGGCCGCAAGGCCGAGCGCAACCTGCTGCCGCTGCAGCCCGGCGACGTGCCCGACACCTACGCCGACGTCAGCGCCCTGAGCCGCGACACCGGCTACGCCCCGTCCACCCCCATCGAAGTGGGCGTGCGCCGGTTCGTGGACTGGTATCGGGAGTTTTACGGGGTCTGACGGCTGCCCCCATCCCAACCTTCCCCCGCAAGCAGGGGAAGGGGCCAAAAGCCCGTTGGCACCGCTTACGGGGGCTTCCGGAGATGTAGGTCGAAAATCGTTCTGTAATGGCCGGTTCGCGACATCTCTCGCGTTACTTGTGGCAGATACACACCACAGGGGAAACACCGATGAGTCGCTTCATCGCCGCTTTTGCCATTGCGGCACTTTCTCTCGTGCTGGCCGGCTGCGCCAGCAACAAATCCGCCAGTGAAGCGCCGCCGCCGGCGACCTCCACGCTCGCCACCGATTCGTACCACATCGGCGTGGACGACATCGTCCAGGTGTCGGTGTGGCGCAATCCGGAGCTGGGCATCACCGTGCCGGTGCGCCCGGACGGCAAGATCTCGGTGCCGCTGGTCGGCGACGTCAACGCCGGTGGCCTGACCCCGGCCGAAGTGGCCAAGGACATCCAGGAAAAGCTCGGCGCGTTCGTGCGTGATCCGCAGGTGGCGGTGATCCTGACCGACCTGCGCAGCCACGAGTACCTCTCGCGCGTGCGCGTGACCGGCGCCGTGCGCCAGCCGGTGTCGCTGCCCTACCGTCCCGGCATGACCGTGCTGGATGCCGTGCTGGCCGCCGGCGGCGTGACCGAATTCGCCGCGCCGGATCGTTCCGACCTGCATCGCAAGACCGCCGAGGAAACCCGCACCTATGCAGTGCGCCTGGACAAGATCCTCAATCGTGGCGACTTGAGCACCAACTACCAGGTCTCGCCTGGCGACGTAATCACCGTACCCGAACGGACGTTCTGATGAACCAGCCCGCCCTTCCCGCGCGCCGTTCCACCGCCGCGCCGCAGAACGCCGCTGTCACCCTGACGCCCAACGAGTTGGTGCCGGTCCTGTTGGAGGAAGCCAAGCGCAATCGCACCGCGATTGCCGCGATCTTCACCGGCGTGGCCCTGCTCACCCTCGTCATCGGCCTGCTGGTGCTGCCGAAGAACTACACCGCCTCCACCACCATCCTGGCGCAGGAAAGCGACATCATCCAGCCGCTGCTGGAAGGCCGCGCCGTGGCCACCGAAGTGGTGGATCGCGCCGGCATCGCGCGCCAGGTGATCTACAGCCAGAAGGTGCTGCAGGAAGCCCTGAAGACCGGCGGCTGGCTGGACAACAAGCCCAGCGCGATCGAACAGGATCGGCTGATGGAATCGATCAAGGGTCGCATCGCCATCACCAGCCCGCGTCCGAACCTGGTGCAGATCAGCTACCGCGACAACGATGCCAAGCGCACCTATGACGTCACCGAACGCCTGGGCGCCTTGTTCATCAGCGAGAGCCTGGCCGCCAAGGAACGCGAGAGCCGCGAGGCCTACGAGTTCATCGACAGCCGCGTCACCGACTACCACGCCAAGCTCACCGACGCCGAGAACAACCTGCGCCTGTACCGCTCGGCCAATGTCGACGCGCAGCCCGGCAGCGCCACCGATTCCAACACCCGCATCAGCGCCCTGCGCACGCAGCTGGAAAACACCGACATGAGCCTGCTCGAGCAGCGCTCGCGTGCCGGTGCGATCAACGCGCAGCTGTCGGGCGAATCGGCGGTGACCGCCGTGGCCACCCGCGAAACGTATTACCGCGGGCAGATGATGGAACTGCAGGGCCAGCTGGATCGACTGCTGCTCAACTACACCGAGCAGCATCCGGACGTGGTGCGGGTGCGCCACCAGATGGAAGATCTGCAGACCGCCATGCAGGCCGAACAGCAGCGTCGCGCGCAGGGCAATGCCAACGGCAACAGCCCGTTCGACGACACCCAGATCAACCCGCTCTACCAGGAACTGCGCAGCCAGCAGGCGACCACCCAGCGCGAAGTGGCGGCGACCGAATCGCGTCGTGCGATCACCGAGTCGATGCTGGGCCAGGAAATGAACCGCAGCCGGCGCATCGCCGAATCGGAAAGCGAACTGGCCGAGCTGACCCGCGACTACGAAGTCAATCGCGACATCTACCAGGATCTGCTGCGCCGGCGCGAGAACGCCCGTGTGTCGATGGAACTGGATCGCGAAGAGCGCGGCCTGACCCTGCGCGTGCAGGATCCGGCGACCATGCCGCTGCGTCCGACCGGCCTGCGCTTCCTGCACTTCGCCATCGCCGGCCTGTTCGTGGCCATTGCGTTGCCGCTGGGCCTGTTGTTCCTGCGCGCGCGCTTCGATCCGCGCATCCGCTCGGCCGCGCAGCTGCAGAAAACCCCGGGCCTGGTGCTGCTCAGCTCCGTGCCGGCTTACCCCTCGCCCCAGGACCGTCGTGCGGAACTCAAGCGCAATGCGCTGAGCATCGCCATGCTGGTGCTGGTCGTCCTCGCCTACGCCTTGGCCTTCGGGCTGAAGCAGCTGGCCGCCGCCTGAGGACGATGTCATGCAACCGAACGCCACTTTGGAACCACAGGCTGCAACTTTGGACAAGCTCGTGACCCCGGACAACGATCGCATTCCCAACCGAACCGATGGCTCGCGTTCGCTTGCCTTGCTGGATGAGCCGAAGGCGCTGACCGCGCGCGAACTGGAAGACCGCCGCGTCATCCATCGCAACGACACGGTACGCAAGCACGCCGACGCCTTCCGCGAACTGCGCACGCGGCTGCTGCAACTGGGCGGCGATCGCAACTTCGTCACCCTGGTCGCGCCGATCAGCCACGGCAGCGGCGGCAGTTTCGTCGCCCGCAACCTGGCCGCCGCGTTCGCCTTCGACGACAGCAAGACCTCGCTGCTGGTCGACTGCGACGCCCTGCACCCTTCGCAGCACACCGCGCTGCGGGTGGATGCGGGCCAGGGCGGCCTGATGGATTACCTGGATGACAACCAGGCCGACATCGGCCGGATCATCTACCGCACCGGCGTGCCGCGCCTGCGTTTGATCCCCAGCGGCCGCCAGCGCGAAATGACCGGCGAAGCCTTCAGTTCGTTCCGCATGCGCGCGATGGTCGACTCGATGCGCAGCCGCTATCCGGATCGCTATCTGATCCTGGACAGCCCCTCGGTGCTGGGCTCCCCGGATGCGCGCATCCTGTCGGAGCTGGCGGATCTGGTGGTGCTGGTGGCCGGCTACGGCAAGGTCACGCCGGAGAACGTCGACAAGGCCGTGGCCAGTTTCCCGCCGGACAAGGTGGCGGGCGTGGTGTTCAACCACATTCCTTAAGGGAGAGAGCGTGCAGCGCACGCTCCAGGGGAGAAGGACATGCCGATGAAGTATGTGCGGGCTTCGGTGTTCACCGCCGCCGCCCTGGCCGGAGCCTCCGGCCAGGCGCTGGCCGCGCGGGTCGACTACACGGTCGATCTGGGCGTGGAAGACAATGACAACGTGACCTTGGCGCCGTTTGATCCGATCCAGCAGCGCTACCTGCGTGCCGGCCTGGGTTTTAGCGTCGAGGAAAACGTCTCCGCATTGCAGCTCAACCTGGATGGCCGCGTGGAATACCGCGACTACCAGGACAACGTGTTCACCGATACCGTCGACGGCACGATGTCCGGGCGGGTCAACTGGATCGCCATTCCCGAGCGCCTGTTCTTCACCGCCGAAGACAGCCTGTCGGTGCAGCCGGTGGATGCGCTGGCGCCCGACGCGCCGGGCAACCGCCAGCAGGTCAACGTGTTCTCGGTCGGCCCCACCCTGCTCTTCAGCATGGGCCAGGCGCTGCATGGCCAGGCCGAGTTGCGCTACATCGACAGCACCGCCGAGGAGACCGACGAGTTCAACTCGCAGCGCCTGGCCGGTGCGTTGCGCGCCATCAAGGATCTGTCGGCCACCAGCCGGCTGTCGGGCAACCTGCAGGTCCAGCGGGTCGACTTCGACGATGACGTGTTCGGCCGTGACTACAACCGCTACGACATCTACGGCCGCTACGAGCGCACGCTGGCGCATTTCCAGCTGGGCGCCGATCTGGGCTACTCGCGCCTGGATTACCGCAGCGGTGGCGAAAACCGCTCCGAGCCGCTGATCCGCCTGGACGCCGAGTGGACGCCCACCACCCAGAGTTCGGTCAACGTCCTGATCGCGAGCCAGTTCTCCGACACCGCCACCGACGCCCTGCGCGATGTCAGCGGCGAGCGCCCGCCCAATACGGTGCCCGACAACATCCTCACCGGCGATGCGGTGGTCAATGCCTCGCCCTATGAAGTGCGCAGCCTGGATCTGGGCTACACCTTCACCGGCACGCGGCTGACGTTCTCCGCCACGCCCTACCTGCAGGATCGCAACTACGTCGACTCCGACGAATTCGATCAGGACAGCCAGGGCGCGCGCATGGATCTGCACTGGATCGTGCGCCAGTTCCTGACCGTGTCGGCCTATGGCACCTACGAAAAACTGGACTACACCTCGCTGGATCGGCAGGACACCACGACCCGCCTGGGCGCCACCCTGAGCTACCAGTGGGCGCCGCGCTGGAGCGCGCACCTGATGGCCGAACGCTATGAGCGCGACAGCACCGACCTGGGCCAGGATGTTTCGCAGACCCTGATCTACCTGAGCGTGTCCTACTCCAACCGCCCCTGACGCTGAGGGATCGGCCATGTCAAAGAGCTCTGAAAGCAAGCCCCGTCCCGGCAACCGCATGCGCACCCACGGCTGGCCCAGCCTGGGTCTGCTGGTGCTGGCCATGCTCGCCGCGGCGGTGGGCCAGTGCAGCGAAACGGGCGCAGGCCTGCCCGAGCAGACCGCTTCAAAACCGCCGCCGACCGAGCCAACGCAGGAAGCCGACGCCGCACCGGCTGCTCCGGCTTCCTCGCGCGTGGCGCAAACCGGCCCTGCCAAACTGGTGATCGACACCTCCTTCGTCGACAAGAAGTCGCAGGCGTTCTCGCGCTTCCGCGGCTACGTCGACAGCGCGGTTGGCGGCGGCCAGCCCTATGCCTTCGCCGCGGGCGACGCCGCGCTGATGTTCCTGCTCAGCGACGGCAAGAAGTACTGCGACCTGGCCGTGCGCATGGTCGAACAGCAGGTCAGTGAAGCGGAGTCGGCGATTTCCGGCGGTGGGCGTCCGGCGATTTCCGGCGACTCCTACCTGGAAGTGGGCCCGCACATCGCCGATCTGGCGATGACACTGCACAGCTGCCCGGGCGGCGTCAGCGAGGAACAACGCAAGCGCTGGTCGGCCTACGCCGAGCAGGCGGTGTGGAATGTCTGGCACCACGGTTCCGCGCAATGGGGGGGCCAGTCGCATCCGTGGACCGGCTGGTCGGTGGACAACCCCGGCAACAACTACTACTACAGCTTCCTGGAAGCGACGATGTTCTGGGCGCTGGTCAGCGGCAGTCCGGAGTGGATGGAAGACCTGCGCACGCGGCGGCTGCCGCCGCTGCAAGCCTATTACGCCAAATTGCCCGGCGGCGGCAGCCGCGAAGGCACCGGCTATGGCGCCGCGCAGATGCGCCTTTTCGGCCTGTACCGCCTGTGGCGTGACAGCACCGGCGAGGACCTGGCCAATGCCAGCCCGCATGCGCACGACACCATTGCCTACTGGGTGCATGCCACGGTGCCCACGCTGGATCGGTTCGCGCCGATAGGCGATCAATCACGCAACTCGGTGCCGGAGCTGTTCGACTACCACCGCCGCGTGGTGCTGGAAGCGCGGCAGTTGACGACCGACCCGGCCGCGCAGTCGATCGCGTCGTGGTGGCTCAACAACATCTCCGTGCGCAACATGAGCCAGGGCTTCATGAGCCGCTACGACCTGCTGCCTGCCGGTGACGGCGGCAAGCCGCCGGCGGAGCTGCACTATCTGGCCGAAGGCGCGGGCCATCTGTTCGCCCGCAGCGGCTGGGACAAGGACGCGATGTGGCTGTCGTTCGTGGCCGGCCCCTACAACGAAAGCCATGCCCACCAGGAGCAAGGCGGCTTCACCCTGTTTGCCGGCGACTGGCTGGCGGTGACCGAGAACATCTGGAGCCACAGCGGCATCCAGCAAGGCACCGAGACCAACAACGTGGTGCGCTTCGAGCGCAACAACACCGATGTGCGCCAGTGCGCGGCGCCGTTGGGTGACAAGGTGGTGCATCAGTGCGAAGTGTCGGATTCGCGGGCGACGCTGAAGGTCACGCCGAAACCCGATGGCGGCCTGATCGCCGATGCCGACATGACCGGCGTGTATCGCGACAATCCGGCCTTGGACAGCTGGCAACGGCAGATCGATTTCAGCCAGCGCAAGTTGCTGGTGAAGGATCGCTTCAAGCTGGGCGCGGGCACCAAGGCGATTTTCCAGGTCAACGTGCCGGAGAAACCGCGGGTGCAGGGCAACGAAGCCATCGCCGGCAACCTGCGCGTGCGGGTGCTGGAGCCGGCCACCGCGACCATCAGCTTGCATGAGTGGTCGAGCGTGGATGCGCAGGAGTTCCGGCGTGGCTGGCGGATTGATGTGGCCGGCGGGCAGGATGGCTACGTGGTGGAGTTGAGCGAGGCGCGCTGAGGTCGCTGTCACGCTCTCTTCACGCGATCCTGATCTGCCCGACTAAAAGCTGAACAAAGCGGGCTCGAGTAGTCCGACGGTTAGATGAATTAACGTTGCACAGCTATGATGCGACCGCCGTTGCGCGGGTCGTATGTGGCTAGGGGGAGCCGCAGCGGGCGACTGATGTTGTCGTATGTCGTTGTTTGCGCACGGTTTCCTGTCAGGAGATCCCCTTTGTCGCGCACGTCTTTCCTCGCTGCCCTGCGTTCGCCGCGGTCCAACCGCTGGCGTCGTCGTCTTATTGTTCTCACAGTCCTGCTGGGCGTCATCGCCGGCCTGGGCCTGGCCAGCGCCTCCGGCCTGGTCGGTTCGCGCGCCAAATTCCTCGTCGACCGCAGTTGGTCCGACCTGCGCGGCGCCGTCGGCGACTTCAACGGCTTCGCCCGCCAACGTTTCGCCAGCCTGAGTGGTCGCCAGCCGGCCCATGGCGGCAACCCGGCCGCAGTGCCCGCTACGCCTTCCAGCGGCGGCGCCGTTACCGGCGGCAATCAATCCACGGGCGGCGGCGCGACCGCGCAGAACTCATCCCTGCCCCGGCGCATGGGCATTCCTTCGGTCCTGCGCTACGCCAACAAGAGCAGCGCGGCCTATACGCGCTTCAAGTCGTGGGTGGATGCCGCCGTTGCCGGCAGCGTGGGCTACGGCTTTGAAGCCAGCGAAGCGGTCGAGATGTACCAGCTCTCGCCGGAAGCCAAGTATTGCGATCTCGCCATCCGCCTGGTCGAAGCGCAGGTGACGGCGGCCGAATCGGCCATCGCCGGCGCGCGTGCACCCGACGTGGCGGGCGACTCGTATCTGGAAGTTGGCACCATGATCAAGGATGTGGCCACCACCTTGAACACCTGTGGCAGCCGCATCACCGCCTCGCAGCGCACCCGCTGGTCGGCCTATGCCGAGCAGGCCGTGTGGAATGTCTGGAACTACCAGAACGCCACCTGGGGCGGGCGTTCGTTCCCGTGGACCGGCTGGTCGGTCAACAACCCGGGCAACAACTACTACTACAGCTTTGTCGAAGCCACGATGTACTGGGCGCTGGCCACCAACAACCAGACCTGGTTGAACTTCCTGCGCACCAACAAGCTGCCGGCGTTGCAGGCGTACTTCGCCAAGCTGCCGGGTGGCGGTAGCAGCGAGGGCACCGGTTACGGCACCGCGCACATGCGCCTGTTCTCGATCTACCGCACCTGGCGTGACGGCACCGGCGAGGATCTGGCCACGGCCAATCCGCATGCCGGCGACAGCATCTACTACTGGGTGCATGCCACCGTGCCGACGCTGGATCGGTTTGCACCGATTGGCGATCAGTCGCGCAATTCCATGCCGGAACTGTATGACTACCATCGCCGGCTGATGCTGGAAGCGCGTTCGCTCACCAGCGATCCCGCGCGACAGAATGCCGCCACGTGGTGGCTGCAGAACATTTCCGTGCCGCGCATGACCTCCGGCTTCAACTACCGCTACGACCTGCTGCCGGCCGGCACCACCGCCGCCACGCCCACCGCCCTGCTCTACCACGCCACCGGCCCGGGCCATCTGTTTGCCCGTACCGGCTGGGATCGCAATGCGATGTGGGTGGCAATCGTTGCCGGCAAGTACGACGAGAGCCACGCGCACCAGGACCAGGGTTCGTTCACCCTGTTCGCGGGTGACTGGCTGGCGGTCACCGCCAACGTGTGGAGCCACAGCGGCATCAACCAGGGCACGGATGTGCATAACCTGGTGCGTTTCGTCCGCAATGGCACCGTGGCCCGTCAGTGCGAATCCACCACGCGTCGCTCGACCATGACGGTGACGCCCGGTGCAGCCGGCGCCTTCGTGGCCAACGCCAACCTGACCCCGGCGTTCTGCGACAACAGCGCGGTGACCTCATGGACGCGCCAGTTCACCTTTGGCGCGCGCAAGCTGACGCTGCGCGATCAGTTCGCCATCACCAGCGGTACCACGGCCACCTTCCAGATCAACGTGCCCACGCAGCCGGCGTCGCCGACCACCGCCTGCAATGGCACCCGCGAAGTCGTGGCAGGACGCCTGCGGGTGCGCGTACTGGAACCGGCCGCGGCGCGAATCACCAGCTGCGGCGCCGGTCCGTACACCGAAGACGGCGGACGCTATCGCATCGATATCACCGGCGGTACGACCGGCTACACGGTGGAATTGACCGAGGCCTGATCCGCACACGCCAACCTGATGCAAAAAGTACAAAGCCGGGGCAAGCCCCGGCTTTTCTTTTGCGTGACGTTGCAGACCGACGTCCTAGCGACTGCCCGCCCGCAACCGCCGCCGCAGATCCAGCAGGCTTCGCGGCACCCACGTCGCCGACCACAGGCCCAGCCGGCGCAGCGAGAAGCGGCACAGCATCGCGTCCTGCAGCATGCGCCGCGCAATCACCGGTTGGCGCGCATGCAACAGGTGCTGGCCGAAGTCGGTGCGGATATGCCGGACCTTGCGCTTGACCTGATCCTGCGGCAATCCCAGCGACTGACCCAGCACGCGCGCGTTGTGCACCTCGGCATGCGCACAGCGCTCGATGCGGCTGGTAATGCTGCCTTCGGCCGGTGTGTAGTGACCAATCAGCTCCTGCACCGCCAGCACCCGCCAGCCGGCGTGGGCGATGCGCAGCCACAGGTGGTAATCCTCCGCGCCGACCAGCGCCGGCGAGGCATCGAAGCCACCGAGTTGTTCGAACGCACTGCGGCGCACCACCGTCATCGAGGTGCAGATGCGATTGCGCCGCCACAGCGTGGCGAAGTCCAGTTCCTTCGGCAGCCGCGGCAGGTTCGCGCGCGCGCAGCCATGCAGCAGGCCGGCGCGCGAATCGCGCACGGCCATCGCCAGCTGGCGCTGCATCTTGTCCGGCAGCCAATGATCGTCCGCGTCCAGGAACGCCACCCATTGGGTCGTGCAGGCACGCACGCCGGTGTTGCGCGCCGCCGCCGGGCCGGCATTGGCCTGGCGCAGCAGGATGACGCGATCGCCATAGTCGGCCAGCGCAACACGCAGCGCCTCGCCATCGGGCGATCCGTCATCCACCACCACCACCTGCGCAGGCGCACGGGTCTGCGCGAACACGCTGTCCAGTGCGGTGCGGATATGGCCGGCGGCGTTCCAAGCGGGAATCACGACCGCGTAATCCATCGCGGTCGACGGTCGTTCTGCCGTCATCCCACCACCGGTTTGCGTTTCACCAGCGCATGGCGCACGTACTGCAGCATGTACCAGCAGGCGCGCGACAGGCCCAGGCCTTCGTTCTGCCGGTAGATGCGCCATTGCCAGCCGGCGGCGCGCAACTTGTTGGCCGACACCGAGCCGCCACGCACCAGGTACCAGGCCAGCGGTTCGTCGCCGGGTACGCGCACGGCGGCGCCGGCGCGGCGCACGCGATCCAGCCAGAACACATAATCTTCGTGACCCACGCGCTGGAACTCGATGTCGCCGAGGCGGCGGTCGTACAGGCCGGTGAGGTTGCCGATATGGTTGCTGCCCAGCATGTCGCGGTATTCCACCCGCAACGGCGGCAACACGCGCGAGAGCGGGCGACCGTCTTCGGACACGCGCTGGTAGGCGGTGTAGCAGACCAGTGCATCGCTGGCGCGCATCTGCTCCAGCTGCAATTCCAGCTTGTGCGGCGCCCACCAATCATCGCTGTCGCAGAACGCCACGTGCGTGCCGGTAGCGGCGCGCAGGCCGGCGTTGCGTGCGGCGGCGACGCCGCCATTGGCCTGGTGGATCGCGGTGACGCGCGCATCGCGCGCAGCGTACTCGCCGATGATCGCGGCCGAGCCATCGCGCGATCCGTCGTCCACCAGCAGCAGTTGCAGGTCGGCGTGGGTCTGCCCCAGCACCGACTCGATCGAACGGCGCATGGTCGCTTCGGCGTTGTACACCGGCATGATCACGCTGACCTGCGTGCGCCCGTCGATGCCGGCCGAGCCGTCCATCAGGCGGCGTCCCGATCCGCCACCGTCCCACCCTGGCGACCGGATCCGGCCCAGGACGAACGCGGCGCCGGCAGCACGTAGTCGCGATAGTCATGCGGGTTGCCTTCCAGGCCAGCCTCGGCGGCCTTGGCGATGTTGTAGGCCTCGCGTGCGCTGACGTAATGCAACACGTGGCGCTTGCCGTCGTTGTAGGCCTTTTCCAGATAGCTGTGCATGGCGTCGGTGGGTGCGCCCAGCAAGGTGTCCATGTCGGCTTCCTGGGTGCCGTGGGTGTGGATCTTCACGAACACCCACTCCGGCCGGCCTTCCACATGCACGCCGGTACGCACCCAGTCATCCACGCGACCGGGCGACGGCGGTTGGCCGCCACGCACGTCGGCGTTCTCGATGCTGGGGATGACGCCAAACTTGCGCTTGCGCCAGTTCAGGCCCAGCGGACCCTGGATCAACATCAGATCGCCGCTGGCATGGCCACCCACGCGCACCGGCGTGCCGTCATCGTGCGACTTGGGCGCACGCGGATCGTCGCTGGCGTAGTAGATCGAATTGATGGTCTTGGTCTGGGTATCGCTGGGCGCCGAGGGCATGGTGAAGTCGGCGTAGCAGCCCAGCTCGCGCAGCAGGATCAACTCGTTGTTGATGCCGCACCAGCGACCGTCCGGGCGCGAGTTGTCCAGGCACCAGTTGCCGTGGATGAAACCGAAGCGCAGTTCGCCGCTGACCGGGTCGCGCGGAATCGCGCCATGGCGTTCGTGCAGGATGCGGCAGAAACGGGTGATGCTCTCGCGGAAATTCTCTTCGGTGTCGTTGTCGTGGTGCAGGTGCACCTCGATCTCGCCGTAGCCGTCGGCGCAGAGCTCGGCCAGCTTGTCCAGGTATTCGGGGGCGTACTCTTCTTCCGGGTAGAAGAAGCTGTGCTGCGGCGGGCGACCGTCGGCATCGCGATGCTTGCCGGCCAGTTCGCGATATTCCTTGCACCAGCGGTCCACGCGCGCACGCTGGGTGTCCACGTCGGCGCCGTGCCACATCGGTTCGAAGTGGTCGACGAAGCAGAACATCACATGCACCGGCCGATCGGTGACCAGCGGCGGCGTGCGGCGCAGGTAGCTGCCGATCCACAGTTCCATGTTGCGCGAACGCAACAGGCGCCACACGACAAAGCTGCCGACAGCGGCAAGGGCGAGTACCACGGCCAATGCAATCAAAGCGTTCAAGTCGTCCCCCTGGAGACAGTTACCCGCGGAGTTCGCCGGCACCTGATCCAACGTGATGAGGGGGGCAATCCGGCCAGAGCGGCCGGACTATTACAGCGCCTTCAACGCAAACCCTTCGGCCTTCCACTGGGGAATCAGATGGGCCAGCAGCTTCAGCGAGTGATCGCTGTCGTCATGCATCAGGATGATCTCACCTGCTCTCACCGGGCTGCCTTCAATCGCCTCGAGCAGTTCCGCCACGGGGCGGCGGCTGTAGTCCAGGCTGTCGTAGGACCAATACAGGATCTTGCGGCCCTGGCGGATGCAGCGCGCCAGCATCGGCACGGTCAGCACGCCGCGCGGCGGACGGAAGCCGTGCCGCGCCTGCCCGTCGATGCTGGCCAACAGGGCATCGGTGCGATCGATCTCGGCAAACTGCTCGTCCAGCGAGAGGGTTTCAAAGCGCGGGTGCGAGTACGAGTGGTTGCCCAGGGTGTGGCCTTCCTCGGCAATGCGCCGGGCCAGCTCGGGATGACGCTCGATCTGCTGGCCAATCAGGAAGAAGCTGGCCTTGGCATTGTGTTCGGCCAACAGGTCCAGCAACGGACCGGTGTGCTCCGGATGCGGACCATCATCGAAGGTCAGGTACAAGGCGCGATCCACGGTCGGGCCGACCGTGGTCAACCAGCCATTGGGTATCCAGCGCAGCACTTTCAAACGTCGCGGACGGGGACTCATGCGGGGGGAAGCATCACTTTCATCATGGGGGAAGGCGTCGGGCAGCACGGTTTCCGGCGCGCTCGCCGGCGTGGTTTCAAGCTCGACGGTGCGGGTGGAGCGGCTCATACAGCCTCCACCATACCCGCAACGGCGCGCTCTGGCAGCGGCTTGCCTGCATACAAGGCGTCATAACGCTGCGCCATCTGCAGGAATGAGCCTTCGCGCAACACCCAATCGCGGCCGGCCTGGCCCTGTTGCCGCGCGAGTTCGGGATCGCTCACCAGGCGCTGCAATGCCTGTGCCAGCGCTTGCTTGTCACCGGCGCCAATCAACGCGCCATTGATTCCCTCACGGACGATCTCGCGATTGCCGCCGACCTCCGTGGCCACGATCGGCAAGCCGGCCGCGCAGGCTTCCAGCAGGGCGATCGAATAGCCTTCGCTGCGCGAGGGCAAGGCGAAGATCTGCATGCCGGCCAGCCAGCGCGGCACGTCGTCGCGATCGCCCACCAGCCGCGCCACGTCCTGCAGTCCGGCGATGTCGATGCGCGCCTGCAGGTCGGCGCGCAGCGCGCCGTCACCCACGATCACCAGCCGCGCCTGCGGCTGCGTGGCATGCACGCGATGGAAGGCACTGATCAACGCGGCCTGATCCTTGACCGGATTGAGCCGGCCCACCGTGCCGATGAGGATGCTGTCATCCGGCCAGCCCAGCTCGCGCGCCAGCGCCACGCGGTCACTGGCCTGGGCGGGCGCGAAGCGATCCAGGCGAATGCCGTTGGGAATGGCCAGCAGGCCCGCACGCGGACGCACCCGTTGCTGCGCAAAGCGATCGCGCGCCGCATCGCAGACGCCCACGACATAGTCGGTGAAGCGCGCACTCAAGCGGTACAGCGCTTCCTTGCGGCTGTGCGGTTCCGCCGCGCCCATGCCGTGGCGGGTGTTGACCGTGCGTGCCAGCGGCAGGCCCGCCGCCGCCAACAAGGCGTAGTAATGCGCGGTGGCATTGTGGGTGTGCAGCACGGCGCCCGGGGTTTCGCGCAACCAGCCACGCAGGCGGCGCAGTGCGCGCAGATCCAGGCCGCCGCGCTTGTGACAGGCATCCACGCGCACGCCCTGCGCCAGCAGTTCGTCTGCCAGCTGGCCCGGCTCGAACACGCAGATCACCCGGCAGCGATGGCCAGCGGCGCGCTGCGCGGCAATCAGGTCGATCACCGTCCGCTCCAGCCCACCACGCGCCAGGTTCTCGACCACATGGAGGATGTCGCGGCCGTTCATGCCAGCTCCGACACCGTGACCCGCTGCTTGCCGGTGGCGGTCAGCGGAATCTCGTCGGCAAAGTGGAAGCTCAACGACACCTGCTCGCCGATCACTTTCTTCAACTCGCCGCGAATCAAATCAAGCACGCTTTCGTCGAAGTCATGGTCGCGCACCAGGGTGATGTCGAAGCGGTCCAACTGCTTCTGCACCACCTGGTAGCGGCGGATGCCGGTGGCATACAGGAAGGCGTAGACGATGTATTCGCCCGGCACGAAGCGGCCATCCGGCGTGCGCAGCGCATCCAGCTTGCGCCCGTCCACACTGGCCAGCAGTGGCAGCGGACGGCCGCAGCTGCAGCGTTGGTGGCTGGGCGTGGCCAGATCGCCATTGATGTAGCGCAGCAGCGGCATGCCGTAGTTGTGCAGATCGGTGACGATGATCTCGCGCGGACCGGCGTCCGCGGCAATCGCACCGCCCAGTTCCACCCGCAGGTGATCGTTGTTGATATGCAGGCCCTGGCGATGCTCGCACTCGGCGGCAATCAGCATGAACTCGCGGCAGCCGTAGGTGTTGTAGGCCGGGCAGCCGAACGCCTCTTCGATAAGCGTGCGCTGGCTCTCGTGCAGCGCTTCGGCCGCGCCCAGGATGCGCTGCGGCCGGTGGATGCGACGACCGTTGGCAATCAGCCACTCAGCCATGCGCACGATCGGCGCCACGTAGGAGACGATGGTCTCGGGCTGGTAGCGATCGATGACGTCGGCGTACTCGGCCATGCGCGCATCGCTCATCTCGAAGGCATTGAGCATGCAGCGGTTGAAGGCCGCGTGGTACAGCCGGTCCTTGCGCTTCTGCGCGCCGATCGGCGTGCCCCACAGGTACAGCGTGCGCTGGCCCAGCCGCGCGCCGGCCCAGCCGTAGCCGCGCCACATGATCGCCAGCCGGCGCTCGTAGCTCTCGCGGGTATAGCCGAATTTGAGCGGCTCGCCGGTGGAACCGCCGGTGGTCTTGAACAGCATGCCCTGGCGGTGCGAAGGCGCGATCAGATCGTCGAAGTTGGCGCGGATGGTCGGCTTGTCCAGCACCGGCAGGCGCGCAAAGTCCTCGACGCTGGCGATGTCTTCCGGTGCGCGGATGCCCTGCCCGCTCCAGGTGCGGCGGTAGTACGGCACCTGATCCCAGCAATGCCGGATCAGCGCCTGCAGCTTGCGCCATTGCAGCGCCTGGATCTGCTCGGCATCCAGGGTGGTCTGGTTGCGCTCGTACTCACCCAGGTAGCGCAGCGTCTTGCGCCCGCGCAGGCCCGACTCGTACAGCGGGAACAGCACCCGCCGGAACAGCGGCTCATAGAGACTCATAAGCCCCCTTCACCCGGTGCGCGCGCATGCGCCCAGGCCAGCAGGCGCGCGCCCAGACGCGGACGCCCTTGGGCGAAGCGCTGGTGCAGATGCTGCAGGTGTTCGATGTCTTCGCGGTCCCAGCAACCGAGCAACAGTGACAGCGGCGCGTAGGCCGCCACCAGCACGATGCCGCCGCCGAGCACCGAGGCCAGCGGCAGGAAGCCGCGCAACGGCCAGGCCAGCAAGGCGGCCAGGCCCGCCGCGCTGAAGATGCGCAGCAACTTGCCCCAGTCCGGCTGCGCATGGCTGACCCGCACCGCCAGCGTCACGTAGCAGCTGGCGTTGATCGTGGCCGTGGTCAGGAACGCCACCACCGCGCCGGTCAGGCCGAAGTGGTGGATCAGCAAGGCATCCAGGCCCAGCTTGATCAGGCCGATCACGATCACCAGCATCAGGATGCTGCGCTGCCGATCCGCGCTGACCAGCAGGCTCGAGGCGCCCTGAGTCATGGTGGTCAAACAGGTGGCGATCAAACAGGCCGAGAAGATCGGCCCGGCCAGCGCGTATTCATGCCCGTACAGCAGGCGGATGACATCGCTGCCGAAGGCCACGCCAAAGGCCATCAACGGCGCGGCCAGCAGGGCCAGGTAACCGGTGGTGGCGACAAACCGGCGCGCGGCGATCTCGCGGCCCTGGCTCAGCGCATTGGCCATCATCGGCAGCAGCAGTGCGCCGAATACGCCCGGCACCAGCGCGGCCGCGCCGATGGCCAACTGGTAGGCGACCTTGAACTGGCCGGCGGCATGGCTGTCGGCGTAGAGGTTGAGGAACATCACCTCCACTTCGCTGGCAATCAGAAAGCTCACCGACACCGTCAGCGCGGTCCACATCATGTGGCGCTTGACTCGCTTCATGATGTGCGGCGGCAGGGTCACGCCCGGCTTGCGCTCCGGCACCAGCGGCGCGATCTGGCGGAACGACACGCCGAAAAACACGAAGCTGGACACCACGAACACCGCCAGCAGCCATTCCACCGGCGCGTTCATCTGCCAGGCCAGGATCACCAGCGCCAGATTGATCGGCGTGGACACCAACGCGACGATCGCGGTGGCGCGGAAGTTCTCGAAGCCCTTGGCCACGCCGATGTTGAACATGTACGAGGAGCGCAGCGCCACCGCCACCACCAAAAAGCCCAGCAGCAGCTTGTGGTTCATGCCCGGCGCCACGTGATCGCCGGCAAACAGGAACAGCGCCGCGCCGGCCAGCAGCACGAACAGCAGGAAGATCCGCTGCGCCCGACGCAGGTAGTCCAGCAGCACCGGGATCATTTCCGGATGGTTACCGCCGCGCAGTTCGGCGATGAACTTGATGGCCGCGCTGGCCGTGCCCGAGTTGGTGGTGGCCACGCCCATCGCCACCAGCCAGATCACCAGGCTGTACGCGCCGAACCCGTCCGGCCCCAGGTGGCGGGCGATGATGATCGACGTGAGCATGCCGAGCACGTACTCGGTGTACATACCCACCGAGGAAAACAGCGTGTTGCTGAGCGTGCGCGCGCGGCTGTTCATGCCATTGCCAACAGGACTTTCACGGTGAGATACAAGCCGATAACGCCTATTACGGCGTAAATCGGCCAGCGGATGACGTCCTTGGTCAGGGTGAACTGCGGCAGGCTGGGATACGTTTCGCGCAGGCGCGTGTAATGCGCCACCACCAGCGCCACCAGCAGGTACAGAATCACCACGTAGCTGCGACTCAGGAAGAACGCGGCGGTGAAAAAGCCGGTCAAGGACATGAAGAAGGTCAGGGTCAGCGCCTTGTCGCGCTGCCAGTCGGCCAGCGCCACCTCATCCGGTACGTCCAGCGGCACGTCATCGATGATGTCATCGCCGCGCTTGAGTACGGCCAGCATCATGCGGAAGCAGTAGCCCACGATCGCCAGCCAGATGGTGAAGCCGACGATGCCGGTCTCGGCCAGCACCAGCACGAAGGAATTGTGCGCGGTCAGCTCGTGCAGGTCGGAGTAGCCGCCGGCACCGATGCCGAACACCGGGTTGTGCACGAACATCCAGATGCCTTCGTACCAGGATTCCACCCGGCCCATGGCGGACTCTTCCGAGACCTCCATCTCCTGCAGGCGCGAAGGCAGCATCATCAGCCCGCCCAGCGCCACTGCACCGAGCATGCCGGCGGTGAACGGCCCACGCTTGCGCCACACGTACACGCCCAGCATGGCCACCAGCGCCAGCAAGGTGCCGCGCGAGTTGGTCAGGTACGCGCCCCACACCAGCAGCACGATGATGACCCACCAGAACAGCCGGCGCAGGCCCATCAAACCGCCGCGTGCGCTCAGGTAGAAGGCGAACGGCAGGCACATCACGAACAACATGCCCAGGTCATTGGGATCGTTGAAGATGCCCACGTACTGGATGCGCGTGCCCTGCGAGAGCTCGATGCCGGTCCAGCCCACGCCCAGCTGCACCTGCTCGATGCCGTGCAGGGCCAGCACGCTGGCGCAGATGGCGAACACCGCCAGCACCCCCTGCATGCGCTCACGGGTGTTGACCGTGTTGGCCAGCAACACATACGCCAGCACCACCGGGGCGAAGATGAAGAACACGAACAGCGCGCCGCCGGCCCAGCCATTGGCGACCTTGGAGATCATCGCCACCAGCAGGAAGATCGGGATCAGCAGGTACTGCGGCGCCTCGAACGACTTGCGCTGCGAGAACAGGAAGAAGCCCGCCGCCATGATCAAGGCGATCGGTTGCAATGGCGGACCGGGATTTTCGATCACAGCCGGATAGTCCTGGGGCCGGATCAATACCAGCACCAGGTACATCAACATGAAAAAGTACATCAGCCCCTGTCGCTCCGCTTATTCAACCTGTGCGCAACCTTGATGCATAGCTGAACATCTCCGGCACCGCCACCATCGCCTCGAACCATTCGCGGTCCATCTGCCGTTCCACTGGCAGGCGTGGCAGCGAGTACAGGGTCTTGGCTTCCACCGCCCGTGTACCGGCCATGTAACTGCAGGCCATGCGGTAACCGGCCGCCTGCACCGCATCGATGGTCTGGCCGTCAAAGGCGTCCGGGCCGCCGACGGGGTAAGACAACACGGCCACTGGCGCGCCCAGCTCGCGCTCCAGGGTTTGCTTGGAGCCCTGTACTTCGGCCCGCATGTGATCGTTGGAGAGCTTGGCCAGCATGCGGTGATCCACGCCGTGCGAGCCAATCTCCATGCCGTCGCGATGCATCTCGCGCAGCTGGTCCCAGGTCATCGGCTTGCAATCGGGGTGGCCCTTCTCGCGCGGCAGATTCCACTCCTGCTCCAGTCGCGCAATCAGCGCGCTCTGGCCGTCATCGTCCAGCGACTTCAGACGGTCCAGCAATTCGGAGGCCTGCGCGCGGCGCGCAATCAAATTGTCGCCCAGCTTCCAGTCCACGCCCAGCTCCGGCGCCTGCAGGCGGCTGGCGGCGGTCGAACAGACCATGTGCACCAGCCAGTCGTAGGCATAGGGCCGGCCGGAATCGATATGCCCGGTGGAGACGAAGAACATCGCCGACATGCCCAGATCGCGCAGGATCGGGAACGCCACGCGGTAGTTGTCGTCGTAGCCGTCATCGAAGGTCACCAGCACCGCGCCCTTGGGCACGCGCTTGCCGCGATCCAGATAGTCCAGCACCTGGGCAAATGTCATCGGCACGAAATGCCGCTTCAGATAGCTCATCTGCTCGCGGAAGGCCTCGCCCGAGGCGCTGATTAGTTCGGTGTCGAAGCTGAAACCGCTCGGGTCGGCCGATTCCAGCACCCGGTGATAGGCCAGCACCCGCACGTCGTCGCGTGAGCCCAGGCGCATGTGACGCAGCAATGGCAACACGCCGGCACGGTGACACCATCGGGCCAGGACTTGCCTGCGGCCCGCGCGTTCCATTGCCTGTGTCGATGATCCCCTGTTCTTCATCTTCGCATCCGGCAATCGTTGCCTGATGCCTCCTATACGCAAGACAGGGGGCGAACCGGTCATAGGCGCCCCGGCTGGCCGGGTCTGCGTCGGATCGTTCGCATCACGGCAGGTCTGGCTACCGCTCTTCCGGGCGCAGCGGGCAGACCGACTGGCGGAGTGGCGCGGTCGCGGTAAACCTCTAACCTCCACGCGCCGTCGCCATGAGTCCGCCCGCAGCACACGGGTTGGGCCCCGATACCGCGGAAAACGCCATGAATCCTGCACTGCAAGCCCTTTCGCTGCCGGCCCTTGCCCTGGCCCTGATCGCACCGGCCTCAGCCTCGCGCGCCTGCACTATCAGCGTGGTGGATGTGGGCCTGGTCACCACCGTGACAGTGACCGCCGCTACCGACGAAGACTGCCGCTGGGACGACAACAATCCCAACAACGCCCGCCTGCTGAGCGTGGTCGGCGCGGTCGTGCCCAATTTGCTGGCGGGCTATTCGGCGGACTTTCAGGCCGCTTCCACTCACAAGGTGGGTGAAAAATGGCAGCTTCGCCTGGCGAGATGCAGTGTGTTCAACATCCCGGGCTGCGCCGGCGAGGCTTCCCTGGTGGCAGAGGATTCATACGGCCCAAACTATCGCGACTGCTGGTCCGAAAACGAACAAGCCCTGTCCTCGACCAATGTCTGCGTTTTTGAGCGGGTGGTGCCCTGACCCGGTTGAACGAGGGTGATTGACTCGCTCGACCCGCTGGCCGCTTCCAGCCGCTGTTCACGTCTCTGAAGGTATCGACCGCCGCGCACGCGTGCGGAGGCGGCCAGGGGCGGGTTTGCATGTCGGACGACACCGACTTCATTGCTTTGTACAAGGAGCTGGGCCTGAGCGCGCAATGCGATCTGGCCGAGTTCAAGCGCGCGTATCGCAAACGCGTGACCCAGCTGCATCCGGACCACCAGGGCCAGGATGGCGACATGCCGCGGCTGCAACGGCTCAACCGGATGTATGACGCCGCGCTGGATTTCCACCGCGAACATGCTCGCCTGCCCGGCGCCGCACCGGCGCGGCCGGCCCCGCGCCCGCCGGGCACCCCGGCCCACCCCGGTGCTGACCTCGACGACGAGGGCAACTTCGATCCCGGCAATGACACGCTCGCCGAAAGCGGGCTCGCCGAAAGCGGGCTGGCCTTCGCCAGCGACGAGCGCGGCTCGGCGATCATCGACGAAGCCCCACCGGTGACCGGAAAACCGCGTTCTCGCCGTTACATCATGCTGATGGTGCTGGCAGTGCTGCTGCTGTACTGGTGGGGCGCGCAGAAGACGGCCAACCCCTCGCTGGATCCGGAAGGGCCCGGCGATGCGGTCAATCCGGGCCTGGGCGCGCCCACGCTGGCCAGGGAAGTGGTGGTGGGCATGGACGAGGCGCAGGTACGCCGCATCCTGGGCGCACCGATCGGCGTCCACGATGGTCGCTGGGACTACGGCCCTTCGTGGGTGCAGTTCCAGTGTGGCCAAGTGGTGGGCTGGTACAGCTCGCCCCTGCACAAGTTGCAGGTGGACGAGGCCAGCCTGCGTACCGGCGCCGCCGCACCGCATTGCTAGACCGCTGCATGCATCACGACGGTACGTTTCAATACAGGGGAAACACCATGTTTGCTGGCACCGCCGGACTGCTCCGCAAAGCGCAGCGCCGACTCTGGATGAAGTACGCCCTGCGTGGCGTAGGCGGCAGCGACAACCATGCGCGGCTGGATCTTGCGTATACGGTGGAAGACCCCTGGAACATGGCCTCGGCCATGGAGCGCGCGCGCTTCGAAGCCACCAACGCGGTCATCGAAAAAGCCTTTGGCCGGGTCGGCTCGGTGCTGGAAATCGGCTGTGGCGAAGGCCACCAGACCGAGTGGCTGGCCAAACTCAGCGACGAACAATACGGACTGGATGTCAGCGCGCAGGCGGTGGAGCGCGCGCGCCAGCGCCTGCCCGATGCGCACTTTGCCGCCGCCGATCTGTTTCACCAGCCCTGGGGCGACCAGCAGCACCGCTTCGATCTGGTCACCGCCTGCGAAGTGCTCTATTACCTCAGCGATCCCGCCGCCACCCTCGCGCGCATGCGCCACCTGGGCCGCAACGGGCTGGTGACCTTCTTCGCGCCGGCCTGCGGCCGCGTCGGCCCGCACCTGGATGCGGTGCCCGGCCTGCACAAGGAATGGATCTACCACGGCGGCACCGCCTGGTTGATCGGATGGTGGCGCGATGCCTGAGTCCCACGCGCTCGACGGTTTGGGCGTGGTGTATTTCGGCAATGACTGGAATGCGGAAAACCGCACCAGCAGCCACCATATCGCCACCCGCCTGGCCGGCCACCTGCCGCTGCTCTACGTGGACTCGCCCGGCATGCGCGCGCCCACCGCCTCCGGCCGCGACTTCAAGAAAGCCTTCCGCAAGCTGGCCGCCGCGGTGCGCAAGCCCGAACCGATCCGCCCCGGCTTCTGGCGCTGCACCGTGCCGCAACTGCCATTCCGCCGCCTGCCCGGCGTGGACGCGTTCAACCGCGCGTTCGGCCGCTGGGCCGTGCGCCGGGCCATGCGCGCCATCGGCATGCGCAAGCGCATCTCCTGGTTCGTGGTGCCGCATCCGGGTTTCCTGGCCCAGCGCCTGGGCGAAGATCTGTGCGTGTACTACTGCATCGACGACTACGCCGCCCACCCGGGCGTGGATGCCGAATTGATTGGCCGGCGCGATGACGATCTCAGCCGCGCCGCCGATCTGCAGTTCGTCGCCCCGCCCGCTTTGCTGGAAGGCAAGCAGGCGATCAATCCGAACACCCACTACTCGCCGCATGGCGTGGACGTGTCGCTGTTCCGCCAGGCCAATGACCCTGCCACGCCCGTGCCGGCGGCCGCGCAGGATCTGCCCGGCCCGGTGATCGGCTTCATCGGCTCGGTGCACGAATGGATTGATCTGGAACTGATCGCCTGGCTGGCGCGCGAACGCCCGCAGTGGACCTTCCTGCTGGTCGGCCATGCCGCCGCCGATGTCGCGGATCTGCGCAGCCTGGCCAACGTGCGCCTGGTCGGCGCCCAGCCCTACCCCACGCTGCCGCAATGGGCCAAGGCCTTCGACGCGGCGATCATTCCGTACAAGCTCAATCGCCAGGTGGCCAACGCCAACCCGCTCAAGCTGCGCGAATACCTGGCCACCGGCAAGCCGGTGGTGAGCGTGTACAACCCGGAAATCGCCAAGTTCGCGCAATGGGTGCGCATTGCCGAAGGCCGCGAGCAATTCCTGGCCGAACTGGAACAGGCACTGGCGCAAGACAGCCCGCAAGCCGCCGCCGATCGCATCGCCGCGGTGGCTGATCAAACCTGGGACAGCCGCGTCGACAGCGTGCTGGCCACCGTGACGCAGGCGCTGGACCAGCGCCGCTCCGCCTCTCCGAAAAATTCCTGACCTATGTTGAACGCCTCCATGAGTTCCGAATCCTCCCTGCGCCTGCGCGTCGCCCTGGTGGGCGCCGGCTACGTCGCCACCCATCACCTGGCCGCGCTCAAACGGCTGGACTTCGTCGACGTGGTCGGCATCTGCGACAACAACCTGGCCGCTGCGCAGGCACTGGCCGATCGCTTCGGCGTGCCGCGCGTCACCGCCACTCTGGCCGAACTGGCCGAGACCAGGCCGCAGGCGGTGTATGTGCTGACCCCGCCGTCCTCGCATCCGGCCATCACCCTGGCCGCGCTCGACATGGGCGCGCATGTGCTGGTGGAAAAGCCGATGGCCGACAGCGTGGAAGACTGCGAGGCGATGATCGCCCGCGCCCGCGCCACCGGCCGCCTGCTCGGCGTCAATCACTCGGATCTGTTCGACCCGGTGTTGATGCAGGCGCTCGACGCCGTGCGCGAAGGCCGCATCGGCGAGGTGCTGTCGGTCGACATCATCCGCAATTCCGAATATCCGCCCTACGCCGGTGGTCCGCTGCCGGGTTCGGTCACCCAGGGTTCGTATCCGTTCCGCGATCTGGGCGTGCATGGCCTGTACACCATCGAAGCCTTCCTGGGCCCGGTGCGCCAGCTGGACGTGGATTTCCAGAACCACGGCGGCGATCCCAACCTGCACTTCGACGAGTGGCAGGCGCGCGCGCAGAGCGAGCGCGGCGTCGGCCGCCTGCTGCTGTCGTGGAATGCGCGGCCGATGGAGAACCGCGTGTTCGTGCGCGGCACCCGTGGCACGATTGAAGTGGATCGCTTCCTGCAGACCTGCCGCATCCACGGCGTGCTGCCCGGTCCCAAGTTCATCGGCATCATGCTCAACAGCTGGTTCAGCGCGATCAAGGACGTGGTGCGCATTCCCTGGAACGTGGTGCGCTTTGCCACCGGCATGCTCAAGCCTTCGCCGGGCATCCAGCACGGCGCGCAGGCCTTTGCCCGCGCCGCGCGCGATGGCGCCGCACCGCCGTTCAGCGGTGATGACGCCCTGCGCATCGCCCGCCTGCTCGACCCGGTGTGCCGCGAGCCGGATCGCCAGCGCCTGGCGCTGCTGGAAAGCCGCTATGAATCGCTGCCGCCGGCCGATGTGCTGGTGACCGGCGCGGCCGGCTTCCTCGGTCGCAAGCTGGTCGCGCGTCTGCGCGAACAGGGCCGCAGCGTGCGCGTGCTGGTGCGTCGCCCGGTCTCGGCTTACAGCCAGGACAGCGGCATCGTGCAGGTGATTGGCGATCTGGGCGACCCGCGCATCGTCGCGCATGCCGTGCAAGGCGCGGGCGTGGTGTATCACGTCGGCGCGGCGATGAAGGGCGGCCCGCGCGATTTCGAGGCCGGCACGGTGTGGGGCACCCGCAACGTGGTCGAGGCCTGCCTCAAGCACAAGAGCACGCGCCTGATCTACGTCAGCTCGATGAGCGTGTTCGACCACGCCGGCCGCGACGAGCACGCCGTGCTCACCGAGAACTACACCTACGAACCGCACCCGGAATGGCGTGGCGCGTACACCCAGACCAAGCTGACCGCCGAAAAGACCGTGCTCGACGCCATCCGCGAACACGACCTGCCGGCCGTGCTGCTGCGCCCGGGCCAGATTTTCGGCCCCGGTGCGGAAAAGGTGACGCCCAATGGCGTGATTGGCCTGGCCGGCCGCTGGGTCGCGGTCGGCAGTGGCGCACAGCGCCTGCCGCTGGTCTATATCGATGACGTGGTGGATGCGTTGCTACTCGCGGAAACCGCGGAAGGTGCACGCGGCCGCGTCTTCAACATCGTCGACACCTCGGCGGTGACCCAGGACGACTACCTGCTGCGCGCACAGGCCAAGCTGGGCAGCGAACTCAAGCGCCTGCGCGTGCCGACCTGGATGTTCATGGGCCTGGGCTGGGGCGTGGAGCTGCTGGGCAAGGTGCTCAAGCGCGACGTTCCCCTCACCCGCTACCGCGTGCGCTCGCTGCGCCCGCTGGCCAATTTCGACACCAGCGCCGCCCGCGAGCAGCTGGGCTGGAACCCGCGCGTCGGCGTGGAGCAAGGTTTGAAGACAACGTTTGGAAGGTAAGTCGTAGTGAAATCAACGGGGGGAAGGCCGTCGCCCAAGGCACCGGCCAACGACAACGCACGTCCGCGACGCGCACCATCACGCCTCGCACGGTCGAAGTTCCTGCCCCCTCTCCCGCTTGCGGGAGAGGGCTGGGGTGAGGGCGCTCTTCGCGCAATACTCGCCCCCCGACAACTTGGCATCGGACTTGCTACTAAACCAGCATCCCCCAGCATGAGTCCGGGTTGATGCTCGCGCCCGTTTCCCCCAACGCCTACCAGGTGCGCCTGGATCCCTTGCCGGATCTGGATGTGCTGCGCCTGCGCTGGCTGGAACTGCAGTCGCGCTCGCACGGCAGTTACTTCCAGAGCTGGGGCTGGATTGGACCCTGGTTGTCACTTATCTGCCCGCCGCCGATCGCCCGGCTGCTGTCGGTCTACCACGGCAAGCGGGTGGTCGGCCTGGGTATCGTCACCATCCGTCGCGGCTTCCTCGGCCTGGGCCCGCGCCACCTGCGCCTGCACGAGATTGGCGACCCGGCGCTGGACAACCTGACCATCGAATACAACGGCCTGCTCACCGAGCAGGGCCGCGAGCGCGAAGTACTGGCCGCTGCCGTGGATCACCTGGCCAAGCACGACAAGCGCTGGCTGACCTTCTACGTGCCCGGCATCGACATCGACCAGGTGCCGATGGACCGCCTGCGCGAGCTGGGCGTGGGCATCCGCATGCGCCGCCGCGCCACCCACTATGTGGATCTGGCGGCGGTGCGCGAGACCGGCAGCGATTATGTGTCCAGCGTGCTCAGTCCGAAGGCGCGCGCCAGCGTGCGCCGCACCGCGCGCAAGCTGGTGGCCACCTATGGCGAACTGCAGCTGACGGTCGCCGCCGACACCCGCGAGCGCCAGGCCTTCTTCACACAGATGGCCGGCCTGCACGAGGCCTACTGGACCGGCGACGACGATGAACATGGCGCGTTCAATGATCCGCGCATCCTGCGTTTCCACGATCGCCTGATCGAGGAATCCAGCCACGAAGAAGGCGCGCAATTGATTCGCCTCACGGCCGGCGAGCGCGTGGTCGGCTACGTGTATGCGCTGGTCTGGCAGGGCGTGGTGTATTTCTACCAGGCCGGCATCGACTATCCGCGCTTCGGCCATTGCGGCAGCCCCGGGCTGCTGTTGTTGAGCGAAGTGATCCAGCGGGCCATGGACGATGGCCATGCACGCTTCGAACTGATGGCTGGCGAATCGGAGTACAAGCGCACCCTGGGCATGGCCGAGGGCAAGATGGCGTGGATGTCGCTGGACCGCCTGGGCTGGCGTTCGAGTCTGCGCGACACCCTGCGCCGGTTGCAGGGCAAGGGCGAGTGAGCCGATGAGCCTGCGCTTGCGCTGGCGATCGCTGGATGATCTGTCCGCCGGCGAGATCGAGGCGTGGAGCCGGCTGGGGCGCGAAGGTTGCGGTTCGCCCAATCCGTTTGCGATGCCGGAATTCGTGCTGCCGGCGCGGCGGCACCTGCTCGGCGACCTGGAACTGCGCATCGCCTGGTTTGAGGATGCGTCGTCGAACGTCGTCGGCGTGGGCGTGTTCACCGAGCGCAAGGCCTCGTGGTTCGTGCCGATGCGGCATCTGCGCGATCTGCGCACGCCGTTTTCGTTCCGCTCCGGATTGCTGGCGGCGCGCGGGGCGGCGAATGCCGTGGCGCAGGCGCTGGTTGGGCAGTCGGACGTGGCGGCGATTGATTTGCGCAACCTGCCAGCCGGTGACGTGCTGGGTTCGGCGCTGCGCACCGCGGCAGCCGAACATGGTGGCGGCTGGCACCTGCGGCATTCGTTCGAGCGCCCGGTGTGGCGTATCGGCGACGACCGCCACGCCCTGCCCTGGCCCAAGGATCTGCAGCGGCGGCAGCGCAAGGCCGATGCCGAAGGTGGGTTGCAATCCGAGCTGTGCATTCCGGGCGCGGGTGACGCCAGCTATCTGCACGATGTCGAATGCGTGGACCATCTGTACGGCCGGCCCGCTGCGGCCGAACCGGCCACGTCCACCGACGCCGGCCTGGACACCCTGCTCCACACCCAC
Organism: Pseudoxanthomonas indica; assembly: GCF_900167565.1. NCBI lineage: Bacteria > Pseudomonadati > Pseudomonadota > Gammaproteobacteria > Lysobacterales > Lysobacteraceae > Pseudoxanthomonas > Pseudoxanthomonas indica. Next base: position 489,572 of record NZ_FUZV01000001.1, read on the forward strand.
CTGCGCCTGGAACATGCCGGCTGGAAAGGCGATGCGGGCAGCTCGCTGCAATCCACGCCCGCGCATGCCGATTTCTTCCGCGAGATGATGCATGGCTTCGCCGACATCGGCGCCGCCGCGTTCATGCAGACACGCTTGGGCGATGAAGTCATCGCCTCGTCCAGCAACCTGCTGCTCGGCGATACCGTCAACGCCTTCAAGATTGGCTGGAACCCCGACTACGCGCAGTACAGCCCCGGGCGCATCAATGAAGTGGCGCTATGCGAAGCCGCATGCCGACAGTGGCCGGCGGTCAAGTGCTTCGACAGCCAGACCCAGGAAGGTGGCTACCTCGCCAAACTGCTTCCGGACAAGCGCACGATGCTGAGTGGCACGCTGGCGTTGAATGCCACCGCACATCGGCGGATGCAGATCGCGCGCGCATGGCGCCCGGTGGCGTATCGGGTCAGCGACCCCGACCTGTAACCAACCGATTTCCTGTCCGCCTCACTGTAGGAGGGGCTTCAGCCCCGACCCGCAAATAGTCGGATAACCAATCATCACCCCATCAATTCAAGCGCCCCGCTATCCCCACGACCAACGCGACGACAAGCCACGCGTAGGTAAATGCGACGAGTTTGAAGACGGATCTGGAATACACCGACAAGCTCTCGCCAGCAGCGGTGAAACCCAACCTGCCCATGCCAGCCAGGCACTTCCACCACCAATCAATCTTGACGATGCCTGCGCGATCCAGGACATCAGGCCTGTCGCGCTGCAAGTGACCGAGTTCCCGTTGCGCAAGTAGAACGCTGACGATCCCGGCGATCAGCAAGACGGCCAGTAGTGCCTGCTTTAGAAACAGCATCTTCTCCCCTTCCTAATCGATGTCGGGTGAGGCCAGGAACACCGCCACAATCACATACGCCATGATTGAGCCGCTCAAGTACACCATCGCAACAAAGTCAGACCGACGTTGAACACGCACGGCGTCTAACGCGGCCATGCGTCGACGCACACTCGGTCGCATGGCGTTGACCATGTTGAGCGAAACGATGGCGAGGAAGAGCGCCACATATCCAACCTTGGTGAAGGGCATCTGGACCACCGACCAGTGCTCCAGGGCGAGGCGCACCAGAAGAACGTTGAGCGTCTGACCTGTCGAGACCAACAGGAGCGCCGTCATAAGACACGGTGCACTGCCAAACCCTGTCCGACGAGTCCATGCATATATGTGCGCCAGAAATTGCGTGTACATCTTTCCCCTCGAACCAAGCTCTTCTCTTGACCACCACACGCGTCCGGATTCCAGAAGTGGAGTCGGCAACGCGGACGTCATTCAATCGAGGACTTTCCCTACAAATTTTTCAGACTTTTCCACCGCCCCAGATCTTGCGTTTCCGGATAATTCCCCCCGAGGCCAATCCATCCGCAGCCTCGCAACCGCAACACGCAACACCTGCAACACCGCAAGCGCGGACCGCCTGAGCCGTGAACTCAGACGGCCCGCTAACCACAACCAGTAACCAAGGTACCAATCATGGCTAGCATCAATCCTACCGTCACCACGCCCCAGGCTTCCAGCGGCGGCAACTTCCACTTCCTGCCGCCCTTCCCTCCCGCGGCGGGCCCCAGCAAGGAGTCTCCGCACGACAAGATCTGGACCGTGCAGGAAACCCTGCACCTGCTCTACCTGCTGACCCTGGCCCGCGACGATGATCCCATCATCGCGCCCGAGCAATGGCAGCTGCCTGCATCTGCTCAGCACGCAGCTCGCCGAGGCGCTCAAGGAGGTGGGCGAAGAACCGCTTGCCGCCTGATGCCGCAAAGGATGCCCGGCACGGTGTGCCGGGCATCCTTGCAAGCTCACTCGCGGTAGCAGGGATTGAAACGGAGGCTTGACTTGAGTTCCATCTCAGAACAAATTTCATGGCCCTGGCCAGTCACCATGGCGCTTGATCGAAGCTGCGAAACCACTTCTCCAGCGGCTGTTGGCCCGACCAAATCGAAGCCGAACCAAGAGCAAACCATGACGTTCGAAACCACGCTCCAAAGGTTGGACATCTTCAAGAACTCGGTCGCGGTCATCGCGTGGGTATGCCTCTTCTTCTATTCGATGTATCTAACGGTCGACGCGTACGCCAATACAAGGCCGTTCACACCCTTGCACGTCATCATTCCCTTCGTGCTTCTACTGCTTTGCATTCGCTCATCCATCCGCCTTGCACATCGCCTCAAGGCCAGAGCACAGGCGTAGGCGCTGTTCTCCTGCCCCACCTTTGCCGTTACGGCACGACACCGACCGACAACGCACAAAGCGCGCCCGGCCATACACCGCCATGGCCCCTTTCGCTACGCGTAAAGACTCCAACGATCCCTACATGGCGATCGCTGAAATGGTTGAAGACCGGGATACCCGTGACCCACACCGCAGGTTCGCTCGACGCATAGGGGTCAACCCGCGAAGAATAGAGAGCGCTCAGTTCGAACCTGTTGTAGTAGTACCCCTCCACGCGCACCGTCCTGCCTTCGAACCGCTTGGGGTTGGCGAGCAGCGCTTCCACCGTCACCTCCTGCGGCACCTTGTCGACCGGCACGCAATGCGGCGTGGCGAAGTCGTCCTGCGACGCCTCTGCCGTCGTCGGAACCGGCTTCATTTCCCAGGCCATGGCCTGGACAGCAACGAAGTACATCACCACGCAGGCCACCAGATAGGCGGCGGCGAACTTCACCGCTCCCCATGTGCGCCAGACGTAAGCCATCGCCACGCAGGCGGGCAATGCGAAGGCCATGAAAACCGACCACATCTGGACATCGCCAAGCACGCGGAATTGGACCAGGAAGTTCGCGAATATCTCCACTTGCAGCGGAAATACGTACCACGACGAACTCGTCAACACATGGCACGCCGCGCCCGTGACGTCACAACGCGGCACAAGAAACCAACCCGCGACAGCCACCGGCAGCGACAGCATCAACGAGGCCAGCAGAACTCCCTTCCACTTACGCATGCTCAGACTCCGTATTTCCAAGACCTGCAGGAAATTACTGACAGGGAACTTCAAGCCGCTCACAAGCACTTTGTTCGCGGGCCTCGGAGTAAACCGTCCACCAACGAACCAACTCCTGCTTCTCGTCATCCGTGTAAGCACGCGAGTACAGCGACATCGGAAAATACCGGGTCCGATAGCTGTCAATCAGGTACGCCGCCATATCGCCCACCGTGACGCGCGTTGGGAGGAACGAACTGACCGACATGTTCACCGACAAGCAAGGCGCCTTGGAATCAAGCTGCGTCAGCAGATAGGGGATATCACTCTCGGCGATCCAGCCCCGGTAATGATGCTCCACCTGCACGCGCGAGACCGGCTTGGTCAACTCACCGGGATCCGACAGGAACGCAAGCAACTCACGTGGACCCTGCTTTGCAAAGTCGAACTGCAATGAGCTGGTGCCGACCGGCACCTTGTGACGGCTGGGCACTTGGGCGAACGCCGGCAAGCTGGCGACCAGCAGTGCGCACAGCAATATCCAAGACTTCCTGTTCACGGCGACTCCCCTTTGGCCTGCCCCTAGGCTATCTGCGCCTTGTGCCACTCCCGCTCTTCCTTCGTCATCCACAACACCCGCTCCTGCGGACGTATCCCGGTAGGCGCCGGCAGGAACTCCGGCGGCAGGCTGCGGAACAACAGTCGCGATCCAATCGCCAGCGAGGTGACCGTACCCAGCTCACTGAACCCCAGCGCCTTGTGCGCCCGCCGCGACGGCACGTTGATGGAACTGACATCGGACAGGAACTGCATCGGCGTGTCTTCCGCCGCCGAGGCGTGGTCCATGATCGCGGCCAGAATCCGGTGCCCGCGCCGATCCGGCGCCACGTAGGCATCGCGACCCCACACATGCCGTTTGTCCAGCGGCAGGCGCCAGGCCATCTCGTCGAAGTAGCGCGGCACGCCATGCGCCACCCAGAACCAGGCAATCAGGCCGCGATCTTCCTCCACCGCGAAATAGCGCAGGCCATGCTCGAACCGGCGCAGGATGCGCTTGTGATCACCCCGCCGCCCATGCGCCTTGTCGGCGGCGGAAATACGCTCCACGTCCGCCGCGAACAACTCCAGGAAGCGCTGCCCCGGCTGCAACTGGGTGAGCTTGAGCGTGCCGGCGTCGCGGCCGAACAGGATGATGCGATTCCACTCAATCATGCGCGGTACCGGATTTGTCGAAGGCAGGAAGCGACAAGCCCAACTCGGACTTGCCGGTGGCGCTGAGCAGGCGCAGCACGTCGCGCGCCAGGCCGCGGCCGAACAGCCACAGCGCCGAACAATAGACCACCACGCCAGCCAGCACTTCCACCGCCAGCAGCACGATGTCGTGCAACACGTACCAGACCAGCGCCAAGCGCAGCGACAGCACCGCCGCCACCATCAGCGCGCAAGCCAGCAACACCCGCAGCAGCGGCGACCACAACGCGCCCAGGCTCAGGCCGAACGGACGGCAGGCGCGGCTGGCCAGCAAAAACTGCACCACCAGCGCGATGCCCACCGCGAAGCTGGCGGCAAACGCGCCCCAGCGCGAGAGCAACCACAGGCTGGCCACCAGCACGATCACACTGGTCAGTTCGATGCGCAGCACCCGCGCGTTCTCGCCCAGCGCGCCCAGAAACGAGGCGAACAGGAAACTCGCCGGCGCCATCACCGTCACGCTGGCCAGCACGCTGAGCAACGGCGCCACCATGTGCCACTCCGGCGGCAACACGGTCGCCACCAGCGTGGGCGCCACCGCCGCCAGACCGAAGCCCATCGGAAACAGCACCACCGCCGTCAACGCCAGCGCGCGCACAATCATCTGCGCACGTTGCGCCGGCTCGGCGCGGACAATGGCCGGCATCATCACCGTGCCGATATGGCCGCCCACATACAGCGCCGGCAACTGCGCCAGATTGAAGGCCAACCCGTAGGCGCCCGCCTCATGCGCGCCGACCAGGCGCAGCATCAATGGCTTGTCCCAGTAACGTGCGCCTTCGCTGAGCGTGATCTCGCCGGTAATCGGCGCACCGAAGCGCGCGATATCGCGCAGGCGCGACCACGGCACCTTCACCGGCGCCAGCCAACTACGCCAGCCAGTGCCGGCGATGGTGACCGCCGCAATCACCGTGGACTGCGCGATGAAAGCCAGGATCATCGACTGACCGCCCAGCTGCGTGGTGGCCACCAGCGAAATGGCGACCACCGCATAAGTCAGGTCACCGGCAAAGCTGGCCATGGCGATGCGCGCAAAGCGCAGTTCGCGCGCCAGCAACTTGTCGGGCATGCCGCCCAGGCGCCTGATGAAAATCGCTAGCAGCGCGCCGGGCAGGTATTCGAGCAGGCGCGGCACTTCGAACCACGCCGCAAACCAGGGCGTGGCGGCGAACAGCAGCAACGCCATCAGCAGGCCGGCGATCAGATAGAACAGGCTGGCGGCATGGATGGCCTCGCGGCCTTCGCTGCCGCGCACGATCACGTACTGGCCGCAGCCCCAGGCCGAGATCCAGTTGCCGGTCCAGGCAATCACCGTGGCCACGGTCACTTCGGCCACGATGTCCGGACTCAGGTGCCGGGCGATCAGCAAGGTGCCAATCAATCCCACGGCCCGGCCGAGCAAGCCGGCCCCGATACCCCAGGCCGCGCCCGACACAATCTTCAGTTTGTCGCTCAATTCCGCAACCGCCCCTGTGGACTACTCCCCTGGCGGCATCCTACGCGAAGTCAGTGCGCTGTCAGTCGTTTGCGCGTCAACAGCTGCTGCCACGGGAACGCCCACTGCGCCAACGGCGCCGCGGCGGCGACCATACGCAGGCGTGGGTGATGCAGCATGCGATAGCGCGCCAGCGGAATCCGCTCCTGCCCGGCCAGCATGCGCCGCAGCCGCCACGGGGGGCTGGACCAGGGATAGCCGGGATTGCGTCGCCAGTCGCCGAACAGGCGGTGCGAGTGGTATTCGTGCAGCACGAACGGATTGGGCGTGGCCAGGAACAGATGCCCGCCCGGGCGCAGCACGCGCAACAACTCGGCAATGAAATGATCGCGGTGGCGTTGGGTGCTGATGAACTCCAGCACGGAGACGCAGGTGACCAGATCGAAGCTGTGGTCTTCGAACGGCAAGGCATGGCCGGAGGGCACATGCTGGAAGCTCAGACGCGCCGGATCCAGCTGGTACGACTGTGCCCGAACGCGCGCGGCCTGCAGGGTGGAGGCATCGGCATCGATGCCAATCACCTGGCGGGCGCCGAGCGAGGACAGGGCCAGGGCGACCGAGGTGCCGCCGGTGCCGCAGCCGACGTCGAGGATGCGTTCGGCCCGGTCGACGTGGTCGACCAGGGTGCGGCAGAGGCCGCTGGCGTGCATGTCGACTCGGCCGATTTCGCGCTCGAGGAATCTGTCGGAGACGTGCGAATCCTGGTCGGAGTCGTACTCGCCGTTGGTATGGGAATCGTGGATGTCGCGGCGGGCTGCACCGCCTTGAATGAGGGCGATGAACTGCGAACGATAGGGTTCGTCCATGGCTCGGGGGATCCATGTGGTCGGGGGATGACCTTGAGACGGCATGGCTCGCGATAAGCGGACACGACTTTGTGTGACAGGCGACGAACGGCGATCCCATGCAGCCGGTTTGGCGCTGGACGAAAGTCATGTTCTGCTTTTGTGTCGCGTGAGGCGGGCGGTGGTTGCTCGCGTGAGGCGGGCGGTGGTGCTCGCGTGAGGCGGGGCCAGGCCCCTGCTGATCGGGCCTGGAATCCACATGGCCTCGATCGGGAACTCTACGTGCAAGGGCTCCAGTCCCGATCAGCAGGGGCCTGACCCCGCCCGGACAGAGCACCTTTGTTCTGTTGAAAGCAGGTGGTCTGCTGGCCGGCTTTGGCTTGCTCGGCTCGTGCTGTTCGATCAGCCACCACGATGTGTCGAGAGCGGGGGCAGACCCTGCGCAACCGGGACTGGAGCCCTTACTCGTAGAGTTCCAGGTCGAGGCCATGTGGATTGCAGGCCCGGTTGCGCAGGGTCTGCCCCCGCTCACAAGCCATGACACCCGCTCTTGCCAGCAGGCCTGCAACCCAGCCAAAACCTCAAGGACTGTCCTTGACCGCCTGCTCGCATTCGCGCGGCGCCGCCTGCGGCAGCGGCTGTACCCTGCGCTTCCACGCACCGCGTATCGCGCGCATGGCCGGTTTTTCCACCAGGCGGTTCATGGCAAAGGCCAGCAACAATGCAAAGCCCATCGCCAGCGCCACGGCAACCAGCGCAGGCACACCCAGCTTTTCCAGGTAGAAGATCACCACGAAGCCAATGGCCTGATGCACCAGGTACAACGAGTAGGAAATATCGCCCAGGAACGCAAACACCCGCCGATTGAGGAAGCGCAGCCAGCCCGCCGTGAACGCGGTGAACACCGCGCAGCAGAACACCGCCACGGCCAGGAAGATCGGCCGCTCGCCCACCGCGATAGCCAGCAGGCACAGGGCGATCATCAGCACGTTCAAGCGCCACTCTTGCGGACGCTGGCGCAGGCGGTAGAACAGGATGCCCATCGCGAAGAACGGGATGAAGCGCAGGATCATCAACTCGCGAAGCGCATACGAAAAATGCACCTGGTGCTTCTCGCACAGGCCCTCGATGGCCGCCAGCACCAGCCAGGTGGCGATGATCCAATGGATGCGCTTGAGCTGCCCCAGCAAGAACCACATCAGCATCTGCACATAGAAGAACAGCTCGATCTGCAGCGTCCAGTACGAACCATCCAGATGCTCGAAGCCCAGGAACTCCTGCACCATCGTGTAGTTGGACAGCAGGTCGCGCAGCGGCAGCTGCTGGATCGGCAGGCCGATCGTGTACACCACCAGCGCGGTCAGGCTCAGGCCCGTCCAGTAGGCCGGGAACAGCCGCGAGAAGCGCGAGACCACGAAATCCATCGCGGTGCGGGTGCGCTCCAGGGTCATGAAGATGACAAAACCGCTGATCAGGAAAAACAGCTGCACGCCGTACTTGCCGGCCAGCAGGTCCAGCGGCATCCCGCCGACATGGCCTATCTGCTCCGAATATCGCGTTGTGTAGTGGTAGGCCATGACGGCCACCGCGGCCAGTCCGCGTAAGGCATCCAACTCCACTACACGCGCAGATGGCGAGTTTTCCTGAACCACTTCCGCCCCCCGTGACTGTCGCCTGTTCGCTCGGTATAACGCCGGCCGGCAGCCCGACAGGCCAAGAAAAACGGGGTCAGATCGCCATTTGCGAAGTAAATGGTGCTCTGACCCCGTTTTTTGCTTTTGCCCTGGGCGGGGAATCCTGATGCGCCTGCTGATCGTCACCTCGCAGTTCCCCATCGCCGGGGAGCCCAACCGCGGCCGGCCGATCCTGCAGACGGTGCGCGAGTTGTCGCGGCTGGCGCAGGTCAAGGTCATCAGCCCCATCGCCAGCTACCCGCGCTGGGCGCAGCCGCGCAGTTACCTGTACCGGGCCAGCGACGACACCCACCAGGTGCCCGGTTGCGACGTGGACTACGTGCGCTACCCCGCCCTGCCCGCGGTCAGCCGCCCGTTCAATGGCCGCCTGTGTGCCCGCGCCATTGAACGACCCATGCGCGACTTCGCCCCGGACGTGGTGCTCTCTTACTGGCTGTACCCGGACGCCCACGGCGCCATGCTGGCCGCGCGCCGCGCCGGCTTGCCGCTGGTGGTGGGTGCGCGCGGTTCGGACCTGCGGGTGCGCGATGCCATCAGCAAGCGCCTGACCCGGCCGGTGCTGGCCGCCGCGCAGCGCCTGCTGGTGGTCAGCGAAGACCTGGGCCGGGTGGCGGTGAAGGACTACGACGCCGACCCGGATCGGATCCGCGCCATTCCCAATGGCTGCGATGCCGCCATTTTCCATCCCGGTGACCGCGCCGCCGCGCGCCAGGCGCTCGACCTGCCGGCCGATGCCGAGGTGGTGACCTACGTCGGCCGCCTGGTCGCCGAGAAGGGCCTGCGCGAACTGCTCGACGCCACCGCCCGCCTGCGCGCGGAGCGTCCGCGCCTGCAGGTGGTGCTGGTCGGCGAGGGCCCGCTGCGCGAGGAACTGGCCGCCCGCATCGGCAAAGACACGCTGCCGGTGCGCCTGGCCGGCGCCCAGCCGGCCGACGTGGTGGCGCAGTGGATGGTGGCCTCGGATCTGGTCACCCTGCCCAGCTACAGCGAAGGCCATCCCAACGTGCTGGTGGAGGCGCTGGCCTGTGGCCGGCCGGTGGTCTCCACGCCGGTGGGCGGGATTCCGGAAGTGGTGGACGCCGCCAGCGGCGTGCTGGTGCCGGCGCGCGACGCCGCGGCCCTGGCCGCAGGGCTGGTGGCCGTGCTGGACCGCGAGTGGGACGAGGCCGCGCTGGCGCGCCGCTTCTCCCGCGACTGGCGGCAGGTGGCGCAGGACACGTTGCAGGTGTGCGAGGAGGCGCTGTCCGAAGTACGCGGACTGCGCGCGGTATACGCGGCCGGTTCGGCCTGAGCAAGGGACTGTTCGAACAACCACGGGGGAAGCGCAACGATGTGTGGAATCGCAGGCTTTGGGGGAGGTAGCGGGATCAGCGCCGAGACGGCGCGCCCGTTGCTGGAAAAGATGATCCGCACGCTGGGCCATCGCGGCCCGGACGGTTTCGGCTTCCACGCGGAAAACGGCGTGGGCCTGGCGCATGCGCGGCTGTCGATCATCGATCTGTCCACCGGCGATCAACCCATCCACAATCCGCGCCGCGACGTGTGGACGGTGTTCAACGGCGAAATCTTCAACTACGTCGAGCTGCGCCGGGAGCTGGAAGCCGAGGGCCGGCAGTTCTACACCCAGTCCGATACCGAAGTCATCGTGCACCTGTACGACCGCGACGGTGACGATTTCGTCCGCCATCTCAATGGCCAGTTCGCCATCGCCCTGTGGGATGCACGCAAACAGCGGCTGGTGCTGGCGCGCGACCGCGCCGGCATCCGCCCGATGTACTACAGCCAGCGCCACGGCCGCATCTGGTTCGCCTCGGAAGTCAAAGCGCTGCTGGCGGTGCTGCCGGAACTGGGCCGCCTGAACCCGCATGCGCTGATGCAGACGCTGACCTATTGGGCGCCGGTGGACCCGGAAACCCTGTACGAAGGCGTGCAGAGCCTGCCGCCGGGTTGCCTGCTGGCCATCGACGCCGACGGCCGGCAGACGCTCAAGCGCTACTGGGACTGGACCTTCCCGAGCGCGGAGGAAACCTCGCCCGCGCGCTATCCGCTCAGCGTCGAACAGGCCACGGCCGAACTGCGCGAACTGCTGGTCGATGCCGTGCGCCTGCAACTGCGCGCCGACGTGCCGGTGGGCGCCTACCTGAGCGGTGGCCTGGACTCGTCCGGCATCGTTGCCCTGATCCGCGGCTTTACCGATACGCCGGTGCGCACCTTCTCGGTGGCGTTCGAAGACGGCGAGTACGACGAAAGCGAGTACCAGCAGGCGATGGTCCGCCACCTGCGTACCGAACACACCACCCTGCGCTGCACCCGCCGCGACATCGGCGAGGCGTTTCCGCGGCTGATCCGCCACACCGAAACCCCCGTGCTGCGCACCGGCCCGGTGCCGCTGATGCTGCTGGCCGGCAGCGTGCGCGCGCATGGCTACAAGGTGGTGCTGACCGGCGAAGGCGCCGACGAGGTGTTCGGCGGCTACGACCTGTTCAAGGAAGCCAAGGTGCGGCGGTTCTGGGCGCGCCAGCCGGACTCGAAATTCCGCCCGCGCCTGCTGGAAAAACTCTACGGCTACCTGCGCAACTCACCGGTCAGCAATGCCGCGTTCGCGCAGTCGTTCTTCGGCCAGGGCATGGAGCATCTGGACCGCCCGATCTTCGCCCACGTGCCGCGCTGGACCACTTCGCAGCGTGCGCTGGGCCTGCTCACGCCCGAGCTGCGCCAGGCCGCCGCCGCATGGGATCCGCTGGACGCCTACGAGCAGACCCTGCCGCCGAGCATCATGGACTGGAGCCCGTTGGCGCGTGACCAGTACGTGGAAGCCAAGTCGCTGCTGGCCGGTTACCTGCTGTCCTCGCAGGGCGATCGGGTGGCGATGGCCAACTCGATCGAAGGCCGCTTCCCGTACCTGGATCACCGCGTCATCGAGTTCGCCAACCGCTTGCCGCCGAGCTACAAGATCCGCGGCATGACCGAGAAATTCCTGCTGCGCCGGGCGCTGGCCGACCTGCTGCCGGAGGACATCGTCAACCGCACCAAGCAGCCGTATCGCGCGCCGGACAGCCAGAGCTTCTTCTTCGACGGCCAGCCGCTGGATTACGTGGCCGATACCCTGGACCCGCAGCGCGTGCGCGATGCCGGCTACTTCGATCCGCAGGCGGTGAGCCGGCTGGTGGAAAAATGCCGGTTGGGTCGCGCCACCGGCTTTGCCGACAACCAGGCCTTTGTCGGTATCCTCTCGACGATGCTGGTGCATCGGCAGACCGGGGAATGGCGCGCCGCTGCACAAGGCCACGATGACGCGTCGGCGCCGCTGGCGCTCGCGACCTGATCGATCACCGACCCCGCGGAGATTGCATGCACTGGCGAATCAAGGGAACTGTTCAAAAGGTGCTGGGCTACGTGCCGGGCGGCGACGTCTTGCATTTCCACCTGCAGCGCCAGTTTGGCGGTCTGCAGAACTTCCGCCGCGAACTGGAAAGCAAGGTCGAGGACTGGACGATCATGGCCCATCACCTGCGCAATGCCGGGCTGGTGTTCCGCGGCCTGCGCGGCTTCGAAATCGGCTCGGGCTGGTATCCCACCTTCCCCATCGCCTGTTATCTGGCAGGGGTTGAACGGCTGATCACCTATGACCTGACCCGGCATATGCGCGCGGACCTGACCCTGGCCTGCGTGGAGGCACTGGAAGGCTCGCTGCAGACCATCGCCGATGCCGCCGGTACGGATCTGGAAGGCGTGCAGGCCCGCTACCAGCAACTGCGCAAGCGCATGCAGGCCGGCGAAGACGTGCAGAGCGCCAGTGACGGCGTGATCGTCTACCGCGCACCGGCCGATGCCACCCGCACGGACCTGCCCGATGACAGCGTGGACGTGGTGTTTTCCAACAGCGTGCTGGAACACGTGCCGGGTGAGGTGATCACGGCGATGTACCGGGAGTCAATGCGGATCCTGGCGCCGGGGGGGGTGATGTTTCATTCGGTCAATTGCGGCGATCACTATGCGTATGTGGATCGCAAGGTGCACCAGCTGCATTACCTGCGTTTTTCGGATGCGGAGTGGAAGCGCTGGAACAACGCCTTCCTGTACCAGAACCGGTTGCGGGCGCACTACTTCGTGGATGAGGCGCGGGAGATGGGCTTCGACATCGTGCTGGACACATCCACGACGCGGCCGGAGCGGCTGGCGCAGTTGCAGGCGATGAACGTGCATCCGCAGTTCGCGCATTACGCGCCGGAGCAGCTTTGCATCACGAGCGTGGATTTTATTGCGCGCAAGGTCGCCTGAAGCAATCTGCCCCCTCTCCCGCTTGCGGGGGAGGGCTGGGATGGGGGCAGAACGAAGTCCGCCCACCTGAAACCTCGCGTCTTCGTTCTGCCCCCATCCCAACCTTCCCCCGTAAACAGGGGAAGGGGCCAAGGGCTAACGCCCCACAGGCGAAATCCGCAACAACTTGCCATCCGGCGCATCGACCAGCACGTACAGCGCCCCATCCGGCCCCTGCCGCACATCACGGATGCGCTCTTCGCGCGCAGTGAGCAGGCGCTCCTCATGCACCACCTGGTTGCCTTCCAGCTCCAGCCGGATCAGCGACTTCCCGGCCAGCGCGCCCAGGAACAGATCCCCCTGCCACTGCGGAAACAGGCCGCCCGTGTAGAACGCCATGCCACTCACGGCCGGTGACTTCTCCCACACGTAGGCCGGATCGATCATCCCCGCCGTACTGCGCCCAATCGAACCCTGCACCGGCTTGCCGCTGTAGTCGATGCCATGCGTCACCACCGGCCACCCATAGTTGCCGCCGGCGCGCGGGATGTTGATCTCGTCGCCACCCTGCGGCCCGTGCTCGCTCGTCCACAACGCCCGTGTGCGCGGATGGATCGCCGCGCCCTGCATGTTGCGATGGCCGTAGGACCAGATTTCCCCGCGCGCACCGCTCTTGCCCACGTAAGGGTTGTCTTTCGGAATCTTGCCGTCCGGCCAGATCCGCACCAGTTTGCCGGTGAGCTTGTCCAGCTCCTGCGCAGCCGCGGCCGCCACCCGGTTGTCGCCCTGGGTGACGAACAGATGGCCTTCATCGTCGAACACCAGCCGCGCGCCCACATGCGTGCCATGCGAGAGTTTGGGCTCCTGCTGGTACACCACTTCCACATGCTTGAGCGCGTTGCCCTCCAGCTTGCCGCGCGCCACCGCCGTGCCGGCCTTGTTGCCGCGGAAGGTGGGCTCGGCAAAGGCCAGGTAGACCCAGTGATCGCGGCCGAAATCCGGTGACAGCGCCACATCGAGCAGGCCGGCCTGGCCGTCGACGAAGATGTCCGGCAGACCGCTGATCGGCGGCGACACCGTGCCATCCGGATCGATCCGGCGCAGGCGACCGGGCCGCTCGGTGATCAGCACGCCGCCGCCGGGCAGGAACGCCAGGCCCCAGGGATGCTCCAGGCCATGGACCAGTTCGGTCACGGCGTAATCGCCTTTTTCCGACGGATACGCCGTGGGTACGGGGTTGCGTACGGTCTGTGGCGGCTGCGCCACTTCGGTGCTGGGCGCGCCGCCATTACGGCAGCCGCTGGCGACCAGCAGCAGGACAAGGGCCAAGCGTCGCATCGGAAGGTTCCCCAGGCGGTGTGCGCTGGCGGCGAGGATAGCATCGCCGCGCCGCCGGCAATGCCCGCCCCCGGCGTGGCCGGATGGGCGTGAAGCTTACGTTTTTCCAGACAAAGCAAGTAACAGGCACCAGGGGATCCCATGCAACAGAAGCACCAGATCAAACAGTTCATTCTGGAGAACTTCCTGTTCTCCGACGATCAGTCCGCCATTGGCGATCAGGATTCGCTGATCCGCGGCGGCATCATCGATTCCACCGGCATCCACGAGCTGATCTTCTTCCTCGAAGACCAGTTCAAGCTGCAGATCGTGCCGGAGGAAATGACCCCGGCGAACTTCGACTCGATCCAGACCGTCGACGAATTCGTCAGCCGCAAGCTCGCCAGCTGAGTCGAACTGCATGGACAGCCTGCCCACCCGCGTCGCGCAAGTGGCCGGCCGCGCGCCGCAGCGCGTGGCCCTGGTCGATGGCGATCGCCGCCTGGATTACGCCGGTTTCTGGCGCCAGGCCCAGCACTTTGCCGCGCACCTGCGCGCGCAGGGTGTGCGCGTGGGCGATCGGGTCGCGCTGATCCTGCCCAACCGGCTGGAAGCGGCAGTAGCAATCTACGGGGGCTGGCTGGCCGGTGCGGTGATCGTGCCGCTCAACGTGCAGGCGCGCTCGCGCGATTTCATTCCCTGGCTGCGCCATAGCGGCGCCTGCCACGTGGTGTTCGAGGCCGGTCATCGTGATGTGCACGAGGCGCTGGCCGAACTCGCGGATGACCCCGGCACCACCGAGCTGGGCGAGGCCCAGGGTCTGCCGGGCGAGGACAACAGCGCCACCGATTTTGTCGCGCCGCTGCCCGATGCACCGGCGATGATTCTCTACACCTCCGGCACCACCGGCGATCCCAAGGGCGTGATGCTCAGCCACGCCAACCTGCTAGCCAATGCCGAGTCGGTGGTGGCCTATCTGCAACTGCAGGCCGAAGACAGCGTGTTGAGCGTGCTGCCCTTCTATTACGCGTATGGCGCCTCGGTGCTGCATACGCATCTGCTCACCGGTGCCTGCGTGGTGCTGGGGCCGAGCCTGATGTTTCCCTTGCTGGTGCTGGAAGCGATTGAACGCGAGCAGGCCACCGGATTCTCCGGGGTGCCGTCGACGTATGCGCTGTTGCTCGAGCCGATGGCCGAGCGCGCGGCGTCGTTGGGCTCGCTGCGCTATCTCACGCAGGCCGGCGGCGCGATGTCCCCCGCGCTGACGCAGCGCCTGCGTGGGGTACTGCCCGCGCCGCGTTTGTACGTGATGTATGGGCAGACCGAAGCCACTTCGCGGATCAGCTGGCTGCCGCCCGAACGGCTGGGCGAGAAGCTGGGCTCGGTCGGCATTCCGGTGGCCGGCGTGCAATGGAAGATCGTCGGCGACGACGGCGGCGAGCTGCCGCGCGGCGAGAGCGGCGAAGTCTGCGTCCGCGGCGCCAACGTGATGCCGGGCTACTGGAACAACCCCGAAGCCAGCGCCAAGGTGTTGCGCGATGGCTGGCTGCATACCGGTGATCTGGGTTACCTGGACACCGACGGCTATCTGTACCTGCAGGGCCGCCGCAGCGACATGATCAAGACCGGCGCGCACCGCGTGCACCCCACCGACGTGGAAGAAGTGATTGCCGAGATGCCCGGCATCCGCGAAGTGGCGGTGGTGGGCGTGGACGATGAAGTGATGGGCCAGGTGATCAAGGCCTACATCGTCAGCGACGGCGAACGCCCGCCGCGCGCCGAAGACCGCATCAAGGCGCACTGCCGTGCGCGTTTGGCCCCGTACAAGATTCCCCGCCTGATCGCCTTCGTCGACGCCCTGCCCCGGACTGCTTCCGGCAAAGTGCGTCGCGTCCAACTGATGGAGCAGACCGCAACGCCATGAGCAGCCTAGACCGCCACGTCCTCGATATCGATTACGAACAGGAAGCCGACCGCATCTGCGCGCGCCTTCGCGAAATCACCGCGCGCCAGCTGCACCGGCGCGGCTTGGTGGTGGCCATCTCCGGCGGCATCGACAGCTCGGTCAGCTGCGCGCTGGCAGTGCGTGCACTCGGCCCGGATCGGGTGTTCACCCTGATCCTGCCCGAGCAGGATTCCTCGGATGACAGCGCCGCGCGCGCGACCATCCTGGCCACCCATCTGGGCGTTCGCACCGAGACCGTCGATATCGCGCCCGCGTTGGATGCCATCGGCTGCTACCGCGCGCGTGATGCCGCGGTGCGCAACACCTTGCCCGAGTATGGCGAAGGCTGGAAGTTCAAGATCGTCATCGACGGCGGCAGCGAAGGCCGCATCAACCGCTTCAAGCTGATCGCACAGGATCCGGCGGGCGAGATCATCGAGCGCGATCTGGCGCTGGCCGACTACCTGACCATCGTCGCTGCGACCAACTTCAAGCAGCGCATCCGCAAGACGCTGGAATACTTCCACGCCGATCGCCTGAACTACGGCGTGGTCGGCACGCCCAACCGGGTGGAGTACGACCAGGGCTTCTTCGTCAAGAACGGCGACGGCTCGGCCGACGTCAAGCCGATTGCGCACCTGTACAAGTCGCAGGTGTACGGCATGGCCCGTCACCTGGGTCTGCCGGAGCGCGTGTGCGCGGCCATCCCCACCACCGACACCTACAGCCTCAGCCAGGGCCAGGACGAGTTCTACTTCGCCCTGCCCTACCAGCAGATGGATCTGGCGTTGTGGGCGCTCAACCATGGCCGTCCGGCCAGCGAGCTGGCCACCGCCCTGCACATCAGCCCGGCCCAGGCCGAGGCGGTGTTCGAGGACATCCGCAACAAGCGCCGCACCACCCGCTACCTGCACCTGCCGCCCGTGCTCGCGGGCGACGTGCCGGAACTGGACGACTGAGCCCACTCGAACGCGACCTCGGACGCCACTGTCGTGAACACGCCGCCACCGACGCCGCAGTACCTGGTCCGCACAGGCGATCCCCTGCGCGATCGCGATACCGTGCTGTCGATCTGGTGGGGCAACCTGGGCCGCGAAGATCGCATCGCGGCCAAGTACGACTGGTTCTATCTGGCCGGCCCGCATGGCGCGCCGCTGCTGCAACTGCTGCAGGAAACCGGCAGCGGCCAGTACGTGGGCACGGCATGTGCGGGGCGTCGCCGCATGTGCCGCGGCGGACAATCGCTGCAGGCCGGCGTGCTGGTCGATCTGGCGGTGCTGCCTGAACATCGTTCGCTCGGCCCGGCGTTGATGCTGCAGCAGGGCCTGATTGAAGCGGCGGATCGCGAGATCGATGTGCTGTACGGCTTCCCGAATCCGAAGGCCGCGCCGGTGTTCAAACGCATCGGCTATACCCATCTGACCGATCTGGTCCGGCATGCGCGCGTGCTGCGGCATGCGGCTTATCTGAAGTCGCGCCTGCCGGGTGTGCTGGCGGCGATCGCCGGTCCGTTGGTCGATATGGCGTTTGCCACCCGCGACGGGTTGCGCCGCCTGCGCGGCCCGCGTCTGCGCGCGAGCTGGGGCACGGCCGCCGATGCGCGCATGGATGCCCTGTGGCAGTCGGCGCCGCGTGGCGATGCGGTGATGTCGGTACGCGACTGCAAACAGGCCAAGTGGCGCTTCGATGATTCGCCGCTGGCCAGCACGCGCTACCTGTGGCTGACCGCACCGGGCAGTGACGCGCTGGTGGCCTGGTTCGCGGTGCAGGTGGAAAACGCCGCGCTGCATGTGCGCGATTTCTGGTCGAAAGACGGCGGCAACGGCATGTCCCATGCCTGCCTGCTCGCCCTGCTCTCCGCCGCCCGCGCGGCGGGCCATGCCTCGGTGTCGGTGGAGATCACCGGACCCGAGCAACAACTGCGCGGCTGGCAGCAGGCCGGCTTCGTGCCGCGCAGCAAGCGGCCGATCTTCGTGCGCTGGAGTCGCGGGCAGACGCCGGACGCCAACTGGTTTTTCACTTCGGCGGACGAAGACGAGTAAGCTCGCCTCGCGCCTCCCAATCGCCGCACTCATCGTCCAACGTCTGCGCTTCACTTCCTCGCCGCCAACACCTGCTCAATCCGCTCGATTCGCTTGAGGCACTGGTCTGGCGCTATGCCGGAATCAGCCATGCACAAGCCGTTCAACTCCAGCGCCTTCACCTGGGGCGGCGAGAGCGTGCCAACGCTGGCCTGTTTGGCGAGTGCCTGCAGAAACATGTCGCGATCGTGGTAACCACCGCGCGTCACCATTTCTTCCTTCAAACGCGCGATGAAGGAAAAATCCTGGGCCGCGATCAGGTCGTCGATGCACGACGCCTGCGGCCGCGAATGCAGCGCGCCGAAAACGAAATGCAGCTGTTCCTGCCCGGGCAATCCAGCAAAATGCGCCTGCGCCGAACAGACCTGGGGATGCTTTTCCAGCGCGGCGAAATCCTCGGCATCGCCAGGATTCGAGCAAGCGCTCAGGGTTAGCAGCAGCACCAGCGATATGGGCCTAGTCTTCAAGCGGGCTTGCCGAGTCCAGTGCGTAGGCCACCACCACATCGACCGATGATGCTGCTTCCGGCCCGATGCCCGGCACCCTGCCGAGCCCATACACAATCAGCAACATCACAACGACGCCGGCAACGATACGCATGGTCGTCCCCCACACGGTGCCCAGCCGCTGGAATGCGTCGGGCCGACACCGAAGCTTGTGTCGGCCGAAGCATCGCGTCAAGCATGCCTGACGCGATTTACCAGGGCGGGCTTACCGCAGCTGCGCATCCGCCCACGCCACCACCGGCGCCAGGCGTCCTTTCTCGATGCCATCGGCAATTGCGACCAGTTCGATCACTTCGACATTGGCCACCTGCACGTTGATCTGCGCGGGCGCATCGCCGCGCACCATCGGCTTGCTGGCGAACAGCGGCTTGCCATCGCCGTACACCCAGAAGGTGACCTTCTCGCGCGCAAGGTTGCCGCTGTCATCCACGCCGACCACCGCGGTGAAGCGGGTGAAGTCCTTGCCGGCGCGCACTTCCAGGCGCGAGTTGGCGTGGATGCCCAGACCGTAGTCGTAACCGCGACCGCCGATGCTCAGGCGCTTGCCGTAAGGCGTGGCGTCGGCGCGCGGCGTGCCGGACACGTCGGCCGGCTTGGCGCTGTAGGTGGGCAGGCCATCGACCGCGACATGGATGCGGCCAGTGGCTTCGCTCAAACCAGTGGAATCGCCGGTCGCGGCGGCGCCGCTGACCTTCAACAGCACCGAGGCATGCGGCTCCAGGCTGAACTTGAGCGGGCCGTTGCTGGCCGGCAGATCCGCATGCGTCCACAGGTCGCGCACGTTGAACGACTTGCCCGCCCGCAGCTTCATCTGCGCCGGAGTGACGCTGGCTTCGGCGGCGGTGTCTCCACGATTGACCAGCAGCACCGCACGCTCGCCGCGCGCGGACAGCGGCTTGACCAGTACCTGCACAATGCCGTTGCTGGCCACCAGGTTGCCCTGGTTGCCGGCGGCGTCCTGGTTGATGGCGATCACTTCCGGATTGGACAGCAGCTTCACCAGCTCCGGTGAGGCATGGTTCAAGTCGAAGCCGATCAGCAGTGGCGCAGCCAGGATCGACCAGATCGAGAAATGGGTCTGCGCGTTGACCAGGTTCTTGTCATCGAACTCGCCCAGACCAATGGCCAGCATGTCCGGATCATTCCAGCGGCCCGGGCCGGCGTACAACTCGCGCCGCGCCGAGGTGTCGAAGTTGTGCAGCATGCTGGTCCAGGTCGGCGTGATGTCTTCGCTGGTGCGCCAGGTGTTGCCTTGGCGGCCACCCCAGTTGCCCACGCCGGCCTCGCCCCATGGGCAGATCGAGAACACGAAATCGCCATCGGGATTCAAGGCATCGAGCAGGCGCCCGGTGCGGGCGAACGCCGTCTCCACTTTCTCCGCATCCGAGGCCTCGTTGTCACCGCGCACGATCAGCGGGCGGCTCTGCTGGTACTCGTGATCGGCATCCTGTTCGGCCTTGCCGCCCGGGCCGAAGTCGGCCAGGCCGCAGGCATCGACCTTGACGTAGTCAAAGCCCCAGTCCTGGAACACGGTCTTCAAATCGGAGTATTCGAAACCCCACAGGCCAATCTCGCGCTCGGCGATGGTGCCCACCGGCAGGTTGGGACTCTTCGGGTCGTGCGCCTGCGAGCAGGCATTGCGGCCCACGTCGGTGTAGATGCCGGCCTTGAAGCCCATGCCGTGCAGGTGATCGGTCCAGGCCTTGAAGCTGGGATGACCGCTTTCGGTCTTCGCCATCGGGAACATGGAGGTGCGGATTTCGATGCCGCCATCGGCGCGGCGATTGAGCCACCAGCCGTCGTCGATGTTGATGTAGCGATAGCCGGCTGCCTGCAGGCCGTTGTTCTTGATGGTCTCGGCCACCGACAGGATCTTGTCCTGGGTCACCTCGGTGCGGAAGGCGTTCCACGGATTCCAGCCCATCGGCGGCGTGGCGGCGGCGCCATGGCCGTACACGCTGAAGCGCGCCGACGGCTGCAGCTCTTCGCGCACCTCGGCGGCGCCGCACACGGACACCGCCATCAACAACGCGGTCGCCAGCAGGGCTTTCTTCATCGGAACCTTCTTCATCAACGCGTATCCCCGGAACAGTGGACCCGAACCATGCCATTCAAAGCGAAACTCGGCAATGCGTATGCGTTAACGGAATAGGTTTTCCGGATGGGGGAATATCCCCCGATGCAGTGGAAGTAGGCCGCGACGGTTCGCTTCTCCCGTGCATCTACCCATCAAACCCTGCGTGAGACCTGTCCATGCGCCGTCTGTTCGCCTTGCTGCTTTGCCTGTGCCTGTGCCCCACGCTGCTGGCGCAATCCACGCCCGCCGCACCTGTCGCGCAGACCGCCGCTGCGGTGAATGCGCAGCAGGCGCTGGATGACTGGCTGGCGGCGTTCAACAGCCAGGATCGCGCGCAGTTGCAGGCCTTCAGCCAGCGCTACCAGCACCCGATGGATATCGACGACCAGTTGTCGTTTGCCGACAGTGTCGGCGGCTTCGAACTGATCCGGCGCGAGCCGGCCACTGCCGACAGTGCCAGTGCCCTGCTGCGCGAGAAGGATTCCGAACAGTACGCGCGCGTGCAGGTGACGCTCGCTGCGGGCAAGCCGCTGGCGGTGGATCTGCGTGGCGCGCCCACGCCGAAGGAATTGTGGGCGAAGCGGATGGATCAGGCAGGCGCGCTCGCCGCCGTGGCGGCGCGTACGGATGCCGCCGCGCAACAGGACAAGTTCTCCGGCGTGCTGCTGATTGCGCAAGGCGACGAGGTCTTGCTGCAGCGCGCCTGGGGCCAGGCCGATCGCGCCCACAAGATCCCCAACACGCTGGACTCGCGCTTCCGCCTGGGCTCGATGAACAAGATGATCACCTCGGTGGCGACCTTGCAGCTGGTGCAGGCCGGCAAGCTGTCGCTTGACGGCACCATCGGCGACTACCTCAAGGACTATCCCAACGCCGACGTGCGCAAGGTGACCGTGCGCCAGCTGCTCTCGCATCGTGGCGGCACCGGCGACATCTTCGGGCCGGAGTTCGAGCGCGAGCACGAACGCCTGCGTACGCATGCTGACTACATCACGCTTTACGGCACGCGCGGCCTGACTCATGCGCCCGATGCCGAGCGGCGTTATTCCAACTATGGCTTCGTATTGCTGGGCGCGATCATCGAAGCCGTCTCCGGACAGTCGTACTACGACTACGTCGATGCGCATGTCTACGCGCCTGCCGGCATGCGCGACAGCGGTTCCTTGCCGGAAAGCCAGGAGGTTGCGCGGCGCGTGCGTCCGTATCAGCGCGAGCGCGGTCACTGGGTCGATGCTGCGGCCACCCTGCCTTGGCGCGGCATGGCCGCCGGCGGCGGCTACAGCACCGCCGGCGATTTGCTGCGCTTCGCCCGCGCCCTGCAGGCCGGCACGCTGGTGGATCCCAAGCTGCTCGCCGAAGCCACCCAGCCGGCTGATGGCTGCTATGGCTACGGTTTCGCCGCAGGTGAAGTCGATGGTGTGGCGTGGTACGGCCACGGCGGCGGCGCACCCGGCATGAATGCCGACTTCCGCGTGTTCCCCGGCTTGAATCGCGTGGTGATCGCGCTGTCCAACTTCGACCCCGAAGCGGCCGAGCGCGTGGCCGCGTACTACCGGGCGCGGATGCCGCTGACCAATGCCGCGCCGTCAGATCGGGCGCAGTAACAGCAGCAGCGCCAGCGTCAGCATGAAGACCGCCACGAAGCCGTCCAGCACGCGCCACGCGCGCGGATTGCGGAACAGCGGCAGCAGCAGCCGCGAACCGAAGCCCAGCGTGGTGAACCAGACCACGCTGGCCAGGCAGGCGCCGATGGCGAAGACCCATTGCGCGCCGCCGGCATAGCCGGTGGACAGGCTGCCCAGCAGGATCATCGTGTCCAGGTAGACGTGCGGATTGAGGAAGGTAAAGGCCAGGCAGGCCAGCAACACGCGCTGCCAGGTCTTTTCCGCACTCGCTGAAGGATCCAGCCCGCTGGAGCCTTTCCAGCAGCGCTGCGCCGCCATCAGCCCATACACGGCCAGGAAGGTGGCGCCGCCGAAACGCAGTGCCTGCAGCAGCGGCGGCCATTCGCGCACCAGCGCGCCGATGCCGGCCACGCCGGACAGAATCAGCAGGATGTCGCCCAGCGCGCAGGTGACGACGACCAGGCCCACCTTCTGCTGCAACAGGCCCTGCCGCAGCACGAAGGCATTCTGGGAACCGATGGCGATGATCAGGCCGGCGCTGGCAAGGAAGCCGGCAAGCAAGGGAGTGAAGTACATGGACGCAAAGCCGAAAACGAAAACCGGCGGCAAGGATGGCGCCGCTGCCCTCCTGCGTCCAACTAAAGATTCTGAACTATCCTAAGCATTGCTAATCAGGACGCCGCCCATGGAACTCCTGCATCCCCAGCTCTCCGCCCTGGCCGCCGTGCTGGAAGAAGGCAGCTTCGAGGCCGCCGCGCAGCGCCTGTCGGTGACGCCCTCGGCCATCTCGCAACGGGTCAAGGCGCTGGAAGATCGCCTGGGCCAGGTGCTGGTGGTGCGTACCCTGCCCTGCAAACCCACCCAGGCCGGCGAGCGCCTGCTGCGACGCCTGCGCCCGATGCAGGCGCTGGAACGCGAGGCAATGGCCGATTTCCTGCCCAGTGGTGCAGGCGCGGCGCGCTCGGTGCCGATTGCGGTCAACGACGACTCCCTGCAGACCTGGTTCCTGCCCGCGCTGGCGGCGCTGCATCACGCGCACGGCCACCTGTTCGACGTGCGCGTGGACGATCAGGACCACACGCTGAAGATGTTGCGCGACGGCTCGGTGCTGGGCGCGGTCACCGCCGAGGCGAAACCGATCCAGGGCTGCAACGTCCATCCACTGGGTGCGATGCGCTACCACGCCATTGCCGCACCCACGTTCGCGGCGCGTCACCTGCCGGGTGTGCTGCGCGCCGAAACCCTGGCCAAGGCGCCGGTGATCATCTTCAACCGCAAGGATGAGCTGCAGTGGCGCTTCATGCGCACCATCACCCGCGCCCGCCTCGCCCCGCCGGTGCACTATGTGCCCACGTCCACCGGCTTCGTCGATGCGGCGGCGCTGGGACTGGGCTGGTGCCTGGCGCCGGAGCTGCTGATCAAGCCGGCCGTCGATGCCGGACGCATCGTGATCGTCGACAGGAAGCGCTCGCTCGATGTGCCGCTGTACTGGCAGAGCGTGGCGGTGCGCTCGGACACCATGGAGCAGGTCGGCAAGGCCTTGCGCGCTGCGACGGCCAAGCTGTTGCGCCAGCCTTGAACAGGAAACCCCGGCCAGGCCGGGGCTTCCTTTGCTCGCAGCAGATCGATCTGCTTACCAATCGATACGCAGATCCAGCGATCCATTGCGCGCTTCGCCCAGCATGTCCAGGTTCCAGTACTTGCGATTGAACAGGTTGTTGACGTTGCCGGTCAGCGTGGCCGTGCGGCCGCCAATCGTGGTGCGGTACTGGAAGCCCAGGTCCGCCACGGTGCGGCCGGGAATCAGCACGCGGTTGGCGTCTTCGTAGTACTGATCACCGGAGTAGCGCACGTTGCCGTGCAGGCTGAAGCCGCGCAGCGCCGCCGGGCGGTACTCGAAGTTGGCCACGTACTGCCGGCGCGAGGAACCGGCCGGTCGGTTGCCCTGCAGCGCGGCGTTTTCCGGCGACAGTTCTTCCAGGCTCGGGTCCATCCACAAGCCGCCCAGGCCAACGTCCAGCGTATCGGTCACGCCGTAGCTGGCGATCGCTTCAAAGCCGCGATACAGGGTCAGGCCGTCCTGCGCCAGCCAGCGCTCTTCGCCGCGCCACTGATCAATCTGCGCCGCGCGCTCGACCCGGAACGCCGCGGTGGTGAAGCCAAAGCGGCCGGTCTGGTACTTGGCGCCAATCTCGTACTGCTTGCTGATGGTGGCATCCAGCACATCGCCAGCATTGGCGTACGGCGGCTCGCTGTCGAAGCCGACGCGGCCGGCCGATTCCAGCGACTCCACGTAGCTGGCGTAGATCGACACCTGATCCACCGGCTTGTAGATCACCGCCACGGTGGGCGTGAGGGCGGAGGTGGCGTAGCGCGAATCCACGTCCGGATTGCCGTCGCGATCACGCTGCTCGTAATCCATGTAGCGCGCGCCGAGGATGGCCTGCCACTGCTCGCCGAAATGGATGGTGTCGCTGGCGAACACCGCCTGCTGGCGCTCGTCATAGCTGAAAGGCGCCCAGCTGAAATCCGGCACGTGGAAGGACAGGAAATCCTGGCGCTGGTAGAGGTTGCCGCTGAAATCCTCGCTCCAGTACCAGTCATTGCCCCAGCGCTCCCAGGTACGCAGCGCCGAGACGCCGAATACCAGGTCGTGGCGGATGCCGCCCGTCTCCACATGGCCGGTAACCAGCGCTTGGGCCACGCTGTTGCGCAGATCGCCGGCGAAGTTGTAGACGCTGCCGGTGTAGTCGCCGCCCTCGTTGAGCAGGTTGCCGAACATCTTGTTGGAGTAGTGCTCGCGCTGGCTGGCGCCGACGGTGAAGTCGACGTTCCAGTTTTCGCTGATGCGCCATTCCAGGCCGGTGGTGGCATTGGTGGTCACCGCCTTGTAGTAGGAATTGCGCACGCGCACGTTGTCGTAATCGTAGCTGGGCGTGGGCAGCCGATCGCCTTCGTAGGAATCCCAGTAGAAGTAGATCGGCTCGTGCTTGAGGGTGTTGTCCTCGCGCAGCACTTCGGCGTGCCACAGCAGGTTGTCGCCGATCGGCTGCTCCACCGCCAGCGCGATCAGCGTGCGATCGATGCCGGCGCCGTTGTAGGCGTCGCCGCCTTCCTTCACCGCGTTGACACGCAGGCCCAGCGAGTCCGGACCGTCGATGCGATCGCTGGCATCCACCTGCATCGAGAACGCGCTGTCATTGCGCCAGCCCAGCGTGGTGCTGAGCAGCGCATCGGCGGTCGGGCGCTTGGTGCGGTAACTGATGATGCCGCCCGGCGAACCGAAGCCGTACATGAAACCGCCCAGGCCCTTGAGCGCCTGCACCGATTCCACCGCTTCCAGCGGATATTCGCCGCCCCACTCCATCAACATCGGCACGCCATCCACGTAGTGATTGGTCACGCCGATGCCGCGGATCTGCGTGCCCCACCAGGCGGTGGTGGCGGAAGGTTCGGCGGCGTACACCGACGGATCATTGATGAAGACCTGGCCCAGCGTGGTGGCGCCGCGCTTTTCGATGTCTTCCTGCTCCACCACCGTCACCGAGAACGGCGTGTCGAGCAGCCGCTTGGTGCCCAGCGCGCCGGAGCTGGCATCCAGATTGAGGTTCAGGCCCAGCCGCTCGCCCTTGACCTGGACCGCGTCCAGTTCGGTGGCGTCGCTGCGGGGAGCGGATTCGTCGGCGGGAGTGGAGGCGTCCTGCGCCTGTGCAGTGAGGCAGGCACCCAACAAACCGACATAGAGAAGCGAATGGCGCGGCAAGCGCGCACGCAAAAGGAGAGCAGACAAGGATTTAGCCCTGAGAAATGAAGCTCAGAAGAGGGACAGGGCGGCGGCAACCTGCCAGCTGAATAGGTATCCCGATATATGTTAGATGCGAACGGCTCGCATCGGCAAGCCGAAATGACAGGCTCTGCCGGGTTCCCGGGCGGGTCGAGGGCGACTCACCTAGCCGCCAGGGCCGGCCCGGTCAGGTCGGTTCGCGGCTGGCCTCGGACAAGGCGACCAGCTTCAGCCCCACGCCCGGCTCGGTGACGATGTAGCGCGGCGAGACCGCGTCGTCGCCCATCTTCTGCCGCAGCTTGGCCACCAGGATGCGGATGTAGTGGGTGTCGTGCTCATGCGTCACGCCCCACACCTCGCGCAGGATCTGCGGTTGGGTGACGATGCGGCCGGGGTTGCGCGCCAGCAGTTGCAGCAAGGCGTATTCCTTGCGCGTGAGCGTGATCAGCTCGCCGTCCACCCGCACCTCGCGCTTGCCGATGTCGATGTGCAGCTGGCCGTTGTCGAACACCTGGCTCTCGCCGTCGCCACGCGTGCGCGCGCGCAGCAACGAGCGGATGCGCGCCATCAGTTCTTCGGTGCCGAAGGGCTTGGTCACGTAGTCGTTGGCGCCGGCATCCAGCGCAGCGACTTTCTCGGCTTCGCCCGAGCGCACGGTCAGCATGATCACCGGCACCGATGACCAGCCACGCAGCTCACGCAGCACCGCGTGGCCGTCCATGTCGGGCAGGCCGATATCCAGCACCACCAGATCCGGCGCGTGCAAGGCGATCTGCTCCAGGCCTTCGCGTCCGCTGCCCGCCTGATCCACCTGGTAGCCCTGCGCGCGCAGGCTGATGTCGAGGAAGCGCCGGATCTGCGGCTCATCATCGATGACGGTGATGCGGATTGGCGTGGAGGTGGCGTCAGTCATGCGCGGCGGGGCTGGCTCGGTCCGGTTCAAGCAGGGGCAGGGAAATCCGGATCATCGTGCCCTGTCCGCCGGCACCCGGAAACGCTTCGACACTGCCTCCATGCGCGCCAATCATACCCTGCGCAATGGTCAGGCCCAGGCCGGTTCCCTGCCTGCCGCGATCACCGCGTTCGACGCTGTAGAACATGTCGAAGATGCGGCTGCGCTCGTCGGCGGGAATGCCCGGCCCGCGATCGCGCACGTCGATCTGCAACTGCCGCTCGCGCAGGCGCACGCTGACGTCGATGGCTTCATCGGGTGGCGAGAACTTCGCGGCGTTTTCCAGGATGTTGAACAAGGCCTGCTCGACCAGCGCAGGGTGCACCCAGATCGCCGGCAGCTCCGGCTGCAGATCGACGTTGAGCTTGACCTGCGGTTGATAGCGGCGCAGGCGTCCGGTGGCCGAGCCGATCAGCTCATCCACGCCAATCCAATCGCGATTCAGGCGCAGGCCGTCGTGGCCCAGCCGGGTCATGTCCAGCAGATTCTGGATGTAGCGATCGAGCCGGCTGCCCTCCATCAGGATCGTATCGAGCAGGTTCTTCCGGTCCTCCGCACTCATCGCCTCGGCGTAGCTGGCCAGGCTGCTGGCCGAACCCACCATCGCCGCCAGCGGCGAGCGCAGGTCATGCGAGACCGACGACAGCAGCGCCGAACGTAGGCGCTCGGTTTCATTGCCCACCCGCGCCTGCTCCAGGTCCGCGACCAGCCGCGTGCGCAGCACCGCCTGCGCGATGTCATCGCTCATCGCCTCGGCCAGGCGCCGCTGCTCGAAACCCAGGCGTCGCGCGTCTTCGGGCCAGCGTACTCCCACCACCCCGATGACGCCCTGATCGCCCTGCATCGGCAGGAACCACCACGCCGCACCGGCGAGCGTATCGGTGAAGCGGCCGGCGGCTTGTCCATGGGTCAGCACCCAATCCAACGCGCCCTGATCGGTCGCCTTCAAACCCGCGCTGGCCGACACCGACGTGGTCTGCCCGACCTGCAGCCAGATCGCCGCATCCAGCGTGCGTTCCAGCGCCAGCCGACCGGCCTGCAGCACCTGGCCCAGATCGGCGGCGGTGCTCAGGCGCTGTCCCAGCCCTTGCAGCACGGTGGCGTGCGCATTGGCCGCGCGCAGCGCCAGCACCTGCATGCGCAACTTGGAGGCAAGCCGCCCTGCCACCAGCGCCGCCAGCAGGAACAGCACCACCGTGGCCACGCCGCGATGGGCGCTGATGTGGAAGGTGAAGCGTGGCTCGATGAAGAAGAAGTTGTAGCTGGCAAAACACAGCACCGCCGTCACCACCGCGCCGGCCATGCGGGTGCGGGTGGCCACCAGCACCACCGCCACGATGAACACCATCGACAGATCGTCCAGCCCCAGCCAGCGCCGGGCCAGCCAGGCGGCGACGATGGCGCCCGCGGTGGCCAGCACCGCCAGCGCGACATCGTGAGTGCGCAACCAGCGCCCGCCATCGCGGCCCCAGCGGCGCGAACGCGCACGCACCTCGGGCGAACTGATGATCACCAGTTCCAGGTGCGCGCCCCGTTGCAGCAGTTGCTGGGTCAGGGTGCGATTGATCATCCGCGCAAACGGACGCTCGCGCGTGCGCCCCAGCACCAGCGTGGAAGCGCCGTCACGCTCGGCATGATCCAGCAGCGCATCCGCGATGGGCGCGCCGCGCAGTACCTCGGTATCCGCGCCCAGGCTGCGTGCCAGCGCGAACGCGCGGTCCAGCTCCGCCTGCCTCGCCGGTTCCAGCGCCGCGCCCGGCTGCACGGTCACCACGCTCCACGGCGCATCGCGGCGCTCGGCAATCCGCCGCCCGGCGCGCACCAGATACTCGGAGCTGCCCAGCCCATCGATAGCGATCAGCACGCGCCGGCGCAGGGCCAGGCCCGGCAGCCCGCGTGCCACCTGCGACTCGCGCAGATCCTCTTCCACCCGATCCGCCGCCGTCTGCATGGCCAGCTCACGCAGCGCGGTCAGGTTGGACGGCGAGAAGAACGCCTGCAGCGCGTGTGCGGCCTGATCCGGCAGATAGACCTTGCCCTGGTTGAGGCGTTCGATGAGTTCGCGCGGCGGCAGATCCACCAGGCGGATATCGCGCAGGCGATCGAACACCGCATCGGGCACGGTTTCGCTCACGCGCACGCCGGTGATGCGATGGACCACGTCGTTCAAGCTTTCCAGGTGCTGGATATTGACCGTGGTGTAAACGTCGATGCCGGCGTCGAGCAGATCCATCACGTCCTGCCAGCGCCGCTCGTGCCGGCTGCCCGGCACATTGCGATGCGCCAGTTCATCCACCAGCGCAATCTGCGGACGCCGTGCCAGCACGGCATCCACGTCCATCTCTTCCAGCACCTTGCCCTGGTAAGCGATGCGCTTGCGCGGTATCAGCGCCAGCCCGTCCAGCAGCGCTGCGGTCTCGCTGCGCCCGTGCGTCTCGACGATGCCGACCACCGTATCGACGCCCTGCCGTTGCAGCTCGCGCGCCCGCGACAGCATGGCGTAGGTCTTGCCCACGCCCGGCGCCGCACCCAGGAACACCGTCAGATGCCCGGCGCCCTGGCGACGCAGTTCACCGGCCAGCGCATCGGCCTTGGCATTGCGGTCGTCGTTCACGGCAGGGTCCTGGCGTCGGGCTGGCAAAGTGTACGGCGAAGGCCGCGAGTCGCCGGCATGTCAGCGCCGCGATGCGTCGTCGGCCGGGGCCGCGGGATGTGCGGCAACCACTCCCTCTGCGCCCGTGTCCGCCGCATCCAGCGCCAGGTTCAAGCTCAGCACGTTGACCCGCGCCGCGCCCAACACACCCCACTGCGGCGCCTGCGTGTGCGCGGCGACCAGCGCCTGCACCTGCGCCACAGGCATGCCGCGCGCCTTGGCGACCCGGGCAATCTGGATCGCGGCGGCCTGCGGGCTGACATGCGGATCGATCGCGCCGCCCGACTGGGTGACCAGATCGCTCGGCACCGCCGCAGGATCCACGCCCTCGCGCTGTGCCACTTCGGCACGCGCCGCTTCCACCCGCTGGCGCATGTCCGGGTTGGTCCGCGCCTGGTTGCTGCCGGCCAGCGCCATCAGATCGTAATTGGCGGCGGAGGGTCGCGGGAAAAAGTAGCGGGGATCGGCAAACGGCTGCGCCGCCAGCGACGAACCCACCACCTTGCCATCGCGCTCCAGCAGGCTGCCGGTTGCGGTGTCGGCAAACAGGGCGCGACCCACGCCCGCGCCCACCAGCGAATACGCCAGGCCGAACACCAGCAGCGACACCAGCGACAACCCGAGCGAGGCGCGCAGCAGGCCGCCCGATGCGCGCGCCGCTTGCGGCGGATCTTCCAGCAACAGAATCGAATGGTTCATGGGATAGCCCTCAGGGTCCGAACATGCCGGCCAGCAGCATGTCGATGAGTTTGATCGCGGGGAACGGCAACAACACACCGCCCACGCCGTAGATGAGTACATTGCGACGCAGCAGCGCGGTCGCGCCGCTGGGGCGGAACCGCACGCCGCGCAGCGCCAGGGGAATCAGCAGCGGGATGATGATGGCGTTGAAGATCAGCGCCGCCAGCACCGCATTGCCGGGGCTGGACAACTGCATCACGTTCAACGCCGCCATCGACGGCAGCGTGGCGAACATCGCCGGCAGGATCGCGAAGTACTTGGACACATCATTGGCCAGCGAGAACGTGGTCAGCGCGCCGCGGGTGATCAGCTGCTGCTTGCCCACTTCCACCACCGCCAGCAACTTGGCCGGGTCCGAATCCAGATCCACCATGTTGCCGGCCTCCTTGGCGGCCTGGGTGCCCGAGTTCATCGCCAGCCCCACATCGGCCTGCGCCAGCGCGGGCGCATCGTTGGTGCCATCGCCCACCATCGCCACCAGCCGGCCGCCGGCCTGCTCCTGGCGGATGCGCGCCAGCTTGTCTTCCGGGCGGGCTTCGGCGATGTAATCGTCCACGCCGGCTTCGGCGGCGATGGCGGCGGCGGTGAGCGGGTTGTCGCCGGTGATCATCACAGTCTTGATGCCCATCACCCGCAGCTGCGCGAACTTCTCCTTGATGCCGTGCTTGACCACGTCGGACAGTTCAATCACGCCGAGCAGATGGCGGCCGTCGGCCACCACCAGCGGGGTGGCGCCGTTGCGCGCCACCTGCTCCACGCGCGCGGTGAGCTCAGGCGAGGCCAGCCCGCCCAACGCGGCCACATGCTGCACGATGGCATCCATCGCACCCTTGCGGATCACGCGCCCGCCCTGCCCCTGCGCCGGCAGGTCCACGCCGGACATGCGCGTGTGCGCACTGAAGGCGACGAAGTGCGCGTCGGCCGGTTCCTCGAGGGCCACGCCCGGCGAGCGCGCCAAGGCGACAATCGACTTGCCTTCCGGGGTCGGGTCGGCCAACGACGCCAGCAACGCCGCCTCGCGCAGCTGCGCAAGATCCACGCCGGCCAGCGGATGGAACGCCGTGGCCTGGCGATCGCCATGGGTGATGGTGCCGGTCTTGTCCAGCAGCA
The DNA here is from genome assembly GCF_900167565.1 of Pseudoxanthomonas indica. NCBI lineage: Bacteria > Pseudomonadati > Pseudomonadota > Gammaproteobacteria > Lysobacterales > Lysobacteraceae > Pseudoxanthomonas > Pseudoxanthomonas indica. The sequence continues at coordinate 520,817 of NZ_FUZV01000001.1, forward strand.
ACACATCCACGTCACCGGGCACTTCCACCGCCTTGCCCGACTTGGCCAGCACGTTGGCCGACAACGCGCGGTTCATGCCGGCAATGCCGATGGCCGGCAGCAGGCCACCGATGGTGGTGGGGATCAGGCACACCAGCAACGCCACCAGCAGCAGCGGATTCAAGTTCAGGCCGACGAAGCCGGCGATGGCAGGCAGGGTGATCACCACGATCAGGAAGGTCAGCGTCATCGTCACCAGCAACAGCCCCAGCGCGATTTCGTTGGGCGTCTTCTGCCGGTTGGCGCCTTCCACCAGCGCGATCATCCGGTCCAGGAAGCTGTGCCCCGGCTCGGCGGTGATGCGCACGATGATTTCATCGGACAGCACCTTGGTGCCGCCAATCACGCCGGAGCGATCCGTGCCGGCTTCGCGCAACACCGGCGCGGACTCGCCGGTCACCGCCGACTCGTTGATGGTGGCCAGGCCTTTGACGATTTCGCCGTCGGCGGGAATGATCTCGCCCGCCGATATGACCACGAGATCATCGGGCCTGAGTTCCGTGGCCGGCACCACTGTTGCGGCCGCACCGTTCAATGCCGTGGTCACCCGGCGCGCCACCAAATCCTTGCGCGCACGCCGCAGCGATGCCGCCTGGCCGCGACCGCGCGCCTCGGCCACCGCCTCGGCGAAATTGGCGAACAGCACGGTGACAAACAACAGCGCGGTGATGGCCGCGCCCTGCCCCGGCGCGGCCTTGCCGAAGAGCGTCAATGCGGCCGTGAGCAACGTACCCAGCCACACCACCGCCATCACCGGATTGCGGAACGCGTGGCGCGGGCTCAACTTGGTGAAGGCGCCCACTACCGCGGCGCGGAAGCCGGCGCCATCCAGCAGCGCGGGCTTGCCGCCCGGCTTGCCGGCGGAAAAAGTTGTATCGGTCATGATGATTTCCTCAGAGCGCTTGCAGCGCCAGGTGATCGGCAATCGGGCCCAGGACCAGCACCGGCATGAACTGCAGCAGGGTCAGGATGACCACCACCGCGATCAAGGTCAGCGCGAAGGTCGGCGTTTCCACCTGCAGGGTGCCGGGGCTTTCCGGCGCCACGCGTTTGCGCGCCAACATCGCGGCGATGACCATCGGCAGGATGAGCGCCGGATAGCGACCCAAGGCCAGCACCACGCTGCAGGTGAGGTTCCACCAATACGTGGCATCGCCCAGGCCTTCAAAGCCCGAACCGTTGTTGGCGAAGGCCGAGGTGAACTCGTAGAACACCTGGCTGATGCCATGGAACGACGGATTGGAATTGCCGGTGAGCGACGGAAACGCCAGCGTGATCGCGGTCAGCCCCAGCAACACCAGCGGCTGCAGCAGCACCAGCACCGCCAGCAACTTCACTTCCGGTGCTTCGATCTTGCGGCCGAACAATTCCGGCGTTCGCCCTGTCATCAGGCCGGCCAGGAACACGCTGAGCAGCAGATAGACGATGAACTGCTGCAGGCCGCAGCCCACCCCGCCCCACACCGCGTTGATCAGCATGTTGCTCAACGCCACCAGGCCGGTCAGCGGCGCGGCAGAGTCGAGCATCATGTTGACCGAGCCGTTGTTGACCGCCGTGGTGGTGGCGGCCCACACGCCCGAGGCATCGGCGCCGATGCGCACTTCCTTGCCTTCCATCAACGCGATGTCGTGCGACGCCGCAGAGTGCGCTTCTGCCCACACCGCCACGCCCGCCGAGACCAGATACATCGACAGCATCGTGCCCACCACCAGCGCCGCGAATTTCCTGCGGCCGGTAAAGCTGCCCACCATGAAAGCCACGGCGACCGGAATCACCAGGATTGCCAGTACCTCCAGGAAGTTGCTCAACGGCGTGGGATTTTCCAGCGGCACGGCGCTGTTGGGGCCATACCAGCCGCCGCCATTGCTGCCCAGCTGCTTGGCCGCCACCATCGGCGCGACCGGGCCGAGCGGAATCTTCTGTTCGCTCATCCCCGCCGAAGCATCGATGGGCGTGGCCACCGGGCCACCGTCCAAGGTGGCGGGAACACCTTGCCAGGTAAGCACCAGTGACCACGCCAGACACAGCGGCAGCATCACCCGGACGCTCGGGCGAATCACGTCAGCCCAGTAGTTGCCCAGATCGATTTCGGTCCTGCCACCCGCGGCGAGTTCCCGCTGTGGCCTGCGGCCACCAAACAGGCCACGCAGCGTCGCCACCACCAAGGCCAGGCCCATCATCGGCGTGACCACCTGCAGGCCGACGATACCGGTCATCTGCGACAGATAGGACAGCTGCGCCTGACCCGAGTAATGCTGCTGGTTGGTATTGGTCAGGAACGAAACCATGGTGTGCAGCGCCAGATCCCAGCGCATGTTGGGCGCGTCGTTGGGATTGAGCGGCAGCCAGGCCTGGACCATGAAGATCACCCAGGTGATCAGCCCCAACACCAGATTGCTCAACAGGAATGCCAGCGCATAGGTTTTCCAGCCCATGCCCTGCGCGGGATTGACGCCCAGCAACCGATACAGCGGCCGCTCGATCCAGCCGAACGCGCGATCACCACGCATGGGTGCACCGCGCATCACCGCAGCCAGATAGCGGCCCAAGGGCCAGCCCAGCGCAAGGGCCAGCGCCAGCAGCAGGAAAAATTCAATCATGGCGCCGCCCCTCCACGACAAGCGTGGCGGCAGTGCCGGTCAGCAGGGGCTTGCGCGCGACAAGCCCCGAGGTGCGGGAGAGGACGGACATACAGTGAGTGGTCTCGATGCAGAGGCTGGTTCAGCCACTCGACTATTGTTTTTCCGGCCCCCGTAAAGTTGCCATTCGCGAACGCGGCGCGCGCGTAAAGTCAGCGTAAATTCTTGCGTGTGTGGACGGTAATCAGATCTGCGCGGGATGATGGCGCGGCTGGCCTTCGCCCGCACCCGGCTCCACTTCCGGATCATTCACCTCATCGGTGGTGCGCTTGCCACGTTGCTCGCCCGGCGCGGCCGGGCCATCGGGTCGGCGATGCTTCTCGAAATCGGTGGGGCCATCGACCGGCGTACTGGGATCTTTCTGGGTCATGTGGGTTGCTCCGGGGAACGGACGGAGCATCAGTCTGGACCGCATGGCCACCCTGTCGGTGTGAAGGGCCAATGCGCGCGCAAGCAGGCGCTAGCGCCAGGCCAGCACCGTGGCTGGCTTGCCCAATGCCTGTTCGATGCGCGCCAGGCACTCGGGCGTGGGACTGATCAGATACATCTGCGTGGACAGCGCCAGCACCGGCAGATCCACGCGATGGTCCGTGTACGCGATCGCCCACGGCGGCGCGAAGCCACGCGCGGTCAACATGGGAATCTTGTTGGACCCGAAGCAATGCTGATCACGCGCCAACCCTCCCAGGAACGGACGCAAGGTGGATGCCACCAACGGAATATGCGCCAGCCCCGCCTGATCCAGCAGCGCCCGCGCCAATGGCTCCAATGATCCGGTGGCCACGACCACGCGGTGTCTCTCGTCCAGGTGCGAAGCCAACCGCTCCAGCGCCAGTGGCAGGAACACCGAGTCGGCTCCCGTCGGCAACGAGCGGATATGTTCTTCCACCAGTGCCGCCAGATCATCGGGGCGCCGACCCAAGGTCGCCACCCACACGGCAAAGCGGATGGGCCACTTCCTGCTGGTCTTGAACAGGAACATCGGCGCCAACACGGGAAGCGCGATCATCACCGCGCCGAATCGCCAGGGATCGCGCTTGAGCAACCAGCGGAAGAAACGGTCTGCGGTGTCCCAACGGGTCAGGGTGAGATCGAAATCGAATACCACGACGGGGGCTTGCTGCATTCGTACTCTCGCAACCAGGAGCCAGATTCAAACAACGACCCTAAGCAAAATCGGGAGCGGCCACAAGCTGCGTCACATCACCACATAGGGGCTCGAACACACCTCAGGCGTTGTGGCCAGACGCGGAGAATGCTTGAAATACAGCTGGCAGGTGCGCTCGGCCCAGTGCTGCGCTTGCTGGATGTCCTGCGGTGAGGGAGCCGGCCCCCTGCTGGCAGGCAGGTAATCCAGTCGGGTCGAATAGGCCTTGTCCGAAGCCGCCAGTCTGAGCAGTCGGTTGAGTTCCAGGATGGACGGAAGATCGCTGCCCAACACCGTCCCCGGCAACGGCATGCCATCGGTGCGGTAGCGGCGGCTGGCATGCAATAACTCGGCCATGCGCCAGTCACCCCGCTGCATGCCTGCATTGATGTACTTCGTGGCCTGCACTTCGTACTCGCGCCGCTCGTCAGCGGTCAGCGGCGTGGTCAGTTTGAATTTTCCGTCGACAAGACACAGCTGCGCCTGCTGGTTGCCTGCCGCGGCGGCATCCCGCGTCGCACGAAACCACGTATCTTCCGTCACCCGATTCGGACCGCAGGCCGTCAAGCTTTTGCTGGCACGCGTGAGCTCGGGCGTCAGCCTGGCAATCCTGTCCTTGCACGACTGCAGGTAGTCGGCATGCAGGATGGGATCGGCGCCTACCGAGTTGACTTTGCACGCATCGAACTGCGACACGATGGTTTCGACGGCACGCGATGCCATCGCGCATTCCCTGGCTTCCTCGAACACCAGGTCCACCATCGACTTCGCATGATCTGGATTCGGCTGCTGCTGCGTGACGATCTTCGGGGCACGCGCCGCTACGCTACTGTCGCGGGGTGAGGCTTCATCGGCTACGGCGACCGTCGGCGACTCCCTTCCCCCGGATTTCCCCATCCCGGAGCGGATGCTACCTCACGCGGCGCTAGCCGGCCTTGAGCGTCAAGGTACTGAGCGTGCGCAGCATGTCCCGGGGCCGATAGGGCTTGAACAGGAACGGACGGCCGCGGAACTCGCTCGGCACCGCGGTGCCGGGCGTGCCCGACATGAACATGAAAGGCACGCCGGCGATACCCAGCTTGCGCGCCACCGGGAACACCAGGTGGTTGTCCACATTGACATCCAGCACCGCCAGATCGAACTCGCGCGAACGCGCCAATTCGAGCGCCTTGCGCACGGAGTTGGCATGTACCACGGCATGTCCAAAGCTGCGCAGCAAATCGGTCGTCACTTCGGCCAGGGCTGCGTCGTCTTCCACCAACAGCAATCGAGCCTGCGTCGCAGGCTCGTGTTTCGTCATCATCATTGCTACATCGCCGCTCAGCGGATGATTTTGACAGCCGAAGTGTGAAATTCCGGTTGCACAGCTGAACACTTCCCTCACGGTGGACACCGCTCGATCATCGCCAACGCCGCCTGCACGTTGTTCTTGGCCACCGCATCGCGACTGGCCGCGTTCTGCGGATAGAACATCTGCGGGATGGTGCCGACCGGGCAGCCACCACGCTCGGCCACCGAGAACGATTCGATCAGCACCGAGAACGTGCCCTTGTCCTTGTACATCCAGTCATTGGCATCGCCGTACACCGCATAGCCCGGGTAGGAACAATTGTCGACCGAGGTGAGCGAAGGAAAACCGTCCTTGACGTTGGTGTAGGCCGAGGCCGACGCCATCGACTGGGTCAGGTGGTTGAACGGCACCTCCTGCCCGGGGGTGATGCCGGTGGCGGGCGCGATGGGCGCATGCCCCATCGGATGCCCAACCACGCCGCCGAAGCTGTGCCACGACAACGCGCACACCAGGCCATCCACCTCGCGCTTCTTGCGGGTCAGGAACTGGCTGTGCGCCAGCCCGCGCACCGCCTGCGTTTCCACTTCGGAAAAACCCGCCATGCCCGGGTAGGTTTCGCTGTCGATCATCAGGTTGCCGGTGGCGGTATCCACGCCGGTATTGCCGACGTTGGGCAGCGTCTTGCGCTGCGCCGGCGGGAAGGTGCTGACGTGCGCAAAGCCGTAGTTGCGGTTGATGTCGATGCCGCAGCGCCCCGGATCCTGGCCCTTCTCAAGCCGCGTGTTCTTGCGCCACGTCACTTGGTTGGACACCGCGCGGTCATAGCCGTTGGGATTGACTACCGGAATGACCCACACCTCGCGCTTGTCCACCAGCTTGCGGATGGCCGGGTCGCTGGCATAGCCATCGGTCAGCGTGTGCAGCAAGGTCAGCGTGTGGGTGCCGGTGATCAGTTCGCGTGCATGGTGCACGCCGAGGAAGGCGATTTCCGGCTCGGGATCATTCTGATCCGGATTGGCCGACACCTTGAGCGCGTAGATGCGTCGCCCGCCCTTGGACTCGCGGCCCGCGCAGGTGTCCTGCGTCTGCCCGCTCCAGTAGAACAGGCGCACCAGCAGCGGGCCGGGATTGCCGTCGTACTGGTCGGCAATCTTGTACAGCTCCTGCTCCAGTTCGGCGTAGGTGGGATACAGCCCCGGCGAGTTGTGCGGGTTGTAGAGCGAGCGCTGCATCAGCGCCGCCGACGGGCGGATGGCGCTGTGGGTGATGCGCGCCGTGACATCCGGATACGGCAGCTGATTGGCCAGCGTCGCCGGGAACGCGCCACCCTTGCGCATCTCCTGCAGCGCCGCGCCCATTTCCGCGCTGTAGGTGATGCCGATCAACTCGCCCAGCCCGCCTTTCAATGGCGGCCCGTTGGGCGGCTGGTCGGCCGTGTAGGCATCGAAGTCGCCGATGCCGTCGCCGTTGCTGTCCGGATTGTCGGGCGCGGATTTCAGCTGCGCTTCCAGCGTGTCGCTCAGACCGTCGAAATCCGTATCCACGGTTTTGACCACCGGATCAAAGCCGTAGTAACGGTTGAGGTCTTCGTCGAAATCGCTGTAGCCGTCGCCGTCGGTATCCACGCTGACGGGATCGGAGCCGATAGCCTTTTCGTGCGCGTCGGTCAGACCATCGCCATCGCGATCGCTATCGGCCTCGATGAGGCGGAAGCCGAAGTCGGCAAAGCGGTCTTCGAAGCCATCGACAAAGCCATCCTTGTCGGTATCCGGATCATCGGGCTTGGACCGCATCGCGTGTTCGCGATCATCGGTCAGCCCGTCCTTGTCCGCATCCGCCCCCGGCGTCTGGAACCGATCCGGCTTGCCGCCGCTGGCGTCAGCGGTGGGCAGAGAACCGAAGCCCGTGCCCGCCTTGGGTGGCGTGGCCTGCTTGCCGGGGCAGCCGGCCAACAGCACGGCCGCGATGGCCACGGCCATCAGCGACAGCAAACGCGGCGTGGCGATGCCCGCAGGGCGGAAGGAGTGATGAAGAAAGTGTTTGCGCAGTTGCGGCAGCAAGCGGTCCATGGGGGCCTCCTCTGGCGTCCCATCGCGTGTTGCACTCCGGCGCAGCAAGCCGCGGCCAGACGCGATCCATGGTGGATCCTCCCTGCTTGAATTTAGAACGGGCTCGCGTGGGCGAGTCGGCCATCGGTCAGCGCGGATGGGCTGAGGCCGACGTCTTGCGCCACGAAGGAATCCGTTATCGAGCGCTACCTCAGGCCGGCATGCCGACGGCGATGATCGCCTGCAAGGCGATACCCATGGCAATGGACAGCAACCACAGCGCCGTGCCCTCGAACCACCGTTCCAGCTTCTTGGCGTTGTGCTGCGAATACCCCAGCTTCTCGCCCCGGCGCAGGATGTCGTGGTGGTGGCGAATCCGATCCATCAGCGAGAACTGCACGAAGAAGGCCAGCAACGCCGACAGAAACATCAAGCCCGCCGAGATCATGATCTTCAGGAAGAACCGCTTGTCGACGTCCACGAACTGGATGAGCGCAATCAAGCCCGCCGCAGCGGTCATCGCGATGGTGCCCAGTTGCTTTAGGTAATCGAAGGACAGCGTGACGGCGGTGTCCAGGGACACATGCGCCGTGGGTTCGGCGGCGTGCTGTTGCGGTGAGGAAGCCTGCTGTGAGGATGATTCCATCAAGAACTCCGTATCCACGGGGTCAGAACAGCCATGGTCAGGCAGAAGCGTCGTAGCTTGGAAGGCTATCCGGCCAGGGAAGTCGGGAACCACACCACGGACAGTAGATGATCGCGACCGGGCCCAGGGTGTAGAAACCAGGCGACGCCAAGAACCTGATGAGAGGTTCCGGAGCCGGCGGGACTTCGCCTATGTCTATCCCAAGCTTGGCGGCAAGGGGCCCACGCGCAGCCTCAGCCTCGTCGCGGTCGCGACTGAAAAGGGGCCAGGTTGTGGCAGCAGTGGGTCACCTTGCCTCCAAGACTGAGCGACGGCTCAAGCAGCCGGCTTGTACGCGCCGGCCAACCCGACCTTGTAACCCGCTGCCTTCAGGAACGCCGTCGCCTTACCGTTCACTACCAGCAACGTCAGGATGTTGATCAGCGGGATCAGCAGCGCAATGAAGATCAGGACCTTGCTGATGCCGGACCAGTCCAGACCACCGCCAATCTTCAGCACGCCGAAGATGCCCAGGATGAAAGCAAGAATCCGCACGCCCCAGGAACCCAGCAGCAGCGTTCCACCGAGCTCCGGCGACACCCCGTAGGCGGGCGCGGCGATAATCACGCCGACAGCCAGGATATTCAGCAGCACGGCAAAAATGACAATCTTCTGCCCACGCGCCACCTCGCTGGCCTGCAGATCGCGGCCGTGATTCTGATTGAACTGCAAACCACCAAAGTTCTGTTCCATGAACCCTCTCCCCTCTCGTTGGACAACCAGATTGACTGACCTACACAAGCGCCCGTTAGCGCGAGCACTGCACGCAGACGAACAGGAAGATGCAGAAACCGACGACTCCCCTTGGCATCATTGCCTCCCCCACTCCTGCCGGCGAACCGCCTTGCGGCGTTCGCCCCGACTCCAGGCGCCCTGCAGGCAGCCTGTCCCTTTGAGTTCGCGCAATCCTATCCCGGCTCAGACGGGGCAACAAGCGATGCAATCAATCGTCCGTATGGTGGTAGACATCCAACACCAGCTTGATTCCCCGGTCTGCCAGTTGGCCCATCAGTTCTGGTGAAAACTCCAGCGCGTCGTTGGACGAGCCCAAGAAAACGCCACAGAACATATCCAGCTCGTATCTGGAACTCAGCTGACTCCACACCGCTGAATCCTGGGAAGCTTGGACAAAATCTCCGTGACCTGCGCAGGTATGTCCTCCGGCCGCCTGTCCGCTGCCGAAAGTCGCCAGCTCCCGGTCTTCTCGATGTAGCGCTGTCCCGTCTTCCGCCCTACGCGGGTGTCGCCTTTGGCGTATGAGGCCGTCGGTTCGCAGCCAACAAGCGTTGTCACCTCGGTGGGAACGAGATCGTCCCCGAAGATTCGCAGTGCGACGATTGAGTGTTCGGCTATTCCCATGCGTTCAAACTCCCGTTACATCCGTCGAGCTGTCAGTGAGCCCGAGCCCATCAAGCACCAATGCCACTGCCTGCCCTACTGAATCAGCCACCTGGCGCAGATTCGTCCCTGTACTTTCGACCAGGAATGGCGCGTCACCGCTTGGCGACTCCAACTGTATCTCGATGGAGCTGGTGGGGTGCTGGAAGAACCAGAGCCCGTCGTCGTCAGCACCCGGATGTTTGACCACCCACTGCTGGTGAGACACATCGGGATTGCACAGCTGGAGCTTCCGGATCACCTGATCAATGTCGCGCATGCTTGCACTCCGCAATGATGAGTGGCTCGGACTTACGCTTCGTCTGTGGGTCGTGCTTGCCGCAGAACCACTGCGTGTCCCGACCAGAAGTCCCCTACCCCGCACTAGCTAATTCCCTACACGCCAGTCGGACTTTCACCCGGCCTCCGACGCGGCATTCCCTGATATCCCCGGCCGCCCCCCAGCCGCTACGGTGGCCCTGCCAAGTGGCGTTTTCGCACACGCCATGCGGCAAAACAAGCGCGGGCCGCAGGTGGTGGAACACCTACGGCCCGCTAACCACCAACAGCTAATGGGAGCTATCAATGGCTAAGCCCAATCCTAAAACACACACGCCCAAGCGTGCACGCACTCTCGCCATTTCCACCCTCTACAGTCATTGTCGCGAAGACAAGGAGAACCACTACTCCACCTATATCCGCGTGCCCTACATACGCATCCGCGGCGCCTGGCTGCAACAAGCGGGCTTCTACATCAACAACCGGGTACGCGTGGAGCTGAAACGACGCGGAAGGCTGGTGATCACCCAGATGTAGGCCCCACACCCCGGCTCCGGCCGGGGTTTTTGATTGCGGAACAAGCAAAAGGCTGCCCGCAAGGCGCCAGAACCAGCGCGAAGAGCACTTTTCCTTGCAACCGGACCTCCGAGCGTGGACGGCGGTGCTCCGAGCTCCGTCGGCGATGCTCCGAGCTTCGTCAGCGGTGCTCCGAGCTCCGTCGGCGATGCTCAGAGCTCCGACGGTGATGCTCCCGGGCATCGACCGCGAAGCAAATCTCTTCACGCGCCAACCTATTTTCCTCGCACTCAAAGCTTTCAACTTCGCGCGCAAAGCAATCTTCGTTACGCGTGAAGCTCCCGACCTTGCGGCTTGACTCAACTTGCTTGCGCGTCGTTCGTATAGCTCTGCCGTTGGCAAGGCAGGACCAGGTCAGCAGCAGATAGACCTTGACGGGGCGAACTCCGCCCCTGCAAAACCTGCGTAAACCTATGAGCCTGCAAGCGCTTGGACGCAGGCCCGCCCACCATCAACGTGCAATGTGAGACGACGTGACACGAACCGCCCCCTAGAGTCGGCACGCGGGCAATGAAGCCCGTCTTGCACCTTTAAGGAACGTTCCATGAAACAGAACCGCATCCACCTGGCCCTGACCTCGCAGTATCTGGAAGAGCAAGTCGACAAGGCGCTGGACACGCTGGACGCCTTCACCCACGGCATGATTTCTCTCACGCCGGAGGAGCGCAAAGGCATGACCAAGATGGGCGACAAGTCCGAAGCCTTCTGCCGCCTGGCCATCGACGTGTTCAAGCAGAACGAGAACATCCTGCCCAAGACCTTCGACATGGAGGCCTACCTGCTCGACTTGGCCACCCTGGACCTGCTGCGCGCCCGACTCGTACGCCTGAACCGCATCTCGCAGATGATCTCCGACACCGAGATGGCCCTGGGCAGTGACTTGATGGTCAACAGCCTTGAGGGGTATTCGTATCTCAAGATCGCGGGGAAGAGTTTGGGGTTGGATGATCTGCGGGAGCAGATGGGGGCGAGGTTTAGTCGGCGTGCAAAGAAGAACGCTGATGTCATGCCCCAACATTGATTACGCAGGTCGACGACGCAAACATCAAAGGCCGCGCACGCGCGGCCTTTTCATTTTGACTCATCACAAACTTGTCGAATGAGCCTGGAAAGTGCGTCCTCAGTGAGCCTCGACGCTGCGGTGAATGTCGCCATCTGGACGCTGGCCTCTCCAATGCGGCGACCCTCCCAATACTCCAGGTGGATGGAGCCGCATCCACTGCAGCGCAATTCCGGGCTCAAGTTACTGCCGTGCACTGGATCGGCCAACGCCGCCAGCACTCGCCAAAACTGCGACGAATCGGCGACTTCATTTGAAATTCGCTGCGGAAACTCTTCAAACGCACTGGCGATGGCGAATACCTTGCCATTTGTACTGGCAAGAATCGTCTCGCCATACGCGAAGTTGCCGAGCGACGGATGCGGAAAGACACATCCGCACTGTCGGCACTTTGCCTCGAACGTCGCGACAATCCTGAGCGTGCCTTCGCTGTTCAATGTTGAGGACCCTCGCGGCCCTTGGTCGCCAGTCGGCGGACGGCCCACATCAAGCTGGCAGCCAGGAAGATGCCACTAGCGCGACGGCCCCATACGCGTACTGACTTCCGTCGTGGTAGTTAACGACGCGGATCACGCTGCCAATCGCTTTGTGCCTCTTCGGAACAGATAGAGCGCCAACAGATCCGGCCTGAACCTCCCCGACCGATCTACGACCGTATCCGTCTCAAACCCCGTCCTACCCAACAACCAACCCACCCCACGCTTGGCCGGGTTCAACACCGGCACACTGGTAAACACCAGCTCGTACCCCGCCTCGCGCGCCTTCTGCGCAATGGCATCGTCATACGACCCATGCGGGAAGCTCATCGACTCCGCACTCGGCTGCGCCTGCCCCAGCGTCGCGGCCAGCGATGCACGCGCGCCGCCCAGTTCCGCGTCCAGATCTTCGGCGTGCTTCATAGGGCTGTGGGTCTTGCCATGCAGGCCCAGCGCCACGCCGCCGGCTTCCAGGCGTTGCAGTTCGTCCACGTCCACCATGTGGCGCAGGCCATCGTCCAGCGCTTCCATGAAGGGCGCGAGCAGGGTCTGCCGCGTGGCGGCGGGCAGGCCTTCCAGGCGGGCGATGACCTGGCGCAGGTCGGCCATGCTCTCGCCCTGGGGGCGCCAGCCATCGGCCAGGTGCGGCTGCAGGGCGTCGGCCAGTTGCCGCACGGTGATGGCCTTGCGGCGCAGGGCGGCAATCAGTCGTTCCTGGAAAAACGGCTGGCGCGTGCCCACGGCATCGGCCACCACGAACAGCAGCGCCGGCAGGCCGGCTTGCTGCAGCGCGGGCAGCGCGTAGTCGGCGTTGTCGGCCCAGCCGTCGTCAAAGGTAATCAGCAGCGCGCGTGGCGGCAGCGGGGTGCCGTGGCGGCGGCTTGCCAGCACCTGCGCCAGTGACACCACGCTGTAGTGCTTCTTGAAGAAGCGCAGCGACTCGGCCAGCCAGCCGGTGGCCAGGGTGTAGTCCGGGTCGCAGGTCTGCCAGCGCGGATCGTCCGGGCTCAGGGTACGATGGAACATCACCACCGTCAGGCTGTCCGCGTTGCGCACGCGGTGGTACAGGCCAAGCAGGCCGCTGGCGTAGAACAGCTTTTTGGAGAGATCCTTCAGCATGGCGCGTTCAATCGAAGTTTCCGCAATCATACCCACCTACAACCGGCGGGAGCTGGTGATACGCGCCATCGAAACCGTGCTGGCCCAGACGCGCGCAGTGGAAGAAATCATCGTTATTGATGACGGCTCTACGGACGGCACCGGCCACGCGCTGCAGGCGCGTTTCGGTGACCGCATCCGTTACGTGTGGCAGGCCAACGCCGGCGTGTCGGCGGCGCGCAACCACGGCATGCGCATCGCGCAGGGCCGCTACTTTGCGCTGCTGGACAGCGATGACGAGTGGCTGCCGGACAAGACCCAGGTGCAGATCCAGTGGCTGGAAGCGCGCCCGGACTACGGCATGGTGGTGTGCGATGTGCAGCGGGTGGATCGCGATGGCGCAGCCATCGATGTGTTCCACCGGCGCGAGGTGATTCGCGAGGATGGGCGGGTGCTGCGCTACATCATCCACAACCCGGCGCTGGCGCCTGCGTCGGCGATCCTGCGGCGCGAGGTGTTTGAAGATGTGGGCGGCTTTGACGAGTCGCTGCGCACCGCCGAGGACATCGACTTCCATCTGCGCATCGCCCAGCGCTGGCCGATTGGCGTGGTCGAGCAGCCGCTGGTGCGCGCCATGCGCGGGCACGATGGCCTGTCGGCCGAGTCCAGCACCTACGACGATTACGTGCGCGTGGTGGAAGCGGCGGTGGCGCGTGCGCGCGGCGAAGTGGACGCGCGCGAGCTGGATCAGGCGCTGGCGTCCACCTATGCACGCAATGCGCGCGGCATGATCATCCGCGGGCGTTGGGGCGATGGCTGGAAGCTGGCCCGCAAGGCCTGGGGTTTGGCGCAGGAAGGCGATACGCGCAAGGAACTGCTGCGGCTGGCGCCGTTTGCGGCGCGGCGTGCGATTCGCCAGTTGCTGCCGGGCTGATTCCCTCCTACAGGGATCCGTGCTCCGCGGGTTGAAGCCGGATCCCTGCACCACCCTGCAACCTCAGCGCGCGCCGCGGCCGAAGAGCACCACTTCCACGGTCTGCAGCAGGATCATCAGGTCGAAGACCAGGCCGTGGTTCTTGACGTAGAACAGATCGAACTTGAGTTTTTCTTCCGCATCGCTGACCGAGGCGCCGTACGGGTAGCGCAGCTGCGCCCAGCCGGTCAGGCCTGGCTTCACGCTGTGGCGCACGCCGTAGTAGCGGATTTCGTCGTTGAGCATGTCCACGAAGTGCGGACGCTCCGGGCGCGGGCCGACAAAGCTCATGTCGCCGCGAATCACCGCCACCAGTTGCGGCAGTTCGTCCAGGCGGGTCTTGCGGATGATCTTGCCGACGCGGGTGCTGCGGTCGTCGTCCTTGCTGGCCCACACGGCCACGCCGTCTTTCTCGGCGTCCACGCGCATGCTGCGGAACTTGGTGAGGGTGAAGTGGCGGCCACGTTCGCCCACGCGGGTCTGGCTGTAGAAAATCGGGCCGCGCGATTCCAGCTTGACCGCAATCGCGGTGAGGATCATCAGCGGCCAGGCCACCAGGAACAGCGCGCAGGCGGCCAGCAGGTCGAAGAAGCGCTTGCTGAGGCGGCGCGGGGTCGAATAGTCGAAGCCGCCGGAGAACACCAGCCACGAGGGGTCGACCACGTTGAGCTGGACCATGCCGGCTTCGCGTTCGAAGAAGCTGGACAGGTCCACCACCGAGACGCCGCGCTGCACGCACAGCAGCATCTCTTCCATCGGCAGGCCGCCGCGACGTTCGTCGGGGGCGATGACCAGTTCGTCAATCTGCAGGCGTTCGGTGAGCTCGGCCAGGCCGCGGTCATCGGGCTGCACCAGCAGTTCGTCGCGCACCATCACCGCCTGCCCCGGCACCGGCACGAAGCCGACGATGATGAAGGTGCGGCGATCGGATTCGCGACGCAGGCGGGAGTTGATGAGGTCCGCGTTCTTGCCCGCACCCAGGATCAGGATGCGCTGCTTGAGCACGTCCGACTGGAACAGGCGCACCCAGGTCAGCCGCACCAACGCCACGCCGATGAAGGCGATGGTCAGCGCCATGGCCAGCACGCCACGGCCGATATAGGTGGGCGGAATCAGGTAGTACAGGACCACCAAGCCGATGCCGCCAAAGGCAAAGGACAGGGTGATGCGCAGCAGGAAGTCCAGGCGGGTGTGGCGCACATGGACCTGGTACAGGCCAAAGGCCGCCATGGCGCCGGTGATGAACATCGCCACCAGGATCGAGCGCAGCGGCGCCTGTTGGGCGAAGACGTCGTGGTATTCGGGGTCGTTGTGGAAGCGGATCCAGGCGGCGGTCATCACCGCAATCACCAGCACGATGGCTTCCACGATCCACAGCATGCGCGCGGCGCGCGCCTTGCGGCTGGCCAAGTTGCTCTTCATGGCGTGCGCACCGCGAGGATCCGGCGGTGGATCTGCGTAATGGTCCGGCCTGCGCCGGCGGTGTCGGTCCCGCTTTGCATACTGCCCCCTGATACGAACTGCCTGCCCTGCCCCACGGCATCCCTGGCGGTCTGCCTGTTTTTATCAACGGGGGAAGGTGCGGGTTCCGGCCAAAACGGCCGGGCAAAAAAAACGGCGCGGGGAGCCGCGCCGTTCTTCTTGTTGCTGGGGCCGGGGTCAGGGGCTGGCCGAGCCGCTGCTCTTGGCCGACGAGGCGCGCTGCTTGTAGGCGGGGCGACGGCTGCCAGAGCTGGTGGCCGGGGCGGTGGACGACTGGGCCTTGGCATTCTGCGCGGTCGGGGTGGAAGTGGCGGCCGCAGGGGCTTGGCCGGGCACCATCGGCTGGGCGCCGTTGGCCATCTTCTGGGTGGCCGGGGCGTCGTCTATGTCGACCTGTTCAAATGCACCGATGGCGATGCGGTTGTTGGGCACCAGACGGGCATGGCGGTCGTTGATGGCCAGCTTGACGCGCTTGGGCGGGTCGTAGGCGGGCAGTTTCTGCGGCGTGGGGAACGGGAACGCAGTCGGGGTGACCGGGTTGTTGTTGCCCCGGGCCAGCAGCGGGCTGCCGGCGCGCGGACGCAGGTTGCGCTGGGCGATGTTGGTGAACATGGGGTCGGCGCCGCGGACGGTGCCGGTGAGCTCGGCCGGGACCAGGGTGGCGCCGGTCTGCACCCAGTTGTTGCTGCCGGCGACCTTGCGGCCGGCGGCCCAGGGTTCGCGGCTCTGCGGTTCGCAGACGTCGGGGGCGCCGACTTCGCTGGCCGGGTTCTCGCGCAGCAGCGCCGGGGCGCTGTTGGCGGCGGTCTGGTAGAGCACGTTGTTGTGCATTTCCACCGAGCCCACGCCCAGTTGCACCATCAGGCCATTGGCCACGCCGGCGCGGTCGAACAGGATGGTGTTGTTGACCAGGCGCACACGGCCCTGGCTGCGGCCATCGAGATCGCCGCCGGCACGGATGGCATTGCGCCAGGAGTTGGTGGCGACGATGACGTTGCCGACTACGTCGGCGTCCTCGCGCTTGAGGTTGGTGGTCCAGCCGGATTTCTGGGTATCGCAGTCCGGGCCGATCAGTTCGATGGCGCCATACATCGGGTTCTCGAACCAGTTGTAGTAGATCTCGCTGCGCTCGGAGCGCGTGCGCATCAGCACGCCGCCGGTGGCGTCGTGGATGTAGTTGTAGCGCATGCGGAACACGGCGCCGGGCCAGGTCACTTCATCGGTCTGCATGTAGATGGAGTGGCGGGTGGTGCTGGCGCCGGAGCGTGCGACTTCGCTGTATTCCAGGGTGAAGCTGCCGGAGTTCTGGTCCGCGCCCAGGATGCCGTGCGAGGGGCAGTCGTGGATGTAGGCGTCACGCACGGTCACGTTGTGCGCTTCGCTGAAGATGCAGGTGGAGCTGCCGCCGGTGACTTCAAATCCTTCGAACACGATGTGGTTGGATTGTTCGAACTTGATGGTGTGGGTGCCGCCGCTGAGGATCGGGCGCTTGGCGCCGGCCACCCGGCGCCAGCGGATGGTGACGGGAGCGGCCGCGGTGCCGCTGTCGTCATCACCCACGATGATGTTGCCCGAGTAGGTGGCATTGCCGTCCACTTCCACGATGTCGCCAGGCGCCAGGTTGACGCTGCGGAACAAGGTGGACAGCTGGGTGTATTGGCGTCCGGACGGACCCACCGTATAGGTGGCAGCTGCCGCACTCAGCGGGACAGCCGCAAGCAGCCCGAAGCCGAGCATGGATTTGGAGAAGCGCTTCAAAATTGGAACTCCCGAAAATTCTGGTGTGTTCCCCCTGTGGGGATATTGTCGCGGCCACGCCGTGAAAGGCTCGCTAAGCGGCGTGCGCAGGCCCGGTTCGGCCTGCGACGTGCGCCACATTCCCGCGCCCGGATGCAAAAAGCAACGCAGTTGAGTACGGGAGGATGGGCAAAAACCGGCCTTATCGTGGGGTTTTTGCTGCTTCCGGCCCGGTCCGGCAAAAAATTATTGACGCGTGAAAGTGGTTCGTGCAGAATTCCGCTTCTGATGCGCGCCCGTAGCTCAGTTGGATAGAGTACCTGGCTACGAACCAGGCGGTCGGGAGTTCGAATCTCTCCGGGCGCGCCATTTTTGAAGCAGGCTGACGAAAGTCAGCCTGTTTTTTTTGCGCGTGTGGTTTGCATTGGATTGCGGCTGCAGAAGCGAAAGCAGGAGTGTTGGAGCGGAAGCTGCGCTGTCGCGCGATTGAGGAGTGAGAGGGATTCACTCGCCGCTTGCGCGGCTCGCCCTTCGGGCGGCTTCGCCGTGCAACCGCTGCGCGGTTGTCGAACCCGCAAGGGTTCTCATCAAAACCTCTCACTCCGCCAAACACAAAAAAGCCCCCTTGCGGGGGCGTTTTTGTGTCTGGCGGAGTGAGAGGGATTCGAACCCTCGATAAGGCTTTTGACCCTATACTCCCTTAGCAGGGGAGCCCCTTCAGCCGCTCGGGCATCACTCCGGGATTTCCCGCTCGCAGACTGGCTGGAGCGGCCGCATAGGATAGCGGCACTCGGCAGCTACGGCAATCGGAATCAGTTGGCCGAAGAGTCTTCGCCGGACGCGGTGCCTGCGTCCTCGCCGCGCTGGATGCGCTGGTAGATCTCTTCGCGGTGTACGGCAACGTCCTTGGGCGCGGTGATGCCGATGCGCACCTGATTGCCCTTTACGCCGAGCACGGTCACCGTGACCGAGTCGCCGATCATCAGGGTTTCGCCGACGCGGCGGGTCAGAATCAGCATGTTCTTTCTCCTTGTTCCGGCAAGGTTAGAGCCGGGGCCGCATTCGCGCACCGAGGCGGGCGCGAATGCTTCCAGATGGGTTCATCGTCGTGACGATGGTAATGGGGGTGGAGTGGCGCCCGCAAGCAGACACGTGGGCCAGCTTACTGCAAACGCTGCGAAACCCAGTCGTGGACACCCTTCAACGCAGACACAAGGGCGGGCCCGTCCTCACCACCACCCTGGGCGAGGTCCGGGCGACCGCCGCCCTTGCCTCCAATCTGACTGGCGATATGTGAGAGAAGTTCCCCCGCCTTGACCTTGCCGGCGGCGTTGCCGTTCACGCCAGCCACCAGGGCGGCTTTGCCATCGCTGGTGCCGGCCAGCACGATCACCGCATCCCCCAGTTGTTGCTTGAGTCGGTCCATCGCATCGCGCAGGGCCTTGGCATCGAAGCCTTCCAGTCGGCTCGCCAGCACGCGCACGCCGTTGACGACCTGCGCGGCACCGGCCAGGTCGGCGGTGGCGCCGGAAGCGGCCTTGGCTTTCAGCGCTTCCAGTTCGCGGTCCAGCTTCTTCTGGCGATCCAGCAAGGCGCGAATCTTGTCGACCACGTCGGCGGCGCTGCCGCCCAGCAACTCGGCGGCCTGATCCAGGCGGGCTTCTTCCTCGTCGACGTAGTTCAGCGCGCCCTGCCCGGTCACCGCTTCGATACGACGCACGCCGGCCGACACGCCGCCTTCGCTGACGATCTTGAACAGTCCGATGTCACCGGTGCGGCCCACATGGGTGCCGCCGCAGAGTTCGGTCGAGGTTTCGCCCATGCGCAGCACGCGCACATGCTCGCCGTACTTCTCGCCGAACAAGGCCATGGCGCCGAAGTCGAGCGCTTCCTGCATGCCCATGTTGTGTACTTCGGCCTGGTGGTTGGCACGAATCTGGGTGTTGACCCGACGCTCGATCTCGGCGAGTTCGTCGGCGGTCATCGCCTGGAAATGCGAGAAGTCGAAGCGCAGGCGATCCGGCGCGACCAGCGAACCCTTCTGCTGGACATGGGTGCCCAGGACTTCACGCAGTGCGGCGTGCAGCAGGTGGGTGGCGGAGTGGTTGAGGATGGTGGCGCCACGGCGCTCGGCGTCGATGGCGGCGCTGACGCGGTCACCCACCTTGAGGCTGCCACGGGTGACATTGCCGACATGGCCATGGAACTGGCCGGCGAACTTCTGCGTATCGGTCACCACGAACTCACTGCCCTCGCCCGTCAGCCGGCCGGTGTCACCGACCTGGCCACCGGACTCGGCGTAGAACGGGGTGCGATCGAGCAGGACGACCGCGTCATCGCCGGCCTCCACGCGATCCACCGGACGACCGTCTTTGAGCAGGGCGACCACGCTGAGGCCTTCGGAAGCCAGCTGCTCGTAGCCCAGGAAACCGGTGGGCTTGAGTTGCGCGACCAGGTCGGCCGGCAGGCTGGTGCTGGACGCGAACTTGCCGGCTTCGCGGGCGCGACGCTTCTGCTCTTCCATGGCGGCTTCGAAGCCTTCCATGTCCACGCTCAGACCGCGTTCGCGCGCGATGTCCGCGGTCAGATCGACCGGGAAACCATAGGTGTCGTACAGGCGGAACGCATCGGTGCCGGCAATGACGATGCCGGATCGTCCGGCGATGTCGTCGAAGATGCGCATACCGGCATCCAGTGTCTCGGCAAAGCGTTCTTCCTCGGCCTTGAGTGCACGCTCGACCAGGTCACGGGCGGCCGGCAGTTCCGGATAGGCATCACCCATCAAATCGGACAGCGTGCCGACCATCTTGTGGAAGAACGACTGGCGCACGCCCAGCATCCAGCCATGGCGCAGGGCGCGGCGGATGATTCGGCGCAACACATAGCCGCGGCCTTCGTTGGAAGGCAGCACGCCGTCGACAATCAGGAAGCTGCAGGCGCGGATGTGATCGGCGATGACGCGCAGCGACTTGTTTTCCAGGTCGGCGGTGCCGGTCAGTTCCGAGGCCTTCTTGATCAGCGCCTGGAACAGATCGATTTCATAGTTGCTGTGCACGTGCTGGAGCACGGCGGTCAGACGCTCCAGACCCATGCCGGTGTCGACGCAGGGCGCCGGCAGCGGAATCAGGCTGCCGTCGGCCTGGCGATCGAACTGCATGAACACCAGGTTCCAGATTTCGATGAAGCGATCACCGTCCTCGTCCGGCGAACCGGGCGGGCCACCGGCAATATGGTCGCCGTGGTCAAAGAAGATTTCGGTACACGGACCGCAGGGACCGGTGTCGGCCATCTGCCAGAAGTTGTCCGAGGCGAACGGTGCACCCTTGTTGTCACCAATGCGCACGATGCGCTCGGCGGGAATGCCGATGACCTTGTTCCAGAGCTCGAAGGCCTCGTCATCGGTGTGGTAGACGGTGACCAGCAGGCGATCCTTGGGCAGCTTCCAGACCTCGGTCAGCAGTTCCCAGGCCCAGGCAATGGCGTCTTTCTTGAAGTAGTCGCCGAAGGACCAGTTACCCAACATTTCGAAGAAGGTGTGGTGGCGCGCGGTGTAACCCACCGAGTCCAGATCGTTGTGCTTGCCGCCCGCGCGCAGGCAGCGCTGGACGTCGGCGGCGCGCACGTAGCTGCGCTTCTCCGCACCGAGGAAGACGTCCTTGAACTGGACCATGCCTGAGTTGGTAAACAACAGGGTGGGATCATTGCCCGGGACCAACGGTGCCGACGGCACGATGGTATGGCCCTTGCTGTTGAAGAAGTCCAGGAAGTCCTGGCGAATCTGGCGGGTGCTGAATTTGGGGGAGCTGGTCATCGGGGCTGGCGTTTGGCTGACGGGCGCATCCAGACGCCGCGTTCCCAGCAGATGCGGGCGCGGGCCGACTGATGCAACCCAAGAACCCTAGATTAACAGGCCAGCCCGGCTCAGTCCTCAGCTTCCCAGCGGGTGGCCCGCTGGATGCTGTCGCCGGCGAAGCCCCGACGCACCAGCAACTCGGCGGCTTTGCGCCGCTGGGTGGGGTCGGTCAAGCCGGCCGGACCGAAACGGCGACGGACGAGGTCGCACGCCGTTTCGGTCCAGTCGCCATCAAAACTTGCCAGGGCGGTCGCGATGGCGTCGCGATCCAGCCCGTGGGTGGCCAGCTCCGCGCGGATGCGCAGCGGCCCGTACCCGGTATTGGCGCGGCTGCGGACCAGGAACTCCGCAAAGCGCGCATCGTCTTGCCAGCCATCGCCGGCCAGGCGGTCAATCGCGGCGGTGGCCGCTTCCGCATCCACGCCGCGCACTGCCAGCTTCCGCGTCAGTTCCTTGCGGGAATGCTCGCGCCGGGTCAGCAGACCCAGCGCGCGTTGCACGGGTGTCGGTTCGGGCCGACTGCGACGTCGGCGCGAACCCGATTCGTCCGGTGGCGTTGTCATGTCACCTGCCCGCTACCCGCCATGTTGCGGATCAGTCGTCCTTGCCGTCGTCGTCGTCTTCGCTGCGCGAGGCTTCGGCCGGCTGGAACTGCTCGCGCAGTTCGGCTTCCAGTTTGGTGGCCAGCTGCGGGTTCTCGCGCAGGAAGGTACGGGCGTTGTCCTTGCCCTGGCCAATGCGCTCGCTGCCGTAGCTGTACCAGGCGCCGGACTTCTCGACCAGCTTGGCTTCCACGCCCATGTCGATCAGTTCGCCCTCGCGACTGATGCCTTCGCCGTACAGGATTTCGGTGACGATCTGCTTGAACGGGGGCGCCAGCTTGTTCTTGACGACCTTGATCTTGGTCTGGTTGCCGATGATCTCGTCGCCCTTCTTGATCGCGCCGATGCGGCGGATGTCCAGGCGCACCGAGGCATAGAACTTGAGCGCGTTGCCGCCGGTGGTCACTTCCGGGCTCTGGCCCGGCATCATCACGCCGATCTTCATGCGCAGCTGGTTGATGAAGACCACCAGGGTGTTGGAACGCTTGATGTTGCCGGTCAGCTTGCGCAGCGCCTGGCTCATCAGGCGGGCCTGCAGGCCCGGCAGCTGGTCGCCCATCTCGCCTTCGATTTCGGCCTTGGGGGTCAGCGCGGCGACCGAGTCGATGACCACGATGTCGATGGAACCCGAACGCACCAGCATGTCGGCGATTTCCAGCGCCTGTTCGCCGGTGTCCGGCTGCGAGACCAGCAGGTCATCGACATTGACGCCCAGCTTGGCGGCGTAGATCGGGTCCAGCGCGTGCTCGGCGTCGATGAAGGCCGCGGTGCCGCCCTTTTTCTGGCATTCGGCAATGGCCTGCAGGGTCAGGGTGGTCTTGCCCGAAGATTCCGGACCATAGATTTCCACCACGCGGCCCTTGGGCAGGCCACCAATGCCCAGCGCGATATCCAGCATCAGCGAGCCGGTCGGGATCACTTCCACCGGTTCGATGACGCGATCACCCATGCGCATCACCGAACCCTTGCCGAACTGGCGCTCAATCTGGGTCAGGGCCACTGACAGGGCGCGCTTTTTGTTCTCGTCCATTTTCCGGTTTCCTCAAGGAGTGATGCGTTGAATGTGTGGCGTGCAAGGTACGGGTGAGTAATCGCACAGACTGCGACCACCCGCCGTTGCAAGGAAATTTATCGCGGTGGTGGGTTCTGCAACATCGGAGAAGTCCGCGTGCTGCTGTCGGTGGATTCCGAACCGGTACCCGCGATCACCGGTTCGGCCTCACCAGGCCGCAGTACAGGCCTTCGATGGCGAAGTCCTGGTCCGGCAGCACTTCGATCGGCGCGTAGTCGGGATTGCGGGGCAACAGGCGAATGCGGTCCTTGCCGATCTTCAGCAGCTTGATGGTGATCTCGTCATCGATGCGCGCCACCACGATCTGGCCCGAGCGCGCGTCGCGGGTGCGATGCACGCCGACCAGGTCACCGTCGAAGATGCCCTCATCGCGCATGGAGTCGCCCTTGACCCGCAGTAGGTAGTCCGGGGCCGGTGCGAAGAAGGCGCGATCCATCAGCACCACGTCGTCGGTGCCGGCGTCGGCGCCAATCGGCGAACCCGCTGCCACGCGACCCAGGATGGGCAGGCGCAGGGCATCGTCGGTGTCCTGCACGATCGGATGGGCCGGCTCGACCGAATGCACCAGGCGGATGCCGCGCGCCTGCCCCGGCACCCGGCGGATAACCCCAGCCTGTTCCAGCGCTTCCAGGTGGTACTGCGCGGCGCGCACGCCCTTGAAGCCGAAGGCGCGGGCGATCTCGGTCTGCGAAGGCGGCGCGCCCTCGGTCTCGATGCGCTCGGCAATCAGGGCAAGGATGGCTTGCTGGGTATCGGTCAGGTCCATGGTTAGTAGTATTACTACTAACGCCATGTAGGTGCAAGCCCCCTGCCCCCATCAATCTCCCGCGGCCCGCGAATCCGCCTCCCGGCCCCATACCAAGGACCGGCGACGCAACGCCATCAATCAGATCGCCTGCAACCCATTCAATGCCGCCGCCACCGTCTGCCGGCGCACGGCATCGCGATCGCCGCCGAAGTGGAAGACCTGCGCGCGGGCATAGCCACCACGCCGCTTCCAGCCAATCCAGACCGTGCCCACCGGCTTGTCGTCACTGCCGCCGCCCGGGCCGGCAATGCCGGTCACCGCCACGGCGACGCTGGCGCCGGAGTTGACCAGCGCGCCGGAGACCATCTCGATCACCGTCTCGCGGCTGACCGCGCCATGCACTTCCAAGGTCTGCGGGCGCACACCCAGCAAGGCCTGCTTGGCTTCGTAGCTGTAAGCGACCATGCCGCTGTCGAACCAGTCCGAGGAGCCGGCGATGTCGGTGACCGTCTTGGCGATCCAGCCGCCGGTGCAACTCTCGGCCGTGACCAGGTGATCGTGCTCGACGCGCAGTCGCGCGCCGACCTGTTCCGCCAGTTCGCGGAGATGGGCTTCGTCAGGCAGGGTCATGGCAGTGGGCGGCATGGGGAGCGTGTGTTGTAACGCATATCCGCCAGCCTGTCGCGGCCGAAGGGTCGTACCGGTTTCCCGGCACGACCCCAGGCGCAGTCCATCAGTAACGCAGACGCAAGGTCATGCCGTACATGCGCGGCGCGCCCAGGAAGGCGTTGTAGGTGTTGAGCGGATCGCCCGGACGCGAGGTGCCCACGGCCTGCAGCGGACCGTCGAAACCGACCTGCACGTAGTCTTCGTCGGTCAGGTTGTTGGCCCACAGTTCCAGCATCCAGCGGCCGTTCTGCGAACCCAGGCCGAAGCGTGCGTTGAACACCGTGTAGGCGTCCTGCATCTTCTCTGCGTCCAGGTCCGAGCCAGTGTTGTACTCGGACATGTACTTGCCACCGATGTTGAAGCGACCCATCAGCGTGCTGCCCATGTCCCATTCATAGGTCACCGAGGCCGAGCCCGACCACTTGGGTGCAAAGCTCATCTGCGCACCCGGCAGCTTGTACAACTGGCCCGGATAGGTGAAGTCGCCACCCGGGATGTTGTCGCCGTACTGGGTGTCGGCGTACATCAGGCCACCCTGCAGCATCAGCCCCTGCACGCTCTTGGGCTGCCACAGGATTTCCGTGTCCACGCCCTGCGAGACCACTTCAGGAATCGAGCGCACCACGAAGCTGGTGCCGAGGAAGCTGTTGAGCTGGAAGTCCTCGTACTTCTGGTGGAACAAGGTGGCGTTGAGCAGCAGGTTGCCTTCGGCCCAGGTGGTCTTGGCGCCCAGCTCGTAGCTGTCGACGAACTCACCCGGGAACGAGGTGTCATTGACCGGGAAGATGCCGGCGCCACCACTGGACAGGCGGTTGGACGACTGCACGCGATCCAGGTTGAAGCCGCCGCCCTTGTAGCCGCGCGCGGCCGAGGCGTAGGTCATCACGTGTTCGTTCCAGCGATAGGCGCCCTTGATCGTGCCGGACCATTCCTTCTCTTCGCGCTCCTGCTGCGTGCTGCGGCCGTTATGCAGTGCGTTGGCCCAAGGCAGACACATGTAACCGGCGACCTGCGGCGCCACTGCGCCCAGGATCTGCGCCTGCACCTGCGCCGGCAACATGGCGAAGCCGGGAATGCGCGCGGCCAGCGCTCCGCCCACCCGCGCCGCCGGATTGGCCAGCGTGGCGCCGCAACCGATGCTGCCGTTGGGATTGCTGTAGACCGAGTCGAGCTTCTTCTTTTCCTGGGTGTAGCGCAGGCCCAGGGTCAGATCGAAGGCATCGGTGGCATGCCAGGTGTTGTTGGTGAACAACGCCGTGCTCTTGGCGTTCTGCTTGTAGTGATCCAGCGCACCCAGGCCGGCGAAGTTGGTGCCGTAGGGCTGGCCGCTGACCTGCGAGAGGAACAGCGCCGGATTGCTCATGTCCACGGTCAGACCGAACGGGGCCAACTGTTGCGCCAGGCCGCCCAGCACCATGTTGCCCACCAGCGAGGACAGGTACGGCTCGTAGGCCGGGCCGATGCGGTAGGTCTCGGTGCGCTTCAGATCCTCGTCCGAATAGAACGCGCCGAACATCCAATCGATTTTGTCGGTCGAGCCGGTCAGGCGGAATTCCTGGCTGAAGGTCTCGAAGCCGGTGAACGACTCGTCCTCGTCGGCGACGCGGTAGAGGATGTCGGCGGTGGTGAAGTCGTAGTCCAGGCCGTTGATCGCCTGCCAATCGCGGAAGGCCGTGATCGAGGTAAACGTGGCGCCGCTCAGCGCTTCCGGTTCCCAGTTGATCTCGGCCGAGATGCCCTTGTCCTTGATGTCCTGGGTGGTCGGGCGGTTGCTGTAGGCCACGCGGTCGAACGGATCATCGCCCGGCGCGGCAATCGCCTTGCCGCCACCGGCTACGGCGTTGATCACCGGCGCGGTGCCGCCCACCGTGGTCTGCACGGCGGTACAGCAGTTTTCCTCGCGGCTGGTGTAGTCGGCAGAGAGCAGGATCTCGAAGGTGTCGCTCGGCTCCAGCAGCAGCTTGCCGCGCAGGGTGTGGAAGTTCTGGTCGTAGTCATCGGTCTCGGTGCGCGGACCATTGCCGGTGCGCACATCCATCCAGCCATCGCGCTTGCGCTTGGCGGCGTAGATGTTGAAGGCCGCGCGATCGCCCAGGGCATCGTTGTAGCTGCCGGCGATGCCCATGGCGTTGTAGTTGCCGGCGGTCACTTCGCCTTCGGCCGACTGGGTATAGCTGGGACGACGGGTGACCACGTTGATCACGCCGGCCGAGGTGTTTTTGCCGAACACGGTGCCCTGCGGTCCCTTCAGCACCTCGATGCGTTCCAGCTGGCCGAGATCGCCAAAGCCGACGCTGTTGCGCGGACGGTAGACGCCGTCGATCACCACGCCCACCGACGATTCCAGGCCGACGTTGTCACCCACCGTGCCGATGCCGCGGATACGTGCGGTGGTGATGGCTTCGCTCTGGGTACTGGTGACGGTCATGCCCGGCACCAGCACCTGCAGATCCTTGATGTCGCGCACGCCGGTGTCCTGCAGCAGTTGCTCGGGCAGTGCCGTGACCGCGATCGGCACATCCTGCAGGGCTTCCTCGCGCTTCTGCGCCGTCACCGTCATGGTGGCCAGGGTGGTGGCCTCTTCCGGCTTGGGTTCGGCGGCGGGCGCTTGTTGCTGCGCGTAGGCGTTGGCGGACAACGCGGCGAATACGGCAAGCGCGAGCGTGCGGTGCTGCAGTTTGGCTACGACCATCGGTTTCCCCTCCCCAGGGCAATGTTCCAGCGTAGTGAGCGTTGGTGAGTAATCGTCTTCGGTGGTGCTGTTCCCGTGCAAAAGGCAGTGCGCGCAACGCACTGCAAAAACCCCGTTCCAGGCGAAGCTAACATCGCTGGCGCAGCGGCGCATTTTGCAGCGCACCCATACCTGAGCCAGCGGAAAAGCACGGGAAATTAAGCACGCGCGTGCGGAAATGCCGTTACTCCCTTCAGGCAGACGCTACAATCGCCGCTTTGACGAACCACCAGCGCCTCCGTGAGTGCAGACAAGCAGGAACACACCCCTCTCATGCGCCAGTTCTTCGCCGCCAAGGCGGAGTACCCGGACCTGCTGCTGTTCTTCCGCATGGGCGATTTCTACGAGCTGTTCTATGACGACGCGCGCAAGGCCGCGCGGCTGCTCGACATCACCCTGACCCAGCGCGGCAACTCGGCCGGTGCGCCGATCCCCATGGCCGGCGTGCCGGTGCATGCCTACGAAGGCTATCTGGCGCGACTGGTGGCGATGGGCGAATCGGTGGCGATCTGCGAACAGATCGGCGATCCCGCGCTGGCCAAGGGCATCGTCGAGCGCAAGGTGGTGCGCGTGGTCACGCCGGGCACCGTCACCGACGAGGCCCTGCTCAACGAACGCCGCGATACCCTGCTCATGGCCGTTGCTCGTGGGCGCAAGGGCTACGGGCTGGCCTGGGCCGATCTGGCCGGCGGCCGTTTGCTGGTCAACGAAGTCGACAGCGATGACGGCCTGGAAGCGGAGTTGGCGCGGCTGGAGCCGGCCGAAGTGCTGGTGCCGGACGAAGACGGCTGGCCGGGTTTCCTGATGTCGCGCCATGGGGTGCGTCGACGCGCGCCCTGGCTGTTCGATGGCGAGAGCGGGCGTCGCCAGCTGCTGCAGTTTTTCGGCGTGCGTGATCTCAACGGCTTCGGTATCGAAGGCCTGCAGCGCGCCACCGGCGCCGCCGCCGCGTTGTTGGGTTATGTGGAAGAAACGCAGAAGCAGCGCCTGCCGCACTTGACCGCCATCACCTTCGAGCCGGCCAGCGACGCCATCGCCATGAATGCGGCCACCCGCCGGCACCTGGAACTGGATACGCGCATCGATGGCGATCAACGCAACACCGTGCTGGGTGTGCTGGATTCAACCATCACGCCGATGGGTGGCCGACTGCTGCGGCGCTGGCTGCACCGGCCGCTGCGTGATCGGCAGGTGCTGGCGCAGCGCCACCAGGCGGTGCAAAGCCTGACGGACAGTGATCGCTTCGACAGCCTGCGCGAGTCGTTCCGCCGCCTGGGCGATGTGGAGCGCATCCTGACCCGCGTCGCGCTGCGTTCGGCGCGACCGCGCGACCTGTCCACCTTGCGCGACGCCCTGCTCGCCCTGCCCGGCATCCGCGCACAGCTGGAAGGTGGATCCGGGCTCCCGCCCGCGGCCAAGGAAGTGCTGGAATCGCCGCGCCTGCGCGCCTTGCTGGACGAATTGGGACAACACGATGCCATCAGCTTCCACCTGCGCGAAGCCGTGGCGCCGCAGCCGCCGCTGAAGATCAGCGATGGCGGCGTGTTTGCCGATGGCTTCGATGCCGAGCTGGATGAACTGCGCCGCCTGAGCACGAATGCCGATCAGTTCCTGGTCGAGCTGGAAGCCCGCGAGCGCGAAGCCAGCGGCATCAATACGCTCAAGGTGGGCTACAACCGCGTCCACGGCTTCTACATCGAGATCAGCAAGGGCCAGTCCGAGCGCGCACCGGTCCACTACACCCGCCGCCAGACCCTGACCAATGCCGAGCGCTACATCACCGAAGAGCTCAAGGCCTTCGAGGACAAGGTGCTGTCGGCGCGCGAACGTTCGCTGTCGCGCGAAAAGCTGCTGTACGAACAGGTGCTGGACACCCTGCAGGACGAACTCGCCGCGCTCAAACGCTGCGCGGCCGCACTGGCCGAACTGGATGTGCTGGCCGGCTTCGCCGAACGCGCGCAGGCACTGGACTGGTCTGCGCCGCAATTGGTTGACACGGCGGAACTGAGCATCGAGCGCGGTCGCCACCCGGTGGTCGAGGCGGTACGCGATGAACCGTTCGAGCCCAATGACCTGCATCTGCATCCGGGCCGACGGATGTTGATCATCACCGGCCCCAACATGGGCGGCAAATCCACCTACATGCGACAAAACGCACTGATCGTCCTGCTGGCACATATCGGCAGCTTCGTGCCGGCGCAGCGCGCGGTGATCGGCCCGATTGATCGCATCCTCACCCGCATCGGCGCCGGCGATGACTTGGCGCGCGGCCAGTCCACCTTCATGGTGGAAATGGCCGAGACCAGTTACATCCTGCATCACGCCACGGCGCAGTCGCTGGTGTTGATGGATGAAATCGGCCGTGGCACGTCCACTTACGACGGCCTGGCCCTGGCCGATGCCGTCGCCCGCCACCTGGCCCACGACAATCGTTGCTACACCTTGTTTGCCACCCACTACTTCGAACTGACGGCGCTGGCGACCGAATCGGTGGAAGGCGGCGAAAGCGGTATCGCCAACGTCCATCTGGATGCCGTCGAGCACCACGACCGCGAGCAGGGTGAGGTGCTGGTGTTCATGCATGCGGTCAAGGACGGCCCGGCCGATCGCAGTTTCGGCCTGCAGGTCGCTGCGTTGGCCGGACTGCCAAAGACCACCGTGGCGCAGGCGCGCCGGCGGCTGGCAGAACTCGAACAACGCGGTCGCCAGACCCAGGCATCGAGCATGGCGCCGGACGCCTTGGATGCGCCGCATCAGATTGGCTTGTTCCAGGCGCAGGAATCAGCGGCGAGCGAGGCCTTGGCTGCGCTGGATCCCGATGAGCTGACACCCAAGCAAGCGCTTGAAGCCCTCTACCGCCTGAAGTCGCTGCTGTAGGAGAGGCTGGACCCGACGTCTGTCCGTCGAGGGCAAGCCCCGAACCTTCCCCACCCGTGTGCGTTGTACTTGCAGCGCACACGCGGTGCGTGCATCCGTCCTTCGCCTCACACTGCCGGCGAGCTTGATTGCAATCAATGTGCGCGTGCTTGCGCGCCGACTCCAATGGGCGGGTTTCAAGCCACGGAGTTTCCATGAAGCCCACTCGTTCTTTCACGATCACCTGTCTGGTGATTGCCACGCTCGGCAGCGGCCTGACGGCATGCAAGAAGTCCGAGAGCGTCGACGCGCCCGCCGCCATGCCGACCGCCGACGCTGCGCAAATCGCCGCTCCCGCCGCCGATCCCCTGCGGGACTCGGCCCGCCAACTGTTCCAACCCCTTCCTGACAAGTTGGACAAGGTGCGTGATCAGCCGCTCACCGAGGCCCGCATCGCGCTGGGGCAGAGCCTGTTCTTCGATCCCCGGCTTTCCGGCAGCCATACCATCAGCTGCAACAGCTGCCACAACCTGGGCACGGCCGGCGCCGACAATGTGGTGACTTCCACCGGTCATGGCGGTCAGAAAGGCCCGCGCAATTCGCCGACCGTGCTGAACTCGGTATTCAACCTGGCGCAGTTCTGGGACGGTCGCGCACCGGATCTGAAGGAGCAGGCCAAGGGCCCGGTGCAGAACCCGGTGGAGATGCACAACACGATCGAGCGCGTGGAAGAAACGCTGGACAGCATGCCCGGTTACGTCGAGGCATTTGCCGCGGCCTTTCCCGGCGAGACCGACCCGATCAACTTCGAGAACATGGCGCGTGCCATCGAGGCCTTCGAGGCCACGTTGATCACGCCGAGTTCGCGCTTTGATCAGTTCCTGACCGGCAAGGCCGACTTGAACGCGCAAGAGCGCGAAGGGCTGTCACTGTTCAT
Organism: Pseudoxanthomonas indica; assembly: GCF_900167565.1. Lineage (NCBI taxonomy): Bacteria > Pseudomonadati > Pseudomonadota > Gammaproteobacteria > Lysobacterales > Lysobacteraceae > Pseudoxanthomonas > Pseudoxanthomonas indica. The sequence continues at coordinate 551,192 of NZ_FUZV01000001.1, forward strand.
CGACAAGGGCTGTGTGGCCTGCCATTCCGGCGCCAACGTCGGAGGCCAGGCCTACTTCGCGTTCGGGGCGGTCAAGCGGCCGGACGAAGCGATCTTGCCGCCGGCCGATCTCGGCCGGGCTGCGGTGACCAAGGAAGCCGGCGACGCGTTCGTGTTCCGCGCCGCGCCGCTGCGCAACGTCGCCCGCACCGCGCCCTACTTCCACAGTGGCCAGGTCTGGGACTTGAACGAGGCCATCCGGGTCATGGCGGAAAGCCAGCTGGGCCAAAACCTGTCGGCAACTGAAATCGAGGCGATCGCGGCTTTCCTGCGTTCGTTGGACGGACGCGAACCCGCCATCACCCCGCCCGTCCTGCCCACCAGCACGACCGCGACGCCGCGACCGTTGTAAGCCCGACGCCGGGTTGCAAAGGAACAGCCGCGTAGCGTCGGCTGTTCCGCCCGGCGGCGGTCTCGGGGCCGCTGCCAGGCGCGACCATGGGCGAAGGCGACGGGCTAGTCATAGCTACCCGCTATCAAATACTTCGTCACAATCGATTTTCCATACTCTTCACGCTTGCCTAGTCTGGCAACGGATCGCCACCGGCATAACGAGGACGTGCCCATGTCACTGCATCGACGCTCCCGCTCTGCCTGGCTGATGTTCCTGCGCCAGCGGTGACGGCTCCCGTCACTTGCCTGCCACTACCGGCGAGTACATCTTCTGTCGCTGCGGGCATTCCCCAGCTCAGTTCTCGCCTTCGACGCGTTTTCACCGCCACCACTCAAGGCAGCCGACCATGAATGTTGAAACCAAGTGTCCCTTCCACCAATCCACCAGCGGCCCCAGCAACCGCGATTGGTGGCCCAACCAGTTGCGTCTTGACCTGCTGGCCGCGCATTCGGACAAGTCCAGTCCGATGGACGAGTCGTTCAACTATGCCGAAGAGTTCAAGACCCTGGACTACGAAGGGCTGAAGAAAGATCTGGCCGACCTGATGACCGATTCGCAGGATTGGTGGCCGGCTGACTTCGGTCATTACGGCCCCTTGTTCATCCGCATGGCCTGGCACAGCGCCGGCACCTACCGCATCGCCGATGGTCGCGGCGGCGGCGGTCGTGGCCAGCAACGCTATGCGCCGCTCAACAGCTGGCCGGACAACGTCAGCCTGGACAAGGCGCGCCGGCTGCTGTGGCCAATCAAGCAGAAGTACGGCCGCAAGATTTCCTGGGCGGATCTGATGATCCTGACCGGCAACGTCGCGCTGGAAACCATGGGCTTCAAGACCTTCGGTTTTGGCGGTGGTCGCCCTGACGTGTGGGAACCGGATCTGGATGTGTACTGGGGTTCGGAAACCACCTGGCTGGGCGGCGACAAGCGCTACTCCGGTGATCGCGATCTGGAGAATCCGCTCGGCGCCGTGCAGATGGGCCTGATCTATGTGAACCCGGAAGGCCCCAATGGCAATCCGGATCCGATCGCCGCTGCACGCGACATCCGCGAAACCTTCGCGCGCATGGCGATGAACGATGAAGAGACGGTGGCGCTGATTGCCGGCGGCCACACCTTCGGCAAGACCCACGGCGCAGGCGAAACCTCGCATGTGGGCAAGGATCCGGAAGCGCAGGACATCGTCGCCCAGGGCTTGGGCTGGCACAGCACGCATGGCACCGGCATCGCGGGCGATGCCATCACCAGCGGCCTGGAAGTCACCTGGACCTCGTCGCCGACCAAGTGGAGCAACAATTTCTTCTGGAATTTGTTTGGCTACGAGTGGGAGCTGACCACCAGCCCGGCTGGCGCGCATCAATGGCAGCCCAAGAATGGCGCCGGCGCCAACACGGTGCCGGATGCGCATGACAAGACCAAGCGTCGCGCGCCCGCCATGCTCACCACCGATCTGTCGCTGCGTTTCGATCCGGCTTACGAAAAGATCTCGCGCCGGTTCCTGGAAAATCCCGACCAGTTTGCCGACGCCTTCGCCCGCGCCTGGTTCAAGCTGACCCATCGCGACATGGGCCCGCGCTCGCGTTACCTGGGCCCGGAAGTGCCGAGTGAAGAACTGATCTGGCAGGACCCGACCCCGGCGGCGGACAAGGCGCCGATTGATGACGCCGACATTGCCGCGCTGAAGAAGCAGATCCTGGCCTCGGGTCTGTCCATCGCCGAACTGGTCTCCACGGCCTGGGCTTCGGCCGCCACGTTCCGTGGCTCGGACAAGCGCGGCGGCGCCAACGGTGCGCGCATTCGCCTGGCCCCGCAGAAAGACTGGGAAGTCAACGAACCGGCGCAATTGCAGAAGGTGCTGGCGACGCTGGAAGGCATCCAGAAAGACTTCAACGCAGCGCAGGCCGGCAAGCAGGTGTCGCTGGCCGATTTGATCGTGCTGGGCGGTTCGGCCGCAGTGGAACAGGCGGCGCGCAACGGTGGCCACGAGGTGAGCGTGCCGTTCTCGCCGGGCCGCACCGATGCGTCCGCCGAACAGACCGACGCGCATTCGTTCGATGTGCTGGAACCGGTGGCCGACGGCTTCCGCAACTACCTCAAGGCCAAGTACGTGGTGCCGGCCGAAGTGCTGCTGATCGACAAGGCGCAGCTGCTCACCTTGACCGCGCCGGAAATGACGGTGCTGGTGGGTGGCCTGCGCATGTTGGGTGGCAATGTGGGCAAGACGCGCCATGGCGTGTTCACCGATCGCGAAGAGACGCTGTCCAATGATTACTTCGTCAACCTGCTGAGCATGGGCACGGAGTGGAAAGCCACGGCCGATAATGAAGCCGTGTTCGAAGCCAAGGACCGCAAGACCGGTGAAGTGAAGTGGACCGGCACGCGCGTGGATTTGATCTTCGGGTCCAACTCGCAGCTGCGGGCGCTGGCCGAGGTCTACGCCAGTGCGGATGCCAAAGCCAAGTTCGTCGAACACTTTGTGGCGGCGTGGGGCAAGGTGATGAACCTGGATCGCTTTGATCTTGCCAGGACTTGATTGAGCCGAGCCAGCGGAATCCATTTCCGTTGAATGGTCGAAGGCCGCGCATCCACGATGCGCGGCCTTTTTCATGGACGGGACTCAAGCGTCCCGACCGGCGGCGCCGCAACGTTGCAGGTCCCTAACATCGCGGGCGTATGCTTGCGCCAGCCAGGCCCTTTCCGCGTTCTTCCCCACGAGGTGTCGCATGAACACGTCACTGACCGAGCAATTGTTTTCGCAGCTGCAGGGCGCGCCCTTGCAGCAGGTGTCGCAGCAGTTGGGTATCGACCAGAGCCAGGCGTCCAATGCCATCGGCGCCGCCCTGCCCTTGTTGATGGGCGCACTGGGTCGCAATGCCGCGCAACCGCAGGGGGCCGAAGCGCTGTTTGGCGCCTTGCAGCGCGATCACAGCAGTGGCTTTGATCTGGGCGGCCTGCTGGGTTCCGTGCTGGGCGGCGGTGGCGCCACGCCACAGACCGACGGCGCCGGGATTCTGGGCCATGTGCTGGGTGGCAATCAGGACCGCGCCGCCTTGGGCGTTGGCCAGGCCGCAGGATTGGCCGGTCCGCAAGCCAAGCAGTTGCTGGCGATTCTTGCGCCGATCGTACTGTCCTTCCTGGCGCAGCGGATGATGCAGGGAGGCCAGGCCTCGCCCGCGGCGTTGAGCCAGACGCTGGACCAGGAACACGCACAGGTCACCGAGCAGGGACTGGGCGGCGGCATCCTGGGTGCGGTGCTGGATCAGGATGGCGATGGCCAGCTGGGACTGGGCGATCTGATGAAACTTGGCGGCGGCCTGTTCGGCGGCGGGCGCTGATCGGCGCGCACCGACCGCCCTGCGCGCCTTGCGAAGCCGCCGGCGCGCTTACATCGCGTCGATGTCGCCCAGCGCGCGTATCAATCGGCGCGCGCGCTTGTCCGGCTTCGACAGCGGCGCCTGGTAACCCGTCCGCGCTGCACGACGTTCGGCGGCGGCGGCATCGCGACGCAGGCGCGACGCCTCGCTCTCCACATACAGTGCCTGGGCGACCGGGGCCGGGCCGCGTTGATCACTCAATGCGGCAACGCTGACTTCAAACTGCTCTTCGCCGCGCGTGATCGTCAACGTGTCGTTGACCCGCACGGAGCGCGAAGCCTTGGCGCGTTGTCCGCCCACTTCCACCTTGCCGGTTTCCACCGCCTGCTTGGCCAGGCTGCGCGTCCTGTAGAAGCGCGCCGCCCACAACCAGATGTCCAGGCGCAATGCGGCGATGTTGTCAGTGGCAGTGTCGGTCATCAATCGGTCGCGGCAAGGTCAAGGATGGGTAGGACTCAGGGGTTGCTGGCAGTCTTTGGCCACGTGGGCATCCACGTAGCGGTCACGTTTTTCCAGCTCTTCGGCCGTGGCATTGGACAACGTCGGCATGCGATCGGCGGCTTCGCGTCGTTGATCGGCGCACCACGGGTATGGATCCTTGGCCGGGTCTGCACTGCTGACGCTGCTGTCGGATGCGCAACCGGCCTGCGTGGCCGCGCCACCGGCAAGACACAACAGGAGAGCAAGATTCGTGAGGTTCTTCATGGCAATGCACCACGCTGGAAGGAAGGATTCTCCCGCCTCCATGATGTAGCCACGCCAAACGCAAACGGCCACCCGAAGGTGGCCGTTCGTCGCAGCTGGCAGATGCGGCGGAATTATTCCGAAGCAGCGGCAGCAGCCAGACGCGCCTTCTTGGCGGCGGCATTGGCGGCCAGATCTTCCTTGATGCGCGCAGCCTTGCCTTCCAGATCGCGCAGGTAGTACAGCTTGCCCGAACGCACCTTGCCGCGACGCTTCACTTCGACCGAGTCGATGGCGGCGCTGTGGGTCTGGAACACGCGCTCGACGCCGTAGCCGTGCGAAATCTTGCGGACGGTGAACGCGGAGTTCAGGCCGGCGTTCTTCTTGCCGATGACCACGCCTTCGTAGGCCTGCACGCGCTCACGGTTGCCTTCCTTCACCTTGACGTTCACGACGACGGTGTCGCCGGGACCGAAAGCGGGCAGCTCGCGCTGAATCTGGGCGGCTTCGAATTCCGCGATGATGGACTTGTTGAGACTGCTCATGGTGGCACCGTGTAGTAAGCGTGGGTGTGTCGTTCGACAACGTAGGCTGATGCAGTCGCCGGTTTGCGCTGCACGATATTCTTATGGGGTTCCCGGCCTGACTCGGCTCGGGAGCCCGGCATCTTACTGATTTTTCTCGCCGTTGGCTAGAAGCCGGAGCTATTTCTGCCCGCGGGCGGCGTGTTCGGCCCGGAAGGCCTCGAGCAGGGCCCGATCCGCCCGGGACAGCCCCGCCTCATCCAGCAAATCCGGCCGCCGCAGCCAGGTCCGACCCAGCGACTGCTGGCGGCGCCAGCGGGCGATTTCCGCATGGTTGCCCGACTTGAGCACCGCCGGCACATCGCCCCACGCGTGCTGGCTGGGGTGGGTGTAATGCGGGCAATCCAGCAGGCCATCGCCCTCGAAACTGTCCTGGATGGCCGAGTCGGCATCGTTGAGGGCGCCTTCCTGCAGCCGGCCCACGGCGTCGATCAACACGGCCGCTGCCAGTTCCCCGCCAGACAGCACGTAGTCGCCGATGGAGATTTCCCGGTCCACTTCGGCCTCCAGGAAGCGCTCGTCCACGCCTTCGTAGCGGCCACACAACAGGATCATCCGCGGCATGGCCGCCAGTTCGCGCACCAGCGGCTGGGTCAGCGGCTGACCCTGTGGGCTGAGGTAAATCACCGGTGCGGGGCGCTCGTCGGCTTGCCGGGCCGCGGCCAGGCAGCGGCGCAGCGGCTCGATCATCATCACCATGCCGGGGCCACCGCCAAAGGGTCGGTCATCGACCCGGCGGTAATTGCCCTCGGCATAGTCGCGGGGATTCCAGCCCTGCAATGCGATCAGCCCACGCTCCTGCGCACGGCCCACCACGCCCACGGCCGCGGCCTGGGCGATGAATTCCGGGAACAGGGTCAGGACATCGATGCGCATGGGGCAGCAGAGTAGGCGGAGCGCGGGCGTCTGGCTATGGCGAAGCCGGACGCGCCGAGCCTCAAAAGTCGGCGTCCCAGTCCACCGTGATGCGACCGGCGTCGAAATCGACTTCGCGGATGACGTCGGGCTCGAGGAAGGGAATCATGCGTTCGCGCTCGCCGCGCGCCACCAGCACATCGTTAGCGCCGGTCGAAAACAGATGCGAAACGCGGCCGAAATCCACGCCTTCCAGGTTCACCACCTGCAGGTCTTCCAGATCGACCCAGTAGAACTCGCCCGCACTGGGCGGCGGCAACGCAGCGCGCGAGACCAATATCTCGGTGCCGCGCAATGCCTCGGCAGCATCACGATCCGCAACGCCCGGCACGTCGGCGACGACCACCTTGCCGGAGCTCTTGCCACGCACGCCGGATATCTCGCGCTCGGCGCCGTCGGCGCTGCGCAGGATCCACGGTTGATAGCGGAAAATGCTGTCGCGTGGCTCGGTCCACGATTCCAGTTTGACCTGGCCGCGAATACCGAAAGCGCCCGTGAAGCGGCCCAGCAGAATGGTTTTCTGCTGGCGCGACGGGCGCTCGGTGTCCATGTGCGAAGCAGTGGCCACGCCGTCTGCGGGCGTGGCCGCAGACATCAGGCCGAAGCCTGGGCCTTGGCCGCTTCCTTGTACAGGGTGCGGACCTTTTCAGTCAGCTGGGCGCCATTGCCCACCCAGTGATCAACGCGTGCTACGTCGAGTTCGACGCGCTTTTCCGCACCCGAGGCGACCGGGTTGTAGTAACCCACGCGCTCGATGTTGCGGCCGTCACGCGCGCTGCGCGAGTCGGTGACGATGATGTGGTAGAAGGGACGCTTCTTGGCGCCGCCACGAGTAAGACGGATCTTGACCATTGCTTGATTTCCAGTGTTGCCCAGTCGCCAGGGTGGCGAGGTAAGCCGGCAATTCTAAGCCATTGAAGCAAGGAAGGAAACCTTGCCGCGCTCCCCGCGGCTGGGGGCGCTCAGTCGAGCGCGTCCCAGGTCTGGGTCGCCAGGGCCCGTTCCAGCAGGCCCAACAGGGCGGCATCGACCGGCCAGCTGGCCTGATCGATGGCCGTCACCGCCTGAAAACCACTGGCATTGCTGGCGAATGCGGCCTGGAAAGCGGTCAGGTCGTCCAGTCTCACCACCCTGCTGGACTGGGGAATGCCCAACGCCGCCAGGCCGTCCGCGATCAGGCGTTCATTCGTGCCGCGCAAGGCCGGCCCTTCCGGCCATACCACCTGCTGGCCATCCCACAGGCCCAGGTTCCAGATGGAGCCTTCGATGAGCTGGCCGTCCTGTCCGACGAAAAGCGCATCGTCCCATCCATCCTGCAATGCCAACCGACGATGGTGGAACAGCGGGAACGTGCCCACGTGCTTGATATGCGGCAGCGGACGCGTAAAGACGTACGACTTGACCCGCAGCGGCGGCTTGTCCGGTGAGGTGGGCGGCGACAAAGTCACCAGCAAATCGACCTCGACCGGGCGCAGGGCATGGCGGTAATCAAAGCCGCGCGCGAACACGGTCAGGCGCAGCGATGAATCCCCTGGCCCTGCGCACACGGCATCGCGCAGCACCTCACGGATGCGGTCCTGGTCCAGTTCGGTGGAGAACAGTTCGCGCGTTGCGGCCTGCAGACGATCGAGGTGGTGGCGCAGTCCCTGTACCGCCCTGCCCCGCACCTGCATGGCGGTGAAGTGGCCATAGTTGCCGATCGCCAGGGCGCGCAAATCATCGGCGCTGGCGTCGCGGCCATTGAGTCGGGTGATGACCATGGCCGCGGGCGTGGCGATCAACGGAACGGCAGGCCGCCGCGGGCGCCGCCCATCATGCCCTTCATCCCGCGCATCAAGCCCTTCATGCCGCCGCCGGCCAGCTTGCCCATCATCTTTTCCATTTGCTGGTACTGCTTCATCAGCTTGTTGACGTCGGCCGGCGTGGTGCCCGAGCCACGCGCGATGCGCGCGCGACGCGAGCCATTGAGCAACGCCGGGTTGCGGCGTTCCTTCTTGGTCATCGAACCGATGATGGCGATCATCCGCGGCACTTCCTTGCCGGCGGCGACCTGCTGCTTCACGTGGTCGGGGATGTTGCCCATGCCCGGCAGCTTGTCCATCAAGCCACCGATGCCGCCCATGTTCTGCATCTGCTCCAACTGATCGCGCATGTCGTTGAGGTCGAACTTCTTGCCCTTGGCGACCTTGGCGGCGAGCTTCTCGGCCTTCTCGCGATCAACGCCCTGTTCCACCTGCTCGACCAGCGACAGCACGTCGCCCATGTCGAGGATGCGGTTGGCCACGCGTTCGGGATGGAACACATCCAGGCCGTCGGGCTTCTCGCCCACGCCGATGAACTTGATCGGCTTGCCGGTGATGTAGCGCACCGACAGCGCGGCGCCGCCACGGGCGTCACCGTCGGTCTTGGTCAGCACCACGCCGGTCAACGGCAGGGCTTCGCTGAAGGCCTTGGCGGTGTTGGCCGCGTCCTGGCCGGTCATGGCATCAACCACGAACAGCGTTTCCACCGGCGCGACCGCCGCGTGCAGCGCCTTGATTTCGCCCATCATCGCTTCGTCGATCGCCAGGCGGCCGGCGGTATCAACGATAAGCACGTCCACGAACGATTTTTTCGCATCGTCGATGGCGGCGCGGACGATGGCTTCGGGCTTCTGCCCGGCATCGGAGGGGAAGAACAGCACGTCGACCTGCTGGGCCAGGGTCTTGAGCTGCTCGATCGCGGCCGGGCGGTAGACGTCGGCGCTGACCACCATCACCTTCTTCTTGCGGCGCTCCTTCAGGTGCTTGGCCAGCTTGCCCACGGTGGTGGTCTTGCCGGCACCCTGCAGGCCGGCCATCAGGATGACCGCCGGCGCCGGCACATTGAGGTTCAGATCGCTGGCCTGCGAACCCATCACCGCGGTCAGCTCATCGCGGACCACCTTGATCAGGGCCTGGCCCGGGGTCAGTGACTTCAGCACTTCCTGGCCGACCGCACGCACCTTGATGCGTTCGATCAGCGCCTGCACCACCGGCAAGGCGACATCGGCTTCGAGCAGGGCGATGCGCACCTCGCGGGTGGCTTCGCGGATGTTCTCCTCGCTCAGCCGGCCGCGGCCGCGCAGGCGTTCGATGGTGCCGGACAGGCGCTGGGTGAGGGACTCGAACATGATTCACTGAAATGCGGAGTGGGCGGCGATTATAGCCCGCCGCGTCGACCCGTCCCGGTGAGCAAGCGGCTTGCTATGCCGGCCTGCGCGGCTATGCGACACTCATTCGATGACAATTGTTCTCATCGCCGTCCTCGCCTACCTGGTGGCCACGGGCCTGCTGGTCCGAGCCGCCGCACAGTCGCGCCTGCAACTGCAGCGCATCTGGCTGGGGCCGGCCGTGCTGGCCTTGCTGATGCACGCCGACTACCACCTGTGGGTGGCATGGCGCACGCCGGGCGGGCCGGACATGCATTTCTACTCGGCGCTGTCGCTGGTCGGCCTGGGCATGGCGGCGATGACAACCTTGGCCGGTGCACGCGGGCGTCTGGCGGCGCTGGGTGTGTTCGCCTTCCCCTTGGCGGCCGTGTTGCTGGCGCTCTACCACCAACAAGGCCACCGCCCCGGCAATGGCATGGACTGGCGTCTGCAGTTGCATGCCTGGCTGGCGCTGCTGGCCTACGCCACGCTGGCCATCGCGGCACTGCTGGCAGTGATGCTGTGGTTGCAGGAACGCGCCCTGCGCCGGCGCCGCTTCCATCCCTGGTTGCGTGCGCTGCCGCCGCTGACCGAACTGGAAGACCTCCTGTTCCGCACGATTGCAGTGGGCTTTGCCCTGCTGACGGCGACGCTGTTGACCGGCGTGCTGTTCGTCGAAAACCTGCTGGCCCAGCATCTGGTCCACAAGACCGTGCTGAGCGTGTTGTCCTGGCTGGCGTTCGGCGCGCTGCTGATGGGTCGCTGGCGTTACGGCTGGCGCGGCAGCAAGGCGGTGGGCTGGACTCTGGCCGCGATGGCGCTGCTGCTGCTGGCGTTCTTCGGCAGCAAGTACGTGATCGAGCAGGTGCTGCAGCGCGGGTAAGCCGCCGCACCGCCGCAGCCATCCATTCGAGCATCTGCCCGGCGACTCCATCCTGCCATTGCCGGGTTCCGTCGGACCGGGGCCGTTCCCGTCGCTTTCCGCTGTCCGCCATGACGGGCCTCGCCTAGCCTTGCCGGTCTCTGCCTTCGGAGTGCCGCCATGTCCCCTGCATCGCCCGGTCGTTGGTATCGAACTCGTCGCTGGATGTTGCGCTCCGCAGCCGCCCTGGTGGTGGTCGCGGTGGCGCTGGTGGCGTGGGACGCCGCCAGCTACGACGCGCGCCCCTGGCTGGCCGACTACGCACGCATCAAGCACGGCATGGCGCAGGGCTATGCCAACCTGGATTGGATATCGCAGCAGCGGCGCGTGGATCTGGCCGCACTGGATCGACGCACCACCCAGGCATTGACCAACGCGCATTCGCGTGTTCGTGCGTTCTTCGTGCTCAGGGATTTCGTCCGGGCGTTCAAGGATCCTCACCTCCGCTTCGAGCAGCGGCAGTCGGCGGCGCCGGCAGGCCAGGTCGGCAGCGTTGTCGAGCAGGTCGCCAATGAAAAGCTGGCCGTCGTGGCCAGCTGCGAAGCCGCCGGCTATGAAGAGGGCAACCACGCCTTCCGCTTCGACTTCGCCCAATTACCCGGCTGGCGACAACTGGCAGACGGCCCCTTTCCCACCGGGATCGCCGGCGATGTCGGCGTGCTGCGCATCGCGCAGTTCGGCGAAGACCGCTATCTGGCCAGTTGCCGGCAGGTGCTCCGGTCCGGGCTGGATGCCCGCGCCCTGCAGCTCGCCGTGCGTGCGCGCCTGCAGGAGCAACTGCGGCAACGCCTCGCTGCATTGCAGGCGAGCGGAGCCAAACGCCTGCTCGTGGATGTCAGCGGCAACGGCGGCGGCAGCGAATGGGTCAGCGACGTCATTGCGTTGATGACGGATCGCCGGATGAGTCGCGCCGCCCCTCGCCTCGTCGCACCTGCCTGCCAGCGCGCGCGGGTTTGGCAGGGACATCGGGATTGCCCGGTGTTCGACCTCGCCCTGGAACGCGAAGAGTTGGTCGGTACCGGCGCGTGGCAAGGACCTGTGCTGATTCTCAGCGATGGGGGCACGGCGTCGGCGTCGGAAGACTTCGTTGCCTGGCTGCAACAGAACCACGTGGCTACCGTCATCGGTGAGCGCACGCTGGGAGCCGGCTGCGGCTATGTCGACGGCGGCACGCGCGTGTCGCTGCACGAACTGCCGCTGGACGTGGTGATGCCCAACTGCGCACGATTCCTGGAAGACGGGCGCAACGAGATCGAGGGGATTGCGCCGGATGTGCCGCTGGAGGTGGCGGCGGAGGATGCGCCGGCGCAGTTGGCTTCATTGCTTCGGGGCCGGCTTTGAACAGACGAATATCTGGTCAGCCCCATTTGCAGGGGCTTCGGGGCTGAAGCCCCTCCTACGGGATGGCTGCGGGATCGCTGCTTCGCGCGATGCTTGACGCGCGAAGCAGCGCCCACGTCGGCTCAATCTGCGGCGGCTTCAATCGCTTGCGACAGGCGCTCGACCGCGATGACTTCCAGGCCCTTGAACGTGCCGGATTTGGGCGCATTGCCCTTGGGCACGATGGCGCGCTTGAAGCCATGCGTCGCCGCTTCGCGCAGGCGTTCCTCGCCATTGGGCACCGGACGGATTTCACCGGACAGGCCGACCTCGCCAAAGGCCACGGTCTTTTCGCCCAGCGGGCGGTCGCGCAGTGATGACAACACCGCCAGCAGCACCGGCAAATCGGCCGCGGTTTCCTGCACGCGGATGCCGCCGACCACGTTGACGAACACGTCCTGATCGCCCACCACGATGCCGCCATGCCGATGCAGCACGGCCAGCAGCATCGCCAGGCGGTTCTGCTCCAGCCCCACGGCGACGCGGCGCGGATTGGACAAGGGCGAGGAGTCCACCAGCGCCTGCACTTCCACCATCAACGGACGCGTGCCTTCGCGTGTGACCAACACGCAGCTGCCCGGCTGGTTGCTGCTGCCGGACAGGAAAATCGCCGACGGATTGGGCACTTCCTTCAGGCCCTTCTCGCCCATCGCGAACACGCCCAACTCGTTGACGGCGCCAAAGCGGTTCTTGAACGCGCGCAGGATGCGGAAGCGGCTGCCGCTTTCGCCTTCGAAGTACAGCACCGCATCCACCATGTGTTCGAGCACGCGCGGGCCGGCGATGCCGCCTTCCTTGGTCACGTGACCGACCAGGAACACGGCGGTGCCGGTTTCCTTGGCATAGCGCACCAGCCGGGCGGCGCTCTCGCGCACCTGGCTGACCGAACCGGGGGCAGCGGTGAGCGATTCGGTCCACAAAGTCTGTACCGAGTCAGCCACGATCAGTCGCGGTCGCGCGGCGGCGGCATGCTGCAGGATGTTCTCCACGCCGGTCTCCGCCAACGCCTGCAGGTTGTCCAGCGGTAGGTCCAGGCGCACGGCGCGTCCGGCCACCTGCGCCAGCGATTCCTCGCCGGTGATGTAGAGCGCGGGAAGGCTGTCCGACATCCTGGCAAGCGCCTGCAGCAGCAGGGTCGACTTGCCGATGCCCGGATCGCCGCCCACCAGCACCACTGCGCCTTCCACCAGGCCGCCACCCAGCACGCGATCGAACTCGCCGATGCCGGTGGACACGCGCGCCTCTTCGCTATGGCGCACGTCCTTGAGCGCGGTGATTTTCGGCGCCTCGGCCTTGCCCGCCCAGCCGCTGCGGCGCGCGGCCGGCGGACCGGCCCCGGCGACCGGCTCCAGCACGATCTGGGTCAGCGAGTTCCAGGCATTGCACTCGGTGCACTGCCCTTGCCATTTGGAATATTCCGCGCCGCATTCGCTGCAGACGTACGCTGTCTTCGCCTTGCCCATCGTGGTTGTCGCTTGGAGGTCTGGCCGACGAGGATACCGGAGTCAATCGCGCAGACTGCGACACGGCCCCCGTCGGCTGTTTCCGATCAGCGCGCCTTGTACAGCTCCGTCAGGCGATCCGGCTTGCCGGCGATGCGTTCCAGCTTGGGATACTGCAGGCCGTCGAAGTAGGCGATGCGTACGCTCTCGACCCGGTCAAAGCGTTTGACCACCAGGTCAATCGGGGCCTTGCTGTCCTTGGCCGCCTTGACCGCATTCTTCAATGCATCGGCGCTGTAGGCGCGGCCATTGACCGCAATCAGGTTCATGCTCGGCGCCAGGCCGGCGTTGAACGCCGGGCCATCCCAGCGCACATCGGTCAGGTCACCCTTGTCGTTGATGCTCATGCCCAGCGAGTACGTGAGGTCGGCGCCCTTGCGGCGGCCTTCCATCGCCTTGAACGCGTCAGACGGCGTGTCGGTATAGACCAGCTTCCAGCCCGCCGCTTCCAGCCCGCCAATCAACGGCCCGTGGCCATCCACGCGCGTGCGCAGGAAGCCGGCCCAGTCGAACGGTGCGATGCCGTTGAGCGTGGCGACGATGTCGTCGAAGGTGTACGGGTTGACCTCCCACTCGCCATTGCCCATGCCGAAGAAGGCCTTGGCGAAGTCGTCGATGGAACGCTTGTTGCCGCTCAACTCGCGCAGCTTGCCATCCACTTCCAGCCAGATCATCAGGCCACCGGAGTAGTAATCCTCGCTCATCTGGTAGTTGCGGAACGGCAGCGAACGACGTTGCGCGATGGTTGGATCGTTGGTGGTGTCCTGGATGTTGCGCCAGGCCAGGCCGGGACGACCGCGGTCATACACGCCCGCGGTGAGCGCCAGCATTTCCTGCGCCTGCTGCTGCGTCCACAGACCCGAACGCGCCGCCAGCACGGTGCCGAAGAACTGGGTCTGCCCTTCATACAGCCACAGCAGGCTGTCACCCATCGGCACGTTGAAACTGGGCGTGGCCAGATCCGCGCCGCGACGGTACTTGCCGTTCCAGGAGTGGTTGAATTCGTGCGGCAGCAGATCGCGTCCCTGCCAGGTCTTCTCCCAGTCGGTGAAGTAGCCGCGTTCGCCACTGTTCTCGCTGGAGCGATGGTGTTCCAGGCCGATGCCGCCGAGATTGTCGGTCAGCGCCAGCAGGAACTCGTAGTGATCAAAATGACGCGCGCCATAGAGTTTGCTGGCCTGGGTGACCAGGGTCTGGTGCGCCTTGATCTGCTCGGGCTTCATTTCCAGATCTTCGGCTTCGTCGGCGAAGACATTCAGATGCACCGGCTGCTTGGCGCCCGGATCCAGATCGATGCGCTTGTAGTGCTTGCCGGCGAACATCGGCGAGTCGACCAGATCATCGAAGTCGATGGTCTTGAAATGCACGGTGTCGCCGTCGCGACGTTCAGTGGTCAATGCCGTGGCGTATGACCAGCCTGCGGGCAGCTTGACGCTGGCCTGGGCGGGAATGTTGGCGGCGTTGTAGCCGGCCGGGTACAGCGCGGCGAAGTTCCATTGCAGGTTGAGCATGTCCGGCGTCATCACTACCCGCCCCTGCGAGCCACCCTGCGAGGACAGGTACTGGAACTCGGTGACGACTTCGCTCGCGCCTGCGGGCACCTCGACGTGGAAGGCGTACACGTTGAACTGATCGCGCATCCACGGCAAGCGTTGTCCATTGGCGGTGATCACCAGGCCGGCGAGCTTCTCGATGGGGCCGGACGGCGAATGATTGCCCGGCAACCATTGCGGATACAGCAGGGTCAGGCGACCGGGCTGGGCGGGGATGGTTTCGCGGATGCGGAAGATACGCCGGTTCAGATCGGTGGCATCGACTTCGATGCGCAGACTGCCGTTGAAGGGAATGTCTTTCGGTGCCGGCACCTCATCGGCGGAGGCGGCGCCGGCGTAGCCGCCGGTCAAGCTCAACAACACGGTCAGGGCAAGGGCAAGGCGGTCACGCTTCATCAACAATTCCGGGGCTGCGGGCAAGCCGTCGATGCTACCGGCGCCGGGTGGCGGCTCCGTAGGCCAAAGGTCATGCTGAACGCGGCGGTGTGCGATCGTGGTCGCGGCTGCGGCACACTGGCCTGCCCTGCTCTGCTTGCATCACGCATGGCCGACACGCCCACTCCCGCTACTGCCGCGCTCGCCTACGATCTGGTGATCTTCGACCTTGACGGCACGCTGGTCGATTCGTTCGCCTTCTTTGCGCGCTCGCACAACCGGCTGGCGACGCGATTTGGCTTCCGTTCGCTGGACAATGAGCAGATACAGACACTGCGCGGAAAGCCCGCGCGCGAGATCATCCAGGCCACCGGCCTGCCGTTGTGGAAGCTGCCGCAGGTGGTGACCGCCTTCCGCCGGCTGGTCAGCGCCGAAGGCCACGAGATAGAGCGCTTCGCCGGCGTCGATGCCGCGCTGGCCCAGTTGGCCGACGCCGGCGTGCGCCTGGCGCTGGTGTCGTCGAACAGCGCCGAAAACTGCCGTCGCCTGTTGGGCGAGGACAACTGGGCACGGCTGGCGCATGTGGCCTGCGGCAGTTCGCTGTTCGGCAAGCACCGACATCTGACCCATGTGCTGCGCGAGGCACGCATGCCGGCAAGTCGCGCGATCTATGTGGGCGATCAGTTGGAAGACGCGCAAGCGGCCGCGCGTGCGGGCATCGCATTCGCCGGCGTGAGCTGGGGCTATGCGACGCCCGAAGCGCTGCAGGGCGCCGGACCGGCGCGCATGCTGGACGATGTGCAGGCGATAACAGCGCTGGCGCTGGCCTGAGGTTGGCGCAGGACAGCCGTTCGACGCCAGCACGCGTTGCGAGGCCAGGTTGTCGACGGCGGTTTCCGCCACCAGGCGATGGACGCGCTCATCCTGGCGCGCCCATTGCACGACCTCGGCAACAGCGCGCGTGGCAATGCCCCTGCCCCAGCGCGTCGGTGCGATGCCGTAACCCAGGGCAACTTCGCCGTCCCGCGGCGTCTTCACCACCGAACACAGGCCGACAACTTCGTTGTGCTCGACGATCAGCCAGGCCGAGGGCGTGAAGTCCAACACGCGGACGCCAACCTGACGGCCGATTACGCGGCCACAAAAAGATTCGCCCCGCATCGGCGGGGCGAATCGTGCTTCGACGTTTGTGCGGGACGCAGCGCACCGGATGGCGCGCGACGTCGGAACATCATGCCGTCGTCGGCACCCGGCCAAACACCAGCGTCGCATTGGTGCCGCCAAAGCCGAAGCTGTTGGACATCACCGTATCGAGCTTGGCGTCGCGGCTTTCGCGCACCAGCGGAAACCCTTCCGCCTTCGGATCGAGGTTCTCGATGTTGGCCGAGCCGGCGATGAAGCCATCGCGCATCATCAGCAGGCAGTAGATGGCCTCATGTACGCTGGCCGCACCGAGCGAGTGTCCGGACAGTGCCTTGGTCGACGAGGTGGGCGGCAGTGCTTCGCCAAACACGCTGCGCACGGCTTCCAGCTCAATCATGTCGCCCAGCGGCGTGGAGGTGCCATGGGTGTTGAGATAGTCGATGGGTGCGGTCACACCTTCCAGCGCCATCTGCATGCAGCGCACGGCGCCCTCACCCGAAGGCGCGACCATGTCGGCGCCGTCGGACGTCACGCCGTAGCCCAGCAGTTCGGCATGGATGTGCGCGCCTCGGGCCACCGCATGATCGTAGTCTTCCAGCACCAGCATGCCGGCGCCGCCGGCAATGACGAAGCCATCGCGATCCACGTCGTAGGGGCGCGACGCGGTCAGCGCGGCATCGTTGTACTTGCTCGACAGGGCGCCCATGGCGTCGAACATCATGGTCAGCGCCCAGTGCAGTTCCTCACCGCCGCCGGCAAACACGATGTCCTGGCGACCGCTGCGGATCAGGTCCGCCGCCGCACCGATGCAATGCGCCGAGGTGGCGCAGGCCGCGGAAATCGAATAGCTGACGCCGCGAATCTTGAAGGCCGTGGCCAGCGTGGCCGATACGGTGGAGCACATCGTGCGCGGCACCATGTACGGGCCCACCTTGCGGATGCCGCGCTGGCGCAGCAGATCCGCCGCTTCAATCTGCCACTCGGCCGAACCGCCGCCGGAGCCGGCCACCAGGCCGGTGCGCGGATCGCTGACCTGGGTTTCATCCAGGCCGGCGTCGGCGATGGCATCGCGCAGGGCGATGTAGGAATAACCCGCCGCATCGCCCATGAAGCGCTTCTGCTTGCGATCAATCTGCCCTTCCAGATCGATTTCGGGCTTGCCGCCAACGTGGCTGCGGAAACCCAGCTCCACATACTCGGGGATATGGCGGATGCCGGCGCGACCTTCGCGCAGGGAAGCCGACACCGTGTCCGCATCGTTGCCGAGGCACGAGGTGATACCCAGGCCAGTAATGACGACGCGGCGCATCAGAAACTCTCCGTGGAAGTAAACAGGCCGACCCGCAGATCCTTGGCCGTATAGATTTCGCGACCGTCCACCAACATGCGCCCGTCAGCCACGGCCAACACCAGCTTGCGATTGATGACGCGGCTGATGTCGACCTCGTAGGTCACCTTCTTGGCGGTGGGCAACACCTGGCCGGTGAACTTCACCTCGCCGGTGCCCAATGCGCGACCACGCCCCGGTGCGCCAATCCAGGTCAGGTAGAACCCGGTCAGCTGCCACAGCGCATCCAGGCCCAGGCAACCCGGCATCACCGGATCGCCAAGGAAGTGGCATTTGAAGAACCACAGCTCCGGATGGATATCCAGCTCGGCGCGGATCATGCCCTTGCCATGTGCGCCACCGTCTTCGCGAATCTCGGTGATGCGGTCGAACATCAGCATGGGATCGTTGGGCAGACGACCGGCGTCAGGTCCGAACAATTCGCCACGGGCGCTGGCCAGCAACTGTTCCCGGGAGTAGGAGGCGGGGGATTTCATAGGGCGTCCAGAATTCAGAGGACCGAATAATGCACGATTGTGTATACAGTTGTATTGATGCCAATCAAACGAGCATTCCATACGCAAGCGTAGGCTGGCGTCGTCGGAAGCCCCTGATTCTCATGAAATCAACGCTCTCGGACGAACGGGTCCGGCCACCGCTGCTGAACCCACACTGGAACCTTGCCGGCCCGCAGCATGCACCTGTCAGGCGCTACTGCGCGCATAGCGGCCCGGCGACAAGCCGACGCGTCGACTGAAGGCGGTACTGAAGGTGCTCGCCGAGCTGTAGCCCACCCGCTCGGCCACATCGGTCAGGTCGGCATTGGGCTGTCGCAACAGCATCCGCGCCAACGACATGCGCCACGCCAGCAGATACTCCATCGGCGCGACGCCGACCACGCGGGTGAAACGTTCAAAGAATGCCGACCGCGACAACGCGGCCTGCTCGGCCAATTGCGTCATGGTCCACGCACGCTCGGGTCGCGCATGCAGTTCCACCAGCGCCGCCGCCAGTCGCGCATCGGCCAGGCCGCGCAACAGACCCGGTGAGGCCTGCGCGGGCGCGGCGCGCAGCGCTTCCACCAGCAACAGTTCCACCAACCGGCCGAGCACGGCGCCCTGGCCGGGGCGCGACGCGTCGGTTTCCTCACGCACCATCCGCACCAAAGCCGTCAGCCGTGGCACGCCGCGCACATGTACCGCTTGCGGCAGCAGCGATGCGAGCAAGCCGGGATCGGCGGCATCGAACTGGAACCAGCCGCCGAGCAGGCGGAATTCGGCCGGACCGTCGGCGCGACCGTGGCGGATTTCAGCCACGGATCCCTGGCTGTGCGCAGGATCCACCTGCACCGGGCGCTCGCTCTCGCCCGCGGCCATCGTGAAGCCCGGCGTCGCCGGCAGCAGCAGGAAGTCGCCCGCGATCAGATCAAGGCGTTCCTGTCCGTCGACATCGAGTCGACACCCGCCTTCCAACACCGCGCAGAAACTGGGTTCGCCAAATTCGCTGTAGCGCACGGCCCAATCGCCGGCACCGCTGATGCCCTTGGAAAATACGGCGCGCGGATGCAGCAGTTGCATCACATGGGACAGCGGATCGCTCATTCGGACGCTCGCCAAGGAAATACGGACGCATGCGCATCGTGATGCCGAACATGCTCGCCTATCGTTTGCTTCCCTTCAATCTCCCTGGTTTCCCCATGCAAACCGTGCTCATCACCGGCTGTTCCTCCGGCTACGGCCTGGCCACCGCCCGCCACTTCCACGAACGCGGCTGGCGGGTCGTCGCCACCTTGCGCGATCCCGCCAGCGCTGCCCTGATTGCCGACGAGCGCATGCAACTGCTCGCGCTCGACGTGACCCGGGACGACAGCATCACCGCGGCAGTGGACGCGGCTGGCCCCATCGACGTGCTGGTCAACAATGCGGGCATCGGCCTCTTCGGCGCATTCGAGGCCACGCCCCTGGCGACCGTGCGCGAGGTCTTCGATACCAATACGTTCGGCGTGATGGCGATGGCGCAGGCCGTGATCCCGCAGTTCCGCGCGCGTCGCACCGGTCGCATCATCAACGTCACCTCCAGCGCCGTGCTGGCGCCGATGCCGCTGGTGGCTGCCTACACGGCAAGCAAGACCGCCATCGAAGGCTTCACCGCGTCGCTCGCCCACGAACTGGGCGCCTTCGACATCGAGGTCAAGCTGGTCGAACCGGGCTACGCCCCCACCACCCGCTTCACCGCCAATGGCCAGCAGCGCATGGCCGGCCTGCTGCCCGAGCCCTACCAGGCCTACGCGCAGCAGGTATTCGCCATGCTCGGCGATGCTGGCACCTACACGCAGGAGGCCGATGTGGCCGAGGCCGTCTGGCGCGCAGCCAATGATGCGACCGGGCAACTGCATTTTCCGGCGGGGGCTGATGCGGTGGCCCTGGCGGACGCGCGAGGGGCGCAGTCGCTGGCTCCGATGGGTTGAGGCCCGCTGGCGAGGGTCAAGAAGTCCGAAAAAACAAAGGCCCCGCCGAAGCAGGGCCTTTGTCTCGACTGGTGCCGGAAATAGGAATCGAACCTACGACCTACGCATTACGAATGCGCCGCTCTACCAACTGAGCTATTCCGGCTGAGCCGGCGATTTTAGGGCCAGGGTTCGGATGGGTCAATGTACGGGGGCCTGCCGGTGCCCGATACTCAGCCGATTGGGCCCGACCCACGCCCTGCTCGGTTAGCCTGCAACCGGCGCCCCCTACAAGACCCCGCATGAGCCTGATCACGATGTCCCGCCTCTGGAATCTGCTGCTGGCCCTGATCGTGCTGGCCGCTTTCATCCTGCAGATCGGCCTGCTGCTCGCCGGAGGCCAGGACATCAACGCGGCGCAAGCCAGTACCGCGGTTCCACTGTCCACGCGCTTCGTCCGCTTCTTCAGCTATTTCACTGTCGAAAGCAATCTGCTGGTTCTGTTCTCGGCGGCATCGCTGGCCTGGAATCCGCAACAGGATGGTCGCCTCTGGCGGGTGCTGCGACTCGATGCGCTGCTGGGCATCGCAGTGACCGGCATCGTCTTTGCCACCGTGCTGTCCGGACTGGTCCATCACAGTGGCATCGGCACCTGGGTCAACGCGGGCTTCCACTACCTGTCGCCTCTACTCGCTTTGCTCGGTTGGTGCCTGTTCGGTCCGAGGCCGCGCATCGATGGGCGCACGTTGGTGCTGGCGTTCGTATGGCCGGTGGCGTGGCTGGCGTACACGCTCATCCGCGGCGCACTGACCGCCTGGTATCCCTACCCGTTTCTCAACGCGAACGAACTTGGCTACGCGCGGGTTGCCCTGAACATCGCGATCATCCTGGCTGGCGCAAGCGCGTTCGCGCTGCTGCTGTGGGGCATGGAGAAGTACTTTCCGAATGGTCGTCAGCGTGCGGTAACAGGCGCTTGAAACACCAGGTGGTCAGCATGCGGTGAATGGACCCTCCCTACACGATCCACAAGAAAGCCCCGCTCACGCGGGGCTTTTTGCTTCGAAGCGTGCCACCTGTTTGGGCTTAGTGCGACGCCTGCAACGCATGCTTGCGGTCGCGCATGATGTTGTGGCACTCGCGCACCTGCGGCAGCAGCGCCTGCACTTCGGCGCGTGCGCTGGCCGGGGTGTCGGAATCGGTGAGGGTTTCATCGAACGCATCGAGCAGGCGATCTTCCGACGCTTCCAGTTCGGCCACGTAGCCATAGCGGGTGTCGCCCAGGGCGGCGCGGACGTTGCCGTACATCTGATGCATCGATCCGACCATGGTGCCGTGCTCGGCCGGCTTGCCACCGGCGGCGGCCACATCGGCGCTCAGTCGGGTGACGATGTCGCCCTTGACGCCGGCAATGCGGGTGAACAGCGATGACAGTTCGGCGTCTTTCACCTTGCCTGCGGCTTCGGTATAGAAGTCCTTGCCATCTCGGGCAATCTCGATCAAATCGTTGAGGCTGTGCTCGATCTTCTTCTGCGTATTCATTGGTGCTCCCAGTGATGGATGGAGGCAGTTCAATCTGCCGTACTCCACCATTGCGGAACGCACATCAAGAGAAGGTGAGCCTGTGCGATTGCCTCACACGCAACATTCAAGGATGTCGCGGTGCAGAGAACGCTTTGGTCACGCCATGCAAACGAACCACGCCGACGCGCGCGAATCAGCTGACCAGTTGCAGCCGCAGTTCCTTCGGCAAAGCAAACACCATGTTCTCGGGCTCGCCATCGAGTTCGCCGATGGAACCGGCGCCGAGATCGCGCAAACGCTGGATCACGCCGTCAATCAGGATGTCCGGCGCCGAGGCGCCTGCCGTCACGCCGATGCGCTGCTTGCCTTGCACCCAGGCGGGGTCGATTTCATGCGCACCGTCGATCAGGTACGACTCCACGCCGTCACGTTCGGCCAGCTCGCGCAGGCGGTTGGAATTGGAACTGTTGGGTGAACCCACCACCAGCACCAGATCGCATTGCTTGGCCAGATCGCGCACCGCGTCCTGGCGGTTCTGGGTGGCGTAGCAGATGTCGTCGTTCTTCGGCCCCTGGATGTTGGGGAAGCGCGCCTGCAGGGCCTGGATGATGCCGATGGTGTCATCCACCGACAGCGTGGTCTGGGTGGTGTAGAAGAAGTTGTCCGGCTGCTCGACTTCCAGCGTGGCCACGTTGTGGATGTCTTCCACCAGGTAGATGCGCCCCGTCCCGGCTTCCCGGTTCCACTGGCCCATCGTGCCTTCCACTTCAGGATGGCCGGCGTGGCCAATCAGCACGACATCGCGACCGGCGCGGCAGTGTCGCGCCACTTCCAGGTGGACCTTGGTCACCAGCGGACAGGTGGCGTCGAACACCTTCAGGCCACGGCGCTCGGCCTCGATGCGCACGGCCTGGGAAACGCCGTGTGCGCTGAAGATCACGGTGGCGTTGTCGGGCACTTCGTCCAGCTCTTCCACGAACACCGCGCCGCGATTACGCAGGTCGTCCACCACGAAGCGGTTGTGCACGACTTCATGCCGTACATAAATCGGCGCGCCCAGGGTCTCGATGGCGCGCTTGACGATTTCGATCGCGCGATCAACGCCGGCGCAGAAACCACGGGGATTGGCGAGCAGGACCTCCATGGCCGGCATTATCCCGCTTTTTGTCCGCGCTTGCCGTCCAGCAAGCCGAACACGGCAATGCCGATGGCGCCGCCGACCACCGCGCAGTCAGCCACGTTGAAGGCGGGCCAGTAGTAGTCGCGCCAGTACCACTGCACGAAATCGATGACGTGGCCATGCATGAACCGATCCAGCACGTTGCCCAGCGCGCCGCCAATCACCAGCGAATACGGCAGCGCCTGGCGCCAATCGGCGCGCGCGGTGCGGCTGAGCCAGAACGCCAGCAGCGAGCTGATGCCCACGGCCAGCGCGCCGAACACGAAAATCTGCCAGCCACCGGCATTGGCCAGGAAGCTGAAGGCGGCGCCGGTGTTGTAGGTGCGGTACCAGTTCCAGAAGCCTTCGATGACCGGCACGGCCACATGCTCGGGCAGGCTGGTCAGCACCCAGGCTTTGGACCATTGATCCAGGCCGATGACGAGCGCCGACAGCAGCAGCCAGATCAGCGCATCGGGTTTGGGACGTACGGTCATGCTGTTCCTTTAGAACCAGCGGCGATCTTCGCCGGGGCCTTCCACGTTGCTGGCGCAGCGGGCGCACAATTCCGGATGCCGGGCGTCCGCGCCCACATCGGCGCGGTGGTGCCAGCAACGCACGCACTTGGTCTTGCTGGTCGGTTGCGCCAACACGAACACTTCATCTGCATCGATCGCGCTGACGCTCACGTCGCCACTGATGAGGAAGAAGCGCAGCTCATCGGCCAGCGGCTGCCACTTGCCCGCCAGTGCCGCATTGACCGACACGCTGATCTCCGCTTCCAGCGCCGCGCCAATCTGGCTGTTGGCGCGCATCGGCTCCAGCACTTTGGACACCTGCTCGCGCAGGGCCAGCAGCTGGTCGAAGTCGGCGGCCGACAAGGCGGCATCCGCGTCCAACGGCGCCAGGCCGTCATACCAGGTGGCGAACAATACGTTGCCGGTGCGTCCGCCCGGCAGGTGCTGCCACATTTCATCGGCGGTGAAGCTCAACACCGGCGCGACCCAGCGCACAAAGGCTTCGGCGATGCGATACATCGCGCTCTGCGCCGAACGGCGACCGCGCGAGTCTTCGCGCATGGTGTACAGGCGGTCCTTGGTCACGTCCAGATACAGGGAGCCCAGATCCACGCTGCAGAAATTCAGCAGCGCCTGCACGATCTCGGCGAAGTCGTAGCGCTCGTAGGCGGCCTTGATCTTCTCCTGCAGCTCGAATGCACGATGCACGATCCAGCGATCCAGCGCCACCATGTCTTCCAGCGGACGAAGGTCGCGCGCGGGTTCGAATCCATGCAGGTTGCCAAGCAGGAAGCGTGCGGTATTGCGGATGCGACGGTAGGCATCGGCATTGCGCTTGAGGATTTCCTGCGACAGCGACATCTCGTTGCTGTAGTCGGCCGAAGCAATCCACAGACGCAGGATGTCCGCGCCCAGGGTCTTCATGATGTCCTGCGGCTCGATGCCGTTGCCCAGCGACTTGGACATCTTGCGGCCGTGCTCGTCCACGGTGAAGCCGTGGGTCAGGCATTGCCGGTACGGCGCGTGCTTGTCGATCGCCACGCCGGTCAGCAGCGAGGACTGGAACCAGCCGCGATGTTGATCCGAACCTTCCAGGTACAAGTCGGCCGGCTTGCCCAGGCCGCGTTCCAGCAGCACGCCTTCGTGGGTGACGCCGGAGTCGAACCAGACATCGAGGATGTCGGTGATCTTTTCGTAGTCGTCGGCTTCGGTGCCGAGCAGATCGGCCATTTCCAGCGTGTACCAGGCGTCAACGCCGCCCTGCTCCACGCGTTCGGCTACGGCCTGCATCAATTCGACGCTGCGCGGATGCGGCTCGCCGGTCTCGCGATGGACGAACAGGGCAATCGGCACGCCCCAGGTGCGCTGGCGCGAGATGGTCCAGTCCGGGCGCCCTTCCACCATGCCGGCGATGCGCGCTTCGCCCCATTGCGGGAACCAGCCTACCTGCTTGATCGCGGCCAATGCATCGCGGCGCAGGTGCGCCTGCTCCATCGAGATGAACCACTGCGGCGTGGCGCGGAACGCGATGGGCGTCTTGTGGCGCCAGCAATGCGGGTAGCTGTGGTGCAGCTTGGCAAAAGCAAGCAGCGCGCCTGAGCTGCGCAGCACGTCCACCAATGCGTCATTGGCTTTCCAGATATGCGTGCCGGCCAGCACGGTGTCGCCTGCCGGCGGCGTCGACGGCAAATACACACCGCGGCCATCGACCGGATTGAGCTGGGCGGTGGTGTATTTGTCGATCAGGCCGTAACGCTGGCCGACCACGAAGTCTTCCTGGCCGTGGCCCGGCGCGGTATGCACGGCGCCGGTGCCGTCTTCGGCCGACACGTGCTCGCCCAGGATGACCGGGATGTCGCGCTCGGCGTAGAACGGATGGGCCAGGAGGATGCCTTCCAGCGCGGAGCCGGCGACGCGGCCATGGGTCACCGTGTCAGTCACGCCATAGCGCTGCAAGGCGCGCGCGGCCAGCGCATCGGCCAAGACCAGCCAGCGACGCTTGCCGTCGCGGGCCGGGCCTTCCACCAGCGCGTATTCCAGGTCCGGGCCCAGCGAGACAGCCAGCGACGCCGGCAGCGTCCATGGCGTGGTGGTCCAGATCGGCAGCGCCACTTCGACGTCGTCGGGAATGTCGGCGCCGAACGCGGCGGCGAGCGCCTTGCGATCACGCACGACATAGCCGACATCGATCGCCGGCGAATCCTTGTCCTGGTATTCAATCTCGGCTTCGGCCAGCGCCGAGCCGCAATCGAAGCACCAGTGCACCGGCTTCACGCCACGGGTGAGGTGGCCATTGGCCACGACCTTGGACAGCGCGCGGATTTCATTGGCTTCGAAGCGGAAGTCCAGGGTCTTGTACGGGTTGTCCCAGTCGCCAATCACGCCCAGTCGCTTGAAGTCCTTGCGCTGGATGTCGATCTGCTCGTTGGCATATTCGCGGCACTTCTGCCGGAACTCGACCGCATCGAGCTTGACGCCGACCTTGCCCCACTTCTTTTCGATCGCGATTTCGATCGGCAGGCCGTGGCAATCCCAGCCCGGGATGTAGGGCGCATCGAAGCCGGCCAGGTACTTCGACTTGACGATGATGTCCTTGAGGATCTTGTTGACCGCATGGCCCAGGTGGATCGCGCCATTGGCATACGGCGGGCCATCGTGCAGCACGAACAGCGGCCGGCCCGCGGCGTTATCGCGCAGCTGCTGGTACAGGTTGCCGGCTTCCCAGCGCGCCAGGGTGTCCGGCTCACGCTTGGGCAGGTCACCGCGCATCGGGAATTCCGTGGCGGGCAGGTGCAGGGTGGCTTTGTAGTCTTGGGTCACGGGAATGATCAACAGGGGGCTGTAAGGGGAGAGTCCGCGCCGACAGCTGCGGACTGGGGCGCGGCCTCGGCCAGCACGGCGCGCGCCTGCTCGGCGTCGCGATGCATCTGGTCGGTGAGGCTGGGCAGATCGGGGAACTTGAGTTCGTCGCGCAGCTTGGCGACGAATTCAACTTCGATATGGCGGCCGTAAAGATCGCCATCGAAGTCGAACAGGTGGGCTTCGAGCAGCGGTTCGATGCCGGCGACGGTAGGACGCGTACCAAAGCTCGATACCGACGCCCATGGACGATCCGCCACGCCGTGGACCCACGTGGCGTAGATCCCGGACAGCGCCGGCGTGCGCGGAAAACGCAGGTTGGCGGTAGGGAAGCCCAGCGTGCGGCCCAGTTGCCGGCCACGTACCACGCGCCCACCAATCGCATACGGTCGGCCGAGCAGGCGCGCGGCGTCGGCGAAGTCGCCCTGCCTGAGCGCTTCGCGGATGCGCGTACTGGAGACGCGCTCGCCCTGCACTTCCACGGCGTCGATGGCGTGCGCGCTGAAACCCTGCGCATTGCCCAATTGCTGCAACAAGGCCAGATCGCCGCCGCGCTTGTGACCGAAGCGGAAATCCGGACCAATCCACACTTCGCGCGCAGCAAGTCGTTGCACCAGCATCTGCTCGACGAAATCCTGCGCCGGCATGGCGGCGATGCGCGCGTCGAAGCGCAGCAGGCCCACTTCATCGATTCCCAGTTGGCGCAGGCCCTGCACCTTGGCGCGCGCCAGGGTCAGGCGCGGCGGCGGATTGTCGCGGCTGAAGAATTCGCGCGGCAGCGGTTCAAACGTCAGCGCCACCGCCGGCACGCCCGAATCGCGGGCGCGGGCCACCGTCTGCCGCACCAGCGCGCGATGGCCGCTATGCAGGCCGTCGAAAGCGCCGATGCAGACCACGCTTCCCTGGGGGGTCAAGGACCCGCCATCGACGTCTCGGAACAGCCTGCTCATGGTTTCCTGGTTGGAGTCGCCCGGCGGAAGCCGCGCGGGCGCAATGACACGAACGGGGGAGTATAGCCGTCCCGCCCCTGCTCAATGGGGGCGGATCAGTGGCCGCGGAAGTCGCGCGGCCGGATGCCCTGCAGCCACAGCAGCACTGCGTAGGCGCCGCCGCCCGCGCCCACCATCGCCAGCAGGCGCAGGCCACGCTGCCACCAGTTCCACTGCACCCAATCGGGCCAGGCCAGGCGGAAGGCAATCAGCAAGCCCACCATGACCAGCGAGGCCACGCCAATCTGGCGCAGGAAACGGCCCCAGCCTGGTTGCCGGTGGTAGACCCCGGCGCGCTGCAGGTACCAGGCCAGTTGCAGGGCATTGACCCAGCCGGCTATGGCGATCGCCAGCGCCAGCAGCGCATGCATGCCGGGAATCAGCGCCAGCGCGTCCAGGTACCTGCCACCGGTCTGCACCAGCGCCGCCTGGCCCTGCGCGGTGAAGAACAACACGCCGGCAAACAACACGATGGTACTGAGCGCATTGGTGATCACCGCCACCACCGCCGACTTCACCGGCGTACGCCCGTCCTGGCGCGCGTAGAAGGCCGGCGCCAGCACCTTGACCAGCAGGAACGCAGGCACCGCAGTGGACTGCGCCATCAGGCTCCAACTGCTCATCTGCGCGTTGAAGGGGGTGAAGTTCTTGTACTGGAACAGCGTGGACATCAGCGGACCGGCACACAGGATCAGCCCGATGCAGGCCGGCACGCCGATCAACAGGCACAGGCGGAAACCCCAGTCCAGGCCCTTGGAAAAACCGTCCGGATCGGTGGCGGCATGGCGGCTGCTCAGGTGCGGCAGGATGACCGTGCCGATGGCCACGCCAAACATGCCGAGCGGGAATTCCAGCAGGCGATCGCTGTAATACAGCCAGCTCACGCTACCGCTCGCCAGGAACGCCGCCGCCCAGGTGTTGAACAGCAGGTTGAACTGCACCACCGAGGAGCCGAACAGCGTGGGCACCATCAACTTCATGATTTTGCGCACGCCTTCGTGCGCCATGCCCAGCCGCGGTCGCGGCAACAGGCCCAGCTTGGCCAACGCCGGCAGGTGAAACACCAGTTGCAGGACACCCGCCGCGAGCACGCCCCAGGCCAAGGCCATCACCGAGCCGCCCATCAGCGGCGCCAGCCAGAAGGCGGCCGCAATCATCGACAGATTCAGCAGGATGGGCGACAGCGCCGGGATGGCAAAACGCTGGTAGCTGTTGAGGACACTACCCACCAGCGACGCCAGCGAAATGAAGAAGGCGTACGGGAAGGTGATCCGCAGCATCTCGGTCAGCATGTCGTGCTGACCGCCGGTGTACTTGGAGGCAATGGCGGTCGCCAGCGCCGGCGCGAAGACCAGCACCAGCGCGGTCAGCACCAGCAGGGCCGCGGCCAGGGTGCCGGTGACCCGGTCAATCAGCTCCTTGACCGCCCCCGGGCCGTGCTTTTCCTTGTACTCGGCCAGGACCGGCACGAAGGCCATCGAAAACGAACCCTCGGCCGACAGCCGGCGCATGAAATTGGGGATGCGGAAGGCGATGAAGAAGATGTCCATGGCCGCGCCGGCGCCAAAGACCATGGCGTAGACCTGGTCCCGGACCAGTCCGGACAGCCGGGACAGGAAGGTCATGGCGCTGAAAATCGCCGTGGAACGCAGGAGCCGGCCACTGCTCATGGGGTACCCTCCCCGGTCCGGCCAGCCAGGTTGACGCAAGCCTCTGAATCGTCCATACTTTTTGGTCTAATCCCGTAATTCATTACTTTCCCAGATTTCAGGAATCCATCGTGGCCAATATCAAGTCCGCCAAGAAGCGCGCCAAGCAGACCGTCGTGCGCAACGCGCGCAACTCTGCCCAGCGCTCCATGCTGCGCACCGCCGTCAAGAAAGTGCTGAAGGCACTGGACGCCAATGACGCCACCGGCGCCAAGGAAGCCTTCGCCGTGGCCCAGCCGATCCTGGATCGCTTCAGCGCCCGTGGCCTGATTCACAAGAACAAGGCCGCTCGCCACAAGAGCCGCCTGACCGCCCGCATCAAGGCGCTGGCCGCCTAAGCCGGCGTTTACGGGAAAGCAAAAAAACCCGGCTTCGGCCGGGTTTTTTGTTGCCCGCGCTTCGGGCCGCGCGGCGAGGTCAGCCGCCATTGGCCGCCGCCTCTTCCGCCTCCAGCTTCTGCCGGTCGAAGAAGGCCATCACGTCCTGCATGATCGGGAAGGTGCCTTCGCGCGAAATCGCCGAAATCTGGTACCACGGGTGCATCCAGTCCAGCTCTGCGACGATTTGCTCGGCGCGCTCGCGGGCCTCGTCCTCGAACATCAGGTCGGCCTTGTTCAGGACCAGCCAGCGCGGCTTTTCCAGCAGCGCCGGGTCGTGCTTCATCAGTTCGCGCTCGATCGCCCGCACCTGCTCGGCCGGGTCGATGCCTTCCACGCCGCCTTCCATCGGCGCCATGTCCACCAGGTGCAGCAACAGGCGGGTGCGTTGCAGATGGCGCAGGAACTGCGCGCCCAGGCCGGCGCCATCGGCGGCGCCTTCAATCAGGCCGGGGATGTCGGCAATCACGAAGCTGCGGTGCGCTTCCACGCTGACCACGCCCAGATTGGGATAGAGCGTGGTGAACGGATAGTCCGCCACCTTGGGCGTGGCCGCCGAAACGGCGCGGATCAGCGTGCTCTTGCCGGCATTGGGAAAGCCCAGCAGGCCGACGTCGGCCAGCAGCTTGAGTTCCAGCTTGAGCAGGCGCTGCTCGCCTTCTTCGCCCGGCGTGGCGCGGCGAGGCGCGCGCGTCACCGAGCTCTTGAAATGCATGTTGCCCAAGCCGCCCTTGCCACCCTTGGCCACCAGCAGGCGATCACCATGGGTAGTCAGGTCGCCGATGATTTCGTCGGTCTCGACATTGCAGACCACGGTGCCCACCGGCACGGTAATAGTCAGATCTTCGCCGGCCTTGCCGTACATCTGCCGGCCCATGCCGTTCTCGCCGCGCTGGGCGCGGAAATTCTTCTCGTGGCGAAAGTCGACCAGGGTGTTGAGGTTTTCGTCGGCCTGCAGCCAGACGTTGCCGCCGCCACCGCCGTCACCTCCATCCGGTCCGCCCAGCGGGATGAACTTCTCGCGCCGGAAGCCAATGCAACCGTTGCCGCCGTTGCCGGCGATGACCTGGATTTCTGCTTCGTCTACGAGTTTCATGGGCGGGGAACGCGATGAGAGGAACGGCAAGCACCGTCCACGGTGGATGACAGTTTAGCGATCTACAAACGAAAAACCCCGCCGAAGCGGGGCTTTCCGATATCTCACGAGGTGCGGGAAGCTCAGGCTTCCGCGACCACGCTCACGGTGCGACGCTTCTTCGGACCCTTGGTCGAGAACTCGACCTTGCCGTCGATCAGCGCGAACAGCGTGTGATCACGACCCAGACCGACGCCCAGACCCGCATGGAACTGGGTACCGCGCTGACGGACGATGATGTTGCCGGCGTCGATCGCCTGGCCACCATAGACCTTCACGCCCAGCATCTTCGGATTGGAGTCGCGGCCGTTGCGCGATGAGCCTACGCCCTTTTTATGTGCCATGACTGTTTCTCCTTACAGGTTGATGCCGGTGATTTCGATTTCGGTGTAGTGCTGCCGATGACCTTGACGCTTCATGTGGTGCTTGCGGCGGCGGAACTTGATGATGCGGACCTTGTCAGCGCGGCCGTGGCCGACGATCTTGGCCGAAACGCTCACGCCCTTCAGCGCGTCGCCCAGCTTGACGCCATCGCTGTCGCCCAACATCAGGATATTGTCGAACGTGACGTCCTTGCCGGCTTCGGCATCGAGCAACTCGACGCGCAACGTCTCGCCCTTCATCACGCGGTATTGCTTACCGCCAGTGACCAGAACTGCGTACATGGGTGAATCCTCTTCTGTAGTTATTCTCAACCTGAGCCGCCATCGAGGGCGGTCAGAAGCGGAATTGTAAGGGTTTCAGTGACTTGGGGTCAACCCGCCCCCTGACCGGGCCGGGAACCCCGCCGGCGGCACCTGATCCGGTCGCTCCGTCGGATCCCCGGCCTCCCCCGGCGGCCCGGTTCCCTACCGCAGCCAAGGGCCCGCCAGTCGAGCCCGCACCGCGGCCCCGCCCCAGACTGGTGAAACCCTGAAGTCCCGCCAAACCCTATGGCGGGCGTTGGTTCTACGCGGTTTGCCCCCAAATATCGGAGTCGCTACGCTGGGCGATTCGTTGGTGCGCATGCCGCGCCGACGGACAGGAGCCCCACCCTTCCTTCCCTTCTGAACAGGCCACCCCACCGGCATGGACAGCATCCGCATCCGCGGCGCTCGCACCCACAACCTGAAGAACATCGATCTCGACCTCCCCCGGGACAAGCTGATCGTCATCACCGGCCTGTCCGGCTCGGGCAAATCCTCGTTGGCGTTCGACACCATCTACGCCGAGGGCCAGCGCCGGTACGTGGAGTCGCTGTCGGCCTATGCCCGCCAGTTCCTGTCGGTGATGGAGAAGCCGGACGTCGACCACATCGAGGGTCTGTCACCGGCCATCTCGATCGAGCAGAAGTCGACCTCGCACAACCCGCGCTCGACGGTCGGCACGATCAC
Source organism: Pseudoxanthomonas indica (assembly GCF_900167565.1). Taxonomy (NCBI): domain Bacteria; kingdom Pseudomonadati; phylum Pseudomonadota; class Gammaproteobacteria; order Lysobacterales; family Lysobacteraceae; genus Pseudoxanthomonas; species Pseudoxanthomonas indica. The sequence goes on from NZ_FUZV01000001.1 coordinate 582,636, forward strand.
CGAGATCTACGACTACCTGCGCCTGCTCTACGCCCGCGTCGGCACCCCGCGCTGTCCGGACCATGGCTATCCGCTGGAAGCCCAGACGGTCAGCCAGATGGTCGACCAGGTGCTGGGGCTGGATGGCGAGCAGCGCTACATGCTGCTGGCGCCGGTCATCCGCGAGCGCAAGGGCGAGCATGCCCAGGTCTTCGACCAGTTGCGTGCGCAGGGATTCGTGCGCGTGCGCGTGGACGGCCAGCTGCACGAAATCGACGCGGTACCGCCGCTGGCGCTGCGCCAGAAGCACACGATTGAAGCGGTCATCGATCGCTTCCGTCCGCGCGAGGACATCAAGCAACGGCTGGCAGAGAGCTTCGAGACCGCGCTCAAGCTGGGCGACGGCATGGCCTCGGTGATGTCGCTGGATCAGCCGGACGCCGCGCCGCTGCTGTTCTCCTCCAAGTATTCCTGCCCGGTCTGCGATTACTCGCTGCCCGAGCTGGAGCCGCGCCTGTTTTCGTTCAACTCGCCGGTCGGCGCCTGCCCCAAGTGTGATGGCCTGGGCGTGGCGCAGTTCTTTGATCCGGGTCGGGTGGTGGTGCATCCGGAACTGTCGCTGGCCGCCGGCGCGGTACGCGGGTGGGATCGGCGCAATGCCTACTACTTCCAGTTGATTGCTTCGCTGGCCAAGCACTATCGCTTCGACGTCGACGCGCCGTGGAGCAGCCTGGCCGAGAACGCGCGCCAGGCCGTGCTGTACGGCAGCGGCAACGAAGTGATCAGCTTCAACTACCTCACCGAAGCCGGTGGCCGCACCCAGCGCAAGCATCGCTTCGAGGGCATCGTGCCCAACCTGGAGCGCCGCTACCGCGAAACCGAATCACCGGCGGTGCGCGAGGAACTGGCCAAGTACATCAGCGAGCAGCCCTGCCCCGAATGTGGCGGCGCGCGCTTGAACAAGGCTGCTCGCAATGTGTTCGTGGCCGATCATCCGCTGCCGTCGCTGGTGGTGATGCCGGTCGACGAGGCGCTGAACTTCTTCCGCACCCTCAGCCTGCCGGGCTGGCGCGGTGAAATCGCCGCCAAGATCGTCAAGGAAATCGGCGAGCGGCTGGGCTTTCTGGTCGACGTGGGCCTGGATTACCTGACCCTGGAGCGCAAGGCCGACACCCTGTCCGGTGGCGAAGCCCAGCGCATCCGTCTGGCATCGCAGATCGGCGCCGGTCTGGTCGGCGTGATGTATGTGCTGGACGAACCCAGCATCGGCCTGCACCAGCGCGACAACGAGCGCCTGCTGGGTACGCTGACCCGCCTGCGCGATCTGGGCAACACGGTGATCGTGGTCGAGCATGACGAGGATGCGATTCGCGCGGCCGACTACGTGCTCGACATCGGTCCCGGCGCCGGCGTGCATGGCGGCGAAATTGTCGGCCAGGGCAGCGTGCAGGATCTGCTGAAGTCGCCGCGTTCGCTGACGGGCCAGTACCTGTCGGGCAAGCGCCAGATCGAAGTGCCGAAGGCGCGCCACAAGGCCAACCCCAAGATGGTGATGAACCTGAAGGGCGCCAGCGGCAACAACCTGAAGAACGTCGATCTGGAAATCGCATCGGGCTTGTTTACCTGCATCACTGGTGTGTCCGGTTCGGGCAAGTCGACGCTGATCAACGACACCCTGTATGCGCTGGCGGCCAACGAGATCAACGGCGCTTCGCACAAGCCGGCGCCGTATGCGGAAGTCACCGGCCTGGACCTGTTCGACAAGGTGGTGGACATCGACCAGTCGCCGATTGGTCGAACCCCGCGTTCCAACCCGGCTACCTACACCGGTTTGTTCACGCCGCTGCGCGAGCTTTACGCGCAGGTGCCGGAAAGCCGTGCGCGCGGCTATTCGCCCGGACGTTTCAGTTTCAACGTGCGCGGGGGACGCTGCGAAGCCTGCCAGGGCGATGGCCTGATCAAGGTGGAGATGCACTTCCTGCCCGACGTCTACGTGCCCTGCGATGTCTGCCACGGCAAGCGCTACAACCGCGAGACGCTGGAAATCCTCTACAAGGGTTACAACATCAACGACGTGCTGGAAATGACCGTCGAAGATGCGCTCAAGCTGTTCGAGCCGGTGCCGTCGATCGCACGCAAGCTGGAAACGCTGATGGACGTGGGCCTGAGCTACATCAAGCTGGGCCAGAGCGCGACCACGCTGTCTGGCGGCGAGGCGCAGCGCGTCAAGCTGTCCAAGGAACTGTCGCGCCGCGACACCGGCCGCACTTTGTACATCCTCGATGAGCCCACCACCGGCCTGCATTTCCACGATATCGAGCACCTGCTGGCGGTGCTGCACAAACTGCGCGATGACGGCAATACCATCGTGGTGATTGAACACAACCTGGACGTGATCAAGACCGCCGACTGGGTGGTGGATCTGGGACCTGAAGGTGGCCATCGCGGTGGCCGCATCCTGGTGACCGGCACGCCCGAGGACGTGGCCGCGCATCCGGAATCGCATACCGGTCACTTCCTGGCCAAACTGCTGCCGGCCTCGAAGACGCCCAAGGCCAGCAAACCGGCAGCCGTCGCCAAGCCGGACGTGCTGCCGCCGCGCAAGGCCGAAAAAGAAGCGGCCAAACTGGCCGAGAAGGCCGCTGCCAAAGCGGCCGCGAAAGTGGCCAAATCCGCCAGCACCGCCAAGCCCAGGAAAAAGGCCACGCGATGAACGATACCTCCGCCCCTCCCGCTGACCGCAAGCTGCTGGCCAAGGTGCCGATCAGCGTGCGCTGGCGCGACATGGACAGCATGGGCCACGTCAACAACGCCAAGTACATTTCGTATCTGGAAGAAGCGCGCGTGCGCTGGATGCTGACCGTGCCGGGCGTGTCGATGACCGATCGCATCGCGCCGGTGGTGGCCGCCAACAACATCAACTACAAACGCCCACTGACCTGGCCCCACGACATCATCGTGGAGTTGTATGTGGATCGCCTGGGCAGCAGCAGCGTGACCATCGGTCACCGCATTGTCGACAAGGACGACGACAGCCTGCTGTATTCGGACGGCAATGTGGTGGTGGTCTGGATGGATACGCAGACCGGCAAGAGCGCGCCCTTGCCGGAGGCCATCCGCAACACCTCGGTCTGAGCGACCTCGCTTTGCAGCGAAGCCCGCGGTCGTTGCCGCGGGCTTTTCGTGCCCGGCCTACGGGGCGGTCTTGCGCACGGTGAAGGTCACCGGCAGGCTGCGGCCATCCTGCAGCTTCAGGGTAATCACCGGCTGTTCGCCTTCCTTGAGCGGGGATTCCGGCTGCATCAACATCAGGTGCAGGCCGCCCGGCTTGAGCTGCACCGATTTGCCAGCCGCCACCGGCAGGTTCTGGATTTCGCGCATCTGGTTGACGCCGTCGACCACGCGCGACTCATGCAGCGATACGTCACCAAAGAACAGGCTTTCCGCGCCGACGATGTTGACTGCCTTGCCGCAAGGATTGTCGATGCGCACGAAGCCGGCGGCCATTGGCATGGCGGCGGTGGGCGGCAGGCGAATCCAGGCCTGGCTGGCGGTGATGGCGCAGTCGGCGGCGTGTGCGCCGTGGCTGACGGCGAGCAGGCCCAGCGCGAGTGCGCAAACGGATACAAGGCGGCTATTCATGCGCCTATGATACGGCTTCAGTAACTGGGAGCAGATGAATGTCCACCCTCATCGAGACCGTCGATCACGGCGATGTCCGCGAAATCCGCCTGGCCCGTCCGCCGGTCAACGCACTCAACACCGAGTTGTGCCGCGCCCTGATCCACACCGTGGATACGGCCATCGCCCATGGCGTGCGCGGATTGGTACTGGCAGGCAATCCCAGGATCTTCTCGGCCGGCATGGACGTGCCCTATCTGATGTCGCTGGGCGAAAACCGCCACGCGCTGATGGATGCGTGGCAGTCGTTCTTTGGCGCGGCGCGTGCACTGGCCGATTCGCGCATCCCGGTGGTCGCCGCAATTTCCGGGCATGCGCCCGCCGGCGGCTGCGTGCTGGCGCTGTGCTGCGACTACCGCGTCATGGCGCGCAGTGTGGACCCGGCGCGGCCCTTCGCCATTGGCTTGAACGAAACCCAGGTGGGCCTGGTGGCGCCGGAAGGCATCCAGCGTCTGATGCGCCGCCTGGTCGGCCCGCATCGCGCCGAACGCCTGCTGGTGGTCGGTGAAATGGTCAGCGCCGAACGCGCGCTGGAGCTGGGCCTGGTCGACGAGCTGGTCGAGCAGGACCAGGTCGGCGAACGCGCCGTGGCCTGGCTGCGGGGCCTGCTGCGCCTGCCCCACCATCCCATGTTGCAGACCCGCGCCATCGCCCGCCAGGACGTGGTCGAAGCGATGTCGCCGGAGTTCATCCAGCTCGATCGCTTCATTGATGCCTGGGATGCGCCGGACACGCAGGCCGCGCTGAAATCGCTCGTCGAGAAACTGAAGAAGTAATCCCGACTCAGCGCACCCACACTTCCATGCGTTCGTTGCGGAAGCGCGCGGCCTCGCCGCCGCCGCCGCTCAAGCTGCGCATGGCGCCCACGCCGACCGAGCGTTGTACCGGAATGCCCTGCTTGACCAGGTATTCGGCCACGGCGTCAGCGCGTTCGTTGCTGCGCACGGTGGTGATCAGGCGATTGCTGCCGTCCTGGTTGGCAAAGCCGACGACGGTCGCATGCCGTTCGCGGTTCTGCGGCAGTTTCAGATAGGCCACCACCCGATCCAGATCGTTGAAGCTGCGGCTGTCGAAGAACGTGGTCAGCGAAGCCGGAGTAAAGCGCAGGCTCAATGGCAGGCGCTCGGCGCCCGCCACGGCGGCGCCATAGGGACGCGCCACGTCGGGCGGCGTCGCCTGCGATGCCGGTCGCAGCGTCACCGCGAGAAAACCCGCGCGTTCGGCCGCCAGCTGCGCACGCCGGGTGATGCTGTACTGGGCAAAGCTGCGCCCCAGCGCCGACATCAGCTGTCCGCCGTACAGGCGATAGCGACGCACCAGCGGATAGTCCTCGCTCAACACGTTCAAGCGGGTCGGCAGCACGGCGATGCCGCCATCGGAGACGGCCAGCGTGCGCACGCCTGCGGGAATCGCAGTCATCACGCCGACCACCGCCAGTCCACCGGCTTCGTGCGCCACCGCGCGTGCCGCCTGCGCCAGGGTCGCTGCGGTGGATGCACTGCCCAGGATCGGCGTTCCCGCCATCACCCGCTCTTTCAGGAAGTCGCGGTTGCCGCTGGGCTCAGCGCCCAGGTGCAATTGAATCGGCGCCTTGCGGCCGCCCAGTTGCGACCAGTCGGTGATGCGCCCGGCCAATACGTCGCGCAGCTGCGCCACGCTCAGGCCCTGCACCGGATTGTCGCGATGGACGACCACCGCCAGGCCGTCCAGCGCCACCACGAATTCCTGGTCCGGCGATTGCAGATCGCCCAGCTGCCAACCGGCATCGCGCTCGGCCGCGCTGGGCTCGCGCGTCATCATCGCGATTTCGGCTTCACCATCCACCAGTGCCTGGAAGCCTTGGGCGGAACCGCGCCGATCGATTTCCACGATCAGCGGCATGCCATCGCGCACGGCATGGATTTCCAGGCGTTGCGCGCCCAGCGATTTGCGGCGTATCTGCAGGTAACCGATATCGTGCAGCCAGGTTTCCACCATCGCCGGCAGCAGCACCTGGCCGACGGTATTGGAGCCATGGATGCGCAGGCGCTCGGCGTCTTCCTGCGCATGCGCGGGCAGGATCGCGAACAGAACAAGGCACGCCGCAAACGCAGCGCGCAGGCAGAACTGGTACATGCAACATCCCCCTGTAAAGCCCGGCAGAGTGCCGCCGGACGATGACAGGGCGATGACGTGCGTTGATCAGGATGCGGCGGAGCGCTCGACCGGCCGCGCGGGGTCGCTGATCCAGCCACTCCAGGAACCGGCATACACGCGCGCACCGTGCAGGCCTGCATGCTCGAAGGCCAGCAACAGGTGGCAGGCGGTGACGCCCGAGCCGCACATCAGCACGGCGTCCCGCGCGGGCAGGCCTTGCAGCAAGGCCTCGAGTTCGGCGCGCAGTTCGTCGGCCGGCTTGAACTGGCCGTCGCGCAGGTTGAGGGCGAACGGGCGATTGCGCGCGCCGGGTACATGGCCGCCGACCGGATCGATCGGTTCGACCTCACCGCGGAAACGCTCGGCGGCGCGTGCATCGAAGATGCCGGGCGTTGCCTCGGTGGAACGACGCAGCACTTCTGCAACGTCGACCACGGCATCCTGGTCGAACTGCGCGGGGTACGGCGGTTCCGGCGCTGCGGCCGCCAGCAGCGGCGTCTCGGGCAGCCCGGCAGCCCGCCACGCCGCCAGTCCGCCATCCAGCACGGCGACGGGGCGATGGCCCAGCAGGCGCAGCATCCACCACAGGCGCGCGGCCGCCATGCTGCCATCCCCGGCGTCATACACCACGACCTGGTGCTGCGGGGCGATACCCACATGTCCCAGCCAGGCGGCGAACGCATCGCTGTCGGGCAGCGGATGACGTCCCTGGCCACTGCGCGAGAGATTGGCCAGGTCGCGATTCAAGTCGGCGTGCACCGCGCCCGGCAGATGGGACTCTGCGAAGGCGCGCCTGCCGGCGTCGGGATCCGCCAAGGCCGCGCGTGCATCCACCAGCCGCAGTTCGGGGTTCTGCAAGGCAGCGGCCAGGGTTGGGGCATCCACCAGCGTGGTCCACTCCATCACACGCCCTCCAGTCGCTGCCGCAAGTTGTAGAGAATGGCCGCTGTCGCGCCCCAGATGCGCTGGCCCGGCCAGCCGTATTCCAGCACCACACGACGCCGGCCGCGGTAGTCCATCTCGACCCGGCGCAGGTTGGCCGGCGCCATCAGATAATCCAGCGGCACTTCGAACACGTCCGCCACCTCGTCCGGATTGGGACGCGGCACGTAGGCCGGATCGATGATCGCCACCACCGGCACCACCCGGAAACCGCTGATCGTGGTGAACGGATCCAGATAGCCCAACGGTGCAATCTGCTCGCTGGCCAGGGCGATTTCTTCCTGTGTTTCGCGCAGCGCCGCGGCCAGTACGCCGCCATCGCTGGCTTCGATGCGCCCGCCCGGAAAGCTCACCTGCCCGCCGTGGTGGCGCAGATCATCACTGCGCCGCGTCAGCAACACCTGCGTGCCCTGCGGACGCGGCACCAGGCCGGCCAGCACCGCGGCTTCGGCGGGTGGGCCAGGCGGGAGCAGATCGATCAGCTCTTCGTGGTTCCAGCCCGGTGCGGTCGGCAACCGGTCCAGCGGATGCAGAACATGGCGCAGGCGGCTGGCTTCGGACAGGCGCTGCGCGAACGGCAGCCTGTCCTGCTCGCGCGCGGGCAGGATCGTTTCCATCAATCGCAGACGTTCGTTGTCATTCATTTGCGACCAGCGGGCGATTTCGGCCGTCGTTCTGAGGCAACCCTCGCACAGGCCGTCGTCGGCCAGGGTACAGACGCCTATGCAGGGACTAAGCACGGCGCGGTAAGCGGAATACATGGGACTTCTTCATACCAGCGAGCCTAGCGCGATTGCAGCGCCGGCGCGCAGAAAGCACTACGCCGGCCCAGGGGCCGGCGTAGCGGGACTGCATGGAAAGCGGCTTACTTGACGCTGAGCAGCTTGATTTCGAACACCACCGCCACGTTGGGCGGGAAGCCGGTGCGCGGGTCGGCGCCGTACGCCTTCTCCGGCGGCAGGGCGACTTCCCACTTGGCGCCGGCCGGCATCTGCAGGATCACTTCACGCATCGCCTGCATTTCGATTTCGCTGACCTTGACGTTCGGCATCGACTGCGGCGCGCGCGCTTCGGCCGGGTGCTGGCCGTACGGGAACGGGCCACCCACTTCCAGGTTCACGGTGCTGGCCTGGGTCGGCTTGGCGCCATTGCCTGCATCGACCACGCGATACTGCACGCCGCTCGGCAGGACCTTGACGCCGGCCTTGGCCTTGTTGGCGGCCAGGAACTGATCGCTCTTGGTCTTGTTCTCGCCGGCGACCTTGTCGTACTCGGCCTTGGCGGTGGCGGCACGCTGCTGCTCACGCTTCTGGAAAGCTTCCAGCGCGGGCTTGAGCTGCTCGGCGGTCAGCGCCGGCTGCTTCTTGGCATAAGCATCCTGCAGACCCTTGATGACGGTGTTGATGTCGAGCTGTTCGCCGCGACCACCCAGTTCGGCAAGGTTGTTGCCGTAGTCGTAGCCGAAGTAATAGCTCAACTTGCCTTTCTCGGACGTGGTGTCCTGGGCCAGGGCGCTACCGGCCATGGCGAATGCCGCGACAGCGACCACTAAGGAACGCAACTTCATCAACGATATCTCCGGGTGATAGTACGGGGCGGAAGAAACCGCCCCGGATGGACGCGCTAGGATAGCCGTGGCGGGACTTAACCGCTACTGACAACCGGGGGGTCCGACCGCAGGCGCGGTCCAGGAGTTCCCCTTCACCAATTTTTTACGAAAAATCCGGGTCTTACGCATGTCCGAATCCCCAGTTTCCGTCACCGACCAGGCCGCAATCCGCCGAATCACCGTCAACCGGCCGGATAAATTGAACGCCCTCAACGCCGCCACCCTGGATGCCCTGCTGGTGGCTTTCGAAGCCGCCGCCGCCGATCCGGCCGTGCGCGTGATCGTGTTGACCGGCGCCGGACCCAAGGCATTTGTCGCCGGTGCCGACATCGCCGAGATGGCGGATTTGAGCGCCACCGATGGCCGCGATTTCTCGCTGCGCGGGCAGAAGTTGATGCGCCGCATCGAAACCATGCCCAAGCCGGTGATCGCGATGATCAATGGTTTCGCGCTGGGCGGTGGCCTGGAACTGGCGATGGCCTGCCATCTGCGGATTGCCGCCGACAGCGCCAAAGTGGGCCAGCCCGAAATCAACCTGGGCCTGGTGCCGGGTTTTGGCGGCAGCCAACGCCTGCTGCGACTGACCGGTCGCGCCGCCGCACTGGAACTGTGCCTGCTGGGCGCACCGATCACTGCCGAGCGCGCGTATCAGTTGGGCATCGTCAATCGCGTTGTTGCCTTGGCCGAACTGGACGCAGAAACCGGCAAGTGGGCCGAGCAACTGGCGCAGGCGGCGCCACTGGCCCTGCGCGGCAACCTGGACGTGATCCACGTCGGCGGTGAGTGCGGCATTGAAGAAGGCCTGCAATACGAATCGGCGCAGTTCGGCCTGATGTTTGCCACCGACGACATGCGCGAAGGCACGCGTGCCTTCCTGGAACGGCGCAAGCCGCAGTTCAACGGCCGTTGATCGCGCGCATGGGCGCCATCTCGATCTGTCCGCAGTCGGCACTGCGTGAGCGCTTGCTTGCGCTCGTGCGTGCGGCTGATCTGGATGGCGCCATCGAAGCCGGCCTGATCGATTTCGTGCCCTGCTCCGCGCCCTGTTGCGCCGATGTAGCCCCCTTGCGGGCCGCGCAGACGCAATTGCGCATGGCCTGGGCGGCGCGCGAACGCTATCGCAGCCGGCAGGCGCGCCTGCAACGTCGCGCCGAAGTACGCCAGGCGCGTCGAAGCACGGCGATCGCACCCGCATCCCCAGCCACGACTGACGGCGACATGGTCACGCCAGCTGCCACCTCTCCCCTGCCAGCACGCCCCGCCCTGCCCGCCAGCGCCGCCGCGATCCTCGCGCGCGCCAAGGCCAAGGCCGCGGGCCGCCCGCTCGAATGAAACGCGCTTGAATGAAACCCGCTCGAAAGAAGCCCGCATGACCGCAACCCGCACGCGCCGCAGCAAGACGCTCAGCCGCGAAGAAGTCCACGAACTGTTCTCGCGCCTGCGCGAACTCAATCCCAAGCCGACCACGGAGCTGGAATTCAGCACGCCCTTCGAGTTGCTGGTGGCGGTGACGCTGTCCGCGCAAGCGACCGACGTTGGCGTCAACAAGGCCACGCGCCGCTTGTTCCCGGTGGCCAACACGGCCGGGAAAATCCTCGCCCTGGGCGAGGACGGGCTGAAGAAGTACATCGCCACCATCGGCCTGTTCAACGCCAAGGCCAGGAACGTCATCGCCACCTGCAGGATCCTGGTGGAGCAATACGGTGGCGAAGTCCCGCGCTCGCGCGAAGCACTCGAAGCGCTGCCCGGCGTCGGCCGCAAGACCGCCAACGTGGTGCTCAACACCGCCTTCGGGGAACCGACGATGGCGGTGGACACGCATATCTTCCGCGTCTCCAACCGCACCGGCCTGGCGCCCGGCAAGGATGTGCGCGCGGTCGAGGACAAGCTGGTCAAGGTCGTGCCGAAGGAATTCATGCACGACGCGCACCACTGGCTGATCCTGCACGGCCGCTATGTCTGCAAGGCGCGCAAGCCGGATTGCCCGCAATGCGTCATCCGCGATCTCTGCCGATTTCCCGACAAGACTCCGGGCGAAGCCGGCGCGGCCTGACGTCCGCGTCATCCCACTGTCACCGCAACGAAATAAGACAGCGCTGTAACAATAACGCAACTTTCACGCCTTAGCCTGCGCAGCGTCTTCCACACGCGCCCCAAGGGCTAAGCCATGAAACTCACCCGCTCCACCCTGACCCTCGCACTGCTCGCCGCCGCCGCAGCGCCCGCCGCACAGGCCGAGATCCCGATCGACGTGATCGCCGGTTCCGAAGTCTCGTTCGAAGGTCTGGTGCAGGCCGATTTCTACAAGTTCGACTCCGACACCATCGACTACGGCGCCGACTCGGCGACCGATCTGGACGGTGATGACTACCTGCAGGAACTGCGACGCGCCGAGCTGGTGCTGAAGGGCAAGGGCCCGGGCAACATCGAGTGGGTGCTGGGTTACGACGCCAAGGACGACAAGTTCCTCGACGCCAACATCAAGTACAAGATTGGCGGCAACGCCAACCACTTCCTGCAGATCGGCCAGTTCAAGCAGCCGGGTGCCACGCTGGAAGAGCTGTCCAGCACCAAGAACAACGACTTCATCAGCAAGTCCTCGATCACCAACTCGATCGGCACCCCGCGTCGCGTTGGCCTGCAGTACAACATCGGTGACGCCAACTGGGGCGTGACGGCCAGCTTCTTCGGTCGCGAACTGACCCGCAACCGCGAACACGGCGGCGGCTACTCGGCCCGCGGCTACTGGGCGCCGATCAACAGCGCCGGCAGCATCCTGCACCTGGGCATCAACTACACCGACAAGGACACCGACGGCGACGTGATCCGCCTGCGCGCGCGTCCGATGGCCGACATGGTGCCGACCCGCTTCGTCGACACCGGCAGCAGCGGCCTGCGCGCCGCCGACCGCAACAACGTGCTGGGCCTGGAAGCGATGTGGGTCAACGGCCCGTTCAAGCTGCAGGGCGAGTACATGACCACCGACGTCAAGCGCTACGGCAACTTCGAAGACTTCACCGGCGACGGCTACTACGTGTCGGGCTTGTGGAACATCACCGGCGAAACCTGGGGCTACAAGGCCGGCGTGCCGACCACCCCGCTGCCGGATGACCCGACCAAGGGCCTGTGGCAGCTCGGACTGCGCTACGACACCATCGACCTGACCGACGGCGCCGTGGTCGGCGGCGAGATGGACAGCATCACCGCCGGCGTGAACTGGTACTGGCGCTCCAACTTCAAGTTCATGCTGAACTACGTGGCGGTCAAGCAGGAAAAGGGCGCGTTGAACGACGACCCCAACATCCTCGAAGCGCGCATGCAGTTCTACTGGTAATTGTTGCAGCTTCGGACGAAGCAGAAAGGGCGCGGCGAAAGCCGCGCCCTTTTTTTATCGAGCACCTTGCTGGCCGACGCATGCCATCAGACTCCCTCCCCCGCAGGCGGGGGAAGGGTTCGAAGGCTGTCACACCGCTGTCATACAGGCGACACCGGGCTGTCACCTAAACGTCGTGAAATGCACGCCGACGGCAGCCATGCCGCTATATCCATCCAGGAGCCCTCCGTGTTCAACTCGTTCAAGTCCCGCGTCGTCGTGCTGGCCATCGCCACCGCGCTGTCGGCCAATGCGTTTGCCGCCGACGTCACCGGCGCCGGTGCCTCGTTCGTCTATCCTGTCATGACCAAGTGGTCGGCCGACTACGCCAAGGCCACCCAGAAGAAGGTCAACTACCAGTCCATCGGTTCGGGCGGCGGCATTGCCCAGATCAAGGCGGGCACGGTCGATTTCGGTTCCTCCGACGCGCCGATGAAGCCGGACGAACTGGCCAAGTTCAACCTCGCCCAGTTCCCCTCGGTGATTGGCGGCGTGGTGCCGGTCATCAACGTGCCGGGCGTGGCCTCGGGCGCGCTCAAGCTGGACGGCGAGCTGCTGGCCGACATCTTCCTGGGCAAGGTCAAGACCTGGAACGACCCGCGCATTGTCGCGCTCAATGGCGGCGTGCAGCTGCCGGCGCAGAAGATCACCGTCGTGCATCGTTCGGACGGTTCGGGCACCACCTTCAACTTCGTCAACTACCTGTCCAAGGTCAGCGGCGAGTGGAAGTCCTCGGTCGGTGAAGGCACCAGCGTGCAGTGGCCGACCGGCATCGGCGGCAAGGGCAACGAAGGCGTGGCCGCTTACGTCAAGCAGATCAAGGGCGGCATCGGCTATGTCGAGCTGTCCTACGCGCTGCAGAACAAGATGTCCTACTCGCGCCTGAAGAACGCCGATGGCAACTTCGTGCTGCCGAGCGACGAGACCTTCTCGGCCGCGGCCGCCAGCGCCGACTGGAAGAACGCCAAAGACTTCTACCTGGTGATGACCAACGCCCCGGGCGCGAATTCCTGGCCGATCACCGCCACCAACTTCATTCTGGTCAGCAAGGCCCCGAAGAATCCGACCAGCGCCAAGGCCGCCAAGGAATTCTTCAACTGGGTCTACGACAACGGCGACGCCCAGGCCAAGGCGCTGGACTACGTTCCGCTGCCGGACGCGCTGGTCCAGCAGATCGAGACCTACTGGACGCAGAACCTGAAGTACTGAGCACCACCTCCCCGATCCTGTCCGCGGCCTCCTCTCTCTCCCAGTCGCGGGCGGGATCAACCAAACGAAAAGGGGTCAGAGCCAGCTCTGACCCCTTTTTCATTGCAGGCGTGACCCGGGTCCCAAAGCCGATGTCATCACGCTGTAACAAAAACATCATTTCATAGCGGCCATGACCCGACACGCCCCCAAGACGGAATCCGCCATGACCCTTTCCCAGCCTGCGCGGATGGCCGCGCTCGCTATCGCCGCCACGCTGATGTTGGCGGCCTGCAAACCCTCCTCCGATGCTCCGGCCGCGGCCGGCAACACGCCTGCCGCGGCTCCGGCGGGCGCTGACGCGGCCAAGGTCGGCGCGGTCGTCACCGGCGCCGGCGCCTCGTTCATCTATCCGCTGATGGCACGCTGGTCCAGCGATTACAACCAGAGCACCGGCGCCAAGATCAATTACCAGTCGATCGGCTCGGGCGGCGGCATTGCCCAGATCAAGGCCGGTACGGTCGACTTTGGCTCGACCGACAAGCCGCTCTCGCCGGAGGAGCTGGCGCAGGCCGGCCTGGGCCAGTTCCCTTCGGTGATTGGCGGCGTGGTGCCGGTCATCAATCTGGAAGGCGTCGCCTCGGGCCAGCTCAAGCTGAGCGGCCCGCTGCTGGCCGACATCTTCCTGGGCAAGATCGCCAAGTGGAATGACCCGGCGATCGCCGCGCTCAATCCCGGCCTGGCCCTGCCCGACGCCAAGATCAACAGCGTGCACCGCTCCGATGGTTCGGGCACCACCTTCAACTTCGTCAACTACCTGTCCAAGGTCAGCCCGGAGTGGAAGCAGAAGATTGGCGAAGGTACTTCGGTCAGCTGGATCGGCGGCGTCGGCGGCAAGGGCAACGAAGGCGTGGCCGCGTACGTGCGCCAGCTGAAGAACTCGATTGGCTATGTCGAGCTGGCCTACGCCGAACAGAACAAGATGGCCTACGCCTCGCTGCAGAATGCGGCCGGCAAGTTCGTCACTCCCACGGCTGAAAGTTTCGCCGCCGCTGCTGCCAGCGCCGACTGGGCGGGCGCCAGGGATTTCAACCTGGTCATCACCAATGCGCCGGGCGAAGCGGCCTGGCCGATCACCGCGACCAACTTCATCCTGGTCTACAAGGCACCCAAGGATGCGGCGCGCGCAAAGAACACGCTGAACTTCTTCAAGTGGGCCTACGAACAGGGCAAGCCGCAGGCCGAACAACTGGACTACGTGGCGCTGCCGCCGGAACTGGTGCAGCAGGTCGAAGCCTACTGGGCCAGCGACATCAAGCTCTGAAGCCCGTACACGCAGTCGCGACACCGTAAGGCAACGCGCGGCGGGTCCACTCGCCGCGCCCTCCCCCGCACCGACGGCCCGGATCGCACGATCACATGAATACCGCCGCACTTACCCTTGCCGCTTCCGCCACGGATCTGCGCACCGCGCGCGATGCGCGGGCGGATCGTCTGTTCCGCTGGCTGCTCACCGCCGCCGGCCTGTTCGTACTCGCGTCGCTGGTCGGCGCCGCGCTTTCGATGTTGTGGGGTGGCCGCGAAGCCCTGCAGGAATTCGGACTGGGGTTTTTCACCAGCACCGAATGGAATGTGGGTGCGCGCAAGTTCGGCGCGCTGGTGCCGATCTACGGCACCCTGGTCAGCGCCAGCATCGCGATGATCATCGCGGTGCCGGTGAGCTTCGGCATCGCCTTGTTCCTGACCGAAGTGGCGCCGGTGTGGATGCGCGGACCGGTCGGCATGGCCATCGAGCTGCTGGCCGGCATTCCCTCGATCATCTACGGCATGTGGGGCCTGTTCGTGCTGGCGCCGCAGTTGAGCGAACACGTGTATCCCTGGCTGGATGAAAACCTCGGCCAGATTCCCGGCATCGGCGTGCTGTTCGCCGGCCCGCCGCTGGGTATCGGCATGCTCACCGCCGGACTGGTGCTGGCGATCATGGTCATTCCCTTCGTCTCTTCGGTGATGCGCGAAGTGTTCCTGACCGTGCCGGGCCGTTTGAAAGAGTCGGCCTACGCGCTCGGCTCCACCCGCTGGGAAGTGATGTGGGACATCGTGCTGCCGTACACCCGCTCGGCGGTGATTGGCGGCGTGTTCCTGGGCCTGGGCCGCGCCCTCGGCGAAACCATGGCGGTGACCTTCGTCATCGGCAACGCCTACGCGATCAGCGCGGCGCTGCTGGAACCGGGCACCTCGATTGCCGCCACGATTGCCAATGAATTCGCCGAAGCCACCGACCCGCTGCATCGCGGCTCGCTGTTGCTGCTGGGCTTCACCCTGTTCCTGCTGACCTTCATCGTGCTGGCCATCGCCCGCCTGATGCTGCGCCAGCTGGCCAAGCGCGAGGGCAACTGACATGTCCGCCTCTTTGTATACCTGGCGCAAGGTCAAGAACGTGGTCGCCCTGACCCTGTCGATTGCCGCCGCCATCTTCGGCCTGCTGTGGCTGGTGTGGATTCTCTGGACCACGGTGACCAAGGGTCTGGGCAGCCTCAATGCCGATCTGTTCACCATGATGACGCCGCCACCGAATGAACCCGGCGGCCTGCTCAACGCGATCTTCGGCAGCGTGGTGATCAGCCTGCTGGCCATCGTGCTGGGCACGCCCATCGGCATCGCCGCCGGCACCTACCTGGCCGAGTACGCCAACAAGCACTGGCTGGGCGAGACCATCCGCTTCGTCAACGACATCCTGTTGTCGGCGCCGTCCATCGTGCTGGGCCTTTTCATCTACACCGTGATGGTGGCGCAGATGGGCCACTGGTCGGCCTGGGCCGGCGCAGTCGCGCTGGCCTTCATCGCCCTGCCGGTCATCGTGCGCACCACCGACGAAATGCTGCGGCTGGTGCCGCAGCAGATGCGCGAAGCCGCGCTGTCTCTGGGCGTGCCGCAATGGAAGGTGACCACCCAGGTACTGCTGCGCTCGGCCCTGCCGGGCGTGGTGACCGGCGTGTTGCTGGCCTTGGCGCGCATCAGTGGCGAAACCGCGCCGCTGCTGTTCACCGCCTTCAACAACCAGTTCTGGAGCACCGACCTCAATCAACCGATGGCCAACCTGCCGATGGTCATCTACCAGTATGCGATGAGCCCATACGACTCCTGGAATTCGCTGGCCTGGGCCGGCGCCTTCCTGGTGACCATGATGGTGCTCCTGCTCAGTCTGCTGGCCCGCACCCTACTCCTGCGAAACAAGGTGACCCATGAATGACGTGGCCCGTATTTCGGTCGCGACCACGACCCGCGAACTCGACTCCAGCGCCCCCGCACGGGTCAAGCTGGCGGCGAAGAACCTGGATTTCTACTACGGCGATTTCCATGCCGTGAAGAACATCCACCTGGATATTCCCGAAAAGAAAGTCACCGCGCTGATCGGTCCTTCCGGTTGCGGCAAGTCGACCTTGCTGCGCATCTTCAACCGCATCTACTCGCTCTATCCCAAGCTGCGCGCAGAGGGCGAGGTGTTGCTTGACGGCCAGAACATCCTCGACCCCAAGTACCCGATGAACCGCCTGCGCAGCAAGATCGGCATGGTGTTCCAGAAGCCGGTGCCGTTCCCGATGACGATTTACGAAAACGTCGCCTACGGCATCCGCCATCACGAACGCATCGGCAAGGCCGACATGGACGTGCGCGTGGAGCAGGCCCTGCGCCAGGCGGCGCTGTGGGAGGAGGCCAAGGACAAGCTCAAGCAGAGCGCGCTGGGCCTGTCCGGCGGCCAGCAGCAGCGCCTGTGCATCGCCCGCGCCGTGGCCCTGCGCCCGGACGTGATCCTGCTCGACGAGCCGACCTCGGCGCTGGACCCCATCTCGACCAGCAAGATCGAACAGTTGATCGAGGAGTTGAAGCAGGAATACACCATCGCCATCGTCACCCACAACATGCAGCAGGCTGCGCGCGTGTCGGACTACACCGCCTTCATGTACCTGGGCGAGCTGATCGAGCACGACGCCACCGCCACCATCTTCTCGCGTCCGTCCAAGCAGCAGACCGAGGACTACATCACGGGTCGTTTCGGCTAAGGAATCCCATGAATACTCAACCGCACGAGCATATTGTGAAGAGCTACGACGAAGAGCAGCGCCGCCTGGTGACCGAAATCGTGCGCATGGGCGAAACCGCCGTGGCGCAGCTGGAAGCGGCGCTGGACGTGATCGAGCGCCGTGACGACCGCGCCGCCCAGCGCATCATTGCCAACGACGAGGCGATTGATGCGCTGGAGCAGCAGATCAGCCACGACGTGATGCACCTGGCCCTGCGTGGACCGATGGCGCGCGACCTGCGCGAGATCCTCGCCGGCCTGCGCATCCCGGCCGATCTGGAACGCATCGGCGACTACGCCGCCAACGTGGCCAAGCGCTCGATCGCCCTGAACGTCTCGCCGCCGATGCCGCAGATCACCGGCCTGCGCGCGCTCGGCAAGCTGGCCACGCAGCAGGTGCGCGACGTGCTGGTGGCTTACCAGAACAACGACGACGCGCGCGCCGTGCAGGTGCGGGATCGCGATGCCGAGCTGGACGCGCTGTATACCGCGCTGTTCCGTGAGCTGCTGACCTACATGATGGAAGATCCGCGCAACATCACGCCCTGCACGCATCTGCTGTTCATGGCCAAGAACCTGGAGCGGATCGGCGATCACGCCACCAACATCGCCGAGAACGTGTGGTTCCTGATCCACGGCGACCAGCCGCTGCCCGCGCGCGACAAGCGCGACGACACCAGCACCACCGGGGTCATCTGATCCCGCCGCGGGGTGCGACCAGCGGTCGCCCCCGCCGGCTTACATGGCGCTAACACGGGCCGACTACACTGACGCTCCCCCGCCCTGCGGTTCGCCGCATCCCACGGAGTATCAGCAATGTCGAAGTCCAACTCGAAGTCCACCACCCTGGCCGCCTGCACCGTGCTGGCCAGCGGCATCGTCCTGGCCGGCTCTGCGTTCGCGATGCAACCCCTGGCCCAGGGTTATCTGCTGGCCGCGCCGGAATCCGCCGCGGCACCCGCCAGTGATGGCAAGGGTGGCGAAGGCAAGTGCGGTCTGGCCAAGGCCGACACTGACAAGGACGGCAAGGTCTCCTCGGCCGAGTTCGCCACCGCCCATCCGGATGCACCGGCCGACAAGTTCGCCGGCATCGACACCAACAAGGACGGCTTCCTGGATGCTGCCGAGGTGAAAGCCCACAAGGGCGAAGGCAAATGCGGTGAAGGCAAGTGTGGCGAAGGCAAGTGCGGCGCCGACGGCGAAAAGAAGGCCGACGACAAGAAGACCACGCCCTGAGTCCGGGCAGGTGCGCGCTGCCGCACAGGCGGTAGCGCGCCCGGATTGGCCTGCCCATGTTGCGAACTCCTCCTGCCGGCAGCGCCGGCCTGGGACTGCGCCGCGCGCTGCTCGAGGAGCTGCGTGCGGCGCCTGCGCGTGCGTTCGACTTCCTCGAATGCGCGCCGGACAACTGGATCGGCGTGGGTGGCCGCTTCGGCGAAGCCCTGCAGGAACTGAGCGCCCGGCATACGCTCACCTGCCATGGCCTGTCGCTGTCACTGGGTGGCGTCGAGCCGCTGGACGACACCTTCCTGGCGCGTACCCGGCAGTTCCTGGATCGCCATCACGTCGGTCTGTACAGCGAACACCTGAGCTACTGCGCCGACGACGGTCATTTGTACGACCTGATGCCCATTCCCTTCACCGAGGAAGCGGTCCACCACGTGTCCGCCCGCATCCGCCAGGTGCAGGACAGCCTGGGCCGACGCATCGCGGTGGAAAACGTCTCCTACTATGCCGCGCCCTACCAGGCCATGGCCGAAGTGGATTTCATCAGCGCGGTCCTGGCCGAAGCCGATTGCGACCTGCTGCTGGACGTCAACAACATCTTCGTCAACGCGATCAACCACGGTTATCACGCCGGCGATTTCCTGGCGCGCATGCCGGGCGCGCGTATCGCCTCGTACCATATCGCCGGTCACTACGATGAAGCCGATGACCTGAAAATCGACACCCATGGCGCGCCGGTCAAGAACGCGGTCTGGGATCTGCTGGCGCAGGCCTATCGCGTGCACGGCGTACGTGCGACGCTGCTCGAGCGCGACTTCAACTTCCCCGCGGCCGATGTGCTGTACGCCGAGGTCGCGCGCATCCGTCAGCTCCAGGCCGAAGCGCTTGGCGACACGGGCCAGGCGGCGCATGGCTGAGGACCTGCGCGCGCAGCAATTCGCCTTCAGCCGGCATCTGCGTGATCCGGCCACGCATCCGGCGCCTGTCGGCATCGAGTCACGGCGCATGGCGGTTTATCGCGACCTGTTCTTCAACAACATCCATGGCTTGCTGTCCGGCAATTTCCCGGTGATGCGCAAGACCCTGGGTGAGGATGGCTGGTGTGATCTCGTGCGTGCCTTCTACGCCGAGCATCGCAGCCACACGCCGCTGTTCCCGGAGCTGGCGCGCGAGTTCATCCGCTATCTGCAGCAGCGCGAAGGAGAGGCGCGCGGCGATCCGCCGTGGCTGGCCGAACTGGCGCATTACGAGTGGGTGGAGCTGGCCTTGCAAATTGCCGACGACGCATTGCCGCAACACCACCCTGACGGCGATTTGATGACGGGCGTACCGATTGTGTCGCCGTTGGCCTGGGCGCTGGCCTACACCTGGCCGGTGCCGCAGATTGGTCCGGCGTACCAGCCTGACAGCGCACCCGCGGAACCGACCTTGCTGCTGGTCCGTCGCGATGCCGATTACGTCATCCACTTTGCCCGGCTGTCACCGCTGGTGTTCCGTTTGTGGGAACGGCTGGCGCCGGGTCAGGCCACCGGCCTTGCGGCCTTGCAGGCCCTGGCCGACGAGGCGGGCGTGCCGGCGGACGCCGCGTTTCTGGCGCAGGGCGCTGCGATGCTGGAGCGGATGCGCGAGGAGGGCAGCCTGCTCGGTACAGGCCCGCTCTGATAACCTGATCGGCATGAACGACGCTGCCGAAGCACCCGCCTCCACCCCCATGGCCCGCCGCTTTCGTGGCTATCTGCCCGTGGTGGTGGACGTGGAAACCGGTGGCTTTGACTGGAACCGCCACGCCCTGCTGGAACTGGCTGCCGTGCCGCTGGATCTGGACGAAAACGGCTTGCTGGTCCCCGGCGAAACCGCGAGCGTGCACCTGCATCCGGCGCCCGGCCTGGAAATTGATCCCAAGTCGCTGGAGATCACCGGCATCGTGCTGGATCACCCCTTCCGTTTTGCCAAGCACGAACGCGAGGCACTGGATCACGTGTTCGCGTCGGTACGCGCGGCAGTCAAGAAGCATGGCTGCCAGCGCGCGATTCTGGTGGGCCACAACGCCCATTTCGATCTCAACTTCCTCAATGCCGCGGTGACGCGGGTCGGCCACAAGCGCAATCCGTTTCATCCGTTCAGCGTCTTCGACACGGTGACGCTCGCCGGCGTGGCTTACGGGCAGACGGTCTTGGCGCGCGCCGTGCAGGCGGCGGGCTTCGACTGGAACGCGGACGACGCGCACTCGGCGGTGTACGACGCGGAACAGACCGCGCGCCTGTTCTGCAAGATTGCCAACGCCTGGCCCTCGCCGCTGGGCTGATTTTGCCGTATCGCCGGCGGACCTGCCGCCATCACCGGGAGCCGCTGTGTTGCCTTCGCCTGATCAGCTGCTGACCTGGCTGCACCATCTGGCCTGGCTGACATTTGCCGGCTACTGGCTGTGGCAATGGCGCAGCGTCAAGCAAGCCGCACGCACCGAGCCGGCCTGGCACCGCCTGCTGGCGTACTGGCTGCCGCTGCTGTTTGCCGCATCGCTGCTGGGTCCGGGCGACTGGTATATCGGCTGTCCGCTGCACGAGCGCATCCTGCCCAAGTCGTTGCTGCTCAGGGGCGTGGGCGTGGCGCTGACATTCGCCGGCGTGGCGCTGGCGATCCAGGCGCGGCGCATGCTGGGCCGCAACTGGAGCAGCGAAGTGCAGATCAAGCAGGACCACGAGTTGATCCAGCGCGGCCCCTATCGCTTCGTCCGCCATCCGATCTACACCGGCCTGCTGCTGGCGTTCTTCGGCACCGCGTTGAAGATGGGCGACTGGCGCGGCTGGCTGGCGCTGGCGGTGGTGTTCGCCTCGTTCTGGTACAAGTCGCGACAGGAAGAACGCTTCCTGCTGGCGCGCTTCGGCACGCCTTACGCGGACTACATGAAGAAGACCAAGGCGCTGGTGCCCGGCGTGCTGTAAGCGGGATCAGCCCTCCCCGCAGCCCGCCTCGGCCCGGGGTGCGCTGGCAGTGAGCGTGCTGCCCGCCGACGCCACGATGATCGCCGCAATCGCCAGCCATTGCCGCTGGCTGAGTTGCTCATGCAGGAACAGCAAACCCGAGAGCGCGCCGATGGCCGGCTCCAGGCTCATCAGCATGCCGAAGGTGCGCGCCGGTAAGCGGGTCAGCGCGACCATTTCCAGGCTGTAGGGCAATGCGGTGGAGAGCAGGGCCACGGCCAAAGCCAGCGGCAGCAGCGCAGGGGCGAACAAGGCCGCACCCACCTGCACCACGCCAATCGGCACCACCACCGCGGCGGCGATCACCGAGCCAAGCGCTACCGTCTGCGGTCCGTGATCCATGCCGGCGCGCTGGCCGTAGACGATGTACAAGGCCCAGCACACGCCCGCGCCCAGTGCGTAGGCCATGCCGCGCGGGTCCAGCGCGGTACCGTCCAGATGCGGCAGCAGCAGGCACAGGCCCAACACCGCCAACGCCACCCACAGCAGATCGATCCAGCGCCGCGATCCCAGCAGCGCGACCGCCAATGGGCCGGTGAACTCCAGCGCGATCGCCAGCCCCAGCGGCAGGGTCTCCAGCGACTTGTAGAACAGCAGGTTCATCAGGCCCAGCGACACGCCAAATACGATCAGCGGCCGCCATTGCGCCCGGCTCACGCGCATCCGCCATGGGCGGAAGAACAGCACCAGCATCAGCGTGGCCAGGATCAGCCGCAGCGCGGTCGCACCGGCGGCGCCCACGTGCGGGAACAGGCCCTTGGCAAACGCGGCGCCGACCTGGATCGATACCATCGACAGCAACACCATGCCGACCGGCATCAGCGGTACGCGCGAAGCATCGGCAGGCAGGCGATTCACGATGGCCCCTTGGGTCTCAGGCGATGGCGGGCGCAGACGCGCCCGGACGTGGCGAGGCTTACGCCTGGCGTTGGCGCACGGCTTCGAACAGGGTCACGCCGGCGGCGACCGACACGTTGAGGCTTTCGATATCGCCCGGCATCGGAATCTTGACCAGGCCATCGCAATGCTCGCGGGTCAGCCGGCGCAGGCCATCGGCTTCGCCGCCCAGCACCAGCGCCACGTTGCCGCGCAGGTCGGTGGCGTACAACGAGGCCTCGGCTTCGCCGGCCAGCCCGTAGATCCACACGCCCTGTTTCTGCAGATCGCGCAGGCAACGCGACAGGTTGGTCACCACCACCACGGGGATGCGATCGGCCGCGCCGGCCGAGGTCTTGCGCACAGTCGCATTGACCGTGGCCGACTTGTCCTTGGGAATGATCACCGCAGTGACCCCGGCGGCGGCGGCGCTGCGCAGACAGGCGCCCAGGTTGTGCGGATCCTGCACCCCATCCAGCACCAGCAACAGCGCGCGGCCCTCGGCCTTCTCGACCAGGCCCTCCAGTTCGCCCTCTTCCCAGGTGGGCGCGGCGGCGTAGCGCGCGGCAACGCCCTGATGGCGGACGTTGCCGCCCACGCCATCCAGCGCCTGCGCGGTGACCCGGCGCACCTCGATGCCCTTGCGCCGTGCGTTCTCTTCAATCTCGGTCAGGCGCGCGTTCTTGCTGCCGCCTTCGACCAGGACTTCGCGGACGTTGTCAGCATCGTTCTCGATGGACGAGGCGACGGCGTTGACGCCGACGATCCACTGGTTTTGTTTGCTCATGGGGGAAGTGGCGCAGGGAAAAGGGGAAAGTGGGAAAGGTAGTCAGCAGGACTCGATGCACGGATCACGCGGACCCGCGGCGCCCACGACAACCGGGGCGCGCATGATAAGCCCCTTCTCCCGCTTGCGGGAGAAGGCTGGAAGGGCGTGCCCGCTTGCGGGAGAAGGCTGGGATGAGGGCGTGCCCGCTTGCGGGAGAAGGCTGGGATGAGGGCAAGCCCGCCATCAGGGTCTATCAGTACGGCTGCTTCTTGCGCTTGGCCGGCTGCCCACGCGACGGAGCAGCCGGGAAAGCCGAAGGTTTCGGCTTGCCCTTACCCTTCGCCGGACCTTTTGCCGGACCCGGACCCGGACCCGACCCGGCAGCCGGTCCAGGCCCCTGCCCCTGCTCATTGCCCTCAACCAGGCGGAAATCAATCTTGCGCTCCTCCAGGCTGGCCTTGAGCACGATGATCCGGACCTGATCGCCCAACCGGTATTCCTTGCCACGACGCTCGCCGGTCAGCGTCTTGCGCACCGGATCGAAGTGGTAATAGTCGTGCGGCAGCTGGGTGACATGGACCAGCCCGTTGACCTTGGAATCGGCCAGCTCCACGAACAGGCCAAAGCTGGTCACGCCGCTGATCACGCCATCGAACTGGCCGCCGACGTGCTTCTCCATCCATGCGGCGCGGTAACGCTCGTCGACCTCGCGCTCGGCTTCGTCGGCGCGACGTTCGCGCTCCGAGCACTGCAGCGCCAACGCGGCCATCTCGTGCGGCGGATACAGGTACTTGTCCGGCTTGCCGCCTTTCAAGGCGAACTTGATCGCCCGATGCACCAGCAGATCCGGATAGCGGCGGATGGGCGAGGTGAAGTGCGCATACGACTCCAGCGCCAGGCCGAAATGGCCGACGTTGTCCGGCGAATACACCGCCATGCTCTGGCTGCGCAGCAGCACCGATTCCAGCAGGGCGGCGTCGGGACGGTCGCGGATCTTCTTCAGCAACTTGATGAAGTCGCGCGGCTGCACCTTGCTCCAGGCCGGCAGGGTCAGCTTGAACTCCTTGAGGAATTCCAGCAGATCCTCGTACTTGGATTCCGGCGGCTTGTCGTGAATGCGGTACGGCGCCGGGATGTGTTTCTGCAGCAGGTACTTGGCGGCTTCCACGTTGGCCGCGATCATGCATTCCTCGATCAGCTTGTGCGCATCGTTGCGCTGGAGCATGCCGGCTTGGGTCACCTCGCCGGTGTTGTCCAGCACGAAGCGGACTTCGGAGGATTCAAACTCGATCGCGCCGCGCGCCTGGCGCGCCTTCGACAGCACCTCGTACAACTGGTGCAGGCGCTCCACGTGCGGCAGCACCGCGCCCAGTTGCTTGCGGGTGTCTTCGTTGTCCTCGCCCACCGCCTGCCAGACCTGGGTATAGGTCAGGCGTGCGTGCGAGTTCATCACTGCTTCGTAGAACTTGGAGCGGGTGGCGATGCCGTCGTGGTCGATCTGCATGTCGCAGACAAAACACATGCGATCGACCTTGGGATTGAGCGAGCAGATCCCGTTGGACAGCGTCTCCGGCAGCATCGGCACCACGAAGCCCGGGAAGTAGACCGAGGTCGCGCGCTTCTGCGCCTCGTCATCCAGTGGCGTGCCGGGACGCACGTAGTGCGAGACATCGGCAATGGCCACGATCAGGCGGAAGCCCTGCTTGTTGGCTTCGCAGAACACCGCGTCATCGAAGTCCTTGGCGTCTTCGCCATCGATGGTCACCAGCGGCACCGCGCGCAGATCCACGCGGCCGTCGATCATGCCCTCCTCCACCACCAGCGGCACGGCGGTGGCTTCGGCCAGCACCTCGGGCGGGAATTCATGCGGCAGGTCGTGGCCGTGGATGGCCGCTTCCACCACCAGCGACGGGGTCAGCTTGTCGCCCAGCACGGTCAGCACGCGGCCAATCGGCGGACGGCGTGCGTCCGGCGCCTGGGTCAGTTCGCAGACCACCAGCTGGCCATCGTGCGCGCCCTGGGTGGCGTCTGGAGGAATCTGCACGTTGCGCTGGATGCGCTTGTCGTCCGGCACCACATAGGCGATGCCGGCCTCGAAGGCGAAGCGGCCAATCAGGCGGGTCAGGCGACGCTCCAGCACGCGCGCGATGCTGCCCTCGCGGCGGCCGCGGCGATCGATGCCGGTCACGTTGGCCAGCACGCGATCGCCGTGCATGGCTTTGCGCATCTCAAACGGCGGCAGGAACAGGTCGTCACCGCCCGCATCCGGACGCAGGAAGCCGAAGCCATCGGGATTGGCGATCACGATGCCGGCGATCAGGTCGGTGTGCTGGACCGGGGCAAAGCCGCCGCGGCGGTTCTGCACCACCTGGCCGTCGCGCAGCATCGCCGCCAGGCGCTTGCCCAGGGCATCGGCGCGGTCGGCTGCGGCCAGGCCCAGCTGGACCGCGATTTCCTCGGCGGTCTGCGGACCGCCGGCGGCTTCGAGCAGGCCGAGGATGGCTTCGCGACTGGGAATGGGGTCGGCGTAGCGCGCGGCTTCGCGTGCCGCGTGGGGATCATGGAAGCCGCCGCCCGGTGCGGCACGCGCCGGGCGCGGCGCCGACGCGGGACCTGGTGCGCCGCCCGCGCGATTGCGCGGCGGTGGCGCAGGCAGGTCGGGCATCCACGGTGGACGCTTGCTCTTGCCGCCGTCGCGGCTGCCGCCGCTGCCCCCGCGCGAACCGGGCGGACCCTTGCGGGACGAGGATTTCGCGCTGCCTTTGCTGGTCTTTTTAGTCATCGGTTCATGTTACACCCCGGTCCGATGGAGGCCGCGCGAAAAGAAACGTTTGACAAAAAAATCCGCCTCCACCACAATTCGCGCCCTGCACACCTGCCCAGGTGGCGGAATTGGTAGACGCACTAGTTTCAGGTACTAGCGGGTAAAACCGTGGAGGTTCGAGTCCTCTCCTGGGCACCACTGCAAACCGGTCTCTCCGGAGACCAACAAAGACCCCGCTCCGGCGGGTTTTTTTGTGCCTGTCGAATGCCTTCATACCAGCACCTCCCTGCCCTTTCGAGCAGGGAGGCGCCTGCACTCAGAAGCTGAAGTTCACCTTCAACCACGCATTGCGACCGGGCTCATTGATCCGCACCGGATCCGCCGGATAGCCGAAGTCCGCGCTCCCCGCCAGATTGAGATGTTCGCTGTAGGTGCGATCGAAGACGTTGTCGATGCCTGCCGTCAGCTGCACGCGATCGGAAAAGCGATAGCCGCCATTCAACGCCAGCGTGGCAAAGCCCGCGCTCGGGTTCAAATCGCGCCCGACCACATTGCCCTGGTCAATCGCCACGCGATCCTGATCGCTGACCACGCGCAACAACACGCCCGCGCTCCAGCGCGCGTTGTCGAAGCCGGCCGTCAGGCGCGCTTCCAGCGGCGGCATCTGCGGCAGTGCGGTGCCGCCATCACGGTTCTCACCCCAGGCGTAGGCCAGCGTGCCACCCAGCTTCCATGCATGGGCGACGCGCCATTCCACGCCGGCTTCGGCGCCGCGGATGTCGGTGTCGACATTGCCGGCGGCCGACATCATGCCCATCATCCCGCCGCCGATGTAGGAGAACAGGATGTAGTCGTTGATGCGGCCGGCATAGGCGGAGATCCACGCATCAACGGTTTCGGTCCGGTACTGCAGGCCGATATCCAACTGCGTGGTCTTTTCGGGCTGGATGCCTGCGAACGCGTTGACCGCGCCCATCGGCCCCATGTCCGGCGAAAACAGCTCCCAGTAGTCGGGCATGCGCTCGGTATGTCCGACGCCTGCGTACCAGGTCAGCGGAACAGCGGACAGATCCTGCTCGAAGCGGAGGAATCCTGCGGGTAGTGTTTCCTTGCGGGTAATGCCGAAGCTGGGATTGGGCATGCCCATCATCCCGCTGGTGGCGCGCTCGTCTTTCACCTGCGCGCGATCCATGCGCAGCCCGCTCACCCAGCGCTCGCCGACGCCGACCGTCCAGGTGGACTCGGCGAAAATTCCGACGGTCTTGAAGTTGGCATCCGTAGTCCACGGCAAAGCCAGATGCGCGTTGCGCCCCATCCCGCTGCGTTCGCGGTGCCGGCTCTCCTGTCCGTCCACGCCGGCAATCAGCTCGAAGCGCTGCCACTTCCACCCCAGCGCGGCACGCCCACCAAGCGTGCGGCGGTCCACGTTGGCCACCATCGGCATGGGCATGGCGCTCATGGGGTTGGGTTCGCGCAGGCTGTAGTTGTCCATCACGTGATCGGCATGGTTGTAGAACGCGCTGGTTTCGAACGTGTCCAGTGCACCGGCCAGGTTGACCTTCTCGAAGCGCAGGCTGTAGCTCTCGCGCTTGAACTGCGCGCCATCCATGCCGCGCCCGGCGTATCGCGCCTGGCCATCGCCGATGCCGGCGTTGAGTTCCAGCAAGGTATCGGCATCCGGCGTCCAGCCGAATGACAGGTCGGTGTTCCACTTCTTCCACGACGACGGCACCACATTGCCATCGCCGTCTTCGTAGTCGTTGGCTTCGGATCGGTTGGCGCTCAGGCGCGCGTAGGCCGTCGGGTTGCCGGCGGTCGCATCGAGCACCTGATCGTTGCGGCCGAACGAACCGCCGAGCAGGCTGCCGGTGATCGCCACATTCGGCTCGTCGAATCGCGGCGGGTTGCGTTCGAAGCGGACCGTGCCGGCCGATGCGCCCGGTCCCCACAGCACGGTCTGCGGGCCCTTGACCACAATCAGGCGGTCGTAGGTTTCCGGCGACACGTAGGACAGCGGATTGTCCATGCGCGCCGGACAGGCGCCCGGCATGCTGCCGTCGTTGGTCAGCAGATTCAGGCGCGAGCCGAACATGCCGCGCAGCACCGGGTCACCGTTGGTGCCGCCGTTGCGCAGCGCGGTGAATCCCGGAATGGTCTTGAGATAGTCGGCGCCGTCGCTGGCCGGCACCGGTTGGCGTGGCAGCCGGGGGTCGGTTTCCCAGGTCAGCGGCGACACCGGCGCCGCGGTCACCACGATGGCGTCCAGGGTCGTCGAGTCGACCGGTTCTTCGGCGGCAAACAAGGGGGAACAGCAAAGCGCGGCCGCAACGGCGACGCCAAGACGGGACGCAGGCAGCGTCCCGCAAGCGGGAATCAACATGGGGAACTCCGAAAAAAGCACGAGGTCCGGACGCGTTCGAACGCGCCCGAATGAGTGGCGATGTTTCAGAGAAAGAGCGGTGGCCCTTGACTACCCAGGCCGCGAAGATTGGTCGGCGGCCGGCGTGAGGGCGCGGGTTTGGGCTGGAAGCGGGCGCGCAACCCTGTCGGCGCCGTCAGGCATAGCGCGAGCAGCAGCAGAGGTAGCACGTCGACCAGACGACAGTAGTCGCAGTCCGCGCCCATCGGCATGCCACCGCCGGCCAGTGGCGCCTTTTTGGCGGGCGAGGTGTCCGCGGTGTCCACCCACTTCAAGCCGGATGCCGTGCACAGCTCGGTCCATCCGGCCAACACCTGTGCGCCCGCACCACCGACCAGGCGATTGATGGAGGGCGCGAACGCCACCAGCAGCACCGCCACGAGGGCGAGCTGGGTCATCGTTCGACGGAAGCAGCGGGACAGGTGCACCGGGCGATCTTAACCCGATTGGCCTGGGCCCCCTTCAAAAACCCCGTTCCGCGCCGCGCGCCAGTTCGCGCAGGGCAGCCAGATCGCGGACTTGCCAGTCGCGTTGGCGTCCGCTGATTTTCCCGTGGCGCTGCCAGTCGGCAAATCTGATCAGCGCGGAAGTGCCGTGGTCGGGCAGCAAGGGCTGGCGCACAGGTCCGAGTCTTCGTTGGTTGCCGCAAGACACCCCCACCGATCACGCCAACTCTGAAAGCATCTACCAGGATGCGTATGCACTGCTTGGCTTTCGCGTGGAGTATCTCGCTCCGACGAACGGATGGTCGGTGTTTGTGGTTGGCGACAATCTGACCGACCGTCGCCATGCCAGCAGTTCCTCCATGCGGCACCAGGCTACTGCTGCACAACCGGGCTTTCTGTCGGGGTTGGGACGCAATGTCAGCGTGGGCGTGTCGTGGTTCTTCTGAATGAATGCGCGCTGTGCATTCGTCGACGCATGTCGACAGGCCCAGTGACTTCCTCCACTGGGTGCTCGTGCAGGCCGGGAGGATGCTCAAGCCTCCACCGAGCAGGAGAAATGCAATGTCTTCAAAATCCAATACGCGTTGGTTGGTCCTGGCCTTGTCGCTGTTGATGGCGCTCGTTTCCTTCTCCGCGTGGGCGCAACGCACGGACGGCAATATTGGCGGCCTCACCGTCGCCGGCGATCAGGTCACCGCCGTCAATACCGGCACGGGCTTCAAGCGCGAGGCAGTGGCTGACCAGGACGGTAAGTACCGTCTGAGTTCGCTACCCCTGGGCGAATACATCGTGTCCGTGGTTCGCAATGGCGCCCCCGTGGCCAACTTCAAATTGAATGTGCGCCCCGGTACCACGGCGCGTGTGCCCAACCTGACCGCCGATTCCAAGCCGCTGGCGGGCCAACCTGCCCCAGCCAACTGATTGCCGGCGCCTGCAATGAGAAAGCCCTGCGCGAGCGGGGCTATTCATTGCCCCTCCGGTCCCGGCGCCCGGGTCGGCGGTCCGCCGCCGACCTGGACTATGACTTCCAGCACTGTAATCCCTGTATACACATGGAGATCGTATTCCGTCCTTCAGGAGGAAGTGCATGGCCCTTGTATCCAAGTCGCGTTGGCTGTTCCTTGCGTTGTCGCTGTTGATGATGCTGGTTTCGTTCTCCGCCTTGGCGCAGCGCGCCGACGGCAATATCGGTGGCAATGCTGTCGCCGGTGATCAGGTGGCCGTCCACAATACCGGCACCGGATTCAAGCGGGAGACCGTGGTAGAGGAAGGCGGCAAGTACCACTTCCGCAACCTGCCCTTGGGCGAGTACCGCGTCAGCGTGACCCGCAATGGCGAGTCCGTCGGCAATTTCGTGGTCAACGTGCGCCCGGGCGCCACCGCCCGCGTTCCCCTGGTTCCGGCGGACGAAGGCGTGGCCGCCGAGCCCGCCGCAGCGCCTCCCGCCAATTGAGCCCTGCGTCGTTGCCAGCACCAAGCCCCGCGCAAGCGGGGCTTTTTGTTTGGCCGCAGCGCCATTCCCGTAGAATTGGCGTTCGAATCAAGCAGGCTTGCCCTTCCCTAGATGACTGACACCATTCGTTCCACTTTCCACGGCTTCGAGCAGATTCCGCTGCGTGAATACGCCGAGCGGGCCTATCTCGACTATTCCATGTACGTGGTGCTGGATCGCGCCCTGCCCTTCATTGGCGACGGTTTGAAACCGGTGCAGCGCCGCATCATCTACTCGATGAGCGAGCAGGGCCTGAGCGCGGCCTCCAAGCCGAAGAAGTCGGCGCGTACGGTCGGTGACGTCATCGGCAAGTACCACCCGCATGGCGACAGCGCCTGTTACGAGGCGATGGTGCTGATGGCGCAGCCGTTCTCGTACCGCTACCCGCTCATCGAAGGCCAGGGCAACTTCGGTTCGCCCGACGATCCCAAGTCCTTCGCGGCCATGCGCTACACCGAGGCCAAGCTGACCCCGATCGCCGAAGTGCTGCTGGGTGAACTGGGCCAGGGCACGGTGGACTGGACGCCTAACTTCGACGGCACCCTGGAAGAACCCACCTGGATGCCGGCGCGCCTGCCGCACCTGTTGCTCAACGGCACCACCGGCATCGCCGTGGGCATGGCCACCGATGTGCCGCCGCACAACCTCAACGAGATTGTCAGCGCCGTCATCCGCCTGATCGACGACCCCGAAGCCACCGTGGCCGATCTGTGCGAACACGTGCGCGGGCCGGACTATCCGACCACGGCCGAAATCATCACCCCGGCCAGCGACTTCCGGGCGATGTACGAAACCGGCCACGGCAGCGTGCGCGCGCGTGCGACCTATGCGCGCGAGAACAGCAACATCGTCATCAACGCTCTGCCCTACCAGGTGTCGCCCTCCAAGGTAATCGAGCAGATCGCCGCGCAGATGCGCGCCAAGAAGCTGCCCTGGCTGGAAGACATCCGGGACGAATCCGATCACGCCAATCCGGTGCGGGTGGTGTTGATTCCGCGCAGCAACCGGGTCGACGCCGAGCAGTTGATGGGCCACCTCTTCGCCACCACCGACCTGGAGAAGAGCTACCGCGTCAACATGAACATCATTGGCCTGGACGGACGTCCGCAGGTCAAGAACCTGAAGATGTTCCTGACCGAGTGGCTGACCTTCCGCTACGACACCGTCACCCGCCGGCTCAAGCACCGGCTGGAAAAGGTCGACCGCCGCCTGCACCTGTTGGAAGGTTTGTTGATTGCCTACCTCAACCTGGATGAGGTTATCCGCATCATCCGCAGCGAGGAAGAACCCAAGCCGGCCTTGATCGCGCGCTTCCAGCTCAGCGAAGACCAGGCCGACTACATCCTCGACACCAAGCTGCGCCAGCTGGCGCGCCTGGAAGAGATGAAGATCCGCGGCGAGCAGGACGAACTGGCGGCCGAGCGCGACAAGCTCGCCGGCATCCTGGACTCGAAGGCCAAGCTCAAGAAGCTGATCAAGGACGAGCTGACCGCCGATGCCAAGAAATTCGGCGACGCCCGCCGCTCGCCGCTGGTACAGCGTGGCGCGGCGCAGGCGCTGGATGAAACCGAACTGGTCGCCTCCGAGCCGATGACCGTGGTGCTGTCGGAGAAGGGCTGGATTCGCGCCGCCAAGGGCCATGACGTCGATGGCTCGACCCTGTCCTACCGCGATGGCGACAACCTGCTGGCGGCGGTGCGCTCGCGCAGCACCCAGCAGGTGGCCTTCCTGGATTCGGAAGGCCGCAGCTATTCCACTGCCGTGCACACGCTGCCCTCGGCGCGCGGCAACGGCGAACCGCTGACCGGGCGTTTCTCGCCCGCGCCCGGTGCGTCGTTCCAGGCGCTGACCAGCGGCGACAACGACAGCCGGCTGGTGTTGGCCAGTTCGCATGGCTACGGCTTCGTCACCCGTTTCGAAAACCTGACCGGCCGGCAGAAGGCCGGCAAGGCCATGCTCAACCTGACCACCGGGGCCAAGGTGCTGCAGCCGGCCTCGGTAGCGAGCGTGGACACCGATCGCATCGTTGCCGTCACCAGCGCCGGTCACCTGCTGGCTTTCCCGATCAGCGAATTGCCTGAGCTCGACAAGGGCAAGGGCAACAAGATCATCGACATCCCCAAGGCCAAGCTGGGCACCGAGCGCGTGGTCGCCATCGCGGCGGTGTCGCCCGGCGGCACCCTGCAGGTGCGCAGCGGCGCGCGCACGATGTCGCTGTCGTTCAAGGAACTGGATGCGTATCTGGGCGCACGCGCCACCCGCGGTGGCCTGCTGCCGCGCGGCTGGCAGAAGGTCGACGGACTGGCGGTGGAATGATGGAAGCCGGCTTCTGGCTCGAACGCTGGAAAGAAGGACGCACCCGCTTCCACCGCGATGAGGTGATGCCCTTGTTGCGCCAGCATTGGCCGGCACTGGCCTTGCCTGCGGGCTGCCGGGTCTTTGTGCCACTGGCGGGAAAGTCGCTGGACATGCTGTGGCTGGCCGAACAGGGCCATGCCGTGCTGGGTGCGGAACTGTCGCCGCTGGCTGTGGCGCAGTTCTTCGACGAGAACCAGTTGCAGCCCGCAATCAGCGACGAAGCCGACGGCCGGCACCATCGCGCCGGACCGATCGATCTGGTCTGCGGAGATGTGTTCGAACTGGATGCTGCCGCACTGGCTGGCTGCACGGCGGTCTACGACCGCGCCGCCTTGATCGCCTTGCCGGCCGACATGCGGCGGCGATATGTGAGCGAGGTCTATGGGCGTTTGCCGTTGGGCTGCCAGGCGCTGCTGATCACGCTGGAATATCCGCAGGCCGAGAAGGCCGGTCCGCCTTTCCGCGTCGATGTGGCAGAGGTCGAGGCGCTGTTCGCCCCCCAGTGGTCGATCGAGGAACTTGATCGTCGCGACATCCTGGCGCAGGAACCCGCGTTCCAGGAAGACGGCGTCACCGCCTTGTCGACTGCGGTCTATCGCCTTCAGCGCAAGGCCTGAGCACTACGGATCCGGAAGTTCCGCAAACGTCTGGCTGGCGAAGGCTGGCTGGACGTTAGTTGCAGTGGGCGGGGGTTGGCTGGCGAATGCTTGCTTGCTTGCTTGCTTGCTGGCTTGCTTGCTGGCTGGCTGGCTGGCTGGCTGGCTGGCGGGCTGGCTGGCGGGCTGGCTGGCGGGCTGGCGGGCGGGCTGGCTGGCTGTGTGAGGGCTATCGGCTTCGCGGCTGAAGCCGCTCCTACGTGGGGCGGCCAGCCGGATGACGCGGGGCTTACTCGCCGGATTTCTCGGCGCGCAGTTGGGCGGTCAGGTAGTTCGGCAGGCCGAGCAGGCGAATCAGGCTGAGCTGCTGCTCGAGCCAATGCGCGTGATCTTCTTCGGTGTCTTTCAGCTGGACCTGCAGGATGGCGCGGCTGACGAAGTCGCCGTGGCGTTCGCACAGGGCGATGCCATCGGCCAGGTGTTTGCGGACGGCGTATTCCACTTCCAGATCCCGCTGCAGCATTTCCTCGACGGTCTGACCGGCGACGAAGGGGTCCGGGGTCATGTCCGGATCACCTTCCAGGAACAGGATGCGACGCAGCAGTGCATCGGCGTGCTCGGTCTCTTCCTGCATCTCGTGGTTGAGACGCTCGTACAGCGACTTCAGCCCCATGTCCTCATAACGACGGGAATGGATGAAGTACTGATCGCGCGCGGACAGTTCGCCGCGCAGCAGCTGCTTGAGGTAGTCGACGACTTCGGGATGGCCTTTCATGCGGTGCTTCTCCAACGCCGCTGCAAGCGCGGCGGAGCGCATGATGCCCGAATCGAAATGACCGCGTTCTAATACGAGTCAGTCGCAATTGCCCGGCGCCAAAGCGCCGGGCGACATCAAATCGAAACAAGGCGCACAGATCCGTGCGCCTTGCCGCGCCGCGGATTACAGCGCAGCGTTATGCACGCCGGCAATGGCGCGGCCCGAAGGATCGGCCGCGGCCGCGAAGCTGGCATCCCACGCAATCGCCGCCGGCGACGAACAGGCAATCGACTTGCCACCAGGCACCGTCTCCGCGCAGGCAGGGCTGGGATAGAAGCGCTCGAACACACTGCGGTAGAAATAGGCTTCCTTGGTCAGCGGCGGATTCACCGGAAATCGCTTGTCGGCCGCCGCCAGTTCACGATCACTGACCAGGGCTTCAGCATGCGCCTTCAGGCCGTCGATCCAGCCATAGCCCACGCCATCGCTGAACTGTTCTTTCTGGCGCCACAGGATGCCTTCGGGCAGGTAGCCTTCGAAGGCTTCGCGCAGCACCGCCTTCTCGATGCGACCCTTGCCGGCCATCTTGGCCTGCGCGTCCATCTTCATCGCCACGTCCAGGAATTCCACATCCAGGAACGGCACGCGCGGCTCCACGCCCCAGGCCATCATCGACTTGTTGGCGCGCAGGCAGTCGTAGCTGTAGAGCGCGTCGAGCTTGCGCACCAGTTCTTCGTGGAATTCGCGCGCGTTCGGCGCCTTGTGGAAGTACAGGTAACCGCCGAAGATTTCGTCCGAGCCTTCGCCCGACAGCACCATCTTCACCCCCATCGCCTTGATCCGGCGCGCCAGCAGGTACATCGGCGTGGACGCACGGATGGTGGTGACGTCGTAGGTCTCGATATGGCGGATGACTTCTGGCAATGCGTCAAGGCCTTCATCGAAGGTGTATTCGAAGCCGTGGTGCACGGTTCCCAGCGACTTGGCCGCGATCTCGGCGGCGGCCAGGTCCGGCGATCCCTTCAGGCCGATGGCAAAGGAATGCAGGCGCGGCCACCAGGCCTCGGAGGTATCGTCGTCTTCCACCCGCTTGCGGGCGAAGCGCGCTGCGACGGCGGCGACCAGCGAGGAATCCAGGCCGCCGGACAGCAGCACGCCGTAAGGCACGTCGGTCATCAGCTGGCGATGCACGGCGCGTTCGAACGCTTCGCGCAGTTCCTGCGGACCCACCTGCACGCCTTCGACGGCGTCGTAGTCTCGCCAGGGTTTGTCGTAGTACTTCACCAAGGCAGAGGTCGCGCTGTCGTAGTAGTGGCCCGGCGGGAACTGGGCGACGTCAGCGCAGGTATCGGCCAGCGCCTTCATCTCCGAGGCCACGCACAGGCGACCTTCGCGATCATGGCCCCAATAAAGCGGGCACACGCCGATCGGATCGCGCGCAATCAGGAAACGCTGGCTGGCCGCGTCCCACAACGCGAAGGCAAAGATGCCGTTGAGGCGGTTGAGGAACGAGGCCGGCGTGTCTTCGCGGAACAACGCGTTGATCACTTCGCAATCCGAGCCGGTCTGGAACTCGTAGGCCTGCTTGAGTTCCTTCTTCAATTCGCGGTGGTTGTAGATTTCACCGTTCACCGCCAGGGCCAGCTGGCCGTCGCCCGAGCGCAGCGGCTGCGAGCCACCCGCCGGGTCGACGATGGCGAGCCGCTCGTGCACCAGGATGGCGCCGTCATCGACGAACACGCCGCTCCAGTCGGGGCCGCGATGGCGCTGGCGCTGCGAAAGATCCAGGGCCAGTCGTCGCAGGCCTGCTTTGTCGTCGCCGGCCTGCAGGCCGAAGATGCCGAAGATGGAACACATGGGGAAACTCCTGAGGGGAAGGGAAATCGGCGGCTAAAAAAAAAACCCGCATCTCGCGATGCGGGTTTCCTGTACTCGGCTTTGAAACTTTGCCTAATCGCAGACCCGCAGCGCACACGCACGATTATTCGCACGCGCATTATTGCGGCGGTTCGAATTGGTCGTGTTGACGGCGGAAAGACGAAGCATGGGGGTGAAGCTAACCGGTCCGGGTGGTGGCTGGCAAGCCCCCGGGCTCGAATCGAAAAGGTTGCAGATGCAACAGGTCAGCCTGGCCGTACCTGTGCATGTTGTAGGAGGGGCTTCAGCCCCGACAGCAAGAGCATCGGGGCTGAAGCGCCTCCTGCAGAGGTGTCACCCC
The DNA here is from genome assembly GCF_900167565.1 of Pseudoxanthomonas indica. Classification (NCBI taxonomy): domain Bacteria; kingdom Pseudomonadati; phylum Pseudomonadota; class Gammaproteobacteria; order Lysobacterales; family Lysobacteraceae; genus Pseudoxanthomonas; species Pseudoxanthomonas indica. The sequence continues at coordinate 618,528 of NZ_FUZV01000001.1, forward strand.
GGCAGCATCAGGCGCTCGAGCAGCCGCTGGTACAGGCCCGGCAACGCTTCCAGCTCCGCCACCGCGATGTTCTCGTCCACCTTGTGGATGCTCGCGTTGACCGGACCCACTTCGATGCACTGCGCGCCCAGTGGGGCGATAAATCGCGCATCAGAGGTACCACCTGCGGTGCTCTCTTCCGGCGGTTCGCCGGCAAATTCCGCCAGCACCTGCCGCGCCGTGGCGCGCAGCTGGCCTTCGGGCGTATAGAACGGCTCGCCGCCACGGTGCCAATGGATGCTGTAGTCCAATTCATGCCGGCGCAGCAGGTCTTCGATCTCCTGCTCCAGCTTTTCCGCGGTCCAGGTGGGATTGAAGCGCAGGTTGAAGATCAGCTTGAGATCTCCGGGAATGACGTTGCTGGCGCCGGTGCCGGACTGCATGTTGGAAATCTGCAGGCTGGTTGGCGGGAAGGTTTCATACCCGTCATCCCAGACCCGCGCGGTCAGTTCGGCCAGCGCAGGCAGTGCTTTGTGGATCGGATTGAGCGCCTTGTGCGGATACGCCACATGGCCCTGGATGCCGCGCACGGTGAGCGTGCCGGTGACCGTGCCGCGACGGCCGACGCGCAGCAGGTCGCCCAGTTTTTCCTTGGAGGACGGTTCGCCGGTGATACACCAGTCAATGCGCTGGCCACGCTGGCGGAAGGTCTCGGCGACTCGCTTGACGCCATCATGGGCATCGCCTTCTTCATCTGAAGTGACCAGCAGCGCCACTGTGCCCGGATGATGGGGATGCGCGTCGACAAAGCGCTCGAGTGCAATTGTGCACGCGGCCACGCTGCACTTCATGTCGGCGGTGCCGCGGCCGTACAGCACGCCGTCGCGGACAGTCGGAATGAACGGATCGCTGGTCCATTGCGCCAGCGGCCCGGGTGGCACCACATCGGTGTGACCCAACAGCACGAGGACCGGCTCGCCGCTACCGTGGCTGGCCCAAAGATTGTCGGTGTCGCCAAAGCGCAGCGACTCGCAGGTGAATCCGGCCGCCGACAAACGCGTTGCCAGCACCTGCTGGCAACCCGCGTCGTCGGGCGTGACCGAATGACGGCGGATCAGTTCGCTGGACAGTTCAACGACGTCACTCACTTGCCGACTCCGAAAATCTTCTTGAAACCATTGTCACTGAAGCCCTGTGAAAATCCGTCGCCCCCGGTCACCACCACCGGTCGGCGAATCAACTGCGGATACTCCTTGAGCAGCAGCTTCCATTCGGCTTCCGAACCGGGCGCCTTGCGGTTGTCGGGCAGTTGCCGCCAGGTGGTCGAGGACTTGTTGATCAAGGCATCCCAACCACCGGCTTTCATCGACCACGCCAGCAGCGTTTCGGGCGCCTGCCGGTTGTCGCGATAGTCGACAAAGGTGTACGGCACTTCGAAGCGATCCAGCCACTTGGTCGCCTTCTTGCACGTGTCGCAATTCTTCAGTCCGTAAATCGTGGTGGTCATGGCCAATCAGTCAGCCAGTCCGCGCAGCAGTTCGTTGACGCTGGTCTTGCTGCGGGTCTTTTCATCCACCTGCTTGACGATCACAGCGCAGTACAACGAGTGCGAACCATCGGCGGCCGGCAGCGAGCCGGACACCACCACGCTGCCGGGTGGCACGTAGCCGTAGGTAATCTCGCCGGTGGCGCGGTTGTAGATGCGGGTGCTCTGGCCGATGAACACGCCCATGCCGATCACACTGTGGTGACCGACCACCACGCCTTCCACCACTTCCGAACGCGCGCCGATGAAGCAATGGTCCTCGATGATCGTCGGCGAGGCCTGCAGCGGTTCCAGCACGCCGCCGATGCCGGCGCCGCCGGACAGGTGGCAGTGCTTGCCGACCTGCGCGCACGAGCCGACGGTGGCCCAGGTATCGACCATGGTGCCCTCGCCCACGTAGGCGCCGATGTTGACGAAGCTGGGCATCAGCACCACGTCCTTGCCGAAGTAGCTGCCGCGGCGGGCGATCGCGCCAGGCACCACGCGCACGCCAAGCTTGCGGAAATCAGCCTCCTCGAACGCGCCGAAGCGCGCCTCCACCTTGTCCCAGAACGGCGCCGGGTAGGCCTCGACGTACTCCATCTCGTTGACGCGGAAGTACAGCAGCACCGCTTTCTTCAGCCATTCGTTGACCTTCCAGCCGCCCTTGCCATCCGGCTCGGCCACGCGCAGTTTGCCGCTCTCCAAGCCCTCGATGGCGCGCTCGACGGCGGCGCTGGTGGAGCCTTCAATTTCGATCGTGGTCAGTTCGGCGCGGCGCTCGAAGGCGCTTTCAATCGTCGACTTCAGTTCTTCTGTGGCGGTGGCTTTGCGGGGGCTCATCAATCCATGTCCTTACTGGGTGATTTCTTGTGGGGTGCTTCGTTGCGGGTGGCGATGCATCAGTTCGACGTTTCCAGGCCAGCGCGGATGGCATCGCGCAAGTGCTGTTGCTGCTCTTCCGAAGTCAGCGGCATGTCGGCTTCGTCGGTGATCTGGAAGATGTCCTCGGCACGCTCGCCAAAGGTGGCAATGCGCGCGTCGTGCACGCGCAACTGGCGCGCGCGCAGGACCTGCGCCACATCGGAGAGCAGGCCGGGGCGATCCGGCGCCACCAGACTCAGCACCGTGCGCCGGCCATCGGGCGTGCGTCCGAATTCAATGCGCGGGGCAAAGCGGAAATGGCGCAACTGGCGCGGCAACGCACGGCGTGAGGTCCGCACCTTGTCGAGCGGGCCGGCCAGCGCCGCCGTCAATGCAGCCTCCAGGTCGGCCGGATTGCGGCTGGCATAGCTGTCGGCCGGCAGCACTTCAAACGTATCGAAGACCGTGCCTTGCGGGCCGACCAGCACGCGCGCCTGGTGAATCGCGTAGCCCTGCCGATCCAGCGTGGCCAGGATGGCAGCGAACAGGCCATCGCGATCCGGCGAGTGCACGAACACTTCCATCGCGTTGGCGTCATCGGCAATCAGCCGCGCACGCACGCGGGTTTCGCCGTGCGCCACCCCGCGCAGAGCTTCGGCCTGCCAAGCCAACTGCTCCGGGCGGAAGCGCAGGAAGCTTTCCTCGGGCATGGCCGCGAACAGGCTGTCGGCGGTGGCATCGTCCACCGCGTGCAGCTTGAGCAGCACCCGCACCGATTCGCGCGCTTCGGCCAGACGGGCGTCGACCGCGATCGGATTCTCCAGGCCTTCGCGCAACACGCGGCGTGCGGCGAAATAAAGATCCGCCAGCAGGCGATCCTTCCACGCATTCCACAACTTGGGACTGGTGCCGGCGATATCGGCGCAGGTCAACAGGTACAGGTAATCCAGACGCTCGCGATCACCAATGATGCTGGCGAACTTGTGGATCACCTCCGGATCGGCGATGTCCTGCTTCTGCGCCGTGACCGACATGCGCAAATGCTGCTCGACCAGCCAGGCAATCAGATCGCTGTCGGCGGCGCTGAGGTTGTGCGCGGCGCAGAACTCGCGCGCATCGACCGCGCCCAGTTCGGAGTGATCGCCGCCGCGGCCCTTGGCGATGTCGTGGAAGAGGCCGGCCAGCAACAGCAGTTCCGGCTTGCGCAGGCGCGGCCAGACCTCGTGCGCAATGGAAAAGCGCTCGTCGGCGCGGCCGCTGGAGAAGGTGGCGATGTTCTTCAGCACCATCAGGGTGTGCTGATCCACGGTGTAGACATGGAAGAGATCGAACTGCATGCGCCCGGACACGCGCGCGAACGCAGGCAGCCATTGTCCGAGCACGCCCAGGCGGGCCATGCGGGTCAGTGTTTCCACGGCGCGCGGTCCGCGCAGCAGGCCCATGAAGGCGGCGCGCTGTTCGGCGGTGGCGGATGGATAGGCGGTCAGGCGCGGCAGCGCTTCGGCCAGCGCGCGCGCGGTGCGCGAATGCAGGCCGCGCACTTGCGGCTGTGCCGCCCACATGGCGAACAGGGCGAACACCTGCGAAACATCGTTCTGTGGCCACAGCGGATCACGTGCGGCCAGGTAGCCGCGACGCAAGGCGAAGGCCTCATCCAGCGGCTCGGGCAGCGCCTCGCCATCGAACTGTTCCTCGAAACGCTGCAGCAGGCGGTCGCTGATGCGGCGCACGATCGCGGCGCTGCGATAGAAACCCTGCATCATCTTTTCAACGCCCAGGTTTTCGGCGTCGTCGACAAAGCCCAGGCGCTCGGCCAGGGTCTTCTGGTAGTCGAAGCGCAGGCGTTCTTCCGGGCGACCGGCGACCAGGTGCAGGCCGTAGCGCAGGCGTCCCAGTGCGCGACGCTCGCGCGCCAATGCCGCCGCTTCGTCAGGACCCAGGTGGCCCATGCCAACCAGCGGTTCCAGATCGCGTACGCCGAAAGTACGCAAGGCCATCCAGCCCAAGGCATGCAGATCACGCAGGCCGCCGGGACCTTCCTTGATGTTGGGTTCGAGGTTTTCCGAGGTGTCGCCGAAGCGCGCATGGCGCTGGCGCAGTTCCTCGCGCTTGGCCACGAAATAATCGCGCGGCGGCCAGACGCGGGCAGGCGCCACCGCATCCATCAGGCGCGCTTCGTCCTGCGCTTCGGCTACCACCGGTCGCGCTTCAATCAGCGCGGTCAACACGGTCTGGTCGGCGGCGGCAAGGGTGCATTCCTCGGCCGAGCGCACTGCGTGGCTGACCGGCAGGCCGGCGTCCCACAGCAGGGCGAAAAAGCGCGCCAGCGCCTCGTGATGCTGCTGCTGTTGTGGCGCTTCGGCCAGCACCAGCAGATCCACGTCCGACTGCGGGAACAACTCGCCGCGCCCGTAGCCGCCCACCGCGAACAGCGACATCAGGCTGTCGGCGGGAACGCAGCGATGCCAGGCATCCACGAGCACGTGATCGACGCTGCGCGCGCGCAGGGCCAACACCCGATCCATGCCATCGCCATGATCGAAGCGCTTGCTCATGCGGGCTTCGTGGTGGGACAGGTTGGCGCGGGCCGCAGCCAGCCAGGCGGCGTCGTCGGCCGGTTCCTGGCTGATCGTGGTCAGCCGCGTTGCAGAATCAGCCGCGGCCTGGGAGCTCACAGGTCGTTGTCGTCGCCGGGCAGGCGGGTCAGGATTTCCACGCCCGTTTCGGTCACCGCCACGGTGTGTTCCCACTGCGCGGAGAGCTTGCGATCCTTGGTGACCACGGTCCAGGCATCGGGCAGCACTTTCGAGAAGCGGGTGCCCTCGTTGATCATCGGCTCGATGGTGAAGGTCATGCCCGGCTTGAGCACCACGCCATCGCCGGGGCGACCGTAGTGCAGCACCTGCGGTTCGTCGTGGTAGACCTTGCCGATGCCGTGGCCGCAGTACTCGCGCACCACGCTGAAGCGCTCGGCTTCGGCGTACTGCTGGATGGCGTGGCCAACGTCGCCGAGGGTGGCGCCGGGCTTGACCATGCGGATGCCGCGGAACATCGCCTCGCGGGTCACGTCCACCAGGCGGCGTGCCATCACCGACGGCGTGCCGACGAAATACATGCGGCTGGTGTCGCCGTGCCAGCCGTCCTTGATGACGGTGACGTCGATGTTGAGGATGTCGCCTTCCTTCAGCACCTTGCCCTCGCTGGGCATGCCGTGGCAGATGACGTTGTTGACCGAGGTGCAGACGGTCGACGGGAACGGGATGCGCCCGTGGCCGCCGCCGTAACCGATGTTGGCCGGGATGGCCTTCTGCACGTTGACGATATGATCGTGGCAGATACGGTCCAGCTCGGCAGTGGTGACGCCCGGCTTCACGTGCGGGGCGACGATCTGCAGCACTTCGGCGGCCAGACGGCCGGCCACGCGCATGTGCTCGATGTCTTCGGGGGTCTTAAGGGTAATGGCCATGCGGCGATTATCGCCGATTTTCCCCGCCGGGGAGCCCCCGGCAGCCCTTTGGTTGCCTGCAACTCTTTGTTCCCGCTATACTTCCGCGGCTTGGCCGGGTCCGCCCGTCCGCCGCCCACGCCGTGCGACATCGGTGAATCCACACCTGCTGCCTCATCCCGTGCCGGGGTGCCTGCGGAAATCCCCGTGATTTCCAACGGTTCGGACACGGAAGCCGCAGGGAGGCCCAACCCCGGAACCAATGCCCTGACGGGCAAGCCGCCCTATTCCCTGGCGGTCGTGGTTCCACCTCAGGAGTTCAAGCAATGCCCCAAGTCACCATGCGCCAGATGCTGGAAGCCGGCGTCCATTTCGGCCACCAGACCCGCTATTGGAACCCCAAGATGGCTCCGTACATCTTCGGCGCCCGCGGCAAGATCCACATCATCAACCTCGAGAAGACCGTTCCGCTGTTCAACGACGCGATGAACTTCCTCTCGAGCATCGCCCAGAAGCGCGGCACCGTGCTGTTCGTCGGCACCAAGCGCAGCGCGCGCGAAGCGGTGAAGGCCGAAGCCGAGCGTTGCGGCCAGCCGTACATGACCCAGCGCTGGCTGGGCGGCACGCTGACCAACTTCGCCACCGTGAAGAAGTCGGTCGCCCGCCTGAAGGAACTGGAAGCCGCTGAAACCGACGGCACCTTCGAGAAGCTGGTCAAGCACGAAGTGCTGGGCCTGCGCCGCGAGCGCGACAAGCTGGAAGCCTCGCTGGGCGGCATCAAGGACATGAACCGCCTGCCCGACGCCCTGTTCGTCATCGACATCGGCCACGAAGACATCGCCATCAAGGAAGCCAAGAAGCTCGGCATCCCGGTGATCGCGGTGGTCGACTCGAACTACGACCCGGCCCTGGTCGACTACGCCATCCCCGGCAACGACGACGCCATCCGCGCCGTGCAGCTCTACGCCAGCGCCGCCGCTGACGCCGTGCTGGAAGGCAAGGCCGCCACGCCGAACGCTGCCGTGGTGCGCGAGGAAGAGTTCGCCGAAGGCGACGAAGACGGCAAGGCTGCCCGCCGCGCCCCGGCCAAGAAGGCCGGCAAGAAGGCTGACGAAGCCGCTGCCGAGTAATCGGCCTGCAATGCAGCCGCGCCACAGTGCGCGGCTGCTGCACCTTCCTTCTCCCTGCGAGAAGGCAAGCTCATCATCAATTGAGGTATTCCCGTGGAAATTACCGCTTCCCTGGTAAAGGAACTGCGCGAGCGCACTGGCGCCGGCATGATGGAGTGCAAGAAGGCACTCGCTGAGAACAACGCCGACATCGACACCGCCGCCGAATGGCTGCGCAAGTCGGGTCTGGCCAAGGCCGACAAGAAGGCCGGCCGCGTGGCCGCCGAAGGCCGCATCGCCATGGCGCAGGACGGCGGCAAGGCCGTGCTGGTCGAAATCAACTCCGAAACCGACTTCGTCGCCAAGGACAGCAACTTCCTGGGCTTCACCGAGTCCGTGGCCCAGGCCGCGCTGGCTTCGGGCGCCGCTGACGCCGAAGCGCTGAAGTCGGCCAAGCTGCCGACCGGCGAAACCGTCGAGGAAACCCGCGCCGCCGTCATCGCCAAGGTCGGCGAGAACGTGCAGGTGCGTCGCCTGGTCCGTACCGACAGCGCCAACAACGTGGCCGCTTACGTCCACGGTGGCCGCATCGGCGTGCTGGTGGAAGTCAAGGGCGGCGACGCCGAGCTGGCCCGTGGCCTGGCCATGCACGTGGCCGCCATGAACCCGCCGCACATCAAGGCGTCCGACGTCCCGGCCGAGTTCGTGGCCAAAGAAAAGGAAATCGAGCTGGCCAAGATGTCCGACAAGGACAAGAACAAGCCTGCCGACATCCTGGAAAAGATCATCAGCGGCAAGATCGCCAAGATCGTCAACGAAGTGACCCTGTACGGTCAGCCGTACGTGCTGGACACCAACCAGTCGGTCGAGCAGGTCCTGAAGGCCGCCGGCGCCGAAGTGGTCAGCATGCAGCGCCTGGCCGTGGGTGAAGGCATCGAGAAGGTGGTGGAAGACTACGCCGCCGAAGTGATGAAGCAGGCCGGCCTGGCGTAAGCCTGGCGTCCCCCTGCTCCGGAAAAAGCCGCGACCTGGTCGCGGCTTTTTTCTTGCCTGAAAAAAATTCTAAACAAACCCTAAACTTTGTCGCGACCCGGCCGATACGCTGGCGTAGGGGTCTCAAAGCCCGCGTCCTTTCCTTTCCGTACAACCCGGTGTCAGCCGCACGATGCGAGCCGAACTCGAAGCCCAGCTGTCCTGTTGCCGCGACCTGCCCTCCCCGCCGGGGGTGGCATTGCGGATCCTTGCGCTGGCGCAGGACCCGGATGTGCTGATGGCCGCGGCCGCGGACACCATCGGCCTGGACGCGGCCTTGAGCGCACGCATGTTGCGCATCGCCAATTCGCCACTCTATGCCAGCCGTCGCCGCATCGAGAACCTCAGCCAGGCGCTGACCCTGCTGGGTTTGAACGCCACGCTGACCCTGGCGCTGGGTTTCTCGCTGGCGACCGGCCTGCGCGGCCAGCGTGGACTGGGTGAAGCCAGCGAGGACCGGATCTGGCGACGCAGCGTCATCGCCGCGCTGGGCGCGCGCCTGCTCGGCGAACGCACCGGCGTGCGCAAGCTGGAAGAACTGATGCTGGCCGGCCTGTTGCAGGACATCGGCGCCCTGGCCCTGCTGCAACTGGACCGCGAACGCTACGGCAACCTGCTGGCCGCCGATCCGGACGCGCGCCTGCGGCTGGAGCTGGAAGTGGACTGCTACGGCAGCCACCATGCCGAGGTGGGCCATTGGATGGCGCGCCACTGGAACCTGCCGCCGCTGCTGCAGGAAGCGATCCTGCACAGCGAATCGGAACAACCGGACACGCCCTTCGAAGCCTGCGTGGTGGTCTCGGGCAGCCTGGCCGACCTGTGGCTGCGCGAGGACACCGAAGCCGCGCGCGAGGACGCCATCGTCGCCGCGCACGCCCACCTGCAGCTGGAACCGGCGGATGTGGATGGCGTGATTGCGCAGATGTCGCTGATGCTGCCGGACGTGGCCAAGATGTTCGACGTGCGCATTTCCCAGCCCGAGCGCATTGCCGCGCTGCTGGATCAGGCGCGCGAACTGCTGGTGCTGCGCAACCTGCGCGAGATCCAGGAAGCCGCCCGCGCCCGCAAGGACGCCGACGAATTCGAGCATCGCGCCCGCCGCCTCGCTGAAGAAGCGCGTCGCGACCCGCTGACCGGCGTGTACAACCGCAGCCAGCTGGAAACCGTGCTGGAGAAGGAGTTCGAGACATCGACCCGGCATGGCTGGCCGTTGTCGATCGCCTTCGTCGACCTGGACGATTTCAAGAAGATCAACGATGGCTGGGGCCATCTGGTCGGTGACCAGGTGCTGCGCACCTTCGCCAGCACCCTGCTCAAGCACCTGCGCAGCAGTGACATCGTCGCCCGCTACGGCGGCGAGGAATTCCTGGTGGTGCTGCCCGGCACCGACGAACGCGCCGCGCTGGGCGTGATGCGCCGGATCCTGGCCGAGATAGGCAAGCTGCCGATGGCCAGCATCAATGGCCAACCGCTGCACATCACCTTCTCCGCCGGCCTGGCCACGCAAGGCGCGCTGGAGCAGTTCACCCACGTGGATCACCTGCTCAAGGCCGCCGACGAAGCGCTGTATGGCGCCAAGCGCAATGGCCGCAACCGGGTCGCGGGCGGACTGCTCGATTCCTGATCGGCAGCCGCGTCAGCGCCCCGCTTCGTCGCGCAGGCGCTGGTCCAGGCGCTGCGTGGCCTGCTCGGCGTAGACGCGGCAGGCACCCGGATTTTCCAGCGCGCGGCTGCCGGGGTTGTCGCGCTGCTTCTGCTCGCGCTCGAACAATTCCGAAAAGCCCGGATGCGCCGACACCATGAAGTCGCAAGGCAGCGCGCCCACCTTGGCGATCGTGCGGCGGAACTCGGCGACGCGTGCGCCGTCAGCCGGTCCGAACTTGAACTCATCCGCCGACACCGGTGTCAGGCTGTCGGCGTAGACCATATCCAGGCAGCGTTGCTGCTCGCAGCTGCGCCAGGTCCAGGCGCTGCCGCCAGGCGTGTGCCCGGGCGTGGCGTGGATCTGCAGTGTGGTATTGCCCAGCTGCAGTGTCTGCCCGTCGGTGAGGACCTTGATGGCGCTCTTCACCGGCGGAAACGCACCGCCCATGTGCGCCTGCGGGTCGTCGTCGGGGGCGTCGCCTGCGCGCAGCGCTTCAGCGCCACGCGCGGTGGCCAGCACCACCGCCTTGCCGCCACTCATGCGCACCAGCGCGGCGATGCCACCGGCGTGATCGAAGTGGGCATGGCTCATGCCGATGTACGTGATGTCCTCCGGCTTGAAGCCCAGCGCACGGATGTTGCCGGCGATCACCGGCGCCGACTGCGGCAGCGCGCCGTCCAGCAGCACCAAACCCTGGCCGGTGTCGATCAGGATAGAACTGAGACCCTCGGTGCCCACGTAGTAGCTGTTGCCGTAGAGCTTGAACGGCGCATGCGGCTGGTTCCATTCGGCGCAGCTGTCGCATTCGAACGGCTTGACGTCATTGGCGGGCGCGGGCTGCGCGGCCTGCGCCAGATGGGCAAAAGCCAGCAACAGGACGGATGGCAACCAGCAGCGGATCGAGCGCATCGACAATTCCTTGCAATCCAGGGGAACCCACAAGACCGCGCGTGCGCGGATTAGTTTCGCGCACGCGCAGGTTTTACTGCTTGTGTTGCAGATAGACCTCTTCGTATGGCTGCACCACCACCCAGCCTTCACCGGCAAACTTCAACTGGATGCTTTCGCCCGAGCCGCGGCCCAGCAGCGTCTTGAAGGAAATATCGGTGACGATGTCCGGACTCAGCCCGCCCGACCAGGCCACCGTCGCATTGGGGTCGGTGAACACCGGCTGGTTGCGGCTGACTGCCAGCGTCAACGGCTGGTAGTGCGAGGTGATCGCGACCACGCCACGTCCGCTCAGGCGGATATTGAAGAGGCCACCCGAAAGCATGCCGGCCACGCGCCGCATCATGGTGATCTGCGAGTCGATGCCGTCTTCGTAGGCGAGCACGTCATTGCCGTTGACGAAGATCGATTCGCCATCCAGCCGCAGCAGGGTGATCTTCTTGCCGCTGTCGGCCAGGTAGACACGGCCCTGGCCTTCCATCTTCATCAGGGTGTTGCCTTCCCCGCTGATGGCCTTCTTGAGCAGGTTGCCCAGCCCCTGTTCGAGCATGCCCTGGCGGACGAACTTGACCGCGCCGCGGTAGGCCACCATCGAGCCGGCCTTGGCCCAGACCCGGCCGCTCAACTTCACTTCGAGCATGTGCGCACTCTCCAGCTCGAAGGCTTCCGCGCTGAGGTCCTTCTGGCCGGAGGATTCAACAAACTCGCTGACTTTGGTAATCGCCATCCCGTGCTCCAAGAGGCCTGCCGCTGCAGGCGAATGCGCGATGTTACCGCCTGCCGGTGCAGTGGAATAAGTCAGCGCGGCGTCGGCGTCGACACCGCCTGGGCTATACTCCGCGCCGCCCGCACAGCCCCGAGACCGCCATGACCGCACCGCTCGCCTATCGCCGAATTCTGCTCAAACTTTCCGGCGAGGCGTTGATGGGGTCCGAGGACTACGGCATCGACCCGGTCGTGATCCGCCGCATCGCCCACGAGATCATCGAGGCGCGCGATGCCGGCGCCGAGGTGGGCCTGGTCATCGGCGGCGGCAACATCTTCCGCGGCGCCGGCCTGGCTGCCTCGGGCATGGACCGGGTCACCGGCGACCAGATGGGCATGCTGGCCACGGTCATCAACGCCCTGGCCATGCAGGACGCGCTGGAGAAGCTCGGCGCCAAGGTGCGGGTGATGAGCGCCCTGAAGATCAACGACGTCTGCGAGGACTACATCCGCCGCCGCGCCGTGCGCCACCTGGAAAAGGGCCGTATCGCGATCTTCGCCGCCGGTACCGGCAACCCTTTCTTCACCACCGACTCCGGCGCCGCCCTGCGCGCGATCGAGATCGGCGCGGACCTGCTGCTCAAGGCCACCAAGGTCGATGGCGTCTACGACAAGGACCCGGGCAAGCACAAGGACGCACAGCGCTACGAGCAGCTGACCTACGACGAAGTGATCACCCGCAACCTGCAGGTGATGGACACCGCCGCTTTCGCGCTGTGCCGCGACAGCGACCTGCCGCTGCGCATCTACGACCTGTCGGTGCCGGGCAACCTGATGCGCATCCTGCGCGGCGAGAACATCGGCACGCTGGTCAAGGGCCGCAACGGCTGATCCTGTCCTGTGATTGTGTCCGCCCACCCGGAGCGGCCACGCTAAACGCATGGGACACGCTCACGGCTCGCATCACCACGCACACGGCTCGGCCACGCGCACCTTCGCGCTGGTCACCCTGATCAACCTGGCGTATACCGCGCTGGAAGCCGGCTACGGCTTCCATACCAACTCGCTTGCGCTGCTGTCCGACGCCCTGCACAACCTGGGCGACGTGCTGGGCCTGGGCCTGGCCTGGGCGGCGGCGGCGCTGGCACGACGTCCGCCGAGCGGTCGCCATACCTACGGTTGGCGGCGCGCGACCCTGCTCTCGCCGCTGGCCAACGCGATCCTGCTGATGGTTTTTTCCGGTGCGCTGGGCTGGGAAGTGGTGCGCCGCTTCAGCGAGCCGCCGCAGATTCCGGCCACGCCGGTGATCGTGGTGGCAGCCATCGGCATCGTCATCAACCTGGGCGCAGCCTGGCTGGTCAAGGACGGCCATGCGCATGACCTGAACAAACGTGGCGCCTTCCTGCACCTGATGGCGGACGCGGCGGTCTCGCTGGCCGCGGTGCTGGCGGGCTTCGGCATGCTGGCGTTCGGCTGGGCCTGGCTGGATCCGCTCACCGCCCTGCTGATTGGCGTGGTCATCGCCGTGGGCACCTTCGGCCTGCTGCGCGATAGTTTCAACGCCGCCATGGATGCCGTACCCGGCAGCATCGACCCGCAGGCAGTGGAAGCGTTCCTGCTGGCGCGGCCGGGCGTGCAGGCGGTGCATCACCTGCATATCTGGTCACTGGGCGCCGGCGAAGTGGCGCTCACCGCGCATCTGGTGCGTCCCGAGCAGGGCGATCACGATGCTTTCATCGACCAGACCCTGCATGCGCTGGATCATCGCTACGGGATCAACCACGCCACCCTGCAAATCGAGCGGGGTGCGCAATGCCAGCATGATCTGCATGATGCCGCGCCGCACCATTCGCACTGATGCCGGCCCCGGCGGGGGCGGCTAACCCGCAAAACCAGCTGGAGCGCCTATAATCCGGGGTTTAAGGATGCCCCAGGACCCGTGATGCTCAACGACATCAAGAAAGACGCGCAGGCGCGCATGACCAAGAGCATCGAGGCCTTGCGTCACACCCTCATCAAGGTCCGCACCGGTCGCGCTTCCACCGCCCTGGTCGAGCACCTCAAGGTCAATTACTACGGCTCGGACATGCCGTTGAGCCAGGTCGCCACCGTGGCCGTCTCCGATGCCCGCTCGCTGACCATCACGCCGTGGGAAAAGCAGATGGTCAGCGCGGTCGAGAAGGCGATCCTGGGTTCCGACCTGGGCCTGACCCCGAACACCGCCGGCACCGTCATCCGCCTGAACCTGCCGGCGCTGACCGAAGAACGCCGCCGCGAACTGTCCAAGGTGGTGCATGGCGAAGGCGAGGACACCAAGGTGGCCATTCGCAACATCCGCCGCGACGCCAACCAGCAAGTCAAGGATCTGCTGAAGGAAAAGCAGATCACCGAGGACGAAGAGCGTCGCACCGAAGACGAAATCCAGAAGCTCACCGACAAGTCGATCAAGGACGTCGATGACGTGGTCAAGGCCAAGGAACAGGAATTGATGGCGGTCTGAGGACTGCCATGTCCACCGTCCCTGCCGGCATTCCGCGACACCTGGCCGTCATCATGGACGGCAACGGGCGCTGGGCCGAACGACGCAAGCGCCCGCGCGCCATCGGCCATCGTGCCGGCGCGCGTGCGGTCAATGTCTGCATCGACTTCTGCCTGGAACGCGGCATCGGCGCGTTGACGCTGTTCGCCTTTTCCAGCGAGAACTGGGGTCGCCCGCAGGAAGAAGTGGGCGCCTTGATGAAGTTGTTCCTCAGCGCGCTGGATCGCGAAGTCAGCGAGCTGGACCGGCGTGGCGTGCGCGTGCGTTTCATCGGCGAACGCGAGCGCTTTCCCGCCAGCATCCGCGAACGCATGGCCTCCGCCGAGGCGCTGACCGCCGGCAACCAGCGCCTGCACCTGGTGATCGCCGCCAGCTATGGCGGCCGCCAGGACATCGCCCAGGCCGCGCGCAGCCTGGCCGAGGATGTGCTGGCCGGGCGCCTTCGCAGCGACGAGATCAACGAAAACACGATGGCCTCGCGCATGGCCCTGGCCGATCTGCCGGCGCCGGATCTGTTCATCCGCACCGGCGGTGATCATCGCGTCAGCAATTTCCTGCTCTGGCAACTGGCCTACACCGAGCTCTGGTTCACCGAGCAACTGTGGCCGGATCTGGACGTCCCCACCCTGCAGCGCGCGCTGGAAGACTATGCGCGGCGCGAACGCCGATTCGGCCTGACCAGTGCGCAACTGGGCGGGCACAGCCCGGAGAATCCATCCGCATGAGCAAGCCCAGCGGCACCAAGGTCCGCGTGATCGCGGCCCTGGCAATGGCCCCGATCGCCATTGCCGCCATCCTGATGCTGTCCACGCCCTGGTTGGCGGCTCTGGCCGCGCTGGTGTTCCTGATTGGATTGTGGGAATGGTTCAAGCTGGCCGAAATCGATGATTCGCTGCCGCGCACGCTGCTGCTGCTGGCCAACCTGCTGCTGATGGTGCTGCTGGTCTGGGCCTCGGCGGGATCGCCGGATCTGGTCCCACTGCGGCTGGTGTCGCTGCTGGGCGTGGTGTGGTGGTTGCTGGCGCTGCTGTGGCTGCGCTACTTCAACTTCGCCTCCGACCACCAGACCTGGGCGCGCGGGTTCAAGCTCGCCGCCGGTACGCTGGCGGTGGTGCCCGCCTGGTGCGCGCTGTGCCTGATCCATGCCAGCCAGCCCAACGGCCATCGCTGGCTGTTCGTGGCGCTGGCGATGGTGTGGGCGGCCGACAGCGGCGCCTATTTCGCCGGCCGCCGGTTCGGCAAGCACAAGCTGGCGCCGCGGATCAGTCCCAACAAGACCATCGAAGGCCTGCTGGGTGGCCTGGCCGCCGGCCTGTTGATTGCCGCGGGCGGCACCTTCTTCGCCGGCGCCGGCCTGGCCGAATTGCCCTTCGTGCTGATTGTCGCCGTGGCGACGGTGCTCGGCTCGGTGGTGGGCGATCTGTTTGAAAGCCTGATCAAGCGGCATGTCGGCGCCAAGGATTCCGGCGACGTCATTCCCGGCCATGGCGGCGTGCTGGATCGGGTCGACGGCGTGCTCGCCGCACTGCCGATTTTCGCCCTGGGCAAGGAACTGTTCGGGTTCTGAGCATGAGCAGCCTTCCGCAACGCGTCGCCGTGCTTGGCGCCACCGGTTCAATCGGCGCCTCGGCGCTGGACGTCATCGCGCGCCACCCGGATCGCCTGCGCGTCAGCGTGCTGGCCGCAGGCAGCCAGGTCGACGCCCTGCTCGCCCTGTGCGCGCAACATCGACCGCAGCACGCCGTCATTGCCGACGAAAGCGGCTACGCGCGCTTGCGCGATGGGTTGCGCGAACGTGGCCTGGACACCCGCGCCCACGCCGGCAGCACTGCGCTGGACCAGCTGGTCGCCGGCGACGCATGCGATGTGGTCGTGGCCGCGATCGTGGGGGCGGCCGGCCTGTCGTCGACGCTGGCGGCGGCGCACGCCGGCAAGCGCCTGTTGCTGGCCAACAAGGAATCGCTGGTGCTGGCCGGTGAGCTGGTCATCGCGGCCGCGCACGCCAGCGGCGCGGAAATCATTCCGGTCGACAGCGAGCACAACGCCATCTTCCAATGCCTGCGCTCCTGCCGCGCGCAGGGCGAGGTGCGCCGGGTCGTGCTGACCGCTTCGGGCGGCCCTTTCCGCGGGCGTTCACGGGCCTCGCTGGCCGATGTCACGCCGCAGCAGGCGGTGGCGCATCCGAAGTGGTCGATGGGACCGAAGATTTCGGTCGACTCGGCCACGCTGATGAACAAGGGCCTGGAGCTGATCGAAGCCCACCACCTGTTCGGTCTGTCCAGTGATCGCCTGGGCGTGCTGGTGCATCCGCAGAGCCTGGTCCATTCGCTGGTCGAGTACATCGACGGCTCCACGCTGGCGCAACTGGGCCTGCCCGACATGCGCACGGCGCTGGCGGTGGGCCTGGGCTGGCCCGAACGCATCCAGTCCGGCGTGGCCGGCCTGGATCTGCTGAGCCACGGCCGACTCGATTTCGAGGCCCCGGATCTGGAGGCGTTTCCATGCCTGCGCCTGGCCTGCGAGGCCATGGCCAGCGGCGGTACCGCCCCGGCCGTGCTCAATGCGGCCAACGAAGTCGCGGTTTCAGCGTTTCTTCAGGGCCAAATCAGTTTCCTATCCATTCCCGCGCTGGTCGAGGATGCCCTCGCCGCGCTGCCCGCAACCCCGGCCAGTTCACTGGACGCGCTGCTGGCGGCGGATCTCCAGGCGCGCCGACTCACCGAATCCGCCATCGCAGGACAGGCCCAACGTGCGTGACCGTCCCACTCTTCCGCCTGCGTGCCTCCCATGAGTGAAGCCTTCGGCTCGGTGCTGTGGCTGATCGTGGCCATCGGCATCCTGGTGACCTTCCACGAGTTCGGCCATTTCTGGGTCGCGCGTCGTTGCGGGGTCAAGGTACTGCGCTTCTCGGTCGGCTTCGGCAAGCCGCTGTGGTCGCGCAAGGATCGGCACGGCACCGAGTTCGCGATCGCCGCGATCCCGCTGGGTGGCTACGTCAAGATGCTCGACGAGGCTGAGTACGAAGTGCCGGCGGCGCAGCTGGGCCAGGCCTTCAACCGCAAACCCATCTGGCAGCGCATCGCGATTGTGGCGGCGGGTCCCATCGCCAACCTCATCCTCTGCGTGGCGCTGCTGTGGGTGATGTTCCTGATTGGCAAGCCGGACTACTCGGCGACCCTGGGCCCGACCCAGGGCCTGGCCGCGCAGGCGGGCCTGCGGGACGGCGACCGCCTCGAGCGCATCGACGGCCGCAGCACCGAGACCGCCATGGATGCGCTGCAGGTATTGATGCTGGCTGCGATCGATCACCGCGACGTGGCCATCCAGGCCAGCGACGCCAACGGCCATGAGGTCCAGCGCAAACTGGCGCTGTCGCGCCTGCCGGCGGACTTCGACCAGCAGAATCTGGAAAAGGCCATCGGCCTGGTCTGGCATTTCCAGGTCGCGCCGGCCACCGTCGGTACGGTCACCCCGGATAGCGCCAGTGCAGGTCTGCTGCAGAGCGGGGACCAGATCACCGCCATCGATGGCCAGGCCGTTCGTTACTGGAACGACATCGCGCCGCTGGTGAAGCAATGGGGCGAGCGCGGCGGCGAGGCGATGGTCGAGGTCGACCGTCAGGGCGAGCGCCTGGCCCTGCTGATGCAGCCACGCCAGCAACTGAACCCCGATACCAAGCAGCAAGCGTGGGTCCTCGGCATCACCCCGGCCCCGCGCAAAGCCCCGGAACACGACGCCCTGCGCCGTTACGGCCCGCTGGAAGCGATCCCGGCCGCATTCCGCCAGACCGGCCGCATGGCCAGCGATTCCCTGGCCATGATGCGGCGCATGCTCACCGGCGAGGCCTCGGCCAAGTCCATTTCCGGCGCAATCACCATCGCCCAGGTGGCCAACGCGACCGCCCAGCAAGGGCCGGCGACGTTCATCTTCTTCCTGGCCCTGCTCTCGTTGAGCCTGGCCATTCTCAACCTGCTCCCCATCCCGGTCTTGGACGGGGGACACCTGCTGTATTACCTTATTGAGTTGGTCAAAGGCAGTCCGTTGAGCGAACGCAGCATGGTTGCCGGTCAGTACATCGGCCTGGCCCTGCTGGCCGGTCTGATGGGCCTAGCGTTTTACAACGACATCCTCCGTCTGGTGACTTGATGCTTTTGAACTTTTTTTCGCCGGTCCGCTCAAAGGCCGCCAGCCCCCCGAACGACCCTTTCCGGCAACCACCTGCCTTGCAGGCCCGCTCCCTAACGGATGAGATGATGACGCGACAGCCTTCCCGCCGCCTGCTTGCCCTGGCCCTGGCTTCTGCCCTGGCAGGCCCCGCCTGGGCCCAGACGACGGACCTTCCCGCCTCATCGGCGGTGTTGAGCCCTGACAGCTTCGTCGCCAGCGATATACGCATCGACGGGCTGCAGCGCATTTCCGCCGGCACCGTGCTGACCTACATGCCGATCGAGCGTGGCGACACGGTCACCCAGACCGGCGTGGGCGACGCCATCCGCGCGCTCTACAAGACCGGCTTCTTCCAGGACGTGCGGCTGGATCGCCAGGGTGACATCCTGGTGGTCACCGTGGTCGAGCGTCCGGCGATCAACAAGCTGACCGTCACCGGCAACAAGGACATCAAGACCGAGCAGCTGATGGTGGGCCTGAAGGACATCGGCCTGACCGAAGGCGACACCTTCGACCGCCTCAGCCTGGACCGCGTCACCCAGGAGCTGGTCAAGCAGTACAACAACCGCGGCAAGTACAACGTCGAGATCAACCCGACGGTCAGCCCGCTGGATCGCAACCGTGTCGACGTGACCATCGCGATCAAGGAAGGCAAGGCTGCCAAGATCCGCCACGTCAACCTGATTGGCACCGAGAAGTTCCAGAACGAGGACATCACCAAGTCCTGGGAATCGCGCGAGCACAACTGGATGTCGTGGTATCGCCGCGATGACCAGTACTCCAAGGAAAAGCTGTCCGGCGACATGGAGAAACTCAACTCCTGGTACCTGGACCGCGGCTACGTCGATTTCAACCTGGACTCCACCCAGGTGGCGATCAGCCCCGACAAGCGCGACATGTTCGTCACCGCCAGCATCACCGAGGGCGAGCAGTACAAGGTGTCCGAGGTCAAGGTCACCGGCGACACCGTGCTGCCGCAGGAAAACGTCGAGCGCATGGTCATCGTCAAGCCCGGCCAGATCTTCTCGCGCCGCCTGCTGGAAATGACCTCCGACAGCATCACCGCCACCCTGGGCAACGTCGGCTATGCCTTCGCCCAGGTCAACCCGATCCCGCAGGTGGACCGCGAAAAGCGCACCGTGTCGATCAACTTCCAGGTGGTGCCGGGTCCGCGTGTCAACGTGCGCCGGATCATGTTCAAGGGCAATGCACGCACCTCCGATGAAGTGATGCGTCGTGAAATGCGCCAGTTCGAAGGCGCCTGGTATTCGCAGGCCGCCATCGACCGCTCCAAGATCCGCCTGCAGCGCCTGGGTTACTTCGAAACGGTGGAAGTGGAAACGCCGGCCGTGCCGGGTACCAACGACCTGGTCGACGTGGTCTACACGGTCAAGGAAACCACCTCGGGCAGCTTCGTGTTCGGCCTGGGCTATTCGCAGCTCTCCGGCATGACCACGTCGGTGCAGCTGTCGCAGAACAACTTCCTCGGCAGCGGCAACCGCGTGTCGGTGGAAGCGCAGCGCAGTGACTACCTGCAGCGTTATTCGTTCTCTTTCCTCAATCCGTTCTTCACGGATGAGGGCATGTCGCTGGGCTACAACCTGTGGTGGCGCGAGTACGACTACTCCGACTTCAACGTGGCCTCGTATTCGACCACCAGCGCCGCCGCGCAGACGGTGCTCGGCCTGCCGATCACCGAAAGCGACACGGTCTCGCTGCTGTTCGGCATCGACAGCAACGAAGTGCTGACTTATCCGGGCTCCACCCCGCAGTCGATCATCGATTACATCGACGCCATCGGCCAGCGCACCTTCCACGCCTGGCGCGCCGAGCTGGGTTGGGCGCGCGATACGCGCAATGACTACTTCATGCCCACCGCCGGTACCTACCAGCGCGTGTCGGCGGAACTGACCCTGCCCGGCTCCACGGCCGAGTACTACAAGCTCAACTACGAGTTTTCCAAGTACTGGCCGATTTCCTCGTGGCTGGTGCTCAACACCCGCGCCGACATCGGCTACGGCGACAGCTGGGGCAGCGACAGCGTCCGCTACATCTGCCAGGCCCAGCCCGGCCAGCCGCAGATCCCGGGCCAGCCGCCGATCGAGCCCACCCCGGTCGACGGCAATGTCTGCGGCTCCGGTGCGGTGCTCTCGCGCACGCTGGTCGCCACCGGCCTGCCGTTCTTCGAGAACTTCTATGCCGGCGGCGTGCGCTCGGTCCGTGGCTTCAGCGACAACACCCTGGGCCCGCGCTCGGAACCCAGCTACTACTACTATCGCGGTCAGCCGCTGGGTGGTTCGCTGAAGACGGTCGGTTCGTTCGAGCTGTATTTCCCGCGCCTGTTCGACAGCAACGCCGCGCGCATCTCGGCGTTCCTGGACTTCGGCAACGTGTTTGACGGCTACGACAACTTCGATGCCGGCGAACTGCGTGCCTCGGCCGGTGTCGCGCTGTTGTGGCGCGCGCCGGTGGGTCCGATTTCGATCAGCTACGCGTTCCCGCTCAAGAAAAAGGAAGGCGACGAAATCGAACGCCTGCAGTTCACCTTCGGCGGCGGCTTCTAAGAGGTTCGGATCGACTCAGGTCGATCGCAGGCAAACCGGAACGGCCATGGCGTTGTCTGCGCCATGGCCGTTTTCTTTTGCGCCCTCGGGTAACGCGGCTTTCGCAGCTCGGGCTCCGGCAGAACCTCCATACGGACCTGATCGGGGCCACGACCCTCCGTGTGGAAGGGCCGAAGTCGCCCCCTCGCGCTGCCTTGTGATGCAGGCCCCACGGGCCATGGCGCTACAATTGCGCCATGACAGTCACTTCCTTCACAGCCGCCGACCTGGCCGGGCGCTATGCGCTCGAGTTGCGCGGTGACGGCCAGGTGCGCGTGGAAGGCGTGGGCACCCTGGCCCGGGCCAGCGCCGGCCAGCTGGCCTTCCTAGCCAACTCGCGCTACCGCTCACAATTGGCCGATTCGGCCGCCAGTGTGGTGGTCCTGCGAGCCGAGGATGCCGACGACGCGCAGGGCACCACCCTGGTGGCCAAGGATCCCTATGCGGCGTTCGCCAAGATTGCCGCGCTGTTTGAACACCAGCCGGCGCGCCCGCCCGGCATCCATGCCAGCGCGGTGATCGATCCCAGCGCGCGGATTGCGCCGTCGGCGCATATCGGCCCGTTTGTCAGCATCGGCGCTGACACCGTCATTGGCGATGGCGCCATCATTGGCCCGCATTGCGTGATTGGCGACCACTGCGTGGTGGGTGCCGGTTGCGAACTGGTCGCGCGGGTGACGCTGGTGGTACGCGTGCGGCTCGGCCAGCGCGTGCTGATCCATGCGGGCGCGGTATTGGGTGCGGACGGCTTCGGCCTGGCCATGGACGCCGGCCACTGGATCAAGGTGCCGCAACTGGGCGGCGTGGTGGTCGGCAACGATTGCGAAATCGGCGCCAACACCACCATCGATCGAGGCGCCCTCGACGACACCGTGCTCGAAGACGACGTCCGCCTGGACAACCAGATCCAGATTGGCCACAACGTCCACATCGGCGCCCACACCGCCATGGCCGGCTGCAGCGCCGCCGCGGGCAGCGCGCGCATTGGCCGCTACTGCCTGATTGGCGGCGCCGCCGGCGTGCTCGGCCACCTGGAAATCTGCGACCGCGTGGTGGTGACCGCCATGTCGCTGGTCACCAGTTCCATCCGCGAGCCGGGCGAGTACTCCTCCGGCACGCCGCTCACCGACAACCGCACGTGGCGCAAGAACGCCGCGCGCTTCAAGCAACTCGACGCACTGGCACGCCGTGTGCTGGCCGCGGACAAGGAATGAAAATGACCGAAACAGAAACTGAAGTGAAGCTGCCGATCGACGTCGTCACCATCCAGAAACTGCTGCCGCACCGCTATCCCTTCCTGCTGGTCGATCGCATCGTCGAGCTGGAACCGCACAAGCGCGTGGTCGGCATCAAGAACGTCACCATCAACGAGCCGTTCTTCCAGGGCCACTTCCCCGGCCATCCGGTGATGCCCGGCGTGCTGGTGGTGGAAGCGCTGGCCCAGGCCGGCGGCGTGCTGACCCAGCTCTCGCGCGGGCTGTCCGGCAGCGATCGCCTGTTCTACCTGGTCAAGGTCGACAATGTGCGCTTCTCGCGCATGGTCGTGCCCGGCGACGTGCTGGAACTGCACGTGGACATCAAGCGCGTGATCCGCAACATGACCCTGTACAACTGCGTGGCCAAGGTGGCCGGCAATGAAGTGGCCAGCTGTGAAGTGCTGTGCGCCGAGACCGTGCAATGAATCCGCTCATCCACCCCAGCGCCGTCATCGATCCGGGCGCCCGCCTGGGCGACAACGTCCGCGTCGGTCCGTTCTGCGTGATCGGCGCCGAGGTGGAAATCGGCGAGGGCAGCATCATCGGCCCGCACTGCTCCATCACCGGCCCCACGCGCATCGGCCGCGACAACCATTTCGTCGGCCACGTGGCGGCGGGCGGTGACCCGCAGGACAAGAAGTTCGCCGGTGAGCGCACCGAACTGATCATCGGCGACCGCAATACCATCCGCGAGTTCGTCACCATCAATCGCGGTACCGTCACCGGCACCAGCGTCACCCGCATCGGCAATGACAACCTGCTGCTGGCGTACACCCATGTCGCGCATGACTGCGACATCGGCAACCAGTGCGTGTTCTCCAACAACTCCACGCTGGCCGGCCACGTCACCGTCGGCGACTACGTGATCATGAGCGGCTTTTCCGGCGCCCATCAGTTCTGCCGCATCGGCGCGCACGCCTTCATCGGCATGGGCGCGCTGGTCAATGGCGACGTGCCGCCCTACACCATGGTCGGCACCGAAGCCCACGGCCGGCCGCGCGGCATCAACAGCGAAGGCCTGAAGCGGCGCGGTTTCGACAGCGAGCGCATCACCGCGATCAAGCGCGCCTACCGCACCCTGTACGTGGCCGGCCTGCCGCTGGCCGAGGCCAAGCTGCAGTTGGCCGAACAGGCCAGGACCAGCGACGATGTGCGCGCACTGCTCGATTTCATCGAGGGTGGCGAACGGCCGCTGCTGCGCTGATGACCCGCGACGCCGTGCCCGCCCCGACCCGGCTGCGCATTGCCCTGGTGGCCGGCGAGGCGTCCGGCGATGGCCTGGGCGCCGGGCTGATCACGGCGCTGCGCGAGCGGTTTCCGCACGCGGAGTTTGCCGGCATCGGAGGTGACGGCATGCGCGCCGCCGGCTGCCAGACCTGGTTCGATGCCAGCGAACTGGCGGTGATGGGCCTGGCCGAAGTCCTGCGCCACCTGCCGCGCCTGCTGCGGCTGCGCCGCGATTTCCGCCAGCGTGTGCTGGCCTGGCAACCGGACGTGTTTGTCGGCATCGACGCGCCGGATTTCAATCTGGGCGTGGAGCGCTGGTTCAAGCAGCGCGGCATACGCACGGTGCACTACGTCAGCCCCTCGGTCTGGGCCTGGCGCGAAAAGCGCGCCGAGAAGATCGGCCACAGCGCGGATCGCGTGCTCTGCCTGTTCCCGATGGAACCGGCGATTTATGCGCGCCACGGCGTCGACGCGCGTTTCGTCGGTCATCCGATGGCCGACGACATGCCACTGCACCCGAATCGCCTGGCCGCTCGCACCGCGCTGGGCCTGGATCACGTGGCGCCGGTGCTGGCGGTGCTGCCTGGCAGTCGCCTGGGCGAGATCCAGCGCCTGGCCCCCGATTTCCTGCGCGCCGCGCGGCTGGTGAGCGAACAGATCCCGGGCCTGCAGGTGCTGGTGCCGGCCGCCAACGCCGCCTGCCGGCAGGCCTTGCAGCAGTGGTTGCAGCAGCCGGGCCTGGACGTGCCGGGCCTGCACCTGCTCGATGGTCAGGCGCGTACTGCGCTCTACGCAGCCGACAGCGTGCTGCTGGCTTCGGGCACCGCCACGCTGGAGGCGATGCTGGCCAAGCAACCGATGGTGGTGGGCTACAAGGTGGCGCCGCTGACCTATCGCATCGTCAAGGCGCTGGGCCTGCTCAAGGTGGATCGCTACGCGCTGCCCAACGTGCTGGCCGGCGAGGATCTGGCGCCAGAACTGATGCAGGACCAGTGCACGGCCGACAACCTGGCGCGCGCACTGCTGCACTGGTTCCGTTCGCCGGAAGACGTGGCCGCGCTGATGCCCAAATACCAGCATCTGCATGAGCAATTGCGCCAGGATGCGTCCGCGCGCGCGGCCGACGCGGTGGCCGAATTGATTGCCCCCGCGCAATGAATCCCGCGCGGCGCGCCTTGCCCGCCGCGCCGCTGCCTTACAATCGCCCCGTCATGCCGCCGTCCGACTCCCTGTTCCCCGCCCCCGTGTTCCGCCTCGTTGCGGGCGTGGATGAGGCCGGGCGGGGTCCGCTGGCCGGGCCGGTCACGGTGGCGGCGGTGATCCTGGATCCCAAGCGGCGAATCAACGGCCTCAACGACTCCAAGCAACTGAGCGAAGCCGATCGCGAGAAGCTGTATCCGCGGATCATCGAGCGCGCCATCGCCTGGCGGATTGAGTTCGTGGACCGCGAGGAAATCGATCGACTCAACATCTTCCACGCCACCATGGAAGGCATGCGTCGCGCGGTGGCGGCGCTCACGCCGGCTGCCGAGCTGGCGCGCATCGACGGCAATCGCATTCCAGCGCGCATGTCCTGCGCCGCCGAGGCGCTGGTCGGTGGTGATCGCCTGGATCGCGCCATCATGGCTGCCTCCATCCTGGCCAAGGTGGCGCGCGATCGCGCGATGGTGGAGATGCACGCGCATTTTCCCGAGTACGGCTTTGCGCGACACAAGGGTTACTCCACGCCGGAGCATTTGTCCGCGCTGATGCAACACGGTCCCTGCGAACATCACCGCCGCAGTTTTGCCCCCGTGCGCGTGGCGCTGGGGCTGCAGGGCGGCAGCGACGTCGAACACGACGAAGCAAGCTCGCTCGTCTGAACTAAACGCAAGGCAAACACGCCGCGCACGCGCTGACAGTCGGTCACGTGCGGCCCGCTTTGTTGCGATCGTTGCAGCGCTGCATCTCCTTTCATCCGATGAACAGGTTCCCCTGTCCTTGGTCATGGCGACTTCCGCCATTCGCGGTGATCGCGTGCAACCGTGCAAGCTGCACATGCATCCAAGGCAATGGAGGTTTGCATTCCTGCATGGATGCTCCCGCCACGCCCACCGGCCCCCGACGGTCTGCGAGAAACGACATGAACCTGCCCCTGCACAACACAGCCACCTACCGCGATGAAGCGGCAGGTCCCGACCTGCCCCCTGCCCCGGCGCCCAAGCCCGACCCGGCTGCCATCGAGCAGCACCTGGACGCCAACGAACTGGCCCTGCGCGAACACCAGCGCCACGTGCGTGACGCCAGTTACGCCCCGCCGCCTGTCGACTTCTTCCGCGTGCATTGATCGCGCCCGAGGCCTGGCCTGCCTGGCTCTGCCGGGTGGGCCAGACTGTCAAGCCTTGCCCCATCCGGACCCCGCCGGTAACCTGCTCCGACAGTCTTCCGAGCCGGCATGTCCTCGCGCTTCGTTCATCTCCACCTGCACACCGAGTTCTCGTTGGCGGATTCCATCATCCGCGTGCCCGAGAAACCGGATCAGGCCGACCCGAAAAAGGCCAAGCAGGCCAATCTGCTGAGTCGCGCGGTCGAGCTGCGGATGCCGGCGCTGGCGGTCACTGACCGCAACAACCTGTTTGCCCTGGTCAAGTTCTACAAGGCCGCCGAAGGCGTGGGCGTCAAACCCATCGCCGGCGCCGATGTGCTGGTCGCCGAAGGCGGCGAAGCGCCCTGGCCGGTCACCCTGTTGTGCCGCGATCGCGACGGCTATCTGTCGTTGTCGCGCCTGCTCACGCGCGCCTGGATGGAGGGCCACCGCACCGACGGCGTGGCCATTGATCCGCAGTGGTTGCGCCAAGGCCACCACGGTCTGTTCGCCTTGATGGGGCGGCAGAGCCTGGCCGGCCGTCTGGCGCAGACTGGTCGTCATGATCTGGCCGAACAGCATCTGGCCGACTGGCAGCGCAGCTTTGGCCAGGACCTGCACCTGGAACTGACCCGCACCCAGCGCGATGGCGAAGAAGCGTTCAATGCTTTCGCCCTGCACGCGGCCAGTGCGCGCGGCCTGCCGGTGATCGCCAGCAATGACGTGCGCTTCCTGGCGCCGGACGACTTCGACGCGCACGAGGCACGCGTATGCATCGCCTCCGGGCGCGTGCTCGACGATCCCAAGCGTCCGCGCGAGTACAGCGCCGAGCAATACCTCAAGTCGGCCGATCAGATGGCCGAGTTGTTCGCCGACGTGCCCGATGCGATCGACAATACCCTCGCACTGGCGCAGCGCTGCAACATCGAATTGAAGCTGGGCGAGTACGCGTTGCCGGCCTATCCGGTGCCGGCCGACGAAACGCTGGACAGCTGGATCCGCAGCCAGGCCCATGCCGGCCTGGAACAGCGCCTGGAGAAGCTGCCGCTCGCGCCCAACCATACGCGCCAGGACTACATCAGCCGCCTGGATTTCGAGCTGGACACCATCATCAAGATGGGCTTCCCCGGCTACTTCCTGATCGTGGCCGACTTCATCCAGTGGGGAAAGAACCACGGCATTCCGATCGGTCCGGGCCGTGGTTCCGGCGCCGGCTCGCTGGTCGCCTGGGCGTTGCAGATCACCGATCTGGATCCGCTGCCGTACGGCCTGCTGTTCGAGCGCTTCCTCAACCCCGAACGCGTGTCGATGCCCGACTTCGACATCGACTTCTGCATGGATCGCCGCGATGAAGTCATCGAATACGTGGCGCGCAAGTACGGCCGTGATCGGGTCAGCCAGATCATCACCTACGGCACCATGGCGGCCAAGGCGGTGGTGCGCGACTCCGGCCGCGTGCTGGGCTTTCCCTACGGCCTGGTCGACAGCGTCGCCAAGCTGATTCCCAACATCCTGGGCGTGAGCCTCAAGGACGCGATGGGCGAAGGCAACAGCGAGATGGCCTCGCAGGAACTGATTGAACGCTACAACAGCGAAGACGACGTACGCGATCTGATCGATCTGGCGCGCCAGCTCGAAGACCTGACCCGCAATGCCGGCAAGCATGCCGGCGGCGTGGTCATCTCGCCCTCGCCGCTGTCGGACTTCTGCCCGCTGTACGCCGAACATGACGAAGGCGGCCGCGGCAAATCGCCGGTCACCCAGTTCGACAAGGACGACGTGGAAGCGATCGGCCTGGTCAAGTTCGACTTCCTCGGCCTGCGCACGCTGACCATCATCGACTGGGCGGTCAAGGCCATCAACGTGCGCCATGCGCGCGCGGGCGTGCCGCCGGTGGATATCGCCACGCTGCCGCTGGACGACGCCAAGACCTACAAGACCATCTTCGCTTCGGGCAATACAGGCGCGGTGTTCCAGTTCGAATCCTCGGGCATGCGCCGGCTGTTGAAGGACGCCAAGCCTGACCGCTTCGAAGATCTGATCGCGCTGGTTTCGCTGTACCGCCCCGGCCCGATGGATCTGATTCCTTCCTTCGTCGACCGCAAGCACGGCCGCGAGGAAGTGGAGTACCCGGATCCCCGCGTCGAACGCATCCTGAAAGACACCTACGGCATCATGGTGTACCAGGAGCAGGTCATGCAGATGGCGCAGATCGTCGGCGGCTACTCGCTGGGCGGCGCGGATCTGTTGCGCCGTGCGATGGGCAAGAAGGTGCCGGCGGAAATGGCCAAGCACCGCGAGATTTTCCGCGAGGGTGCGGGCAAGGACGGGGTCAGCGAAGCCAAGGCCGACTCCATCTTCGACCTGATGGAAAAGTTCGCCGGCTACGGCTTCAACAAGTCGCACGCCGCCGCCTACGCGCTGGTCAGCTACCAGACGGCGTGGCTCAAGTGCCACTATCCGGCCGAGTTCATGGCCGCGGTGATGTCCTCGGACATGGACAACACCGAAAAGGTCGTGGGTTTCCTGGATGAAGCGCGCGGCCTGGGCCTGACCGTGCTGCCGCCGGAAATCAACCATTCGGCCTACATGTTCGAGGCTACTGATCCGCGCACGATCCGCTACGGTCTCGGCGCGATCAAGGGCGTCGGCCAGGGCCTGTGCGAAGGCATCGTCGCCGAGCGCCTGCAGGGCGGCGAATACGCCAACCTGCTCGACTTCTGCAAGCGCGTCGATTCGACCAAGCTCAACCGGCGCGCGCTGGAAGCGATGGTCAATGCCGGCGCGCTGGATGCGCTGGGCCGCAATCGCGCCTCGCTGATGCTGCAGTTGCCGGAAGTGATGAAGGCGACCGACCAGCTGGCCAAGGAACGCGCCGCCGGACAGAACTCGCTGTTCGGCGGGGGTGCGGCCGCGCCGGCGCTGGAAGTGGTGCTGCCGGAGGTGGACGAGTGGCCGCTGTCGCAGGTCCTCACCGGCGAGCGCGAAACCCTGGGCCATTACCTCAGCGGCCACCCGATGGATCCCTATCGCGAGGATCTGCGTTCGGTGGTGGGCAGCGATCTCGGCGACCTGGACAAGATCTGGAGCCAGCAGCCGGCCGGCGAAAAGAAGGGCTGGCGCCCGGAAGTCAGCGCGGTGGTGGCCGGCCAGGTGGTGGGCGTGCGCCGCAAAGGCGACAGCCAGATGTTCGTGCAACTGGAAGACGGCCGCGGTCGCATCGAGTGCAGCGTGTTCTCCGATGCCGCCGCCGAGATTGGCCCGCTGCTGACCCGCGATCGCATCCTGATCGTCAAGGGCGGCCTGCGCGAAGACGAATTCAATGGCGGCTACAGCCTGCGCATCCGCCAGTGCTGGGACTATGCGCAGCTGTGCGCGCAGCAGGCGCAGCGGCTGTCGCTGCGCATCGACCTGCGCGAGCGCGGCGCCTGGTCGCGCGTGGACGCCCTGCTGCAGCGCCATCGCCCGGGCGGTACGCCGCTGCGGCTGGACCTGGTGCTGCCCTCTGGCGAGCGCGCCACGGCCGGCATGCTCGACCTCAACGGCGCCATGTCGGTCCGGGTGGATGCCGAGCTGCTGGACACATTGCGCGCCACGCCGGGCGTGCGCGCGGTCAAGCTGGCCCTGGGTCGCCCCTGGGCCACGGGCGGCTAAGCACCAGCCTGGTGCCATCCCTCTCGGTATGGAACGGCCGACCGGGGTAAACTCCCCGCTTTCCGGCCCACGGCCCGCTGATGAACCCGAACTACCTGGATTTCGAACAACCCATCGCCGACCTGGAATCCAAGATCCAGGAGCTGCGCAATGCCAGCACCGGTCCGGCGGTGAACGTGGACGCCGAAGTCCATGCGCTGCAGGACAAGCTGCGCATCCGCACCGCCCAGATCTTCCGCGACCTCAGCCCCTGGCAGGTCTCGCAGCTGGCGCGCCACCCGGCCCGCCCGTACACGCTGGACTACATCCGGGTGTTCTGCGACGAATTCCAGGAACTGGCCGGCGACCGTGCCTTTGCCGACGACAAGGCGATTGTCGGCGGCCTGGGCCGCATCGATGGCCGCGCCGTGGTGATCATCGGTCACCAGAAGGGCCGCGACACCAAGAGCAAGATTGCCCGCAACTTCGGCATGCCCCGCCCCGAGGGCTATCGCAAGGCGCTGCGCCTGATGAAGCTGGCCGAGCGCTTCAAGCTGCCGCTGCTCACCTTCATCGACACCCCCGGCGCCTATCCCGGCGTGGGCGCGGAAGAACGCGGCCAGTCCGAGGCCATCGCCCGCAACCTGCTGGAAATGGCCGAGTTGAAGATTCCGATCATCTGCACGGTGATCGGCGAAGGCGGTTCCGGCGGCGCGCTGGCGGTGGGCGTGGGTGATCGCACGATCATGCTGGAGTACAGCACCTACTCGGTGATCTCGCCGGAGGGCTGCGCTTCGATCCTGTGGAAGTCGGCCGACAAGGCCAAGGACGCCGCCGAACAACTGGGCTTGACCGCCAAGCGCCTGCATTCGCTGGGCCTGGTCGACAAGGTCATCCGCGAACCGATTGGCGGCGCGCACCGCAACCCGCGGCAGATGGCCACGCGCCTGAAGGCCGTGCTGCTCAACGAGCTGGATGCGCTGGAACAGCTGCCGGTCGACGAGCTGCTGGAGCGTCGCTACGAGCGCCTGCGCGGCTACGGCGCGTACGAAGCCGCCTGAGTCGCAAACAGCACATCCCGGTCAGCACGAACCCGATTCCTGCTGACCGCAGCTGCCCCTGCGACCGCAGGTCGCGTACCTCCATGGCGGCACGGGACTACGATGCACTTGCCGGCCACTGCCGGCATGCCGGGGAAGGCTCATGGATCTCATGCACCCGTGGTGGTGGTTGCCGCTGCTGCTGTTTGTCGTGCCGCTGATCGTGGCGCTGATCTACAACCGCCTGCGCTGGCACAAGCGCGGGGTCAACCAGAACTGGGTACTGGCCTTGTTCGTCAGCGTCTGCTGGATCTCGGGCTTCATCGTCATCCTCAACGCCGTGCGCTGAGCAGCGGGGGCGCGCAGGCCCTAGACTGCTCGCCATGCTGACCCTGCCGCCCCTGCCCGATGCCGGCGCCGGACCGCTGCTGGTGGCCTACAGCGGTGGCCTGGATTCGAGCGCGTTGTTACATGCCCTGGCGCACGATCCGCGCTGGCGCGCGCGCGGCCTGTCCGCCGTGCATGTGCATCACGGCTTGCAGATGGCGGCGGACGAATGGACGGCGCATTGCCAGCGCCAGTGCGGCGACTGGGATGTGCCGCTGCAGGTCCTCCAGGTGCAGGTGGCCCGCGACAGCGGCATGGGCGTGGAAGCGGCTGCACGCCAGGCCCGTTACGCCGCGCTGGCTACGCAGCTGCCCACCGATGGCGTACTGATCACCGCGCACCACCAGGACGATCAGGCCGAAACCTTCCTGCTGCGCGCCCTGCGCGCCTCCGGCAGCGAGGGACTGGCGGCGATGTCGCCCTGGCGTCGCTTCCAGGGCGGTTGGCATTGGCGCCCCCTGCTCGCCACCCCGCGCCCGGAGTTGCTGGCGTATGCCCGCGCGCATGGTCTGCAGTGGATCGAAGACGCGAGCAACGCGGACACCGATCTGGATCGCAATTTCCTGCGTCATCGGGTCATGCCCTTGCTGCGCGAACGCTGGCCGCAGGCCGACACCGCCTTTGCACGCAGTGCCGCGCTGTCTGCGGAAAGCACGCGCCTGCTGGCGCAGGAAGACGCGCTTGCGCTCGCGCTGGTCGGCACACTGGATCCGCAGGCGCTGTCGGTGCCGGCGCTGCTGGACCTGCCACGGGAGCGCCGCGCCCGCGTGTTGCGCGCCTGGTTGGCGTCGCTGGATCTGCCGGCATTGCCCGCGCAGGGCGTCCGGCATGTCGAGGCCGACCTGCTGATCGGCGCATCCGATGGCGAAGCCGAGTTCCGCTGGCAGGGAACCGTGTTGCGCCGCTGGCGCGACCTGTTGCATGTCGAACGGGAGGCCGCGGCCTTGCCCGGTGACTGGCAGGTGAGCTGGGACAGCCACGAGATCGCCACGCTGCCGACGGGCGATGAATTGGCGCTGGTCTCGACCGAACCTTGGCGCCACCCCATCCGCATCACCGCGCGCCAGGGCGGCGAGCGCCTGCGCCTGCCCGGCCGTGGGCATACGCACGCACTGAAGAAGCTGCTGCAGGAATTCGCCATCCCGCCCTGGGAACGTCGCCGCTTGCCGCTGCTCTGGGATGCCGATGGCGAGTTGCTGGCGGCCGGCGATCTGCTGCTGTCGGCGCGGCTGGACAACTGGCTGCGCGAGCACGCCGCCGAACTGCGCTGGCGCCGGCCCCGACAGGAATCCGTTTGACCTGGCCGGCACGGCTCCGCACACTTTCCCCATGGCCAAGAAATCCACAACCGAAGCCACTCCGGTGGCGAACTTCGAACAGTCGCTGGACGAGCTGGAAAAGCTGGTCGATCGCATGGAACACGGCGACCTGAGCCTGGAAGAATCGCTGGCCGCCTACGAGCGCGGCGTGGGCCTGTATCGCCAGTGCCAGAGCGCGCTGGAACAGGCCGAGCTGCGCGTGCGCCTGCTCAGTGATCCCGCCCAGCCCGACAGTGCCGAACCGTTTGCCCCATTGAACGATGGCCACTGAGTCGCCGGCGCAGGTGTCGGCCGACTCGCCCACCCACGCGCAGGCCCCGGTGTTTGCCGCATGGGTCGGCCGGGTCGAAGCCATGCTGGAGCGCAGCCTGCCCGGCGCCGGGCAGGCGCCGCAACGCCTGCATGCCGCCATGCGCCATGCGGTGCTCGGCGGCGGCAAGCGCATCCGCCCCTTGCTGGTCTATGCCGGTGGCGCCGTGCTGGGCGTGGAAGCCGAAGAACTGGATGCACCGGCGGCGGCGGTCGAACTGATCCATGCCTACTCGCTGGTCCACGATGATCTGCCGGCGATGGACGATGACGATCTGCGTCGTGGTCGCCCCACCGTGCATGTGGCCTTTGACGAGGCCACGGCCATCCTGGCCGGCGATGCCCTGCAGACGCGCGCCTTCGAGGTGCTGGCGCAGGATGGGGCGAGCGCCCAGGTGCGGCTGGCCTGGGTGCAGACGCTGGCGCACGCGTCGGGCGTGGCCGGCATGTGCGGCGGCCAGGCGCTGGACATCGACGCCACCGGCCGCGAACAAAGCCTGGACGAGCTGGCGCGCATGCATGCCTGGAAGACCGGCGCGCTGATTCGCGCCTCGGTGCGCCTGGGTGCCCTGGCCGGCGGCGCCGAAGGCGCCACGCTGGAACGCCTGGACCGGTTTGCCGCCGCGCTGGGCCTGGCCTTCCAGATTCGCGACGACATCCTGGACGTGGAAGCCAGCTCGGAACAGTTGGGCAAGACCGCCGGCAAGGACGTGGCGCAGGCCAAGTCGACGTATCCGGCCTTGCTGGGCATGGAAGGGGCCAAGGCCCGCCTGGCCGAACAACGTCAGGTGATGGCGCAGGCGCTGTCGCCGTTCGGCGCCGATGCCGATGCGTTGCGCGCGCTGGGGGAGTTGGCGGTGTTGCGATCGCATTGAGCGTGCGCGGGATGGCGCGGAGTCGGAGACAGAAAAAAGGGCCCGCTTTGCGGGCCCTTTTTTTCGGGCTTGCTTTCAACAGACGTATGTCTGGTCAAGGCCCTCCTACGACAGCGGGCTCCGGGGAGCCCGCTTTTTATTTGATCAGGCGCAGCGCGAACGGGTAGCGGTAGGCTTCGCCGCTGTTGGCCTTGACTGCGCCAACAATGCTGAAAATGATGCAGGCCAGCCAGGCCAGCAGGTTGATCAGCGCGCCAATCAGGATGACCGACAGGATGATGCCGATGATGTACACAATCACCAGCGTGATCTGGAAGTTCAGCGCTTCCTTGGACTGATCCACCACGAACGAGTTCGGGTTCTTGTCCTTGTTGATCAGCCAGATGACCAGCGGACCAATGAAGCTGGTGAGGATGCCAAGCAGATGCGCAACCAAGGCCATGGTGCGATCTTCCTGGGTCGATCCGCCCGTGGTCGGCGGCGGCGGCGGGGTGGTGGCGTTCTCGAACTCGCTCATGCTTGGGGTTCCATTCCTGCGTGGTTGACGGTGAGGGGTGCGGGTACGTCTGACGGCACACTTTCAGTGCCGCACCAGACAACTGTCAATACTGAACGTCATTCGGCGCCGGCAACGGTCATCCGGCCAATCAGGATCGAGCCGCAGGCCACGTGCGAGCGGGGGTCGATGTCGCTGCCCACCGCCTCGATGGCGCTGAACATCTGCCGCAGGTTGCCGGCGACCGTAATCCCGTCTACCGGATAGGCCACTGCGCCATCCTCGATCCAGAAACCCGCCGCACCGCGCGAGTAGTCGCCGGTGACCGCATTGACTCCCTGCCCCATCAACTCGGTGATCAGCAGGCCACGCCCCATGCTCGCCAGCAACTCCCGGAATCCACCCGCGTTGGAGGATACCTGCAGGTTGTGCACGCCGCCGGCATTGCCGGTGCTCTGCAGGCCCAGCTTGCGTGCCGAGTAACTGCCCAACAAGTAACGCTGCAGCACGCCCTGGCTCACCAGCGGCGACTCACGCGTGGCCACGCCTTCTGCATCGAAGGCCGCCGATCGCCAGCCGCGCTGCAGGAACGGCTGCTCCTCGATGGAGAACCAGTCCGGGAACAGCGGCTGGCCCACCGAATCCAGCAGGAAGCTCGCCTTGCGATACAACGCCGAGCCGGACACCGCGCCCAACAGGTGACCGATCAGCGAGCGCGCCATCTCGGCGCTGTACATCACCGGGTACTCGCCGGTGGGCAGGCTGCGCGGTTGCAGGCGCGCCACCGTGCGCTCGGCGGCTTCACGGCCGACCGCATCCGGCGCCTGCAGCGCATTGGCCATCAGGGCGGTGGTGTACCAGCCGTCGCGCTGCATGCCATCGCCACGACCGGCGATCAACGCGCACCCCAGCGTGTGCTGGGTGCTGCGCTCGCGGCCGATGAAACCATGCGAATTGGCATACACCGACAGGCTTTCCGCGCTGCCGACCGAGGCGCCGTCGGAATTCTCGATGCGCGCGTCGGCATCGCGGCCCGCGGTTTCGCACGCCAGCGCCAGATCCACGAACGCATCGGCATCCAGCGTCCACGGATGCCATTGATCAAATTCGCGCGTGTCGGTGGCCATGCGATCGGCATCGGCCAGGCCGGCGGCTTCGTCGTCCTCGGTGTAGCGGGCGATGGCGCAGGCCTGCTCGACCGTGGATTCCAGGCTCTCCTCGCGCAGGTCCGCGGTGCTGGCGCTGCCCTTGCGCTGGCCGAAGTACACCGTCACGCCGATGCCGCGATCACGGTTGGATTCAACGGTCTCGACTTCACCCATGCGCACATTGACGTTCAGGCCGCGCTCCTCGCTGCAGCTGACCTCGGCCGAGCTGGCGCCACGCGCGCGGGCCAGTTCCAGCAGGCGCTGCGAAATGCCGGCCAGGTTTTCCAGGCGGACCAGGCTGTCATCGGCCGTGGACGTGGAGATGCTGTTCAATGGCTTATCCTTGTGCTGTGCGGGAAGCGCGGATCATCCGGCTTCCAAAATGAACGACGAGAACGAAGATGCGCGGACGCGATCCCGAAACCGGTGAATTTTATAGCCCCAGCCGCAGCCAGCAGCGCGAAGACGCGCTGGAAGTGCGCAGCCTGGCCGAACAACTGGTGGCGCTGAGCGCGGCCAAGCTGGCCAAGTTGCCGATCCCGGAAGACCTGATGCCGCACATCGTGGAAACCCAGCGGATCACCTCGCACATCGCGCACAAGCGCCAGCTGCAGTTCCTGGCCAAGCAGATGCGGCGCGAAAGCGACGAAACGCTGGAAGCGATCCGCGACGCGATGTCCGCGGGTGGCGATGCCGCCCGCCGCGAAACCGCCCTGCTCCACCGTGCCGAGCACTGGCGTGATCGCCTGCTCGATGAAGGTGATACGGCGCTGACCGCGCTGCTGGAAGAATATCCGCAGGCGGACCGGCAGAAGCTGCGCCAGCTGGTGCGCAACGCCGCTGACGAGAAAGCGAAGAACAAACCGCCGCATGCATATCGCGAAATCTTCCGCGAGCTGCGCGAACTGTTGGTTGATCCGGCCGAGGCCGGGGATGATCAGGACGACGAGGCCTGAGCCGCTTCGTCGGCACTGAAGTGCCTCCCACAACAGCCTCGCCTCCCACACTTGCATCCGCTGTAGGAGGGACTTCAGTCCCGACATCCGGTGGGTCGCAGACATAGGGACAGCCGGCGCGTCACGCCGCCTTGGTACCACCCACCGTCAGCCCTTCAATCAACAGCGACGGCTGGCCCACGCCCACCGGCACGCTCTGGCCATCCTTGCCACACACGCCCACGCCGGCGTCCAGCGCCAGGTCGTGGCCGATCATCTTGACCTTCTGCATGGTCTCCGGTCCGTTGCCGATCAACGTGGCGCCCTTGACCGGCGCGGTGATGCGGCCGTCTTCGATCAGATACGCCTCGGTGGCCGAGAACACGTATTTGCCGCTGGTGATGTCGACCTGGCCACCGCCGAAATTGACCGCGTACAGGCCCTTCTTGACCGAGCGGATCATTTCTTCGGGATCATGCTGGCCGGCCAGCATGTAGGTATTGGTCATGCGCGGCATCGGCAGGTGCGCGAACGACTCGCGGCGACCATTGCCGGTGGGGGCCATGCCCATCAGGCGCGCGTTGAGCGTGTCCTGCATGTAGCCCACCAGCACGCCGTCTTCGATCAAGGTGGTGCAGTGGGTCGGCGTGCCTTCGTCATCGATGTTGAGTGAGCCGCGACGGCCCGGCAGCGTGCCGTCATCGACGATGGTCACGCCCGGGGAAGCGACACGCTCGCCCATGCGACCGGCGTAAACGCTGGTGCCCTTGCGGTTGAAGTCGCCTTCAAGGCCGTGGCCCACCGCTTCGTGCAGCAAAACGCCCGGCCAGCCACTGCCCAGCACCACCGGCATCACCCCGGCCGGCGCATCGATGGCGTCCAGGTTGACCAGCGCCTGGCGCAGCGCTTCGCGCGCCAGGTCTTCGGGTTTGCCGCCGGCAAACAGTTCGGCGTAGTCGTAGCGGCCGCCCATGCCGGCATAACCGGATTCGCGGCGACCGCCCTGTTCGACAATCACCTGCACATTCAAGCGCACCAGCGGGCGCACGTCGCTGGCCAGCACGCCGTCACTGCGCGCCACCAGCACGGTGTCCAGGCCACCGGTGAGGCTGACCGTCACCTGTTGCACGCGCGGGTCGGCCGCACGCACATAGCGATCCAGCGCGCGCAGTGCTTCGACCTTGGCGGTGTTGTCCATCGCATCGATCGGATCCGCCGAGGCATACAGCGCGCGGCCGCTGCTGCGGTTGAGCGCGAGCGGCTTGTGCGCGGCGCCGTCGCGGGCGATGGCGCGCGCCGAACGCGCGGCTTCCATCAGCGCCTGCGCGTGGATGTCATCGGAATAGGCAAAGCCGGTCTTCTCGCCGGCAATCGCCCGCACGCCCACGCCCTGTTCGATGGAATGCGCACCGTCCTTGACGATGCCGTCCTCCACCGTCCAGCTCTCGCGGCGGGTGTGCTGGAAATACAGGTCGCCAAAGTCGATGCCGGGGCCGAGCAAGGTACCGAAGGTGCGGTCCAGGCTGTGCGGATCGAGGCCGGCCGGCAGGAGGAGGCGGTGTTCGGCAAGCGAGAGAGAGGTCGTCATGGGCTACAAACTGGGGTCTGGAGGGGGACAAAGCAAGCCGGAGCGGGCGCAACGGCGTTGCCACGGGCATGACGCACACGAGGCGCGCCGACAGGCGTGGGCTCAGGGCAATCCGGCCTGGTGGCGGGACGCAGGCGTGGCCAGGCGGGACTGCTCGCGGCTGAGCACTTCCACTTTGGGATCCTTCCAGGGGCCGGTCACCCGGTAGGTCTTGGCGCCCATCGCGCTGAGCGGCTTCTTGAGCACCGCATTGGCCACCGCGCCGACGGCGGCGCCAATCGGGCCACCGGCCACCGCGCCGACCGCGGTCAGCACATTGGCCGATTTCGGCAGCACGTCCACGGTCTGGTCGAACTGCTGCGCGCGCAGGTCGGTGTCGCCGCGGATGCGGATTTCCGCGGCGGGTCCGTCGATCACCAGGTTGTCGGTATGCGCCAGGCCATTGCCCAGCCGCATCGAACCTTCCATCTGGTTGAAGGCGAAGCCCTTGGAGAAGAAGTCGCTGAAATCCAGCATCAACCGCCGCCGCAGTTCGGCCACGCTGAGCAGGCCCAGCACGCGACCCGCGCCAGGCTCGACTTCGAGCAGATGGCCATCGCGGGCGTCCACGCTGGCCTGGCCTTCCAGTGCACTCAGCGAGAACGCCGCCGGGCTGCCCGCCCAACCGGCATTGGCCTGCAGGTGACCGTGGCCGCCGCGCATCCGTCCGGCATAGCCCACGTTGTCCATCAGCTTGCCGAAGTCCTGGCTCTCCACCCGCAGGTCCAACTGGGTGCGCGCACGCGCGCCCTGCCCCAGCCAGGTGCCGGCGATATCGATGGTCTGCTCCGGCGAACGCAGCTGCAATTGTTCAATCTGCATGCCGGTCGGCAGGTTGCGCGTGCGCAGCCGCGCACTGCCCAGGCTGGCCTCGCCAAAGCGCAGATCATCCACGTCCAGTTGCAGCGGCGGGATGTCGGCGGGATTGATGGCGTCGGCATCGGCGCGTGCATCGGCCACCGCGCCGGCACGCGCCGCGCCAGCCGGCGCCAGCGGCGGCGTGGCAGGTTTCGCGCTGTTTGCTGCCGCTGTCGCACTGCGCCAGTGCAGGCGCGACAGGCGTCCGGCAATCGCCGCACCCCGCGCGTCCGGCACCAGCAGGCCACCGGCCAGACTCTGGCCTTCCAGGGTAATGGCCAGGGCGTTGGACGCGGGCGCGAGTTGCACGCGGGTGGCCGGGAACACACCGCCCAGCAGCAACAGACGATCCGCGCTGACATCGACATGCCGCAGCGGCAACTTGCTGTCGCCACTGCCGCCGCGTGCCAGCGCAATCCAGTCCATCGCGTCCAGGCTGCGCGCGCGGCCGGTGGCGATCAGCCCGGACGCTGGCGGCGCTTCGGTCACGCTGTCACTGCCCAGCACCACGCGCACGCCGGTGACATCGCCGCTGGCGCGCGCGCGCAGGGCCAGGCGCTGGCCGAAAGCCACTTCAATCTGACCACCGCCCAATGGCAGCGCGGTCTTGACCGTGGTCGGCAAGGCGGCGAAGGCCGGCTTGTCCAGCGGCGCGGGCAAGGTGAGCGTGGTGCCGACCAGCTGCGAGCGTAGTTGCAGCTGGGTCACGCTGTTGCCGGTCGCGCCGCGCGGAATGGTCACGCCGATGTTCCAGTCGGATCGCCCGTCGATGTAGGGCTTGAGCCAGGCCATCTCCGGCGCGCGATCCAGCAATTCCTTTGCATCCAGGCGTGCACTCAGTTCGGCCTCGAAGGCTTGCGCACGATCGCGCGTACCGCCACCGGCACGCAGCGACAGCGTGCCCGGCTGGGTCTGGTGGATCACCTTCAGGCCATCGGCGACAAAGCCCTCGCCGTTGTAGCGCACGGCGCCGCCGACATCGGAGAACGCCAGGTTCCAGCGCTTGTCAGCGAGCTTGGTCGCGGTCAGTTCAATCTCGCCATCGAGTTCGCGCGGGGTCGGCGAATCGCGCTTCAATGGCTGCAACAGATGGAAACGTGCGCGGGTGGCGCCGCTGGCCTGCAGGTTGTCCAGGGTCTCGCCGTAGCTCTTGTGCAACGGACTTTGCCGCAGCATCGCCAGCAGCTTGCCGGCATCGGTCTGGCTGCGCGCATCCACCCGCAGGTTGGAATCACCGAAGTCGGCAATGCCGGCTTCGAAATGCTCGATGGGCACGCCCGCCAACGCGCCGCGTCCGCGCAGTTCGAAGCCGTTGGCGATGAACGCCACGTGGGCGTCGACGTGATCCATGGCCGGCCATTCGGGCTGGAACTTGATCTGGCCATCGACAATGTCGGCCACCGCTTCGAAGCGACCGTCGTGCTGCTCGAACGGCCAGTCATCCAGATCGCCGGACACGATGGCGCGGCCATTGCGTACAAACCCGGACACCAGCGCCGTGTTCAACCAGTCCACTGCGGCCTTGGGCATGCTCTGGTGAATCCAGAAGCCCTTGGCAACCGGTACCGGTGCTTCATCGAGTTCGGCCGCCAGGTTGATCCACGGCCGCGTGCCGTCGTTCTGGAACCACATGCCGCCGCGCACGTGCGCGCCGTAATCCTTGCCGCGTACGCGCAGTGCGGTGGTGCCCACGCGCCAGCCCGCGCCTTCGCGCCAACCGACAATCTGCCCGTCCAGAGTCACGTCGTGGACCACGCCGAAGCCACTCGGCCAGTCGAAGCGCAGCTTGGAAGCCGCATCCAGCTGCAGGCGCACGCCTTCGCTGTCGCCCAGAAAACGACCGGCCAGGCCGCTCATGCCCGGGGCATGGCCCACCGCGGCAAAACCGACTTCCAGTACACGACCCTGGCCGCTCATGCCGCCATTCTGGCTGCCGACCACTTCCAGTTCCGCCAGGCGCGCCTGCGGACGCGCCTTCGCCAACCAACTGCGCATGCCCGGCTGCAGGCGATCACTCAAGCCGAGCACGGCAAACAACGGCGCGGCATCGACTTGTCGGGCCAACATGCCGTAGCGGCGACCGCCGGCAATCATCAGGCCGTCCAGGCTCTGCTGTTTCGTGCCATGGCCCACGCGCAGTTGCGGCGCGTCGAAGCGCCAGCCATCGCGCACCAGCCGCCAACGCACGCGACCATCGACCTGTCCGAACGCGACCTTGGGCACGGCGCCGCCGTCGAGCAAGGGCGCGCCGCGCAGGGTCAGCGCCCGCAGCTGCGCTTCGGTGGTCATCATCACCACGCGGTGCCGATGCAGCGATGCCCAACTCTGCAGGCGCCCATTGCCGCCTTCCAGCACGACGCCAGCATAGCGAAGCAATGGCGACCAGGCCGAGAAATCCGCGGCTTCCACGTTGGCGTAGGCGTGGCCATCGCCATGCTTGCGGTCGAAGTCCACGCTCAATTGCAGCGGCGCCGCATCACGGCGCATGCGCGCGCGTGCGCCGGCACGCACGCGATCGCCATCCACGCGCAAGCGCAGATCCACATCGGGGACGTTGAATTGCAGGCCCAGCGACGGCGCTTCCAGCGCCACCCGGCCATCGATGATCTGCAACTCGCCCAAGCCTTCCAGGCTGGCCAGCGGATCCCCGCCGGTCTGCTGGCCCGGCAGGCCGCGCACCGACCACACGCCATCGTCGGCGCGCTGCAAGGTCAGCGACAGGCCACGCAGGCGCAGCTCGGTGAAGGAATGCCCCGGCAGCAGCCCACCGTACATCGACACCAGCACCTCGGCCTGGCCAATCCGCACGCCCTCGCCTTCGCCGATGCGCAGGCCATCCAGCTGCAGCAGCGGTCCGCGCCGCGTCCACTGGGTTTCAACGGCGTCGAAGGCGATCGGACGACCCGCACGTTCACTCAACCAGGCCGCCACCTTGTCCGGGTGGCGCTCCACCAGCGGCAAGACCTGGCTGGCGATGCCCAGCACCACGGCCATGCACACCAGCACGATCGCGATGCCGTAAACGGCACCCCGGCGGGCCAGACGCAGGCGGCGGCGGAGAGGAGTGGGCATGAATCAGTCGGCCGTGGATCGGTGGCGGAAAAGGGGGAATGCCTCGCGCTTCAAAGCAGTACCACGTCGAACTGTTCCTGCAGGTACTGCTCGTCGGCCTGGAAGCGGATCGACTTGCCGAGGAACTCTTCCAGTTCGGCCACCGCCTGCGATTCCTCGTCGGTGATGCGGGTCACCACCTTGGGCGAAGCGATCACCAGCAGCCGCGCTGCCTCGAACTGGCGCACGGCGCGGGTGATCTCGCGGAAGATTTCGTAGGTGACGGTTTCGGCGGTCTTGATGCTGCCGCGGCCGCTGCACTCCGGGCAGGGTTCGGACAGCTGGCGTTCCAGGCTTTCCACCGTGCGCTTGCGGGTCATTTCGACCAGGCCCAGCGGCGAGAATTCGTAGACCGTGGTCTTGGCGTGATCGCGCGCCAGCGATTTTTCCAGGGTGCGCAGCACCTGGCGGCGATGCTCGGGATCATCCATGTCGATGAAGTCGATGATGATGATCCCGCCCAGGTTGCGCAGGCGCAGCTGCCGCGCCACCGCTTGCGCCGCTTCCAGGTTGGTGCGGTAGACGGTTTCTTCCAGGTTGCGCTGGCCCAGGAACGATCCGGTGTTGACGTCGATCGTGGTCATCGCCTCGGTCTGGTCGATGACCAGATAGCCGCCGGACTTGAGCGGCACTTCCTTGTCCAGCGCGCGGCCGATTTCGTCTTCCACGCCGTACAAATCAAAAATGGGACGCTCACCGGCGTAGTGCTCGATGCGCTCGGCCAGCACCGGCATGTACTTGGCGGCGAAGGCCTGCAGGCGCTCGCTGGTCTCGCGCGAATCCACCCGCACCTTTTCCACGTCGCGGCGCATCAGGTCGCGCACCGCGCGCAGCGGCAGGGTCAGGTCTTCGTAGATGCAGGCGCCTACCGGCGATTCCTTGCTGCGCTGTTCCACCAGCGTCCACACCCGTGCCAGATAGGCGATGTCTTCAGCCAGGGCCTCGGCCGGCTGGCCTTCGGCGTTGGTGCGGATGATGTAGCCGTGGCCGCCGTGGCTGGCGGCCAGATCGGTGACCAGCGACTTCAGGCGCTGGCGTTCGGCTTCGTCCTCGATGCGTGCGGACACGCCGACCACGCGCGACTGCGGCAGCAACACCAGGTAGCGCGACGGAATGCTGATCTGGGTGGTCAGCCGGGCGCCCTTGCTGCCAATCGGATCCTTGACCACCTGCACCACCACGTCCTGTCCGTCGCGCAGCAGATCCATGATCGGCACCGACGGTGCGGGCGGCAGTGGCGCTTCGTCGCCCTCGCCGTTGGCGACAGTGGCCGGGCGGACGATGTCATTGGCGTGCAGGAAGGCGGCACGATCCAGGCCCACTTCCACGAACGCGGCCTGCATGCCGGGCATCACCCGCTGCACTTTGCCCTTGTAAAGATTGCCGACCACGCCGCGACGCCAGCCGCGCTCGATGTGCAGTTCCTGCAGCATGCCGTTTTCGATCACCGCCACGCGGGTTTCGCGCGGGGTGACGTTGACGAGGATTTCTTCGGACATGCCCTAGTCCCTGGACGGTGGGGAGGTGGCCGGCAGCACGCCGAAGGCGCGCAGCAGGATGGCGGTTTCATGCACGGGCAAGCCCATCACGCCGGAGTAGCTGCCGGACAGGCGGGTCACGTACTGCTCGGCGCGGCCCTGGATGGCGTAGGCGCCGGCCTTGCCCATGGCCTCGCCACTGGCCAGGTACTCGGCGATGTCGGCTTCGCTGAGTACGGCAAAGCTGACTTCGGACACGGACACCGCCTGCGCCTCACGGCTGGCGCTGACCACCGACACGGCCGAGATCACCTGGTGGGTGCGGCCGGAAAGGCGCCGCAGCATGCCGGCGGCATCGGCCAGGTCGGCCGGCTTGCCGAAGACCTCGTCATCCAGCACCACCTCGGTGTCGGCGCCCAGCACCACCGCGCCGGGCACGGTCATCACCTTGAGCAGGCCGGCGCCGGCCTTTTCACGGGCGACACGACGGACATACTCCTCGGCCGCTTCGCCGGGACCACGGTGCTCGGGGAGGTCGAGATCGATGCGGCCGAAGTCCAGCCCCAGGCGGGTCAACAGTTCGGCGCGACGGGGAGACTGGGAAGCCAAATGCAGCATCGGGGAAGAATAACCTGAGGTCAGTCGCTGAACGCCGGTTTAGCGCCGCCGCTGACACGGAAACCCGACTCGACTCACAACGCGTTCATTGAAAGGTGAACACCCTTCGTTCCCGTTGGAACCCACCTGGACGCAACAAGGAGAACCCATGCGCCTTTCCCCGCTTCGCCCGTTGATGCTCGCCCTGTCCCTGGCCCTAGGAACCATGACGATGTCTGCCCATGCCCAGACCGCCGCCACCGGCTACGCGATTCCCGCCGACGGCACCCTGCTCAATGTCTCGGCCCAGGCCGAAGCCTCGCGCGCGCCGGACGTGGCGACCGTATCGGCCGGCGTGGTCACCCAGGCCGCCGACGGCAACACCGCCCTGCGCCAGAACGCCGAGCAGATGACCAAGGTGGTGGCTGCGATCAAGGCGGCCGGCGTGGCCGACAAGGACATCCAGACCAGTGGCATCAGCCTCAACCCGCAGTACCGCTATGTCGAGAACGAAGCACCGAAGATCACCGGCTACCAGGCCAGCAACAACGTCAATCTGAAGATCCGCGACATCGCCAAGCTGGGCAAGGTGCTGGACGCACTCGCCGCCGTAGGCGCCAACCAGATCAACGGTCCCAGCTTTGAAATCGACCAGCCCGAGCCGGTCTACGACGAAGCACGCCTGGCTGCGTTGAAGAAGGCGCAGACCCGCGCCGAAACCTACGCCAAGGCGCTGGGCCTGAAGGTGCGCCGGATCGTCAGCATCTCCGAAGGCGG
Source organism: Pseudoxanthomonas indica (assembly GCF_900167565.1). Lineage (NCBI taxonomy): Bacteria > Pseudomonadati > Pseudomonadota > Gammaproteobacteria > Lysobacterales > Lysobacteraceae > Pseudoxanthomonas > Pseudoxanthomonas indica. The sequence continues at coordinate 662,506 of NZ_FUZV01000001.1, forward strand.
CAATGGCTTCCGCCCGCCGATGCCGATGATGGCCATGCGCGCCGGCATGATGGATGCGAAGGAGTCCACGCCGGTGTCGCCGGGTGAAACCACGCTATCGGTCAACCTGGACGTGGTGTTCGAACTGGGTCGTTGATGCTTCGCGCAGCTCGATGAGCAAGACCGAAACGGCGCCGCAAGGCGTCGTTTCTTTTTGCGGACCAGGACGACCGGCACTTTTCATCCGACCAACGTCTTAGTCACCCCCTATTGACGGACCACACGCCCGAGTACAGTCTGGAACTGCGGCGCAACGGGGAGTGTCTGCAACCCCACCTGACGTGACCGCGCGTTGTACCAGTCACAGCCCTTCATGGAGGTGGATCATGGTTCGCGCACTCCCTTTCCGTACCCCTGCTCGCCTGGACTTCGGCCGCGTCATCGCCCTCGCCGCCGCCATCGCGCTACACCTGCTCGCCCTCCTGCTGCTGTTGATTCCGATGGCCGCGCCGCCGCTGGAACGGGTGGTGGAAGAGCGGATTCCGTGGACCCAACCGATCAAACCGGTGATTCCGCCACAGCCACCGCAACCGATTGAACCCCTGCGTCCGGTCACCAGCCAACCGCCCACCGTGCAGCCCACGGTGATTCCGCCGACGGTGCTCCCGCAGACCTCGCAGATTGTTGACACCGGTACCCTGCAAGCCAGCGAAGGCATCGAGTCGGTCGTACCCGGCAACGACATCGGCCCCGTCGACACCTCACCAATGATCGGCTCGCAGCTGCAATACGTGACCGCGCCGCCGCCGCCGTATCCCGGCGCCGAACAGCGCCGCGGCATCGAAGGCACGGTGACGCTGCGCATCCTGGTGGACGTGGATGGCAAGCCGCTGGAAGTGAGCGTGGATGCCAGCAGTGGCAACCGCAACCTGGATCGCGCGGCCAGCCAGCATGTACTCAAGCATTGGCGCTTCAAGCCGGCGGTGCGCGATGGCGTTGCGGTGCAGGCTTATGGCCTGGTGCCGATCTCGTTCGCGCTGCGCTGATCGATCGCGTCGGCAACACCAGATACACAGCCCGCCGAAAGGCGGGCTGTTTGTTTGCAGGGGCCACATGGCGGCGGATGGTTCGTGTCAGGCGCGCCGGTCACGCACGATGATAGGGATGGTTGGCCAGCATCGCCGCCGCGCGATAGACCTGCTCGGCCACCACCAGCCTGGCCAGCATATGCGGCAAGGTCAGCGGACTGAGCGACCAGGTTTCGTGCGCCGCAGCCAGTACATCCGGTGCATGCCCTTCCGGACCGCCAATCAGGAACGCCAAATCGCGCCCCTGCCCGCGCCAATGCTCCAGGCGTTGCGCCAGTTGCTCGGAGCTGTAGGGCTTGCCGGTGACTTCCAGCGCGACGACATGCGCATTCTTGGGAATGGCGGCGAGTACGCGCTTGCCCTCGTCATCGATTGCGCGCTGCGGGTCGCGTCCCTTGCCGCGCAGCCCGGGTTCGATCTCGACCAGTTCCAGCGGCAGCCAGTGCGACAGTCGTTTCTGGTATTCGGCAAAACCCTGCGCGACCCAGCCAGGCGCGCGTTCTCCGGTGGCAATCAACCTGCTTTTCATGGCGTCATGATAGCGGCGCGACCGTCTGTCGTAGCGCGATTATCCGGGTCATGTGGTTGTCATCCCGGCGTTACCTGGCTTGCCTAGGGTCGAGACTCCCCCGCCAGATGGAGTCGCCTGATGAAGGTTTTCGATCCTGCCCGCCGCCACGTCCTGAAAGGTAGCGCCGCCGCCATGGCGGTAGGCGCCATCGGCAGCCTGGGCGCCCTGCAATCGCGCCAGGCCCTGGCCGCGCACGCGTCGCACCCACCGGTCCGGCTGGCGCCAGTGCCCAGTCGCTATGGACCGTTGGCGCCGGTGGCGGATCGCAGTACCGGCTTGCCACTGCTGCAATTGCCGAAGGGCTTCAGCTATCGCTCGTTTGGCTGGAGCGGCGATCGCATGGACGATGGCCAGCCCTGTCCGGATCGCCACGATGGCATGGCGGTGGTCGGCGTGCGCCAGGCGCGCCGTCGCGGCCGGCCGTTCGGGCTGGAATACGTGCTGATCCGCAATCACGAACGCGGCGCCGCCGCGAGCATCCGCGCGCCCGGCATGTACGACACCGGCTTGGTGGATGGGGTCAACCAGGCCGGCGGTGGCACCACCACGCTGAGCTACCGCCTGGGTGGCGACTGGGGCGCGCTGGAACCCAGCCTGGGCGGCACCCTGGTCAATTGCGCAGGCGGTCCGACGCCGTGGGGCACCTGGCTCAGTTGCGAGGAGATCAAGACCGATCTGCGCTCCAGCACGGGCCATCGGCATGGCTACGTGTTCGAGGTCGATCCGCAAAGCCAGCGCACCACCGGGCGACCGCTGACCGGGCTCGGTCGCTTCAGCCATGAAGCCGTGGCCGTGGATCCGCGCAGCGGCATCGTTTACCTGACCGAGGACGACCGCAACAAGTCGGGGCTGTATCGCTTCGTTCCCAACGATCGACGCGGCCGCAATGGTTCACTCGAACACGGTGGTCGCCTGCAGGCCGCGCGCGTACGCGGCCGGCGCAATGCGGATCTGACCGTGGCGGCCATCGGCGATCGCTATCGGCTGGACTGGGTGGACATCGAGTATCCGGATCTGGATGGCATCGTCGCGCCAACGGGCTTTCCCGACATCAGCGCGGGAGAAACCCTCAGCGGTCCGTTCGCCCAGGCCTGGAGCGACGGCGCGCTGCGGATGAGCCGCGGTGAAGGCATCTGGTACAGCTACGGCAAGATGTTCATCGTCGACACCAGCACGGGCGTCGATGCGCAGGGACGCAAGGGGCGCGGCAACGGCGCGGTGTGGGTGCTGGATCTGTTCCAGCAGTCCTTGCAGGCCCTGTTCGTCAGCGGCCACCAGCTGGCCGCACACAACCCCGACAACATCACGGTCAGCGCGCGCGGCGGCGTGGTGTTGTGCGAGGACGGCGGCGAAAGTCCGGACGACTACGGGCCGGGCGCACGCCTGATTGGGCTCACCCGCGCCGGCGAATCGTTCCATCTATGCAAGAACAACATCCAGCTGACCTCGACCCAGATAGCCAACGCCGGCAAGCAGGTCGAAGAAGGCGACTATCGCGACAGCGAGTTCTGTGGCGCCTGCTGGGATCCGCTGTCACGCACCTTGTTCGTCAACATCCAGACGCCGGGCATCACGGTCGCCATCAACGGTCCGTGGGAACGCGGCCCGCTCTGAGCGTTGCGCCCGCGAAAACAACAACGGCGCCTGCGGGCGCCGTTGTCTTGTCGCGAACTGACGAAAGCTCAACGCCGATCGTTGGCGCCGGCCGGCAGCTCATCGTGCTCCGGCGGCTGATCGCCGACCGTCCACAGTCGCTCCAGCGCATAGAACTCGCGTACGCGCGGCAGCATGACGTGGACGATGACGTCGCCCAGGTCGACCAGCACCCATTCGGCCTCGCGCTCGCCTTCCACACCCAGCGGCATGACATCGAGCTTCTTGGCGAACTTCACCACTTCATCGGCAATCGACTTGACGTGGCGGGTGGAAGTGCCGGAGGCGATGACCATGAAATCGGCCACGCTGGATTTTCCGCGCACATCGATTTCGACAACTTCCTTGGCTTTGAGCTCCTCCACGGCCGCATGCACGGTCTTGAGCAATTCCGGGACCGACGGCGGCGGGCTGGGGAGGCGGGTCTTGATGACGTGCGCTTGGCTGGACAAAGGCTTCGTTACGGGAGTGAAGACGGGCTGGGATTATACCCAAGCGTCCGGGCGACCCGTCGTGAAGTACAGCCGTTCGTCCGCTATGTAGGCGGCCACGGCCGCAGGCAGCAAGTCCCGCCAGGGCTGGCCGGTGGCGATGCGCTGGCGCAGGTCGCTGGCCGATTCGGGCTGCAGCGGCTGGTGCAGGCGATAGACGCGGCCGGCGGGCGTTGCGGCCAGCACCTCGGGGTGGTCGACCCAGCGATCCCGCAGCTCGATGCCCAGCTCGCTCGCCAGCGCGCCATCCAGCGGGCTGCCGGGGCGCTCCGCCACCACGAAATGGGCCAGCGTGAACAATCTGCGCCAGGCCTTCCAGGTGGGCAGCGACACCAGGCTGTCGGCCCCGACCAGCAGCGCGATCGGCGCGTCGGCGCCGAGTTCGCCACGCAATTCGTGAAGCGTATCCACGCTGTAGGAACGCGCGTGTGGCTGGCGCTGCGCGCGCTCCAGTTCACGCCTGTCCACCTGCAGGCCCGGCTGGCCTGCCACCGCCAGTTCCAGCATCCGCGCGCGTTGCCCGGCGTTGGCGCCAGGCGGCGGGCGATGCGGGGGATCGGCGGCGGGCATCAGGCGCACCGGCGCATCCAGTTCATCGCGGGCCGCGCGGGCGATGGCCAGATGGCCGTTGTGGACCGGGTCGAAGGTGCCGCCGTAATACAGGTTGAGCATGCGCTCAGGCCACGAGCAGGCGTACCGCACGCGCTTCGGCAATCGCCAGCAACAGGCGCTCCAGCGCAACCCAGGCATCGCCGGCGGCGCGCCCCTTGGCGATGCGGTCGATGCGCGAGGCTTCGACCACGAAACGCTCCCAGCGCTGCGCCGAGGCATGCCGCTGCAGCGCGCGCTTGAAGGGCGCCTGCTTGGAATCCCAGATGCCCTGCGCCTTCATTTCAGCGGCCAGGTTGCCGCCTTGCGCCTGCACCCGCGCCAGCGCGGCAGTACGCAGCAGTTCCTTGACGATCATCGGCATCAGCCCGGCCACCACGTCGCCTTCGGCGCGCAGTCCGGCCAGCATGCGCGAGACCTGCGGCCCCTGCCCGGCCAGCATCGCGTCGGTCAGGCGAAACACGTCGTAACGCGCCGCGTCGGCCACCAGCGATTCCATCTGCGCGGCGGTGAGCGTCTGGCCTTCGGCCAGCAGGGCGAGCTTGTCGATTTCCTGCGCCGCCGCCAGCAGGTTGCCATCCACGCGTTCGGCCAGCGCCTGCACGGCATCGCGTTCGGCGCGCACACCACGGGTGCGCAGCCGGCTCTCAATCCAGCCCGGCAGCTCATGCGGCTTGACGGCCCAGGCCACGGCGATCACCCCGGCCTGCGCAATGGCGTCGGCCCACTTGCCGTGGTGCGCCTTGCTCCACTCGCCGGCGGTGATCAGCAACACGACATCGGCCGGCGGATTGGCGCAGAAACGACTGATGACCTCGGCGCCGTCCTTGCCCGGCTTGCCAGACGGCAGGCGCACTTCGATCAGGCGCTGTGCGCTGAACAAGCTGGGCGCATTGAAGCTGGCGTCGAGCTGGTGCCAGTCGAAATCGCGGCCGTCGGCGTCGAATACCTCGCGCTCGCCGATGCCCTGCGCGCGCGCCTGCTGGCGCACCGCGTCGGCGGCTTCCAGCACGCGCAGCGTTTCCGGTCCGGCGATCAGGTACACCGGCCGCAGCGGCTCACCGCTGCGCGAGGCCAGCGCTTCCGGCTTAAGTTCCATCAGCAGGCGTCGTCGGTTCGACCGGCGTGCTCCTTTCCACCGGCGTTGCAGCTGGCTCCGGCGTTGCGGCATCGGCCGGCGGCGGAACGTCGGCAGGCGCGCTGCCTTCGAGCGGCACGGCGCCATCGGCTGGCTCGGCCACGGGCGGCACCACCAGCGAACGAGTACGCAATACGCCATCGATGCGACGCAGGATGGACGCGGCCATTTCGCGGCGCAGTTCATCGGCCAGGATTTCGCGCTCGGTGCTGGTGCCGGTGGCGTTCTGCGGCGGCGACACGTAATCGCGCGACAGTTCGACCACCTGCTGCGGCACCAGGACCGTACCATCGGCCGTCTGGAAGACGAAGATCGCCGCATAGCGCAGGCTGTATTCCTGCGCACGACCCAGCTCGTCGATGGCGATGGGCTGATCGCCCCAGCGTTCGGACACGATGCGCAGCGTGGCCACGTCCTTGCTGCCTTCCGGGGCGATCTGCGCGCCCGAACTCTGCAGGCCGCGCTCGACCGGCTGGGTCAGCTGGCTGTAGCGCACGTTGGACACCACCAGCACCGGGCCCAGCCCTTCCGGCAGGGCGATCTGGTTGCGCAGGTGGAAGCCGCAACCGGCCAGGGAGAGGATCAGCGCGGCGGCGGCAAACAGGCGGATTCGGGTCATGGACGAAGTCTGGACGAGGCCGACAGGGCCGGCAATAGCGTAACGCGACTGCAGGTGAACGCTGTGCGGCGACGCGCCACTCAGCCGGCGACCAGGTTGACGATCTTGCCCGGGACGATGATGACCTTGCGGATCGTCATGCCTTCCATGAACTTGGCAGTGTTGGGTTCGGCCTTGGCCAGCGCTTCGATCAGATCCTTGGGTGCATCGGCGGCCACTTCGATCGTGCCGCGCAGCTTGCCGTTGACCTGCACCGCCAGCACCACCGAGTCGCGCACCAGCGCGGCCGGGTCGGCCTGCGGGAACGGCACGTCCTCAATCAGCGTCTCGGCGTGGCCCAGCAGTTGCCACAACGCATGGCTGCTGTGCGGGGTGATCGGGTTGAGCAGCAGCGCCGCCGCGGCCAGCGCTTCCTGCCGCACCGCACGGCCCTGCGCGCTGGCGTCGTCGAACTTGCCCAAGGCGTTGGACAGCTCCATCACCGCGGCAATGGCGGTGTTGAAACTGTGGCGCTTGCCGTAGTCGTTGCCCACCTTGTCGATGGTTTCGTGGGTCTTGCGGCGCAGCGCCTTCTGGTTGGCGTCCAGCGCGGCCACGTCCAGCGCAGGCGCGGCGCCGTCGGCGACGTGCTTCTGCACCTGCGTCCACAGCCGGCGCAGGAACCGCGCCATGCCTTCCACGCCGGCTTCGTTCCACTCCAGCGACTGTTCCGGCGGCGCGGCAAACATCGAGAACAGGCGCACGGTGTCGGCGCCGAACTTGTCGACCATCGCCTGCGGATCCACGCCATTGTTCTTGGACTTGGACATCTTCTCGACCGCGCCGATATGCACCGGCTGGCCATCGGCGCGCAGGCTGGCGCCGGTGATGCGACCACGCTCATCGCGCTGCACGTCGACATCGGCCGGATTGATCCAGTCCTTGGAGCCATCGCTGTTGTCGCGATAGAAGGTCTCGGCGATCACCATGCCCTGGGTCAGCAGGTTGGTGGCCGGCTCGTCGCTGTCCACCATCCGCGCGTCACGCAGGAGCTTGTGATAGAAGCGGAAGTACATCAGGTGCAGGATCGCGTGTTCGATGCCGCCGATGTACTGATCCACCGGAAGCCAGTAGTTGCCGCGCTTGTCGACCATCTCGCGCGCACCCGGCGAGGTATAGCGCGCGTAGTACCAGCTCGACTCCATGAAGGTGTCGAAAGTGTCAGTCTCGCGCTCGGCCGCACCGCCGCAATCCGGGCAGGTGGTCTTGCGCCATTCCGGGTTGGCCTTGATCGGCGACTTCACGCCGTCCAGGGTCACGTCTTCCGGCAACACCACCGGCAATTGCGCGTCCGGCACCGGCACCGCGCCACACTTGTCGCAGTAGATCACTGGAATCGGGCAACCCCAGTAGCGCTGGCGCGAGACGCCCCAGTCGCGCAGGCGATAGTTGACCCGACGCTGGCCACGGCCCTGGCGCTCGAATCGTTCGGCCAGTGCTTCAAAGGCACCCTGGTAATCCAGGCCGTCGAATTCGCCGGAGTTGACCAGCTCCAGATCATCGCGGCTCTTGTCGCCGTACCAGTCGCGCCAGGTGCTGGCGTCGTAGGATTTTTCCTCGTCGTTCTTCGGCGCCTTCAGCGCAATCACTTGGCGCACCGGCAGCGCGTACTTGTTGGCGAATTCGAAGTCGCGCTGGTCATGGCCAGGCACGGCCATCACCGCACCGGTGCCGTAGCCCATCAGCACGAAGTTGGCGACCCACACCGGCAGCTTCTCGCCGGTGATCGGATGCACGGCGCGCAGGCCGGTGTCCATGCCGCGCTTTTCCTGGGTTTCCAGTTCGGCTTCGGACACGCCACCTTGCTTGAGCAGGGCCAGGAAGTCGGCCAGCGCCGGATTGATCGCCGCCGCCTTCTGCGCCAGCGGATGTTCGCCGGCGATCGACAGGAAGGTCACGCCCATCAGCGTGTCCGGACGGGTGGTGAACACCGTCAGCGGCTCATGGCCGGCGTCCACCGCGAACTGGATTTCCAGGCCTTCGGAACGGCCAATCCAGTTGCGCTGCATGGTCTTGACTGATTCGGGCCAGCCCGGCAGTTCGTCCAGCCCGTCCAGCAGTTCCTGCGCATAGTCGGTAATGCGCAGGAACCATTGCGGGATCTCGCGCTTTTCCACCAGCGCGCCGGAGCGCCAGCCACGGCCGTCGATCACCTGCTCGTTGGCCAGCACGGTCTGGTCCACCGGATCCCAGTTCACCACCGAGTTCTTGCGGTAGGCCAGGCCCTTGCGCAGCAGGCGGGTGAACATGCGCTGCTCGTGCACGTAGTAATCCGGCCGGCAGGTGGCGAACTCGCGCGACCAGTCGATCGCATAGCCCAGCGACTTGAGCTGGCTGCGCATGTGATCGATGTTGGCGTAGGTCCACTTGGCCGGCGCGGTCTTGTTCTTGATCGCGGCGTTCTCGGCCGGCAGGCCGAAGGCATCCCAGCCCATCGGCTGCAGCACGTTGTGGCCGGTCATGCGCTTGTAGCGGCTGATCACATCGCCGATGGTGTAGTTGCGCACATGGCCCATGTGCAGCGCACCGGACGGATACGGCAGCATCGACAGGCAGTAGAACTTGGGCTTGTCCGATTGCTCGTTGACCTCGAAGGCCCGACGGGACTCCCAGTAGGCCTGGGCGGCGGATTCGACGGACTGGGGATCGTAGACGGCGGTTTCGGCGGACATGACCAATCAGAATGAGGCGACGGCAAAGCGCACAAGGGTACCGCAGCGCAGCAGGCCACTCCACTTCCGTCGGCTGTCGCCCGCGCGCGCCACACCTCGGTGGCCCGCCCGGCGTGAGAGTTATTGCGAGGAAACGCGCCCCGCCACGGCGTTCCAGCCACTGCGCCCGGCCAGGATCAACCAGCCCCACCACACGGCCAGCGACAGCCGCTGCGCCAGGCCCGCCGGCAGCAACGCCACGCCCACCATCACCAGCAGCAACAACAACAGCGGCGCCCACACCGAAACCCGGGCCAGTCCCCGCCATGCCAGCTGACCGCGCAGGCCCCAGGCCAGCAACCAGGCACCCGGGCAGAACGCCACCCACCACAGCATCCAGGCCGTGGCGTGCCAGCTGCTGGCGCGGTTATGCAGATCGGTGGGGTCCATCGGCAACAGGCCCATGGCCACGAAGCCCAGGCAGGACAGCAGCACCAGCTGCGCGCCGATGCGCAGCGGCCAGCCCGCCTGCGCGGGCAGGCGCTGGCGCAATTGCATCATCGCCATCGCCGCCATCAGGCCCGGCCACATCAAGCCGAGCAGGTTGAAGGCGTTGGCCTGCGGCACCTCGCGCGCGCCGAGCGCGTCAAAGGGAAAGTGCAGATGCGAGTAACCCGGCCACATCGCGGCAAACGCGAGCACCGCCACGGTGAAGATCAGCGCGCCCAACAACGCCGTATGGCGCAACACCCACGTACTCATTCCGGCCAACGGAACACCTCTTCAACGCCCAGGTTGAACGCCCGCGCGATGCGGAACGCCAGTTCAAGCGAGGGCGCATAGCGCCCTGCTTCCAGCGCAATGATAGTTTGTCGGGTCACGCCGCAGGCATCGGCCAGCGCCTGCTGGGTCATGTCGCCCTGCTGCTGGCGCAAACGACGGATGTCATTGGCAATGGGCGTGCCGGTCATTGCCGGTCGCGCCAGTACTGCCCGGCGATGGCGGCATATTCCACCAGCCAGCCCAGCATCAGGCCGAAGATCAGCAGGTTGGCCAGGAAGAACGGCGTGGCCCATATCAGGCGATCCTGCGGGGAAAAGCCCAGCGTCAGCGCCAGCGCAATGACCAGGAACACCAGCGCGCCGCGGCCCCACGCACTGGCACGCTGCAGGATTTCGCGGTCGCGTTCGTCCTCCTGCACCTTGTCCTGCCAGCGCGACGCCAGTACCTGCCCCACTACCGCCCAGGCGATTCCGAGCGTGACCAGATTGCGCACCACCACCCGCGCATCGATGTTGTCACTGTCGAACAACGGCAACTTGGCGAAGAAATAGATGACTGCCGCGAGCATGAAGAACAGGCCGATCCAGGCCCGCCATTCGCCCGGCGACACCGCCTCATCCAGATCGCCACTGCGGCCATGGCCCAGTTGGTACAACGAAATCCAGGCCACGCTGATCAACGCCACCGCCCCCACCTGCCCCAGGTCGAAACCCAGTAGTTGGCCGCTGCCGGCAATCATCAGCCACAGGGCAGCGGCGGCCGCGAACAACAAGGCAATCGGGCGCACGGGCACGCGTTTCATGATGGGCGGTCCACTGGGTCGATGTAACATTTACCTTACATCAGCGACCCCGGGGAATGTCAAGTAAACATTACATTGGCTTGTATCCTGCCGCGTCGGCACCATCTTCCAGCCAGCTGACCTTCCAGGAATCCCATGAGCCAGATGCCCCACGTGTTCGATGCCACCACCGAGACCTTTGAAGCCGACGTCCTGCAGAAATCGCTGGACGTGCCGGTGCTGGTGGATTTCTGGGCCACGTGGTGCGGCCCCTGCAAGACGCTGGGTCCCATCCTGGAAAAGCTGGCCGGCGAGTACAACGGCGCGTTCCAACTGGCCAAGGTCGACGTGGACAAGGAACAGCAGATCGCGGCGGCGTTCCAGATCCGCTCGGTGCCGACCGTGTTCCTGGTCAAGGGTGGCCAGCTGGTCGACGGCTTTCCCGGCGCATTGCCGGAAGGCCAGTTGCGCGAGTTTCTGAAGCAGCACGGCATCGAGCCCGCGCAAGCCGTGGAAGCCGAGGCCGCGCCGGCAGCGGTGGTCGATCCGCATTCCGCGGTCATCGCCGCGCGCAAGGCGGTGGAACTTGAACCCGACAAGGAAGAATTGAAGCTGGATCTGGCGTTGGCGCTGCTGAAAGTGGGCGGCGCCAAGGAAGCCGAAGCCCTGCTCGACGCCCTGCCCGCCAACCTGGCCACCGATGATCGCGCCGTGCGCGCCCGCGCGCGCCTGGGCTTTGTCGCAGCGTTGGCCGACGCTCCGCCGCAGGAAGTGCTGGAAGCCGCCATCGCCGCCGATGCCGGCGATCTGCGTGCACGCCACCTGCGCGGCGTGCATCACCTGATTGCCGGCGAAGACGAAGCCGCGCTGGCCCAGTTCCTGGAAATCCTGCGCCGCGACCGTGCCTATCAGGACGGGCTGGCGAAGAAATCGCTGATCGACGCCTTCCGCGTGATCGAGGACGAAGATCTGGTCGGGCACTATCGCCGCAAGATGTCGTCCCTGCTGTTCTGAAGCTTCTCCATACCGACAGGTATGGTAGCCTGCGGACCTTCCCCCGAAGGTCCGCCGTCGCCGCATGAAGGCTTCTGTTCTTCGCCACATCTTCAATCTCTGGCCGCCCTTCCTGGCCAGCGGCATCCACGTCACCCACATGAGCGCCGACTGGCGCCACGCACGCGTCGAACTGCGCATGCGCCCGTGGAATCGCAACTACGTGGGCACGCATTTCGGCGGCAACCTGTTTTCGATGACCGATCCGTTCTGGATGATCCTGCTCAAGGAAAGCCTGGGCGGCGACTACTTCGTCTGGGACAAGGCCGGCGAGATCGAGTTCGTCAAACCCGGCCAGGGCCGGGTCAGCGCGGAATTCCGCGTGCAGGAAGACCTGCTCGATGCGTTGCGCCAAGCCACCGCCAACGGCGAAAAGCATCTGCATTGGCTACCGGTGGATGTGATCGACGCCCAAGGCGAAGTGGTGGCGCGCGTACGCAAACAGATCTACGTTCGGCTCAAGCCGCGCGCGCGCCGCGCCGGGCAGGCGTGAGGGCGAACCGGCCTTGAGCGGCGACCGTGCTTGCTGCAGTCAATCGCACGCAAAAGGGTAATCGACCCTACAATAGTGGCATGCCCCCCGAAGCCCCCCGCCCCTCGCTGCAACGCCTGTTCCTGACCGGTCTGCTGACCCTGCTGCCCATCTGGTTGACCTGGGTGGTGGTGAAGTTCGTCTTCGTGCTGTTGTCCGACATCAGCAAGCCGTTCGTGGGTCCGGCCTCGCACCAGATCGCCGCTTCCTTTCCGCAGGCGCTGGGTTGGTTCAATGCCGCGTGGGTGCAGAACACGTTTGCCTTGATCGCCACGCTGCTGGCGATCCTGGCGGTAGGCTGGCTGGCGCGCCGCGTGATCGGACAACAACTGCTGCGCTGGTTCGAGATCCTGATCCAGCGCATTCCGCTCGCCAGCACCATTTACAACAGCGCGCGCCAGTTGCTGGATATCCTGCAGACCAAACCGGGCAGCACCCAGCGCGTGGTGTTGATTGATTTCCCCCACCGCGACATGAAGTCCGTGGGCTTGGTCACGCGCGTGATCCTGGAAGAAGGCACCGGCCGCGAACTGGCCGCGGTGTATGTGCCCACCACGCCCAATCCCACCTCGGGTTATCTGGAAATCGTGCCGGTGGAACTGCTCACGCCGACCGACTGGAGCGTGGATCAGGCGATGAGTTTCATCATCTCCGGGGGCGCTGTGTCACCCGCGTCGATGCCGTTTACGCGCACGGCAGACAAGTAAGCAACGCGACGCGAGAAGATTCCCGAAGCGTTCAAGTTTCCTCTTCCCTCACATCTGGAATGTTCTGTAGGTTGAGCCGCGTCACAAGGAGTAGACGATGGCTACACCCAACTACCATGCGGGCCCTGGGACGCCCCGCATTGCACGGCGCGCGAGCGCCACGAACAGCAGCAAAGGCGGCGATGCCGCCAACGAGGGAAACATGGATACGCGCCTCACCAAACTCGAAGCCGTCTTGCCCATGTTGGCCACCAAGGCTGACCTGGAATCGCTGCGAGCCTCATTGGCCCATTCCCTGGGTGATATCAAGACCGAGTTCGAGCGCGGCCAAAAAGAAAACCGCGCCTGGATGCTCACCACCGTGCTGGCCTTGTTCCTGGGCGTGGTCACCTTGGGTACCTTTCTGTCCCGCAATCTGGACCAGCGCCTGGCTCCGTCGTCCGCCTCGGAACGTCCTGTTACGATGCCACTGACCCACGCCCCTCCCACCGAACGCTCACTGGCGCACTAGCCCATGACCAACGGCCGTACCCTCGACGATCGCGCGGTACGGCTCTTCATCGGATTGGCCGCATTCTTTTGTGTCAACGCGGTGCTGGCGGAGTTCATCGGGGTCAAGATTTTCGCGCTGGAAGACACGCTGGGGCTGGCGCCCTGGGAGTGGAATCTCTTCGGTCAGAATGGCTCGCTCAACTTCACCGTCGGCACGCTGCTCTGGCCGTTTGTCTTCATCCTCACCGACACGGTCAATGAGTTCTTTGGCCGACACGGCGTGCGTTTCATTTCGTGGCTGGCGGTCGCGCTGATTGTCTTTGGTTTTGTGTTCGCCTTTCTCGCCATCGCCACGGCGCCGGCGCAATGGTGGATCACGGCGGCGCAGGCCCAGGGCGTACCGGATTACCAGGCCGCCTTCGCGGCCATCTTTGGCCAGGGCATGTGGTCCATCGTCGGCTCCATCATCGCCTTCCTGATTGGCCAGTTGATTGACGTCGCGGTCTTCTACCGGATACGCCAGGCCACCGGCGAACGCCACGTCTGGCTACGCGCCACCGGTTCCACCGCCATCTCGCAGCTGGTGGACAGTTTCGTGGTGATCTGGATTGCGTTTGTACTGGGTCCGCAGAAGTGGCCCACCTCGCTGTTCCTGGCAGTCAGCTCGGTCAACTACGCCTACAAGATGCTGGCGGCCGTGGCCCTGATTCCGCTGCTGTACCTCATGCGCCACCTGATTCGTCGCTACCTGGGCGAAGCCCGCGAGCGCCAGCTGCGGCAGGAAGCGGCGGCGGACTGAAGCCAGCCCGGCACTTTGCCGGTATGCTCCGGCTTCCACGACGCTGGGGGGTGTTTGATGATGCTGTCGCGCAGGTGGTCCGCTTTTTCCGTCTTCTTCATCAGTCTTTGCCTGCCCGCCTCCGCTGGCCTGGCCGCCGAACCCAGCGCCGCGCAAGCGGCCGTCATCGCCCAGCAGATGCAGCGCTATGAAGGTCGCGTGCCGGGCGCTGCGCTGCTGGTGCTGCAGGACGGCCAGCCGGTGGTATCGCGCGGCTTTGGCCTGGCCAATCTGGAGGATGCGATTGCCGTCACTCCGCAGAGCAATTTCCGCCTGGCCTCGATCAGCAAACAGTTCACTGCTGCCAGCATCCTGTTGCTGGCCGAAGACGGCAAACTGCGCCTGGAGGATCCCGTCAAACGCTGGCTGCCGTCATTGCCGTCGGCGGCTGACCGCATCACCCTGCGCCATCTGCTGAGCCACACTTCCGGCCTGATCGACTACGAAGAGGTGATGCCCGCCGATCAAAGCGAGCAGTTGCATGACATCGATGTGCTGCATCTGCTGGAAGGCCAGGATCGCACCTACTTCGCGCCGGGGTCGTCGTATCGCTACAGCAACAGCGGCTATGCGTTGTTGGCGCTGATCGTGGGCAAGGCCTCGGGCCAGGATTTCGCCAGCTTCCTGCGCCAGCGGATCTTCCTGCCGTTGGGCATGAACAACACCGTTGCGCTGGAGGAAGGCCGCAGCAGCGTGGTCAACCGCGCCTATGGCTACAGCGAAACCGATGGCCGTTGGCAGCGCACGGATCAGAGTTCCACCAGCGCCGTGCTGGGTGATGGCGGAATCTATTCGTCCCTCGATGACCTGGCGCGCTGGGATGCCGCGCTGTATGACGAGCGGCTGCTGAAGGCCGAGTCGCTCAAGCTGGCTTTCAGCCCGGCCACCCGTACCGACGAACCGCATGTGCCCTTTTATGGTTTCGGCTGGCGCATCGACGGCGACACCTTGTGGCATTCGGGCGAGAGCATCGGCTTCCGCAATGTCATCCTGCGCTTTCCGAAGGAACGGCTGACCGTGCTGTTGCTGAGCAACCGCAACGATCCCGAGCCGTATGCGACCGCCAGCGCGATCGCCGAGGCATTCCGCCAGCGCTGAATCAGCGCAGGTCGGCGAGGATCGTGCGTGAGGCGTTGTGACCGGGCGCGCCGGTCACCCCGCCACCCGGATGGGTGCCGGATCCGCACAGGTACAGGCCCGGAATGGCGCCGCGATAATCGGCTTGCCCCAGCATCGGGCGCGCACTGAAAAGCTGGTTGAGCGAGAGCGCGCCATGGAAGATGTCGCCGCCGACCAGGCCGAAGATGCGCTCCAGATCCAGCGGACTCAGCACCTGCCGTCCCAGCACGGAATCGGCAAAGCCCGGTGCGAAGCGCTCCACCGTGGCGATCATCAGATCGGCGACTTCCTCGCGGTGGTCGTCCCAACTGCGGCCATCAGGCAGCGTGGGCGCGACGTGTTGGCAGAACAGGCTGGCCACGTGCTGGCCCGCCGGCGCCAGCGAATCATCCAGGGTGGACGGAATCAGCATCTCGACTATCGGCTGGCGCGACCAGCCGTTCGCCAGTGCGTCGCGGTAAGCCTGATCCATGTAGTCCAGACTCGGCGCCATGATGATCCCGGCGGTCAGGTGATCACCTTCGCCCGGCAAGGCACTGAAGTCCGGCAACCGTGACAGCGCCACATTCATGCGGAACGTGCCGGAACCACAGCGCCAGTTGTCCATCCGCTCGCGGGTGGCGGCGGGCACGTCCTGCGGGCGCATCAAGCGCTGATAAAGCAGCTTGGGATTGACGTTGGCGACGACCGCGCGTGCGCGTAGGGTTTCGCCCGCTTCGGTGATCACCCCGACCGCGCGTCCCTTTTCCACCAGCACTTCCCGCACGGCGGCGTCGGTGCGCAGTTCCACCCCCGCCGCGCGCGCCGCACTTGCCATGGCCTGGGTGATCGCGCCCATGCCTCCGATTGCATGCCCCCACGCACCCTTGACTCCGTTCACTTCGCCAAAGACGTGATGCAGCAAGACATACGCCGAACCGGGCGTGTACGGGCTGGCGTAGTTGCCGACCACGCCGTCGAAGCCGAACAGCGCCTTGATTGGCGCGCTTTCGAACCAGCGATCCAGATACTCGGCCGCCGAAATGGTGAACAGATCCAGCAACTCCTGGCGCAGGGTTTCATCCAGCGCATGCAGGCGCTTGCCCAAGCGGCCGGCGCGCAGCAGTTCCGGCAACGCCTTCCACCAGCCGCCATCAGTCAGGTTGGGCGGCGGTTCCAGCGCCAGCGCGCGCAACACGTCGGCAATCGCATCCAGGCGCGCCTCGTAAGCCGGCAGGCGTTCGGCATCACGCCCGGAGAACTTGGCCACCTGGGCCTGGGTCTGGCCCTCGCCGGTCAGCAGATACTGGCCATCGGGCAGTGGCAGGAAGTTGTTGCGGCGGCGTTGCACGATGCGCAAGCCATGGGCATGCAGATCCAGATCCGCGATGACCTTCGGTTGCAGCAGCGATACCGTGTAAGACGCCACCGAGTTGCGGAAGCCCGGGTGGAATTCTTCGGTGACCGCAGCGCCGCCCAGCACCGGGCGCCGCTCCAGCACCGTCACCTTCAGGCCGGCCTTGGCCAGGTAGGTGGCGCAGACCAGGCCATTGTGGCCACCACCGAGCAACACCACGTCGCGGGTCGCCTCAGCCATGACGATGATCCGCACGCGATCCGGTCGCGGACATGGCCCGGTCATGGGGCTGGCTATACTGGAACGCGGAATGGCAGGAAAGGCAGCGCGGGGCGACAGGTTTGGGCACGACAGGAGTCCGGGCAAAAGCAAGGCAGGTCGGCATGGCCATGACCATGCACGTTGCCCAGAGCATAACCGGCGACCGCGGCGCCGGCGTCGGATTGCGCGGGCCGTGGCCGCCGTCCGTATTCACGGTTCCACGAGTTTCCGCCCCCGGCGCGTACTATGGGCGGGTGGGCAATGTCGGTGCCCAGGGGAAGATGGGACCGCCAGGTAATGCCATTTCAATCACCACGTCCGCCTGCTGAGCCTATGACGTCGAGCCTGGCTGTCCCCACTACGCGCAACCGCCTGCTGATCGCCATCGGCGCGGCCGCGCTGGTGTCGTGCCTGATCCTGCTGGGACTGACCCGGCGCGCGGACGCCTGGATGTATGACCGGCTGAGCTCGGCCACCTCGCACCAACCGGATCCGCGCATCGTCGTGGTGGCGATCGATGACAAGAGCCTGGCCGAACTGGGCCGCTGGCCGTGGTCACGGCGCACCCATGCACGCCTGGTCGATGAGCTGGGCCGCATCGGCGTGCGCGGTATTGGTCTGGACTTGTTGCTGTCCGAACCGGCGCTGTTCGATCCCGAAGGCGATGCTCTGCTCGCGCGCGCGATGAGCCGCAATGGCCGCGTCGTCCTGCCGGTGCTGGCCGAGCCGACCCAGTTGAACGGCCCGCCGGTCGAACTGTTGCCGATTCCGGAGTTCTCGGCCTCGGCGGCTTCGTTGGGCCATGTGGATGTGGCCGCCGATGCCGATGGCGCGGTGCGCAGCACGTTCCTGCGCGCGGGCCAGGGTTCGCCGCGCTGGCCGAGCCTGTCGCTGGCGCTCAGTCAGCTGGATCAGGCCGTGGACGTCAACGTGGCCCTGCCCGGCGAACGGGTCGAGCAGGTGCCGTCCAGCTCACCCCAGCAATGGGTGCGCGACTACCGCGTGCTGATTCCCTTCGCGCGACCTGTCACCGGCTTCTCGCAGGTCTCCTACACCGATGTGATCAATGGCCGGGTGTCTGCCGACCAGCTGAGAGACCGCTGGATCCTGGTGGGGACCACGGCGCTGGGCATGGGCGAACCGGTTCGCGTGCCCAACCGCAGCGCCGTGCATGCACTCAGTGGCGTGCAGTACGAGGCCAACGTGCTCAACATGCTGCTGCAGGACAAGGCGGTCACGCCGATGTCGCTGGGCGCGCAACTGTTGCTGTCGATTGTCCTGGTGGCGGCGCCGCTGTTGCTGTGCAGCCTGCCGGGCATGCGACCGCTGTGGCGACCGGCGCTTGTGATGATGGCGGTGACTCTGCTGCTTTCGTTCGCGCTGCTGCAGTTCGGTCGCCTGTGGTTTCCGGTGTCGGCCAGCCTGCTGGTGCTGGCGGTGGGCGCCTCCATCTGGCTGTACAGCTACATCCGCCGCACCCGCCATGCGGCCCAGACCGATGCACTGACGGGGCTGGCCAATCGCGGCAAGTTCAACAGCGCACTGGAACAGGAACTGCGCAGCGCCCAGCGCAGCCAGCTGCCGCTGTCGCTGCTGTTGCTGGACATCGATCAGTTCCGCCAACTCAATGACAGCCACGGCGCCGGTGCGGGCGACGCGGTGTTGCGCCTGCTTGCACGCGTGCTGCGCGGGCGTGCGCGACGTCCACGCGATGTCATCGCCCGTTTGAACGCCGACGAATTCGCCGTGCTGCTGCCGGAAACCTCGGCGCAGGCGGCGGCGACCATCGCCACCACCATCCATGTGGACCTGGCCAACCTGGCCGCACGCGGCGAGCGCAATGCCGAAGCACCGGCCTTCACCGCCTGCATCGGCATGCACACTGCGGCAGCCAGCGACGAACTGGCAGCGACCGACTTGTTCGAACGCGCCGATGCCGCCCTGTTCCAGGCCAAACAGGCGGGACGCAATCGCAGCGCAGGCCACGCCGCCGGCTGATTTGCCGGCCTTGTGAAGAAGACTTGTTCCCGCCGGGCACATGACCTTCGACACCCCCTGCCCGTCGGGGCAAGGAGTAAAGTCCGCCGCACGTCCACGCCGGACGCCCTTGAACCCATCGCCCTTGCGGGCCGGAGTACCTTCGTGACCTTTCGCAAACCGCAGCTTCTTCTCCTGTCATTGGCCGTCACCGCCGCGCTGGCAGGCTGCTCCAAACCCAACGATGCCGCCTCGCCTGACGCCGCCGCCCAGGCCACGCCCGCCGCGGCCGAGCTGAAGCTCACGCTGGACGAAAGCAAGCTGCCGCCGGTCAACCGCTTCCAGCTCGCCGATCTCGACGACAGCAAGGGCGCCTGCACCGATTTCGGTGGCTACATCAACAGCAAGTGGCTGGCGGCCAACCCGATCCCGGGAGACCGCAGCAGCTGGGGCGCGTTCGAAATGCTCGACGAGCGTTCCACTGCCGTGCAGCGCCAGTTGGCCGAGCAGGCCGCCGCGCACACCGGTACGGGCGTCGAGAAGTTGGTCGGCGATTTCTGGGCCACCGGCATGGATACCGACAAGATCAACCAGCAGGGCGTCGAGCCGCTCAAGCCTTACCTGGGTGAAATCGATGCGCTGACCGATGGCCCGTCCGTGGCCGAGTTCCTGCGCAAGTCCGCGGCCAAGGGTAATGGCTTCCTGATTGGCATCGGTTCGATGCCGGACTTCAAGCAGTCCGACATCAACATCGCCGCCACCGGCCAGGGCGGCCTGGGCCTGCCGGACGTGCCGTACTACAGCAAGCCCGATTACAAGGCCATTCGCGAAGCCTATGTGGCGCACATCGCCAAGGTGCTGGAACTGTCCGGCGTGCCGGCCGCCGATGCGGCCAAGCAGGCCAAGGACGTGCTGGCGTTCGAAACCCGCCTGGCCAAGGTCTCCAAGTCCTCGGAAGAGTTCTCGCGCGATGTGGGCCTGTACTACAACCCGGTCACCGTGGCCGATGCCGACAAGCTGTCGCCGAACTTCCCGTTCTCCAAGCTGTTCGAATCGCAGGGCGTCAAGGCCCCGGAAAAATTCTCGCTGTCAGTGCCGGCCTACCACGCCGAAGTCAGCAAGATGCTGGCCGACGTGCCGGTGGAGCAGTGGAAGTCCTACCTGCGTTTCCACCTGGTGGATGACGCCTCGCCGTATCTGTCCGATGCCTTCGTCGACGAGAACTTCAACTTCTACGGCAAGGAACTGAGCGGCAAGAAGGAACTGCGCGAGCGCGGCAAGCGCGTGCTCGACACCGTCGATGATCAGGTCGGCGAAGCGCTGGGCCAGATGTACGTCAAGGTGGCCTTCCCGGCCGAGTCCAAGCAGAAGATGGAAGCGCTGATCAAGAACCTGAGCGATTCGCTCAAGCTGCGCATCGAAAACCTGGCCTGGATGAGCGCCGACACCAAGAAGAAGGCCATCGAGAAGTGGGCCGCCTTCCAGCCGCGCGTCGGCTACCCGGACAAGTGGCGTGAATGGACCGGCCTGACCACCAGCCGCGACAGCTACATCGGCAACGTGCTGGCCGCGCGCGAGTTCAACTACAAGTGGGACATCAGCAAGATTGGCCAGCCGGTGGACAAGACCGAATGGGGCATGCGCCCGCAGACGGTCAACGCCTCCTACAACCCGCTGGCCAACCAGCTGACCTTCCCGGCCGCCATCCTGCAGCCGCCGTTCTTTGATCCCAACGCGGACGATGCGGTGAACTACGGCGGCATCGGCGCGGTCATCGGCCACGAGATGACCCACGGCTACGACGACCAGGGTTCGCGCTTCGGACCGACCGGCAACATGGAAAACTGGTGGACCCAGGCCGACGCCGACGGCTTCAAGTCGCGCACCGGCAAGCTGGTGGCGCAGTTCGACGGCTACCGCACCGCCGACGGCAAGCCGGTCAACGGCAACCACACGCTGGGCGAGAACATCGCCGACCTGGGTGGCCTGGCCACCGCCTATGACGCCATGAAGAAGGCCACCGCCAACACGCCGGACCCGATGATTGACGGCCTGAGCCGCGACCAGCGCTTCTTCGCCGGCTGGGCCACGGTGTGGCGCCGCAACATGACGGCCAAGGAAATCGACAAGCGCCTGCAGACCGACGAGCACGCACTGGCCGATTTCCGCGCGATTGGCGCGCCGTCCAACCTGCCGGCCTTCGCCGCTGCGTTCAAGTGCAAGGCGGGCGATGCGATGGTGCGTGATGGCGACAAGCAGGTCGTGATCTGGTAATCCACGGCTCGCAATGAAGCAAAGGAAGGCCCGGGGAAACCCGGGCCTTCCTGCTTTGCACGTGGCGACAGCCGAACTGTGCGGCGCGTTCAGGGACTTCATGCCGCGCTTGCTAGAATCCGCCCGACCTCAATACCCGGAAGCCCCGATGTCCTCACTCCGCGCGCTTGGCAAACCCTCCCTGCTCGCCTTTGCCCTGGTCGCCGCGCTGGGCAGCACCCATGCCGACGCCGCCAAGAAGAAGGCCAAGGCCCCGGCGGTGAGCGCGCAGTGCAGTGACTTCTATGCCTCGGCCAATGCCGACTGGCTCAAGGCCAATACCGCCGGCAGCGCGTTGGGCCAGCTGCGCGAGCGCAGCCAGCAACAGCAGCGCGACCTGCTGCAGGCCGCGATGCAGTCACCGCAAGGCAACGTGCAGAAACTGCTCGGCGATTTCTGGGCCAGCGGCCTGGATGAAGCCGCCGTGGAAGCCGACGGCGCGCGTCCCATCGCCCCGCTGCTGGATCGCATCAACGCCATCCGCAAACCCAAGGAAGTCGCACCGGCAATCGCCGCGCTACACCAGGTGGGTATTCCGGTGGCCTTCAATTTCAGCCCGGATGTGGATCTGCGCGCGCTGGATCGCCACATCGGCTACTTCATGCAGGGCGGCCTGGGCCTGCCCGACCCCGCCTACTACACCCGCAGCGATGCCGACACGCAGCAGGTGATGACCCGCTATCGCGCCTACGTGAAGCAGATCCTGGCCCTGACCGGTTCGGCCAAGGACAAGCTGGATGCCGATGCACAGGCGGTGATTGATCTGGAAACCCGCCTGGCGCGCGTGTCCAAGCCGCTGGTGGATCTGCGCAATCCGCTGACCAACTACGCGCCGGTCGCCACCAAGGAGCTGGGCAAGCAGTACAAGAACCTGCAGCTGGATGCCTTCCTCAAGGCGCAGGGCGTGAACGATGACACGGTGTCGATGGCCGATGCGGAACTGTTCCGCCAGATCGATGCCTTGATCGCCAGCCTCAAGCCGGACCAGTGGAAGGCTTACCTGCGCTGGCGCGTGGGTGATGCCATGGCGCCGCATCTGGCCAAGTCGTTCCGCGATGCCGAGTTCGAATTCCGCGGCCGGGTGATGCGCGGTCAGAGCACGCCGCCGCCGCGCTGGCAGGAAGTGCTGGACGCCATCAACCTGGCGGCCGGCCCGATGCTGGGCAAGGAATACGCCGCCCGTTACCTGCCGCAAGCCACCGACAGCCAGGCCGAAGCCATCGCCGCACAGGTGCGCGATGCGCTGGAGCGCCGCCTCGAAGCCAGCAGCTGGCTCAGCGCGCAGGCCAAGAGCGAAGCCAAGGACAAGCTGGAAAAGCTGAAGATCGAAGTCGGTACGCCGCATCGCGACATCGACTACAGCGTGCAGCCGATGGGCCGTGGCAGTTTTGGCGGCAACATCCTGATTGCTTCCACCTGGCGCCATCGCGAAGAGATGAAGCGCATCGGCAAGGGCAATGCGGATCGCCGCTGGGACGTGCTGCCGCAGCAACCGGCGCTGGCCTATGACCTGGCGCAGAACCGTCTGATCGTCACCGCCGCGGTATTGCAGGCGCCGGTGTACGACGCCAGCCGCGACCCCGCTGGCGTGTATGGCGCCTATGGTGCGCTGGTCGGTCGCGAACTCAACCGCGGCTTCGACAACCGCGGCCGCATGGTCGATGCCAAGGGCCAGATCCGCGACTGGTGGTCGCCGGCCGATCTGGCCGCGTGGACGGGCCTGACCGGCAAGGTCGCCTCACAATTCGATGGCTACAACTACCCGGAACTGAAGAACGTCAAGGTCAACGGCAAGTTGGTGGCCGACGAATCCACCGCCGATCTGGCCGGCGTCGAACTGGCGTGGGATGCCTACCAGAACGCGCAACCGCAGGCGGGCACGGCGTCGAAGCAGGCGTTCTTCCAGGCCTGGGCGCAGCTGTGGGCGCAGAAGTTCGGCGAAGCCGACGCCGCGCAGCGCGCCGCCAGCGACGTGCATGCCCCGGGCGTGTGGCGTACCAACGCCCCGCTGGCCAACCTGCCGGCGTTCGCCGCCACCTACACCTGCAAGCCGGGCCAGCCGATGCAGCGCAGTGAAGCGGAGCAGGTGCGCATCTGGCGCTGATCACCGGCCATGCACTGAAATGAAAAACGGCGGGCCTGGCCCGCCGTTTTTTTTCCTGTCGTGCTTACTTGACGATGCGCATCCGCGGCGGCGGCGGACGCCGCTTGCCGAACGGCGGTTGTCCACGCCAATAGCGAATCAACAGGTAGCCGAAGATCATGCCACCCAAGTGCGCCAGATGCGCCACGCCGGCCTGCGAGCCGGTGACCGCGTAGAACACCGCTAGCGCGCCGTAGATGATCACCAGCGTGCGTGCGCGGATTTCCATCGGAATCGGAAAGATGATCATGCGCTGGTTGGGGAACAGCATGCCGAAGCCCAGCAGCAAGCCATACACGCCGCCGGACGCACCCACGGTGGGAATGTCCAGGCCCATCCAGGTGACCAGCGCCAGCTGGCACAGGTTGCCGCCGACCACGCAGACCAGGAAGTAGGTGAGGAAGCGACGCTCGCCCCACACTGCTTCCAGCGCGGAACCGAACATCCACAGCGCCAGCATGTTGAACGCCAGGTGCAGGAACGAGCCGTGCATGAAACCGGCCGTGAGCAGCTGCCAGGGCAGGAACGAATAAGTCGGCTCGGCGATGTTGAGCGGAATCGGCCACAGCGCGAACGGCGCCTGCGCCACGGGGCTGATCACCATTCCCAGCAGGAACACCACGCAGTTGGCGATGATGAGCGCGCGGGTCATGGGCAGGATTTGAGGCAGCATGCAGCGGTTCCGGTTCGGCGTACGCGGCCATGATAAGGCCTCAGCGCGAAGGGCCCCACAACACTTCATCGAGATCACGCGCGGCCTTCAGCCCGCGCACACGTCCTTTTTCCACCCGCACGCCCTCGGCGCGCAGGCGCTGGCTTTGCTCGCGCCAGCCGCGTGAACCTTCCGGGAAGGCGATGCGTCCGTCCGATCGCAGCACGCGGTGCCAGGGCAGGTCGGGGTCTTCGTTCTGGCCGAGGATGCGCGCCACCAGGCGGGCGCGGCCGGGCAGGCCGGCACGGCGCGCGACTTCGCCATAGCCGGCGACCTGTCCGCGCGGGATCGCGCGGATGGCGTGCAGGATGCGTGTCTCGGCGTTGGGTTCGCTCATGCATGGCCCCGTGGGATGGCCAAAGTGTGGGCCCTGCCCGCCTCCGCTGACTACCCCCGGCCTGCAACCGGCTACCATAGACCGGCAAGGAATCCGGACATCGCCATGAAGAACTTCGAACAAATCCGCAGCCACCTGACCACCTCGGGCTATCGCGTTTCCGTGCAAGAGCCGTTCGTGGCCTGCGTGGAGCTCTCGCTGGACAATGGCAACCGCCACCAGGCCATCTTCCTGTCCGAACTGGGCAACGACGACGAGCGCGGCTACCTGCGGGTGAGCACGGTCATCGCGCCCATCACCGGCGTCGATGCGCGCCGTGCGCTGGGCTTCAACTGGCACAGCAGCGTCGGCTACCTGGCCATCGGTGAACTCGACGGCGTTCCCTACCTGCAGCTGTGCGAGAACCGGCCCTACGATGGCCTCACCCAAGCCGAAGTGGATCGCCTGATTCTGGAAATCGGTGGCCTGGGCGACCGCATGGAGCGGGCGCTCTCCGCAGAAGGCGATCTACTGTAGTTTGAGCGCCGCTCAAACTACACCCAAAGTTTGCACGCAAACTTCGGGCCCCTCAGCGCGCTTCCACACCCCATTCGCGCCTTCGGCGCGAATCGCCCCCTAACTTAGGGGGCTGGCTGCTTCGGTCACGCCCAGCCCATCATTTCTAGAAGGCGCAGCAGACCGTAAGCAATGCCGCCGGCCGCGGGAATGGTCAGGATCCACGCCCACACGATGCGCTCAACCACGCTGAGTTTCAGCGCGCGCGGATTCTTGGCGAAACCCACGCCCATGATCGCGGTGGAAATGCTGTGCGTGGTCGACACCGGCATACCGAAATGCGCCGCCACGGTCAGGATCGTCGCCGAGCTGGTCTCGGCGGCAAAGCCGTTGATGGGGTGCAGCTTGACCATCTTGTGGCCGAGAGTCTTGATGATCTTCCAGCCACCCGAGGCCGTGCCCAGCGCCATCACCACGGCGCAGGTCAGTACGATCCACATGGCGATGTCGGTTTCATTGCCGCTGGCCGGATGCAGGAACGCCAGCCAGGCCGGCAGGTTGTCGAGCGTGCCGGAGGCCTGGGCGCCAAACAGGGTCAGGGCGATGATGCCCATGGTTTTCTGCGCATCGTTGTGGCCGTGCGCATAGCCCATGTAGGCCGCGGAAATGATCTGCGCCTTGCCGAAGAACTTGTTGACGAAGTGCGGCCGCGACAGCCGGTGCAGCCAACCACTCGTCCGCGACAACGCCGCAATCAGCGCCCACAGCAGCATCATGACCACCACGCCGAGCAGGAAGCCGGCGATCGGCGAGGTCACCATCGGCAGGAACACCTTCCACAACAGGCCCTTGTTCTTGGCCCAGTTGCCTACTGTTTCCGACCAGATCAAGGCGTCCCAGTTGTTGTGCGCCGCCGCCAGCGCCGC
Source organism: Pseudoxanthomonas indica (assembly GCF_900167565.1). Taxonomy (NCBI): domain Bacteria; kingdom Pseudomonadati; phylum Pseudomonadota; class Gammaproteobacteria; order Lysobacterales; family Lysobacteraceae; genus Pseudoxanthomonas; species Pseudoxanthomonas indica. Next base: position 688,149 of record NZ_FUZV01000001.1, read on the forward strand.
GCCGCACAGGCCACCAATCAAAGCATGCGAGGACGAGGAAGGCAGGCCCTTCCACCAGGTGATCAGGTTCCAGATGATGCCGCCGAGCAGCGCGCACAGGATCACCTGCGAGCTGGCGTCGACCACGTCGGTATTGATGATGCCCTTGGCGATCGTGGCCGCCACCGCGGTGCCGGTGAGCGCGCCTATCAGGTTGAATATCGCCGCCAGCGCCACCGCCTGGGCCGGCGACAGCACCTTGGTGGCCACCACCGTGGCGATCGAGTTGGCGGTGTCGTGAAAACCGTTGATGAACTCGAAGACGAGCGCAGCCAGGATCACCACCAGGACGAGGGTCAGCATGCGTCTGGCCTCAGCTGTTCTTCAGCACGATCTGGTAGGCCACCACGCCGGCTTCGCGGCAGCGGTCGATCGCCTTTTCCAGGATCTCGAAGAACTCCTTGAGCAGGAACATCTGCAGGTTGTCCAGGCGGCCGGAGTAGATGTCGCGGTACAACTCCAGCATCAGGCGGTCGGCTTCGTTCTCGATCGCGCGCAGCTTTTCGTTGAGCGCGGTCATCCGATCCAGGTTCATCTTCTTCAGCTCGTGGACCATTTCCACCACCACGGTGGCGGCCTGTTCCAGCATCGCCGCACGCGGGGCGAAGTCGATGCCTTCCAGGTGCTGCAGGGCCAGCGAGTAGCGGTCGGCGAACTTCTCGACCTGCTTGGGAATCTTGTACAGGGCCGAGCCCAGCGCCTCGATGTCTTCGCGCTCGATCGGGGTGATGAAGCTGTCCACCAGCGCCTGGCTGATCTTGTCCGAGGCCGCGCGTTCGCGCAGGCGGGCCAGCTTGAAGGCGTCCAGCGCCGGCTGGCGGTCGGTGGCCTTCATCATGGTGTGCAGGGCCTGGGTGCTGTCGTAGGCGGCTTGGGCGGCCTCGTCGAGCAGGGTGTAGAACTGCTGGCCGGAGCCGAAAATCGTCTGCAGCGAGAACATCGGGGGCAATCCCACCGTCGCGGGGCGGACGGCTCAGGGGGCGAATTATGACGGTTCAGTGACCGTCCTGGCGACGCCCGGGCCGCAAAAGGCGCGCCAACAGGCCCGGCGCACGCGCCATGCTCGCCAGCGGCGGGCTGGACACCCGGGGCGGCGGCGGCCGCGCGCAGCTCATGGCGGGTTTGCTACACTCCGCCGGCACCCAAGGGTGCACCTCTTATGGAAGACGACACTACCTCCCCCGCGCACTGTCGCCTGCAGCACGGATTCTGGCCGGCCTCTCCCTCCCTATGGACGGTGAGCCATGCTTGAGTTGCTGATCGTGGCCACCCTGATCGTCATCAACGCCTTCTTCGCCCTGTCGGAGATGGCCCTGATGACCTCGCACAAGCTGCGCCTGAAACAGATGGCGCAGGAAAGCCGCGGCGCGCGCATGGCCCTGCAGCTGGCCGAGCACCCCGACAACCTGCTCTCCACCGTCCAGGTGGGCATCACCGGCCTGGGCATCCTGACCGGCATGTTCGGTGGCGAGGCCATCGGCACCATGATCGCCAGCTGGCTGGGCGAGTTCTGGCCGGGCGCGCAAAGCTATGCCGCCACCATCGGCACGGCCACTGCGGTGACCCTGATCACCGCCGGTTCGGTGATCTTCGGCGAATTGATTCCCAAGCGGCTGGCCCTGACCAATGCCGAGGCCATCGCCTCGGTGGTCGCCATTCCGCTGTACTGGCTCTCGCGCATCGCCCGCCCGGTGGTGTTCGTGCTGGGCGCCATCAACCGCGGCGTGCTGCGCCTGCTGGGCATCAAGGACGACGCACGCGGCGCGGTGACCGAAGAGGAAATCCGCATGCTGGTGACCGAGAGCCACGAGCAGGGCGTGATTGACGTCGACGAACGCAACATGATGAACCGCGTGCTGCGTCTGGGTGATCGCACCGCCGACAGCCTGATGACGCCGCGCAAGCGCATCGTCTGGCTGGATGAAGCCGCCGACGTGGCCGAAAACCTGGCGACCATGCGCGAATCGCAGTTCTCGCGCTTCCCGGTGTTCCGTGGCAGCGACCAGGACGTGGTCGGCGTGCTGGAAGTCAAATCGCTGCTCGACCGCTTCGACCAGCCCGAGCCCAACCTGTTCCGCAACCTGCGTGAGGTGCTGTTCGTCTCCGAATCCACCCATGCGATGAAGCTGCTGGAAATCTTCCGCGAGGAACAGCAGTCGCTGGCGCTGGTGGTGGACGAATACGGCGACATCCAGGGCCTGGTGACCTTGAGCGATTTGATGGGCGCCGTGGTCGGACGCCTGCAATCGGCCGAGAACACCGAGGATTCGGCGCTGGTGGTGACGCGCGACGACGGCTCGCTGCTGGTCGACGGCTCGCTGCCCAATGACGATCTGCGCGAGTTGCTGGGCGGGGTCAGCCTGCCCGACGATGACGAGTACAACACCATCGCCGGCCTGGTCATCGAACGCTTCGGCCGCATCCCGCATGTGGGCGAGTCGTTCCAGCTCGATGGCTGGCGGATTGAGGTGGTGGACCTGGACGGCGCGCGCGTCGACAAGTTGCTGTTGCAGCGCCTGCCCGAGGAAAACGGCGAGGATGCCGCGGCCTGAGGCGGACGCTGGCGCGTCCGATCACGTGCATATCGGCGCGCGTGCGCTGCTGGACGACTTTGCCCTGGGCGACCCCAGCCAGATCCTGCGCCTGGGCGATCTGCTGTCTGGCTTTGGCCAATCGGCGTTCGGCATGCTGCTGTTGCTGGCGGTGCTGCCGGCCTTCATTCCCATCCCCGGCGTGGGCGGTGCGATTGGCGGGCCGCTGGTGATCCTGGTCGGCAGCCAGTTGCTGCTGGGTCTGAGTCAGTTGTGGCTACCCGGCTTCCTGGCGCGCCGCGGCCCGCATCGAAGCGCGGTCATCACCTTCCGCACGCTGGTTTCACCCTGGCTCAAGCGCCTGGAAAAACTGATCAAGCCGCGCTTGCATGGCGTGCTGGATCACCGCATCGCGCTCTGCTTCACCGGCCTGTTGCTGGTGGTGCTGGGCATCCTGCTGGCGCTGCCGATTCCCTTCACCAATTACGTGTTCGGCGTGTTACTGCTGCTGTTCGCGCTCGCGCTGCTGGAACGCGACGGCGTGCTGATGTTGATTGCGTGGACGGCCGGCGTCGCCGCCATCATCGTCTTCGGCCTACTGTCAGGCGAACTGGTCAGCGCCGCCAATGCGCTGATCCATCACTGGTTCGGCTGATCAGACGATCAGCTGGTTGAACTCGGCAGCAGTGACCGGGTAGCCCAGCCAGTAACCCTGCGCCAGATCGCAGCCGCGTTCGCGCAGCATGTTGAACTGGCCTTCCTTCTCCACGCCTTCGGCGACCACGGTAATGCCCAGCGAATGGGCCATGGCGATGATCGCGCTGGTCAGGGCCAGGTCGTCCGGATCGCGCAGCATGTCGGCAATGAAGCTGCGATCGATCTTGACGCCATCCACCGGCACGCGGCGCAGGTGGCTGAGGCCCGAGAAGCCGGTACCGAAGTCATCCAGCCAGACCTTCACGCCAGTGCGATGCAAGGTGGCCAGCAAGGCGCTGGCATGCGCCTCATCGCTGATCACCGCGGTTTCGGTCAATTCCAGGTGCAAGCGCGAGGAGGTCAGGCCGGTTTCGCGCAGGCACTCGGCCACTACTTCCGGCAGATCGCCGCTGCGCAGCTGGCGCGGCGATACGTTGACCGAGACGAACAGTTGATCCATCGGATCGCGATCGGCGCTCCAGCGCGCCGCCGCCGCACACGCCGCACGCAACACGCGCGGGCCGATGGTTTCGATCAGGCCGCTCTGCTCGGCCACATCGATGAACACCGAAGGCGCCACCATGCCCAGTTCCGGATGCTGCCAGCGCAACAGCGCTTCGGCGCCGACAATGCGGCTGTCGGACAGGCGGAACACCGGCTGGTACAGCAGGCTCAGTTCGCCGCGCTCCCACGCGCCGCGCAGTTCCTGCTCCATGCGCACGCGCCGTTCGACCGCCTGGTCCATGGCGCGGCTGTAGAAGCGGTAGCAGTTCTTGCCGGCCACCTTGGCCTGGTACATGGCGATGTCGCCATTCTTCATCAGCGCGGTGGCGCCGGAGGCGTCTTCCGGGAACAAGGTGATGCCAATGGACGTGCCCAGGAAAACCTGGCGATCCTGGATCACGATTGGCCGCCCCAGCTCGGTGACCAGCTTTTCCGCCAGGCGCGTGGCGGCGGCGCGCACGTCGCCGTCCTGGATCAGGATCACGAATTCATCACCACCGAAGCGCGCCAGCAAGGCATCGTCGCCGCCCAGCAATTCCACCGCTTCGAGAATGCGATTTGCGAACTGCTGCAGCACTTCATCGCCAGCTTCATGGCCGAGCGTGTCGTTGACCCGCTTGAAGTCGTCGATGTCGGCGAACAGCAGGGCCAACTGGCGGCCGGCGCCGCGCAGCATCATCAGACGGTGATCCAGACTCTCGCGGAAGGCCAGCCGATTGGTCAGGCCGGTCAGCGAATCGGTGTAGGCCATGCGCCGCACGTCACGATCGTGGCGGGCGATGCTGTCGCTCATGCTGCTGAAGGCGCGCACCAGCTCGCCCACTTCATCGCGCCGATGGCTGACCGGGCGTTCGCTGTTGTAGTTGCCCACTTCGATGGCGTGCGCCGCCGCGGCCAGTTGGCGGATCGGCCGCACCAGGGTGCGCTGTGCGTACAGCATGATGGCCACACAGGCCACCACCAGCGCCGCCAGCAGGGCGGCCACCCATACCAGGTGACGCCGGCCGAGTTCTTCCAGCCGTGACTTGGCGGCGGTGACCGCGCGATCTTCGTGCGCACGTACCGAGGCCAGCGAAAAGCCCACGCGCACCCCACCGATGCGTTCGTTGCCGATCATGATCGGCTCGGAAATATCGACAATCTGCGGCGACCATTGGATATGCAGGTTGGGCGTGCTGACCGCCTCGTAGGCCAGCGGATCGCTCATCTGCTGGCCGTACACCGCGATCTCTTCGGTACCGTCATGGATGATGCGACCCTGCGGATCGAACACCAGCACGTAGCTGACGTCCGGTTCCAGCTGCGCCGAACGTACCAGCTTGCCGATCGTGTCCAGGTCAAAGTAGTACAGCGGATTGGTGAGCGAATCGGCCAACTGGTTGACCGAGGCCTCGCCATGCCGGCGCAGGCTGTCCTCGACCATGCTGTGCATGGAATCGCGGGTGGCGTCGGCCACTTCCTGCTGCATGTCCTTCTGCCGGTGCAGCAAGGTGGCCAGCAGCGCAATCACCACCGCGAGCATGATGGCCATCGCGGTCAGGAAGCGCGCCTGCAGGCCGAAGCGGATCTTCTTCATTCGATCTGCTCACGCACGCGGGTCACACCCCGGCGCAGATGTTCCAGCGCCTGCTGCGATGCCGGATCCACCGGCATGAAACGGGTCGTGCGGAAGAACAAGCGCAGCGCTTCGCTCGCCTCGGGATCGTCGGCGGCCTGCAGCAGCACTTCGCGCAGGCGCGCTTCGACCTTGGGGTCGAGGTCGCCGCGCACCATTTCCAGCGCACGCGGGTAGTCCGGTGTCTCGTGGATGATGCGGAAGTCGCTGCGGAAGGCGGGCGGGATGCGACGCTCATCGTCCCAGTCCAGGCTGCTGACCACGCCGGCATCCACCAGTCGCTTGTGCACCCAGACGGCAATGTTGAGTTCGGTCCGGGCAAAGACATAGCCGACCGAATCGGCACCGGGGCGATCCATCGGCGACAGCAGCACTTCCATGCGCTGGCCGGCATCCAGCAACTCCACGGCCGGGGCGAAGTAGGCGCTGGTCGAGGCGGTGTTCTGGAAGGCGACCGTGCGGCCTTCCAGATCCGAGAGCTTCTCCAGGCCCGAATCGCGGCGCACGAAGAAAATGCCGTGGTAACGGCTGACCCCACCGCGCTCGGTCAGCAGCAGCGGCTTGGCCCCTGCGCGCTCCTGCAGGCGCATGGCAGTGCCGGCGGTTTCAGTGACCCAATCGACCCGGCCGCGGCGCAGATAGCTGTTCATCTGCTGCACGTCCCGAGCCATCAGGATTCGGCCCTCGGTGATCCCCACGTCCTTCATCCGCGGCACCACGTAATCCAGCAGCGGTTTGAGCTGCTCGTAGTGCGCGCGGGGGTCGTCGCTCATCCGTCCCAGGACCAGCACGTGGTCGTCGCCGGCGGCCCGGGCCGGGGCCAAGGATCCGAAACACACGGCCGCGCCGATCAGCGCCAGGGCGATTGCGAACCGGAACCTAGGCAAACGGCGGAGTCCATCGAAAAGGTGGTGCGAGACTAGCTGAAATCACGTTGGCGGGACAGATGCGCGACCCTGTCAGTGGCCGCTTTCACGCGCCAAGCGGGCCATCCGTTGCGCATCGGCCAGGATGCCGCGGAGCAGGCGGACTTCCTGGGTTGTCAGCTGGCTGCGATTGAACACACGGCGCAGCTTGCGCAACGCCGAATCCGGGCTGCGCCCCTTGTGGAAATCGATGTCGTCCAGGGTCTGCCCGAGCTGCCCGTAGAAGCCTTCCAGCTGGGCGTGGTCAGCAGCCAGCTCGTCGGCGTGCGGCGCGGCGATGCTGGCGGTCGGCGCAGTACCCTGTCGCAAGGCCAGGCGCAACTCGTAGCTCAGGACCTGCACGGCGGCGGCCAGGTTGAGGGAGCTGTAATCCGGGTTGGCCGGGATATGCACGGCGGCATGGCAGAGTTGCAGTTCCTCGTTGGTCAGGCCGGTGCGTTCGCGGCCAAAGACCAGCGCCACCTCGCCCTCCCCGGCCAACGCGACCGCGCGCGCAGCGGCTTCACGCGGCTCGTATTCGGGCAATTGCACGCGTCGGCTGCGGGCGGTACAGCCCAGCACGGCGTGGCAATCCGATACCGCCTGGGCCAGATCCGCCACCACCACGGCCTGCGCCAGCAGGTCGTCGGCGCCGGCGGCGCGACGGAACGCCTCGTCCGAGGGGTACTGCTCCGGGGCCACCAGGACCAGCCGGGACAGACCCATGGTCTTCAGGGCGCGGGCCGCAGCCCCGATGTTGCCGGGGTGTTGCGTGCCCACCAGGACGATTCGCAAGCGGGAAACGACGTTCGAGAGTGGAAAATCAGCAGTGTTCATGGGTGCGGATGTTAAACTGTGCGCGCCGGTCATAGCGCCGTGCCGCTCTTTTCCACCGTCCATCCCCCGCTTGCCTGTTCCGAGGTTCGAAACCATGCAGAAACCCGCCGTTACCGTCATGGTCAAAGCCGCCCGCCTGGCAGGCAATGTGCTGTTGCGCAGCATCAACAAGCTGGATGCGCTCAATGTGGTCGAGAAGGACCGCATGGACTATGCCAGCGAGGTGGACGCCGACGCCGAAAAGGTCGTCATCAAGGAACTGCGCCGTGCCTACCCCGACTACGCTGTGGTCGGCGAGGAAGGCGGCAGCCAGGGCAAGGGACGCTTCACCTGGGTCATCGACCCGCTCGACGGCACCAGCAACTACCTGCGCGGCTTCCCGCACTACTGCGTGTCGATTGCGCTGGTGGACAACGGCGAGCCGACCGACGCGGTGATCTTCGATCCGCTGCGCAATGACCTGTTCACCGCCAGCAAGGGCGCCGGCGCCCAGCTCAATGAGCGTCGCATCCGCGTGGCCGATCGCAAGGATCTGTCCGGAACGATGATCTGCACCGGCTTCCCGCCGCGCGAACGCGCCCGCGCTACCGCCCAGCTCAAATGCGTCAACGAGTTGCTGGCCACGGCCGAGGACGTGCGCCGCACCGGCTCGGCCGCGCTGGACCTGGCCTACGTGGCCTGCGGCCGTCTGGATGCCTATTTCGAAGCGGGTGTGAAGGACTGGGACGTGGCCGCTGGCGTGCTGCTGGTGCGCGAGGCCGGTGGCCGCATCTGCGACTTCAAGGGTGCGCCGACCGCGCGCCTCGATGGCCGGGGTCCGCAGACCCGCCAGATCATCGCCGCCAACCTCAAGGTGACCGACGCGCTGCAGAAGGTCATCGTGTCGTCGGGTTATGCGGCGAGCTTCAATCCGCCGGCGGCGTAATTCGCCGGCCGAGCTGGCAACAAAAAAGGCCGCGCATTGCGCGGCCTTTTTTTTGTCTTGCGGAAACGCTACTGGCGGCCTTGCCCCCATCCGCCCTACGGGCACCTTCCCCCGCAAGCGGGGGAAGGGACGTGTCATCAGGGACGGCGCGCCAGGATGGCGTCGTCCTTGGCCTTGGGCAGCAGATCCTGCTTGGTGACCGTCAGGAAGCCCATCGTCAGCAACGGACAGGCGATGAAGATCGAGGAGATGGTGCCGATCACGATGCCGATCATCTGCGAGATGGCCATGTTTTCCAGCGAACCGCCGCCGTAGATATACAGCGCCAGCACGGTCAGGAAGGCCACGAACGAGGTGATGATGGTGCGCGACAGGGTCTGGTTGATCGAGCGGTTGAGAATCTCCACCGGCTCCACACGCAGCGAGCGGAAATTCTCGCGGACGCGGTCGAACACCACGATGGTGTCGTTGATCGAGAAACCCATCACCGACAGCAGGCCGGCCAGCACGGTCAGGTCGAACTCGCGACCGGTCAGGGCGAAGAAGCCCGCGCAGATCAACACGTCGTGCAGGGTCGTGAGGATGGCCGCCACCGCGAACTTCTTCTCGAAGCGCAGCGCGATGTACCCCAGGAAGCCCACCACCACGAAGATCAGCGCATACAGCGCGCGCTCGGCCAGTTCGGCGCCCACCTGCGGGCCCACGAACTCGTTGCGCACCATCTTGGCCGGATTGCCTTCGGCCGAGGACAGGCGAACCACTTCCTGCACGGTCTTGCTGTCGGTGGTCGAGGCCTCCGCCGCCTTCTCGCCGTCGCCTTCGCGCGGCTGCAGGCGCACCAGCAAATCCTGGCCGGTGCCGAAGGTCTGCACCTGGGCGCTGGTGTAGCCGGCGCTGGTCAGGCGTTCGCGTACGCCTTCGATGTCGATGGGCTTTTCAAAGCGCAGTTCGACCACGGTGCCGCCGGTGAAATCCAGCGCGTAGTTGAATGCGGCGCCCTTGGTGGCCGAGTTGTAGGCCATGGACGCCACGGAGACGATGGCCAGCAGTACCGCGATGGCCAGCGAGACCCAGCGCAGGCGCATGAAGTCGAAGTTGGTGTCGTTGGGAACCAGGTGCAACGGGAAAATTTTCATGGCAATTGCACTCAGATGGCCAGCGACTTGAGCTTGCGACGACCGCCGTAAATCAGGGTCGCCAGGGCGCGGGAAACGGTCACGGCCGTGAACACCGACGTCAGGATGCCCACCACCATGGTGATGGCGAAGCCCTTCAGCGGACCGGTGCCGAACGCGTACAGCGCCACACCCGCCAGCAACGCGGTCATGTTGGAGTCGAAGATGGTGCCCGAGGCCTTGTCATAACCGGTGGCGATCGCCGTTTGCGGCGGCACCCCCGCTCGCAATTCCTCGCGTATGCGCTCGTTGATCAGCACGTTGGCGTCCACCGACATGCCAATCGACAAGGCCAGGCCGGCGAAGCCGGGCAAGGTCATGGTGGCGCCGAACACCGACATCACCGCCACCACCATCACCAGGTTGAGCAGCAGCGCCACGCAGGTGATCAGGCCGAACACGCGGTAGTAGATCATGAAGAACGCCAGCGCGAACAGGAACGAGTAGACCACCGCCTGGGTACCGCGGGCGACGTTCTCGGCGCCCAGGCTGGGGCCGACCACGCGTTCTTCGATGAAGTCCATCGGCGCGGCCAGCGCGCCGGCCTTCAACTGCTTGGCCAGGCTCTGTGCTTCTTCCTGCGACAAGCCGGTGGTCTGGAAGTCCTTGCCGAACACGCCCTGGATGGTCGAGGCGCTGATCCAGCGCTCATCGATGCGGGCCGAACGCACTTCCTGGCCGTTTGCGTCGATGCTCACGGTCGGGATGCGCTCGATGTAGACGATGCCCAGGCGCTTGCCGACGTTTTCCAGCGTGTGGTCCAGCATGCGCTGGCCGCCGGCGCTGTTGAGGGTGATGCTGACGCTGGGCGAACCGGTGCGCTGATCCATCTGCGGGGTGGCGTTGACCAGCTGGTCGCCGGACACCAGCACGCGCTTGGACAGCAGCAGCGGCACCTTGTTGTCGTTGTAGTAGATGCGCGAATCAGCCGGGATGTTGCCGTCGGCCAGGGCCGCGGCGGCGGCGGATTCATCACCGGTCACGGCGCGGAATTCCAGCGTCGCGGTGGCGCCGATCAGGCGCTTGGCTTCCGCGGTGTCCTGCAGGCCGGGCAGTTCGACCACCAGGCGATCATTGCCCTGCTGTTGCAGCAGCGGTTCGGCCACGCCCAGCGAATTGATGCGATTGGCGATGACGTCGCGGTTCTGCTGGATGGCGCTGGCGGAGATGTTCTGCAGTTCCGATTCCGGCAGGACCACGCGCACCGTGTTGCCCGCGGGCTCGAAGCGGAAACCGGCCGCCAGGCCGGCGGTGGTGATGCCGCTGCTGTTGGTGATGGTCAGCGTCTTGCCCAGCACTTCCTGGGCCTTCTCGATCTCGTCAGCCTTGGGCAGGTTGATCAGGATGCTGTTGTCGGCCTGGCGGTTCACTGCGGTGTAGCGCACATGCTGCTCGCGCAGGTTGGTGCGGATGTTGTCGACGTAGTTGTCGATGCGCTTGTCCAGCGCCGCCTTCTGGTCGACCTTCATCACGAAGTGCACGCCGCCCTGCAAGTCCAGGCCCAGCGACATCGGTCGGGCATAGAGCTTTTCCATCCACGCCGGAACGGTCGGCGCCAGGTTGAGCGCGACCGGATAGCCGTCACCCAGCGCGGTGCGCAGGTGGTCGGCGGCGCGGGTCTGCAAATCCGGATTGGGCAGGCGCACCAGCACGCTCTTGTCCTCCAAATCCACGGCCTTCCAGGCGATGCCCTCGGACTTCAGGCTGTCCTTGACCCGCGAGACCACGGACTCATCCAGGACGCTGCCACGATTGGCGGTGACCTGGACGGAGGGATCCTTCGGGTACAGGTTGGGCAGCGCGTACAGCACGCTGAGCGCCACGACCAGGACGATGACGATGTATTTCCAGCGAGGGAATTCGAGCATTGAGGCAACCCGCGCGCGCCCTCCCCGGGCGCACGCTCAACATGGAGGAAAAATCAGGCGGACTTGAGCGTGCCCTTGGGAAGCACGTTGCCGATGGCGGTCTTCTGCACGCGCACGCGGACGTTGTCGGCAACTTCCACGGTGATGAAGCTGTCGCTGATGTCGGTCACCGTGCCGGCGATGCCGCCGTTGGTGATGACTTCGTCGCCGCGCGAGAGCTTGTCGAGCATGGCGCGGTGTTCCTTGGCGCGCTTCATCTGCGGGCGGATCATCAGGAAGTACATGACGCCGATGAGGATCAGCGGCAGCGCAAAGCCACCCAGGCCACCCAGCGGACCGGGAGCAGCACCGGCGGCTTGCGCCTGCGCCGGGGCAATCAGAAAGTCGAGCAGATTCATATATTTATCCGTCCTGGTACGAAAACAGCCGGGAATTATGCCACGCACGGCCCGTTCCCGTGCGGACCGCCGCCCCGATGGGGTTCCCGCCTTACCGTGAGGGCGGGGGGCGGTGTGAAGACCGCCCCGGGCCGGAAAGGTTCCGCACCGGTCGAATCGGCCGGATCACGCCAGCGCGGGAGCATCCGCGCCGCGCGCGGCATAGAAGCCGGCGCGGAAATCCTTGAAGTCGCCCTGCTCGATGGCCTGGCGGATATCGGCCATCAGCTTTTCGTAGTACCAGAGGTTGTGCATCGTCCCCAGCATCGGCGCCAGCATTTCGTTGCAGCGATCCAGGTGGCGCAGGTAGGAGCGGGTGAACTCATTGCGGCAGGCATAACAGCCGCAGCCCGGCTCGATCGGCTGCAAATCCTTCTCGTACTTCGCGTTGCGGATGCGGACCGTGCCGAAACTGGTGAAGTAGTGGCCGTTGCGGGCGTTGCGGGTGGGCATGACGCAATCGAACATGTCGACCCCGCGCGCCACCGCTTCCACCAGATCCTCGGGCCGCCCCACGCCCATCAGGTAGCGCGGACGATCCGCCGGCAGCAGGGGCGCGGTTACGTCCAGGGTGTGGTTGCGTTCTGCCTCGGGCTCGCCCACGGCCAGGCCGCCAATGGCGTAACCATCGAAGCCCAGCGCTTGCAGGCCCTGCGCCGAGCGCGCGCGCAGCCCTTCGTGCACGCCGCCCTGGACAATGCCGAACAACGCCGCGTCATTGCCTTCATGCGCGCGCTTGCTGCGCTCGGCCCAGCGCAGGCTCAGTTCCATCGATTTGCGCGCCACGTCCTCGCTCGCCGGGTATGGCGTGCATTCGTCCAGCTGCATCACGATGTCCGAATCCAGCACCTTCTGGATGCGCATGCTCTCTTCCGGACCCAGGAACACCTTGCTGCCATCGACCGGCGAGGCAAAGGTGACGCCCTGCTCGGTCAGCTTGCGGCGGTGCGCCAGCGAGAACACCTGGAAGCCGCCGGAGTCGGTGAGGATCGGCTTGTTCCAGCGCGCAAAGCCATGCAGGCCGCCATGTTGTTCGATGACCTCCAGGCCCGGTCGCAGATACAGATGGAAGGTGTTGCCCAGGATGATTTCCGCACCCAGCGCCTCGACCTGATCCGGGAAGATGCCCTTGACCGAGCCATAGGTACCCACCGGCATGAAGGCCGGCGTCTGCACCGTGCCGCGCGGGAATTCGAGACGGCCACGACGCGCCTGGCCGTCCGTGGTTTGCAGGTGGAACTGGAGTCGCGACATGAGGCGTGGCTGCTCAGGAGAGGGAAGGAAACAACAACATCGCATCGCCGTACGAGAAGAAGCGATAGCGCTGCTCCACCGCATGGCGATACGCGGCAAACACGCGATCCTTGCCGGCGAACGCCGATACCAGCATCAACAGCGTGCTTTCCGGCAAATGGAAATTGGTGATCAGCGCATCGACACTGCGGATGCGATAACCCGGGAAAATGAAGATCTGCGTCTCGCCCGCGAAGGGCTGCAACTGGCCATCGCGCATGGCCGATTCCAGCGCGCGCACGACCGTCGTGCCCACGGCGATGACCCGGCCGCCGCGTGCCCGCGTGGCATGGATTTGTTCGATCAGCGCGGCGCCCACATTCAGCCATTCGCTGTGCATGTGATGCTCGCGCACGTCATCCACGCGCACGGGCTGGAAGGTACCTGCGCCTACGTGCAGGGTGACGTGGCCGAACTCGATGCCGCGTTCGCGCAAGGCCTGCAGCAGCGCCTCATCGAAATGCAGACCGGCAGTGGGTGCGGCGACGGCGCCCAGTTCGCGTGCGAACACCGTCTGGTAGCGCTCGTCGTCATCACGCCCCGCCTCGCGCTGGATGTACGGCGGCAACGGCAGACGCCCCGCCTGCAGCAACCAGCTTTCCAGCGCGCCCGGCACGTGGAAGCGCAGAGTGTAGAACTCGCCCTCGCGATCCAGCACTTCGGCTTCGCCGCCTTCATCCAATTGAATGCGCCCGCCCGGTTTGGGCGACTTGCTGGCGCCGATCTGCGCCCGCGCCACGTTGTCCGGCAGCAGGCGCTCGATCAGGATCTCCACGCGCCCGCCCGTACTCTTCTGGCCGAACAAGCGGGCCGGAATCACCCGGGTGTCGTTGAACACCAGCAGATCACCCGGACGCAGCCATTCGTCGAGATCGCGCACATGGCGATCGACAAACTCACCCTCGCCCGCCGGCACCACCAGCAGGCGGCTGGCCGATCGCTCGGCCAACGGGGCCTGGGCGATCAGTTCGTCGGGCAGGTCGAAGTGGAAATCTGATTTTTTCACGGGAAAACGCGGCTGCGCACTCGCCTGGCAGGGAGGCGCATTGTACGTGAGCACGCCGCCGGCATCGTGCCGGACGGCTGCGTCAGCGTTCGAACTTGGTCGACAGGACGATCGAAGAAGTGGTGCGCTCCACGCCTTCCATCGCGCCAATGCGGTCGGTGAGCTGATCCATCGCATCCACCGAGGGCACCACGCCGACCGCAATCAGGTCATAGGCGCCGCTGACCGAATGCAACAGGCGCAGCTCCGGCATGGCGCGCAAGGCGGCCACCACCGAGGTCATCTGCTTGGGATGCACGGTGATCATGATGTGCGCGCGGATGTGGCCACGTTCGAATTCGTCGCGCACACGCACGGTGTAGCCGCTGATCACGCCCTCGCGTTCCAGCCGCTCGATGCGGCTCTGCACGGTGGTGCGGGACAGGTTCAGGCGCCGGGCAATCTGCGCGGTGGAGGCTCGGGCGTTCTCGCGCAGCAGCGAGAGCAGCAGTTCATCAGTGGCGGATATCTTCATTCGGACTCGGCCGTTCGTCGATTTGACGAACTTTGGGCAGCAATTCCTCGAATCATAACTGTCATTAGACGAATTTATCCACATAATACGGAATTGCCGTCTATCTGGAGAACTTCCATGGCCCGTATCGAGCTGCTTGCCCACCTGCGCGCCCATTCCGGTCGCCGCGTCACCACGGGCCTGGACGATGACACCGTGCGCCGCCTGGCCGCGGGTCACCCGGATCTGGGCGCCGCCATCGAAGCGGCCGCCCACGAATACGACCGGGTCAAGGACGAGTTTGCCGACCTGCTGAACCTGGACGAAGCCGCCCAACTGCACGCGGTGCAGGCCGGCTACGTGAATTTCTATGCCGACGATGCGGTCAATCCCTATGTCGCCCTGGCCGCACGCGGCCCCTGGGTGATTACCCTCAAGGGCGCGGTGCTGTACGACGCCGGCGGGTACGGCATGCTCGGCTTCGGCCACACGCCCGAAGCCGTGCTGGCGGCGATGTCCAAGCCGCAGGTGATGGCTAACATCATGACCCCCAGCCTCTCGCAGCTACGCTTTGACCGCGCCCTGCGCCAGGAAATCGGTCATAGCCGCGGCGGTTGTCCGTATGCCCGTTTCCTGTGTCTGAACTCCGGTTCCGAATCGGTGGGCCTGGCCGCGCGCATCGCCGACATCAATTCCAAGCTGCAAACCGATCCGGGCGCGCCGCATGCCGGCCGCACCATCAAGCGCGTGGTGGTCAAGGGCAGCTTCCACGGCCGCACCGAACGTCCGGCGCTGTATTCGGACTCCTCGCGCAAGGCCTACCAGCAGCATCTGGCCAGCTATCGCGGCGAAGACTCGGTCATCGCCATCGAACCGTATGACGTGGACGCGCTGAAGCAGGTCTTTGCCGACGCGCAGACCCAGAACTGGTTCATCGAAGCGGTGTTCCTGGAGCCGGTGATGGGCGAAGGCGATCCGGGTCGCTCGGTGCCGCCGGCCTTCTACGCGGCCGCACGCGAGTTGACCCGCGGCCACGGCAGCCTGTTCCTGGTCGATTCGATCCAGGCCGGCCTGCGCGCCCATGGCGTGTTGTCGATCGTGGATTATCCCGGCTTCGAAGGCCTGGAAGCGCCCGACATGGAAACCTTTTCCAAGGCGCTCAATGCCGCCCAGTACCCGCTGTCGGTGCTGGCCGTGAACGAGCGCGCCGCCAATCTCTATCGCAAGGGCGTGTACGGCAACACCATGACCGCCAATCCGCGCGCCCTGGATGTGGCCTGCGCCACGCTGTCGCAGCTGACCCCGCAGATTCGCGACAACATCCGCCAGCGCGGCCGCGAGGCGCTGGAGAAGCTGGAAAAACTGAAGGCCGAATTGGGCGGATTGATCACCCAGGTGCAGGGCACGGGCTTGCTGTTCTCGTGCGAACTGGCGCCGCAGTTCAAGTGCTACGGCACCGGTTCCACCGAAGAATGGCTGCGCCAGCAAGGTCTGAACGTGATCCATGGCGGCGCCAACTCGCTGCGCTTCACCCCGCACTTCGCCATGGATTCGGAAGAACTGGATCTGCTGGTGGCGATGGTCGGCAAAGCCTTGCGCGAAGGCCCGCGCGCCAGCCAGGCCGCCGCTGCGTAAAGGCGGCTATGCCTCCCTCTCCCGCAACGGGAGAGGGGGTTGGCTTCATCCAGGCTGGCCCGCCGGATGTTTGGCGTCGAAGCGTTGCATGGACGCGCGGATCAGTTCCTTCGCCTCGACCGCGTCGCCATAGCCGCTCAACTCGACCGGATTGCGGCCCTTCGGCAAATCCTTGTAGACGCGGAAGAACGCCTCGATGCGATCGCGTTCGACGGCCGGCAGATCCTTCAGATCACGGATGCCGCTGTAGGTCGGATCGACCTTGTCGGTCGGCACGCCGATGATCTTCTCATCGCCCTGCCCGGCATCGCGCATGCGCAACACGCCAATCGGGCGGAACGTGATCAACACGCCCGGATGCAACGGCTCGCGGGTCAGCACCAGCGCATCCAGCGGATCGCCATCGCCGGCCAGCGTACGCGGCATCGAGCCGTAGTTGGCCGGATAGGCCACCGGCATGGACTGGAAACGGTCGACGAACAGCAGACCTTCCCCGTTGATCTCGTACTTGGTGAAGCTGCCGGCGGGAATCTCCACCGCCAGGATGGCTTCTTCCGGCGCCTTCTTCGCCTGCGCGGCGAGGAAAGGATGGCGGATGTGCAACTCGGCGGCGCTGGCCACCACGCCGACCAGCAGCAGGGCGAACAGCCCTGCCCGATAGTGTCTGAACATAAGACTCCTTGTTGTGGGTCGGCGCCTGTCGCGCGACCGTAGCACTTGGGCCGCAGCCCCACGTTGCTCCAAACCACCACGTTCTACGCCAGCCCGGTGACGCTTTCGTGTCAGCGGTGGCGGCGCACGCCCGTATTGGCGCGGCTGTCACACAGGCTGCATCCCCTTGTCATGTTTCCGCCATGAGTCCTGCTTAAAAAGGCGCGTTCACTTTTCACGGGGAAGCAACAAATGAAACGCAACGCCTTGGCGATGAGTCTTGCGAAAGCAATGTTCTGCCTGACCGTGCTGCCTGCAAGTCTTGTCGCGACGGCGCAGGAGCAGTCGCCCGATGGCGCCGCCGCCGCCGAACCCAAGCAACTGGAAACGATCGTGGTCCAGGGCGAGATCACCTATCGCAACCGCACCGATGACATTGCACCGGTGCTGGCCTACGACCTGGAATACTTCCAGCGCTTCGAGCCCAACACCGTCGGCGATATGCTCAAGCGCGTGCCCGGCGTGACCTTCGTCGGCTCGGACATCATGGAATTCGACGGCGCGATGATGCGCGGCATGGCCGCCGGTTACACCCAGGTGCTGATCAACGGCAAGAAGGTGCCCGGCGCCGGCGACGACCGTTCGTTCTGGGTCGACCGCATCCCGGCCGAAATGGTCGATCACATTGAAATCCTCCGCAGCAACAGCGCCAACCGCAGCGGCGACGCCATCGCCGGCACGATCAACATCGTGCTGCGCGACGCCTACGTGTTCGACGGCAGCTACCTGCGCATCGGCGTCAACCGCTGGGATGACGGCGAGATCAACCCGACCTTCGGCGCCGTGACCAGCGGCGCGGCATTGGGTGGGCGCTTCCTGGCCGGCATCAACGTGCAGGATCGCTACCGCGCCAAGACCAAACGCTCGGATCGATTCACCGATCCGTCGATGGCCGAACGGGTGAGCTGGGAAGACCAGGAGGAAGTGAAGGACGGCCGTGACTACTCCGGCAACGTGTCGTACACCGCCGATATCGGCGACACCAGCCGCTTCAGTCTGGACGCCTTCTACGTCAAGACCGATCGCGATGTCACCGAGGTCTCGCATGAAGTGGAATACGACGACGAGGACGTGATCGAATCGCGCGTCCCCGGCCTGAATCCGATTGACCAGAAAAACTGGGGCGTGGGCGCGGAGTATCGCTTCGACATGGCCGGCGGCACCACCGAGCTGGATCTTGACTACGCCCGCTTCGAGGACGACAGCGCCGAGAGCGAAGAAAAGCATGAGTAC
The DNA here is from genome assembly GCF_900167565.1 of Pseudoxanthomonas indica. Lineage (NCBI taxonomy): Bacteria > Pseudomonadati > Pseudomonadota > Gammaproteobacteria > Lysobacterales > Lysobacteraceae > Pseudoxanthomonas > Pseudoxanthomonas indica. Next base: position 706,052 of record NZ_FUZV01000001.1, read on the forward strand.
GTGAACGGCGAATGGGACGCATCCGAAGCGGAGGCTCAGGCGGTCCGCGCCGATGACGCCGAGACCAGCTTCAAGCTTGCGCACAAGCGGCCGGTCGGCAATGCCGAACTGGAGCTCGGCGTGGACTACCGCCGCAAGAAGCGCGACATCGCCTACACCAACTTCGTCTGGGAAGCCGAGAACGAAGGCGACGCCGTGGTGTACGAACTGGACGGCACCATCGAGTCGCTGATCGAAGAGACCCGGGTGGATCCATACGTGATGCTGTCGGGGCGCGGCGGAAAGTTCTCGTGGGAAGCCGGCTTGCGCTACGAAATGACCCAGTCCGACATCCGCTATGGCGAAGATGGCGAAGTCGATGGTTCGGAGAGCAAGGACTACAACGAACTGCTGCCGTCCGTGCACCTGAAGTGGGACGTCAGCGCCGATACCCGCATCAGCCTGTCGCTGGCCAAGAGCATCAAGCGCCCCAACTTCAACGAGCTGATTCCGGCGGTGCTGGATGGCGAGTTCGGCGACAACGACTACATCGGCAATCCACTGCTGGAGCCGGAGACGGCCAATGGCATCGACCTGGGCTTCGAGCGTCGCCTCGGCAAGCACGGCGTGGTGGGCGTGAACTTCTTCTACCGCGACGTCAAGAACCTCATTGAGTTGGCCAATACCGGTGAGTGGAGCGAGGACGCGCAGGATACGTACGAGGAAGACCTGGAAGAATTCCTGGAAGAGAATCCCGGCTCGACCGCCGACGACTTCGAGTTCAATCCGGAAAGCTGGCTGTTCACCTCGGCCAACGTCGGCGACGGCAAGGTCTATGGCGTGGAATTCGACCTCTCCACCCCGCTGACCTCGTTCGGCCTGCCCAATACCGGCGTGTTCCTCAACTACTCCTACCTCGACAGCAAGGTCACCGACTTCCTCGGCGAGCGTCGTTTCAACGACCAGGCCAAGAACGTGTACAACGTCGGCTTCATCCAGGATCTGCCGTCGGTGGGGGCGAGTTTCGGCGCCACCTACCGCAAGCAGGGCGATGCGTTCAGCCGCATCCTGGGCGAGGAAGTGACGGTCAAGTACGGCGACGATCTGGAAGTGTTCGTGGAAAAGCGCTTCGGCACGACCATCTCGCTGCGCCTGACCGCCGCCAACCTGCTGGATGCGTCGAAGGATGAGTTCTTCAACAAGTTCGACAACGAAGCCGACCAGATCGACCGCGACTTCGACGAGTACGAGTTGGAGACCGAAGAAGCCGGCCCCAGCTACCAGCTGGTGATGCGCTGGGCGTTCTGATCCAGGCGCCCCCGCCCGTGTGACAGAACAGCCGGCCCTGTGCCGGCTGTTCTTTTTTGTAGCAGACTTCGCGCAGCCCTCCAGGAGTTGCGTCATGTCCGTCGTCGAAGTGTCCCATCCGCTCGTCCAGCACAAGATCGGCCTGCTGCGCGACGCCTCGCTCAGTACCAAGGGCTTCCGCGAGCTGGTCACCGAGCTGGGCACCCTGCTCGCCTACGAGGCCACGCGCGATCTGGAAACCGAAGCCGCGACCCAGGCCGGATGGGCGGGTGAGGTGCAGGTGCGCAGGATTGCCGGCGCCAAGATCACCCTGGTGCCCATCCTGCGTGCCGGGCTGGGCATGCTGCCCGGCGTGCTGGCGCTGATTCCGGCGGCCAAAGTCAGCGTGGTCGGCTTGCAGCGCGATGAAGAAACCCTGCAGCCGGTGCCCTACTTCGAACGCCTGACCGGTCGCCTGGACGAGCGCGACGCGCTGATCCTGGACCCGATGCTGGCCACGGGCGGCACCTTGATCGCCACCATCGACATGCTCAAGCGCGCCGGTTGTCGCCGCATTCGTGGCATCTTCCTGGTTGCCGCGCCGGAAGGCATCGAGAAAGTGCGCGCCGCCCATGCAGACGTAGCCATCTACACGGCCGCCATCGACGAGCGGCTCAACCAAAAGGGCTACATCCTGCCCGGCCTGGGAGATGCGGGCGATCGCATCTTCGGCACGCGCCTGGATTGAGCAGCCGTCACGCAAGTCGCGAACCGGTTCGCCTGCCTGGACCCCTGCTCGCGGAATCAGGGAACTCCGCAACGCAGAAAGGCAGGAATGGGAGAAGCCTTCCGCGCTGCGCGAGACAAGGCGTCCAGGATCAACGAGCTCCGGTTCGCGACTTGCGTGGCGGCTACGGCGGATGGCGCCCGGCAGCAGCGCGTCCGCCGGAATTGACGGTGGAGACCGGTTCCTTCCAGGCGCTGAACTGATACGGGTAGTGATCGATTCGTTCCACCAGGCCGCGCCGCAGCGGATTGGCGAGGATCGTGCGCGCCATGCCCAGCAGGCTCTCGCTGCCGCGCACACGGCGCTCGTAGTAGCCGGCCTGCCAGACACGCTCAGCCCGATCCACCGCATGCTGGATGGCCCGCTCGCTGCGCGCCTTGAACACCGCCATGCAGGCATTGAGGCTGCCCTCTTTCAGCTGCAGCAACCAATGCACGTGATCCGGCATCACCACCCAGGCCAGCGAGTGGACCCAGCCGCGCGCTTCGCAATAGGCAATCTCGCTGGTCACGCAATGGGCACTGCGGGGATCGTCCAGGCAGCAGCGCTTGTAGGTAGTGACGGCGGTGATGAGTACCCCCACCTCGGGGAGTTGAAGCAGGGTATGTCAATGGCAGGTACTGATCATGGCGTCATCATCGCCATCGCATCGTCCGCAGTCTGTCGGCGGACCCCGCGTCGTGTGCTGGGAAAAGTACCTGGTCCGGCCTCAGGGAATTCTGCTGCCGGGTCGGAAAACCCTGCTACCGGGCCGGCCCGGTACTGGCCCGCGCCGCGCGCTCAGAGCGCGCGTGCGTGCAGCTGCGGCTGGACGTGAGTCACGCCAAAGCGGCCCTTGTCATCGCGCGTCAGCTTGGCCAGCGCGCAATCGGGATCGTGGGTGAAGAACAGATGGACATTGCGGGCGAGCTTGTCGTCGAGGAACACGCGCTTCTCGTCAATCAGCAGTTCCGCATTACGGTCGTAGCCCATGGTGATCGGCACATGCACCCACGAACGGCCGGGAATCAGATCCGCGCAGAACACCACGCCGCCATGCGCCTGGCCCTGCACAAGCTCGGGTCCCTGGATTTCCGCCAGCATCAGGCCGGGTGTATGGCCGTCACTGAAACTGAAGCGCACGCTCTCACCGAGCGCAGGCGTGACCTCGCCCTCCACCAGTTCCAGGCGACCGCTGGCTTCGAGCAGGTCTTGCAGTTCGGGAATGAAGCTGGCGCGATCGCGCGGATGCGGCTCGAGCGCACGCTGCCAGTGCGCGCGCCCCACCACGAAAACCGCATTGGGGAACAGCAGGCGCGGCGGCTGGCCGTCTTCCCACGGCGCCAGCAGGCCACCGGCATGATCGAAGTGCAGGTGACTGAGCACGACCACGTCGATGTCTTCGTGCGAGTAGCCGGCCTCGGCCAGCGAGTCCAGCAGGACATGGCGCTCTTCCTGCACCCCGAAGCGCTCGCGCATCTTCGGTTCAAAGAATGCGCCGATGCCGGTTTCGAACAACACCGTCTTGCCGTTGAGCGGCGATGCCAGCAGGGCGCGACAGGCCAACGGCACCCGGTTCTGCTCGTCAGGCGCCAGCCATTGCGACCACATCGCCCGCGGCGCGTTGCCGAACATGGCGCCACCGTCGAGCTTCTGCGAATTTCCCAGAATGGACCAGAGTTTCATGGCGGGATTGTACTCCCGCCATGAAGCTCGACACTTACGGGGCTGCGGGCTGGCTCAGTTCCACCTTGGCCTCGCCGACCGGGTTGCGCGGGTCGGCGCCGCCGGTCAGCGTGTTGCTGCGGCGATTCCAGGAAACGGTCTGCAGGTTGCCCCAGACATGGCTGGAGCCGCGACCTCCGCTGGCGGTGTCGCCCGGCAAGTCCACGGTATGGCCCATCTTGCGCAGGGCATCGGCCACCTGCGGACTGAACGCGCCGCTTTCGGCGGAGATGACGTCGGGATACCACTGGTGGTGGAAGCGCGGCAGTGCCGCAACTTCCTGCGCGCCCAGACCCTGGTCATAGCCAAGCATGCCGAGCAGGACCATGGTGATGATGCGGCTGCCGCCGGGCGTGCCGAGTACCGCCACTTCATCCGCCGACTCCATGAAGCTGGGCGTCATCGAGCTCAACATGCGCTTGCCCGGCTTGGGCGCATTGGCTTCAAAGCCCATCACGCCGAACGCGTTGGGCGTGCCGGGCTTGAGCGCGAAGTCATCCATCTCGTTGTTGAGCAGCACGCCGGTGCCGGGGGGAATCAGGCCCGAGCCGAACAGCAGGTTGACCGTCTGGGTGGCGGCCACGCGATTGCCATCGCCGTCGATGATGCTGAAGTGGGTCGTTTCGTCGTCTTCCAGCGGCGTGGGCTGACCGGAGAAGATGTCGCTGGGCGTGGCCTTTTCCGGATTGATGGTGGCGCGCAGGCCAGCGGCATAGTCGCGGCTCATCAGCGTCTTCATGGGAATGTCGACGAAGTCCGGATCGCCCAGATAGAACGTGCGGTCGCGAAAGGCGCGCCGCATGGCTTCCACGGTCAGGTGGGTGCGATGTACCTCATCGAGCTTGGCCAGATCCCAGGCCTCCAGAATCTGCAGCATCTGCGCCACCGCCACACCACCGGAGGACGGCGGCGGTGCGGTGGTGATCTGCCAGTCGCGGTACTTGAACCTGAGCGGCTCGCGCTCACGCACCTGGTAGCCGGCCAGTTCCTTCGCCGTCCACTGCCCGCCTTCGGCCTTGACCCCGGCGATTAGCTTCTTCGCCACCTCGCCCTGGTAGAAGCCGTCATGACCGCGTTCCGCCAGCAGCTGCAGCGTGCGCGCCAGGTCGGGCTGCTTGAACAGATCGCCTTCCTTCAGCGCCTGGCCATTGACCTGGAACACCGCGCGGGTGCCGGGATAGCGATCCATCACATCGCGCCGTGAGGCATAGCCGCGGACAAGGCGACCGTAGACCGGAAAGCCGTCGCGCGCGATGCGGATGGCCGGACCCAACGAAGTTTTCAGCGGCAGCTTGCCGTAGTTCTTCGCCAGATGGACGAGCGCGGCGGGCAAGCCGGGAATGCCCGCCGCCCAGGGACCGTTCTCGGCGCGGTCGCGGTTGAAGTCGCCATTGGCCAGCAGGTAGGCCTGCGGCGTGGCGGCGGCGGGCGCGGTTTCGCGTGCATCGATGAAGACGTCCTTGCCGCTGCGTTGATCGTGCAGCAGGAAGAATCCACCGCCACCCAGGCCGGAACTGATCGGTTCCACCACCGACAGCACCGAAGACACGGCCACGGCTGCATCAAACGCGTTGCCACCGGCATGCAGGATCTCGAATCCGGCCTCGGTCGCCAGCTTGTGCGCGCTGGCGATGGCAGCGCCGGGAGGATGCGGGGCTGGAGCGTCGGCATCGCGTTCGGCGGCGCGCAAGGCCGGGGAGAGCAAAAGGAAAAGCGACAGTGCGACGGCAAATCGGGGCAAGCTCACGGCGTCTCCTGGGGCGGCGGATGTGACCCTGCCCCCAGCGCATGCGCCTCGGCAGGGCCACCCTTACAACGGATTGCCAGCAGCATACGATGGATTGACAGGATGCGGCCCATGGCCGTGACCGGACACAGTGTCGCGCGCCGCTTGGCCTGGCTCTCAGACCGGGTCGATCATGACCCGGTGCACGATGGTGCTGCCGTTGGAGCGGGTCACATGGACCTGGATGAAATCCTTGGCGTGGCAAGGAACAAAGATGCGGAAGGCATGATGATTGTCCAGCGCGACCGGCTTGCCCCGGAACAGTACACGCGCACCCGCGTGCGCCTGCCCAGGAAGCCATTGGCAGGCTTTTGCGCGGGCTGGCATGGCCGAAACGCGGACGGCCTTTTCATTGCCGGGTGCGGGATGGGCGGCGGCCTGTGCGACCGGTTGCGCGGCCGTGGAAACGGCCAGCGCCAGCAAAAGTACGGTACTCAAAGTCGTCGTCCAACGGGTCGATGGCGGCAGCGGATGGCGGCGGCCAAAGCCGCCGCCATCGCCATCACTCAAGCACTCAGAAGCGCCAGGTGGCGCGTGCGTTGACCGCATGGTCACGTGCATCGCTGGCGTACTGGCCGTCGTAACCCAGTTCCAGCAGGGTGTTCGGACTCAGGCGCGCCGCCAGATTCAGATTGAGCAAGGTGGCGTTCTTGGCAATCGGCGAACCCCAGGCGTTGAAGTAGCCACCGCCCACCCAGGCTGCTGTCAGGCTGGGTTCGATGTCGCCCGTGGCATGCCGGTAACCCAGCGAGCCGCCCAGGCTCAGCCAGGTCTGGCCGGCACCGGGGCTCAGGTCAGCCGCGAAGCGAAGTCCGCCGGTGGTGAAGTCCACCTGGTCCTTGTGGCGTGCAACTTGCAGCGCGCTCCTGCCGCCGGTTTCGGTAAAGCCATCGGTCTTGGCTTCCACACGCGCCCACTGGGCGTAGGGCTCCATCTCGAAGCGCTCGCCCATGCGGAAGGTGTAGCCGCCTTCCACATAACCCTGGCGACCGTCACTGTGGTAGTCGGCGCGATTGAGGTCGCTGAAGCTGCCATAGCTGGCGGTGCGCTCTGCGCTGATCTTCGAACGGGAGATCAAGTAACCCGCACGCAAGCCGAAGTTGCCCCACGCCTTGCCGCCGTACACACCGTAGAAATTGGTGTCGTAGTCGTGCTTGCTGCCACGCTGACGCACATTCATGTCGCCCTTCTGCGCCGACGCCACGGCACCCACCTGCCACTGGTCACCGAAGATGTAGTCGTAGCCCAAGGTCAAGCCATTGGCGTGGTAACGAGTGCGCGCGGCATTGTCGTTGCTGTCGATGTCCCCGCCGTGGCTCTGCACATCCACCCACAAATTATTGCCGCGGCCATCGTCGCCCTGCTGGGCGAAGCGGGTCTGCGAGGTGCGCGTACGATCCACCACCAACTCGTTCATCCGCTGGCCCTGATCCAGCAGCACCGAGGTCTGGCTGGCATAGGCTTCGCCACTGAGCTGGTCAAAGGCGGCAGTGGCCTGTGCAGCGTTCATATGTACCAGTCGGCTCAGGAACGGATCGGAATCGCTCGCTGCGTCAGCCGCACCCGCCACGGCCATCTGATTGTCGGTGTACGCGGCGGAGGTCAACGCCTGACCACGCACCGCGTTCAACGCCAGCGCCGTGGAGGTTTGGCTCCAAGCCATCGTCATGAACGGCGTGGCACTGGCAAAGCCCACGCCGCCGAAGGAACCGGTGATGTCCGCGGCTCGCAGGATCGTGTACGACTGGCCCAACTCCACGGCCGCCGCGTCCACCTGAATCGTGCCACCTTCCAGAACGGCGCTGCCAGTGACCTGCACCAGGTCCGAGCTGGTCGGTGCCTGGACGTCCACTTCGTAGACCGAACCGGCTTGCTGCGTGTAGTTGCCGTTGACGGTCAGCGTGCCGATGGTGCCACGGCCATCCGGCGAAATCGTGCCGCCGACCACCGTGTTGGACAGAGTGCCGGTGCCTTCCAGGCGGCCGCCCATGGCCACGACGGTTTCGCCACCGCGCACCAGACCATTGACTCGCGCCACACCAGACTCCACTTCCAGCCGCGTATCAACCAGCGCACCGTTCAACAGCAAGGTGCCGCCAGCCACTTGCACGCTGCCGCCCAGTTGGTTTTCGGCTGCCAGTTCCAGCGTGCCCTGCTTGACCGTGGCACCAGCAAAGGTATTGCGGCCGCTCAGGCGCAGCCAGCCCTCACCGGACTTGCTGAGCTTGCCCGGGCCGCTGATGTCGTTGCGCCAGTCATCCCAGGCTTCGCCTTCCCACACCTTGGCGCCACCGGCGTGCTGGTCCATCAGTACATCGGTATCCACCCGCAGCATGCCGGGGCCATCGATGGCCTTCTTCAGATCCATCATGCCCCAGCCGTAGATTTCGTCCACGCCGGCCTCACCCAGATCGCGCGCGGTGGTCAACAGCACGTCGCGCACCTGCGGATTGGTCAGGTAGGGGTAGCGTTCCATCAGCAGCGCCAGGCCGCCGGTGACATGCGGGCTGGCCATGGAGGTGCCGGTCATTTCGGCATAGCCCGCAAGCTTCTCCTCGGCGGTGACATTGACCCCGGTCACGACGTCAGCATCGTCAACCAGCAGCTCGCCGGTGATGTTGCCCGCCGGGACGGTCGAGATGATCGCGGCGCCCGGCGCGGTGATGCACCAGTCCTTGCTCAGGCCGCAGATGCTGGAGGAAGCATGCAGCGTACCGTCCTGCTGTGCATTGGCCACACTCACCCAGTAGGGCGCCACGTCGGCGTAGTAACGCGGCAACGTGGCCCAGATGCCAGCGATCTGGCCGCTGTCATTGCCGGCCGCGAAGACCTGCAACATGCCGTACTTGCGGGTGTCGGCGGCCAGGGCGTCCAGGTAGACCTTGTAGTCACTGGCCGCCTTGGCGTCCATCTCGGCGGCGGTCTTGGGTTCGGTGCCCAGGCCCCAGGAGTTGTTGACCACGCGCACGCCAGCCTTGTTCATCAACTCGCGCATCGCGGCCTCGGCTTCCAACCCGGGCCCCTGGTTGAGTCTGCTGCCGTCCGGCAGGCCCAGCGCGGACAGCGCATCCATATAGATGTTGGAGGTGGACGCGGCGCCGACCAGACCGGCATTGAAGGCAACGCCATGCATGCCGCTGCCGTCACGGCGCCCGCCTGCAATGCCGGCCACATGCGAACCATGGGTGCCGTAGACAAAGCCCGTCTGGAGGGCGTCGTACTGTCGCTGCGTAATCGTGCCGGCCGCGATGGCATCCTTGATGATGGCGTCCTGCGCAGCCGTGGGGGCGGCGGTGTAAGTGACCGTGGTGCCGCTCTCCGTGTGGAAGCAGCCGTTTTGACTGATGTCGTCGCCGGATTCGCAGCCGGGGTCGCCGAAGCTCAGCGGGGTGATACCTTCCAAGTCCGGGTGCCAGGCAGGGAAGCCGTCATCGTATACGCCCACCTTGACGCCCTTGCCGCTGAGGCCGCGGGCATACGCTTCGTCGGCGCCGACTGCTCCCAGTCCCCAATCAATCTTGAATTCTTCGGTTTGCCAGCTCCTGGCATCACCTATCTTGCCGGTCTCGGTGTATGAGCTGGCCTGCGCCAGCACCAGGGCGGGCGTGGAAGCCAGCGTGGCCAGCAGGATGGCGCGGGTGAGCTTGCGGAGACGCGGTTGCGCGCCCCGGGAGGGAGTTGCTTTTGACATGGGAGGTCTCGCAAGGAAAGGCTGGGAAGTTGTTGATCAACTCCATCCACGCGCGATGACCACGGCATCCATGCCTGCACAACAGACTCGGGGCCGCATGAGGATCATGCGGTAGGTGAAGCAGAAGTGCGCCGTATGTGGGCGCAGCTCCCATGCGAACTTAATGGCTGCTTCTGGCCGGCGACAATGCATCACCCACATCGAACTCACGGCATGATGGTCATGCACTTCGCGCGCATCGGCCCTATGCCGCAGATCTGTAGTGGATTTGCGTAATTTTTCTTTTCAAATTTGTGAGCAATGCGCGCGTGAGATTTCACCCGCATATGGCGCCGCGCGAATCGCTATTGCGCAACGCGTGGAATCCGTCCGTGGCAGCCCCGTGCCGCCATACGGAGCGTCGGAATCCACACCTTGCGCCGAGGCCGTCAGCCAGGCGCGCAAATCAGCCTGCGCTCTGGAGGCTGCGCAGTTTGGCCAGCAGGTCGTCGTGGCTTTCGGGAAAGGCGGGGTCCGCGTCGATGCATTCGACCGGGCAGACGACCACGCATTGAGGTTCGTCGAAATGACCCACACATTCGGTGCAACGTGCCGGGTCGATGACGTAAATCGCCTCGCCCATCGAGATGGCCTGGTTGGGGCAGGCCGGCTCGCAGACATCGCAATTGACGCAGAGTTCGTTGATCTTGAGGGACATGGCAGGGGCATATGGTACGCCCTGCGGGCAGGGACGGGACCACAAAAAGCCAGGAGCGGCTTCAGCCGCGAGCTTTTCGATTGGGCGCCCATGAGGAGCGCTCCAAAAGCTCGCGGCTGAAGCCGCTCCTGCGGTGTTGCCGTGCGTGGCCGCATTGCGGCCACGCACCGGTACATCATTTCGCTTCGACGAACACGAAATCCACGCCAGCCGGAGCCACGGCGGCCTTGACGCGCTCGCCATCCGCCGCGTCGCCGATGAACAGTACGCGCACACCCTTCATGGTGTCCGGCTGCACGCCGTCGAACGAGGCGACGACCAGATCGGCCATGCGCGCCGAAGCGGAAGAACCGAAGGCCAGCATGTTGCCGCCGACGATGCCGCGGGCAATGGCGTTCTTGGCCTGTTCCAGCGAACGCTCGTACTTGGCCTGGAACTCCGGATCCGATTCCGGCGGCAGGTAGTACAGGAAGGGGCTGTTGGTGATGGTGCCCATGTTGCGGCCCACCACTTCCTGCAGATAGGTGCGCCATGCGGCGTCGTCATCCTTGGCCGGAGCGACCAGGGCCACCTCGGCGGCGTCGGCGGGCGCGGCTTCCTGCTTCTTGCAGGCCGCGAACGGCACCACCAGGCAGGCAATCAACAGCAGTCGGGTTGCGATTTTGATCATGGGTGTCCCCCTCCGGTGAGTCGTAGTAAGAATGATCGTGCCACAAAGCACGAATTTAAGCGCGTTGCCACTGCGTCTTCAGGGCAGCCGCCACATCGGCAGTGACGAAACCCGAGACGTCTCCGCCCAGCCGCGAAATCTCGCGGACCAGCGACGAAGAGATGAATCCGTACTGCTCTGCGGGGGTCAGGAACAGGGTTTCCACTTCCGGAATCAGATGACGGTTCATGCTGGCCAGCTGGAATTCGTACTCGAAATCCGAGACCGCGCGCAGCCCGCGCAGCAGCACGCCGCCGCCGACTTCCTCGACAAAATGCGCCAGCAGGCCGTCGAAGCCCAACACTTCCACATGCGCATGGTGGGCCACGGCCTTGCGGGTCAGGTCCACCCGCAGCGCCAGCGGCAACGCCGGCCCTTTGCCCGGGCTTTCCGCCACGCCGATGATCAGGCGCTCGAACAGCGGCGCGGCGCGGTCGATCAAATCGATGTGGCCGTTGGTGATCGGGTCGAACGTGCCGGGATAGACCGCGGTACGGTGACGGGACACGCTCATGCGGAGGCTGGCTCGTTGGAGTCGTCGCGCAGTGTATCAGCGCCCTGCCCGGCTGACGCGCGGTACAGGGCGTAACGGACATCACGCGTGCGGCCTTCGCGATGCAGGACCCAGCCCTGCGGCACGGCCGGTTCCAGCGTGACCGGGGACTCCAGGTAGACCCAGGCGCCGGGAGCCAGGCGTGGCGCCAGCGCGGCCAACGCGTGATCCCAGGCAGAAGCGGCAAACGGCGGGTCCAGGAATACCAGATCGAACGACTCGGCGTGGGCAGTGGCCAGCCAGCGCAGCACGTCATCGGCGATGACCCGGACCTGGCCGTCAGTGTCCAGCCGCGCCGCGCTGGCCTGCAAAGCCCGGACCGCCTGCGAATCGCGCTCCACCAGCACGGCGCGTGCGGCGCCGCGCGAAACCGCTTCCAGGCCCAGCGCGCCACTGCCGGCAAAGGCATCCAGCACCACGGCGCCCGGCAGATGCGGCATGAGCCAATTGAACAGGGTTTCGCGCACGCGATCAGCGCTGGGGCGCAGTCCGGCCAGATCCGTCACCGGCAACTTGCTGCCACGCCAGCGGCCACCAATGATGCGCACATGCCCGCTGACCGCTGCGGAGGGTGCGCCGGAACGAGGAGCGCGGGGCGGCTTCATCGGGACGCCGTGGGGGTGGGTGATACCATGCGCCTATTCTCCGCGATTGCCTGTCCCATGGTCAGCTGGTTCCGACGCAAGAAGCCTGACGCGCCCGCGAGCCTGCCCGAGACGCAGCGCCCGGCGACCTCCTCCGATACTTCCAACGATGTGGCCGCAGCCGTCGACGTCAGTCCGTCGGCAGTGCCGGCGACCGTCATCGAACCGGCCCCGATTGCACCGCTGCAGGCCGATCCGCCTGCTGATGCATCGCAAGCGGCCCCCGCGGCGGCCGGCAAGGTGGGTTGGCGCGAGCGCCTGCGCAAGAGCAGTGCCGCGCTGGGCCTGAGTGGCCTGTTCTCGCGCCACCCGCGCCTGGACGATGACCTGCTGGACGAACTTGAAACCGCCCTGCTCACGGCCGATGTCGGCGTGCCCGCCACCACCGCCCTCATCGAAGACCTGCGCAAGCGCATGAAGGCGCGTGAGTTTGGCGATGCGCAGGCGCTGCTGGCCGCGCTGCGCGCGGACCTGATCGCCCTGCTGGCGCCGGTCGCCAAGCCTTTGCAGATCGATCCCCGGATCAAGCCCTTCGTATTGTTGACGGTGGGCGTCAATGGCGTGGGCAAGACCACGACCATCGGCAAGCTTGCGCGCCGCTTCAAGGACGAGGGCCACAGCTTGATGCTGGCCGCGGGCGATACTTTCCGCGCTGCTGCGGTCGCGCAATTGCAGGCCTGGGGCGATCGCAACGGCGTGCAAGTGGTGGCGCAGGGCCAGAACGCCGACGCCGCATCGGTGGCTTTCGATGCATTGCAGGCGGCGAAGGCGCGTGGCACCGAAGTGCTGATCGCCGACACTGCCGGTCGCCTGCATACCCAGCAAGGTCTGATGGCCGAGTTGGGAAAGATCAAGCGCGTGCTGCAGAAAGTCGATGCCAGCGCGCCGCACGAGGTGTTGCTGGTCATCGATGGCACCACCGGGCAGAACGCGCTTTCGCAGCTGCGCCAGTTCCACGCCGCGGTGAACATCACCGGCCTGGTGGTGACCAAGCTGGATGGCACGGCCAAAGGTGGCGTGGTGTTTGCACTGGCGCGCGAGTTCGGCATCCCGATCCGGTTTGCAGGGATTGGCGAGCGACCCGAAGATTTGCGCGTGTTCGACGCTGAAGCCTTTGTCGATGCCTTGCTGCCGGAATCCCTGGGTCAGTGACGACGACCCTCGTCGACTCGTTCGCCGCACAGCTGCTGGACTGGTTCGATCACGCCGGTCGCCACGATCTGCCCTGGCTGCACCCGCGCACGCCCTATCGGGTGTGGCTGTCGGAAATCATGCTGCAGCAGACCCAGGTCAAGACCGTCATTCCCTACTTCGCGCGATTCCTGCAGGCGTTTCCAACGCTGCCGGACCTGGCGGCGGCATCGCTCGATGACGTACTGGCGCAGTGGTCGGGGCTGGGCTACTACGCCCGCGCGCGCAATCTGCACGCCACCGCCAGGGCGTGTGTCGAACGGCACGGCGGTGACCTGCCACGGGATCTGGATGCATTGATCGCCCTGCCCGGCATTGGCCGCAGCACCGCCGGTGCGATCCTGTCGCAAGCTTGGGGTGATCGCTTTCCGATCCTCGACGGCAACGTCAAGCGCGTCCTCGCCCGCTATCACGGCATCGCCGGCTGGCCCGGTTTGCCGGCGGTGGAAAAACAGATGTGGTCGCTGGCGGGAGCGCACCTGCCCGAAGCACGCATGGCTGACTACACCCAGGCGCAGATGGATCTGGGCGCGACCCTGTGCACGCGCAGCGACCCGGCCTGCATGCTCTGTCCCGTGCAATCGGGCTGCGTTGCCTTGCGCGATGGGCGCGTGGACGAGTTGCCCACCTCCAAGCCGGGCAAGGCGTTGCCGGAACGCACGGCGCTGGTACTGCTGGCCGCGAACGCCGCAGGCCAGGTGTTGCTGCAACGGCGTCCGCCCAGCAGTATCTGGGCCTCGCTGTGGTCACTGCCGGAAGCGGCCGATCACGACAGCGCGCGCGCATGGTTCGAACGCCACCTGGCCGGCGAGTACGACCGGGCAGAGGCGCTGGTGGAGGTCCCCCATGTTTTCAGCCACTACAAACTGCGCATGCATCCGCTGCGCTGGCGCGACCTGCAGGCTCGCGCGGCGGTGAACGACAATGCGGATCTGCGTTGGGTCAGCGCAGCCGAACTGCCGCAGTTGGGTCTGCCCGCGCCCATTCGTCGCATGCTGCAATCGCTTTGAGCGGCGTCTGTCGGATGTCGTGCGACGGTCGGGGGCGCTATCCTTGCGCGGTTGTCCGCCACTGAGTCCCCCGCATGTCCCGCACCGTCTTCTGCCTGTACGAAAAGCGCGAAGTTGAAGGCCTGGATTTCGTGCCCTACCCCGGCGAGCTGGGCAAGCGCATCTTCGCCAGCATCGGCAAGCCGGCCTGGGTCAGCTGGTTGGCGCACCAGACCATGTTGATCAACGAAAACAGGCTTTCGCCACGCGATCCCAAGCATCGCGCCTTCCTGGAAGCGGAGCTGGAGAAGTTCCTGTTCGGCGAAGGCGCCGACAAGCCTGCCGGGTTTGTCCCCGAAGCCTGAGCCGCACGTGCCAGGCAAAGACACCCGCCGGGCAGGTGCGTCCTGACGCCGAGAGTCAGTTGGCCGGTGCGGCCGATTCTTCCTGGCGGGCTTCCACGTCGGCCTTGCGCAGCTCGGCTTCGGCGGCCTTCAATTTGCTGACATCCAGTGGCCGGATACTGACGATGCGGCACGAGACCCGGCCCACGCCACCGGACCCTCCCAACACCCGCACCCGATCGAGCGTGGAAACACGCCCCATCATGTTGGTGATGTTGATCGCCGGCGCGTAGTCGAGATCCCGGCAAGGACCGCCCAGATCAAGCAGATAGGCTTCCTTGGGTTTGGTCCAGACAGCCAAAGCGGAATCGCCGATGGGCTGCCAGCCCGTGAGATTGCCCAGGTAGGTGAAATCCTTGACCGGCGCACCGGCATTGGCCTGGTAGAGCGCGAGCTTTTGCGCATCGGACAGCTTGGGACTGCTGGCGCAGGCCGCCAGAAGGGCCACCCCTGCGAGGGCACACAGTTGGAAAAAAGCCTTCATGTCGGAACTCCCTTTGGCCACGGCGCATGCGCGTTTTCCCGATGATGCACGCGGACGCCGCCTCCGGCCCGGGATCGACTGCAGCGTGTTCAGCCGTCATCCGGCTTGCCAGCCCGGCCCTGGCTCCCGTATCATGCGCGGCTCGCACTGGCCGCACGGCCGTATCGCGAAAAACCTGGCCGGGTAGCTCAGTTGGTAGAGCAAGGGATTGAAAATCCCTGTGTCGGGGGTTCGATTCCCTCCCCGGCCACCATTGGTGGCAACGGTTTCCGAGCATTTCGCGAAACCACTTCTGCTAAAAATTCCCTCGATTGCTAAAAACTCTCGCCTTTCGCGCCTCCAGCGCGTGGGTTTCGGCTATTCGTGGGCTCGGTTCGCTGTCCGATCTCGGAGCAAGGCGGTGGCATGCTCGGTGAGCCATTCCCCTACAGCCAGCGCATCTGCCGGCGACAGCACAATGGCCGTGTTAAACCGTCTAATGAACGTTGGCTCGCTCGCATCGCCCTTAAGCTGGCTGCGGCGTGCCTGCTGCAGGAATAGGCCGGGCAACTCTGCGGACTCCTGCATCCAAATCTCATCCGGTAGCACTGGTGAGTCCATATAAAAGCTCACCTCGAGGAAGCCGTGTGGATTCGGTCCGCCCCAAACACCATGGCAAGGATGAACCTGATAGGCGGGTCCAGCCCGAAAAACGAAGCGAGCTTGCGCAGTCATAGTGATCACCGGATGAGAGTGGCCCCTAATGCTTCCTGCTCTGCGAGTCCAAGTCGGGCTCAATTCCTCCCCAGGCGAGCATGATTGCTTCCGAGAACGCCATGCGACATGCATCGCGATAGGCCTTCTTCTGACGCATTTCCGGCGCCTCAAGCACCTTGTCTAAAAGTTCGAAAGTCGCGATGACTGAACGCTTGCAGGTCGGATTATCCCGACTACCCCTCAATAGACCCAGCACGATGAACTCGAGCGCCTCTACACGCGCCTCAAGGCTCTTTACGTGCTCAAGCTTCTGACCGTCAGGCCTATTGGGAGAGCTTGCCATTTGCAGTCCTCACAGGCGAACGGCGAAAGCATCCTCCCTATCCACATTTGAAGCAAGAGAAAGACGAGGAGCTGCCGATTGAACGCAGCACGCCTTCTCCAGACCTTGTGCGTAGGTTTCCTAGAGACGACCTATGGCGGTCACTGGTGCTTAGCTATCCAGCGTTCGACAGCTTCGGCAGAGTTGCCCGCTTCTTTGACGGCGCTGCGAAGCTTCTCTTCACTGATTCCAAACCTCCCCGTCCAGTACCGGACCTCATGCTCCTCTCCTAACGCGATTCGGCTGCGATCCGGTTCACCCCGGTTGTTTAGATCATCTGACATCCTATGCTCCTTCAAATAGAGACACCTGTGGACTTCTACTAGCCAGCTGCGAGCTCTGATGTGGAGTTGGTTGGGAAAGCAAGCTGCTCGAAGTGGATAACTCTCTCCTTCGCCCATTTGGAACCCCAGCACATTCCAACTTGGCGCGAGCGCGTAAGTAGTCGCGGACGAGGCTTCCCTAGGTCGGGCACAAGTACCTCAACGAACCAACCCTGCTTTTGGGGGGCCACGCGCACTACTTCAATGCCTTTGTAATGAAGAACTCTCTCTTCCTCACACTCAATCCACTGAAAGGCGTCGGGAAGGGTGGTGGGCACGTAGGTAGGCATTCGCTTCTCGCTCGCATCCGACAGACAACTTTTACAACAGGTCGCGCGGTCATAGCGTGAATTGCAACCTGTTGTTCAGTGCGCTAACGCGCTATCGAAATCCCCTATTTGCACGTTGCCTACACCGCGGTGGTGCCAGTCTTTGTACCTGACCCAACCCACCCAACAAGTAGGCAGGCGGAAAAATGAAACGAGATATTCTGAAAACGCTAAAGGACGAGCACGATGAGCTGCGGTCGCTATTTGACCAACTCAAGGAAACGACTGACCGAGGTGTCAAGACACGCCAGAGCTTGCTTGAAACAATCGAGAACTCCTTAATTCCCCACGCTAAGTGGGAGGAACAGGTCTTCTACCCGGCTTTCAAGGAACGTGCGGATCGGGATGGCCTCCAAACTCACGCAGAAGCGCTAGCGGAACACCATGCGGTTGAAAACTCTGTCATCCCCGAGGTTCATTCCGCAGATCCGGGTACGCCCGAGTTCGCTGGACGCACGAAGGTCTTCGGCGAGCTTATTGATCACCATGCCAAGGAAGAAGAGAACACAATGTTCAAAATGGCACGTGAGCTCTTCTCAGCCGAGGAGCGCGCCCAGCTGGACGAAGACTACGAGGTGTGGAAGGCATCGGACGACGCTCAACAACAAGTTGCGCAAGAAAAGACTAATGCGCAACGAAAAGCAGCTGCAGCATCCAAAGGAAGCCAAACGACGGTGAACGAGCAGGGCCAGTGACCACACTGGCCCTGCTACGTTGTTGAGAGCTACAGGGGGACTGCGACTTGGACCTGGCGAACTTTCGATTGCAGATGAAGTAGGCGGACGGGAATGAGTGAACCACGGTACTCTCTATGGCGCCGGAATGGCCTGTCCTTGACGCTAGCTTTCCTGTTCGTGCTATTCCTGCTGGCTCAAGTGATCTCGGGCCACGCAGCTTGGAACGAAGATAGAGTTCGCGAGCATCGTCCGCCAGCGACTTTCGCCCTGTATCTTTCCAGCGGACACTTCATCTCCGCAACCTTCGAGAACTGGGAAAGCGAGTTCTTGCAGATGGGTATGTACGTCCTGCTAACCGTCTGGTTGCGACAGCGCGGATCGGCTGAGTCAAGGCCTCTGGACCCCGCAGAAGAGGAGGAAACGATTCGACCCGGCCCTACGCCGTGGCCAGTTCGGGCCGGTGGAATGGTGCGAGTTCTGTACTCGCATTCACTTGCGCTGGCGTTCTTCTTGCTCTTCTTAGCGTCGTTCGCCCTACATGGCTACGGTAGTTGGCTGCATGAGAACGATGAGCGGGTTGCAGCGCATGAGCCGACACTGTCTTTTCTCAGCCATCTGAGCGGCTCTCAGTTTTGGTTTGAGTCATTCCAAAACTGGCAAAGCGAATTTCTCGCCGTCTTGGCAATAGTGCTCCTTTCTATATTTCTTCGCCAGGACGGTTCTCCAGAATCAAAGCCCTTGAAGGCGCCCCACTCTCAGACAGGGACTTGAGCGGCATTGAGTCAGGTTATTGTTAGACACCTATAACCTTAAATCGCCGCGCCATGCTGTCGAAATGGATAGCCGCCCTGTGCAAGCCTTCGATCTGATCGAACTTCCTCCGTGCCCGCGACACCGACCCGCCGGATGGCTCAAAGCGAAGTTCGGCGGCGCGCGCGCGCATATCGTTTGCTTGGGCTGCGGCCCATTCCGCCTTCGTGCTGTATCGGGGTCGCCGGCTCGACATGGCGGGCATTCTGAATAGAGCAAATCTCACCGGTTGCGCCGACATTCGCAACTCTTGGCCGCCACGCTTGCTTGCTTAGCCACGCTTCGTGCTTCGCGGTCACCTCTGCGCGCAAGCGGGTTGCGTGTCGCTCAGCCCAAAGTTCAACACCGCGCCGGCCGGTCTGGTAGCTCGTGCAGCTTCGAGTTGCTTGCGTATTGGGGAGATGAGCATCGAGCCGCGCGAACCACGTGCCGTCAACCCGATCAATTAGCCGCGCGACATGCGTGATACCCAGCAGATAGACCACTTCGCGCCCCCAACGTCGGCGCCGAGCCATGTCCAGCGAAATTGCAGATCACCCACCGTAATCACCTCGGTTCGATCTTATGCGACTCGCTCTCATCGCTTGCGACGCGCAAGATTACCCAGCCGCCACGGGATCTAACTGCGCGGCAGGGTAATTACGAACTGCGTCTGGCGTTCAATCGAGGTAGCGCTTACCTCCCCTCCATGTGCCTGCACGATCTCCCGCACAATGAAAAGGCCCAAGCCCAAACTTGAATTCTCACCGTTGCTCGCTTTCTTCACTCCCCTTCGCAGCGGATCAAACATAGAACCGAGAACGGATTCTGGGATTGATTCGCCCGAGTTCGTTACGGCAACCTGTACTTCCTCGACGTCACTCGTCACGGAGACAAGGATCGTCGATGCTTCGTCACCATACTTTGCTGCATTGGCGACCAAGTTGTGGATAGCTTCCCTCATCCTTACGCAGTCGAAGTGTCCTTCACAAGGACCGTTGTCCGTGAATCGAACTGCCATGTTAGGGATTATTGTGCTGAGTGAACTCACCTCTTCCCTGATTTCGGTCGCAAGGTCGCATGGAGAGCGATGCAGGGTCATCGCTATTCCTAGTTCCGACTTGCTGTAGTCCAGCAACTCGTCGAGCAGCTTTCGCATATGCGCAGCGCCACTCACCAGGCGTGATACTTTCTTGGCGCTCTGCGTTCCCTGTGTTGATAGGGCAAGCTGGTCGGCGGTGAACATCACTACGCTTAGGGGACCACGCAAGTCGTGGCCCAGTGCTCCTAAGAACACATGCCGCCACATCTCCACTTCGCGCGAGAACTCTGCAAGCGACTCGGCCACCGCCTGATCCATTGCTTCATTGAAGCGAATCATATCGTCCAACGAAGCCGCGACCAGAGCTGCGTCTGCCGACCACAAGCGAATTACAGCAGCACGCAAGGCCCGATACTCAGCCACCATGCTGTTCACGTCGAACCCGCCCTGCGCGCGCGTTCTCCCATGACTGGTAGCGGCACTTTCAGGACCGGACGACTTGGGTGCAAGTCCTTCGGATTTCGCCTTCTGCTCTACCGAAGATTGTCGAGAACGAAGATCAATTACGATCGCGTCCAAGACCTGTGGAAGGTGGTTTCGTAGCGCGGCTGCATCGAGTTCTAGCCCGAGAGGTGCCTGCGTTCTGGCAAACTCTTCCGCACCGTCGAGGATCTGGGCGCGACGCTGCTCTATGAAGTCGGCTAGGCGCATAAGATTTCTCCTCCGGGGCCCGCAGACAATACTCCATGTGATGGTTCTCGGGATGGGCTAGCGCTAGCACCCAGCGCCTAAGGAGGGATCTCCTCTACGGTGATGGTGCCGCTGAAGTACTGCCGCTGGATGTTCTGCGGACCGGGGAACTCGATGGCGATGCCGTACACCGCCGTGCGGTTGCACAGCGCGGCGTCGAACACGCTGCCGGGCAGCGTGCGGTACTGAGGGATCACCACACACCTGCGACCGCCCGTAAGCATTGCCGCGATCGTCTCCCAGTCGTCCCCGTTGGCAAGGCCGCCGCCGCGCGCATCTGCCGTCGGTGCGCCGGCCAGCGAGCCCGTGAAGCGCCGGAAGCTCGTCGCCTGCACCGTCGAAACCTGGCTGCCGCGCGTCCGCGTGTGAACGCTGGGGTCAAGCCTAGCTATTCCCCATCCTTCGGCCAGTCGGACGGTCACCGCCGGCATGAGCAAGATCTCGCCGATTTCGAACTCCGTCGCTGCTGTGGCCCAGGTGGCGCCGCCCAGGTTGTTGTAGATGCTCACCGCCAGACTGACGATCGGATCGATACCCTCGCCCACCACCAACCAGCACCCGATCGAACCGTCCGCCATGCGGCGAGTGACACCTGTGTTGCCGCCGCCAAGCGTGTAAACGTGGGAGCTGTCACCGGTCCGCTTGCCGGCGACCATCACCGAGACACCCTCCGGAACATTCTTCAGGCCCAGCAAACCGATCACCCGCGGGCGCGTGGCAGCCGCAAGAGGCGCGGCGATCATCAACGCTTGCCCGATCGCGGGCGAGCCGGATGACAGCCAGCGGATGCGCGTGCGCCGCGCCGGCTTGCCGTCAAACATGGCCGTCCCACCGTCAGCAGAGAGCCAATCCGCGCCGGTGCCGGTGAGGGTCGGCGTAGACACTTGCGGCATGCCGTATCCAATCAACATCGTCTATCCCCAGAAAGTCAGCGTGCAATCGCCGGTGGCAGGGTTACGGGTCACCGCGCGAACCAGCACCTTCTTGCCGGCGGCCAAGCCGAACCGCGGGTGGGTGATCCGGCCGATCTGCCCGGGCTTTGGGGCCAAGGCCGGATCGGCAATACGCCAGACGTACAGCGCGCGCGGCACCTTGTACAAGTCGACCACCCGATCTATCTCAGCCTGCGCGTCTTGCTCGCGCCAGAAACAGGAAACGAATGGGTCCGCGCTATCAGCGTGGGTGTACTGCGCAGCGAGCGGCCCCGCGGCGTAGGCCTGGCCGCGCCACAGGGCCGTCAGCTGATCGCGCCGGCTTTGAGGTACGTCGACCAGGTCAGTGACTAAGTCGGATGCCCCAAGCGCCTGGGCATTCGGCCTGTATGCCATTCGCCGGGTGAGGTTCGGTGCGCGATCGGGTGTCGAAACAACATCATCAACCGCGTCCGAGCGATCCAGGTCAAACGCCAGGGTTCCGCTGTAGGCCTCGGGCGGAACCACGCGAGCGAACCGCAGCGTGCCGTCTGCATCCTGCCACCACCATGCCCCATAGCTCGGGAGAATGGCCGCCAAGGCTTCACGCACCGTCGCGCCGTCCGAGTTGTAGTAGCCCACACCGGCATAACCCGTGGCTGCGTCGATTGCCGCAGCATCGGCGCTCGACCATGAAGCTTTGCCGATCGCCGAGAAGATCGCGGTCAGCGCCTGCAGCAGGGTCGCCGGCGCAGGGCCGGCGCCGATAGTCGAAACATCGGCCACCACCGGTCCAACGGGCGGGCTATACATTTCAAGCTGCTGCTGATCCGGCGAGACGGCGAAGGTGCCTCCCTCCATGATGTCGCCCCGGTCCATGACGACGTCGACGCTCGCGAGTGCTCGACTGCTCAAATAGATGGCCGTGCCATCTGTATTCACTGGCAGGCCGGGCACGCTTGCGACGGCGCCGATCACCACGGGCAGCGGGCTCCAGGCGAGCGTCGGGATGTTTGGCAGGAAGACACCGCGCGCGAGCGTCTGATCGAGGTCATCGTGCGCGTCACGGAGCACGATCGATTTCGCACCCTCTCCAGTGATATCGATCCGATCCAGAACGAAGCGGGCAACTGTGGCCGCAGCTGCCACAGTGCCATCGACGGTGCCGCTACGAACCGCCACTGCGACACCGCCGAAATCCTGCGCCGCAATTGCATCAAGCATCCCGTCGCCATCGACGATGCTGCAGGAGGCGCTGGCGCTATTCGCCGGCATCTCGCCGCCCCACGGCCAGAAGCCAATTTCTGCCGCTACGAGCAGACCGTCAGCAATCAGGCCCTCATAACGAGCGTGTGCAGGCGAATCGCTGGAGGCGCTCAGAAAGTCATAGTCTGCCACGCGTACCGGCGCTAGGCCGGCGGCGTCGCTATACCACCCGGCTTGTGCAGCGGGTGACTGGGCCTGCCACTGGCCGGAATTCACCGCACAGTTCAAACCACCGGCTTTCGTCGCGGTAAGGGACACAGCGAACACCAGGCCGACTCCAAGGGCATAAGTACCGCTCCACACCTGGATGCCATTTCGATAGAACGTGATCGTGCTTGGACTGCCAACCGCCACCCGAACACCAACGATGTCCCCTGCGACCACAGCGGGGAGGCCGGTGGCGAGATTGCCAGAGGGTGACCCGACCTCTCCCGTCGCCAAACGCCAACCCACACCCGCCGCAGTGGGGCTCTGGTTGACCGCCGAGACACCTGGCACCACGCCCACGATCGCAGACACCGCGTCATCTCCCCAGAAGGCGAACTCTGCCCCTCTGGTGCCGGTCGAAATTGCGATATCACTGCGCCCCTGCCGCGCCTGACCTACCGCGACTGCATTTGTGGTCAGCACCAAGCCCGCGCCTTGCACCGCCAGCTGCGGGCCAATGGGAACAGATGCAAACCGACCGAAATTGCGCGCCATCAGAGCACCTGATCCAAATCGAATTCCACGCCCTGCTTGGCGATAGCGATGGCACGGCGAATGTCCACGGACCGCACTAGCTCGCTCGCCCAGGGAATCAGCGTGGTTGCATTGAGCTGGGGATTCTCAGACGGAGGATCTGGCAGTGCTGCCAGCGAAAGCGGCTCTCCGAGGACGAGCCAAAGGCACTCACGTACGAGCGCAGGCAAGCCCAGCACGTCTTGTTCGTACTGGCTGGCTGCGTGCCTGAACTCCACGCGCGCCCGGTGCCGCCCCTGATTGTCGACCACTGACTGCAGCTGCTCGTCAATCCAAGTGGCCGAAACGAAGATGCTAGGACACAGCGACTCCGTAAGCGTCTTCACCTGCTGCTGAACGAATACAAGTTCACCGGAGTCCAGCTCGACGACGAGCCCCCCTTCAATCACAAGTTCAGGGCGTTTTGTGTAGCTCATGACAGAGGATCCATCTTGATGTTGTGGTGCAAAACGAATGCGTGTCGAGAGCGGCCTGCCCAGAAGCAATCGTTCTCAACGGTGATGTGCGACACCCAACGCATGCCAAGCACCTCGACGCTTGCCACCGCGCTGTGCTCGCGAATCCACGCCCAGTGCCGGCGCTCCACCAGTCGAACCGGGCACCAACGCATCCAGAGACGGAGGCGCTTGGTGGCCACGCGCAGACCGGCCACGTCGCTGGCCGCCACTAGGCCCCGCTCGACGGTGGGAATAGGTGCGGTGAACGAACAATCCAACTCCACGCCGTTGGTCATGCGCAGTCGGACACAATTCACCAGGGCGCGCTGATGAGCGCTCACCACCCCATCACGCTCGGTAAACGTGCTGGCGTTAGCCAGAAGCAGTGGCACGCCCGCCCGCAAGCTACCGGCGCGGCGACCGCCGGAGACAAAAGAGGTTTCAACCACGCAATTCGGAAGGCCACCACCGCCGCCGCTTCCACTGGTCGGATAGGTCACCTTCAGCGAACCGATGTACAAGCGAGAGCGCGAGTTCTGGGTCACGTTGATGTCGGTTGTAATTCCCAGCGTGCGGCTGCCACCGGCCCATGTGTCGTCGTCGTAGTACAGGTGGTAGGTTACGGTCGAGCCGTTGGTCCCTGTCACGCTACCGCTGCTGGCGCTATAAGCCTTGTCGCTCCCCATCGATCGCAGAGTCATTGCACTGCAGGAGATCGTGGCAGAAGCAGGCGAGCCCGCAGTAGCTGTGTAGGTCAGCGTCGCGCCCGAAAGCCAGATTGCGCCCATGTTGGCAAAGCCGCCGGGCGGGAAGTTGTAGGCGCCCGAAACCTGGTGCCCCGAAGCATTGAAGCGGAGTCCATTGCGATACTTCCCGCCCGTGAAGTACGCATCTTCAGTGGCGTAGCGGACGTACTGCGCACCATCGGTCAAATCCGTGTCCAGCGAGTACGCACGGATCAGGGAGATGGAGCGGAATTCTGTCAGTAGGATGACGCTAGCGCCGTGAGTGTAAGAGGCGCCAGACGTGTTCTCGACGTAAGTGTCACCGAACACGTGACAGCTGCGGGCGCCTGCGGGCGCGGTGATTCGCTTCGGGCCGGGATCTGCAGCCCCTCGGAGTCGCTCGAGAACATCCAGGCCACCGATTTGCGCGCCGGCCGAGTCCAGCCACTGGACGAAGCATCGCGACTTCGCCGTGATTCCGCCGCCCAGCGTGCCGTTGAAGTTGAGCACCCATTCTGGCGACAGCACGTAAGCCTGCCCGGCTTCCACAGCAATCGGCTGAATCGTACGAAACTGCGGCGCTACCAGCTGTCCGTTCGCAATTGGGTTGTTGCCGACATGGCAGCGAACGCCTACGCCCGCCCCCGGGAACAGGATCACGTAGGCTTGACTGTAGCTTGGCTCGCCGCGCCAGACGGTCCAGTTGTCGCTGCAGCTTGCGTTGGTCGCCAACGCGGAGTTGAGCGGCGTGCCGATCACATTGGAAACGAAGGTCGGATTGGGCACTAGGTTGGCACCCGCCGCCATCACGGCCGCCAGTGCACGCGCCTTGCCCGAAATGGCATTAAGCAGCGCCTGGCGACCGTTGTAGAGCGTCGTCCAGGTGTTGTTCCAGACAGTCCGGTTGATGTCGGTCGTGCCCGTCACGTTAGTCCAGACGAAGCTCGCGTCCAGCACGCCAACAGTGGTGCGAAGGTAGGTCTTGAGCGCGGTCATCGCGCTGTCGTAGGTGGCCTTGTCAGTCGCGAGGCCATAGCCGTCGGCCAACGCGTCGATGCCGGATTGCTCGGCAGTGATCTCGTTGTACTCGCGCTTAGCCTGGGTCTTTTCGTTGGCGGTCAGCTTGCCATCGTTCGCAATCTCGCCAAGTTGAGCCAAAGAACTCGCGGCATCGGCCGCAGCAGCAGACGCCAGCGCCGCAGCCGAAGTAGACGCATCGACGGATTGCTTGACGCTGGCGTCATCGGTAAACGGGGTCGCCGTGCTTCCGCGCTCGAGCTTCAGCTTCTCCCACACCACTTCACCGGGATTGCCCGTGCCCGTGTTGCGGATGATCACTTCGATTGCGTAGGTGTTCGACGGCGCGGTCCCTGTGCAGCTGTACCGGGTGACCTTCGTGCGTGAGGTGACGCTGTAGGCCGTAGGCCGGTTCGAGGTGTCAATCTCCGCATCGCTGATATCGCGAAACCGCATTTGAATGAAATGCGACCCGGTAAGCATCACGTCGGAGAGCATGCCTGCGCTCAACGTGTAGTCGCCGCCGCCCGCAGCAATGATTACGTGCTGCCCCTTGCCGCGATCGGTTGCGGATAGGCTCGGCGTATACACGAACGCCGGCCCGTCATCCTTCAGCGCCGTGGACATCGTGCCCTGCGTGCCACTGACCCAGCCGGGATCCCACCCGGCGTATCCGTTGGCGCCCGTTGGGTTCACCAGCAGGTTGTAGTTCGGATAGATCGGAATCCCTTCCACCCAGCTCGACCAGGCCGAGACGGAACCCCGAACGATCGAGCGGACACGCCACCACGTTGGCCCCGACTCATTGCTGTTGAAGGTGCGATCGGTGCCGGTGTAGACGCTTTGACTCGTCCCTGGCGCTCCGCCGGCATCGGGAGCACGCTCGAGCTCATATCGAGCAATGGCGAGCGCCAGTGCATTCCAAGCAAGGCGCACACCGCCAACGCGCGGCGTATTGACCAGGCCCGTCGGGGTCGGGGGTGGCGGCGCTGCGTAGGGCTGCGGGAACCAGGAGCCCAGCGGCGGCGTCACAGGCGTGGCCGCCGGGAGTTCGCCAGCGCCGATGTCGACAAGCAAGATTGGCCGGCTCATCGGTTCATCGCCTCGAGCCGCTCCATAGCACGGTCAACGTTCACCTTCCCACTGGCGCCCGCGATGTCGGAAAGCAGATCCCGAATCTGCGTCAGCAAACCAGTGTCCGACTGCGCATTGCCATTGCTCCCCATGCCGCCGTTCACTTGGCCATTGCCGCCGGTAGGCGTGCCCGCGGTGCCGCCCGAGGGAAGCGGGGCCTGCGCGCCGCTTGCGACGGCGAACAATGCGCGGGCGATGTTCTGGGGGAGGTCCGTCAGGATTCCAGCCAGATCGCCCATCGTCGTCCCGTCATCCATTTCAAGGTCGGGAAGACCGATGCTGCCGATCATGCCGATTACCTGGTCGTAGAGGGCGTTGTAATCCTTGCCTGAAGCGAACAGGTTGCGGCCAAGCCCGAGCACGGATTGAGACAGGGCAGATGCGGACGACAAATCTCCGGCGGCAACGGCTTCGCGCAGCTGGGCCATGCCCTCTGCAAGCTTCTCCTGGTCAGACAGGGGCGAAAGGTCTGACAGGGCCAGGCCGCCCAGGATGCTTTCGCGTTCCTGCTCGATCTGGCGCTGCAGGGCTGCCATGTTCACTGCGCGCAACTCTTCGATCTTCGCGAGGTCTTCCGCGCGGGCGCCGCTCAGGCCTAGAGCCTTCGCATAGTCGTTGGCGGCCTGCACTTGTTGGCGATACGTGGTCTCGATACCGAGGGCAGCACGCTGGTAGTCACTGAGGCCTGCCGTCATCAGCTGGCCCTGCACGTCGGTCATCAGGGCGCCGTAGTTGCTCAGCACCCCTGAGACCCGGCTGACCTCTTCCTCGAGGGTCGTTCCGTTCTTCTGGGCGAGGTCCATGAAGAACTCGACGCCCTTGGTGATGTTGCTTAGCTCCCAATTTTGCAGCGCGCGTCCCAGCCCCTCCGCAGATCCCGTGACCAGCGAAATGCTTGCGGCCAGCGCACTCATGACATCGCCGGACTCAAATCCTTTGTTCAGCAGATCGCCGAAGCCGAGGATGCGAATGCTCTGAGTGGAAAGGTCCCCAACCATTTTGGCGATCAGCGCCTCGATCTGCTGCTGTGCCTTTGCTGGATCTGCGTCAAGCTGCACCTTCCCTAGATTGACGCGCACGCCGGACAGCTGCTTGCTGATATCGACGCCAAGTTGCGTAGCCAGTTGCTCGGTTCCTGTGCGAACCGACTGAATGGCCTGATCGATGTACTTGTCGACGTCACTATCCAGAGAACCGTACTGCGTCCACCGCTTCGAGCTGCGGAACAGTCCGCCCTTCTGGTAAACGTCGGCGTAGCTTGAGCCGCTGAAGCCTTCAAAGCCGTAGTTGCCGGTGATGCCTTGGCCCATGATCTGTGGCTTCTTGCGACCGAACAGCTTGGCGTGGATGGAGGAGCCGGAGAGGATCGACGAGATCTTGTCGCTGAAGCCCAGCGAGCGAAACACCTTGTCCGCATGCGAGACCGCACCCAACGTCGCCGCCTTGCCTGCCCAGCTTTCCCCGTTGGCGATATCCCAGCCCTGGTCGAACAACTCGGCATTCTTCATCATGCCGGCGATGATCCAGCCGATGATCGGCACGGCGGATGCCATGCTGCTGGCTCCCGCGCCGGCGCCTGCGCTCGCACCACCGCTTGCGCCGGCACCCCACAGGCTGGACACGTTGTTGCCGAAGTTGGCCAAGCTACCAGCGCCGCTTGATGCCTGGGCCGCCCAGAGGCTCCCCGCGCTTGCGGTGGTGGAACCACCGCCGAACAGGCCGGCGAGCGAGGAGAAGGCTCCGCCGTTGCCGCTGCCGAGCATGCTCGCCCAATTGCCGGCCCCTTGGCCTGCTCCGCTGAAGCCGTTCCCATTGAACAGGCCAGCAAGCGTGTTCCAGATCCCGCCGCCGGCCTGGCCGTTCATTCCGTTCTGGATCTGGGTCTGGATCGGAATAACGATCTTCTGCTGGAGCAGCTGACGGATCAAGTCGGCGATTCCGCGCTTGGCGATGTTCTTCAGGTCATCCCAGAAGTCGCCAAAATCGTCGGCGCCGTTAGCGACAAAGTCGGCGAACGCGCTGGAGGCATCACCGACTCCGCCAACCACAATGCCGGCCCACTGCTCAGCCATTGCTGCGGCTTCTTCGACCTGCATCGACCAATCGGCGTAGGCGCGCGCCTCTGCGATCAGCTTTGCCTGCATGTCAGGCGAGTCGCGCAAGGCGGTGTTACCGGCCTCGATGGCATCGGCAATCGCGCGGCGCATGTCGTTTTCGTTCTGCAGTTGGCGCTGGTAACGCTCGCGCGCAGGGCCAACCATGCCGAGCAGTTGGATCTCGCCCGTCATCGTGTCCAGAAGAGCCTGCGGGGCCGCCTGCTGCTTCTCCATCTCGACGCGACGCTCGGCCAGCTGTGCGGTCTGCTGCTTCACCAGAGCGGCGTAGTTGGCCTGAGTCATGTTCCCAGCGTCGAGCTCTTTGCGCCACGCCTCGTCCTGCTGGCGCGCTTTCTCGACCGCGCTGGCGTACGGCCCCTCGAGGTCGGCGGCCGCCTGCCGCGCCAGGTTGGAATTCCGCTCCAGAGCTTCGGCCCGTTGCTTGGCCTCCTTTGCGGCCTCCTTCGCCCGGTCGGAGGCAGCTTTGCGCGCCTTCTCGTTGCGTGCCTCTTCATCCGCGTAGTACTTCTGCAGCGCGCGCTCGTAGTCGCTCTGCTCAGGCCCGGCGGTCATGTTCATGGGCGCGCCACCGCGGCGGGAACTGCCCGACCGACGTGGCTGGTTGACGGGGCGGCCATCAGGCTTGGGAGTGCTGGTGCTGCCGAATGCACCTGGCAACTTCTGGGCGGCAATCTCTTCGCCGTAGTAGGCCAGGTATCCGCCCTGATCAGCGACCTCCCAGCCGCGCTTCACCTGGTCCCAGTCCAGATTGATCACGCCCTTCGCTGCTTCCGCCAGGCCGACCATGCTCATGGCCGTGCCTTGGATGACGTCGTCGATCGCCTTGAAGAACGGGACTACGAAGTCCAGCGCTGCCCCCATGATCTGGAAGAGGTTCGCGACGTCGTTCGACACCTCCGCCACGCGCTCGCCGTCGGTCACGTAGTCGGTGAACGTCTCGGTAAGCTGGGTCATCTGGGGAAGCAGGTGGGCCGCCACCTGGAGATAGAGCCCCTCCATCGCCAGGGTCATGTCGTCCGTGCGGTCCCGGAACTTGGCAGCGGCCGCGGCGGTGTCCCCGTCAATGATTCCGCCCAGCTCGCGGGCGCGGTCGCCCATCTTCTGCAGGCCGCCTGAGCCCAGGTTGAGGAACTCCAGCAGCTCGGCTCCGCTCTTGCCGAACAGCTCCATCGCCGTCGCGGATTCGAGCGTGTCATTGGTGAGCGCCTTGAAGCGATCCATCACCTCCGGCAGCACGTCCTGAGCTTGGCGCAGACGCCCGGTCGCATCCTGCACCTGGATTCCGAGCGTCTTGAACAGCTTGGCCTGCTTGCTGTTCGGGTCCTGTGCTTCAGCCAGGTTCTTCGAGAACTTGCCGAGCGAGCCAGCCAGAGAGTCAATATCCGATCCGGTCAGCCGCGCGGCATAGCGGTACTCCGAGAGCTTCTCGGTGCTAATTCCCAGGCGCGCGTTCAGTTCATCTACTTTGTCGGCCGCGTCGATCGCGCCTTGGAACCCCTGCCAGGCTTGGGCGATGCTGTAGGAAAGGCCCGCGACGGTTGCAAGTTCTTTGGCGACGCCGATCGCGGCGTTCTGCATCGACCGCTGGATCTGCTTCGCGTTCTTTTCCGCAGCGCGAGCGGCTCGCGCCATGTCGGTCTCGAACGCGCCCATCTTGAGCAGCATGTCGATAGTCAGCTGGCCTAGCGAGCGCACGGACATAGGGGCACCAGAAAAGGAAAATCCCCCGCCGAAGCGGGGGATGGATCAGAGAAATGCGTTGAACACGTCCCAGGCTTCGTCGTCTGGGTGCGTTGGCACCAGAAGCTGGAAAACGTCGTCAAAGGATTCGCTCGTCTTCGCGAACCCATACTTAGCGGTGTAGTACGACCCGAGCGCGGCCGGCCGTATGTGCATGCCGATTGGGTCGATCGGGTTGCGCTGGTGGAATTGCCACCAGCGGCGGAACTCCGCCCGGGTCATCCGCTTGCGGAGTTCCGCGACAGTGCAGCCAAGGTGCAGCGCCAGCACATGCCAGAACCACACCTCGCCCTTTCGGCTTAGGACTTTCCCGCCTGCTCGTCCGATTCGGTCTGATCGCCGGCGCCGTTGACCTCAAAACAGATGCGTTCCAAGTCGCGAGCGACGCTGACCTTCAGTTGCGCGGCCTGTTCCGCGGACATCAGCGGCTTGCCGTCTTCGCCGACCACACAGGCAGCGATCAGGTTGGAGCGGTCATAAGGCGCACCGACCTTCTTGCGAAATTCCGCATCGGGGAGCTCACGCACGAGCACGTCAGCGGTCTTGTTCTTTGCCAGCTTGATCTGGCGCTTCTGGGCTTCGGTCGACGCGAATGCGCCACCGCTCTGGAGGGTTTCAATCAGGTTCATCGCCGTTTTCCATAGGTGCCCGGGCGCACGAGACGCGCACGGCGAACACGCGGGTGACCCCGCGCGCCCGAGCATGTGGTTTGGTCGCCGTTGCGCCCCTTACGGAGATTTCTTGGTGATGGTGCGCGGGCCAGTGCCCTGGATGGTGATGGTCCCGCGCCACACATCGTTGTCAGCCATGGCAACGGCAAAGTTCGAGATGTAGCCCTTGAACTTGATGTTGTCGACAGCGGTGACCGCGGCGAATGCGCTGGCGGTGACGGTCGGCGCCACAGCAGCGGCGGAGTCACTGGCCGGCGCCAGCACCAGGAATTCCATGACCTCGCCGGACTGGTACTTCGCTTCCAGCGTTTCGTGGGCGGCAGCGTCGAAGATCACCTCGATCGTGGTGCTGCCGGTGCTCTTGCGGCCCGACACGAACTGATCGAAGTCATCATCCCAGCTGGAAATGTCGATCTGCGAGGCTTGGCCGTCGGGGACGCCGGCCTGGCGGACGCCGACGATCTTCGTCGCAACGGCCGCCGCGGTGGCGACGTAAATGGTGGTGTGTTTGGTTTTGGTACTTGCCATGGTGGTGATCCTTGCGAGGGGCCAAAAAAAAGCCCGCACAAGGCGGGCGGGACTTTCCTGCAGCGCGTGTTCAGCGCGTTACGTGGAACTCAGCGTCAAAGGAGTACTCGAGGCGCCCGGTTTCGGCGTTCTTTCCTCCCGGGTTGTACGAGGTCACATTGCCGACGCGCTCAAGCGCAGCGCGCACGGCCGTGACTGCGGCGATGTAGCTGGTCTGGTCGTCGGCGACGATGTCGACCTGGCCAGCGAAGTGGTCATGCGGCGGCGGTCCGTCCAGCAGGTTCTCAGGGCTTCCGCCCGCCAGGTGCCAGACTACATAGGGGCGCGCCGCGTTCTCTTCGGCCAAGCCGAAGTAGCAGCGGGGAGGCGTCCCCAGCACTGCCTTGCAGGCTGCGTCGGCGGCGACGAGCTGATAGATGGGCGGGAACACTCACGCTCTCCTGAGCTTGCGCGCGATCCGGTCCAGCGCCTTGCGCAGGTCGGCCGCGAATTGATCGATCACCGGGTCGGCCAGCTTGCGGATGGCCCGACGGAAGAAGGCAAGCGGCTGGATGTTCCGCGACGGGACGCCGAATTCCTGGAACCGCCAGTAGAAGGCGTTTGAGGGTTTTTCGTACGTCTTGCCGACTCGCCCCTTCCTGCGGTTCCTCTTCGTGTTGGCGTACTTCGCCCGCGCCCCGCCTCTGACACCCACCGAATACAGCTCGCTTCCGCCGTAGGCCTGGGGGCGCGGACTGCGAAGCGTCACGATCTGCTTCTTCAGGAAGCCCGACCGCTCCGGCGCATTTGCCCGCACTTCATCACGGACCCTCCTGGCGCCCCGTGCGAGGGCAACACGGGCCGGGCCGCCGTTCTTGGACACTATCTCGGCCGGAAGCTGCCGCATCGCGTCCAGGAGCCCGTCAAGCCCTTGGACGGGGCGGCTACTGTCCATCCGTTACACCCTTGCTCAACATCAGCGTGAGGTGTCGGCGCGCGGTTGGGTCAGGGAGCACTGCCACGATCGCGTAGGGCGCGCCGTCGAACTGGACGCGCATGGTGTCTAGCACCCCCGGCACCCAGCGAATTTCAATGCGGGCCGATACCTCAGACTGCTTCTCTCCGGCCGCGATGAAGTCACGCCCCGACAGCGGCACGACCTCAGCCGGAATGTCTGCGCCCTGCCCCGGTTCCGGCTCCCAATCCGCCCAGGCGCCGGGCATCGGGCCAAGCGGGCCTTCGGTGGCGTCGACCTTTGCCTGCAGCCGGATCAGGTGCCGGTACTTTCCCGCGCTCATGGCCGCACCAGCTTGAACGGGAACAGCAGCAGATCCGACGTCGGATTCGGCGCGACCGACTTCCCGACGATTGAGGACTCGCGGTTCTCGAACAGATCCGCCACTCGAAGCAAGATTGCTGAGCGGATTGCCGCCGGCACCTTGTCGCCCGTTGTTCCGTAGCCGGCCTTGAACTGCACGCGCACGGCGAGGGGCTGGGCGCGGGTGGCCGGCCAGCACGTGCCATGCACCGGCATCGTGAAGCCATGCTCGCCTGGCTCGGTCGTGTAGCCAGCCGGGTCCATTGTCTGCTGCACCCCATCGGGATCGACGTACTTCACCGAGGCCACAGAAAGCAGTGGCGGCAGCGGCAGGCAAATTGCCGAAGGCGGGAACGAATCAAGTGCCAGCTCCCACTCCTGCTCGACAAGTGCTCGCCCCAGCTCGCCCTGATAGCCGTCGAGGCCAGACACAACAGCGGCGATCATTGCCTCAAGCTGGGCGTCCTGTGCGGTGCCATAAGCATTCACCTGCGCGCGAGCAGCGGCCGTGGTGACGACCTGGTCGCTCGGGGCAGTGATGAGGCGCAAGCGCATGAGATTGCTCCAGAAGACTCACGACAGGGGCCGGAAGCCCGGCCCCTGGGATCAGGCTTCGATTGCTTCCTCGCCATTGTCGCCCTTTGCCAGTGATTCGGCGTAGGACACTGCCGCCGGCGTGGCGTCCAGCGAGTCGGCGTACTGCTTCAGCTCGGCGGGTGTCACCTTGACGACCTCATTCGGCTGATAATCGCCGAACGCCACCAGCACACGGGCCTTCACCTTCTTGCCAGCCTGCGCCTGCTTCTCAGCATCGGCTGCGATCTTGGCTTCTGCTTCCGCCTTCATGGTGGTGATCGTGGCTTCGAGCAGCTCGTCGCGCTTGGCGTCTTCGAGCTTGTTCCAGTCTTCGGCGGACAAGCCCGATTCCTTGTGGGAACGTGCGACCACCGCGCCCAGCTGCACTTCGATACCGGCGGCCAGTGCGATCACTGCCGCCAGCGTGTTCGAGCCATGGAGAATGGTCTGCGCACCCTGGCCCTGATTGTTGTTCTTCGACATCGTTGCACCTCTTCACGTAAGAGCGCCCGGGTCTCCGGGCGCTCGTCTGGGCTACCGTCCTGCCGCGATTAGGTCGCGGAGTTCTGGTAGAACTTGACCGTCGAGCCGCTCACGTCGAGCAGGTTGCCGCCGGCGCGCTGCCACGCGAGGAAGCCAACCTGGCCGAGCTTCGTGTAGGCCGAGTCAGTGAACCGGAACAGAGTGGCGGACATTACATCGCGGATGCGGTAGTTGCCCAGCACACCGAACAGGATCGACTTTGCGTTGGCGCCCATCACCGCCATGTCCTGATTGATCGTGATCGGACGGTTCAGCAGGCGATCGGGGGCGCCACCGGGGTTGCCGGTCTCATAGCCAGGCACGAAGATCGGGCGACCCTCGGTGTCCTTGATCTTGCGGATCACCTTCAGGGAGGCGTCGTTCATCATGAAGCCCACGCCAGCCTGATTCCGGTAGGCCGGATCGACCGAGTGCTCCAGATCGACCAAGTCGTCGTAAGTGACCGTGGTGGTCTGGCCGGTGGTGCCGACCTTGCCCGAGCCCGCTGCGGTCACGATGCCACGCGGCTGGCTGGTGCCGGTGCCAGTGGTGAAGTACGTGTTCTGCACACGCGCCAGACGGGTCGCGCACAGGCCGACGACGATCGAGTCGATGTTGAGCTGCGAGTCCTGCAAGAGCTCGAACGGCACGGCGACGATCTTGGAACTCCACTTGTAGACCGGCAGGCCCACGGTGTTGAACGCGGCGTCCTGCGAGGTGGCGGTGGTGTTCTCCGCGATCAGCTCACCGGTGTTGCCGGTGTCGTCCATGGTCGGCCAGTTCATCGGGTTGCCCTGGTCGGTGCCGAACTGGGTGGCGATGCTGCGCATGCCGCCGAATTCCTTCATCGCCTTGATGAGCTCGGTGGCGACAGAGGTCTCGACGGTGTAACCGCCCTCCGATGCGGTGCCGGTCGACATGGCGTTGCGCACGGTGTTCCACTCTTCTGCCGACAGAGCACCATCACCGCCGCGCAGCCACTTGTTCAACAGCGAACGGGCGGCTGCGGCAGCCGGGGACTGGGCGGGGCGATCCTGGATTTCGATTCCCAGTTCGCGCGCACGGTCCTCGACCTCGAGCGCGGCAACGGCTTCCAGCCGACGGATCTCGGCGCGGACCTGCTCGATCTCCGCCATGTTGGCGTCGTACTTCGCCTGGTGTTCGGCGTTCCAGGTTGCGCCCGGATTCTGCTCGGTGATGTCCTGCAATTCGCGGGCCAGTGCGTTGTGACGCTCCCGCAGAGCCTTGATCTTGCTCATGGTGCTTTTCCTCTTGGTGAAATGAAAAGCCCGCCGGGTGGCGGGCTCGGTTCCTGCGCGGGAGCGATTCCTACGCGGGGAGGGGTTCGGGGATGGCTGCGCGACGCACGTTGTGCGCGCGCTCTGCCTGCTCCCCGTTGTTCTGGTCGGTGGGTTCGGGCGGAGCCGGTGCCGGCTCGGGTGCGGGCGGCGTCGAGACCGTCGCCTTGGGCGCATTGGCATACGCGGTGAGGTTCCACGACGCGCGAGCCGTCTCGCCATCCTTGCCCGCGATACGGTCGGCAAAGCCGTGCTCGACGGCCTCCGCAGCGCTGAACCACGTTTCCGCGTTCATCCAGGCGACGATCTGTTCGCGATCCTCAATACGCCGCAGGTAGTCGTCCGCGATTGCGTTGTCGATCTTCGCCAGCAGCGCGGCCGTCTGGCTCATCACCCGGGTATCGCCGCAAGCGCACGTCCATCCGTTGTGGATCATCACCATCGCGCCTTCAGTGATCTCGATCTCGTCGCAGTGCATGAGGATGAAGCTCGCGGCGGAGACAGCCCATCCGTCGACGTGCCCGATCTTGCGTGCCGGGTGCGCGTCGAGCGCGGCACAGATCGCGCGCCCCTCGAACACGTCACCGCCCGGGGAGTTGAAGCGGAGATGCAGCGTACTCACGTGACGCACCGAGTTGAGGTCGGCGGCGAACTGCATGGCGGTGATACCGCCATCGGTCCACCAGTCGTAACCGATAACGTCGTAGAGATAGATCGTTGCCTCGTCAGCGGCCGCCTCGATGCGGTATGCACGGGGGGCTTCGCGGTTCGCTGCCTGCAAGGCGAGCAGGCGGGTGTGGTTGCGGTTCATGCGGGTTCCGGCTCCTGCGGTTCATCCTGGGTTTTCGGGGTCGGCTTTGCTGCCGCCTTCGTGGGATCGAAGAGCTTGTCTCCCCCAGGCAACGGCGGGAGATTCTTCAGAGCGCGGACTTCGTTGCTGGTCATCCAGCCACACGCACCAGGGCCGCCGAGCGCCTTCCCGAAGTACTCGGCCTGAGCTTTGCTGTCGCCCTCCAGGTGACCGTCAACGTTGAACTCTGCGAAGTAGGTGGCACGCACAGGGAAAAGCTTCCTATTGAGCTCTTGACCCCAGCGAACCAGGTGGGGGCGCATGCCCCACTTCATGAAGCCGAGGCTCATCTGCTCGATACCAGAGCCCCAGCTAGTCGATGCGGAGGTCTCGCCGACCATGTGCGGTGGCACGCCGAACGCTCGTGCAATGTCGACGACCTGGAACTTGCGCGACTCGAGAAGCTGCGCGTCCGCTGACGTCATGGAGAGCTGCTCGACGGCCAGTCCTTCCGTCAGGATGAGCGGAATTTTGCTGACTCCGTTCCCTGCTCCGTACTTCGCTACCCACGCTTCGCGGAAGTCGTCCTGCTGGGGCTTGGTCATCTTCCCCGGCACCTTCACTGCGTACTGCACCGAGGCGCCGCCGGAGAAGGTCGAGCCAGCATGCTCATCGGCCTTGATCGCGATCCCCGTGGCCTGGCGTGCGCCCCACTGGATGACGCTCATGCTGCAAACCCCGTCGAAGCCGAAGCCCGGGAAGTGCAGTACGTCATCCTGCAAAGCGACGAAGTAGCCCCAACTGCCGTCCGGAAGTTGGTCGTAGATGCGATAACGCAGCTCGTCACCCACCCGGAAGATGTCCACCTGATCTCGCGGGACCGGGATGACGCCGGTCACCTGCGGGCTGTAGCGGTTCTCGCGAACGAGATAGGCGATGCCATCTCCGCGCAGCAGCATTTGCGTCGCAAGAAACTCCCACATGGTCGCAGCGGTGAACCGGCCGCAGGGCTGCTCATTGAAGAGCCACCAGTAATCGTGGTCGTTCGCCTTTTCCCGGCCGTCCTTCGTGCGTCGGTAGAAGCTGCACGGCGTCGTCGCGATGGCGCCGGCGATCAAGCGCACGGCAGCATAAACAGACGACACACGCATCGACGAGGACGGGCTGACCACAGCGCCAGCCGCGGTCGGCACGACGCCAAAGATCTCTCCCATCCGCACGGCGTCGCTCGAGTCCACGTCCACCGCGGGCACGGCTGCGCGCGGCGCTCGCTCCCGCTCGACCTGGTCGACGGCGAGGATCGAGCTAAGGCGATCGCGGGCGATCTGTGCAGAGTTTTCCATCACATCACCACGAAGCCTTGTTCAATGTCGTCGCTCTCCGTCGGGGTCAGGCCCACGCCTATCGCCATCAGGAGAGCAGCCATGTCGTCGATCTTGTCCGCGGACTTCTTCTTGTCCGGGGCCGTGTTCAAGTTCTGGTCGGTCTTAGCGACCATGTTCGAGGCGCACCACTCGAGTACGGGGTCGGCGTCATGCACCAGCTTCCGAGCTCGATACAGTCGTTCGAGTTCCTTCATTGCTGGGTGATAGGACTTCGTCCCCTGCACGAACTCCAGCAGCGGATGCCCGTCTTCGATAAGGCGATTCGCCAGCTCTTGCGCATTCCAGCGGTCGTACGCGATGGCGTACGGCTTGAAGCGTTCGATGTCCTCCCGGATCGCCGCCTCGACCACGTTGTAGTCGGTCACCTCACCCTCGGTAAGGGTGAGCAGGCCGGCAGCCACCCAACCGGCATAGGGCACAGTCCCGCGCGCCGTGCGCTGCGCCACCGCGTCCTCCGGCACCCACCGCCGGCCCCACGTCACCCGTAGGTCGCCGACTTCCCAGACCAGCCGCCACGCAACCATGTCCGTCGTCGACGCCAGGTCAAGCGCCGCGGTGCAGGGGTACTTCTCCAGCTCGTCCAGGAAGACGTCGCCCTTGCACTTCTTCCACTTCAGCAGGTCGACCCACGCGGTCGCCGAGCTCGCCGGGCGATTCAGGCGTTTGATCTTGAACTCGGCCAGCTTGCTCGGCATGGCCTTCGCTTCGACCGCCTCCTTCCGGATAGCGGTCAGAAGATGCGGATTGCTGTCGATCAGCGGGTTCGCCTTGACCCATGCGGCCTCGTCGAACTCGTCGTCGTCATCGTCCACGGCGAAGAACAGCGCGAGGAAGTGGTCGGCGGAGTGGCCGAACACCCCTTGCAGTAGTTGCTTCGCGAACTGCCGAATCTCGGCCCAAGGGCCGGGGTTCGTGTATCCCTCTGTTGTCGTGTAGAGCCACAGCGGACAGCTGCGCGCACCCGCGGCAGAGGTGAGCACGTTCAGCAGGTCCGCCGTCTTGTGGGCATGGATCTCGTCCAGTCCTACATGCGACGGGTTCAAGCCGTCCTGCGTGCTCGCCTTGGCGTGAATCGGCTTGAAGCTGGCGCCGGTGTCCAGGCGCGCGACCGACTTCGCGAAGATCTGGAGGCCGAAGGCTTCCCGGAGGTCCGGGGTCTTCTCGGCCATCCGCTTCGCGACGTTAAAGATGATCGATGCTTGCGGAAACGTGGTCGCCGCGCTGATTACCTGCGCGCCCGGCTCGTCCTCGCAGCACTCGCAGTAGAGCAGAATCGCCGCCGCCAGCGTGGATTTCGCGTTCTTGCGCGCCACCGCGAAGAGCGCTGACGTGAATCGGCGGGTGCCGTCCGGGTTGCGGAATCCGAACAGCTGCACCACAAAGAACACGTGCGATGGATGCAGCCGAATCTCTGACTGCATCGTCCCGTCGGGATTCTTCCAAACGCCCTCAACGTGGGGGAGCTTCTCGATGAAGTCGCAGGCGTCGCAGGCATGCCACTCGTCGAAGTGGAACGGCGCGCCACGCTTTTTGGCTCGCTTCAGGTCGCCAATGAACCGCTGCGCCGCCAGGCGCATGAGCTTGCCGAACTTCCTGCCCTTCTTGTCCGCAATCGCTTCCTCGGCATATGCCAGGGCGATTGCGACGTAGTCACGCTGGCCGTCGTCCGTTCCTGGCGAACTTGTTGCCGGAGTTTTCTTCTTTGCCACCGTTGGGTCGCACCTTGCCCTGCGCCACCGGCGTGAGACCGAAGTCGTTCGCGAGGTTGCGGTACTGCGCCATCATGTGACCCGTGGGCGGGAGCCCCGCGGCGTGGAGCTGGCAGATGTTGCCGTGCAGCGCGCACAGCATCCCGAGCGTCGACAGCGACGCTTCCGTCAGCAGCTTGTTTGCATGGAGGATCGGAGCGAGCCGGTTCCATTCCTTGATCGCGTGCGCATTCGGCATCCAGTCCGGCGCCGTCGGAACGTCGCCAACAAGAGGTAGGTCGACCGCAGGCACCGATGCCGCCGGCTCGCGGTCCTTCCGGTCCGTTCCCGCGATCACTTTCAACGCGCTGGGTTTGCGGGGATTCGGCATGGCCTTGAACCTGGGCGGCGGGGAATCCCCACCATGAAAAAACCGTTTTTTCTGAAGTGACGGTGCGAATAAATGGCTGGGCGCACGTGTCGAAGGCCGAGGGCCTCAGACTTTTGCCCTCCCCCTCCCCTTTTTCGTTCAGGTTCGGGGGTCAGACCGGATTTCCGTCCCAGTCCGTTTCGACCGGCTCGCCGTTCGCGACGACAGGCTGCGCGCCTTCCGGCACCGGCGCTCCGAGCTCTTCGCCCAGCAACTCAGCCACCGCGGCCACGAGGCCTGCGGTGATCTGAGTCTGTTCGGTAATCGCGCGCGTCAGCTTCTCGGTTGTGGCCTGCTGCTGGGCGATCGCCTGCAGCAGGCGTTCGATGGTGTCCGAATCCGCCATTCTCGGTGCTCGTCTTGTAGCTATGGCACCAGGCGCAGAGGCTCTGGTGATTCTCGTCGGCGTTGTTGCTGTCGTCGCCGTCGACGTGGTCGACCTGGTTCGCCGGCCGAATGCCGCTCTTCGCACACTTAGGGCATCCACCCCGCTCGCAGCACTCGCATAGCGGATTGCGAGCCAACTTCGATGCGCGAATCTTTCGCCATGCTGCACTGTTCGTTGCCAAGGCGCGCCTGGCTTGCCTGCTGGGCTCCGGCGCAATGTAGCGCTTGACATGTCCCCGAAATGGATTGTGCTTTGGCGCTCGCTTCACTTAACCACCAGCGGCGCCGAGCAAGCGACCCGCGTGGCGATCAGTTCTCGCTGGAGCTGTCCGATCCAAACGTCTGCGAGGGCTCCGTCCTGAACCCCCTCTGCAAGGCTCGCTGCTCGAAGTTCGGCGTACTCAACATCTCGACCGGCAAAGGTCGGAGTTCCGGCGTTAGCGGAGCCGGACAGAGTTGGGGGCGTTCCGGGCGCTTGGAACCACCAATCGTGCAGCCGGAGACGGCCAGAACGCCAATCATCAATAACGCGGTCTTTCGCAGCCAGCGCATGGGCCATCTCCTTCTTGTGCTTGGAATCGTTGTCCGCTGTGCTGCTGGCATATGCCTGGGCACGGCCACGCGCCTCCTGCCTCGCCTTCTCGGTGAGGTCTGCAAGGCCTTGCAGCACAGAGGCTTGGTCTTCGCGGGTCTTCTGGTGTGCCGCCTTCTCGCCGTCGTACTTACCTTCCCAGCGAGCCGCTCCCTGGCCGTTGCCATGGAACCAAACTGCGACGACCAGCAACAGAACCGCACACCACTTCAGGATTAAGCGTGAGAGCGGGTCCAGTGGCATCACGCACCCGCCTTGTCGGTGTCGTCTGGCAAGTCCGGCAGCTGGAGCGCGGGGAATCCCTGGCCCTTCATTCGGAGCAGGAAGAAAAACGCACTCAGCAATTGCAATGCCTTCCCGGCGGCAGGCGCATCGAGAATCGGGCCGAATTGCGCGCTGAAGCTATCCCAAAATCCAGCCAGCCAGGACAGGCCGTCGACGACGAACTGCCCGAACGCCATGCCGACGAGGCACAGCCAGGCGGTGTAGCTCCGCCACGCTGCGGCCAGAGGCACGGCGCCGTAACGGGTGAACTTGGCATAGAACAGAACCGCAAGCGCGACGAGCGCGAGAAGCAGAATGGTGAAAACGAGGTGCATTGTCAGGCTCCTTTAAGCCAGGCGATTGCCTTGATTGCTGCGGTGGTCAGCGCCGATGAGACGGTGCCCACTACTACGAGGGTCTTCCACCCGCCGCGGGCCTCGCTGATCGTCTGGTGGATCTCGGCCACCATTCGCTTGAGGTCATCCACGTCATCGTCCAGCTTCTCGACCTTTCCTTCGAGACGCCCCAGGTCGCGGTTCAACTTATCCATGCTCATGCTCCCAGCACCTTCAGCGCGCGCGCGAAGCGGGCACGGCGATCAGCCTTCCCGTGCTGACCACCGTTCACGCGCTGCGTGATCTCGTCAAACTTATCGCTGTCTGCGAGCCTGTTGCAGTTCTGAGCCTCCCAGAACGCGCCCGCCGCGAGAGCCGCCCATCGCGGGATTTCGAGCATTTCAGGATGGAGGGTGAAGTCAGGCACGCCGCCAAACTTTCTTGCGAGCAGTTCCGTGATCGCCTCGTAGTTCGCAGCACCGGTGTTACCAATCAATCCCCGGCCGCGATACTTGTAGCCATCACCGCTGTCCTCGGCGCGATTTCCCATGCGCCCGCCATACGCCGCATTCCCAAGGCCTTCGGGATTGCGTGCCAGTGCGGAGACGCGCGGAAGCAGAGAGTTCCACCGCGACGCGCGAGGCGCACCCGCGCAAATCTCGGCAAGCCGCTCGGGCGAGTAGTTCAAGTTCTCCGCCAGCTTGGCGAATGAACCGGACTCATGCCCGACCTGGGCTAGGAATGCGGCCAGACGCTTCGGCGAGGTGATGGTGTATGCCTCGCACGCCTCGCGAACGGGGCCAACAAAGCGGGATGCCACTTGCGTCGTACAGCCAACGGCTTTGATCAGGGTTTCCGCCGAAGGCAGCATGAGCGTTCCAGGTGTAAGGCCGGTCCCCTCGCTGGATAGCCGCCAGCGCGCAACCGCCAAGGTCTGCGCGTCTTTCCATCCACAGGAGTGAGGTCGATCGTTGTTGGCGGCACGGCCGGGTTCGTCTCACGACGCCCTGGGTGGCCTTCGCACGAGGGGACCGATTCGGGGCAACAAAAAAGCCCCCGGCTCTCGCCGGAGGCTTCTATTGCATCGTGCCTGAAAAGCTATACTCGGAAGTCAGACCTGTCAACATATTTTCTATGACCCCCAGTACGCCCCCAACGAAGCCGGAATCCGCACCCGCGCCCAACACGCCGCCAGTGGTGACCATGGGGCATTTCTTGCAGGGGATGCCACCCTTTCAGGCAGCAAGGGTGGAAAACGCCTTTGTTGAGCGGCATTACAACCTCTACGTCGACCTACCCGCCATCCAGTTGTACTGTCATCATTCTCTATGTCTCGGGATGCGGTTCTTCACGGCGATGAATCAAATCGAGGTGCAACAGCACACGCACGCCGCCGGCAGCGTA
Organism: Pseudoxanthomonas indica; assembly: GCF_900167565.1. NCBI lineage: Bacteria > Pseudomonadati > Pseudomonadota > Gammaproteobacteria > Lysobacterales > Lysobacteraceae > Pseudoxanthomonas > Pseudoxanthomonas indica. The sequence continues at coordinate 748,200 of NZ_FUZV01000001.1, forward strand.
CCGAAGAAGCTGGTACGCGAGTTCGTCACGTATCGGTGCAAGAACTGTAGCGCCACCGACAAGATTTTTGCGATCGAGCTCAGGCATGCAGGCAAGCACGCGGACGTTTTCAAATTCGGCGAGGTGCCTGCCTTCGGCCCGCCCAATCCGGCAAAGCTGATCTCTTTGGTTCGACCCGATCGCGACCTCTACGTGAAAGGGCGCCAGTGTGAGACGCAAGGGCTGGGCATTGCAGCGTTCAGCTACTACAGGCGCGTGATAGAAAATCAGAGACACAGGATCTTCGACGAGATCATTCGAGTGCTGTCTTCAGTTTCGCCTGGTCATCCCGCTATCGCAGACTTGCAGGCGGCGCGCGCAGCGCGCCAGTTTGCCCAGAGCGTGGAAGCCATCAAGCACGCGCTTCCTGACTCACTCATGATTGCTGGGCGCGATCCGCTCCGATTGCTACATGGGGCACTCAGCGTTGGGATACATGCGCTGAGCGACGAAGAATGCCTGGAGCGCGCCACCGCAATTCGTACAGTTTTATCTGAGTTCGCGGTTCGCCTTTCCGATGTCATGAAGGACGATGCGGAACTAACGGCGGCGGTGGCGAAGTTGACGTCGATCGAAGACGCCGTCCGTAGCGGCTCAGGCAGCGAGGGAGATGCCGGTTAGGACGCCTCTGATCTCGACCCTCCCTAGCTCTTCTTCCGCGAAAAATCGCGGCCTGCTGAGTCGATAGGTGGACTGGTCCAGAACTCGCCGAATCATGGATTCAGCCACTTCACGTCGCTCGATGGCCTTTCGTCCCATGCCACAGTAGTAGCCGCGCAAGATGCAAGCGCGCTCTACGTTGTGGCGGGCGATGTCGCGGACGATATCCTCGATCTGCTGCGCCATTGGGTCAGTTTCGAGCGGCTTGAATCCGACCACTTTAGGCGGGAGCTCTCCCTTGTGCTCGATCAGAACTTGGAGCATGTCCTTTGACCGATGACCAAGGTAGTCGCAATCCCGGTGCAGTGCGAACTCTCGCCCCCAGCCCTCGAGGCGAGCTTTGACGTACACGCCGAACGTATCAACTTGCATTCCGATTCCCCTTTGCCCTGCCTGCGGTACTCAAGCGAGGGCGATCAATGCCCCGCTCCAATTCGACGGCGTTCAACATTCGATGCGCAGTAGCGATGCTTCCGCCGAAGCGGTCCTGGAACTGATCTGCTGTGGGGAACGACTTCAGCGAGTCTACCCAGGCGAGGATCTTCATGGCGCGTGCAATCGTGGGATATTCCTTGAGCTCAAACGGTCGGCTTGCTGGTCTCATTGATCCCCCTTCATGCCAGAACGATGCGGATTGGGTAGTGGTGCTCCACGCCCCGTTTCTTGATTCGGAATTCCTTTGTCTCCCTGCCCTTCACGTCGACGTACTCCGGCGCGCGGCCGGCGTCGCTGAAGAAGACCAGGAAGTCGAGGACATAGCGGGTGCCGCATGGCAGGTGAATCGGAACCTGTCGCAGCCAATGCGATACCTCGCCGGCCGCCTTCCTTAGTTTCAGCTGCTCGTAGTACCTGGCCTCGCGCTTGCTATCGAAGCGGATGCCGTCAACGCTGGTGATCTCGTTCCCGTACTTCCTTGCCCTGCCCTCTTTCGTGCCACCGCTCGCGATCGTCTCGACAGCGCGACGCACCTCTGGGCTTGCTTCTAACTGCCCAGCAGCACGGCGCTCGGCCTGCTGGAATAGGCGGCGCATGCCTTCGGGCATCTGTTCCGGACTGGAAAATCGAAGCGCGTTCCTACCCACGGCGGCGCCCCTTGGCCTTCTTGCTGAAGGTGTAGGGGGCGGCTTTCCGCGCGCCTGCGATGGATGCAGCGCGCGCCCGTGCCTTGGCTGCGGAAATCTCGCGCTCCATACCCATAACGGTCGTGACTCCGTCCTTCAGGCGATCTGCGAAGCGGGCATAAGCCGGAAATGCGTCACGCCAGTCCTTCAACCTGGCGAACTCGCGGCCCTCAAACATGTACGGCACGGGTAAGCTCCCTCATGTGCCAGATCAGGTCGTCTTCGATCTGCTCTGGCTTTGCGGTATTTCGGTAGATGCCAACGTGCCACCCGGCGGGGAGCGTGTTGGCGTGCTCCTTCAGTGCGTTGCGGACCCACAAGCGGCCGTCGCGCGCCAGATAGACCTCAACGGCGCGCTGCGTGGCGAGATGGCTCTGCACGGCCTGTGCGGCCGCCTCCCAGCCATGCGGCCAACGAACTTGCATGCAGGCGGCAGCCATCAATCTCCTCCGGCAGCGCGCGCCCCGCCGCCCCCTCTGCTGCGCCAGCCGCGGCGGGGGGGCGTGGACTTGTCTTTGTCGTCATTGGTTGCAGCAGTTGGCATCCAATCCCCAAGCGGGTCGAAGCGGCAGATATCGAGACGTGATTTCAGGCGGGCGGTGCCTGGCGGGCCTGATCGCTGCTTTCGCACGATCACCTCTGTCATGCCCTTGTCCGGACTGGCTGGGTTGTAGACCTCGTCGCGGTACAGGCAGATGACCACGTCGGCGTCCTGCTCGATCGAGCCGGAGTCGCGCAGGTCACCAAGCACCGGGCGTTTATCAGTCCGCTTCTCGCACTCACGCGACAGCTGCGACAGCACGATCACGGGGATGCCCAGGTTCACCGCCATGAGCTTGAGCAGGCGCGTCGCTTCGCCGATGCCGACGTTCTTGTTCTCGGCGCCAGCGGTGTCGAGCAGCTGCAGGTAGTCCAGCACCACCAGCCCGAGCGGGTTGGCGGCGTGCTCGCGCTGGGTCTGGGCGATGATCTGCTGCACCCTGGCGCTGCGTGGCCGGGAGATCATCAGCGGGGCGTTCTTCAGCACTGCGAACGCGGTGGTAAAGCGGCCCCAATCGTCGTCGGTCAGGTCGGCGCGCTTTACATGGTCGTGCTCGATGCGGCCAATCGAGCAGATGGCGCGGGTCATGAGTTGCTCGGCGGTCATCTCCAGCGAGTGAACCGCGACGCGCTTCTGTTGCGCCACCGCGACGTGCTCAGCGATGTTGAGTGCGAGCGTGGTCTTGCCCATGGCCGGACGGCCAGCGACAACGATCAGGTCGCCAGCTTGCATGCCTGAGATGACCTGGTTCAGTTCTTCATACTCGAACGGCAGGCCAGTGATTTCGCCAGCCCCGGTTTCGTAGCGGCGACGAATGTCTTCCGCGACGCGCTTCAGCACCGTGCCGGCCGGCTCCAGTTCGCATGGCTGAGACTTCAGCAGGTCACCCAGAGCCGCCTGCCCTGCAGACAGCACCTCTGTCGCCTCGCGACCGTCACGCGCGAAGGCGTCGGCGACCAGCTTCGTGCCGGCGTCGATCATGCCGCGGCGCAGGCGGGCTTCGCGAACGATCTCGGCGTAGGCGCGCACATTCGCAGCGGAGGGGGTCGAGCTGGCCAACTCAATGAAGTAGGCGCCGCCCGCGACGAGTTCCTCTGCACCGCGGGCCTGGAACCATTCGCCGAGCGTGACCGCGTCAAACGGCCGATTGCGCTCAGCCATGTACTGAATCGAGCGCCAAATCAGCTGGTGGTCGCGGCGGTAGAAGTCCGTGTCCAAGAGGTCGGCGACGAGGTCGTATGCCTCAGCGGACAGCATCACGGCACCGAGCACTGCCTGCTCGGCCTCGATGCTGTGTGGCGGTACCCGCAGCTGCTCAGCGCGCTGATCCGGCGTCATGCCAGCAACTCCGCTTGAGAGGTCGGCATCGCGGGCAGCGCGCGCATGGCCTGGGCCTGTGCTTCCTCAATTCGGCGGCAAGCCACCTCGAAACTGTGCTCGTCCTGCTCCACGCCAATGAACCGGAAACCCTTGACCACGGCGGCGACGCCTGTGGTGCCCGAGCCCATGAACGGATCCAGCACCACCCCACCAGCCGGGACGATCTCGACGATGTCGGACATAAGCTCAACCGGCTTCTGGGCGACGTGCTCGCGATCGCGCGGACTGCCGTACTGGAAAAAGCCTGGTAGGCAGCCAGCGCCGCGTTCCGTCGGCATAGGGCCGTTGCTGCCCCAGACCACGTACTCACATGCCGCGCCAAACCTGCCCATCTGTGGCCGAGAACCAATCTTTGCCCAGGGCACCACGCCCCGCCATACCCAGCCGCCGGACTGCAGGTAGTCGGTGGATACGGGGAGCTGGCGCCAGTCGGTGAAGAAGCAGGCCACAGCGCCAGGCTTGGACGCGGCAAGCGCGCGCGCCGCCCAGAGCGCGGACCAGAAGTGAAACGAGCGCTGGTCACGGTTGTCGCCGGAGAAGTTCTGCAGGGCCTCCTGGTTGCCGCTGGAGCTCTGCACGTACTTGGCTTTCGTGTCCTGCGTACGGTCGCTGCGGAACTGGCCCCCGCTGCTGTACGGCGGATCCGTGATCACTGCGTCGACGATGGGGCTGCGGGCCAAGTCGTCGAGCACGTCTAGCGCCTCGCCGCGGTACAGGGTGGCACTGCCGATGGTGACAACGCGCATCAGCCCACCTCCGCCGCTTCGTCAGAGCTGGCGCGATCGAAGACCTTCAGCATCTCGTCGGATCGAGTCAGGAACTCAAAGTCGGGGCGCCAGCCCTCATGCGGCGGCTTGTAGGGGCCGGTCCCATTGCGGAAAGGGTCGCGGGCGCACTCGGCGAAGTAGTCGGCCCAGAACTCCGCCGGGATGTGGTCGGAGCCGTATCGGTCCTTCGCGATCTGGCGCGCCAGGGTGATACAGCGCTTGACCTGCTGCTGGCGCTTCTCGCGGCCGATGGTCGGATGTACAGCCACCAGCAGTCCGGTCGGCTTCGCCAGCGCGCTGTTGTAGGCAGCGACGGCTTCGTCGGTGACCTGGGCCAGCCGCTGCTCGAGCTGCTTCGCCTTCTCCGCCCGCTTCTGACCGAGATCGACTGCCTGAGCCGCGCCGCTGCCGGCAACGCCGGCGGCGGGAAGTTCTGAGCGAAGCGAAGAACTAAGGCTCTTCTCCTGCTCCTGTTCCTTCTCCTGCTCCTGATTAGCCATAGCCTTCGGGAAGGCTTCGGCGAAGGCTTTACCGAAGGCTTCCGACATACCACCGGCAAAGGCTCCCGCGCGTTGCAGGACAATGGTTTTCAGCCGGCACTCGGGCAGCAAATCGATCGCGCCCACCCAAGCCTTGACCACGTTCGGCGACTCCGGCGGGTTGTAGCGGAGGAAGTTCGGGAGGGCGATCAGGCAGGCGCTTTCGTCATGCTCCGCCATACCTTTCGAGCAGGCTTCCCCGAAGGCTTCCCCGAAGGCTTCCGGCGTCCACTTCATCTCTGCGGCCAGGCCGGGCACGGTCGCCCGCATGGCGCCGAGCGCGGTCATGCCGGGGTGCGTCAGGAGCATGAAGAACGCCAGCTTGGCGTCGTCGGTGAGGCTGTTGAACTTGGCGTCGTTCCAGATGCGCGGATCGATTTTGCGATAGCGACTCACGCAGCACCTTCCAGCGGCAGCTCGGGCTCCGGTGCGGAATGGCGGCGAGCTTCAGCGCGCGCCATCTCTGCGGCGCGCTGGCTGTTGTAGGCGGCCAGTTCCTCGATCGACAGCGGCTCGTTGCCCTCGACCTTGCGGAACAGCGCGCGGACGAACTCTCGATTGCAGGCCATCACGGAGCCCCCTGCCTTGCGGCCGTTGCCGCATGCGAGGCGACATGCGCCAGGACATGCTGGAGGGCCGTGCAGGCCTTCTCGATGGCGCTGACCTCGTTGGGAGTGATCCGCCCGTCGGCCATAGCCTCCGCGATGATGTGGGCCAGATCGCCCTGCCCTGCCGCAGCTGCGAGCATGCCTTGGATCAGCGAGCCACTCGCCGGCGCTTCACTGCGCTGCAGTGTGTAGCCGTGCTCCGCCGCCAGGGCGTGCAGGATGCGGTGATCGTCCGTCACGCCCAGCAGCTCGCTCGTCTCGGCCAGCGTCAGATGGTGCGTGGTGTTGTTGGGGTTGACCTTGTTCCGCAGGATGGCGGCGGACATACCCAGCCGCGGAGCGAGCGAAACGCTGCCGCCGGGGTAGTCGTGAACGGTCTTGTGGGCTGCGTCTTTGATGTTCACTTGGCGGTGACCTGAACGTGGTTCGTGGATGGCGTGTGGAGCAAGCTGGCCTCGCCCAAAAAGGAGAGAGGCTATGGAACTAAGCGGCGCGAGACTGACCACCGACCGGCGCGGAGCCGAAAACGTCCGGGCGAAGGTCGTACCGGGTGACTACCCCGCCGGTGGCCTCCTCGATGGCGACGCAGTGCTTGGCGGGCGCCTTGGTCTTGAGCCAGCGGGTGACCGCCTGGGGCTTCTGGCCGCAAACTCGAGCCAAAGCCGCCTGGGTGGGCGGGGTCAGGTGGTTGATCGCTCGGAGGAGGGTCTCGTTCATGGGCGCAGTAAACATTCTGTTGACACGGAAGTCAACACAAAGTTCATTGACGCCGACCGGCGGCGCCCGGACGATCAACACATGGTTGATAAAAACGCCTTCCAGCAGCGCTTCGACGCCATGCTTGCGCACGCCGGCATGACCACGCTGGCGGCCTTTGCCGACCAGCTCCAGGTGAGTCGCCAGGTTGTAAACAACTGGTACAACCGGGATGGCCGCATAGCGGCTAAGAACCGGCTGGCCGTCCAGGCCGCAACCGGCGTCTCTGTCGACTGGGTGAACGATGGCATCGGGGAGATGCAGCTTCGGTCGTCCACATCTCAGTCGGTGGGATTGGATATCGAGAAACTACAGACGTCGATCGGGTACGTAATCGACGTCTTCCTATACACCCAAACACCCATCACTTCGCGTGGTGTTGCAAGGCTGTCGGCAGGCGTCTACGACCTTCTGATTTCTGACGAGCCGGTCAACGTGATTGAGCTCGGGGAAAGGCTAAAGAAACAGGTTCAGGGGGAGAAGAATGTCGGACAAGTCGAAGCTGGAAGCACTGACTCGGATGATCATGGAGGAACTAAGCGGCGCGCAGCGGCGGGATAAGCCCAAGCTGCGCCTGGTCGATAACTCGGCTGCGCCCACCGCAATCGTCGACACTGAAGACGACGAGATCACCAGGGCGAGCCGCATCAGCCGCATCCGTTGGCTGGCGAAGTCCTACAAGCTGGATTGGCTCGTCGAACAGCACTGCTTTACCGTGCCTGGCGTTGAGAGCCTAAACCCCGAATCGCTGCGTTCGCTGCACAAAGACATGGAGCGCGCCCGCGAATGTATCGCCGAGGGGATCTCCTTCGACGAAGTTGGCCTCGTCCGCAATACCTCTTTTCAGGAATCGGCATGAAGACATGGATCGTACTGGCGTGCCTTGCGTGCGCCCCTCTCACCCTGCATGCGCAGGACACCCGCGGCAGTGACACCCTGGTCACCCGGCTGAAGTCGCCATCGACCGAGGCCCGCACGCGGGCCGCCGAAGATATCTACGGCGCCGGCATCGAGAGCGCCGCGGTTTACGAACAGCTGGCCACCAATCTGCGCACCGGGATGGAAGGCCTTACAAAGAACTCGCCGCAGTTGGAGGAGATGGCCTGGAGCGTCAAGGCGCTGGCCAGCTCGGGCGACCTGCAGTACATGCCGTTGATTGACTCGGCGGCCGCCAGCAATATCGGCTACCTGGCCCGCCATGCCCGTGGCGCCAAGGAAACCCTGCAGGAAGCCGCCGCCACCGGTAAGCCGTATCTCACCTACACGAAGGTGCGGCTGATCACGGAGCGTCAGGCCGAGAGCTGCCAGTACGTGTCGGAGAGTTCCTGCCAGACAGCGCGCGCGCCGGAAAAGTGCATCGAATCCCACAAGGCCAAGGCCGTCGAAGCGGGCGCCAATTCGGTCATGGTGCTTTTCTCCAGCAGCCAGAGCGGCGGCCTGACTCTTTGGGGCGCGAGCACCACCATGCCAGCCAGCTATTACCTCTGCCGTTAACGGCCCCGCCCTACCCTGCACCTCTTCCAAAAACCCCGCCACGGCGGGGTTTTTCTTCGCCTGGACCCTGCCGCTCGTCGGTAAGTTTACGAACAAATCAACTTTGTGTTGACTCTTGAGTAAACTTCTTGTTTACTGACTCCACGCCACCCACGGCAGGAACAGTCGACATGAATCCCGGAAGCCTCCAGCAAGACATGGCCGCCGCCTCCGAGCAGCTTGCCAACGTCAGCACCTCCATCAACGCTGCAGCCCAGGCCATCGGTCGGCTCGGCCATGCGGCCCGCGACTGCCTCGATGCGGCCAAGCGGAACAGTGACGGCACCGACACCTACTGCGTGCCGGTCGAAGTCCTGGACGCGCTGAGCGTCGAAGTCACCCGCGTAGGCGGTGCGGCGTGAGCGCGGTTGTGCAGCCATCGCCGGCCCCGCGCATCGACGTGCATGTCTCCGGCCTGACGCTGGGCATCGAGCGCACGCCCGAAGGATTCAGCGCGACTTTCTACAGCGCCGGCCGTGCCGTCTCCGCTCTCATGCTCTGGGGCGACACGCTGCGATTCCAGGACGGTGCCTTCCCCGCCATCTGGGTCGGCGATCAAGCCTGCATCGATATCGATCCGCAGATGTTCGAGGTCGTCCGCGAATGGCATGACGCCCTGCCGCCGCGCCGCGCAGTTCCGCGCCTGGCCGGCCAGCCCGAAGCCAAGCCGATCGACAACGCCGAAGCCATCGCTGCGGCCGCCGCTGCCAAACACGGAGCGCTCTGCGATGGCCGCTGCTGAGTCTGTACGCATCCCGCTCGTGACTCACCGGGGAGGTAAAGACGATCCCTCCAGCGTGCGGTGGGTTGAAGTCGAGGGCGAGCGATGCGGCCCGTTCGCGATCATCAACCAGCAAGACATCAAGCGCAAAGACGGCTGCCGCCGATTCCGCCGCGGATGGTCGGTGACGCACATCCGCACTGGGTACGCCGCCGTTCCTGACTGCCTGACGAAGCATGCGGCGCGTCACGCCGCGCTTCTTTTGTCGCAGTTGCCGGTCGATTGGAACTTCGACGATGCCGCGGTCGCCCGCTCCTTCCCTGCGGATGTCCTCATCCAGATCAAAGTGATTCGGGTAGCTGCCTGGGCTGGCGGTGAAGCATGAAGGCCCTTCCCCACTTCGAGCGACGCACGTACCCCACGCGATGGCCTGAGCCTGCCGGCTCGGTTCTGCCAGTCGATGGCCTCATCACCGGAAATCGCGACATCGAGCGGAGCAGCTGGTGGAACGGCGCGCCGCAACCTCTCCCCTCTCACGTCCCGGAGAACCTATGAGCCAGGTCACCGACTTCCGCGCGTATGAGACTGCGCGCAACCAGGCCGCGCGCCTGGGCATTCCCCGCACGACAGCCGTCCGCATGGTTGCCGATGAGCGACGCGCTGGCCGAACGGGTCAGCACGTGGCCGGCCAGCTGCGCCTGCAGGCTATGGGCGGCGCGCGCCCCACCACGCCGCCGGGTGGCGCATGACGGTCACCATCTCGCTCCCGATGGCCCTGTTCTTCTTCGGGCTCCTCGCGTTGTTCCTGGGCGGCTGGTGGGCGGAGCGCCAGGGCGGCGGAATGCTCTCTGGCTGCTTCGAGGCAGCAATTGGCGTGTGTGCATGCCTGCTCTGCTGGGCTATTGCAGCCGGGATCCTGATTGGCAGGTGGCTCGCATGAACCTGGCCGCCACGTGCATTGAGCGCACCCATCGCGGCGTTGCCCCGCGTGCCGCGATCACCGCGCCGCCGAACGAGCACCGCGACTTCGTCGACGAAGGCATCCGTCTCCGCACGTTCGAGATCTCCGCGCTCAGCCGCGACGGTCACGTCGAGCGCTACACCCCGCCGCCGAGCAGCGGCATCACCGCAACCCGCAACCACAAGGAAATCTGCAATGAGCAGTGAAACGAAGCCGACGGCGGATCAGGGGCGCGCGTCCCTGTCCCCGGTTGGCACCAACGTCTCCGAGATGCTCGCCGACCTCAATGGCGGCGTGTTCCTGGAGCAGCTGGGCACGGCCTTCTCCGACGTCGCCCTCGGCACCGTGAACTTCGGCGACAAAGGCAAGACCGGCGAGGTCACGCTGAAATTCAAGATGACGCGGATCGGCGAGAGCAACCAGATCGCCTTGACGCATTCCCTGGCGTTCAAGCGCCCCACCTCGAAGGGCAAGCGTGGCGAAGAACTCTCCGGCGACACCCCGCTGCACGTCAACGCGGGCGGCCGGCTCACGCTCATGCCGGACACGCAGACCAAGTTCCCCTTCGCCAACAACGGATCCGACCAGTAATGGACGCACAAGCCATCTCGCTCATCCAGAAGACCGCCGTCGACGCCGAAGGTCAGCGTTCGATCGATTCGCACAAGCCCGTCGCGGTGCTGCCGAACGACTACACGCTGCACGACCTGGAGCCTTACCAGCTCCACCGCGCGCAGTTCCGTGGCGTCTTCGCGACCTCGTCCCTCGAAGCCTTCGCCAGCTACACGAAGCACCAGCGCGCGAACCCTGGCCCGCATCAGGCAGACGGCGCGCTGGCCGGCTTCGTCGACGTGGATTCCATGTCTGCCCGCGTCATCTTCGACCTGCTGGTGAAGGACGATGACGATGTCATCCAGCCCGGTCACGCCTTGCACTCCGCGGTGCTGGCGCTGAAGAAGACCGCCGAGCACGCCGCAGTGCTGCAGGTGAACGGCCGCCAGCTGAAGCAGGTCGACCTGATCGAATGGCTGGAGGACTGGCAGCCGAACATCGCCGCCCTTGCCGACGAGGCCGGGGCCGCTGTCCATCTCCCGTCGGCGATCGCCGCGATTCGTCGCCTGGAGATCTCGACGAAGACGAACACCTCGCACACGACCGAAGCGCTGCGCGCTGAACGGACCGCGCTGGAGCAGGTCGAAGCGCGCGGCGCCGGCCAGTTGCCGACGCGGATCGTCTTCCGTTGCGTGCCGTACCCGGGCTTGCCTGCTCGCGACTTTCCGCTGCGCGTGGCCGTCATCACCAGCCACGAAAAGCCCATGCTCTCCCTCCGGATCGTCAACCCGGAAGCCATCGCCGAAGCCATTGCGGAAGACTTCCGTAAAGCCTTGTCCGAAGGCATTGGCGAAGCCGCCACCCTCACCCTGGGCACCTTCAAGCCCTGACTGCGCCCCCCTGGAGCCCGTTGCCGCCAGGACGGAACGGCGCGGGCTCCGACTTTCCAGGAACCCTCGGATGAAGACCAAGATGGTCACCATCGGCCCCTTGCGGCTGTACTGCGGCGACGCCGCCGCGATCGTGCCGCAGATTACCGGCCAGGTGGATTGCGTGATCACCGACCCGCCGTATGCAGAGCGTACCCACCAGGGCGCGCGTACGAACCGCAAGAGCGCCGAAGGCAAGCGCCTCGTGCCCTTCCCCTCCCTGTCCGACTCCCAGTTCCTGGCCGCAGTCGAGCAGTGGCTCGCCGCCGCCGGTGGCTGGGTAGTTGCCACGGTCGACATGCGCCACGCCGCGCTGCTCATGGATCACCCGAAGCTGGTGCGCCTGGGCGTGTGGGTGAAGAACAATCCGATGCCGCAGCTGACCGGCGACCGGCCGGCACAGGGCCACGAGACGGTGCTGGTGATGCACTCCGGAGCGCGGCGCAAAGCCTGGAACCGCGGCGGCGGGCCGGCTACCTGGCGGCACAACGTCTGCAACCGTGCCACCGTACCGACCGAGAAACCGCTCGCCCTCGTCCGGGACTTCGTCTACGACTTCACCCAGCCCGACGAGATGATCCTCGATCCCTACATGGGCTCGGGCACCACCGGCGCCGCCTGCCTGCTCGAGGGTCGCCGCTTCATCGGGATCGAGCGCGATCCCCAGCACTTCAAGATCGCCGTCACCCGCCTTCGCAATCTGCACGAAACCCTGCAGGCGGCCGCATGAGGGCGCTCAGCATCATGCAGCCCTGGGCTTGGCTGATCGTCCACGGCTACAAGCCGGTCGAGAACCGGAAGTGGCCCACCAGCTTCCGCGGCCCCTTCCTCGTCCACGCCGGGCAGAAGTTCGACCAGGCGGGCTACGACGTGGTGCGCGAGTGCTACCCGGAGATTCAGTTGCCGGCGCCCAGCGAATTCCCGAAGGGCGGCATCGTCGGCGTGGCGACGATCACCGACTGCGTCACCCGCATGAACTCGAGCTGGTTCTATGGCCCCTACGGCTTCTTGCTCGAGGACGCGCGCCCGCTGCCGCTGGTGCAGTTCCGTGGGCAGCTCTCGTTCTTCGACGTTCCCGACAAGTGCCTAGCCGATCCGCGCGCCGCGCACCTGACCGAAAGTGCGGAGGTCTTCTAATGTTCTCTCGCCCATTGGATACGAAGAAGCGTTTCCAACCGTGCCCTGACACTGTCGCTTGCCGGAAGCCCCTGGGCAATCAATCGGGCAGCTTGAATCGCAGCGGCCTCTGCCTCATGCCTGCTTATGAATCCCCCCACATGGACCCGCGCCAAGTACTCGATCTCGTCGGCGGCAAACACGTAGCCAGTTGCTTCCCACAGGGACGACTTATCCGCCGCAAGTCCTGCCGTGCTGTACAGGTCAAACGAACCTTCTTTGCTCACGCGGGTGACCTCTCAACAGCAGTCGGGAGTCTACGCGCATGACGCGAGGAGATCGTGAGGGCGCGCGTCGCCGGATGAAGCAGCCGACGAAGGACCAGCTACGAGAGGAGCTAGCTCAAGCGGCCAGTGAAATTGAAAGGCTTCAGCGCGCGCTTGCGGACGCCTGGTGGCGTTCGTTGGCTCGCCTGATTCTCAGAAAAGTCGCGGGTATCGCCGCAAGAGTACGCGGGATTCACCCAACAGCAGAGGTGAGCAAAGAATGAAAGGAATGATCCCATTGCACTTCGCCATCCCTGCTGACGCCGACCACATCCTCACGCCGGATCGCTGCCATGTCTCTCGCGAGGTCTTCGCTGGACGAGAACATGTTCAGGCAAACCTGTCGAATGGTGCCGTCGTCGGCCTCAAGGCGGAATGTGGCCTCGTACTTACCCGACCCATGCCGAGCCACCGCCGGAAGCACTCGATACCCATTGAAGGAATCCATGGTCACGGCAACGCCCTCCTTTCTGGGCTTGTAATTGTTGCTCCGTTCACTGTCGCAATTCGAGACATGGTGCACGGAAATGGCTGACAAGTTCCTCACGCACGGAATGCTAAAGCCGAGGCCGCTGCTGCCTGTGCGCCAGGCGGCGGTTGATGTGCATCGCTGGCGATACGAGCCAATCCCACACGTGCCGCGCAACGCCATCGTGGTGACTCCGCATCGGGTGTTGTTCAACCCGGACGACGACTACGAAGACTATGCGCTGTACCACGCGACACGAACCATGCTCGCCATGAATCGACAGAAGCGCCGACGCGGCGCCGGGGTGCCGTGATGCACGAATCTCTGACTCTCACGCAACCCGAAGTCCGGGAAGCTACGGGCGCCATTCACCGGACAAAGCAGATGGCATGGTTTCTCCAGAACGGAATTCCCGCTGTCCTGGGCGTCGATGGTAAGGTCAAGGTTCTCAGGGAGGCGTATCGCGCCAAGATGATGCCCAGTAGCGCAGCGACGCGCGCCCGCGCGAAAACCGAGCCCCGTCTCGACCTGCTGAAGAAGGCGAGCTAATGGGCCGCCCTCGCTCGAATCACACTGGCCTGCCGAGCTACTGCTACCGCGACAAGCGCGGGAAGCTCTTCATGCTGCACCCAGCGGGGGTAGACGCCGCCGGCAAGGCAAAGCACAGGCGGGTGAGCTACGACGACCTGGAAGGCTTGCTGGCCGCTTGGCGCGTCACCCACGGCGATGCCGCCATGTCCGGCGGGGATACGGTCGGCGACTGGCTGGACGCGCTGCTGGTGGACGTGCAGGACCGGGTGAAGGCCGGCGACCTGTCAGAAGGCACCGGCGACGATTACCCGCGGCGGATCCGAAATCTGCGGGTGGTTTGGCAGGCGGTCAAACTGGACGATGTCGACGTGCCGATGCTGTACCGGTGGCGCGACGCGCGCGGCGAGAGCGGGCGGGTGCAGGCAAACCGGGAGCGTTCCTGCCTGTTCGAGGCCTTCAAGCTGGCAGTGAAGCGCGGGCGCCTCAATGACAACCCGGTCAAGTACCTGGAGCCATTCCGGGAAAAGCCGCGCGATCGCTACGTCACCGACGCCGAGTTCAATGCCGTGTACCAGCACGCAAGTCCGATCGTGCGCGCTGCAATGCTGTTAGCGGCCGTCACCGGCTTACGCCAAGGCGACCTGCTTGGAATTCGCCGGAGTGACTTCGGGCCGGACGGACTCACCATCAGGACCAGCAAGACCGGTGCCGGCTTGGTCATAGGGTGGTCGGATGGCCTGCGCATGGCCGTGGTGGAGGCGGTAGGCACCCGCGAGTTCATCCCGCTCATGCTGCTGGCGACCGAAGAAGGCCGGAAGTACACCGGCAGCGGCTTCCGGACGCTCTGGTATCGCGCCCGCGAGCGTGCCAAAGAGGCGGATCCCCAGCTGAAGAACTTCACCTTCAACGACCTGCGGGCCAAGGCCGGCAGCGACGGCCGCGACTGGCAGCTGCTGGGTCACATGGACCGGAAGACCTTCGAGCGGGTCTACAATCGACTCCCAAGGAAGGTGGCAGCAGCAAGGTGAGCTATGGCGAGGGAGAGGGGGCGGCGGAACATTGCCGCGAGAGGGGACATACCTGACGATGCGTTGCGCCAGCGGCGAGATCTCTACGCAATCGCTATCGGGCTCTGCATCTACAATTTAGCCGGCGGCTATGTCCAATCCGACACCACTGTCGCCAGCATCATCCCCGTGAAGCTAAGCCACCCGTGGGTGGTATTGCTGGCAGCCTGGATCGGCTTCGCCTACTTCTGGTGGCGCTTCTGGCTGGTCAGCGAAGCACAGCCAATTGCCGATTTTCATCAGGATGCCACGTGGCAGGCCGGAAACAGCCGCGCCGGCCGCGAGCTTGCTGCGGAACACGCCGGACCAACGCAGCTCTACGGCAACGCGCGAAGCGCGGATGAAAGCGCTGCGCAGATCCGCACACCTACGGGGCCTATTGCGATCTTCTCGCTTGAGAAGTGGAAGCCAAGCCTTTCGCTTGCGGACTTGCGCTACAACGGGAAAAAAGAAACGAGGCTGACGGAGAGTTTCGGCACCTCGACCACACCTCTTGATCGACGCTACTGGCCCAGGTTCTGGCACGTCTACTTGCTCGGCTATGTCCGGGCGATGTACAGGGAACGGGCCTTCTCTGACTACACGGCGCCGCATCTATTCGCGGTGTTTACCGTGCTCACAGGGCTTTGGCATATGGCCGTCCACTGGGCTCCTTGGCGCTAAAAACAACATGTCGAACCCGCGAAAAACTGGGCGAAACTGCAGGGGAAGGCGTCCAGAATTTTGAGCGGTGGGCTGCCATAAGCGCCTGACAGAGCAGGGGATTTCTACTCCCTGAATCTCTGATTGAAAATCCCTGTGTCGGGGGTTCGATTCCCTCCCCGGCCACCATGTATATCAAGGGCTTGCAGCGATGCGAGCCTTTTTTATTTGGTCATTTGCCGAGTTGGTGCCCGTTTGGTGCCCGTTTGGGCATTGCTACCGCCGCCACTGAATTCCGTCGCGACCTGTAGCTTGACCTTATGCACAGGCACTACGCCTTCGGTGCCAACTGTGATCGACTGCGCCCAATCGCTTGTGCATCAATTCTCTCTTGTTCCTCGCCCCACCTATCTACTTTACGTGGGACTGGATGCAATCCCACTAAAGGGCCATTGAGAAGCGGCCAGATTCGGGACAGAGCCAGGGCGGTCCCACTACTCGTGTGGGAGGGGCGCCGGTCCCACTCTATTAGTGGGATTGGTATGCCGGCCCCTTAGCGCGCTTGCCCCACTCAGAAGGAACGGATGTCCAATCCCACTAAATTTGGTGGGACTGCGTCGACCCGCACTCACGCCTTTGAAAACTTGGGTTGTTGATCTTCTTGGGGCGCGTTGCCCGCTGCCGGCTCAGTAGCCGGGTGATGCTGGCGAGATTGCCTCGCCGTCCCTTGCGTTCCCCGCCGTGTTCTTCTGCACTTTCAGGGGAATTTCCAATGTCTATTTTATTCGTGGCCGCCCCGCTCTATTCGTATCTGTTCTAGAGCCACGCTCCTACCCTTTGGCGACCAGGCGTGGCCGAGCCCACAGGCGTCTCCTCTGGACGCTGAACTCAGCCGGGGAATGGGTATCAGAGAGGACGCGCGCAATCTGGTACGCCCCCCATTTCGTAGATCTGTGCGATCAATGAAGCAATGCCAAGCACGTTCGCTTCGGCTTGTGGTCTCGGAAGTTCGCCAAAGCATGGGGCTTCGGGCAGGACCGATAAGTCACGAAAGGCCAGGAAAACCCGGACACCGGTAGTAACAGTCATTACCGAATGTGCGGAAACGGCACTCAACTACTCTTAGGCTGGCCGCCGGCCCAGTTTCCTGCCGTTGTGCTCTCTACACTAGCTGGAGATGAACTATGAAACGCCTTTGTCTTACTGCGCTCGGTGTCCTTCCGTTGCTTGTGGCTTCAAACGCTTCCGCCGGCTCCCTCATCAAGGGACGAGACAATCGCGGAGTGCGACTAGATTACGAAAGCTTGAACATGGGCAGAAGTGGCGCTGTACGCTTCAGTCTTGAGTGCGTCAAGAACTGGGGCGGTCGGGTTGGAGGTGTTGCAACGGTGGTTGCCTATTACCTTGATGAGTCCGGTGAAATAAGGGAGAAATCCGAGTCAGTGTCGTGCTATGTGAATGGTGGGCTTGATGGGGAGCGCAAGAAGCAACGCGGCGAAGCAAAGTCCATCACCATTCCTGTCCCTCTATCTCAGGCCGAAGTTAGGGCGTATGTCGATTACAAAGAGACGAGCAATATCGATGATGCCCTCGAACACCTCGGAAATGAAGTGAATAAGGGGATCGAACGCGTCACTAGTGGAGAGGTCAAAAAGCCTCTGTCCGTAGGAAAAACGCTGGAACAAGCCGTAGCGCCTGCGGGTGGTGACAAGCTAACGTTCTAAGAAAACATTGCGGGGCCGCTTTCGACCCCAAACGGACGCCATGTTCGGCACTGGCGCGAGGGACGCATCGCTACTTGTCGGTCCGCGCTACCGCCGGCGGCGTCCATTCGCCCGATGCAAGCGGCTCCTTGGAATTCCATCAGCAGCAGCGGATAGCCGAAAAGGTAAGCCTCCTTTGCGGCTCCCCTCGTCGCTTGCGCTGCCTGCGCCGCATCCGCCTTGGCGCCCCCCCCCCCGGAGCCGCGGACTCGGCGGCGGGCTTCTGGCAACCCATCACCGCCAAACTTACAACTGCGGCTGCGCTGCATAGCAGGGTCCGTGTGTCTGCGAGCTGCCACTAGGTAAAAAAATCGCTGAGCAATGCGATGTTAAGGGCATGAGACCGGAACTCTTCGACGCCAAGGATTGGGAGCATTTCCTCCGGGAGTTTTCTTCGCTCCCCGAACAGGGTCTGGTCGGTGACCCACTCTTGAAACGGCTCGAACATGCTTGGGCACCGCTCTTTGACGGCCGCGACGAAGATACCTGCCGTGAACTGTACGAGGAGGTCATGAAAGTGCTCCTGAGAGAAGGAATCGCACCGTCCGACTGGTCCGCGCTGCGCTAATCCGAATATGACCACCCAATGAGCTCGGTGAAGCGACGCCGCCACAGGCGTGCGTCCCGCTCACTTACGCTCACGCTTGCTACGGGCCTCCAAGTAGTGACCGTCACAAAGTGAGGTAACTCCCAACTCAGAACACCAATCTTCAGCCTCGTCGGAGTAGGCTCAATTTCGGCAGAAATTGGCCGATAGAGTTGCTACTGCTTAGCAAGACCATGACCGAAGAAAGACTCAATACGGCGGTCCTTTACCTGCAAATGAAACTGCAGGCTCTCCAGCATGCCGGACTCGACCCTTATGACGTGCGTGAGCAATTCATCCTGGAGGTGCGCACGGCAGCAAGTAACTTGTCCCCTCCCCGGCGTATTCCCTTGTATGACAGGGCGGCCGGCCTATTGGACGACGCTGGCTTGGGCTTTAGGCCAAGCACCTAGGAGACGCAGAATGGGGCCCGCAGATTGGCGTTCGCACGCGTCGTTCTTCGTGTCATTCAGATTCCCCGCCCAACGCGAGGCCGTGCCCTCGAAGTCGCCGGTTCAGGCGGAGTGTAACGGCCGGTAGCAAGGCGAGGGGCGGCGTGCTTGCTAAATAGCAGTAGCAGTCTAACTGCCAAATCGGGTGGGAACTACGGGGCTCGAAACTAACCGATCTCCTCTATCGGCACAGCCTCCTGTGGTGGCCTTCGGTGTGACTGCGGGATCCAGCAAGTTGAGCAACGCCTGACGCATATCTTCGGTCCGGCAGGGCTTCGTGCACCAAGGCAACGATCGCAATTCGATGTCCGCTTCCTCAGGTGTCGATCCGGACAAGATTAGGATTGGAATCTTCAGTCGTGTCAATCTGCGAATCAGCGCCAAGCAAAGCCCATCGTTCAAATGTGTGCAAACAAGGGCCGCTATGGGCAGCGACTTCTCCATCATGTCTTCCGCCGCTTTCATATCTGGCGCAGCCAGAGCGACGAATCCCCAGTCCTGCAGAATTGAACAGAGTTGTTCGGCGATCAGGTAGTTGCTCTCAGCTACAAGTACCCAGTCGCGGAATTCGCTGTTTAAAGATTGCATTGTCGTAGCCCAGGGGCGAGAAGCACCCCGTTGACCGAATGCAATGCAATGATGGGCGGGCCAGTGCGGCGTGCTGAATTACTCTAGTCCTTCTCATCGCAGCTTATCCGGTACGGTAGGAAGCTGCACGGAGGCCCCAGGGAGCACGGCGCCAGGTACGCCGAGTGCCCACAAAACATACTCTCATTCGGCCCTCCCCACAACGAAAGAAGCCTCAACACTGACACCCACCGGCCGCCGCTGCGCATTTCGCAGCTCAACCCCTGTCGGGCACGTTCACCGCCCTTTGGCACGGTCGAATGTCGAAGCTTTGCTGACCAAAGCTCCGAAGTGCATTCTTGGCTTGGTCAACGAATGGGGCCTCACCATACGGGGTTCGCTCCACAGATGAGCATGCAGCGGCGCGAATGCTAAGGGCAACTGGCTGATTGGGTGTCGGTCGAGCAAAAGGTACCCAAGGGTCGCCATGGCATGCTCAATTAGTTCTTGCCGCGGAAGACCGTCGGAATCGACGCACTGCGTGTCCTCTCCCCTGGATTCCAGTTCAGAAGCGTCTGGATAGATGAGGTAGCCGCCTCCGATAGGAGCAATGCTCAACTTCATGTGGATTCAATCCTGCCGAAGCCCAATGTCACTTTCGACGAGCAAGCCACAGTTCAACGTTTTTTGCAGCTTTTCCCACCGCGTCTATCGCGACTCGCAAGTCTTCCTCGGTCACCCCGAATTTCTTCGTCCAGTAGCGAACTTCGTGTTCTTCGCCAAGAGCAATCCGGCTGCGGTCGGGTTCGCCCCGCATCGTCAAGTCGTCGGACATCACGGGCTCCCCAGTTCAAGCGCCGGTTCCTGACGGGTAGTCCATTCGAGATAGCGAACCCTATCCTTCGCCCATCTCGCACCCCACCAAGCGCCAGCTTCCTTGGATGTTGGAACAAATCGAGGTTGGTTGCCGTCGGCGTCGGGGACCAATACTTCGACGACCCAGCCGCGGTTCATGGGCACCACGCGAAGTATTTCTTTGTCGCAGCAGCGAAGTACCTTCGTCGACGGAGCTCGCTCTACCCATTGAAACGAAGGCGGCAACACGGCGGGTTTGTAAGCGCTCATTGACCGGACCTTAGTAGCAAAGCTCTTACATAGCGCCGCCCCGCGCAAGACCGCGTGAAAGGAACCTACCGAAATTCCCCGCGCAACTGCACCGAGGAGGCGCCTCCCCAAGGACCATCAATGCCGCGCCCGTGCCCCTCCCCGCCCAGCAGCGGCATCACGTTGCCTTGCCATCCTCCTCCGTAAACATGGCACAAAAGGAGACTCCCCATGGCCAGAAAACAAGATAGTGCACAAGTAACCGAACTGCTCCTGCAGGCGCTGGAAACCGAGCGCGGCGGCATCAAGGTTTACACAGCCGCCATCAAGGCGGCGGTTAACGAGGACCTGAAGAAGGAGTGGCAGGAGTACCTGGACGAAACCCGCACGCACGAGCAAGTATTGTTGCGCGTTTTCGAGCAGGTCGGCCTGGATCCGGAAGCCGCCAGTCCAGGCCGCTCCGTCGTGACTCACCACGGGGAGTCCTTGGTCGCAGCCATCGAGATGGCGATTGCAAATGCAGAGCCCGCTGCTGCTGAGTTGGTGGCCGCGGAATGCGTGGTGCTGGCCGAGACAAAGGACCACCAGAATTGGGAACTGATCGGCAAGGTAGCTGAGAATGGTGGACCCGATGCAAAGGTCCTCAAAGCCGCGTTCGATGCAGTTGAACAAGATGAGGACCACCACCTCTATCACACGATGGGCTGGGCACGCGAGCTTTGGATCCAGAGCCTTGGTATGCCGGCTGTTCTGCCCCCTCCTGAGGAACAGAAGAAGGTAGAGACCGCCATCGGCGCCGCAAGAGCTGAGAAAGCACGCGAAGACTACTTGTAGACCGTATGAGCCCTCGTGCGCAATTCTCGTTCTGGCGGCGTAATGGACTTGCGCTGACGCTTTTAGCGTTCTTCCTGGTCTTCCTGGTCGCCCAAGTTTTTTATGGCCATGCGGCATGGAATGAGGACAGATTGCGTGACCATGAGCTACCGGGTTCTCTCGCGCTCTACCTGACGAGCGGGCACTTCATCTCCGCTACATTCGAGAACTGGGAAAGCGAGTTCTTGCAGATGGGGATGTACGTTCTTCTAACGGTCTGGCTAAGACAACGAGGTTCAGCAGAGTCTCGCCCCCTCGATCCTGCTGAAGAAGAAGAGAGGGTTGATCCGGGCCAAACTCCTTGGCCCATAAGGGCCGGTGGCATTGCAAAGGTGCTCTATGCGCACTCGCTAGCCCTCGCCTTCTTCCTGCTCTTCTCCGTTTCCTTCGCTCTGCACGGATATGGAAGCTGGTTGCACGAGAACAACGAGCGCCTTGCAGCAGGCTCACCTCAGGTCTCGCTGCTCACGCATTTGGAAGGAGCACAGTTTTGGTTTGAGTCCTTCCAGAACTGGCAGAGCGAGTTCTTGGCTGTACTGGCGATAGTGGTTCTCTCTATCTTCCTCCGTCAGGACAAATCGCCGGAATCCAAGCCGTTGAGAGCGCCCCACTCCCAAACCGGGACCTGACGTGAAAAGGCCCTATGGGGATGGTGCGCAGAATCGAATGCACTCCTGAACCTTCTCGTCCTCAATCGACTCGATTGGCGTCCCGCCATTTCAATACCTCTCCAGCCACCCACGTTGCTGGGCGCTTGGTTAGCCTGATGGGGAAGTCTGGCCGGCATGCCACCGTCTCCAGCACCGTGCGCGGTGCCAGACCCAGCAGGATGCCGACTTCCTCTGCGCCAATCGCGCGCAACTCGTAGGGGATGGTCTTGTGCGCAACCGTAGACACGCTATCCGTACCCAGATCGAGTGCTCGCCCAGCCATCAGGCGCGCAATCTCCTCTGCCACTTTTCCATCGTGCCGCACGTCGAGCAGCTTCGCGCCAAGTCTGAGGGATTCCACGAACACCTCCACGCGGACAACTGCCGTCGGTTCACCCTTCTGGTATTCCTTCACTGGTTGTCGGCCTCCTGACCTGGGATGTCTTGCTTCCACCATTCCTTGCGCCGACGTCCACGGCGCCTGGCTCTTTCCCTTTGCTCGTCCGCAGCGCGTTGCTCCGGCGTCCGGCTATCCCTGCAGGTGAGGTGCGCCCAGCCCTGGCCAAGCGCCTCTTGGCTCTTTCTCGTGTCCATGCCGACAGTCTGCGTGCAGCTAATTGCAACGCCTGAGATCAGCCGGCGCGCGGCAACGGCGTGCCCGGTCCAGGTGGACCAGCAGACGGGCACCGCATGGCGCCCATTCGATTTCCAGCCTCTGGCGAAAGTATCACCACGAAGGAGCAGCGCTCTAAGTTCCTGCCGCGCAATCGCAGAAGCTGAGACGTCCACAGGATGCCCACAGACTTATCTGCAACCCTCGCGGGTTTGAAGGTTGTAGTGTGGAAGATGCAGCGAATGGCTGCGCAACGTGGAGAAGCAAATGGCTGGAGAACTGAAGCAGTTCGTGCTCTACAAGGATACCGCCGGCGAGTTCCGCTGGACCCTTTACGCCGCCAATGCGCGAAAGATTGCGGATGGCAGTGAAGGGTACAAGAACCACGCAGATTGCCTGGCAGGTATCCGCTTGGTGGTGAATGCCATCCCTGGCATTCAGGTGTACGACAAGACGAAAGACCAGTGGTACAACGCCTGACGGCGTCTGGGGGTCGGCTGCCCTACAGCCGGCCCCCTTTTAAATTCTACTCGCGATTGCCCTGGGCCTGTGTCAACTTGCCCAGCTTTCCTATGCGGCCGAGGCCGGCTGGCAACCAAGGGGCTTACCAATTAAGGCACTCTGGATAGACTAGAGGCGTGAGCGACATCGAGAAGAGGGTCTATGGAAGGGAAATCATCTAGTCCAGCCACGGCCGGCCGCAAAGACGGCATCGAGCTGGCACTCATCTGGAGCGCTGCGGCGGCCGTGTCCACTCTGGTGGTGTTTGGGGTGGTTTTCCTGATCGCAGGCTTCTAGGGCGAGACCATGCGACCAGAGATATTTGATGCCACCGCCTGGGAGCTTTTCCTTGGCAAGCTCGCTGCCATGAAGGAGCAGGCCCTGACCGGCGAAGAACTGCTTGAGCGGCTTGAGTTGGCATGGGCGCCACTACTCCAGGGAATGGACGAGAGCGCAGCGCAAGAAATCTATGCTGATGTCATGTCCGTGCTCGTCTCCGAGGGTATCGCGCCGCCCGATTGGGCAGCATTGCAACTAACGGAGGCGTCGCCGCAGGGCAGCGCCGCTCGGCCAATTGAATAGCCTGGCTTTAGGGTTATTTCTCCCACTCTTTGCGCAGGAACTCGGCATTTCGCTTCCGAATGCTGTCATCGGGTGGCAGGCCCCGGGCAATAGCACGAGCAGCGTCAATAGCCGCAATCTCAGCTTCTTCGCGACTACGGAACCCTCCGCCGACATGGCCGCATTCCAAGCAATCGACTTCGCCCTTCGCGAATACATACCCAGTTGCCTGCCAAAGCGTTGAATCACTAAGCATTTGCCCTGCGGTACTGAATAGCTCGAAAGTGCCCTCTCGCTCCACTGGAAGTCACCTTCGGTCGGAATCCCAGGTAAGTGTATACACGCTTCGCGACGAGATGGTGATGTCCCTTCACATCTCCGGAGGAGACTACTGTCACTCTCCGCCCAGATGAGCAGGAAGTAGCGCATGCCCTCGACACCGCCGAGCATAGACGAGAAAGAAGTCCAGCAGATGCTGTGGCAGTTCGTGCAGCGGACTCAAGATTACGTTGTGCTGCTTCTCGATAGCGCCGGAACTATCACGTGGGCAAACGAAGGTGCTGGCGTTGTCCTGGGCGCAAGCGCTGACGAGCTTAGGGGAATGAATTTCTCGCACTTCTTCACCGAGGCTGATATCAAGAACGGCATACCAGACCACGAGTTAGAGGTCGCACTCACGAGCGGATCAGCGTCCGACGACCGTTGGATGGAACGAATGGACCATTCCAGATTTTGGGCTTCAGGAATGGCTGTGTATTTGGGCGGCGACTGCGAAGGATGCGCCTATCTGAAATTGTTTCGCGACTTAACCGTAGTTCGTATGCAGCTGGAGACCGACCGGAAGCGCAGGCGGTCAGCCGTACAGGCTGCCGACAATATGAGCGGTGCCATCGCTGTTCTGGCTCACGAACTACGCAATCCTCTGGCGGGCATTGCGCTGGCCACGGACTTGCTCGATTCCCGGATTCCCGAAGAGGTTGACGTCGCGCGACCCATGTCAGGGCTAAATGAGAACCTGAAGTTGGCCAGCCGGCTAATTGACGACCTGCTTCAGCACAGTCGGATAACTGCTGCGCGATTTCGCCTCGACCGAAGCCCGTGCACCCTGCGTGATCTACTAACGTCGTCGGCACAAATCGCGCAGCGCCAAGTCGGACAAGAGAATCGAAATGTCCATGTGCTCGTTCCCAAGGCCGAAATAGAGATGCACATCGACGGCATGAGAATGCAGCAGGTCTTCGTTAACCTGATAGCCAATGCCTTGCGCTATACCCCCAACCCGGGGCGAATCTGGGTCACAGGCACCGTCGAAGGACTAGAAGTTGTAACTCGTGTGACAGATGAAGGAAGAGGAATAGCACCGGAGCAACTATCCCATCTGTTTGACCTCTTCACGGACTCCAGGGTCAAGGGAACCAAACTTGGACTCGGCTTAGGGCTGGCGGTCGTGAAGAAGACGGTAGAACTGCACGGCGGCTCAGTGCAGGCTAAGAGCGAAGGTCGGGGAAAGGGCAGCCAGTTCGTTGTCCGATTTCCTGCGCACGAATGAGGCGCATCGTCTTGGCAACGTGCAGTAGACACTAAGGGCGCCTACCCGTTATTGCCAGAATTGATGTGGCGTTCTGGATGAGCCATTCGCCAATGGCAATCGCGTCCGCAGGCGTGAGAACGACGCCCGTGACTAGACGGCGAGCGTGTAGTACATCGCCCTCATCCCCCGCGACAGGAAAGTCCTGACTCTCTAGCACCGACAAGCCAGGCACTTCTGACGATGTGCGCATGTTGGCCACAACAGGCAGAAGCGGCGAATCAACGTAGAAGCTCGCCTCAAGCTGGCCATGCGGGTTGGGACCACCCCAGACACCGTGGCATGCGTGAATTTGGTAGTTACTCGCCTCGCGAAAGACGAATCGCGTCCGACCTGTCATTTCCATACCTGGCGGTAAGAGGCTGGTCACCTCGGGCGGCTCACGATCGGACTTACTTGCTGCAGGTTGGCGGCGGACAATTCGTTGCCTTGCGGCGCGGCATACCTAGGAGCACCGCACCTCCCAGCCTAGTTCTGACTAGGACTCGCCGTCTGTATCTTGTCCAGCGCATCGCCTACCGTGAAGCTTGCAGCCTTGGCGCGGGGCGGAAAGTCCTTAAAGCTTTCCAGCATTTTGGCTACGATGGCCTGTGCGGGAACGATCAGGAAGATCCGGCGGGCCTGCCAGTCGCCGTAATAGATACCTTCGGTGCCTTCTTCAAACGGATCCGAACGCAAATTGAAGATGTTTGGGGCACGCAAGTCGGTAAACTTGCCCTGCCAAACCCCCAGCGGAGTCTTCGGGCTTACGTGGGTGTGCTGCTCCATAAAACTGATCTTCCAGTGGCGCACGCGGATGGCCAACAGGTCGCCGTCATCGCTCCAGTACGGGAAGAACTCGCGCGGGTTCTTGTCCTCATCGCCTTTCAGGAACGGCAGCAGGTTCTTGCCGTCTAGGTGCACCTTGAACTTCTTGCCGTTGAGCTCATGGCCCTTGAGCATCTTCTCCGGCAAATCTGGCACGCCATTGGCTGCCGCAAACGTAGGGATGAAGTCCTCATGCGCGCACATGTCATTGATGACCAGCCAGACGCACGCGATTGACCCATGTTCTGCATCGCGTTACTGACGCCGCTCGCCGTGTTCTGGCCGAGCGAGTTCAGTTGGCTATTCGCCTGACCGCCGAAGCCGGCGAGTCGGAACAGGTTGTTCTGGTAGTTGCCAAAGGCCTGCGATCCGAGATTGCTGGCGAATCGCATCACATCAGCGTCGTGGCCACCCGACCGAAATCCACCACGCGCGGCGGCAAGGCGATTCAAGCCATTCAAGCCTTCCTCCATCGCAACCATGTAGTCCGGCGTCTGGTAGAACTGGCTGAAGTCCGCGGTGCCACTGCCTGACATGACCCCACCGCCGCCCGAGCTGCCGACGTCGAACTGCAGTGGCGTGGTCGACTGGCCAGCGCCACCACTGAAGAAGCCCATGGGGTCGTAACTGGTGCCGCCCATGCTGCCCGCAGCGTTAGCTGGGTCGGTCAGCTTGTCGAACAGCGTGCGCTTCTTTTTCGACGCCGGCTCACCCCCGCTAACGGTGATACCACCCGAACCTCCGCCCCATCCCATCGTCGGCAGGCCGTACATTTGAGCGAGGGCGTTCAACGCGCCAATGCCCGTCGCCTGGTAGGGCATGGTGTCGTTGCGGTTCTGGTTGTACATGGCGAGCTGCGCATTGATCGCATCGCGGCCCGCCTGCGTCTGTGCGTTGGCCGCGTTGCCCGCGGCGTCGGACTGCATTTTGCCGCCCGCAAGCGACCCTACAGCCCCAATGACGGCTCCTGCTACTGGCATCCCTGCCTTCTCCTGGTTGTTATCCGCTGGCGTCCTGCCTGCGGATTGGTTTAGCTGACTACTCGCTTCTCGACGGCACCGCTCGGGTGGACGTACAGCACCTCGGCTCCGTTACTGAATCCGACGCGCGGCTCGCACCTGCAAATTCCACGCTCGCTCCAGGGGCAGTCCGGCACGTGTTCCAGCCACTGGACCGTACCTTCCTTCCACTCGAAATCGGCAGAAGTCGCGCGTTCCCGGGCGTCGGCGACCATTTGATCCACCCCAAAGCCGTTTCCAGAGTCGGACACGTCCATCGGGTCTTCGCCGTATCGCAGCGCCCACCTCGTGAGCGCCCGAACTGCTTTGGGGGCGTTGTCGAAGCGACATGCCTCCACATGGAACAGGCGCGGCCCGAACAGCTCGAGCCATTCGTCCAGGTTTGCTGATACTTGAACGTCGGTCAGAGCCTTGCCGTCAGCGCCTACAATCCGGCGCTCGGCGTACGGATAAAGGCCCACCGCCGCGACCGAGGACACTGCCCCGGCCGGGCAATTGCTGACAACTCGCATGCAGTTGGTAGACGCGAAAGCATAGGCGAGCGCGGTTCGGATGTTCCGCAACGTGGCTTGGCCAGCCTCAGCCGAGATATCGAGGTTTGCCACGATGCGCCACACCCCATCGCCCAAATCCACAAACAGCACGCAGCCAGATTCGAATAGCAGGCCCAGACACTTATCCCATATGGGCGCGAGGCCTTCGGCCGGCTCACCTGGGGCGATATCGCTGATTCCCCATTCGCCATGCCCACCCTGTACCAGCTCGAGCGCGCTGCTCGCTAACTTGAAGGCGCAGCCCCCAATCTGTACGTCCGTCATTGTTGTGCCACTCCTTTGGCTTGGTAGTTGCCACCCATTTGCCGGGGTGGCGCGGCTGGGCGCGAAGGAGCGCGCCCAAACCCTGGGGTCTTTTGGCCAGGGTGAAACGGATCGCCGCCCTACAACCCGGGACGGCACGGTGTGGCGCTATTGCGCCCGCCCGCCACGACACACACGCGTTTGCGTCGGGACGAAGCGAAAGTGCCGCCTGGACACCGGGGCGGCGCGGTTGACCCTTGGCGCCAGGCAGGCGAGTGACCGAAGCCTTGGGCTGCAGTCGAATTCTGGCGCGGCGAATCGTCGACTTACTTCCTCCGCCGCGAGATAAGCGCACGGGAATGCCTATGGAGGCGTGGAGTCCATTCGAGCCACAAAGACCTACGCCGCCTCGTCGATGTACGGTTCGGTGAGGAGATCGGGCATACCCCACCCGCCTATCACACCGTCAATATCACCATCCTCATTACGAGTATGAGTTCCGGTTTCTCCAGAAAAGGCACCAAACGCGTAGTTTGGATAAACCCTGCATGAATCATCGCGTTCGACTCCGCCCCACGCAGTCGTCGCCAGGTGCACGAGGCGTCCGAACGTCTGCTTTCTGATCCGCAGCTCCAGCGACATTTCTTGTTGCTCGTAGGCAACTGGATCGCCCGCGGCAGCCCAGTACCCGTACCGGAATGCCACCACGAGCTGCAGGGAGTTCGCGCGAATTCCAGACCTGGCACATAGCGCCAAGAAATGACGCATGCGTGCTTCGTAGCTGGTGCGATAAGGAAGGCCCAATTTGATGTGAAGCTCCCACCTCGCCGCCTCCTCCACTAGCGGCGTCCCTATGACGGGAAGCCCATGTTCCAATTCGTGGTCACCGCCGACCGAAGTCCCATCGGTCGACGATTGCTCAGCGTCAACCAATTCGCTGCCCATCCAATCTTGACTCCCTTGTCCTTGCGTACCCATCCATTGCCTCCTTGCTTCGATGTGTGTGATTTGCCCGCGTCTCGCCCAGTTTTGAAAACCGGTGCGAAACCGTTGCCCTACGGTTGTCTAGGCGTCCTTTCGTGCCCAATGCCGCCGATTTGTGGGACCTCAGCCCAGTGCATCTGAAAACCAACTGGGTTCTCGTTGGGTTTCGTTTCGGTTACCGATTGGGTTTCCCAGCCAGCGCCATCGCGGCTCGGTCAAGCCGTTGTGGTAGTCCGTCACCGCTGTCATGCCTACGTGCGGACAATCCATGTGCAGGCCAATGCGACGGCCCCACGGATCGCCGGCCCAGGCTCGGTCATCGCGCCAGCGGAAGGCGAGCCAGGTGTCCACGCGCAGGACTTCCCAATCGCCATCTGTCTCGGCGCTCGTGAAGTGGTAGTTGCCCGGTTGAGTGGGTGCTAGGTCAGACCAGCCTTCGCCGGTCGGCACGTGTGGGTGGGTCATTGGCCCACCTCGTCGACGCCATCGTAGGAGGGCTCGTTCTGGAAAGCGCCGCTTAAGACAGCACATCCAGAGCTGCAATCAAGACCCGAGAAAGATCCGCCTATGGCTAGATTGTATAAGGGGGTCCGTTTGACGGACTGCAAAACGACGCTCATCTGTTTGTAACTCCTTGTTTTTTAGTTGGGCTTCCGTCCGTCATACGGGGAGCGAGAGCCTTTGCTGTCCGTCAGGCGGACTTACGCGGTCCGTCAGACGGACTACGGTCAGCGTTTTTCCATGCGTGGGATGGCTTCCGCTCTTGCGGAAAGGGGTGCTTCCCGGGCGCCGCGTCCACTGGCCACCAAGTCACCGCATACAGATTGCAGCCGTCCAGTTTCGACCCTTGCCGCGTCTTGATGATCCAGCCTTGGGATTCGAGGTAGGCCAGCTTTCGACTCAGCACGTCCTTGCTCCGCCAAGTGTGGGAGCGGAGAGCTAGTTCGCTCTGGACAGCGCAAAGGTTCCCGTTGTTGCTCCCTCGGTACTGCCGTACCAGCTCGTGGAGGAGCTTCAATGCAAACGCGTCAATCTCGCCGTACTGCGTCGACTCCATGACGAAATGTGGAATCGACACGAACGAGGCACCTGGGCTTCGCCCCCTTTGCCTGCTCCATTGCTTGTTGTCAGCCATTCCTTGTGCCTTCTAGGGGCCGGCGCTAGACTGACCCCGCATTCTTCGCCGATTGCATTCAGAGACCCCGAGCGCGCCAACGCTTGGGGTTTCGCTTATCTGGAACGTGGTCGCCTTTTGGCGCGCATTCGTGGACACGGCCTGACGTGCCGCCAGCTCTTGCCAGAACGAGCGTCTCGAACTGTCGTGGCAGCCACGCCCAACTCGGTAGCCCAGTCCTTGTTGGATTTCTGGCTCGCGCGGATCGACTGGACGAGCTTTGCGGTCAGTACGGCGTTCGGCTTGTCCTCTCCTGTCGCAATGGATCCACGAAGGCACGCGTAGTGCGCGTTCTGCGCTGGAGTGACCAAACGTAAGTTCGCGATACGGTTGTCCGCCCGCTGTCCGTTCTTGTGGTCGATGCACATGCCGGGCGGTATGTCACCGTGTACTGATGACCAGATGAAACGATGGATGTACTGCTCATCCCCGGGTTGCACCCTTCCGGTACGCATGTAGCCGTCAGGGCCGACTCCGCCAACTTCCTTCCCCAGCCGGCCGTAGACTTTTCCGGCTTTCGGGTCGGTGACATACCCCCGCGCCGGATAAAGGTATAGGCGCAGATTCCAGATAGCCGTGGGAGAAACCCCGAAGCCCAAGCCCTCATTTGGCCCAGGAGACGCGCGCAGACACCCGCCCGCGAGGGTGGTGCTGCTGCGGGGTCGGCGGCTCGTGCTGAGGCGCTGAGGGGTGCTCGCGGTGGTGGACTTGCGACGGGTCATTCGCCACCGCCTTTCCCGCTCCAGCGGTCCAGCAATGCCTGGATGTCCTGGCCACGCCAAGCCGTGATACCTGGGCCGAGCTTTACCGGGGCCGGGTACTCGTTCCGGGCAACGCCACGCAGCCAGGCGCTCTGTGCCATCGGCACGATGCCCTTGGTTGCCGGCTTGCCGTTGCGCGCCGGGTGGTTGACCAGCTCGCGAAGGCGGATGAAGTCAGGGAGCGGCGCAGTCATGCGGCACCTTGGGCATGGTCGACATTGGCCGCGGCGTGGTCGATCAGCGCACGCACATCAGCCTCGCGCCACACGGTCACACCGGGGCTGAGCTTGATCGCAGCAGGCGCCCTGCCCGCCTTGACCCACTGCCACCACGTGGCGGCACTTACTGGGACGATGCCAGCGCGTGCTGGTCGGGTTCCCTTGGCGGGTTGGTTGACGATCTGCGAAAGACGCAGAAGGCCGGAGTTCGCAGCGGCGTTCAAGCGTCACCGCCTGGACGGCGGTTGGCGTCTTGCTGCCGGCGCCATTCCGTGAACTTTTCCATATCAATCAGAACGCGACTGCCAACACGCTCGATTGCGTGAGCGAGTCCGTTCCGTCCTGCGTTCTGTATCCAGCCCCGGCACTGGCCCTCGGTGAAGGCACTGTTCTTTGCCAGCTGGGCGACTGTCAGTAAATTCCCTGCCACTTTGCTGCTCCGTTTAACGCCGTTGTGCGGCTTAAATGAAGCGTATTGATGGAGCGAAGTGACTTATAGAACGAATGCGCGCATTCGCAGTACGTAGGCGCGCATGCGTACTACGTATGCCCGCATACGTAGTTGGGGAGTTAGCGAATCCCGGCAGCTACCAGCCAACCATCGATTGTTCGGCAGGCTTGATGTTCGTCTTTGTGTAGTCGAACATTCCTGGCCCGCCCTTTCTCGTCATAGAGGGCCCTGATCTCAGGCAGCATCTTGCGGACGCTTGCTGCGCGCGCCTTGTACTTGACTGGGTCATCTTTTAGGTCAGCCTTGCGTCTGTCGACCGCAACCTGTGCTACCTCGTCAAGCCATGACCAACCAGATTTCGCGTTAGCGCTATTCGTGGCTGACAACTCTCTGTGACTGTCGTCCCCCAGTGTGCGGCGCGCCACATCCGCGAGGTCACCAATCGCCCACAAAAGATCGCCTCGCTCCACCGATTCCGTGATTTTTCGGACCTGCAGGTAGGCGCTGGCAAGTTCATAGTCGGGATTGAAGAATCGTGCAGCCATCCCTTCGGGCGACCAGTCGTCAGGAACCGCAGCCTCCGTCGCCTTCTGGAAAGCATCACCTTCATGATCCCATTCCAGCTTGTCTGCGATTTCCAGGGCGAGCGAGTCCAGCGAATCCAATGCCCGAGCTGTAAGTCGCGCACCTGTCTTGTCTATGCCGAGTTTCTCGGCAAGGTGAGCGATCCGCGCTTCATGGCGCTGGGCAGCCTCAACTGTGCGTTGGTCAAAAAGTGCAGAAATCTTGGAAACAGCGGGTTTGGCCAGCGCGATACGCTCGACCTCCCTGATACGGGCACTTACTTCAGATAGCAGAGCCTCGTCGGGATTGTAGTTCTGCAGAGCCTTTGTTTTGTCCATCTCGCGCCCTCGCGCCAAGCCTAGTGAGATTCCCGCCAGGCCGGTAGGTGGCCGGCTTTTCGCTCCGTCGAGCTAGGCGGGTTGTGCGGAGTAGATCGTCGGTT
The DNA here is from genome assembly GCF_900167565.1 of Pseudoxanthomonas indica. NCBI lineage: Bacteria > Pseudomonadati > Pseudomonadota > Gammaproteobacteria > Lysobacterales > Lysobacteraceae > Pseudoxanthomonas > Pseudoxanthomonas indica. The sequence continues at coordinate 779,933 of NZ_FUZV01000001.1, forward strand.
AGGTCAGTCTCGCCAACTGATTCCCGGCCCGGAGCGCAGTTGTGCCACCGGGCGTGGGGTGTGTCAACACTGAACCACCATATATTGGGCTGGACGGCCTTGTACGCTTCCGTAACCCACAACATATAGGTTTCCCGTGGAACATCGCATGCACCGTGGAGCATCAGGCGGCACGGGATGGGACGGGAAATAGCGCTCGCTGCCCGGGCTGGGTCGGCATCACCCTAGGCGTGCGGAGCCCGTGCATTCGGCGCCAGTCCTGCAGGGCCAAGGCGAATGACGGGTGCTTCCGGGTTGAGCAGCACCGACATTCGATGAAATGGCCCCCGCCGGCCTTCGCGCAGCGCGCGTCGAACATGTAACGAACAGGGTGACCCAGCTTGCAGCGTGGCAACGGCTGGGGTGCGTCCATCTGGCGCTGTGTCATGACTGGGCTCCCGTCGTTTCTTGGCTAGGTGGCGTCAACACCGTGGCGCGCTCCAGCAGCTTCTGTGCCTGCTCGGCCAAGTACAGGCCACCGAACAGTGCGCGCTGCACTTCCACGCCCTGTCCATGTTCCGCATGGTCGGCAAGCACCTGGGTGACGCTCTGCACGATGTCGTGCGCCTGCTGGACGAGATCCACGAGGCTGGCACGCTCGTCCACGACTAGGCTGGTGATGGCGTTGTTTTCCATATCAGGCCGCCTCCGTCTGCTTCGGAGCTGCCCTATCGGCCGCCCTGGGGGTGACTTTGTCGTCCGCCCCATCCCGTGTAGATGTGTCGGTAGACGTTTGGGTGTCTACAGGAGCGTCTACCGAACCACCTGCCATCCGCTCAGCTGCCACGTTGAGCGAGTGGGCAATCTGAAGCAGGAAGTCGGCACCGTTGATGGCGTTGGTCATGGTGTCGACAGGGTCGCACTCGTGCTGTCCCCTGCCGGCAGCGCAGCGGATCGCTGCTTGCCCGTATTCCAGTAGCGTGGCCGCATGCTCGCGGCACTCGTCGGCCGTCAGGTCATCGCCCCGGACCTGGGCCACGAAACACAGCCGGTCGGAGTAGGCCCACACGGGCGCGGACGGGATGGAGACGGGTACAGGCATCCGCTCGGTCAGCTGTTCAAGCTCGGCCGCGATGGCGTACAGCTGGGTCGCATGCTGGTGCAGCTTATCGGTGTTTCGCTGCCCACCGTGGGAGAACAATTCCGCCATCAGATGCAGCTGGCCAATGCAGCCGCGCACCGCCTCCCGCATCCGGGCCGCGGGCATCAACGCGGCAGTGGCGCCGGCCTTTGCGATGGTGAGCATGGGAATGTCATAGGGCCTTGTCATCAGGTGCGCTCCACGAAGCGGCGCAGCACAGCTGCAGCCTGGGTGAGTTGTTGGGCGTGGTGATGGAGCTGGGCGGCGTTGGCGTCCCGGGAGCGGACAAGCGAAGCGGCGACTGCCTGCACATCGGCTATGCAGCGCAGGGCGGCTTCGGCCTCCTCTACTGTTGGAAGACCGCTCTCGGCCAGCATCTCGGCCAGTTCCTCACGGAGGAACTGGTTTGCGTTGGGCCGGCTGATGGTGGCAAGGTCAAACATGGCGCACCTCCTTGTGCTTGGACAGATCGCGCAGCCCTTGCACCGTCGATGCCTTTAGCCCGCCCTCTCGTGTCGCCAGGGTGCTGAGGCGTTGCAGTAGTAGCGCCTCCTCGTCGGGCTGACCTGATGCGGCCTCCCAGTCCCGGATCTTCTGCCTGATTCGCGCCGCGATGAGTTCGGATAGGGCGTCGCTCTCGTGCTCCAAAGGGGATGCCGTCTCGTCGCACACCTCATCCACCACGCCACCGATTTCGGCCTTGATGGCGTTCCAGTCCAGCCGCTCGACCCTTTTGTCGAATCGCCGGCCCAGCCGTTTCTGGATGGTAGGCGTCCAGGGTGTACCCGCTCCGATGACGTAGCGAGAGAACGCGGCGCGCAGGCGGTTGCCAATGACCTGAATGTCGGACTGCAGCGATTTGGCGTCCTCCACGATGCGCCGCAGGTGTGGGATGACTTTCTTGTAGTCGTCGCCGCGCATGTACTGCACGGATGCGACCCCGCACGTCACGCGCAGGTAGTTGTCGATCCATTCCGCGACGAAGCCTTGGCGGTCCAGCTGCCGACGAAGCGAGCGATAGGTCGCGTCGAGACCGCGGTCCTTCTCCAGGTCGGTCACGAGGCGATTCAGCACCGCATCCGGCCAAGTTCCAGCAGGCGACTCCTCCTGCCACACGGCCGGCGCGGTGACTCGCGTTTCTGCCAAGCGAGCTGGGAAACTCAGGACGTTACCCACGGACCACCTCCGCGCTGCCCTGCGACAGCTGGTGCAGTTCGTTGTTGGCGCACAGCGCGAACCGCTCAATCATCCGGGCGATGGTGGCGGCATCGTCCTGATCGAGGTTTTCGCTTTCTGCGGCTATGCGAAGGACACGCGCTTGGGCCTCGATGTCCGAGAGCTGGCATTGCACGCTGAGGATCTGCTGTTCGTTCGGATTGGACTGGCCGGCGCCCAGGATTTCGCGGAGTGCGCTCGTTGCATCCTTGAGGCGGTTTGCATGGCCCATCAGTTGCACCGTGGCGAGCGGCGCGGGTGAGATGGTATCGGCGATCTTGTCCACGATGGACAGCCAGCGCTGGGCATCGGCAATGCCTGCCTGCGCGGGTGTGGTGGGAGAGGTGTTAGCGGACATTGGGCACCCCCGCCAAAGACAGATTCAGGGGATGCAACGGGTCGACGTGGGCAGCAAGCAGGCCCAGGACGAAGCCGATGATGGAAAGAGCGACGATGCAGCGGACCAGGTTTTGGTCGCCGTCTGCCGCGAGCCAGGCGTTCGCCTGGCTAAAGTTGGCCTGCGTGCGGCGCAGGGCGCGTTGTGTTGCCTTGTTGAGGCGCAAGAATGCCCGCGCCAAGCGATTACCCGTAGAATTCCGGGTTGCCATGACTGACTCCTAGATAGTCGGTTGTGGTAGGCGGGCCGGGTGTTAGCGCACCCGGTTCCGCCGCTTCTATTGCGGCGTTGCTTCTGTAGTTTTCCTTTCCTCCTGTTCTACGCCAATTGGCCAAGCGCCGGTTCGGGCGCGTTACTTCGCTACTCGCTTCTTTCGGATGGCTGTGATGCTGGCCGACTCCCCCGTGGTGATTTTGTACAGCGTCTCAAGCGCTTCGCGCTTCTCGTTGAGGTAGTTATGCCGGTCGTAGTGCTTGGACTGCACCCCGCCTAGACCATGGGACTGCAACTGGCCGCGGACCTCCAGGCTTAAGCCAGCTGCTGCCAGTCGGGTTTCGACGGTTCGCCTGATGTCGCCAAGTGTAAAAGGGCCGCTCTCCAGCTCACCGGCCTCTTGCATCGCGGCCATGACCGGCATGAGTCGATGCCGGAGCGACGAATAGTCGGCCGGTGCTAACCCAGCAGTGAGGGTGAAAAGATGCGGGCCAGCCTTGCCGCCCCCCATTTCCTGCAGCGCTTCTACCGCGGCGGGTATTAGGGGAACCACATGCTGCCTAGGCACGCGGCGACGCCCTTTGCTATCGCGAAGGCGGACGGTTCGAGAATCGGAGTCATAGTCCTGCTTAACCAGCCTGGCCAATTGAGCCAGTCTCTGCGCGCCGGTCAGCAGGTGAAACCTCAGTACGGCACCCTCTGGCCCCTCAAGGCCTGCGATGCGGCGCCAGTAGGCCCTCAGTTCGCCTACCGACAAAGCACGCTCCCCGGCATCCGCCGCGCCATCTACTGGCACGAGATCTACCGCGGGGTTGTGGCGGATGCCGAGTTCCCTGAGCGCAGGCAGGGCACGCGCGTTGTGCCGGGCCTTCAAAGCTGCAGCGAACGCTGCCCGAAGGTACGAACGGACCTTTGCAGCCTCGCGAAGCTTGTCGCCGTCAGCCAGGCGAGCCACCACGGCCAGAAGGTCGTCATCGGTGGCGTCCGCTGCCCGCTTGGCCCACAGCTCGGGCATGGCCTCCTTGAGGTTGCGCTCCAGGGAACGCTCTACTGCCCGGGCGCTGACCTTTCCACCCCTCCTCAGATCTGCCACGTAGGCCTCCAGTAGCGCACCAAGCGTCGCACGGGAACGAGCCTGCTCCTCAAGGGCAGCCTGCTCCGTGGCGACCCTTAGGCGCTCCTGTTCGCGCTCCTGGCGGTCCAGTGCACCGCGAAGGTCGCGCTCACCGTCTTGGTAGCGCCTGGAAAGCTCAGCGGCGCGTGTGCGGGCATCAGCCAACGACAAGTCGGTACCCAGCGGCAAACGGACTCTCTCACCGTCAGGGGCGGTATAGCGGTAATAGAAGGCCGATTGGCCACTAGATAGCTTACGGACCTGGAGTCGGCCAGCACCTCGGGCAGCCGGATCAGCCGCCCATTCACCCGCGGCCAAGGCAGCAATGCCCTTTACGGTCAGCGCGCCCTTCTTCGTGCCTGTTGCGTCTGCCACTTCGCCCCCTGCATCGGCCGGTGCCCGTTTGGTGCCCGTTACGGGCTGGACCCTTCCAGACGAAAATAGACGCCTCAATCCGCAAAATCAAGGCCTTTCGTCAACTATCCCTGTGGGTCAGACGTGCATGGACGCCGATGGATAGATGAATAGGGATTGAAAATCCCTGTGTCGGGGGTTCGATTCCCTCCCCGGCCACCACGAATATCAAGGGTCTGCAGAGATGCAGGCCCTTTTTGTTCGCGTGATGGCGCAGCGGCTGTTTTCGCATGCTGTCGGGTCGGAAGGCGTCGTGCCGACGCAGGGTTGCTCGAGCTGCCCCAGGATTACGCCACCGCATCCGGCACGAAGAAGAACACCGCCGCCAGGATCAAATACACGGCCAGCAACTGCACCCCTCGCAGCCAATCCGCGCGACCATCGCTGGCCACCTGGCCGGCAATCATCACCGCGAACAGGATTGTCAGGACCAGCCCGGGACCAAACACCAGTCCCATCGGATGCGGACCGATCCAGTAGCTCAGCAAGACCAGCAAGGGCGCCACCAGCAGCGCCAGCTGCACGCTCGCGCCCAAGGTGATCGACATCGACAAGTCCATGCGGTTCTGGCGCGCAGCGACTATCGCGGTGGCTTGCTCGGCCGCACCGCCGATGACGGCCAGCACGAACACGCCGGTAAAGGCGTCGGAGAAGCCCATCGCTTCGCTTGCCGCTTCCACGGTGCCGACCAGAATCTCGCTCAACCAGACGATGCCGGCAGTGACCGCGAACAACACCAGCAGCGCCTTGCGCGGGGTCCACGCCGGCCCCGCGTGGACATGGCCATGGCCGGCATCGGCTGCCTGGGCGCTGACATCGGCGCCACTCCTGACCAGCGCAAACGCCACGTTGGCCAGATACACCGCCAACATGATGCAGGCGATCAGCGCACTGATGGAGTTCATCTGGCCCTCGGCCTTGGGCACGATGCTCAAATACGCCGCTGGCAGAATCAGCGCGATGACCGCCAGAGTCAGCATGGTCGCCTGGGTACGCGCGGCACGCGCGTCGTAACGCTGATCGCCATGCTTGCTTCCGCCCAGCACCATGGCCACACCCAGCACGAACAGCACATTGCCGATGATGGTGCCGGCCAGCGAGGCCTTGACCATTTCATGCAAGCCGCTGCGCAGCGCCGCCAGGGCGATGATCAGTTCAGCGGCATTGCCGAAAGTGGCGTTGAGCAAGCCACCCAGGCCTGCGCCCAGGCGCGTGGCCAGCACGCCGGTGGCCTGCGCCATGATCGACGCCAGCGGCACGATACCCAACGCCGCAACCGCAAAGATCAACAGGTCGTTGCCGGGAGCCAGATGCTCCAGCACGATGGCCAGCGGCACCAATACCAGTAGCCATTTCATGGTTGGGTTCCTGCGCGCACCAGTATGGGCTCCGGTACAGTCGCGCACGCCGCTGACAGCGACAATTGGCCTTTGGCCCTACCCGCGGATGGCGGAAATGCGCGAAGTCAGGGCGTAGATGGGCCGCGTGGATTCCACAGGGTTCCGAGCCACCAGGCCAATCCCCAGATCACCAGTCCTCCCAGCGTCAACCAGGCGGGTGCGAAAACGAAGACCAATGCAGCGGTCGACGATGACGACAACCACATCGCATTGATGTAGAACCATGCGCTGAATGCGAGCACCAGCAACGAGGCGATCACGCCAGCCCGGGTACGTGCGCGCGAGGGATGCCGCGACGAGCATACACAGGCAAACATCAGCACATAGGGCAGCAGCACCCAGGGATAGAACCAGTTCCAGCTGAAGCCACCGGCTCCCCGCACCATCGCCGCCACGGCGATGGCAGCGCCCGCCAGCAGCAGGATCGCACTGACTTTCGTCCATCCCCTCATCGCCAGCCTCATCCATCCGGCGTCCGGGGCCGGGCATGCGCGGGATGTTAGTCGGCCAGGTGGGCCCTGCCAATGCCGTAGCGGGCGCCTGCCGATCGCGACCATCAATGCACTCACGCTGCTACGACGCGAACTGCGTTTTTGTGTGCCTCATCAGGGGGTGCAATGAACGTGCTTACGACACCGGATGGACGTTACATCATTGTGCGCGGCCGCTTGTGGCGTGCGGCCAATCCGCATTTGGATCCCGAGCAGAAGCAAGCTTTGACCCAGGCCCTGATGGAGGCACGGCGCGCGGTTGGTCTGGCGATGCGCCGGGACGATCAAGCCAGCCTGTCCAGCGCGCGCGCTGCGGTGAACCGCACCAAGATCGCATTGGGCGAACGTGGACCGGTCTGGTGGGATGACGGCGCGCCCGACTTCAATAGAAGGTTGATCAAGAACACACCGTATGCGGCCTGGTTTGCCCGTCGGCATGTCTCGACGGATGGTCAGGACAGCGCGTCCGGCCAGCCCTGACGCCACTGCGCACCTGCTGCGACTTGCCGCTTGTTCGTACTATGCTTGCCGCTTTCCTGGATCCGGAGCGGCACGATGACGCGTAGCGGTTTACTGGCACTTGGACTTCTCGGCTCGGCGTTGCTGGTCGCTTGCAGCAGCGGCCCGGTTCGACGCGTGTCCGAACCTGCCGCCAGCATCCAGCAGTTGACCGTCCACGCCAACGGCAGCTGGTCAATCGATCTGCGCCTGCAGAACTACAGCAGCATCCCCATGCGCTTTGAACGTGCTCAGCTGACGCTGGCGGTGGATGGTGAGGCCGCCGGCTCGCTCAATGCCACGCCTGCGCTTTCCGTGGGCCCGGAATCGGCTGACGTGGTGACCGTACCGTTCCAGCCCGATTCCAGTGCCCGTATGGTACTTGCCGACGTACTGGCATCGCGGAGGTCGCTGCCGTATTCGCTGGAGGGGACGATCTCCGCCACGCCGGAAGAAGGCAAGCTTCGAGAATTCAAGGTGGAGGGGAAGAACACGCTCAGCCCGGTACCGGGCCTGGACGGCGTTCTTCGATAGCACAGAAGAGCGTGCGTGCCGTTCGGTGACCCGACGGCACGCACGCTCTGGTTCAACATTCAGAACTGCAGCGAGAATCGCGCGTTGACTGCATGGTCATGTGCGTCGGCAGCAAACTGACCGTCATAGCCCAGTTGCAGCAGGGTATGCGGACTCAGTCGAGCGCCCAGCGTGAGGTTCAACAAGGTGGCCTTTTCGGCCAGCGGCGCCGACCAGCTGGAGAAGTCCGCCCCGCCCTGCCAGGACGCCGTGGCGATGGAACGCAGGTCGCCCTGCGCGTGGCGATAAGCCACCCCGCCGCCCAGTTGCAACCAGTCCTGGCCTCCGCCGGTCGCCAGGTCCGCCGCCATTCGCAGACCGGCCGTGGCAAAGTCCACCTGGCTGTGACCGGCGTCCACCTGCAATGCAGTCAGCCCGCCCCGCTCCTGGAACCGAGGCGTGCTGACCCGCACATGCGACCACTGCGCGTACGGCTCCAGCATCACCTGCCCGCCCACCTGCCACGCGTAACCGGCTTCGACAAAGCCCTGCTGGCCGTGACTGGTATAGCTCGCCTGTTGGCGTTCGTTGAACGTGCCGTAGGCCACCTGGCGGTTTGCGTCGGTGCGATGGTCGGACATCAGCCAGCCCCCGCGCAGCGCCAGCGCGCCCCACTGCTTGCCCGCATACACGCCCAGGTGGCGGCTGCGGTCTTCGCTGCGGCTGCCACGCTCACGCACCTTAATCTCGCCCTTGCCTGTAGCGCCCAACACGCCCAGCGTCCAGTCGGCGCCCACGCGACGGTCATACCCGACGGTCAGGCCACTGCCCTGGTAGTCGACGCGTGCGGCATTGCCGTCGCCGTCGAGATGACCGCCGCGACCGTGCGCATCCACCCACACGCCATTGTGTCCTTCGGCCTGCTGGACGAAGGCGTCCTGCACGCTGCGCAGGCGTTGCGCCGCCGCCTGGTTCAGGTCATGGCCCTGCTCCAGCCACACCGCACGCTGGCTGGCATGGGTCTCCGCGCTCAACCGCTCGAACGCCGACAGCGCCTGCGGCACATCCAAACGGGTCAGACGTTGCAACACCACATCCTGGTCCGACGCCGCATCCGCCGCCATCGCCACACCCAGCTGATTGGAGGTGTACGCCGCACTGGCCAGCGACTGGCCGCGCGCCACATCAATGCTCACCTGCCGGGGGGTGTGGTTCAGACTCAGTGACAGGAACGGCTGGCTGCTGAGCGTGCTCGCGCCGGCAAACGAGCCACTGACCTCCTGCGCGCTCACGATGCGATAGCGCTCGCCCAGCGTGGCGCCGCTCACCCGCACCTGCCCGCCTTCCAGCGCAGCCTTCCCGCGCACATCCACCAAGTCGGACGTGCCGCCGGACTGTGCATCCACTTCGTAGACCGAGCCGGCTTGCTGGGTATAGGTGCCGTTGACCGTCAAGGTGCCAATGCCGTCGACGCCTGGAGCGATGATGCCGGCTACCTGTGTGTCGGCCAGTGTGCCCGTGCCTTGCAGGCGCGCCTCCTTGCCCACCAGGGTCCGGCCCTGTTCCACCTGGCCCTGCACCGTGGCCTGGCCACCGTGCAGCTCAAGATTGCTCTTGACCAGCTGGCCATCGAGCAGCAGATGGCCACCGTCGACGCGCACCGCCGAAGCCAGGGCGTTGCGACCATCCAGTTCCAGCACGCCTTCCTTCAACAGCACACCACCAAAGCTGTTGTTGCCACTCAGGCGTAGCCAGCCCTCGCCGGACTTGGTCAGCTTGCCGGTGCCGCCGATGTCATTGCGCCAGTCATCCCAGGCCTCACCCGACCACACCTTCGCCCCCCCGGCGCGTCGGTCCATCTTGACCTCGCTGTCCACCCGCATCTGACTCGGACCATCGATGGCCTTCTTCAAGTCCATCAGGCCCCAACCGTAAATCTCGTCCACGCCCGCCTCGCCCAGATCCTCTGCCGTGGTCAACAGCACATCGCGTACCTGTGCGTTGTCCAGATACGGGTAGCGCTCCATCAACAGCGCCAGGCCTCCGGACACATGCGGCGCCGCCATCGAGGTGCCGTCGTGGCTGGCGTAGCCGCTTACGTGCTCGGCGCTGTTGATCTTCATGCCGGTCACGTTGCCCTTCGCGTCCCGGAGGATTTCCCCTTCCACCTTGCCTTCCGGCACTGCGGAGATGATCCCGGTACCCGGTGCCGAGATGCACCAATCCTTGCTCGGACCACAGATGTTGGAACCAGGCGAAATTGTCTTTTCCGCGGTCAGATTGGTCGTGGCAATCCAGTACGGTTCGGCGTCCTTGTGATAGCGGGGCACAGCGGCAAGTACATGCGCGACAGCGCCGGCGTTGTTGCCCGCGGACCATACCTGGATGATGCGATTGGTCCGGGTCCACCCGGCGTAGTCGTCCACCATCTGCTTGATGGTGGCTGCGGCGGCATCCAGCTCATTGGCGTTCCTGGCAACCGCCGGCATACCCCAGGAGTTGTTGACCACCCGCACGTTGGACTTGGCAAAATCGCTCTGGATGGCGGCACGAGTTTCGGAGTTGGCTGCCGTACCCACCATCTCGCCTCCCGGCCGACCCCACAGCGCTTCAAAATTCTGCACGCGGTTCGAGTCAGTCACCGCGCTATACAGTTCCGAGCCAAATGCCACGCCATGCATGCCGGACCCATTGCGATTGGCGCCCACAATGCCGCCCACGTGGGTGCCATGTATGCGTTGCACGTACCCTTCCATTGCCCGCAAGAAATCCAGGTCCTTCTGCGGCATCTTGCCCTCTTTGACCAGTCCTTCGAAGAAGGCGCGTTGCTCCGGATTCATCGGACGTGTGTACGTGTAGCCAACGCCGCCGTCCGAATAGAAACAGGCATCCGGGCCACCGAACGTGGTGGGCGAACTGCATCCCTGGTCGTGCGCAAGCAGATTGTGCGTCTTTCCGGAAAGCTCCGAATGCCAGGCGGCGGTGCCGTCATCCAGTACACCCACGTTGATGCCAGCGCCGCTCAACCCGCGGGCGTAGGCATGATCGGCGCCGACAGCACCCAGGCCCCAGTCTTTCTTGAACTCGTCGCTGCGCCAGCTCTCGGCATTGCCGACCTTGCCTTGCTCGGTATAGGCGGCTTGCGCGAAGGCCAGGCTGGGTGCACTGCCGGCGATGGACAGGATGATGGCATGCGTCAGCAGGCGCGGACGCAATGCTCGACGTGATTGTTGTTTCTTGCGGGACATGAAATGGATTTCTCGATATTGGGTTCGGGTTGCCCAAGATCAGTCGCGCCCACGCAAGTACTCTCGCGCGGCCATCGATGAGGCGATGCGACGCCTTCAACCGATCCGGACGCGCCGCAACCTAAAGACGTGCCTATCGGGCACGCAAGGCCGTTTCTGAGTCGAATTGCAATGTCCACACGATTAGAAATAGGCAAACCGCTGGTGCCGTCGCGCGCCAACTGATCGCGCGCGATGACTGAATGTCCCGCAATGAGAAATCGAATCCGAGCGGCGGCGTCGGGACCTGGGCTGTCTGCGGCCTGAGTTGCGCAAGTGGGGAGTTACCAGGAGGAGCGGCCATTCGTGGCCGAGGGGTTGCCAATGGCTGCCGTATTGGGTGTCGATGGACTCTCTCCGAGAGACGTCTCACAGGCGTTCGGCCAGCCTCGTGGGCATGCAAGGCCAAGAAAGTTTGGCTTCCTCGCTGACCCACCAATGCGATGCACCTCATCACTCCCGGCGCCCGGCCGGCGTATCGGGTGAGTTCGGCTCGTCCAGCCACCATACGCCGTAGTATCCTGCGAGTCCGTTCCCTCCCTTAGCCGTGCCGAGCCTGCCATGAGCACCTACCGCGCCCCTTTGTCCGACATCCGTTTCGCCCTGTACGACGTGCTCGACGTGGAGGCGCTGTTCGAGCGTCTGGGTTACTCCGAGGCCACGCGCGACGTGCTGGATGCGGTGCTGGACGAGGCCGCCCGCTTCGCCGAAACCGTGCTCGCGCCCCTCAATAGCGTGGGCGATGAGGTCGGCTGCAAGCTCGACTCGGCCACCCACGACGTCACCACACCGCCGGGCTTCAAGGCGGCCTATGACCAGTTCATCGACGGCGGCTGGACCGGCCTGACCGCCTCGCCCGACTTCGGTGGCCAGGGCCTGCCGCACGTCATGGGGGTGCCGCTCAACGAGATGGTCAACGCGGCAAACCTGGCCTGGGGCAACTTCCCGCTGCTGTCGCATGGCGCGGTTGAAGCGCTCAAGCATCACGGCGAAGCCTGGCAGCAGGAAGTCTTCCTCAAGCCATTGGTGGAAGGTCGCTGGACCGGCACCATGTGCTTGACCGAACCCCATTGCGGCACCGACCTGGGCCTGTTGAAGACCCGCGCCGAACCCAACGCCGACGGCAGCTACGCGATCACCGGCACCAAGATCTTCATCACCGCCGGTGAGCATGACCTCACCGACAACATCGTCCATCTGGTGCTGGCGAAACTGCCGGATGCGCCGGCCGGCGCGAAAGGCATCTCGTTGTTTGTCACGCCCAAGTTCAAGTTGGATCGCAACGGTAACGTGGGCGAACGCAACGCGCTGCACTGCGGCTCGATCGAACACAAGATGGGCATCAAGGGTTCGGTCACCTGCGTGATGAACTTCGATGGTGCGCAGGGCTATCTGGTGGGCCAGCCGCACAAGGGCCTGCAGGCGATGTTTACCATGATGAACACCGCACGCCTGGGCGTGGGTCTGCAAGGCATCGCATTGAGCGAGCGTGCCTACCAGAACGCACTGCGCTACGCGCGCGAGCGCTTGCAGACGCGCTCGCTGAGTGGCCCCAAGGTCCCGGACAAGCCTGCGGATCCGATCCTTGTCCATCCGGACGTGCGGCGCATGCTGCTTACCGTCAAAGCACTGACCGAAGGCAGCCGCCTGCTGGCCCTGCACGCCGGCACGCTGATCGACGTTGCCGGCCACGCTGACGATGCTGGCGAACGCGAGCGCGCCGATACGCTGGTGAGCTTCCTGACGCCGATTTCCAAGGCCTGCCAGACCGAATGGAGCATCGAGAACACCTACAACGCCCTGCAGTGCTTCGGTGGTCATGGCTACATCCATGAGCACGGCATGGAGCAACTGGCGCGCGACGCGCGCATTACCACGCTCTATGAAGGCACCACCGGCATCCAGGCGCTGGATCTGATGGGCCGCAAGACCGCCGGCACGCAGGCGGCGGGCCTGAAGTTGTTCCTGGCGGAAATCGAGGCCTTCCTGCAAGCCCACCAGGACAATGCGGCGCTGGCCGAATTCGTCGCTCCGCTGCGCGAGAAGACCGCCGAATGGGCCCAGCTCACCCGCGAGATCCTGCAGCGCGCGAGCCAGGATCCCGAGGAAATCGGCGCAGCCAGTTACGACTATCTCTTCTACTCGGGCTATGTGGCCTTGGCCTACTGGTGGGCGCGCAGCGTGGTCAGCGCCGAAGCTTCATCGCACAGCGAAAGCTTCAAGCAATCCAAGCGCGAGACCGCGCAGTTCTATTTCGCTCGCCTGCTGCCGCGCACACTGGCGCATGCGGCCGCCATCCGCAGTGGCGCTGCCTCATTGATGAGCATGGCGGACGAACGCTTCGGAACCTGAGCGAGGTGTGGATGCGCCTTCCCTGCGACGGGGAAGGCGCGTCGACCTCGCAGGTGGCGCGTTGATGCCTGATAGCGGCCTCAAGCTATCCAAATTGTCATCAATCAGGTATAACCTGATACCCCATGGAAGCAGACAGAGCTCAGCTTCACCTGGTGGACGCCGGCAACGATACGGACCGGTTCGTCGTCGCATCCCAAGCCCCCATCCGCTTTACCCCGCGCCTGCTGTCGCTGGATGCGCATGGCCGGGTGCTGGACTGGATCAACTGGCAGGACGCCACCTGCCTCTACGCGCGGGGCGCCGTGGCCTGGACGCTGGGCGAACCCTGCCTGCGTGTCCATGGCGGCACCTGCCGCACGACCGGCGAGCAAAGCGTCATCGAGCTTCATCCCATCGTGGCCTCGCGTGGGCATGCGCGCGCACATGCGCTGTCGCCCACGCCGACTCTGACCAACACGGCGTTGTTCGCACGCGACGCCTACCTGTGCCTGTACTGCGGGCAGGACTTCGGCCGCCAGCATCTGACCCGCGATCACGTGCTGCCGCTGTCCAAGGGTGGCCGCGATACTTGGGAAAACGTGGTCTCCGCCTGCTTCCACTGCAATTCGCGCAAGAGCAACCGGACCCCGCAGCAGGCCAACATGCCGCTGTTGGCGGTGCCCTACCGGCCCAGCTGGATCGAGCACCTGATCCTGTCCAACCGCAACATCCTCGCGGATCAGATGGCTTTCCTGAAGGCCCAGCTGCCCAAGCGCTCCAAGCTTTCCGCCTGAGCTCGCAGCCGCGTCCGGTCCTCCGCCTTCACGCCTCGCCGGGGCCGACGCGCGTAGCTTCGTTCGCCCCCGGGAGCTCCAGGTCGTGCAAAAAGCCCTGGATCTGGCCTGCCGTATCGCTCGGCTTCACGACTTCGCTTGCCCCACTTCACACTAGAGGGGGAAAATAGGCGCACAGATGAAAGCCAGCCCGATGATCGACGCCGCCCGCTATCCCCGACTCTCCCGCATCAACATCCCCGCCGACCTGCGTCAGTTCGATGAAGCCGAGCTGCCCGCCATCGCCGAAGAGTTGCGCGGCTACCTGATCGAGTCGGTCGGCAAGAGCGGTGGCCACTTTGGCGCCGGCCTGGGCGTGATCGAATTGACCGTCGCCCTGCATTACCTGTTCGAAACCCCGGTCGACCGCCTGGTCTGGGACGTGGGGCATCAGTGTTATCCGCACAAGATCCTGACCGGCCGTCGCGACGACATCCATACGGTCAAGCAGAAGGATGGCGTGGCGCCGTTCCCCAAGCGCGAAGAAAGCGAGTACGACACCTTTGGCGTCGGCCATTCGTCGACCTCCATTTCCGCCGCGCTGGGCATGGCGATCGCACTGGCGCAACAGGGCGATGACCGCAAGGTGGTGGCGGTGATTGGCGACGGCGCGATGACGGCCGGCATGGCCTTCGAGGCGCTCAATCATGCCGGCGGCATGGAGCCGGAACCCAACTTGCTGGTGATCCTCAACGACAACCAGATGTCGATTTCGGAGAACGTCGGCGGGCTGACCAAGATGCTCGGTCGTCTCAGCAGCAGCCGCACGCTCAATGCCTTGCGCGAGGGCGGCAAGAAACTGCTGGGTGACAAGAAGAAGCCGCCGGCGCGTTTCATGCGTCGCTGGGAAGAGCATTGGAAAGGCATGTTCGTGCCGTCCACGCTGTTCGAGCAGATGGGTTTCCACTACACCGGCCCCATCGACGGCCACGATGTCGAAGCGCTGGTGGGCGCACTCAAGACCCTCAAGACCCTCAAGGGTCCGCAGCTGCTGCATATCCTGACCACCAAGGGCAAAGGTTACGAGCTGGCCGAGGGCGACCAGATCGGTTACCACGCGGTGGGCCCGTTCGATCCCGAAAAGGGCTTGATCAGCAAGACCGGTGCAAAGAAGCCCACCTACACCGACGTATTCGGCGAATGGCTGTGTGACATGGCCGCGGCCGAACCCAAGCTGCTGGGCATCACCCCGGCGATGCGGGAAGGCTCCGGCCTGGTGCGTTTCAGCAAGGAGTATCCGGAACGCTACTTCGACGTGGCCATTGCCGAGCAGCACGCCGTAACCCTGGCGGCCGGCATGGCCTGCGAAGGCAGCAAGCCGGTGGTGGCGATCTACTCCACCTTCCTGCAGCGCGGCTACGACCAGCTCGTGCACGACGTGGCGATCCAGAATCTGGACGTGCTGTTCGCCATCGATCGTGGCGGCGTGGTGGGTCCGGACGGCGCCACCCACGCGGGCAATCTCGACCTGAGCTACCTGCGTTGCGTCCCCAACATGGTGGTGATGGCGCCGGCCGACGAGAACGAGTGCCGCCGCATGCTCAGCACCGGCTACCAGCATGTCGGCCCAGCCGCCGTGCGCTATCCGCGCGGCACGGGTCCGGGCGTGGCGCTGACCCCGGATCTGGACACCCTGCCGATTGGCCAGGCGGAACTGCGCGCCCGCGGCAAGAACGTCGCTGTGCTGGCCTTTGGATCGACAGTGGCCGCTGCAGAGCAGGTGGCACTCGAGCTCGGTCTGACGGCAGTCAACATGCGCTTCGTCAAACCGCTGGATCGCGCGTTGGTACTGGAACTGGCGTCGTCCCACGAAGGCTTTGTCACCGTCGAGGACAACGTGGTGATGGGTGGCGCAGGTTCGGGCGTGGCCGAGCTGCTGAACGAGCAAGGCATCGCCCTGCCCGTGCTGCACCTGGGCCTGCCCGACAGCTTCCAGCATCATGCCAGCCGGGAAGATCTGCTGGCCGAAGCCGGCATCGACGCGGCCGGGATTCGTGCCGCCATCCTGCAACGCTGGCCGGCGCTGGCAGCGAAGTCGGCAGCGTTGATCGCCGCAGGCTGAGCGTTTCCGGGGTTATTCGGGTGCTTCCACCGTGTAGCCCCGGGCCTGCAACTGCGCCAGATAGCCGCCCGGCTTGAGCAGTTCACCGATGCCCACCGTGGCAAAGGTGATGCGACTTTCGCGCAGGGCCAGATCGGCCTGGCCCAGCCAGGTCTCGCGCACGCGCACATCCAGATCGGTCAGGCCACGTTTGCGCGCCACATCCGTATCGAACCAGGCCGACAGGCAGGCCAGCTGCTGAGCTTCCGTGGGCTGGCTGCGCAGGGCAGCGACATCGCCCACCGCCCATGCGTTGGCGCGCGCGGTCATCCGTGGTAACTCGAACTCGATCCGGTCCAGCGTCCGGTTGAAGCATTCCAGGTCCACCGGCTTCAACGGCTCCTTGCGGAAGTCGGCGATCGCCTGCTTGGGATCCTCAATCATCAGTTTGAGGGTGGCCGGCGTGATTTTTAGCTTGCGCTTCTTCAGTGCCGCCTCGAGTACGGGCTCGATCACGTTGCGCTCCTTCAGTCCCGAACGCGACAAGGCCTCCTGATACAACTGGAAGACGGCGATTAGCGGTCGCTTCTTCTCGATGCCGGTGTCCCGTCCCAGGTAGCGCTGCTTCAGCCTCGCCCAGCGCGCATAGGTGTCCGCGGGCAGGACGTCCTGCAGGCGTTGGTCGCCCGGATTTTTTGCCGCCTTCATGGCCGAAGGCAGCAGCAGCATGCCGCGAAAGAAACCGACGTCCGCATCTACCTGCACGCCGGGCGAACCCAGCACGCGGTCGACCACTTGCAATACCTGCTCCACTTCATCCGAGCGCCAGGTCATGCGCTTGGGCAGCGGCGACTGCGTACCCAGGATGTAGAGCAGGTGATCGCCGTTGCGCACCCGCCACAAACCGGGCCCCGGCTGCACACCGCTGACCGTGATGGCCTCCAGCTCACGTACGGGCGCTTCCGTGGCGCTGGTCGGCGCGGTTACCGGCGGAAGCTTCGGGGAGGCAACGGCAGCAGGAGCGGCGGTCACGGGGCCTTCCCGCGCCAGCAGATCGCCGCGCATCGCTACGGTCGATGCTGCCAGCATGACCAGCAGCAGGCCAAGCCAGTCTCGACGCATTCCCTGCACTCCTGTCATCGCGCCATGGCCGGCGCGGCAGGTATGACCTTACTGAATTGCCATGGTTCCGTCAGGCGACGCGGCCACCGGCTTCGCGCAGATGTCGGGCGGTCTCGCTGTCGTGCTCGAGCAACTGAAAGCCCTTCCAGACAAAGCCCGGCGACACCGAGCAGTCCATGACGGTATAGGCGCCCAGGCTGCGCGCGCTCTGCCAGATGCCGGCCTGCACCACCTGCACCTGCTGGCCACCCCGGGCCGAGGTATCCAACTGAGCGCGGCTCAAGGTGCGGGTTTCCGGATCGAACATCGACAGTTCCAGCGCGCTGCCTTCCGCCCAGTCCCAGATCTCGGTCGCGTCCACACGGTGCCAACGACTGACAACACCTTCGGTAATGAGGAACTTGATCGCCGTCAGCGTGGCACGCTCGATGCCATTCACTTCGGTGCGTTTGTTCGATTCAAAAATGCGCCGAAAGTAGCCGCCCTCGGGATGAGGGGCCAGGTCCAGGGTGCGGATCAGCTCTTCGGCGCGTGCGTGCATGAAGGGATTCTAAACACGACTCGCCGGGATGCCGCAAGCCGGGCTGGACCATGGCGAGCCCGATTCGAGCAAAACGGGCGCGCTGAGGCCCTGAAACGAAAAAACCGCTCGGTCACGCAAGGTGACGGAACGGTCTTGTCGTACTGCTTGGTCGGGGTAGCCGGATTTGAACCGACGACCACCAGTCCCCCAGACTGGTGCGCTACCAGGCTGCGCTATACCCCGAATTCTGAAAATTCGCCGCCGCGAGGCGGGCGCTGATTATAGCCGCAAGCGATGAGCCATTCCTAGCAAGGCTCTGCTGCTGGGCCAATCAACGGCGCAACAACTGCAGGATTTCTTCCAGCTCCATGCGCACCTGGCGCACGATCTGGTTGCTCAAGGCGGATTCCTGTTTGGCGCCCTCGCCTTCCAGGCGCAGCCGCGCGCCACCGATCGTGTAGCCCTGTTCGTACAGCAGGCTGCGGATCTGCCGCACCATCAGCACGTCATGGCGCTGGTAATAACGACGATTGCCGCGTCGCTTGGCCGGTTCCAGGCTGGGAAATTCGGTTTCCCAGTAGCGCAGCACATGCGGTTTGACATCGCACAGCTCGCTGACCTCACCAATGGTGAAGTAGCGCTTGGCCGGAATCGGCGGAAGTTCGCGGTTACTGCCCGGGTCCAGCATAGGCTTCCACACGCTCCTTGAGTTTCTGCCCCGGGCGGAACGTCACGACGGTCCGCGCCGAAATGGGGATCTCTTCCCCGGTCTTGGGGTTGCGGCCCGGGCGCTGGTTCTTGCGGCGCAGGTCGAAGTTGCCGAAGCCCGACAGCTTGACCTGGCGACCCTGCTCCAACGCATCGCGGAGCACGTCGAAATAGGCATCGACGAATTCCTTGGCCTCACGCTTGTTCAGTCCGACTTCGTCGAACAACCGCTCTGCCATTTCAGCCTTGGTCAACGCCATGCCCACCTGTTCCCCAGTCTTTGTTTCCAGTACCGCTCGCAACGCTTTGCATTTATCCGCGGATTCGGGCGCCATGTGCCTGCGCCAGCGCAGACACCACGACTTCCACTACCGAATCGACGTCGCTGTCATTCAGAGTGCGTGATTTGTCCTGCAAAATCAAGCCCATAGCGAGACTCTTTTGACCGGATTCGACCCCAGCCCCCACATACCGGTCAAACAGTTGGACCTCGCGTAGCAGTGGCCCGGCTGTCTGTTCCACAGTCTCGCGCAAAGCTTGCCAGCTGACGTGGTCGGACACGACGAACGCAAGATCCCGGCGGACGGACGGGTAGCGCGACAGGTCGGCGGCACGCGGCACGGTCCGGGCCACCAGCGGCGCCAGGTCCAGTTCCAGGACGAAGACATCGGCATCGATGTCCAGCGCCCGCTGCAAACGGGGGTGCAGCTGGCCCAGCCAGCCCAGGTAGTGCCCGTCGCGATAGACCTCGGCCGAGCGGCCCGGATGGCCCTGGGGCGGCGACGCGGGACGGAACTCCAGGACCGCGCCGGACGCAGCAGCCAGACTCTGCAGATCTCCCTTCAGGTCGTGGAAGTCGACCTTGCGCGCCGGCGTCTGCCCCCATTGTTCCTGGTAAGCGTCGCCGCAGACCGCAGCGGCCAGGCGCTGGGTCTCGCGCGGGGCCTGACCCTGCCCGGCATCGGCAAACACATTGCCCAGCTCGAACAGGCGCACACGGGTGGCCTGGCGAGCCAGGTTGCGTCCCAGCGCAGCCACCAGTCCGGGAAGCAGCGAGGTACGCATCACACCCAGCTCGGCGCTCAGCGGATTGGCCAGCGGCACGCCGCCCGCCTGCAGCTGCCATTGCTGCAGCGACTGCGCATCGACGAAAGCGAAGTTGACCGTTTCGAAATACTCGCGCGCGGCCCATTGGCGACGCACCGTGGCGTCATCCAGGCGCGTTTCGGTGATGCCGGCGATGCGCGTGGCGCCGCCGGGCAGCGTGGTCGGAATGCGCTCGTAGCCGTGGATGCGCGCCAACTCCTCAATCAAGTCTTCTTCGATGGCGATATCGAAGCGGCGCGACGGCGGCACGACCTGCCAACCCTCCGTGGTTGCGCTGACCTGCATGCCCAGCGCGATCAGGATGCGCGCAATCTCGGCATCCTCGATGGCGATTCCCAGGACGCGCTGCACGCGTGCGCGCCGCAGGGTGATGGGTGCGGGCGCCGTCAGGTGCTCCGGCAACGCGGCTTCGGTGATCGGGCCGGCTGCACCGCCGCCGATTTCCAGGATCAAACGGGTGGCATATTCCACCGCCTGGCGCGGCAACTCCGGATCCACGCCACGCTCGAAGCGATGGCCGGCATCGGTGTGCAGGCCCAGCTTGCGGCTGCGGCCAATGATGGCTGAGGGAATCCAGTGCGCCGCTTCCAGGAACACGTTGCGCGTGCTGTCGGTGACGCGCGTGTCGTAGCCGCCCATGATGCCGCCCAGTGCCACTGCGCGCGCCGCGGCGCCGCCGTGACCGTCGGACACCACCAGCATGTCGTCATCGAGCTTGACGGTCCGGCCGTCGAGCAGCTTGAGCTCCTCGCCGGCGCGAGCCGGGCGCACGACAACGGCGCCTTCCAGCAGGTCATGATCGAAGGCATGCATGGGTTGGCCAAGTTCCAGCATCACGTATTGGGTGACGTCGACCAGCAGGCTGATCGGGCGCACGCCGGAACGGCGCAGGCGCTCGGCCATCCACGCCGGCGTGGGCGCGGTGGCATTCACGCCTTCGATCACGCGACCGACGAAACGCGGCACGCGTTCGCCGGCTCTCAGTTCCACCACCCGCTCGCTGCCGATCCGCGCCGGCACTGTCTCGCCTGCCAGCGGCTGCACCGCGCTGTCCAGGGCGGCTGCCACGTCGTAGGCAATGCCACGCACGCTGAAGCAATCCGCGCGATTGGGGGTCAGCTTGATTTCGATGCTGGCGTCGGGCAGCCCCAGGTAATTCGCCAATGCGGTGCCAACGGGTGCATTGGCAGGCAGTTCCAGCAGGCCGGAAGCGTCCGCATCCAGTCCTAGTTCCTTGGCCGAGCACAGCATGCCGTTGGACTCGACACCGCGCAGCTTGGCCGCCTTGATGTCGATGCCATTGACGTGGGCGCCTACCGTGGCCAACGGCGCCACCAGGCCCGGGCGTGCATTGGGCGCGCCGCAGACAATCTGCAGGAGTGCGTCGCCGCCGACATCGACCTGGCAGACCTGCAGACGATCGGCTTCGGGGTGCTTGGCGCATTCGACGATGCGCGCCACCACCACACCGGCCACGCCGTCACCCAGCGCGGTCACTTCTTCCACTTCCAGGCCGATTGCGGTGAGCACCGCCGCCAGTTGCTCACGGCTGGCCTGGGTGGGGACATGACTGCGCAACCAGTTTTCAGAGAATTTCATCGGGTCTCACCATCAGGCGGGCTCGGCCCGCCACAGCATCAAGATTCGAGGACGCGCATGCGCATCCCGCCATAATCAGGGGTTCAAGCGAACTGGCGCAGAAAGCGCACGTCGTTCTCGAAGAACGCGCGCAAATCGTTGACGCCGTAGCGCAGCATGGCAAAGCGCTCCACGCCCATGCCGAAGGCAAAGCCGGTATAGCGCTCCGGATCGATGCCGCAGTTGCGCAGCACATTCGGATGGACCATGCCGCAACCCAGCACTTCCAGCCAGCGGGTGCTGCCGTCCGGTTGTTGCCAGGCGATGTCGACCTCGGCGCCGGGCTCCACGAACGGGAAGTAGCTCGGGCGGAAGCGCATCTCGAAATCGCGCTCGAAGAACGCGCGCACGAATTCGGCCAGCGTGCCCTTCAGGTCCGCGAAGGTGGAATGCTCGTCCACCAGCAGCCCTTCCACCTGATGGAACATCGGCGAGTGGGTCTGATCACTGTCGCTGCGGTAGACCTTGCCGGCGGCGATCATGCGCAGCGGCGGACGATGGGCGTCCATGTAACGCACCTGCACACCCGAGGTATGCGTGCGCAGCAGGCGGCCATCGCCAAAGTAGAAGGTATCGTGCATCGCGCGCGCCGGATGGTGCGGCGGGAAGTTCAGTGCTTCGAAGTTATGCCAGTCGTCCTCGATTTCCGGGCCGTCGGCCAACTCGTAGCCCAGGCGGCCAAAAATGTCGGCCATGCGCTCAAGGGTGCGGCTGATTGGATGCAGGCCACCGCGCTGGCCGTTGCGGCCCGGCAGGGTGACGTCGATGGTTTCGCCGGCAAGGCGGGCGTCCAGCGCTGCGTTGTCGAGCAACTGCTTGCGTGCGGCGAGCGCCTCGCCGATTTCATCGCGCACGCGATTGATAGCTTCACCGGCCTGTTTGCGCTGATCCGCCGGCAGGCTGCCCAGCTGCTTGAGTTGCGCGGTGATGCTGCCGCTCTTGCCCAACAAGGCCACGCGCAGGTGTTCGACGGCGTCCGGCGACTGTGCGTCGGCGATGTCGGCCAGGGCCTGGCGGGATACGGATTCGATATCGCTCATGGGAGTCCTGCTGGATTCCAAAAAAATGGGGAAGGACTTGCGCCCTTCCCCACGTTTCAGGCGGCGAACCGCCCTACTGCATTTACGGTGGAGAGACGGCCTCAGGCCGCCAGAGCGCCTTTCGCCTTTTCAGCCAGCGCCGCAAAACCCGCCGCGTCGTGCACGGCGATGTCCGCCAGCACCTTGCGATCCAGGGTAATGCCAGCCTTCAGCAGGCCGTTCATGAAACGGCTGTAGCTCAGACCGTTGATGCGGGCAGCCGCATTGATGCGGGTGATCCACAGCGAACGGAAGTTGCGCTTCTTCTGCTTGCGGCCGATGTAGGCGTACTGCTGCGCCTTGATGACCGCCTGCTTGGCGACTCGGAACACCTTGCGACGGGCGTTGTAGTAGCCCTTGGCCAGGTGGAGGACCTTCTTGTGACGGCGACGCGCCGTCACGCCACGCTTAACTCGTGCCATTTTTCAAATCCTCAGAGGTAGGGAAGCATGCGATCCAGGCGGCTGCTGTCCTCGGCGCGAACGATGTTCGTGCCGCGCAGGTTGCGCTTCCGCTTGGTGGCTTTCTTGGTGAGGATGTGGCTACGGTTGGCGTGGCCAGCCTTGTACTTGCCGGACGCGGTCTTGCGGAAACGCTTGGCCGCCGCCCGGTGGGTCTTGATCTTGGGCATTGCTATGTCCTTGATGGGTTTATGTCACTGACCTGGGCGGTGGCAGAGCCACTCTTTCCGTCCTGCCCGTGTCGGCTTGTAAGTCGTTGAATCAAAAAGAATCCACGACAGGTTCCTGGGCTGCGAACAGCCAATCCCGATGAACTGGGCCGCACATTATGCCCAGACTTGGAAATCCTTGCAAATCAGGGGGTTTGCGCGCAGCCCCTGAGGCTCCTGCCTGGCCCGGAACGCAGAAGGACCGCTCAAGGCGGTCCTTCTGGTCAGCCTGAGGGGCCAGCGCCCGCGGCTTACTTCTTCTTCGGCGCGATCATCATGACCATCTGGCGCCCTTCCAGGCGCGGACGGGATTCGATGACGATTTCATCGCCCAGCTCGGCTTCGATGCGCGCGGCCATTTCGCGACCCAGCTCCTGGTGGCTCATTTCGCGGCCACGGAAACGGATGTTGACCTTGACCTTGTCGCCTTCTTCCAGGAAGCGGCGGATGTTGCGCATCTTGATCTGATAGTCGCCCTCATCGGTGACGGGGCGGAACTTCAGTTCCTTGATTTCGACCTGCTTCTGCTTCTTCTTGGCCTCGTTGGCCTTCTTCTGCATTTCGAACTTGAACTTGCCGAAGTCCATGATCTTGCAGACAGGCGGCTCCGCATTGGGCTGGATCTCGACCAGGTCCAGGCCTTCTTCCTCGGCCTTGGCCAAAGCCTCGTCGCGCGTGAGCACGCCGATCATCTCGCCATCGGAACCAATCACGCGCACTCGCGGCACGCGGATCTCGTGATTCTTGCGGTTTTGCTTGTTGTCAGGGGTACTGATGTTGCAGTCTCCAGAGGGTGTCGTGCCGGCCCCCGGCGGGGGCCGGATCTGTTACGCGTGCTCGCCGCGCAGGCGTTCGGCGAAAGCTTCCACGGACATTGTGCCCAGATCTTCGCCCGAACGCGTGCGCACGGCAACGGCGCCATTTTCCTTCTCGCGGTCGCCAACCACCAGCAGGTAGGGAACGCGCTGTAGCGTGTGCTCGCGGATTTTAAAGCCGATTTTTTCGTTCCGCAAATCGGCAATCACCCGGAAGCCTTGATTTGCAAGGATTTTCCGGACTTCGTCCACATAATCGGCCTGAGCGTCGGTAATGTTCATTACCACCGCCTGCTGCGGGGCCAGCCAGGCCGGGAACGAGCCGGCGTGGTGTTCGATCAGGATGCCGATGAAGCGCTCCATCGAGCCCACGATGGCCCGGTGCAGCATCACCGGGTGGCGGCGCTGGCTGTTTTCGTCCACGTATTCGGCGCCCAGACGGCCCGGCATCATGAAATCCACCTGCATCGTGCCCAGCTGCCAGGTCCGGCCAATGGCGTCCTTCAGGTGGTACTCGATCTTGGGACCGTAGAACGCACCCTCGCCCGGCAGTTCCTGCCATTCCACGCCGCAGCTGCGCAGCGCCGCGCGCAAAGCGTCCTCGGCCTTGTCCCAGGTGTCGTCCTCGCCCAGGCGCTTTTCCGGGCGCAGGGCGATCTTGATCTGGATGTCCTCGAAGCCGAACGCCGTGTACACCGCCAGCGCCTGCTGGTGGAACGCGGTCACTTCCGACTCGATCTGCTCTTCCGTGCAGAAGATATGGCCGTCGTCCTGGGTGAAGCCGCGCACGCGCAGGATGCCGTGCAGCGCGCCCGAGGGTTCATTGCGGTGGCAGGAGCCGAATTCGCCATAGCGGATCGGCAGATCGCGGTAGCTGTGCAGACCCTGGTTGAACACCTGCACGTGGCCCGGGCAGTTCATCGGCTTGATTGCGTAGGTACGCTTTTCCGACTCGGTGAAGAACATGTTCTCCTGGTAGTTGTCCCAGTGGCCGGACTTCTTCCACAGCGACACGTCCAGGATCTGCGGGCAGCGCACTTCGCCGTAGCCGCTGTCCTGGTAGACCTTGCGCATGTATTGCTCGACCACCTGCCAGATCGACCAACCCTTGGGGTGCCAGAAGATCAGGCCCGGCGCTTCTTCCTGCAGGTGGAACAGATGCTGCTGCTTGCCGATGCGGCGATGGTCGCGCTTCTCGGCTTCTTCCATCCGCGTGATGTAGGCATCGAGCTGCTTCTTGTCGGCCCAGGCGGTGCCGTAGATGCGCTGCAGCTGCTCGTTCTTGGCGTCGCCGCGCCAGTAGGCGCCGGAGATACGGGTGAGCTTGAACGCCTTCAGGAAGCGCGTGTTCGGCACGTGCGGGCCGCGGCACATGTCCACGTATTCCTGGTGGTAGTACAGGCTCATCGCCTTTTCTTCGGGCATGTCCTCGATCAGGCGCAGCTTGTAGTCTTCGCCGCGCGACTGGAACACGTCGATGACCTCTGCGCGCGGGGTGACCTTCTTGATCACGTCGTAGTCCTGCGCGATCAGTTCCTGCATGCGCTGCTCGATCGCCGCCAGGTCTTCCGGCGTGAACGGGCGCTCGCTGTAGATGTCGTAGTAGAAGCCTTCGGCAATCACCGGGCCGATGACCATCTTGACGTCCGGATACAGCTGCTTGACCGCATGGCCGACCAGATGCGCGCTGGAGTGGCGGATGATTTCCACACCCTCCTCGTCCTTGGGGGTGATGATGCGCAGGCTGGCGTCGTGGTCGATGACATCCACCGCATCCACCAGGCGACCGTCGACCGCACCGGCCACGGTGGCCTTGGCCAGGCCGGCGCCGATGGATTGGGCCACTTCCATGACGGAAACGGGTTGCGGGAATTCGCGGCGGCTGCCGTCGGGGAGCGTGATCGTGATCATGGTGTGCGTCTTGAGTCCTGGATGCCGCGAATCAGGCCGTGCCCAGCGGGGCAGAGGTGTCGCGGAAAGCGTATGGCGGGCAACAAAAAAGCGCCGCGAGGGCGCCTGTGGATGCAGTGCCTCGGGCAGTACCTGGTTTAGAAGGTGGTAGTGCTCATGTCGCACGCTCGGCCGGCGCTTCCGCGGGCCACCTCGTGGGAATCGGGTGATGCAGTGTAAACGACCGGCTCACGGCAGCAAAGCGGACCCGGGCCCTCGACCGGCGGCCTGCCGACAGCCCCGTCCGTCGGCGCGACGTTCCGGCGCTAACGGATCGTTTTCATGCGTGAATCTGCTCGCAACAACGCAGTGCCAAATCGTCCCGCTTCACGTCCCTGCCCCGCGCCCCTGTGGAAGCTGGCAACGGACGTATTGCAGGAGTCATCACCATGACCGGGCCCGTCTTTTTCACCGAAGAGCTTTCCAACAGCAAGGTGGCGGCCATCTACCCCAGCGCGGAACTGGCGCGCAGGCAGGCCGAACGCCTGCGCCAGGCGATGTCGCTGTCCGCCCGACAGGTCCAGGTGCTGGTGCCGGGCGAGCGCCATCCTGGCCGCAAACTCGAGCCGGAAAGCCACAACATTTTCCGCACGATGATTTGGGCGCACGTGCGCCTGGGCGTGATTGGCGCCATCGCTGGCCTGATGGTGTACGTGGCTTTGCGGATGGCCGATATCCCCGCCGTGGACCAGTCGCCCTGGCTGTCCTGGTTGATGCTGGTGATGTACGGCGGCATCTTCGGCCTTATGCTGGGTGGCCTGGTCACGCTGCGGCCCGACCACGACCGCTACGTGATGCGGGTGCAGGAAGCACTGGGCGAAGGCGATTCGGCGGTGGTGGTGCACGCCACGTCGGCCTGGCAGAAGGCCCGGGCGAAGGAATTTCTGGAAGCTGGCGGCGCCGAGACCGCATCCACGCTGTAGCGCGGCCCGCTCGTCGCGGGAATCCACCCAAACCCTTGCTATTGCTGGGTTTGCAGTGGTGGGCGGTACAGGGTTCGAACCTGTGACCCCTACCATGTCAATGCCCGGCTAGGCTGTTCCATGCTGTCCTATGAGGACGTAAGTGCACGATTTATCGTCCTTTTGTGGCCATTGCGGACCCATGTTGTTTCCTTATCTTTTTCCGTACGGAAGGAATCCACAACAGGAGGTCACATGGAACTGAGCAAGGTCAGCGTACGCAACGGGCTGAAGCCCCGCCCTGAGCCGTACTGGCAGAAACTGGGCTCTGGGAGGGCCCTTGGCTACCGGCAGGGCAAGACCGGGGGAAGCTGGGTCGCCCGGCACTACGATTCCGCACAGTCTCGAAAACTGCAATCCAAGCTCGGCGACTTCGGCCAGTTGCCTGCGACCGATCGCTACGCGGCCGCCCTGGAAGCCGCCAGACGCTGGTTCGAGCGTCTCGACAAGGGCGGTATGGCCCGGGATATCACCGTCCAGGTAGCGTGTGAGCAGTACGCGGCCACGCGTCCGGACGCTGCCAAGCGGTTCAATCGGTACGTCTACAACCACTCGTTTGCCAAGATCCCTCTGTCCAAGTTGACCGACCACCATGTCGCCACTTGGCGCAATCAGCTTGAGAGAACACCCGCCCTCATCAGCAGGAGCAAGAAAGGCGAGCCGGTGACTCGCGCCAGGTCTCCAGCCACCATCAATCGCGACATTGCGCCTGTCCGCGCCGCCCTCAATCGAGCTTTCAGGGGAAGGGCAGTCCTGGAAGACCACGCATGGAAGTTCGCGCTGTAGCCACTTCCAACTCAGCCGGGCCGTCGAGTTTGCCTGAGCAACTCAGAATGCAAAGCTTTGCTGGAGCAGATGCCGCCCGACCTTCGAGCGTTTGCCCGCGTCCTCTGCAATGTCCCACTGAGGCCAGGAGCTCTAGCCCATGTCAATGTTGAAGACATCAACCTGGCCACAGGGGAAGCCGTCATTCGAAAAGACAAGGCTGGCGCGGGCCGGAGGTTCGTGGTCCCCAAGGTAGTGCTTGAGCTCGCAAGGGCGCACAGCAAGAACAAGCTTCCCCGAACTCCCCTGTTTACTCGTTGGGATGGAATGCCCTGGAACAAGGACTCTTGGAAGGACGGGTTCAAGAAGGCAGCCGCCGCAGCAGGGTTGCCCGCGAACACCAGCATGTACTCCTTACGCCATAGCGCTATCACCGATTTGGCAACGGGTGGCATGGACTTGATGAATCTCGCACATGTTGCTGGGACATCGCTGCTGATGATCCAGAAGCATTACGGCCACCTCAGGGCAGATCAAGCGGTGGCCCACATGGATCGCATTGCAATCTGACGACCCACCAGATTCGTGCTGGAACGTCCATAGAAGGATGTTCCATGAGGCGCCCTCGGAATTGAAGCCAATAACGGGCCACTTCCGGCAGAAACAACCAGCACCACGCGAATACCCTTCGGGACACTACTTCAACCGGGAGTCCCTAACATGGACCGCAAGGAAGCCGATGCAATGGAACGCCTCATCGACATTGCTAATCAGGACACTGGGCAGAGCAGCCGTGTCGCGAACTTCCTCCTGGCATGGTGGAACGCCGATTCCTGCGGTGGTTTTGATCTGACCGATCTGTGGGTTGTTGACCAGGCAATCCGCAGCGACATGCTCACAACGCTTGGCCTCATCCTGAAGTCGCATAGCTACCCGGACACGCTGGGATACGGCGCTCAGTTCGAGAAGCTTATTTCTCCCTGGCGGCCAGATCTCCCTGTTGGCTAGTCCTTCGAAATTAAGTAGTCGAGGCCATGACTTGTCGCCGATAACGCACAGCAGCTTCGATCGCAAAACGACTTTGGCTCGCGCGATAGGACTTCTCCAACAGCAATGAACCCTCATCGACCAAGGTCTGACGAACAACTCTCCCCCAATGGGTTTGGATCGAGACCGCGGCATCAGACGTTGACCACGTCTAGCACTCACAGTTAACGGTGGAACCAGGAATGAAAAACCTTACCTTCGTGTACTGCGCTCTATACCCTGGATATCGCGAAATTCAAATCACGGCGACCGACAAGAACGGCGAAGAGCACTACATCAGTATCAACCCCGATGACCTTGGATCCCTTATCAATGCTTGCGCAGAGGCAGCCACAACTGTTATCGGAAGCTGCTGGACTGGGACGAATACCCGAAGACGATTCATTGGCCGAAGAACGTCCTCCCATACGCACCGCCCCGAAGCGCATAAGCAAGCCCGAGACGGAACATCTCCGGCTGCACTGACAGGGAGCCACGACGCCGTGGCGCACGCACCGTGTCAATTGGACGCCGTCGCGCGAATCAGAGTGTCCACGTAATGCTCGTCCTCATCGAAGAGGATGTTGCGTGCGGCCATCTGCTCATCCGTGACCTTGGGCCAGCGAAGTCGCATTGCGGCCGCGGGCGTCACGGACAGGATGAAACTCTGCAGTGCCACATTCGGATCGTCCAGGCGCTTCTCGATCTCGCGAATCGTCCTGTAAAACTCCAGTTTGGGCTCACCTTCCCACGAAAGGTTGTGCAGACCTTTCGGGTCCACGAACGTAATGCACTGCTTGTCGCCATCGATGCGCCAGACGATGAAGTCCGGATAGAAGTTTCCGGCCTCGAAGAATCCGACGCCTCGACCCTTGCTCATGTTGCGCAGCAGGAACAGCGGCTTGCCCTCGAACTGTTCAGGATGTGCGGCGCAGTACTCCTTCAGACGGCGCACGAAACGCATCTCGCCGTCATTCAGTGCCACCGGCTTTACGCTGATGCTGGCGCCGCTGGCCTTGATCAGCGGCTCGTAGAGGTGCCCCTTGAATGACACCACTTCAACCGCGGCCTGCCCCCCGCTCAGTTTCTTGTCCGCGACGGAAACGCGCCGGCGCAGCTCGTCACCCAACTGCTTGAGCTGGGTGATAAGCGTCTCTTCGGTCTTCTCCACCAACACGCGGTACACACCCTGTTCCTCGCCGACGCCGGTTCCGGCTTCAGGGAAGTTCAGATCGTCAGCCATCAGTTCGGCGTACTCCAGGTGCGGTTCTTCCCAGCCCTTCTTGCGGAAGCTGTAGTAGCGCTCGGCGTACTTCTTGAGCAGGGTCTCGGCGATCTCCTGCCAGACCATGACCTTGGCGAAGTCGTCCATGGCCAGCATCGACGCGGGAATCAGCAGGTCGTACCAATCGCCTTCGGCCAGCAAGGCTTCCACCGCACTGCGCGGAATGTTGTAGTTGTGCCAGCCACGCTCGTTCTTGTAGCGCAGCAGCTCGAACCAGGCGCGATCGATGTCGAGCAAAGCAACATGGCGGACCGTGAGCTTGCCGTGTTCCAGCGCCGCGGTGCCGTCGCCACCGGCCAGACCGGCCGCTTTCATCGCCTGGATCTTCGGATACCAGTTGAGCTGTACCTTGTTGCGCAGCAGCCACAGGTCGCCCTCGCCCTGCGGCAGCGCAAGCTCGGGGATGGGCGCCAGCTGGCGGAAGGCGGTCCCAAACGAGGTCTGGACACCGTTGATCTCGGGCTTCAGTCGGATGACCTTGAGTTTGTTCGTGCCCAAGTTGCGGACCACCGGCAGCACGATCTCCTCGGCATCCTGATCAGGCGGAAGACCCTCGTCCTCCAGGAACTGCTTGAACTGGGCCATGTAGTCGGCATGGATGCCGAACACGTTCAGCGTCTCAAGCAACTCGATATGGCGAGGCTTGTCCACGCCGGACGGCAGCCGCATCGCCTTGCTTCGTTTCAGGCTGTAGCCGTAGCCCTTCAGGCGCACGCCGCGGCCGAATAGCTGGATGATCTGGGCTCCCTCGCTCTGGCCGATCTTCATCAGGCCCAGCGTGCTTACACGCCAGCTGTTCCAACCTTCGGTGAACTTGCGTGAGCCGATCAGCAGACTGATCTTGTTGTCGCGGTCATTGATCCGGCGGAACAGCGAACCTGCAAAGTCGCGTTCTTCAGCCACCAAGCCAGGCGTCTCGTTGCACAGATCGTAGAGCTTCTTCGCATCGCCGACATTGATCACGCCGAACGGATCGTTGTCGCCGAGCTTCAGGGCCAGCTCGCCGTCGGCACCTTTCAGGTACTCCACGTGCAGCAAGCCTCCGCCAGGCGCATTGAACAGCCGCATGCAGATGTCGGCGAAGGCCTCCGTCGGCGACATCCCAAGCTCCGCCAGGTAGCCGAAGCGGTTGGCGAACGGGTTCTGCCCCGTCGCGGTTGCCAAACCGCCACTGAGAATCTCACCGATTGCCCGTTCCGACTGCGCCCGCTCGCCGATGAAGCGTGAAAGAAACAGCAGAATCTCCGTCACGTCCGAGACCGTTCGCCGGTTCTCTGTACGCACGGCATTGACGCTGCCACCCACGAAGATCCACAACGGCCGCCCAATATTGAACGGTTGCAGCGCGGCCTGCTTGTCGTCGAACATGCGCCGTTGCTGGTAGGCCGCCAGCAGGCAGGCGGTCAGGTAACGATCCAGGCTGGATTGTTCGAGCGCGTCATCGAGATTGAGGATCTGGTAGTCCTTGCCGTAGCCATCCTTGTAGAAGTACCGGTAGGAATAGTCGAAGACGATGCTGCGGGCGTAGCGGCGCGACAACGGCACGTTGCCCTTGACCGCCTGCTTGAAGGTGGCCGAGTACTCGAACGAAAAACCCTTCTCGCAGAGCTGGTCGCGCCGGGCCAACCACTTGCCTTCCTCGCCACCTGAGGCGCCACGGTGGCCTTCGTCCACCAGCACCAGATTGCCGGTCTCGAAGGCATCAACGGCGACGGTCTTGTCGCCCATGTCGTCGGCCAGCTTGTGGATGTCGATGATCTCCACCGCCTTGCCGGCAAACAGACCACGGGCGTTCTTGTCGAACAGCTCGGCCTCGATGCCGGCGGCGGCGAATTCCTTCAGGTGCTGATCGCTCAGACCTTCGTTGGGGGTCAGCAGCAGGATGCGGTTCAACTCGCTGCTGCGGCCCGACTGCGCAAGATGGTGCTGGTACTGGCGCAGGTTCGTGTGCATCAGTAGCGTTTTGCCGCTGCCGGTGGCGCACCACAGCGCCAGTTTGTTCAGGCCCAGCGCAGCATCGCGGCCTTCGTCCAGCGGCGGCAGCTGCTGACCTTCCTCTTTGCCCTCGTTGAACTTGGCGATATGCGCGTTGAGCGCCTGCGCCAGCGCCTGCGGATCGCGGAAGTAGCGGTCCAGATAGATCTCGACGAACAGCAGAGCCAGGTACTGGTAGTACTTCCAGACGACCGGGCGCTCGCGGCGCAGCTCGCGTTGTTCGTTCATCGCCAGGGTATGGCGGACGATGTTCTGGTCGAAGGCCAGCAGCTCGTCCTTGCTGATGCCCGGCAGCTCGCCGGTGATCTGGTTGACCAGCGCATGATAGAAGTGGTGGACGTTGTTCTCGTCCAGGCCTTCCTCGCTGTTCTCGTTGAGCTGGAAGCGTTGCTTGAAGGCTTCCAGCAGCGGCACCTTGCGACCGCCTTCCAGCGGATAGTAGCCGTCGGTACTGTCCAACCCGAACAGCCGGAACAGCCACTGGTTCAGTACCAGCGACTGGGTGAATTCGATCGGTGGCGTGGCAGCCCTGCGTACGGCTTTCTTTTCAGCCTTCTTTGCAACCACTTTTTTGGTGGCGGGCATATCAGTCCGTCCCTTCGAACATCAGGCGCTGGAAGTCTTCCTCGGTCAGGCGGACCTTCCAGGATTCGTCGGGCAGGCGCAGGTTCTCCAGGGTGTTGTCGCCATTGACGTAGATCAGATCGAACTCGGTGTCCTTGACGGAGAACGCCTGCTTGTCGCGGAACCAGGTTTCCAGCACCAGGTTGTCCTGCTCGGCGTTTCCGGTGAGCTTGCGCCAGATGACCAGGGTCTTGCGGCCCTCCGGCGTGGTGCCGGTGACGGTGCGGAACCACCACGGACCCGCGACGTCCTGCTTGAGCCGGCCTTTCAGCTGCAGGCGGCCTTCGCTGTCGCGCTCGAATTCGGCGGCAAAGCTGCGCGGCGCGGCGATGTGCTGCACGGTCAGGCCCAGCAACCAGTTGAAGGTTTCCAGCAGGTCGACGTTGACCTCGCGGCTTTCGTCGCTGCCAGGCATCTTGATCAGCAGCTTGTAGGCAGCGGGGTCGGAGAACGCCTTGATGTTGAGCAACGAAGCACTTCCGCTGGACTCCACGTCCAGCTGATAACGCAGCAGGTACTGCTCGCGTAGTCCGTCGGCGCCTTGGGCACCTGGAAACTCGATGACCCCTTGCTGCTGTGAACTACGCGACATGGCAAGGTTGTTGAGGGTGTCTTCGTAGGATTCCAGTCGTAGGACCTTGATCAGGCGCGCGCCGCGATCTGACTCCCCAGTGGTTGGCAAGCGTAGGGGCTTGCCGTCCTTCCACTCCGGCGCGAACGCAACCTTCTTGATGCGCGGAAGGATCGCGCTTTCAAAATAGCTACTCATCTCGACCAACAGGAAGCGCCTATCTACACCGTCTTCCCTTCGGAGATTCATCACGGCGTGGCCCGTTGTCCCCGACCCTCCGAAATAGTCCGCATAAAGCCCAGGCCCATCACCGACGGAGCGCAACAACATCTCAATTAAAGTCGTCGGCTTTGGATAGTCAACCAGACCACCTAAGCCCATGCCTTCGAGCTCGAGACTTCCGTTACTTTTGGTACTGATGATCGAACGGAGCAAGAACGATTCCACTTCGTCGAGGTAGGTAATTGAACTAGGCTGCGTCGCGGTGTCGGCCGGATACCAAATCCGCCCCTTAACTAGACTGCCGTCCGGGAGGTGATACTCGGCACCATCCTTCTCGGCATCACGAAATGTGTCTTCCTTCCATCTCCAGCCGTTCTTCGGGATCGGCGTTGGCTTAGATGTGACGGGATTTATCACCTCATATCTCGGGCCTTCGGTCTTTGGATTTGGCCAAGACATATTGATTTTCCCCCAAAGGCGAAAATCTTGCGTCAGCTCGCAATAGAGAGTGATCCCGCGGTCATACCCCTGTTTCCGATAGAACTTCTTGAGGTTGTCGCGCGCATCAGCCAGCGAGCTACCGCCGACCTGTTCCTTCCTCACGAACTCGTAGATTTCCTCCAGATCGGACTTGCGCATGGTGTAAGCCATTCCCAAGTCACGACGCGCCTTCGCATCTCTACTCAACAAGAAGGCGTAGTCGTGAATGTTCCCAACACCTTTGTCGTTCTTCGGGACTCTCTTATTCCAGGTGATTGTTTCTACAAGGTTCTCTTCTGCAAACACATCAATCAGTGAAAGGGCATACCGATGCACTTCGTTCTCGTCGCAGAAGGCAAAAAGGGACCCGGTTTGCGAAAGCAGGCCGTATGCAAAAGGAAGTGTCTGCTTTTGCTGAGAGAGCCATGACGAATGCTTATAACTGTCCTTGTATACGAATCCATCAGAACCTGTGTTGTATGGCGGATCAATGCAGATGCACTTAACGGAATCCCTGTATTTGGCACTCACGGTGTGAAGCGCCTGAAAATTCTCGCTATGCACAAGCACCCCATCGGCCTTGTCATCGAGCTCGCCAGCGTCCTCCAGCAGCCGCGCCGCGAACCCCGCATCGAGGTGGCGCGTATCCACCATCAGACTCGGATGCGCCCGCAGATACTCCCGCGTCAGCGGCTCGCTATATGCAGGTAAAGTCACATCCGCCGGCAACTCATGCAGCGAGTGCAGCGCCTTCCACTCCTCCAACTGCGCCGCATTCGCGCACACCTCTGGCAGCAGCTCGTCCGGCACCTGCGAGATCGCCACCAGCCAATCCGAGGCGACCACAAACTTCTTCTTCAGCCACAGCTTCTTCTGGAAGTTCTCCAGTTGCGCGAGGAAATCGATGATCTTGCCGGCGATGCGGCGTATCACCTTGATCTTGGACAGGTACTGCTCGACCTTGGCCGCGGTCTCGCTTTCCACGTCGTCGAGGTGCATCACCTCGTTCTTGATGTAGAAATCCAGCTCTCGGCGCAGGAAGCCGCCCAGATCCTTGTGGATGAAGTAGTCGAAGGTGTTGCGGGCGGTGTAACGGCGCAGATGCGCTTCCAGTCGGGTGTAGTCGGCCTGCTCGCCGTCGGTCTTGATGTGCGGCTTCTTCAGCTCCGCCAGCCAGTCTGCAAAGTCCGCACCGGACGCCAGAATGCGCTCCGCTGCGAACGCGCTGAGATCCTTCTGCGTCGGCGGCTTTTTCTTGCCGGCGCGCTGGTCGGCGGGCCAGTCCTCCAGCATGGCCGGGCGGTACTCGAAGCGCAGCTCCAGTTCGCCGTCGACTTCGGCGATGCAATCCTCGCCCGCCAAAACAAACACCCGGTCCTTGCCCTCGGCAGCCTTGACATTGCCATGCTCGCCCTCTGCCGCGTCCGCCAGCTTGAAGTGCACGCGCATGGGATCTGCGCCTTCGGCGGCCTCGGGCTTGAGGCGGAAGGCGTAATCGCGCAGGTACTCGCTGGTCTTTATGTAGTACTGGTCCTTGTTGGCCCAGTGCAGGGTGACTTCCTCACCCTCGTAGGGGATGGCGTACACGCCCGGTTTGTAGACGCGCTTGGCCAGGAAGTCGCCTTCCGAGTAGTAGCGGCGGAAGAAGCTGTACAACTGGTCGTAGACCTCGTTCTCAAGCGCCCCGATGTCGATGGCGCCCTTGAGCTGCTCACGCAGCTCGCGGACTTTCGGCGCGGCTTCCGGATCGACGCCCGCCTCGGTCAACTGCGCGACCATCTGCTCCAGCTTTTTCTTCAACTCCGCACCATCCTCGGACTGGTACTGAGCGAAAGCATCCTTCACTTGAGGTAACAGGTCGCGCTCCAGGAACTGCGTCACCTCGCCGGCCTTGGCGTGCATGATTCGGTAGATGCCGAAATCCAGGTCCGGCTGGTCGAGCTGGAACAGCTCCCTGAGCAGGGTGACCAGCTTCTTGAACTTGGCGGGGTTGGTGTCGGTCATCGGTTTGGCTTTCCGTCGTGCGCGCTTATGGCGTCGCGTCAAAGTTGGTCAATCAGGTGCAGTAGGGTGGCGTAGGCGCGGCGCCAGGCGTCGAGCGTTGTTCCGTGCGGTGCCAGAACGCCGTTGAGGGCAATCGCGTGTGCATCACGCAGGTAGTCGGCGATACTAGCTAGTCCGCTTCTGGCAGCAGCCTTCATCTCCGCGGATTCATCTGGATACAGCGCAGTCAGCGTTTCGCTCCACTCGCGCTTCCAGACTTCGCCCGCCATGGCCGACTGTTCTCTCGCCAGCCACCACAGCGAGGTTGCACGGCCGACGTCCTTGGTAAAGCGCGGCGGACCGCCAGGCAGATTCGAGATCGGCGTCCTGTCCGGATCGGCATGCTCCAGCAAGTGCGCCAACGCCATGCGCGCAGGCGTCGCCACGCGCAGGCCGAACTCTGTTTCCTCGGCGCCATGCACGGCGACACGCATGTAGCGGAAGCTAGGCAAGCCGAACACGCCCAAGCCCGTCTGGAAACGACGCCAATGCTTGCGCGTCGCCTGACCATGCGGTGGCTCGGCCAGAAGCTCGACAAACCAGCCGTCCTTACTCTCCGGCGGACTCAGGCGCAGCGCTGGCAGGTCGTCGTCCGGCGTGTTGGCATTGCCGGGCTCGCGCCCGTGCGTGAACTGCGGCGCCCAGCCATCTTCGAGCAGTTCCTGCCCTAGAGTTTCCGCCGTCGCGACCGCATCAATGGCGGGACGCAACAGCAGGTCGATGTCCTTGGTGGCGACGGAATGGGTGCCCGATACGTCCCGGAACGCCCAGGCCGTGGCGATGCTGCCGATGACGACGACATTGGCGCGCAGGGCGGGCGGGACTTGTTCGGCCACCCGTTTCAGCAGGCTGGCGGCATCCAGCTCCAAGTACTGGCTCACCGGCGCACCGCCTTGGCGTACTGCAGAGCCTGTTCGCGTAGCCCCATGTCGAGCAGGGACAGGAACACGTCCATCTCATAGGCGCAGCGTGCCTGGCCCAAGCCGGCATCGCGCACGAACTCGGTTTCGGCGCGTACCAGGGTGACAACCACCGGCGCTGGCGCAAGAACGCTGGGCTCCAGCTCCAGACCATCGTCGAGCAGACGGAGCAGTCGCGAGTCGAACGCCTTCGCGTCGCGCGGGACATGGGCCACCAGGTCCAGGCGAGGCATGCCCATCAGGTCGAGCTCCGGGGCATCGGTCTGCGCAACCGGCGTACCCGACAGGGCCAACTTCTCCCATCCCGAGGGCGACGATGGCCCCAGCAGAGACACAGCGCGCTTCAGCAGCATTGCCGGAGGCTTGATCTGGGCTCCACGCTCAAAGCGGAACCGCAGCGTTTGCGGCAGGGCACGGATCTTTGCCAGGAGTTCGGCGGAAACGTCCTCGGCAGCCACTTCGATACCGCGCCCCCACGAGTGCGCCACGCCGGCCTGCTTCAGTTCCACCAGCGCTTCGCGAATGGGGGTCTGCGAGGCACCGATCGTGTCCACGAGGCCTTTGATCGGTTGCGGCCCATCGTCTTCCAGGCTGGCACCCAGCAGGAGGCGCAGCACTTCGAAACGGTAGTTCGGTCGATCCAGCGGCAGGATTCCCGACTCGATGCGGTAGCCGGCCTGCTTCTCGATGGAATCCCCGGCCCCTTGCTCGATGCTGAGGATCATGCGGGCGCGCACCTCAGGTGCGATGGCTGGCAGCAGACGGTCCCACTCTTCCTGGACGGTGGTCTCGCTGATCACCGGGTCCACCACGGTCATCCGCCCCTTGGACTGATTGACAGCCAACCTCGCTGCCAAGTCCAACGTCTCCGCTCTCAGTTCGCGGGTATTTCGCAGCTGGCGCAACGTCTTTTGAAGCGTGACGGCCACGGCGCCCTCCTCGGTTCGAGACCCACGCTGGAATTCTGCATGTAATTTATTACTTTGCAAGCAACAAATTACTTTGCATATAAATCATGTCAGCCGCCAGCGGATCCTGAACAAGGGCACGCTATGGCTGCGCTGGTTCATCCGCCGCTCCAAGACCGCGATCAGGGAATCCCGCTTGGCCTCGATCTCGTCCTCGACATCGAAGATCTCCTGCCGCTGGCGGCGCTGCTGGCGTTCCAGGGCCTTGATCTCATCCTGGACGCCCGCCTGCTGCTCAACGGTGCCGGCGGCGCGCGCGCGCCGCTTAGCGTCCTTCAGGCGCGCCTTGGTGTCGTGGAGGGACTGCTCGGCCGCCAGCAACTGGTCCTCGGCCCATTGGTCGAGCTTCTCGCGCTCGGCCTGGAAGTAGGTGTTGTTCTCTTCCAGCGCCTTGGCCAGGGCCGCATCGATCTGGCGGCGGACGTTGGCCTCGAAGTTGGCCGGCAAGGCAGCCGCATTCGCAGCGTCTGGGCCGAGGGCCCGGCCAGGCAACTCCAGCATGCGGCTGCAGACGTCCGTGTCGAGCCAGGCACCGTCGTCGGCCTGTGCGCTGAAGACGAGGTGCTCTTCAAGCTGGAAGCTCTCCAGTTCGAGCAGATTGAGCTCCAGCCAGCCAGCCTTTGCCGGCAATTGCTCCAGCACCGCGATGCGCTGACCGGCGGCACCGAGGTCGAACGCGATCTCGGCCACCGGGGTGTCGAGTCGCCGGCCCGTGTCCAGCACATGCTCGCCCAAGGGATGGCTTAACCGGTAGACATGGCCGTCCTCTGGCGACGCCTGGCCCTTGCGGATGAGGTGATAGGTGCCGGTCGACGCATCGGACGTCGGCGCCTGCGGCAGCACGAATGACAGATGGGCGTCATCGAAACGCGCCTGCTCGCCGAGCACGTGGTGGGTCAGGCGCCAGAACAGAGCGCTGATGCGATCAAGCTGAACGATGGCCTGCTCGCGATTCAGACGCAATCGTTCGACGACGCCGGTATCGAACGTGGCCAGCAACGCCTCTTCGGTTTGTCGCATCCGCGCTTGGATGCTTTCGTCCAGCTCCTCGCGCAACGCAGCAAAGGCCGTGTCAATCTCAACCGGCGTGCGGCAGGTGTCGAAGATATCGGCGATGCGCCGCTCGATGTCGATGCTGCTTTCGAGGCGGCCGAGGATCTCGTCGGAAGCGCCGAACACGCCGTCGAACAGGTGAAACTTCTCAGACAGCAGCTCCAGCACGCGCTGGTCGGCGGCGTTGCTCTGGTTGAGGAAGTTGATCACCACCACATCGTGCTTCTGCCCATAGCGATGGCAGCGACCGATGCGTTGCTCGACGCGCTGGGGATTCCATGGCAGGTCGTAGTTCACGACCAGGGCACAGAACTGCAGGTTGATGCCCTCGGCGCCGGCCTCGGTACAGATCAAAATTTCAGCCTGGTCGCGGAAGTGATCGATGACTGCGGTCCGGCGATCAATGGCATGGCTGCCCGTCACCCGGTCGCTGCCGGCATGCGCGGTCTGCCAGCGCTGGTAGATGCCGTTGAGGCCAGGGTCATTGGCCCGACCACTGAACTTGACCACCCGGCCGGCGTGGCCATGGGCTTCCAGAAAGCGGGCGAGATAGTCCTGGGTCCGGACGGACTCGGTGAAGATCACGACCTTGCGCGGCGCCCCGATGGCAGCCATGCGCTGGAAGCCCGTCTCCAATGCGCCCAGCAACGCGTGGGATTTCCGGTCCTCGCGTACCCCGCGGGCGACCAGGAGGTACTGCTCCAGCTCGACAATCTCGGCACGGAGCTTCTGCGGATCGATGTCGGGTGCACCGCCGCCGTCAAGTTTGCTGTCTTCTGCGGACTCGTCGTCCTCATCGAGGATGTCCGCATCGAATTCTTCGTCCCCGATCAGCTGAGCGAGCCAGTCACCCTGTTCGGCCTGCTGGTCCTCCAGCCGCCGCAGACGGGTCAGGATCGCCTCCAGCGTCGCTACAACGGCCTCTGTGGACGACGCGAGCAGTTTGCGAAGGATGAGACCCACCAAGTGCCGCTGGCGCACTGGAACGCCGTACGTGTCATCCCTGAGCAGGTAGCCAGACACCAGGTCGTAGACACATTGCTCGTCATCGCCCGGGATGAACGGAAACGTCAACGCCTTGCGGGCGGTGTACTGCACGTACTCCAGGACATCGCGACGCAGGGTGCGCTTGGTGAAGTCCGCCAAGCGGGCACGCAAGCCAGGCAGGGCCGAGTCGCCGCGCATGAAGCGGGTACGGAAGCTGACCCGGTCACCGAAGAGGTGGTCGTCGATGAGAGTCGACAGGCCGTACAGCTCCAGCAGGGAGTTCTGCAGGGGCGTGGCGGTCAGCAGCAGCTTGCGGGCGCCCGCCAAGGAGCGCTTGATCGACTGGCCGGTGTAGTGGCTTTCGCGGTACGCGTTACGGAGCTTGTGAGCTTCGTCGAGGACGGCCAGGTCCCATCGAACCGATGAGACGGCCTTCTCCATCCGGGCCGCGAAGTGGATTGAGACGATGCTGATGACGTCCTGGTCGAATGGGTTGTAGACGCCGTCATTGCGTGCCTGGTTCCAGGTGGTTGCATCCAGAACCTGGGTGGGCAGGTGGAACTTCTCGCTGAGCTCGGTCGCCCATTGCTTGCGGAGGGACGCGGGGCAGATCACCAGGAGTCGACGTCGGCGCTCGGCCCAATACTGACCCAGGACCAACGCCGCTTCGATGGTCTTGCCGAGGCCGACTTCGTCGGCGAGCAGCACGCCCTTGGACAGCGGGTTCTGGAGGGCGAACAGCGCCGCTTCGATCTGGTGGGGATTGAGGTCTACCGCTGCATCGAACAGGGCTTGGCCGATGCGGTCCAAGTCGCCCCCGCGCCGGCGCCTGGTTAGTTCCCACGCGAAGTATTTGGCTTGGTAGTCGGTCGTAGTCATGAGTCCCCCTGCACGCGATCGTAGCAAGGAGACGTTTTCCGGAGGGGCCGTCTTCCACCTATTACTATCTCTACGGAGCAGGGGGGGTGCTCCAACAAAAGGAGGTCCACGCGCTACGGCTACTTTTTGGAGGACGCCCCCAACCTCCCTATATTCTTACAGGAGCACCCCCCATTATTTTGGTCATGAGGTGCGATCCGGATGCATCGAATGGACTGGGCCGCTGACCCTAGTCTCCCGCGGAAATCCTCGTTCGGCTGACCGCCCCGCCTACTCAATGCGCCGGAGCGAATGGTTGAGATTCGAATCGGCTGCAGCCGTTGCCGGGGCTAGGCTTGCGCTGTACGCGCCGCTTGAATGGTCGAGATTTCCTGAAAGAGGACGCGGTGCTGGGGGGAGTGCCCACAAATCTCGACCATTGGCTTTCTGGCCGGAGCCAAACTTGAACCCAACACGTTGATCTGAAATGGGATTTCATCGCTGCTGATGCTTCAGGAATCTCGATCATTCCGTCTGCCAAGTGTTCGGAACGCGCGGCTAGGCACAATCCGACGGGGAGTTGGCCGAAGCATCTTGGGTATCGGCCGATGCAAGGCCGGATCTTCAAAGCCATTCGGTGGACGGCGCAGCTCAGTCCAGAGCTGCTGGGCCAGCCGCTTCAACACATTGAGTGATCTCATTTCAGTCTCCTGACGCCGGGCAGTTCCATGGTCGCGCTCCTTCTGCGCGGCATCCAAGACCGACAAGCAACCGTCCGTCCGAGGCGAATCTGTCCGGTCTCGGGCGCATGGTGGCCGGCTGCTACTCCTAGATCAACGGGAGGAGCCATGGCCACCAGTAACCCCATGCACCAACCCGACTTCCAATCTCGGTTCCAGGCGGCCGTGAAATGGCTTCAGGCATGGCCGTGGCGAACAGAAGCCGCGGATCGGCGGTTTGCCTTTGAGCTGTCACTTGCCTGGGCAAGGCGTGTGATCTATGCCGGGGACGACCCGCGGTCCTGCGATCAACAGGGACTGGTCTGGAACCTGTGGGCTGCATTCCGGGAGATTCACGGAGACGAGCCTTCAGAGCACATCACGGTCGTGTTCGTTGCGGTCTTCAACTACTGGCTTCGTTCATCCGAAGCGCTTGAGGCCATGCTTGCGGAGAACTAACGAACCTTGGCCGTCTTACCTGCCCGCTTGGATGGCGTCAGGCGCCCTAGATCGCGCCGGGTGCGCGCCTCGAACTCGGCAACCACCTCCAGGAAGTCACGTCCCAACACCTGGCACATGTCACGCAGTTCGATGACATCAAGCCGTCTGACGCCGCGCTCCACATCGGAGACAAAGGACTGGCTCCGATTCAACTGAACAGAAAGTTCCGCCTGAGTGACCCCGGCGCGCACTCGCTCCTCGCGAACCAGTTCGCGTAAGAGGCTGTACTCGGGGCGATGAATCGTCTTTGGCATGGCCGCACAGGTCTTGGCGGCTATGCAAGCTATATGCGATCTTTAGATATCTGAAAATCAGATACGCGCCGCTAATCACAAAGGACCGAGTCCATGGAACGCCTGTCTGCCCTGCTGCTAGTCATGATCTGCACCACTGCGAGCGGCGGGGCGTCCGCACAAGTGTCGGCCAGTCCCTCCGATTGGGAGCTGAAGGGTCTAAAGCTCGATATGACGATCGAGGAGGTCAAGGCCAGGTTTCCGGCCTCGGAGTGCAAGACCCGCGCCCCTGGCATCGAGATGTGCATCGACAAGACCGCAACCTTCGCGGGTGGCTCGGCGCACCTCGTGACCAAGTTCCTCGACGGCCAACTGGTCAGCATCACGCTCAACCGCATCTCAATCGAGCAGACCGAGAGCGCGGGGCAGGGCCTCATCGCCAAGTTCGGCGCCCCCCCCCCCCCACCAGAACGTCTCGCGGCGCAAGTACATCGAGAGCACGGGCAAGAACCGCATGGTGACGTTCCTGACGTGGCAGACCGGCGATGTTGCCATCAATGTCGACCCGATGGATCAGTTCGTCAGCAAGACAAAGACCAACTACGGCTCGGTCAGCCTGATGTACCGCGACAAGCACAATTCCATCTGGTTACCCCGAGCACGGAACCCTAATGCGGGTGTGCCGACGGATATCTAGGGAACAATCCGCAATCCTCATAGATGCCCAACCGCCATAGGTGCCCACTCGATGGGTAGGCACCTATGGCTGCGACGGCATCAATGGGCGCTTGGCATGTGCCAAAGCACCCGACTGCCCGGACCAAATCCATCCCGTTCACGAACGATGGCCAAGCGATCACTGGCCAGACGAACCATCTTCTTGGTGTATCCGGCACCCATCGCCTGATCGATAACCTCCGCGGCGGGCTTCGGTCCACTGGACAGGTACGACCTAAGCCAGGCATCGATCTCGTCCAAATTTCTGCCCACGCCAGGCTCTCTGTCTTCAAACTGGCTCATCAGGTCGCTGACACTGCCCTCCAGCTACTGCTGCCAAGCGATCCTGGAAGCTGGCACACCCTCGGCAACATCGATGGCCTCGACGCCGTAGCCGAAACCACCGCCGTCTGGGCCCAGGTTGCTCTTGGCTCGAATCAATGCCCGCGGCCTCTCATCCGCGTCACCTCGGCCGCTTACGGTCACCAGCACCACTCTGGCGACAGCCGCGAAGGCCAAACTGCCGGTGACCCGCTCGACGGCGTCTCGACCAGCCGTCCCCTTCGAGAAGTGAGAGATGCCGAGAACACAAGCCCCGGTGTGCTGGGCAAGGTCGACGACTGGCTGGAGATTTCGCCTGACCTCCGTGTTCTTGTGACTATCGCCACTGACCGCGCTGACGATGGGATCGAGGATGACCACCCGGACATTCCCCATCCGGTGCATCGCCTCCTCCAACAGAGGCAGATCCAACGCTGGGTCGAATACCCTGCTGCGCTCGTCCGTCGCGACACGTTGGATCACGTGCACGTTCGACCGATCGGCGTCCGCCGCGATCAAACGCGGGATCAAGGTGTGCTCCAGGCCGTCCTCCCCGGTCCAGATCAACACCTTCCCAGCCGGCGCAACTGTGTTGTCTGGCCAAGTGCCACCGCGACTCACTACTGCTGCAACCTCCATGGCCAGGGTGGTCTTGCCAGACCCGGGAGCGCCGGCAAGCAGATGCAGTTCACCGCCGGCCAGGAAATCCCGCCAGACCCAAGAGATCGCCACCGGCACGACGAGGTCCGTTCGCACCATTTCGACGCGCACTTCCCTCGTGCGCCTATCTTCCTCAAGCCGCCTATAGGCGAGTTCTTCCAAGGATTCAGCGGACACGGAAGACCTCCCGCGCCATGGCAATCCGTTCGCAAGCGCTCGCCAGACGGTCGTGCGCTGAATCATAGAGCGGTATCCCTGCACGCAACGTATCAGAAGCCGCAAGTACGAGTTCAAGTTCGAAAGAAACGCCATCAATCGCGACAGCACGGTGCGTGTCCGCCAGTCGGCGTTTCAGCTCGGCCCTGTCGCTTTGCGACATGTGTGTCGTCGTAGTGCGGACGAACAAGTCCGCCAGCGTCAGCCCAAGCGATTGCACAATGTCGAGTGCGCTACATTCAGCGAAGCACTTGAGCAGCACACGGCCATCATCCGCCTCCGTAACCGAGAGGCTTGGCTTCCGGTCAGGGTGGCTCGGGCACTTAGCCATCCAGCCGGGACCGTTCCTCCGGACGCCGTCGAGTCCATTGACGACAAGATCCACAGGGCGAACACCTAACCCGGCAGTGGATCTGCGGAACGATGGCGCCGCCGCAGTTACTCGTATAGGCTGTGAATCGAGAGACGTCCGGCTAGGATTCTCTTGCTCTCCGAAGCCCGCCCCGCCAGGCGGGCTTCGGTCTTTTGGGGGACTCAACATGGCGCTTCCCCACTGACGTTTTCTCGATCAGCCAGCACAACTTGGATCCAAGCCTGGACCTCCTGCTCGGACCAAAGCCGCATTCCGCCATGCTTGATGCCCTTCGGGAATCGCCCGCCTGACCAAGCCGACCGAAACGTGGTGCGGCTGTAGCCGATCAGCCTAAGGACTTCCTTCTCTCTGATCAGTCGATCGTGTTGCATGTGTCCGGCCTCCGGTACCCAGTTGTTGTCCTGAGCATTACAGTAGTAGCCGATAGCAGCGCATGCGTGCCGTATCTGGCCCGAAATCGACCTGAATTCCGGTGGCCGGCTGCCGGGCGACCTGGCGCCAACTGTGATCGAGCCGTTGGACTAGCTACATCAGATGCTCCTGCCAACGGAGCTTGCCGATGTCGATCCTGCTGATTGCAACGTGTTTCCTTTTCCTTTTTGCTGTCGCAGGCCTGGTCGCTGCCGCCACTGAATCTACTGGCCCGGCCGAATCACAAGACAACGATGATCCAGACGCGGCTGGACA
Organism: Pseudoxanthomonas indica; assembly: GCF_900167565.1. Lineage (NCBI taxonomy): Bacteria > Pseudomonadati > Pseudomonadota > Gammaproteobacteria > Lysobacterales > Lysobacteraceae > Pseudoxanthomonas > Pseudoxanthomonas indica. The sequence continues at coordinate 824,601 of NZ_FUZV01000001.1, forward strand.
CGCCGAGCTGCAATGGCTGTTTGATGACTCAGCGCCCCCCATCGCCTGGCAGCCACCGGATCTGCCTTGGACCGAGGAGCTAGACTCGTACTCGCCCGTGCTGGACGAGTCGGACTTCCACGTCGGCGCCTTTTCCTGTCACGACTGGGGCGACGGAACTGGATCGGGCTGGTAGCGGCCGATGCTCGTCGAGTGGCGACATCGGATGGCCAGAAACGAAGAAGCCGCCCGTTTGAAGGGGCGGCTTTCCGTATATTTTCCGTACGAACGACTTGGGTACCAGCCTGACATGCCGCAAGTCATTGGTCTAATTGGTGGGCGGTACAGGGTTCGAACCTGTGACCCCTACCATGTCAAGGTAGTGCTCTACCGCTGAGCTAACCGCCCGGTGTGCCCCTTTGCAGGGGCGCGAATTCTAGCCCGGAACCGGGTGCGGCGACAAGTGTGGTCGCCGGTCGGCGCTAGCCCAGGCTGGCTTCCTTGAGTTTGCGGATCTCGTCGCGCAGGCGCGCGGCGTCCTCGAATTCCAGATCGCGCGCGTGCTGGTACATCTCCTGCTCCAGCGCCTTGATGCGGGCGGCGGCCTGGGCCGGGTTCAACGGCAGGGCGTACTCGGCCCGATCTTCGCTGACGCGACGCTTGCCCTTGCCCGACTTGGCTTCACCGGCATCGCGCGCGCCTTCCAGGATGTCGACGATGGGTTTGTGCACCGATTTCGGGATGATGCCGTGCTCGGCGTTGAACTCCACCTGCTTCTCGCGGCGGCGGCTGGTTTCGTCGATGGCCGCCTGCATCGAGCGGGTCATCTTGTCCGCATACAGGATGGCCTTGCCGCGCAGGTTGCGGGCGGCGCGGCCGATGGTCTGGATCAACGAGCCGGTGGAACGCAGAAAGCCCTCCTTGTCCGCATCCAGGATCGCCACCAGCGACACTTCGGGCATGTCCAGGCCTTCGCGCAGCAGGTTGATGCCGACCAGTACGTCGAACTTGCCCAGGCGCAGATCGCGGATGATCTCCACGCGCTCCACGGTGTCCACGTCCGAGTGCAGATAGCGCACCTTGATGCCGTGTTCGCCCAGGTACTCGGTCAGGTTCTCGGCCATGCGCTTGGTCAGCGTGGTGACCAGCACACGGTCCCCCCAGGACACGCGCTCGTTGATCTGCGATAGCAGGTCGTCGACCTGGGTGCCGACCGGGCGGATTTCCACTTCCGGATCGACCAGGCCGGTGGGACGCACCACCAGTTCGGTGATCTCACCGTTGGACTCGCGCAGTTCGTAGGGGCCCGGCGTCGCCGACACATAGATGCTGCGTGGCGAGCGTTCTTCCCATTCCTCGAAGCGCAAAGGCCGGTTGTCCAGCGCTGACGGCAGGCGGAAACCGAACTCCACCAGCGTTTCCTTGCGCGAGCGGTCGCCCTTGTACATGGCGCCAATCTGCGGAATGGTCACGTGCGATTCGTCGATGACCAGCAAGGCGTCGGCGGGCAGATAGTCGAACAGCGTCGGCGGCGGATCGCCCGGCGACTTGCCGGTCAGGTGGCGCGAGTAGTTTTCGATGCCCGAGCAGTAGCCGACTTCGGCCATCATCTCCAGATCGAACTGGGTGCGCTGGGCCAGCCGTTGCGCTTCCACCAGCTTGTTCTGCGCGTACAGGTTTTCCAGGCGGTCCTTCAACTCAACCTTGATGGTTTCAATCGCGGTCAACACGCGCTCGCGCGTGGTGGCGTAGTGGGTCTTCGGGTAGATGGTGTAGCGCTGCAGCTTGCGCAGCGATTCGCCGGTCAGCGGGTCGAACAGGGTCAGGTTTTCCACGTCGCCGTCGAACAGCTCGATGCGCAGCGCCTCGCTGTCGCTTTCGGCCGGGTGTACATCGATGACCTCGCCGCGTACGCGGAAGGTGCCGCGCTGCAGCTCGTACTCGTTGCGGGTGTACTGCAACTGGGTCAGGTGCTTGATCAGTTCGCGCTGGTCGATGTGCTCGCCCAGCGACAGGATCAGCCGCAGCGACAGATAGTCCTCGGGCGCACCCAGGCCGTAGATGGCCGACACCGTCGCCACCACCAGCGCATCGCTGCGCGAGAGCAGGGTCTTGGTCGCGGCCAGGCGCATCTGCTCGATGTGTTCGTTGATCGAACTGTCCTTCTCGATGAAGGTGTCCGACGACGGAACGTAGGCTTCCGGCTGGTAGTAGTCGTAGTAGCTGACGAAGTACTCCACCGCGTTGTGCGGGAAGAACGACTTGAACTCACCATACAGCTGCGCGGCCAGGGTCTTGTTGGGCGCCATCACCAAGGTGGGCTTCTGTATCTGCTGCACCACGTTGGCGATGGTGTAGGTCTTGCCCGAACCCGTCACGCCCAGCAGGGTCTGCTTGGCCAGGCCGGCTTCAAAGTTGGCCACCAGCTTGTCGATGGCGCGCGGCTGATCACCAGCCGGCGAATACGGGGATACCAGTTGAAAGCGATCCGACATGGGCCTGCCTCTGATGCGATCTGTGAGTATAGCGGCGCAGCGATGACGGACACGTGCGGAGTAGTCCTACGCGCGGATCAGAATTTCGCCGATGGCGTGCCCTTGTCGTGGCGGTGAAGCTGAACCCTCCCATCACTGCCTGGAGATTTCATGCGCCGGACGCGCCTTAATTTCGAATCCCGCCGCCGATCATGGCCGGCCCATCGGCCCCACGGACTCAGCCTGCTGGAGCTGATGATCACGGTGGCCCTCACCGCGATACTGCTGACCCTGGCCGTGCCGTCCTACCAGCGCTTCATGGAACGCAACCGCGCGGACACCGCCACCTACCTGCTGACCTCGTTGTTTGCTTCCGCGCGCGCCACCGCCGTCACCTATCGCCGGATCACTTCGGTCTGCCCCACCGATGGCACCTCACCCTGGTGCACCTCGGATGGCGACTGGAGCCATGGCTGGTTGATGTTCACCGACCCCGATGGTGATCGCCAGCCTGACACGCCCGATGAAGTGCTGCGGCATGAACGCTTTCCCGTGCATCCCTCGTTGCGGCTGCGTTCGTCGCGCGGCCGGCCGCAACTGCGGTATCTGCCCGATGGCCGCAGCGCCGGCAGCAACCTGACCGTGAAAATCTGCGATCAATCCCGTGTCCTGGTCGAGGTCGCGGTCAACAACGCCGGTCGCCCGCGTGTCAACCGCCTCAGGGCGGGCGCAACGTGCGTGCGATAAGGGTTTTCGGGAGGCTTGCCGGCCCCGGACCGCCTGCGTACAATAGCGGACCCCGCCCGAATAGCTCAGCCGGTTAGAGCACTTGACTGTTAATCAGGGGGTCGTTGGTTCGAGTCCAACTTCGGGCGCCAGATTTGAAAAGACCGCGAGCGATCGCGGTCTTTTTTTGTTTCCGGCGGCACGCGATGGTCTGCTTGCGCGCGCCATCCATGCAATGCCCAAAGAAAAGCCCGCTTCTCGGCGGGCTTTCCAGTTCCTGCTTCCGACCTTACCAGCACTCGGCCGGCGTGGCCGAGGCCGTGCCGGTGGCGCTGCGCGTACCCCGCGAGTCGACCTGCAAGGTGGCGCACTTGGTGTCGTTGGCTTCCTGCGAGCCGGTCGGCACGATCTGCAGCGTGTAGGCGTTCTGCGTCACCGCACCCGAAAACTCCGGCGTGCCGTAGTGGCTGGCGACGTCGGCATCACATGCCGGTAGCGGATCCGGCGCGCCCACATAGGTCATGTTGGTCGTGTAGTAGCGCTCCATGAACTGCGCGCGCTCCAACAAACAAGCACCTGCCGCCGCACGTCGCGAACGGGTGACCTGATCCGAGTAGCTGCCGTAGGCGATGGTCGACAGGATGGCCACGATGGCCACCGTGATCATCAGCTCCATCAGCGTAAAGCCCGCCTGCTTGCTTGCTGCATTCGTCATGTCAGTTCCTTATGGCCTCTCGCCAGGATACCCGGCCCACGTTTCTCACTTCGTTCTTGCCCAGGCAGCCCATGGTGCCGCCCGAACCGGCGGCGCACACCTGGCCACCGCCAGCGGCCGTACCGTCGCCGCTGAACAACGAGCCTTGGGTGACCATGCCCACGCCCGGATCCACCGAGCCCACCGGCGCGGTCGCGCCACCACCCAGTGCCGCTTGATCGCGGTGGTCGAACACACCGTCACCGTTGACGTCGAAGTACGGCACCGTGGTGCTGGTGCCGGAGAAGGCGTCCAGTGCATTGAGGTAACCACGGCCATCGGTCTGGCAGGCGGTGGAAGTCGGAATGATCGTGCTGAACTCGAGTACCGTACCGTCCAGCTGCGGCGAGGTCACGACCCGTTCGCCGGAAGCGACAGCCGGTGAGGGATCGATCAGGTTGATGTACCAGCCGCGGCTGCCGGTCGCCAGCGGCGAGTTCTGCTGGAACGCGCGTTGAGTCGCCTCGGCGGCATCTTCATTGTTGACGTAGATGATCGAGCGCTGGGTCATGTCCGCCTTGGTCGCCGCGGGACCCGAATCGACCACGGCATACATGGTCTGGACAGTCCGGCTTGCCACGTCACCATTGGTCATGAAGCGGCCGGTGCCGAAGAACACCCAGGTCTTGTAGGTGGTCGGGTGTAGCGCCACGGTCGGGCTGGCGGTGATCGCCTGGCGGGTGGTGCCATCCGGTCCCAGCGCAACAAAGATCGGCGCACCCGAATTGCCTACGCCCCAATTTGAGGTCGTCGCCGAGCTGATATCGAACTTCCACATGTTGCCCAGCATGTCACCGCCGTACACATAGTCGGTGGTTCCGTTGCCGTCGCGATCCCAACCCACCGCGCCGGTCAGGCCGTTGGAAGAGGGCGAGTCCTGCGCCGGATCGCCCGCGTTGGTGTTGAGTTCGGCAATCACGCTGCCATCGCTCAGGCTGAGCACCAGCAAGACGGCCATGCCGTTGGTGCTGTTGATGCCATTGGGAACGATGAGTCCGGTCGTACCGTTGTTCAGCTTGACGATCAACGGGCGCGACTGGACCAGGCCCATGTTGTTCTGGTTGGATTCAAAACGCTGCCAACGCAGGATGTTGGTCGCCGTCACCGCATCGGGGTCGTTGACGTTCAAGGCAAACAGGCCCTTGCCGCCCTTGCCCAACGCACCGACCAGGATGTTGTTGCCCGGCGTCTGGGTGCGGTTGGAGACGATGATGGGGCCATCGACAAAGAAGCGGTGCGAATAGTCCGGACGGCTGATCGTGCTCAGGTCGCTCAGGCTGATGCCGGCGGGGATGAAGGCGAAGCGCTCCGCACCAGTGGCGGCGTTGATGGCGTGCAACATGCCGTCATTCGCGCCCACGTAAAGCGTATCGGTGTTGGGCGCATACGCCGGCGAGGAACTGACGATGTCGCCGAGCAGGTGGACGCGATCGCGCAGGTTGCCTTGATGCTGGACTTCGCGGCTGCGGTCGCCCTTGATGTAGGCCGCATTCTGCGCGCCGGTCGCCTTGTATTCGTCATTGGTGCCGTTGCGATCCAGCGCGGTGATCTGCGCCTCGGTCGGGAAGTCGGCGCCAATGCCGCCACTGGAGGTCAGCACCTTGCGGTTGGTGGTGGGAATGCCGGCCGAAGCGGTCCACGAGGCCGTGGTGTTGAAACCCGATTCGTTGGCGCGCTTGGTATAGGACAGGATTTCGCCGGTCCAGTAGCCGGCCTGATACTTGGCCTGGAACAGCCTGGAATTGTTGCTCAAGGAGGCCGAGTTGGCCGCGATGTTGGAGAACGAACCCACCTCCGTGCTGATCTGTGCCAACGCCGCGCTCAGGCCCTCCTTGAACAGCTTGGGATTGCCTGCGGCGACGAAGTTGCCGCGTCCGTTGACGGCCGCATGCAGCAGATCATCGATGGTGGTGTTGCCGTCGCCGCGCGGTTGCGGCCAGCCGGCCACGCCGTTCACGGTCGCGCCTGTGGTCGAGGACATCACCGCGGCCACTGACTTCTGATCCACGGTGCCGCTCAGGCCAATGGCGATGCCAAAGGTGACCATGTGCTGCCAGAACGCCGGATTGTTGGGCGACGAGGGCACGATGTTGGACATGCCCGGTCGCAGATCCGTCTTCCAGTACTTCATGGCCACGTCGGCCAGCGTCGCGTCGATCTGCGATGCATTGGCGGCCTGGCCGAGATAGGACGTGCTGTAGCCGTCGGTGAATGGAACCGCCGGCGTGTACTGGTAGCTCTGCGTGCCTTGGGTAATGGTCGCGCCCGCCGTGCCGTCCGCATTGCCGGTGCCAGTCGTGTAGTTGGACGCGCTGTTCCAGTAACCGTCGGTCGTCAGGATGGTGAAGTTCTTGCGGCAGGCCAGCTGGTCGTTGCCGGTGCCCGGGCCATAGGGGCCGTTGGCGGCGTCGCTGCTGAAGTAGTCGCCAGCCTTCTGCAGCGCGCCGTGCAATGGCGTGCCGTCGTTGCCATAGGTAGCGAACAGGCGGTTGTACCAGCGCGTACGGTTGTTCGCGTCCGGCGTGTCCAGGAACAGGCCAAAGTTGTGGTTGACCGGGATGGGCACCGCGTAGGTCGGCGAGTTCGCGGCCGGGTTGGCCGGATCGCGGGCAGCGCCCCAAATCGTGCGGTAACCCACGCGCATGTCGGCGGTAATGCCACTGAAGGCGGCGCTGGCGCCAGCCTTGGCCGCTTTCATGCGGGTGCGATGGTAGGAGAACCAGGTGGCGTAGTTGGCGATTTCGGCCGAGACCGAATTGCGCACGCTCGGGTTGGGCAGTGCGTCGACACAGCCGGTCCAGCCACCGGAGGTGCCGGTATCGCCGGACCCGCAGGCGTTGCTCAGGCGATAGGTGACCCGCAGTGTGACATTGCTGAAAGTGCTGTTGTTGTTGCCGCTACGATCGGCGTACAGGCGGACCTGGTAGCTGCCGGCCGGCGCATAGTCCCAGGTGAGGGTTTCGGCGTTGGCGCTGGTGGCCGCCCGGCGATCATAGTTGTCGATGTCCGGCTCGGCGCCGCGGCGCAGATAGATGTCGGCGCCGTTGCGGGTGAATGATCCACCCGTGGTGGTCACCGTCAGGGCGTAGACATGCTCGGGCAAGTCAAACGTGTAGGTGGCGGCGTAGCCGGACGAAGTGCGGTTCTGGCCAGTCCTCGGAAAACCGGTCGGCGTGTTGACCGTGGTTTCCTGGGTCAGCGTCGTGTACTCGGATCGCTTGATCGTCGACGCATCCATGATCTGGTAGCGGTAATAGTTGCGACCGTCTGCCAGTTGCGTAGCGGTGTAGCTGGTGTCCTTGGGCACGTAGAAGGTCTGCGGACCACCGCACACCAGGGTGTCATTGCTGTTGCCGTCGACGCCATTGCCGTTGTAGTCGTAGCGGGCGCAGCTGGCCGGATCGGCCAGGTTGATGGTGGTGCCCGAAGCGAAATTGAAGCTGGCGAAGACCGAGCCGTAGGAGGTGCCGCCGGTCATCGGCGCACCGCTGGCGGTGGTCCATGGCGCGTAGTTGTCCTCGGCCTTCAAGTTCATCGGGTTGTAGAAAACCGTATTGCGCGTATATGCGCGCGCCGCCACGTTGATGTTGCTGGTGGCCGGCACCGAGTCGGGCATGTAGTCGAATGCCATCGAGCCCGAGTCATCCAGGATGAACAACACGTTGGGCGGCACGCGCGCGCCGGTGCTCAACGGATCCGTGGGCAAGGTGATGCCGGCATTGACCGGCAACGCCAGCAGGGTGGCGAAGAACATCGACGCGCCGGGGCCCACACGGCGCCAGAAGCGCTGGGCCAGCGTCGGAGTGGAGGAATTCTGCCTGGACATGGGTGGCTCCGGCTTACAGCGCAATGAAGTTGGTTTGCAGGATGACCGCGGCGCGTTCGCCGCCGTTTACATCCAGACTGCGGGCGGTGATGCGGTAACGCGGACGCAGGCACAGCGGCGAACGGCTGGTTTCGTCCACCAGATCGCAGCCCGGCCACGTCGGCGCATCGCCCATGTACTCGACGATGTAGCTGGCCGGCGGCGCGATCTCGCTGCGGCTGTCGGCACTGGCGGCAGCCCAGTTGTCGGCGGAAAAACCCGTGTCCAGCCAGCGATCGGTGTTGGTCGCCACCGGCAGCGAACAGAGGCCGTTCTCGCAGCCGTCGGCGGGCACCGCGGCACGCGTGCCACTCGCACCAGCCAGCACCTCACCCTGGCGCAAGGCCGCTTCCGCCGCCTGGAAGGCATAGCTGCGATCCAGCAGGTTGGCGCTCATGCGTTCTTCCAGCAGGGTGCTGCGCAGCACGGCCAGGCCGAGCAGCGTCATCACCACCAGCAGGATCATCACCACCACCAGCGAGGCGCCGGCCTGGCGGTATCGGCTGCGGAGAATTCGGGTATTCATAGGTTGCGGTTCCGCAAACTGACGACATGGATGGTCTGGCGTTGCAGCGGCGTGCCACCGGTGCCGGTGTTGGGCTGGCCGTCCAGGGTCAGTGCGATGCGCGCGGCGATCACGTTGGCCCAGTTGCCGCCCACCGTGGCCGGCGGCACGTACTCGACACCCGTACGCATCAGGTAGGTCACGCTCATCGCGCTCACGCCTTCGGCGACTTCTTCGTTCGACACCCCGCCGCCGGACAGGCGCGTGTGGTACAGCGAGGGGCGGCCGTTGGGATTGTTGGCGATATACCAGCGGCTGGCATTGAGCCGCACCAGCACCGAGTTGGGCGCGGCGAATTCGAACGGCGCGCGCGTGCTGCAGGCTTCACCCACGCCGACCAGGCCCAAGTTGATCGAGCAGTTGCCCGGGCTGCCGCTGGCTGCATAGGTGATGTTGGCGCCATTGACGGCGCTGGCCTGGAACACCGCGGCCTGGCGCGAATTGCACACCAGCACCAGGTCACCGGCGGCAATGCCGTGATCGTTGCGGTTGACCGTGAACACGCCGCCGGCGGTGTTGTGCGCGCTGATGGTGGAGACATTGTTGTCGCCGGAAATCAGCTGCAGGGCTTCGGTGCCGGAGATGCGCTGGCCCTCGCCGGTGCCGAAGCTCAGGCTGGGGAAGGTCTCGGTGGCGCCGTAACCACGCGTGGTCGCACCCCAGTCGGTGAAGTTGCTCCACCAGCTGGTGGCATTGGTCACCACCACGTTGGCGATGGGCAGGTTGTTGACGCAGGGATTGCCCGCAGCCTCGCGCATGTCGCGCGCCATCAGCTCGAACGAGGTGCGTGCGGTTTCCTGCACGATGCCCAGGCTGTCGGTGGAACGGAACGTGGCCTTGTTGGAGGCGAAGATGCCGATGGCCGCTGCGACCACCAGCAGGCCCAGCACCAGGGCGATCATCACTTCCAGCAGGCTCAGGCCGTGCGCGCGCGCGGGCCAGCTGCGGGGAACCCGACGTTGGATGGCTGCTCGTTTCATAGTTCTGAGGTCACCTGCACGGAGTTCTGGGTCAAGCCGGACACGATGGCGCCGCCGGCACCGGCATCGGACGCACGGCTGTCATCCCAGAACACGGTGACCGTGCACGGGGAATTGGCCAGGCACGCAATCTGGCCGCAGGTTTCATCGCCATCGCCCAGCACGTTGTTGGTGCGGATGGCCTGCAGCCACAGACGGCGGTCGTTGTCGGCCAGGCTGCCGGTGGCGATGGGTTCGCAGGTCTTGGCCATGTCGTAGGCGCCGCCCAGGGCGGCGGCGCGGTTGGCGCGCATGGAGTCGAACATCGAGTACGCCAGGATCACCGCCTGACTGCGCTCCATCGAACTCTGGCTGTTGCGCAGCGCGGTGGTCTGCATGGCGGCGATGCCGAGCATGCCGATGCCCATGATCAACACGGCAATCATCACTTCCAGCAGGCTCACGCCACGCTGTTGCGTGCGTGAGGCAAGGCGACGGGGGGGAGAGGCGACGGGCATTGGACGGTCCTGCGGGTTCATGGCGACGAGGGCGAGGCTTACGGACACGCGCCATCGCCGTTGACGGGCGTGGTGGAGACGCGGCTGCCGCTCTGGATGCGGACGGCACGCTGGTTCAATTCCGGACGGGTCGTGACGATGCACGCAGTGAAGGTTTCCGCGGCCAGACCGCCGGCGGCGTTACGGGCCAGGCCATCGGCGCGGAACGTGATCGTGTCGGCGCTGGCGGTGACCGCCACCGGCGCCTTGCTGCGGAAGTCGCGCAGCACGGTGGCGCCCGCCATCACCAGCCACTGGTCCCAGGCGCCGGCAGCGCCGGCGCAGGTGGCGCCGTCGGTGCTGCGGCAGACCCGGACGGTGGCGTTGCGGCGGATGGCCTCGGTGCGGGCCAGCTGGACCGACGTCACCAATTCGTTGGCCTGGGCCGTGAGGCGATTGGAGTTGATCACCTCGGTGAAGCTGGGGATGGCCAGCGTGGCCAGGATGGCGACAATCGCCACGGTCACCAGCAGCTCCAGCAGGGTGAAGCCGCGCACGCGCGCGCCGACTCCCCTGGAATCCTGCCCTGCCCGTTCGGGCTGACAAAGCTTCATGCAATCCTTCCCCAGATAGCGTGTGGGCAGACTAGGCCCGTCGCGCGCGGCACCGCCAGTCAGGACCCGATGGACGGGCCAGTGGACGGATTGAGCGGACCCGAGCCTGTGCGCGGGCACAGGCCTGCGGCATGATGCGGCTTCTTCCCTGCTGCCCACGCCATGACGCGCGACGAACAAGCCACGCCGCTGGACACCCTCTGGCAAGGTCCGGTGATGCTCTGGGTGATCCTGGCCGGCGAAGGCGTGGCTGCGGTGCTGGCGCTGGGATCGAGCATGGGCGGCAGCCGTTGGGTGCACTTCGGCCTGACCTCTTTCATCGTGCAATGGGTGTCGCTGGTGACGCTGGGCACGCTCTATCTGTTCCGTTCTCCGCTGGCCCGGCTCAAGCCCACCTATGTGGCCTACCTGGCCTTGCTGGTGCTGGTGGTGGCCAGTGCGCTGGTGTGCGCGGCCGGCTGGTGGGTGTTCTGGGATGTCTGGCCGATGGCGCAGGATGGCTGGATACCGATGTTCCTGCGCTTCACCGGCATTGCCTTGATCGTGGGTCTGCTGGGCCTGGCCGCGTTCCTCAATCACTGGCGGGCGCGGCAACTGGCGGTCAAGGCCAAGCAGTCGGAACTGGAAGCGCTGCAGGCGCGCATCCGTCCGCACTTCCTGTTCAACACGCTCAACACCGGCGCGGCGCTGATCCACCAGCGCCCGCAGGATGCCGAGCGGGTGCTGCTGGATCTGGCGGATCTGTTCCGCGCCGCGCTGGCCGGGCCGCGCGAGATTCCACTGGCCGAAGAACTGGCGCTGGCGCATCGCTATCTGGAAATCGAAAACCTGCGCTTTGGTGATCGGCTGCGCGCGCATTGGCAGGTGGCCGACGACTTGCCGGCCGTGAACGTCCCTACCCTGTCCATCCAGCCGCTGGTGGAGAACGCGATTCGTCATGGCGTGGAGCCCGAGCCCGATGGCGGCGATGTGTGGGTGGAGGTGTCAGTGGATGGGGCGTGGTTGACCATCGCCGTGCGCAATTCGTTGCCTTCGCGCCCTTCGACTACCCGCGGTCATCAGGTGGGGCAGAGCTCGGTGCGGGCGCGGATTCATGCGCTGACGCAGGGGCGCGGGGAATTGCGGGCGGGGGTTGAGGCCGATGGGTATGTGGCGGTGATCCGGTTGCCGGTGGAGGCGCAACGCTGAGGCTGCGTTGAACGCTGGACGGGTTGCCTGAAAAAAAAAGACCCGGCACGCGTGCCGGGTCTCTTGTCTTGCATCACCTGCGCTGGCGAGCCGCCATCAGGTCAACACGCGATAGCAAGGCTTGTATTCGCCGGCGATCTTCATGCGTCGCTGCTCGACAAACGCACGCAGCAGCGCATCCAGCGCCTGCATCATGTCCGGGTCGCCGTGGATTTCGAACGGGCCGAACTCCTCGATGCGGCGCATGCCGTCTTCCTTGACGTTGCCGGCCACGATGCCGGAGAACGCGCGCCGCAGGTCCGCCGCCAGCGCATGCGCCGGACGACCGTGATGCAGATCCAGCGCGGCCATCGCCTCGTGCGTGGGCACGAACGGCTGCTGGTATTCGTTGGGGATGTCCACCGCCCAGTTGAAGAAGAACGAATCCTTCTGCTGGATGCGGTACTCGCGCACCTGGCGGATGCCGGCGCTCATCTTCTTGGCCACAGCGACCGGATCACCGACCACGATTTCGTAGCGCCGCGTGGCTTCTTCACCCAGCGTGAGGCGGATGAACTGATCAATCTGCTCGAAGTACGGCGCGGCAATCGTCGGGCCGGTGAGAATCAGCGGGAACGGCAGGCCCTTGTTTTCCTCGCGCAGCAGGATGCCGAGCAGATACAGGATCTCTTCGGCGGTACCCACGCCACCCGGGAACACGATGATGCCGTGGCCGACACGCACAAACGCCTCCAGGCGCTTTTCGATATCCGGCATGATCACCAGGTGGTTCACGATCGGATTGGGCGACTCGGCGGCGATGATGCCTGGCTCGGTGATGCCGATATAACGCGTGGTGCGGCGACGCTGCTTGGCATGGGCGATGGTGGCGCCCTTCATCGGCCCCTTCATGGCGCCCGGGCCGCAGCCGGTGCAGATGTCCAGCGCGCGCAGGCCCAGCTCGTAGCCCACCTGCTTGGTGTACAGATACTCGTCGCGCGAAATCGAATGGCCGCCCCAGCACACCACCAGGTTGGGATCGGCCGGGCGCAGGATGCGCGCATTGCGCAGCAGGCCGAACACCGCGTTGGTGATGCCGCCCGAGCTTTCCAGATCGGCGGCGTAGTCCGGGCCCAGCTCGATCGCGGTGTAGGCCAGATCGCGCACCACGGCGAACAGCAGCTCGGCGATACCGCGGATGATTTCGCCATCAACGAAGGCCATCGCCGGTGCGTTGACCAGGTCGATGCGGACGCCGCGATCCTGCTGCAGCACCTGGATGTCGAAGTCGGGATACAGATCACGCGCCGCGCGCGGATCGTCGGAAGCGCTGCCACTGGTCAGCACGGCCAGCGCGCAACGGCGCAGCAGGTCGTGCATGCCGCCGGCGGAGGCGTCGCGCAGGCGCGCCACTTCGGCCCGCGACAGCACGTCCAGCGCGCCACGCGGGTGGATCTGTGCATCCTGGACCGGCAGCGCCCTCGTTGCCGTATTGCTCGTCATGGTGCTTCCTGTCTTGTTGTTGTCATTGACCGGTGACTTTAGCGCAGTCCGCTGGCCGCGGCACTCGGGGCGGTCAGCTCCCATAAAAAAACGGCCGGGTTGCCCCGGCCGTTCCTTGTCTTGCGTCCAGCAGGTCCGCTTAGAACTTGTAGCGGAAGCCCACCTGCAGCGACCACTGCGAGACACCGGTGTTGCCGATGCCGTCGCCGCTGTTGGCCACGGTCGGCTTGGTCACGCTGGCCTCGTTGAACGAGTACACGTACTTGCCGTTGTAGATGCCGTTGGCTGCAGCCACGCCTTCGTTGGCGAAGAAGCCGTAGTCATAGATGTGGCCCCAATCCTTATTGATCAGGTTACCCACGTTCATGATGTCGACCCAGATTTCCGACTTGTGGCCCTTGAAGAAGCCCGGCAGTTCCTGGCTGAAGCGCACGTCGAAGCTGTTGACGAAATCGGCGCGGCCGGAGTTGCGCGGCGCCACGGTGCCCTTGTACTTGGCCAGGTCGGGATTGTTGCTCAGCCAGTTGAAGAACGCCGTTTCCATCGCCGGGTTCGCGGTGAACTCGCCGGTGGAGCTCAGGCTGCCGAACAGCACGTCGCCCGGAGCCGACGGCACGTAGAACAGGTCGTTGAAGCTGTAGCTGTCGCCGTTGGCATCGTTGGTGTAGACGTAGCTGTAGGTGCGGCCCGAGCGACCTTCGTAGAACAGGCCGACCGAGGTCTTGTAGTCACCCCAGAACTTGTGCTGCCAGTTCAACGTACCGGTCACGCGGTCGCGGATTTCGTAACGCGAGTTGCCCACCGCTTCCGCATTGGCCTGGAAGTTGTAGTTGTAGCGCCAGGTCGAGTTGGCGGTGGAGTTGCTCATCGCGCTGACTTCGTCAGCGTTGGTGTAGGTGTAACCAAGGCTGTAGGACCAGTCGCTGCCTTCGGTCCACGGCTTCTGCAGGGCCACGGTGAACTGGGTGCTCTGGCCGCGGTCGGTGTTTTCCAGCAGGTAGACCTGGTTGAAGCGGGTGTCACGGCCGAAACGGTTGCTGGCCGAATTCCACGAACGGCCCACGCGCGCCGGGTTGTAGTAGATGTCACGGCCGTCCTGGCCGGTCACGTCTGCATTGCCCAGGTTGAGGTGGCTGTACAGCAGGCCCGACTTGACCTGGGTCCACAGCATTTCAGCCGACAGCACCATGCCATTCCACGGCAGCTCGTGTTCAAACGCCAGGTTGGCCTTCCACACCGACGGCTGTTCGAAGTCCTGGTCGACCAGGTTGACGTTCATTTCGCCGCCAGCGCCTTCGCCGGTCGGGCGCTGCTGCTGGGTGCCATCCGGCTGGTACGGGATGTCTTCCCAGGTGATGTCGCCGCCGATGTCCTCGTCGTAACGCACGTAGTTCAAACCGGTGTTGCTGAAGGCGTTGCCGATCCACACCTGCGGCGAAATGCCGCGGAACAGGCCCAGGCCGCCGCGCAGCTGGGTCGGACGCTCGAAGTCGAAGGTGTAGTTGAAGCCGAAGCGCGGCTGCCACAGCCAGTCGTTCTTGCCGACGTTGCGGTTGTCGTAGCCGAACACTTCCTGCGCCACCGCGTTGTAACCCGGCTCGCCGTCAACGCTGGGCTTGTCGGCGCGCACGCCGAAGGTCAAGGTCAGGTTGTTGTTGACGTACCAGGTGTCCTGCGCAAACAGGCCGTATTCCTTGTAGCTGAACTTGGCGGCGATGCTGTCGAAGCCCTGGCCCGGCTGCGGGGCGTGCAGCACGTAGCTGCTCCAGATGCCGTCGCGGAAGTTGTCCAGGCCAAAGAACTCGTACGCGCCGTACAGGTTCTGCGCGAACATGTTGTAGACGTCGTTGTCGCCGTAGTCCACGCCGAACTTCACTTCGTGGTCGCCGAGGTTCCAGATGCCGGCGCCGTAGCCGGTCCAGGTTTCGGTGGCCACCGCGTTCATCGGCGTGCTCACGTCCTGGCCGATCTGGATGTTCGAACCCGACGGCGAACCTTCGTCGCCGCCGAAGTAGATCTTGACGTTGGCCAGGGTGTTGGGCGCGATGCGGGTCGAGGCGTAGTCGCGGTACGACGCCTTGAACTCGGTCGAGAAGGTATCGCTCCAGTCACTGAAGACCTGGGCGACGTAATTCTCGATGGTCTTCTGCTGCTGGTAGTAGGTGGAGCTCAGGTTGATCAGCGTGCCGCCGGTGCTGGGGGTGCGCAGCTGGCTCTGTTCGACCTTGCTGTAACGCACGCTGGCGCGGTGGTTTTCGTTGATGTTCCAGTCGACCTTCAGCGCGTACTCTTCCAGCTCGGTGCTGCCGTCGGTGTCGCCGACGCCGCCGGCGTCATAGCCCCAGGTGTTGCGGGCGATGTCGATGGCTTCGTTGACCTGGTCCATGGTGATTGCACCGGTGCCCACGGCGCTGTCGCTCAGGCTGGCGCCCGGCGACTTCCATTCCTGCTTTTCGTAGTTGGCGAAGAAGAACAGCTTGTCCTTGACGATCGGGCCGCCGAAGGTGGCGCCGTAGGACTGTTCCTTCTCGAAGCCGTCGAACGCGGCGCCGGTGGCCGGGTCGTCGCCGAACCAGTCGCCGTCGCGGTACGCGCCGTAAATCGAACCGTGGAATTCGTTGGTGCCCGACTTGGTCACCGCGTCGATCACCGCGCCGGTGGCGCCGGTGATGGTCACGTCATAGCTGGACAGGTCGACGTTGATCGCTTCAACGGCTTCCATCGACACCGGCTGGCGACGGGTCGGCATGCTGTTGGGCTCGAGGCCGAAGGTGTCGCTGATCGACACGCCGTCAACGCGGATGGCGTTGTAGCGCGGATTCTGGCCACCGGCCGAGATGCTGCCGTCGGCCTTGCTGGTCTGGGCGATGCGCGGATCCAGGCGGATGTAGTCCTGGATGTTGCCGCCCACGGACGGCAGCGCTTCGATGGTCGGACGGCTGACGCTGGTGCCGGCGCCCATCTTGGTGGCGCTGAACACGTCTGCGCCGCCGGCCACGCCCACGGCCACGACGGTTTCCAGGGTGGTGGTGGCGTCGCCGGTCAGGGCGGCATTGACGGTGTTGGCCTGGGCCAGGGTCAGGAACACGTTGTCTTCGGTCTTGGTACCGGCACCGGACTTGGTCACGGTGATCTGGTACGGGCCACCAACGCGCAGGCCGCGCGCGGAGTAGCGGCCGCTGGCGTCAGTGCTGGCGCGGCTGACGGTGCCCGACTCGACGTGGGTGATGACCACTTCGGCGCCCGCAACCGGCTGGCCGTCGCTACCGGTCACGACACCGCCTACACCGGCGGAGGTGGACTGGGCGAAGACCGGCGCGGCCGCGAGGGCGGCAACGAGACCAAGGGTGAGCTTGGACATCCGGAGACAACGGGATTGATTCATGGGTGTAAGCCTCGATACGGGTTATGGCGATGCGAAAGCGGTTGGCCGGACACGCAAATGCGTGTTCCGCGGGGGCGGTCGAAGACGTGCTTTGGGTTCCCTTGACGCCGACGCGAGCGGGCCGCGTTGGTTAACAACAGGTTAACACGATAGGACCATTTTGTGACCGGCCCGTGACAAAAATCCCGCATTGCAGCAACCGTTTTCGGCAGCTCGAAAGGGCTTGCAAATCAGCCCCCTCCCCGCTTGCGGGGGAGGTCGGGGGTGGGGGCACGCCTTGCCTCAGATCGAGACCGGCAATTTGAGGTAAGTGCCGATGCCGTCGAGGAACATCTGCACCGACAGCGCCACCAGCAACATGCCCATCAACCGCTCCACGGCGGTCAACACGCGCCGACCCAGCCATTTGTAGAGCAGCGGCGAGCACAGCAGGATCGCCGCGGTGGCGCCCCAGGCCAGGATCAGCGCCAGGCTCCAGTCGGTCAGGCGATGGGGCTCGTTGCTGCCCATCAGCATGACGGCCGCCATGCCCGAAGGCCCCGCCACCAAAGGAATCGCCAGCGGCACGATGAAAGGCTCGCCGCCGGGAATCTCGCCCATCAGGCCTTCCGGCCGCGGGAAAATCATGCGGATGCCGATCAGGAACAGGACGATGCCACCGGCGATGGCGACCGATTCCTGGCGCAGGTGCATCAGCTCCAGGAAGTATTTGCCACCCCACAGGAACGCCATCAGCACGGCCAGGGCGATCAGCAGTTCGCGCACCAGCACCACGCGCTGGCGCTTGGGCGTCAGCGGCTTGAGCACGCTCAGGAAGACGGGAATGTTGCCCAGCGGGTCCAGGATCAGGAACAGGGTCAGCGCAGCCGCCAGGATGGTCATGCACGCACCTGCCAGATCTGGCCGCGGTGCTCGGCGCCGGCAGATGACAGCAAAGTGACACAGGCGGCTGCGTAATCGTGGGCGTCGCGCAGCGCTGGATCGACGTCATCGGCGTAGGCGCGCGAACGCAGGCCGGTCCGCATCGGCCCGGGCTGCAGGGCGGATACGCGCACCTGGGTGTTGCTCAGTTCCTGCGCCAACATGCCCACCAGGCTGGCCAGGCCGTGTTCGGCCACGCCGTAACCGCCCCAGTAGGCCTGGCCCACGCGCTGCAGGTCGTCCAGGGCGAATACCAGTGCCGCGTCGTCCGACTGCTTGAGCAGCGGCAGGCAGGCCTGGGCAAGCCACCAGGGCGCGGTGAGGTTGATATGCAGCGCGCGCGCGAACGCGGCCGGGTCGGTCAGCTCCAGCGGCGTCAGTCCGCGGAATTCGGCGGCACAGGACAGCACGCCATCCAGCTGTCCCACTTCCGCTCGCAGGCGGTCGGCCATCTCGGCGTAGTCATCCGGCGCGGCGCCTTCCAGATCCAGCGGGTAGATCAGGGGCTCGGGCCCGACTTGCGCGAGCATGTCGTACAGGCGATTCAACTTGGGCACCTTGCGGCCCAGCAGCACCACGGTCGCGCCGGCCTCGGCACACGCCACCGACGCCACGCTGCCCAGGCCACCATGCGCGCCACTGACCAGCACCACGCGACCTTCGAGCACGCGCGGTGCGCGGGTCGGCAAACCCAGCAGTCCACTCATGCCGACTGCGCCAGCGCTTCGGCGACGATACGCCCGAGTTCACCGGACTCGTGCAGTTCCAGGGTGATATCGCAGCCGCCGATCAGTTCGCCGTGGATGAAGAGTTGCGGAAACGTGGGCCAATTGGAGAAACGCGGCAGGTTGGCGCGAATCTCCGGCTCTTCCAGCACGTTGACGATGCACATCTTGTCGGCGTCGGCGCCGGCGCCCTGCAATGCCTGGATGGCGCGACTGGAGAATCCACACATGGGGAATTGCGGCGTGCCCTTCATGAAGAACACGATCGGATGGCCTTCCACCAGGGCTTGGATGCGTTCCATCACCGGCATGCTGAATTCTCCTGCTTTGACGGCATGCGAACCGTCGTCGGTTACACTTTCGCTTCGTCTCGCCGGGAGCCCGGCGAGGGCGCCATTGTAAGCCCTGAGCGTCGTTCCGCTGACGCCAGTGTTCCCAAAAGCCAAGCCCAAAGGACCCCGAAGCCATGGCCATCGAACTCCCCCCCCTGCCCTACGACCGCACCGCGCTGGAACCGCACATCTCCGGCGAGACCATCGATTTCCACTACGGCAAGCATCACAAGACCTACGTGGACAATCTCAACAAGCTGATCGAGGGCACCGAATTCGCCGACCTCTCGCTGGAAGAGATCGTGCGCAAGTCGCAGGGCGGCATGTTCAACAACGCCGCGCAGGTCTGGAACCACACCTTCTACTGGAACTGCCTGAAGCCCAACGGCGGCGGCGAGCCGACCGGCAAGCTGGCGGAACTCATCAACAAGGCGTTTGGCGATTTCGCCAAGTTCAAGGAAGAGTTCACCAAGACCGCCATCGGCACTTTCGGTTCCGGCTGGGGCTGGCTGGTGCAGCGTCCGGACGGCTCGCTGGCCCTGGCCAGCACTTCCAATGCCGCCACCCCGCTGACCGGCGAAGACAAGCCGCTGCTGACCATCGACGTATGGGAACACGCCTACTACATCGACTACCGCAACGCGCGTCCGAAGTACGTGGAATCGTTCTGGGCGCTGGCCAACTGGGACTTCGTGGCGGGCAATCTGCGCTGAGGCGCTGCGTCGTTCGCGATTGTCACCACGTGAGATGAAAAAAGCCGGGCAGTGCCCGGCTTTTTTTGGCTGAAGGTTTATCGGTTTCGGGGCTCAAGCCCCGACCGACGAAGCCGCGGAAACAAGACATCACGGCTGCGTCAAACGCCCAACGACCGGCGCTACCTGCGCCTCGCGCGCCAGCGTCGCACCCACGCGCGTCAGCGCGGCTGCAAGTTCCGCTGCATCATCCGCCCGCAGCGTCGCATGCCCCACCTTGCGACCCGCGCGCGGCTGCTTGCCGTAGTCGTGCCAGTGGCCACCGGCTTCGCCCAGCAACGCGCCGGCGTCCGGCATTGCGCCAATCCAGTTCAACATGCAGGCATGGCCGAGCATGCGCGTGGCGCCCAGCGGCAAACCCAGCACCGCGCGCAGATGGTTCTGGAACTGCGACGTCTCGGCGCCTTCAATGGTCCAGTGGCCGGAGTTGTGCACGCGCGGCGCCATTTCGTTGGCGAGCAGGCGATCGTCCTTGCAGAACAGTTCCAGCGCGAACACGCCCACGTAGTCGGTACGCTCGGCCAGCGCACGCGCATGCGCGATGGCAGCGTCGGCCAGCGCATCGGACACCCGTGCCGGCGCCAGGCTGGCCGACAACACGCCATCGACGTGCCAGTTCTCGGTGATCGGCCAGGCGCGGAATTCGCCATCGCGACCGCGTACGGCCACCACAGACAGTTCGCGGTCGAACGGCACGAAGGCTTCCAGGATCAAGCCGACCTTGTCGGCCTGCGCGCCCAGTGCGTCCCAGGCCGCGTCGGCGTCAGCCAGGCTGCGCAGGCGGAACTGGCCCTTGCCGTCGTACCCCAGGCGGCGGGTCTTGAGGATCGCGGGTGCGCCGACCGTGGCGAGCGCGGCATCCAGTTCCGCACGCGTGGACAGCGCGGCGAACTCCGGCACCGGAATGCCGAGTTCGCGGAAAAGCGTTTTCTCGGCGAGCCGATCCTGCGCAATGGCCAGCGCGCGCGGATTGGGAAACACCGGCACGCGCGCGGCCAGCCATTCGGCGCTGGCGGCGGGCACATTCTCGAAATCGAAGGTGGCCACGTCGATGCGTCCGGCAAATTCGGCCAGCGCGGCTTCGTCGCGATAGTCACCCACCAGCAGCGGCGCGAACTGGCCGGCGCAGGCGTCGGGCTCGGTATCCATGACCAGGAAACGCAAGCCCAGCGGCGCGCCGGAAAGCGCGAGCATGCGGGCCAACTGCCCGCCACCGAGGATGCCGACGGTGGTCATGCGGGCTGGCGCGGATCGTCGTGCGCCAGGACGTCATCGGTCTGGCGCGCGCGGAAGGCCAGCAGCGCCGCGCCGATCTCGGAGTAATCCGTGGCCAGCAGTGCCGCCGCGAACAGGCCGGCATTGGCCGCACCTGCATTGCCGATGGCGAAGGTGGCCACCGGAATGCCGGCGGGCATCTGCACGATCGAGAGCAGCGAATCCATGCCGTTGAGCGCCTTGGACTGCACCGGCACACCCAGCACCGGCACCGCGGTCTTGGCGGCCAGCATGCCCGGCAGGTGCGCCGCGCCACCAGCGCCGGCGATGATCGCGCGCAGGCCGCGCGGGCCGGCGGTTTCGGCGTAGGAGAACAGGACGTCCGGCGTGCGATGCGCCGAGACCACCTTCACTTCGTAGGGAATCCCCAGCGCATCGAGCTTCTGCGCGGCATGCTGCATGGTCTCCCAGTCGGAGCGGGAACCCATCACAAGTCCCACCAGGGGGCTGGTCACGGTGGCGGTCATGGCCGTCCTCAGTGGCAAAGACGTATTCTACCCTCCTGACTCAAAGCCGTTGGACCCATGGACCGCAAATTGCTGGACATTCTCTGCTGCCCGACCACTCGCCAGTCGCTGTCGTTGCTGGATTCGCGCGGCCTCGAGGTAATCAATCGCGCGATCAGCGCCGGCGCTGCCACCCGCTCCGACGGGGCCACCGTGAGCGCACCGTTGCGTGAGGCGCTGTTGACCCAGGATCGCAAGACGATCTACCGGGTCGAGGACGGCATCCCGGTCCTGCTGGCCGAAGAAGCGATCGCCACCGCGCAGTTCGCCGACTTCCCCGGCAAATGACCCTGCACCCGCCCGCCGACGCCCAGATTGCCGGCGACGTTCGCCGCGCCCTGTCCGAAGACCTGGGCGCCGGCGATGTCACCGCCGCGCTGCTGCCTGATTCGGCGGACGTGGCCTATCTGCTGTGCAAGGAAGACGGCGTGCTGGCGGGTGCGGCCTGGTTCGATGCCGCCCATCGCGCGCTCGACCCGCAGGTGCGCATCGACTGGCGTGCGGCCGACGGCCAGCGCATCCGCGCCGGCAGCGTACTGGCCACCCTGTCGGGTCGTTCACGCGCGCTGGTCAGTGCCGAGCGCACCTCGCTCAATTTCCTGCAGACCCTGTCCGGCACGGCGACCATCACCGCGCGCTATGTCGAAGCGGTCAGCGGCACCGGCGCGCGCATCCTCGACACGCGCAAGACGCTGCCGGGGCTGCGGGTGGCGCAGAAATACGCGGTCACCTGCGGCGGCGGCTACAACCACCGCATGGGCCTGTACGACGCGGTGATGTTGAAGGAAAACCATGTGCGTGCGGCCGGCTCGATCACCGCGGCCATTCATTCCGCGCGCGCCATGCACGGCACTCTGCTGCTGATCGTCGAAGTGGAATCGCTGGATCAATTGCAGGAGACCCTGGCGGTAGGCTGCGATCGCATCCTCATCGATGACTTCGATCCAGCCACGCGCCGCGAGGCCGTGCGCATCGCCGCCGGGCGGATTCCGCTGGAAGTGTCAGGCGGCGTGGACCTGGCCGGCGTGCGCGCCATTGCCGAAGATGGCGTCGACTGCATTTCCATCGGTGGCCTGACCAAGCATGTGCACGCCATCGATCTTTCGTTGAAGCTCGGCCCCGCGCCGAACTGAGTACGCGCATGCCCAGTTTGATATTGCTGATGATTGCGGGCATGGCTGCCTACGGTTACTGGAATGCCGCACGTGCGGCCGCCGAGCGCGCCGGCGAACTGGGCCGCAATGCCTGCGCCGCCGCCGGCGTCATCTGGCTGGACCAGACGGTGCATGCCGCCGGCCTGCGCCTGTGCCGGCACGAGAGTGGCTGGCTCGGATTCGAGCGCACGTTCCGCTTCGAGTATTCCTACGACGGCATCGAGCGCCATGTCGGTCGCCTGGTGTTGCGCGGCGACACACTGGTGTCCTTTGTGGGTCCGGTGCGTCCGAACGTGGTGCCGTTCGGCGAGAACTGACGGCGCGGCTGCGGCGTGCGCCGCAGCGGTCGCGATGGCTTACTTCACCACCCGCAGATGCGGACGCTTGGACGGCGCGGGCGCGTCGTCGCTGGGCGTATCGGGCGTGGGTGGTTCATCGTCGCCGCCATCATCGGGCCCGGCCGCGTGGCCATCATCCGGCAGCGCCATGCCCTGCCCGGTCTCGCGCGCGTAGATCGCCAGCACCGCGGAAATGGGCACGTACACGGGAAAACTGACGCCGCCAAAGCGGGCGGTGAAACTGACCGCGTGATTGTCCAACTGCAGGGCGACCACCGCGCGCTCGGCGATGTTCAACACCACCTTGCCTTCCTTGACCGCGCTGCTCGGCACCTGCACGCCCGCCTGGGTGGCATCGACCAGCAAATGCGGGGTCATGCCATTGTCGGCAATCCATTCCACCAGCGCCCGCAGCAGATAGGGGCGATGGCTGGTCATGCGGGGCGTTTCGTCAGTCATTGGGTCAAACCGGGATTTCTCTCAACTTCCGTTCCGTGTCCGTCAGGCTGCGCAGGAAGCCCGGGTGGCGGAAGATGCGGTTGCCATAGTCTTCAATCGCCTTGCCATCCTTGGGCAGCGGGATGTCCAGCGACGGCAGCCGCCAGATGATCGGCGCCATCGCGCAGTCGGCCAGGCTCATTTCCGGATTGAGGAAGAACTTGCTGGCCTTGAACAGCGGCACCGAGGCGGTGAGCAGTTCCTTCAGGCGCTTGCGGCCGGCTTCCGCCTGCTGCTTGTTGCCCAGCTGGATGGCCTGCACCTGCGGCACCCAGTCGTGTTCGATGCGCAGCATCGCCAGACGCAGGCGCGCACGCGACAGCGGATCCACCGGCATCAGCGGCGGGTGCGGATAGCGTTCGTCGAGGTATTCGCTGACCACCGAGGCGGCGTACAGGACCAGGTCGCGTTCGACCAGGGTCGGCACCGAGTGGTAGGGATTGAGGTCGATCAGATCTTCCGGCGGATTCTGCGGATCCACGGGAACGAAATCGAAGCTGACACCCTTGGCCGCCAACACCAGGCGGACGCGGTGGCAGAGGACATCATCGGTGGAGGAAAACAAAGTCAGTGTATTGCGCATACGTGGACTCGCAGCCATCAGGCTCTCCGACGATCGGAATCCGCCGATCGCACCGACGCCGCCAGCCCCTTGCCGACGGTCGCCACGGTCCCCGAGTGTGCAATCCCTTCAGGAAAATGCCAAGCGACTCCCATGCCACTTGACACCGCCTGACCGCCCGGTCCGCAGACCAGGCGGCGCCAGGGAGCGCCAGACGTGTCAGTGCACGTCTTTCCAGTACTCCTGCTTGAGCAGATAGGCCAGGAACGAAAGCGCCGCCAGGAACAGCACCACCCACACGCCCATGCTCTGGCGCTTGAGGGCGGCCGGCTCGCCGGCGTACTCGAGGAAGTTGGTCACGTCGCGCGCGACCTGGTCGAACTGCGCCGGATTCAACCGACCCGGCTGCGCCAGCTTCAAACCTTCCACATGACGCTCGCCGGTGGTTGCATCCGGCTTGCCGTACTCGGCGTGCTGCAGACCCTGCAGTTCCCAGAACGGATTGGGCATCGAGGCGTTCGGGAACAGCTTGTTGTTCCAGCCCAGCGGACGCGATTCGTCCAGGTAGAACGACTTGAGGTAGGTGTAGACCCAGTCGCTGCCGCGCACGCGCGAGATGGTGCTCAGATCCGGCGGCATCTTGCCGAACCACTTGGCAGCCGGGTCATGCGGCATCGACACCAGGATCTGCTCGCCGAACTTGGCGCCGGTGAAGTTGAGGTTGTTCATCACCTCTTCTTCGGTCAGGCCCAGGTCTTCGCCCATGCGCGAGTAGCGCAGGAACTTCAGCGAATGGCAGCCGGAGCAGTAGTTCATGTACAGCTGCGCGCCGCGCTGCAGCGATGCGCGGTCACCCAGGTCGTTGCCGGCCTGCAGCTTGTCGCCGCCTTCGGCGGCCAACGCAGCGAACGAGATCAGCAACCCGCTGGCGAAAACGGCTAGCCGGGAAGTCAAAGTCTTAGTCATGCGTGGTCACCCGGTCCGGCACTGGCTTGGTCTTTTCCAACCCAAAGAATGTGTAAGCCCACAGGAAAGCGAAGAAGCCGAAGTACAGGAAGGTCAGCACACGGCCGATGTAGGTTTCGACCACGTCGGTACCCGGGCCGGCGCCAATCTTGCCCAGCCAGACGAAGCACACGGCAAACACGCCGACGGCAATCTTGAAGCCCAGGCCGCGGTAGCGGATGGACTTGACCTTGCCGCGATCCAGCCACGGCAGCGCGAACAGGATCGCGATGGCCGCGAACATCACGATGACGCCGCTGAGCTTGTGCGGCACCACGCGCAACATGGCGTAGTACGGGGTGTAGTACCACACCGGCTTGATGTGCTCCGGCGTCACCAGGCGGTTGGCCTCGGTGAAGTTGTCATGTTCCAGGAACCAGCCGCCAAAGGCCGGCGCAAAGAAGATGATGAAGGCGCCGATCAGCAACAGCATGCAGACGTAGAACAGATCCTTGCCCACCGTGTAGTACGGGTGGAACGGGATGCCGTCGGCCGGCGCGGTCGGTGACCAGCGGTTGCCCTTCGGGCCCTTCTTGATTTCGACGCCGTCGGGGTTGTTGGAACCCACTTCGTGCAGCGCGCCGATATGCAGCACCACCAGCAGCAACAGCACCAGCGGCAGCGCGATCACGTGCAGCGCGAAGAAGCGGTTGAGGGTGGCGTCGCCGGGCAGGTAGTCGCCCATGATCCACTCGGTCAGGCCGTTGCCGATCACCGGGATCGCGCCGAACAGCGAGATGATCACCTTGGCGCCCCAGAACGACATCTGGCCCCACGGCAGCACGTAGCCCATGAAGGCTTCGGCCATCAGCACCAGGTAGATCAGCATGCCCAGGATCCACACCAGCTCGCGCGGCTTCTGGTAGGAGCCGTACATCAGCCCGCGGAACATGTGCAGGTACACCACGATGAAGAACAACGAGGCGCCGGTGCTGTGCATGTAGCGGATCAGCCAGCCCCACTCCACGTCACGCATGATGTATTCGACCGAGGCGAAGGCTTCCGCCGCGCTCGGCTTGAAGTGCATGGTCAGGAAGATGCCGGTCAGGATCTGGTTGACCAGCACGATCGACGACAGCACGCCGAAGATGTACCAGATGTTGAAGTTCTTCGGAGCGTAGTACTCCGACATGTGCTTGCGGTAGAAGGGCATGAAGCCCGGCGCACGCGCGGTGAACCATTCCATCGCGCCATCGGCGATACGGGTGAAAATGTTGGCCATGGCTTAGGCAGCTCCCTTCGGATCGACGCCGATGATGATCGTGGTGTCGTTCTCGTAGTAGTGCGGCGGCACCAGCAGGTTGGTCGGCGCGGGAACGCCCTGGAACACGCGGCCGGCCATGTCGAAGCGCGACTTGTGGCAGGGGCAGAAGTAGCCACCCTTCCAGTCGGCGTCGTACGGCTCGGGGCGGATTTCCGCGACCATTTCCGGCGAGCAGCCCAGGTGCGTGCACAGGCCCACCAGCACGGAGATATCCGGCTTCAGCGAACGGCCCTCACCCTTGATGTACTCGGGCTGCTGATCCTTGTTGGCCGACTGCGGATCGCGCAGGCGGCTGTCCAGGGTCGGCAACGCGTCCAGGATGGCCTTGGAGCGCTTGACGATCCAGATGGGCTGACCGCGCCATTCCAGGATCAGGCGCTGGCCTTCCTGCAGCCCGCTGATGTCGGCGGTCACCGGGGCACCGGCCAACTTGGCGCGCGCACTCGGATTCCACGACTTGATAAAAGGTACCGCTGCGAATCCGGCGCCGACCGCACCCACCACAGCCGTGGTTGCAGTCAGAAACCGGCGTCGGCCTGTATTCACAGGCCCATTGACCCCATCGTTGCCCATTCCGGCACTCCGCAAAACAATCAGGTAGCTAAAAGGCTGCCAACAAGCCCACACCGCTTGGCACGGGGTGGGCCGCAAAGACGGTCAAGTGTAACGGAAGCCTTAATCGGCCGACAACGTTGGCCGGCGATTCAATGACTTGCGCAGGGTCCGAAGCGTCGCCGGCACGCGGCTGCGCGCAGGAAGGCGAACCGATGAGCCCGATATCAGCGGGCGGCGACGCTGCCGCGGTAACGTTCGGCCAGCACCGACACACGCTCCACGTAACGCTGGGTTTCCTTGTACGGCGGGATGCCGCCGTGCCGATCCACCGCACCCTCGCCGGCGTTGTAGCCGGCCGCGGCCAGGCGCAGGTCGCCGTTGAAGCGCTTGAGCAACCAGGCCAGGTACTGCACGCCGCCGCGGATGTTCTGGCCGGCGTTGAACGAGTCGGCCACGCCGAAACGGCGCGCGGTGGCCGGCATCAGCTGCATCAGGCCCTGCGCGCCCGCATGGGACAGGGCCAGCGGGTTGTACGAGGACTCGGCATGCATGATCGCCCGGATCACCGACTCGTCGACGCCGAACTCGCGCGAGGCCGAGGCGATTTCCGCCTGGTAGGCCGCGGTGTTGAGGCGCAGGGTGCCGAAATTGAGGTTCGGATTGCCGCAGGCGAAGCAGGTCTCGATGAAGCTGTACTTGATGGTGCGCACGCTGGCCACCGCGCCGCCGCCCTTGGGCCGGCTGCTGGTGTAGTGGCGTACGCCGTCCTTGATGTAGGAATAGACCTGGCCGCTGACCACGCGGCGGGTCGGGGTGTAGCTGGCGGCGGGAATCACGGCGGGGCTGATGGCCGTCGGGGCGACGGACGCCGAGGTCAACACGGCCGCAGGACGGCTGTCCACGCCGCCTTCGGCCTTGGCCGGGGTCGCTGCGGGACTGCTGTTGACGGTGGCCGGGCGCGAGACCGACGCCAGCCGCGATCCGCCGCCATGGTCCGGGGTATAGCGACTGATCACTTCGCACTGCGCGCCACTGACCCGCTTGCTCACATAGTTCGGCACACCATCGGCACCCGTGCACTTGTACAGCGTGCCCGCGCTGGCAGGCAGCGCGAAGCACGCGGCCAGCATCCCCAATGGCAGCAGCATCCCCTTCATGCGGCGCAGTGTCCCGTATCCGGGTGGGGTTGCCAAGTCTTTGTTCACGCTGGAAATCCTCGGATCTGTGCCGGCGGTCGGGAATCGGGAAACCCGATCGGCGGGCCGCCGCCGCTCGCGGTCGACCTGGTACTTCCCTGGTTAACGCGGAACCGGGGCCAAACCGGACCGTCCCGGGTAAAATGCCCGCCCTCCGCCCGCCCACCCGACTGGAATAAGCGCCATGACCGGGACGCCCGCTCCTGATACCGCCCGCACGGGCTCCTTGCCCGTTGCCGATCTCCCCCACCCGGCCGTACCCGCCCGGGGCAAGCTCTATATCAAGACCCACGGTTGCCAGATGAACGAGTACGACTCGGCCAAGATGGCCGACGTGCTGGCCGCCGCCGAGGGCCTGGAACTGACCGACAACCCCGAAGAAGCCGACGTGGTGCTGGTCAACACCTGCTCCATCCGCGAGAAGGCGCAGGAAAAGGTCTTCAGCCAGCTCGGTCGCTGGAAGGCGCTGAAGAAGGACGGCAAGCCCGTGCTGATCGGCGTGGGCGGCTGCGTGGCCTCGCAGGAAGGCGAAGCCATCGTCAAGCGCGCACCGTACGTGGACCTGGTCTTCGGCCCGCAGACCCTGCATCGACTGCCGGAACTGATCCGCGAGCGTCGCCAGTCCGGCCGGCCGCAGGTGGACATCAGCTTCCCCGAGATTGAAAAGTTCGATCGCCTGCCCGAACCGCGCGCCGAAGGCCCCAGCGCCTTCGTCTCGATCATGGAAGGTTGCTCCAAGTACTGCTCGTTCTGCGTGGTGCCGTATACCCGTGGCGAGGAAGTCAGCCGTCCGTTCGAGGACGTGCTGGTGGAAGTGGCGCAGCTGGCGGCGCAAGGCGTGCGCGAGATCAATCTGCTGGGCCAGAACGTCAATGCCTATCGCGGCCCGTATGGCGATGGCGACATCGCCGACCTGGGCCTGCTGATCCGCACCATCGCCGAAATCGAAGGCGTGGGCCGCATCCGCTTCACCACCTCGCACCCGCTGGAATTCAGTGACTCGTTGATCGAGGCCTACCGCGACGTGCCGCAACTGGCCAACTACCTGCATCTGCCGGTGCAGGCAGGCAGTGATCGCATCCTGGCGGCGATGAAGCGCGGCTACACCACGCTGGAGTTCAAGCAGAAGATCCGCAAGCTGCGCGCGGTGCGGCCGGACATCTCGGTGTCCTCGGACTTCATTGTCGGCTTCCCCGGCGAGACCGATGCCGATTTCGACAAGACCATGAAGCTGATTGAAGACGTCGGCTTCGACCAGTCGTTCTCCTTCATTTATTCGCGTCGCCCCGGCACGCCAGCCGCAGATCTGGAAGACGACACGGCCGACGCGGTCAAGCATGCGCGCCTGGAGCGCCTGCAGGCGCACATCAATGCTTACTCCGCCGGGATCTCCGAGAAGATGATCGGCAGCGTGCAGACGGTGCTGGTCGAAGGCCCTTCGCGCAAGAATCCCAACGAGATGACCGGCAAGACCGAGAACATGCGCTCGGTCAATTTCCCCGGCCATGCGCGGATGATCGGGCAGTTCGTCGACGTGGTGATCACCGAGGCATTGAGCAATTCATTGCGCGGGCGTGTGGCGGTCAGCGAGTAAGGGATCAATCGAGGCGTTTGCGGAAGCGCAGGATCGCGGCGCTCATCATCACCGTGGTGAAGGCCAGCATGGCCAACACGTCCGGCCACAGCTCTTCGATGCCGGCGCCGCGCAGCATGATGCCGCGGATCAGGCGCAGGAAATGGGTCAGCGGAAGGACTTCGGCCAGCCATTGCACCAGCTGCGGCATGCCCGAGAACGGGAACATGAAACCCGACAGCAGGATCGAAGGCAGGAACACGAAGAAGGTCATCTGCATGGCCTGGAACTGCGATTTGGCGGCGGTGGAGATCAGCAGGCCCAGGGTGAGATTGGCGGCGATCAGCAGGATTGCGGCCAGGTAAACCTCCCACAGGCTGCCGTTGAGCGGCACCTCGAACAACCACGTGCCCAGCGCCAGCACCACCGTGGTCTGCACCAGGCCGATGGCGATGTAAGGCAGCACCTTGCCGATCATCAGTTCGGCGCTGCTGACCGGGGTGGCGATCAGCAACTCCATGTTGCCGCGCTCGCGTTCGCGAACGATCGCCACGCCGGTGAACAGGACCATGGTCATGGTCAGGATCACGCCAATCAAACCCGGCACGATGTTCACCGCCGAGCGCCGCTCCGGGTTGTAGAAACTCACCACGCTGATCGGTCTTTCGACCCGCGCGCCCACACCCGAGCTGCCATCCAGCGGCATCTGCGCGATCTGCGCGGCGGCGGCCTGCACGGCGTTGTCGCTGCCATCCACCAGCACCTGCATCTGTTCGCGGCCTTCGGCGCGACGGCGCTCGAAATCCGGCGGCACCACGATGCCGAGGCTGATCTGGCCGCGACGGATTGCCTCCATCAGTTCCTGTGGCGTCTGCGCCACCAGGCTCGGACGGATCACGGTGGTCGCCACCACATCCATCACCATCGCACGCGAGGCCGCGGTGTTGGATTGATCCGCCACGCCCGCCTTGAGGTCACGCAGGTTGGTGTTGATGGCATAGCCGAACAGCAGCAGCTGGGCGACCGGAATGGCGACGATCATCGCCAGGGTGATGCGGTCGCGGCGCATCTGCCGCACCTCTTTCTGCATCACCGCCAACAGGCGCCGCAGGTTCATGCGGCCTCCTCGCGACCCTGTGCGGCCTGGCGGCGCGTGGCGGCCACGAACACATCTTCCAGGTTTGGTGTGGACGGTCCCACCTGCGCCTGCACGCCGGCATCAGCCAGGCCGCGGCCGATGCGCGCGGCGGCATCGCCATTGCGCGCCATCAGCACGCGCAGGGTATTGCCGATCTGCGCCACGCTGATCACATCCGGCAGGGTCAGCAGGATCTTCTGCGCCTGACGCGGTTGCTGCGCTTCGACGGCCAGCGTGCGTCCGGCCAGATCGCCGGTCAGATCATCCGGGGTGCCGTCGGCCACCAGCATGCCGCGATCGAGGATGGCGATGCGATGGCAGCGTTCGGCTTCGTCCATGTAGTGCGTCGACACCAGGATGGTGGTGCCGGCATCGGCCAGTTCGAACAGCTTCTCCCAGAAATCGCGGCGCGATTCCGGGTCCACCGCGCTGGTCGGCTCGTCGAGAAACAGCAGTTCCGGCTCGTGGATCACCGCGCCCGCCAGTGCCAGGCGCTGTTTCTGGCCACCGCTCATGGTGCCGGCCAGTTGCTTCTGCCGATCGCTGAAGTGGTACTGGCTGATCAGCTCATCGATACGCTGGCGCGCCTGCGCCTTGGACAGGTTCTGCACGGCCGCCAGGAATTCCAGGTTCTCGCGCACAGTCAGATCTTCGAACAGCGAGAACTTCTGGGTCATGTAGCCGATGCGGGTGCGTAGTTGCTCGGCCTGCGCGGGAATCTTGAGCCCGAGTACATCAATCTCGCCCGCCGTGGGCGTGAGCAGGCCGCAGAGCATGCGGATGGTGGTGGACTTGCCGGAGCCGTTGGGCCCGAGGAATCCATAGACGCTGCGACGCGGTACCTGCAGATCGACGTGATCCACGGCGGTGAGCGCACCGAATTTCTTGGTCAGGCCCTGCGCGTGTATCGCCGGACCGGTCGGCTCAAGGCTGGCCATGCGCAAGCTCCACGCTCACCGGGACGCCGGCAGGCAACTGCGCGGCGTCCTTGTCCAGCAGGCTGACCTCGGCGATGTAGCTCAGGCGCGCAGCGTCCTTTCCGCTCAAGGCGTAGTACGGGGTGAAACTGGGCTCGCTGCGGATCATCCGCACGCGGCCGTTGTAGACCTGGTCGCGGCCGTCCACGCGCACCCGCAGCTGGTCGCCCACCTTGACGTAGGTGCGTTGCGTTTCCGGCACGTAGACGCGCGCGTAAGGCGCATCGCCCACCAGCATCACCGCCAGCGGCGCGCCTACCGGCGCCTGATCGCCCAGCTTGTACGGCAGGCTGTCGATGCGGCCGGCGCGCGGCGCCACCACGCTCAGTTTTTCCAGCGTCACCGCCTGCACGCTGGCCTGCGCTTCGGCCGCGGCCACGGCCGATTGCCCTTGCGCCAGCTGCTCGACGCGGGTGCCGTTCTCCAGTTCCAGCAACGCCGCCTGCGCGGCGCGCACCTGCCCACCGGCGTTGTCGGCGGCGGCGCGTGCGCGATCCACTTCCGAGGCGGCGACCAATTGCTGGCGGCCCAGCGGCAGCAGCCGGTTGTAGTAGGCGCGAGTGTCCAGTGCCTGCGCCTGCGCGGAGGCCAGGGTGGCGCGCGCCTGGGCAATGGCTTCGCGGCGCGGGCCAGCACGCAGCTCGTCCAATACCTCGCGACTTTGTTGCGCCTGCGCCTGGCTGGAGGCCAGCTGCGATTGCGTGCGGGTCAATTCCAGTTGCAGCAGCGGCGCGCCCGCCGCGACCTGCTGGCCCTCGCGCACATCGATGCGGGTGATTTTTTCCGCGGCCGGCGCGGGCAGCGTGATGCGGTCCCACTCCAGCGTGCCCAAGGCGCGCGGTGTCTTGTCGGCGCAGCCCACGATCAACAGAGGTGCCAGGGCCAGGGCCCAGCGCAGGTCAGTTCGCATCTTTGAGCTCCAGTCCGCGATCCAGCAGCACCAGGGTGTGCCGGCGCAGGTCGTTGAAATCGATGTCGTCAGCGCCAAACAGCGCGCGCCAGATCGGCGCGCTGGCCAGCGGGAAAAAGGTCAGGCCAATCAGCGAGACCATCAACAGGCGCGGATCGAGATCCGCATTCAGGCGCCCGGCCTGCTGCGCCTGGGCGAAGCGACCGGCCATCATCTTGGCCACCAGCGGGCCCACTTCTTTGAGCAGCACATCGCGCAACGCGCCGCCCTCGAGCAGGACTTCACGCACCCACAGCGTGGGCAGCCAGGGATGGCGCTCGACGACCGCGCCGACACCCTGCACAAAGCCGGCGATCAAGGCCGCCGTATCGCCTTCGCTTGCCTTGCCCAGCGGCGCCTGCAGTTCTCCCACCACCGGCAACAGCCGTTCCTTGACCACGGCCTGCTGCAGCTGCGACTTGTCGCCGAAGTAGTAGTGAACCAGGGCCGGGGTCACGCCCGCTTCGGTGGCGATATGGCGCAGCGAGGTGGCGGCGATGCCGATGCGGACGAAGCATTGCAGGGAGGCGTCGAGCATCCGCTCGCGCTGATCGGCCTGGCGCTGGGGATCGGCGGCGGGGCGGCCGGGGGCGCGGGTGCCCTCCTTGCCGGCGCGGGTCGGTGGGCGGCCGCGTTTGCTGGGCGATTTGGGAGCCGTCGGGCTTGCCAGGGTCGGGGCTGAAGCCCCTCCTGCGGGGGCTACCCGGGTGGCAGGGAGCTTGGACTTGCGCGCTGGCGGGCCGGGCTTTTTGGGGGGCTGTGATTTCATGGGTGCAATAATTAATTCATCGATTAATTAATGCAAGTGGCAGCCGATGAACGGCGCGGCCGGATGACGACGGCCGGCCAGCGCGGTTACCCTGCGCGCCCCGACCTCGCCGAGGAACGCCGCCGTGATCCAGCTTCTGCGCTGATTGCCGCTTGCAAATTCCGCCCTCCCCCACCACATCGGTGCGAGGACCCGGCCACTTCGATCCCTCCGCGTGATCCGCCCTGCCCCGTCATGCTCACTTGCATGCGCCCGCAGCGGGCTGCGATCCGCCTAGTCAACAACGGAACCCCATGACTGCCAGCAAACGCGAATTCACCCTGGAACCTGAAAACACCGAACGTCTGGCCAACCTGGCCGGGCCCTTCGACGCGCATCTGCGCCAGATCGAACTGCGCCTGGGCGTGGAAATCGCCAATCGCGGCGCGATCTTCCGCGTCACCGGGCCGGAAAAGGCCGTGGTGGCGGCCGATCGCCTGCTGCACGCGCTGTATGAAGAAGCCGGCAACGAAATCTTCGACAGCGAAGCCATCCACCTGCGCTTGAACGAATCCAATGTCGAGCACGTCGCCGCAGGCGGCTTCGAGCCGCAGGACGTGTCGATCAAGGTCAAGCGCGGCACGGTGCGCGGACGCGGCGCCAACCAGGCCAACTACCTGCATGCGATCGCCACCCACGACATCAATTTCGGCATTGGTCCTGCCGGTACCGGCAAGACTTTCCTGGCGGTGGCCAGCGCGGTCGAGGCCTTGAACGAATCGCGCGTGCAACGTTTGATCCTGGTGCGGCCGGCGGTGGAAGCCGGCGAAAAGCTGGGCTTCCTGCCGGGCGACCTGACCCAGAAGGTGGACCCGTACCTGCGCCCGCTCTACGACGCGCTCTACGAAATGCTGGGCGTGGAAAAAGTGGTCAAGCTGCTGGAGAAAAACGTGATCGAGATCGCGCCGCTGGCCTACATGCGCGGACGCACGCTTAACGATGCGTTTGTCATTCTGGACGAAGCGCAGAACACCAGCATCGAGCAGATGAAAATGTTCCTGACCCGTATCGGCTACGGCAGCACCGCCGTGGTCACCGGCGATCTGACCCAGATCGATTTGCCCAAGCACCAGAAATCGGGCTTGAAGGATGCGCTGGATGTGCTGCGCAACGTCGACGGCATTTCCTTCAACTTCTTCACCAGCCGCGATGTGGTGCGCCATCCGCTGGTGGCGCGCATCGTCAACGCTTACGATGCGCGGGACGGCAAGGATTCGGAGACTGGTCAGGCATGACGCAAGGTCCGGTAAGGCTGGAAGTTTCAGTCAGTTATGCACTGCCCCGCGCCGGCCTGCCGGCGGCGGTGAGTTTCCGCCGCTGGGTGGCGGCGGCGCTGCGCGGTCGTATCCGCGAAGCCGACCTGGCGATTCGCGTGGTCGATGCCAAGGAAGGGCGCGCGCTCAATCGCCACTATCGCGGCAAGGACTACGCCACCAACGTACTGAGTTTCCCGGCCGAGATGGCCGAGGGCGTCAAGCTGCCCAAGGGCGTGAAGATGCCGCTGCTGGGTGACCTGGTGATCTGCGCGCCGGTGGTGGCGCGTGAAGCCAAGGAACAGAAGAAGGCGCTGGCCGCGCACTACGCCCATCTGACCGTGCACGGCACCCTGCACCTGCTGGGCTGGGATCACGAGGACGACAAGGAAGCCGAGTGCATGGAACAGCTGGAGCGCGAGATCCTCGCCGAACTCGGCATCGAGGATCCCTACGCGGACGAGTAGGTCCGCGCTAGGATGCCGGGCATCCCGATTCATTCGCACCTGCCACATGACGCCAGCCCGTCCGTCGTTCGCTTCGCTCCCGTCCGCCCTGATTCGCACGGTCCTGCTGCTGGCCCTGGCCGCGCCCGCCCTGGCCGTCGACCCGCCAGCCGCACTGGAAGCGCCGCCCTTTGAGCCGGCCAAGGTCAATCTGCCTGGCTTGATCAGCTGCGAGCAGCAGCCCGAGTCTTTCCTGTCGCTGGCCATCGCCGTGCAGGACCCGCTCAACGCGGTGTCGCTGGGCTGGCGTCCGCTGCCGCAGACCAACATGTTCATGACCGAGTACGCGCTCAACCAGCCGGTCACCGTGTTTGGCCATCGCAGCGATCGCATCGCCTTTGCCGGCTCGGCAGTCATGGCCATCCTCGACCTGCCCGATCCGCGCCCGCTGGCGAAGGAACTGGCGCTTGAGACGGCCGTGGACACGCCGGACAAGGCCATGTTCGGAAAGGAACTGCTGAGCGAGGAATTCCAGGACGCCAAGACCGGCAAGGCGATGGTGCGCTCGGCGGTGTTGAGCGTGTCCAACGTGACCTCGCACCCCGGCAAGACCCTGGTGGGCTGCACCTACAGCATCGATCCGCTGGAAGAAGAAGAAGCCCCGGTCGAGCTCACCCCCTCGGCCGCACCGGCCGGCGAACCGGCCCCCACCGCCGTGCCTGCCAGCCCCGCTGCGGCCTCGCCTGCCGGCGCATGACCCCGTCGCCGGCCGTGGCCCATGCCCCGGCCTGCTAGACTCTGTCCCGTCGCCCGCAGCGCGGGCGCTCCCTTACAAGAGATGTCTGAAGACGACAGTACCCCGGCGCCGGAACACCACGAGACCAGCTCGGGGGGTAAACGGCGCGGCTGGCTGGAACGCCTGAGTTCGGCGTTTTCCGGTGAACCCAACACACGCGACGACCTGGTCGCGGTCCTGCGCGATGCGCAAAGCGACGGCCTGATTGCCAGCGATACCCTGCGGATGATGGAAGGCGCCCTGGCGGTGGCCCAACTGACCGTGGGCGATGTGATGGTGCCGCGCGCGCAGATGGTGTCGCTGCCGGTGGAGGGCCGCTTCCTGGATCTGATGCACCAGGTGGTGGAGTCCGGCCATTCGCGCTTTCCGGTGCATGGCGACAACAAGGACGAAATCCTCGGCATCCTGCTGGCCAAGGATCTGCTGCGCGGCGTGGTCGCCGACAACGGTCCGGGCAGCATCCGCGAGTTGCTGCGCCCGGCCGTGCTGATTCCCGAGTCGAAGAAACTCAACCTGCTGCTCAAGGAATTCCGCCTGTCGCGCAACCACATGGCGATCGTGGTGGACGAGTACGGCGGCGTGGCCGGCGTGGTCACGATTGAAGACGTGCTGGAACAGATCGTCGGCGAGATTGACGACGAGCACGACGAGGCCGAGGACGAAGCGACCCTGATCGCGGTACAGGCCGACGGCCAGTACGTGGTCGATGCGCTGACCCCGATCGCCGATTTCAACGAAAGCTTTGGCGCGGATTTCCTGGATGACGAATACGACACCGTCGGCGGTCTGGTCACGGCCGCCATCGGCCATCTGCCGGAAACCGGCGAAGAGCTCACCCTGGGCCGGTTTGCCTTCCGCGTGGCGCGCGCCGATGCGCGCCGCATCCATGCCTTCCATGTCACCGTGCTGGCGGATGCCTAAGTCCCTGTATCGCTGGCTGCTCGCCAGCCTGTTGCTGCTGTGTTCGCTGAGTGCGCTGGCCGCGCCGCGCGTGGGCGTGGCGACCATGGCGCCGGGCGAGATCTTCTTCGAGCGCTTCGGCCACAACGCGATCGTGGTGGTGGATCCGCAGTCCGGCGCGGCCACCTCGTACAACTTCGGCTTCTTCGACCCGAGCGAATCCGATTTCATCGGCAACTTCGTCAAAGGCGTGATGCAGTACTACCTGGTCGCGCTGCCGCTGGAACAAGACCTGGCGCAGTACCGCGAGAGTGGTCGCGGGGTGCGCGTGCAGTGGCTGGATCTGGCGCCGGAGGAAGCACAGCGCCTGGCCGATGCATTGGCCGCACGCACGCAGATCAACGAAGGCCGCTACCGCTACGACTACTTCACCTCCAACTGCTCCACCCAGGTACGCGACGCGCTGGACACCGCGATGGGGGGGCGCCTGCAACCGCAGCTGGCCGGCCGTTCACGCGGCAACACCTTCCGCAGCGAAAGCGTGCGCCTGGCATCGCCGGCCACCTGGATGTGGCTGGGCTTTGATCTGGGCCTGGGGCCGAACGCCGACAAACCGATGTCGCGCTGGGAGGAAGCCTTCGTGCCGATGCGCCTGGCCGACAGCCTGCGCGAGGCACGCAACGGCGCCGGCCGGCCGCTGGTGCAGTCCGAAGTGGAATTGCTGCCGCACCTGATTGGCGCCGAGCCAGCGGAAGCCCCGCGCCGCTGGACGCCCTGGCTGGTGGCCGGCCTGGCCATCGCGGTGGCGTTGGTCGTGCTGGGGCGTCGTCATCCACGCGCCGTCGCCGCGCTCGCGCTGCCGTTATGGTTGCTGTGCACGGTGGGCGGTGGCCTGCTGATCTTCCTGTGGGGCTTCAGCGAACACTGGGCCGCCTGGCGCAACCACAACCTGCTGCTGCTCAATCCGCTGTGCCTGCTGCTGATTCCCGGCGCAATCGCGGTGTTGCGCCGCCGCAAACCTGCGCCGTACTTCAAGCCCGTGCTGATCGCGGTGGCGGTGCTCGGTTTGTTCGCCTGGTTCGTACAGTGGCTGCCTTTTGCCTTCGGCTACCAGTACAACCAGACCTGGATTGCCTTGCTCGCGCCCATCCATCTGGCGCTTGCATACGTATTCAAACGGCCGCCTCACGTGCGCTGACGCAGGATGCGGCCCTTCCCCGCTGCCGAAAGACAGGGTCCGCATGCTGCTCCGACTGTTCGCTCTCGCCGTCCTGGCGCTTCCACTGGCCGCACCGGCGGCGCAACCCGCACCCAAGGCCGCCTCGGCGCGGGTGACCTCGCCGGATGGCCGCATTGCCGTCGATCTGAGCTCCGATCCCGATGGCCGGCCGATCTACTCGGTCAGCCGCGATGGCAAGGCCCTGCTCGCGCCTTCGCACCTGGGCTTCCTGCTGGCCGACACGCCAAAACTTGACCGCGCGTTCGCGGTGACCCAGCCGCGCACGCGCAGCTTCGACGAAACCTGGGAACAGCCCTGGGGCGAACGCAGGCAGATCCGCAACCACTACAACGAACTGCGGGTCACGCTCAAAGAGACTGCAAAGACCGCGCGCCGTCTGGACCTGGTGTTCCGCGTCTATGACGACGGCCTGGGCTTCCGCTACGAGTTCCCGCAACAGGCGTCGCTGCCGCAGCTCAACATCCGCGAAGAGCTGACCGAGTTCGTGCTGGCGCAGCCGGCCACCACCTGGTGGATTCCGGCCGGCGAGTGGAACCGAGAGGAGTATCTCTACCACCGCACGCCGGTGGAGGAAGTGGGCATTGCGCAGACGCCCATCACCTTCAAGCTGGCCAACGGCACGCATCTGTCGATCCACGAAGCCGCGCTGATCGACTACTCCGGCATGAACCTGACGCGGGTGGAAGGCCGCCGCTTCAAGGCCTTGCTCACGCCGGGCCTGGATGGGGTCAAGGTGCGCCGGCAGGCGCCCTTCAACACGCCCTGGCGCACCGTGCAGATCGCCGATGACGCCGCCGGGCTGGCGATGTCCAGCCTGATCCTCAACCTCAACGATCCCAACGTGCTCGGCGATGTGTCGTGGGTCAAGCCGATGAAGTACGTCGGCGTGTGGTGGGAGATGCACCAGGATCTGAAGACCTGGTCGTCCGGTCCGCGCCACGGCGCCACCAACGAGAACGTGATGAAGCACATCGACTTCGCCGCCAAGAACGGCTTCGGCGGCGTGCTGGTGGAAGGCTGGAACGTGGGCTGGGATGGCGACTGGTTCGGCAATGGCGATGACTTCAGCTTCACCCGGTCGTACCCGGATTTCGATCTGGAAAAACTCAGCGCCTATGCCAAATCCAAGGGCGTGGAGATCATCGGCCACCACGAGACCTCGGCCAACGCCGCCCACTACGAATCGCAGATGGAAGCCGCGTTCGATCTGTACCAGCAGGTCGGCGTGCATGCGGTCAAGACCGGTTACGTCTCCGACGCCGGCGAAGCCAAGGTGATCGGCGCCGACGGCAAGCGCCACTACGCCTGGCATGAGGGCCAGGACATGGCGCGCCATCACCTGAAAGTGGTGACCGAGGCGGCCAAGCGCCACATCAGCATCAACGCACACGAACCGATCAAGGACACCGGCCTGCGCCGCACCTGGCCCAATACCATCGATCGCGAAGGGGCACGCGGCATGGAATACAGCGCCTGGGGCAACCCCGGAAATCCGCCCGAGCACGAAGCCAACCTGGTGTTTACCCGCCTGCTGGCCGGTCCGATGGATTACACGCCCGGCATCTTCGGCATGAAGACCCGCGCGCCCGATGGCGTGGCCACCACCTGGGCCAAGCAGCTGGCGCTGTACGTGGTGATCTACAGCCCGCTGCAGATGGCCGCGGATCTGCTGGAGAACTACGAAGCCAATCCGCGTCCGTTCCAGTTCATCAAGGACGTTCCGGTGGATTGGGAAGACACCCGCGTGCTCAATGGCGAAGTGGGCGACTACGTGACCATCGCGCGCAAGGATCGCCACAGCGACAACTGGTACCTGGGCGCGGTGTCGGATGAAGAGGCGCGCACGTTGAAGGCGCCGCTGGCCTTCCTCGACAAGGGCCGCAAATACACCGCGCAGATTTACCGCGACGGTGACAAGGCCAACTGGAAGACCGCGCGCGAGGACATCGTGATTGAGGAGCGTGAAGTGACCTCGGCCGATACGCTCACGCTCAAGCTGGCGCCGGGTGGCGGGCAGGCGATTCGGTTCATCGCGCGGTGATTCAGCGGCAAGCGCAAGAGCGGCGAAGCCCCTGTAGGAGGGGCTTCAGCCCCGAAGCTCGTAACCTGTCATCGCCCATGTAAAGGTGCCAACCCGTGGAAACAAGATGGGCCGGCATCTGACCGGCCCTGTGCTTCGGGGCTGAAGCCCCTCCTACAAGGGCCACGCATCCTCGCATCGGCTTGCCGTGCGCGATCAACAGGCGCAGGATCAGCCCATG
Source organism: Pseudoxanthomonas indica (assembly GCF_900167565.1). Classification (NCBI taxonomy): domain Bacteria; kingdom Pseudomonadati; phylum Pseudomonadota; class Gammaproteobacteria; order Lysobacterales; family Lysobacteraceae; genus Pseudoxanthomonas; species Pseudoxanthomonas indica. The sequence continues at coordinate 864,513 of NZ_FUZV01000001.1, forward strand.
GCTGATACCAACACCGCAACCGCACACACTCTCCCCAGCTGCGTCATCAACTGCGTCGTCTACGACGCCCACGGCACGCGCCGTGACATCACCCTGGATCAGATTAGCGACGTGCTGGCGATCGATGACGGCAGCTTCGTCTGGGTGGGCCTGTACGAACCGGCAGATGCGATCCTGGAGAAACTGCAGGAAGAGTTTTGCCTGCACGATCTGGCGGTGGAGGACGCGCAGAACGCCCATCAACGGCCCAAGCTCGAGGCCTACGGCAACTCACTGTTCCTGGTCATGCACACCGCGCAGGTGGTGGACGAGCGCATCCAGTACGGCGAAACCCACGCCTTCCTCGGCCCGCGCTACCTGTTGACCGTGCGCCACGGCGCCTCGCTGTCGTACGCGCCGGTGCGCGAGCGCGTGCAGCGCGAGCCGGAACTGCTGGCCCTCGGGCCGTCGTATGGCCTGTATGCCGTGCTCGATTTCATCGTCGACAACTACCGGCCGATCGTCGATGCGTTCCGCGAAACCCTGGACGTGCTGGAAAAGGATATCTTCGCCGACACCTACCGGCGCGTGACCGTGGTGCGGCTGTACGAGCTCAAGCGTGAACTGACCAAGATGCGGCTGGCGGTGGCGCCGCTGCAGGATGTGCTGGCCCAGCTCAGTCGCACCCAAAGTGCGTTGATTCCCGAAGAAGTGCGGCTGTACTTCCGCGATGTGTACGACCATGCCTTGCGCGTCAACGAATCCACCGACACCCTGCGCGAAATGCTGACCACCGCCTTGAGCGTGAACCTGTCGCTGGTCACACTGGCGCAGGGCGAAACGGTGAAGCGTCTGGGTGCGTGGGCCGCACTGCTGGCCGCGCCCACGCTGATCACCAGTTGGTACGGCATGAACTTCGAGTTCATGCCCGAGCTGCACACGCGTTACTCGTACCCGCTGCTGATTGTCGGCGTGGCGGCGGTATGTGTCGGCCTGTACGCCTTGTTCAAGAAGGTGCGCTGGCTGTAGGGGCTGCTTCGACCAAAGTTGAAGGCCGGAATCACCCTTACGGATTGACCCTCCCGGCGCATCGGACCACTCTAGCCGCAGTCTCCGCGGAGGGTGTTTCATGAAAGGTCTTTCCAAACTCGCCTGGGCGGCGCTGGCCGTGCTGGGCGCGTTCGCGCTGGGCACCGTGGCCCTGCGCCGCGGCGAACACATCAATGCCATCTGGATCGTCACCGCCGCGGTGTCGCTCTACCTGATTGCGTATCGGTACTACAGCCTCTTCATCGCCAACAAGGTGATGCAGCTGGACCCCACCCGGGCCACGCCGGCCGTCATCAACAATGACGGCCTGGACTATGTGCCCACCAACAAGCATGTGTTGTTCGGCCATCACTTCGCCGCCATTGCCGGCGCCGGCCCGCTGGTGGGCCCGGTGCTTGCAGCGCAGATGGGCTACCTGCCCGGCCTGCTCTGGTTGATCGTCGGCGTGGTGCTGGCCGGCGCGGTGCAGGACTTCATGGTCCTGTTCATTTCATCGCGTCGCAATGGTCGTTCGCTCGGCGATCTGGTGCGCGAGGAAATGGGCCAGGTGCCCGGCACCATTGCGCTGTTCGGCGCCTTCCTGATCATGATCATCATCCTGGCGGTATTGGCCATGGTGGTGGTCAAAGCCTTGGCGGAAAGCCCCTGGGGCATGTTCACGGTCATGGCCACCATGCCCATCGCGATCCTGATGGGCGTGTACATGCGCTACATCCGCCCCGGCAAGATTGGCGAAATCTCGGTGGTTGGCCTGATCCTGTTGCTGCTGTCGATCTGGCTGGGCGGCAAGGTCGGCGCGCACCCGACCTGGGGCCCGGCGTTTACCTTCACCGGCACCCAGATCACCTGGATGCTGATTGGCTACGGCTTTGTCGCCTCGGTGCTGCCGGTGTGGCTGCTGCTGGCGCCGCGTGACTATCTGTCCACCTTCCTCAAGATCGGCACCATCCTGGCGCTGGCGATCGGCATCATCATCGTCGCCCCGGATCTGAAAATGCCGGCGCTGACCCAGTTCACCAACGGCGACGGCCCGGTGTGGAAGGGCGGCATGTTCCCGTTCCTGTTCATCACCATCGCCTGCGGCGCGGTGTCCGGTTTCCATGCGCTGATTTCCTCCGGCACCACGCCCAAGCTGCTCGCCAGCGAAGGCCATATGCGCTACATCGGCTACGGCGGCATGCTGATGGAATCGTTCGTGGCGATCATGGCGCTGGTGGCCGCGTCGATCATCGAACCGGGCATCTACTTCGCCATGAACAGTCCGGCTTCGGTGGTGGGCACGGATGTGGTCTCGGTCGCGGCCAAGGTCAGCGAATGGGGCTTCACCATCACGCCCGACGTGCTGGAAGCGACCGCGCGCGACATCGGCGAGCACACCATCCTGGCGCGTGCCGGCGGTGCGCCGACGTTGGCGGTGGGCATCGCACAGATCCTGCACAGCGTGTTGCCGGGCGAGAACACGATGGCGTTCTGGTACCACTTCGCCATCCTGTTCGAAGCACTGTTCATCCTGACTGCCGTGGATGCAGGCACGCGTGCCGGCCGCTTCATGCTGCAGGACCTGCTGGGCAACTTCGTGCCGGCGCTGCGCCGCACCGAATCCTGGACCGCCAACCTGATCGCCACCGGCGGTTGCGTGGCGCTGTGGGGTTACCTGCTCTATCAGGGCGTGGTGGATCCCTACGGCGGCATCCAGACGCTGTGGCCGCTGTTCGGCATCTCCAACCAGATGCTGGCGGGTATCGCACTGATGCTGGGCACGGTGGTGCTGTTCAAGATGAAGCGTGACCGCTACGCCTGGGTCACCGCGGTGCCGGCAACGTGGCTGCTGATCTGCACCACCACGGCGGGCTTCATCAAGATCTTCGACAGCAATCCGGCCCAGGGCTTCCTGGCACAGGCGCACAAGTTCCAGGCGGCGATCGCCAGCAACACCATCACCGCACCGGCCAAGACCGTTGCTCAGATGCAGCAGATCGTCACCAACGCCTACGTCAACACCGGGCTGACGGCGCTGTTCCTGTTCGTGGTGTTCAGCACACTGATCTACGCGATCAAGGCGATTATCGTCGCCCGCCGCACCCCTGCCCGCACCGACAAGGAAACCAACTACGTGCAGGTGGATCCGCAGCAGCTGGCCAACCTCTGATGGGCACCGCGCTCGTTCCTGTCGAGCATTACCAGGTACACCGGCGCGTCTGGCGCCGGCTGGTACAGACGGCGCGACTGTGCTGCGGCGTGCCGGACTATGACAACTATGTCCGGCACATCCTGGAGAAGCATCCGGATCGCGAACCGATGGACTACAAGACCTTCTTCCGCGAACGGCAAGAGGCCCGATACGGCGGCAAGAGTGGGTTCCGCTGCTGTTGAGGCGGCGTGATGCAAACAAAAAGGGCGAAGCCAATGGCTTCGCTTTTTTTTTTCGATTTCCGGCCTTTCGTAGGAGGGGCTGAGGCTTGGCGGCGTTACTGCCCCGCCATTGCGCGCAGGGTGATGCCGACCACGTAGGCAGCGCCAGTACCCGTCGCATAACCCAGCGTACCCAGCAGCACACCCACCGGCGCCAGCGCAGGGTGGAAGGCGCTGGCCAGCACCGGCGCCGAGGCCGGGCCACCGATATTGCTCTGCGACGCAATCGCGAAATAGAAGAACGGTACGCGCAAGAGTTTGCCGACCATCCACAGCAACACGATGTGCACGGCGATCCACAGCACGCCGAGCAGGAACAGCCACGGGCGCTCCAGCAAGGCCAACAGATCCATCTGCATGCCGATGCAGGCAATCAGGAAGTACAGGAACAGCGAGCCCCACTTGGATGCACCGGCGCCTTCCAGCGTGCGCGCGCGGGTGAAGCTCAACAGCAGGCCGACGGCGGTGGCCAGCAACACCACCCACACAAACGGCTTGTCCAGGCTCACCGTGGACGACCACGACACATTCGCGGCAAACCACGTCGACAGCGGCGAAGCCAGCGCATGCGCCAGGCCCACTGCACCGAACGCCACGCCGGCCAGGATCATCAGGTCCGCCAGGGTCGGGATGCGTGCATGCTGCGCCTGGTAACTGGCGATGCGATCACGCAGGTCGTCAATGGCCGATGTGTCGGCGCCGCTGCGCTGATCGATGCGTTGCGCGCGTGCCGCGCAGAAAATCAGCACCGCCATCCACACATAGCCCACGCCGACATCGACCACCGCGAACTGGCCGAAGGTGGTGGAATTGACCTCGAAGATTTCCTTCATCGCCAGCATGTTGGCGCCGCCGCCGATCCAGCTGCCGGCCAATGCGGCCATGCCGGCCCAGGTGTCGCCGGCCACGGTCTCCGGATGGAACCAGGCCATCAGCTGGAACGCCACCACCGCGCCCAGCATGATGCTCAGCACCGCGGCGACGTACATGGCCAGCATCTTCCAGCCCAGTCCCAGGATGCCCTTGATGTCGATGCTCAGGGTCAGCAGCACCAGTGCGGCGGGCAGGAACACGTCACGCGCGATCGGGTTGTACAGCGAGGTGTGCTCGCCGTCGATCAGACCGAAGGTGTTGTACAGACCCGGGATGAAATAGCACAGCAGCAATGCCGGCACGAAACTGTAGAACTTCTGCAGGTGGCGGTTGCTGCTGCTGGACGTCCAGAAGATCACGCCCAGGGTGGCGGCGATCAGGCCGAAGACGATGATGTCATTGCTGATGAACGCGGTGCTGGCTTCGACCGCCATCGGCGATTCCCCTTGCTTGCATGAAGCTGTGCGCGCGGCATCCCCGCCACACGGACAGAAAGACGGCGCGCCGGGAATCCGGCGCGCCGTGCGTGCTTACTCGCCGATGTGCTGCTTCAGCCAGGCGTTGACGGTGTCATGCCACAGCAGGCTGTTCTGCGGCTTGAGCACCCAGTGGTTTTCATCGGGGAAGTACAGGAACTTCGACTCGATGCCCTGGCGCTGGTTGGCGGTGAACGCCGCCAGGCCCTGCTCCACCGGGATGCGGTAGTCGAGCTGGCCATGGATCACCAGCATCGGCTTCTTCCAGTCCTTGACGTGGTTGACCGGGTTGAACTTCTCATAGTTCGCGGCCACGGCATACGGCGTGCCGCCCTGCTCCCACTCGGTGAACCACAGTTCTTCGGTGGCGTAACCCATCATGCGTTGATCGAACACGCCGTCGTGGTTGACCAGGCACTTCCACGGCGAGTTCCAGTTGCCGGCGATCCAGTTGACCATGAAGCCGCCGTAGCTGGCGCCCAACGCGCAGGCCTTGTCGCCATTGAGGAAGCTGTACTTCTGCTGCGCCGCGGCCCAGCCCTTCTGCAGATCCTCGAGCGGGCGATCCCCCCAGTGCTGGCTGATCGCATCGGTGAACGCCTGGCCGTAACCGGTGGAGCCGTGGAAATCGATCATCACCACCGCGTAGCCCTGGCCCGCGTAAGTCTGCGGGTTCCAGCGGTAGCTCCAGCCATTGCCGAAGCTGCCCTGCGGACCACCGTGGATCAGGAACGCCACCGGATACTTCTTGCCCGGCTGGTAGTTGTACGGCTTGACCACGTAGCCGTGCACGGTCTCGTTGTTCCAGCCCTTGAAGTTGAACTGCTCGAAGTCGCCGAACGCGACGTCCTTCAGCACCTCCTGCGCGCTGGGGGTGATCGCGCGCTCGGGCGCGCCGGCTTCCAGCGAGGTGGTGAACAGTTGGTCACCGCTCTTCAGCGAGTTGCGGGTAAAGGCGAGCGTGTTGCCGGCGATCTCGAACGCGGAAATGCTGCCGTTGCCGATCAGCTTTTCCGCCTTGCCGCTGGCGATGTCGACACGGAACAGCGGGTGTTCGCCCATGTCCTGCGCGGTGGTGTAGACGCTCTTGCCGTCCGCCGACAAGGTGATGCCGTCGGCCGAGCTGTCCCAGTTCGCGGCGATTTCGCGCGCGGCGCCGCCGTTGGCGTCCATCGCCATCAGCGCGAAGCGGTCGGCTTCAAAACCCGGGCGCTTCATCGCACGGTAGTACAGGGTCTTGCCGTCGGCGCTGAACACCGGGCCGGTATCCCAGGCGGGGTTGGCCGCGGTCAGATTGACCGGCGCGGCGCTGCCGTCGGCCTGCAGGCGATACAGATCGAAGTTGGTCGACCACGGCTCGCCCTTGGGCTGCACGCGCAGGCTGGCGACGATCGTCGCGCCGTCCGGCGACCAGGTGTATTCGTCCGAGCCACCAAACGGCTTGGACGGCGCGTCGCCATCGAGCGTGTCGGTCAGCGAGACAGCACTGGCCACGGTCTTGCCGGCCGCCGGCAATGCGGCGACGAACAAACGGCTGCGACGGCCATCGGCCCAGGTGTCCCAGTGGCGCACGAAGATGTTGTCGTAGACCACGCCGCTGGCCTTCCTGGCGGCCGTGGCGTCGAGCTTCTTCTGCGTGCAGGCGAAGTCGGCCTTGCAGTCGGCGAAGGTGTCGGCGCTGAACGCCACGCGGCTGCCATCGGGCGAGATGCGGTAGCTGCCGACATCCAGCACGAAGGCGGTCAGCTGGGTCGGTTCACCGCCCGAAGCGGCGATCGCGTACAGCTGCTGCGTGCCCGACTTGCCGCTGAGGAAGTACACCGTCTTGCCGTCCGGCGAGTAGCTCGGCGAGTTGACGTTCCAGCCTTCCGGGGTCAGGCGCTTGGGCGGGCCCATGTCGCGGGTCAACAGGTTGCGCGTCCACAGGCCGGTGCTGGCCTTGGTCAGCTCCTTGTCGATCTGGCGCTTGGCGAAGACCACATGGGCGCCGTCCGGCGAGAGCACCGGCGAAGACACCCGGTCGAGCGCGGCCATGTCGCGCACATCCAGACCGCGGGTGGCGGCCAGCGCCGGCAGCGTGGCGAGCAGGCAGAAAGGCAGAACAGCAAGTCGGAAGGTCATTCCGGGTATCTCCGGGCGTGCAGGAAAACCCCGATGTTAGGCCGTAACGCGCGGCCGGCGCAAAGGCGGGAGGTCACGGAACCACTCGCCCGCCGTGGCAGGACGCCTGAAACGACGAAGGCGACCTTGCGGTCGCCTTCGCCTGAGGTGCGTAACGGGGGGCGGCTTACGCCGCGCCTTCGCCGCGTTTGCCAGTGCGATACAGCCACAGGCCGACGAAGGCGAGCACGGCCAGGCCGACCCACTGCGCCCATGCGCCCAGGTTGACCGGCAGCGCCAGCACTTCCGGGTTGGTGGTGACCACGATCGGAATCGCGATGGCGATACCCATCAGCGCTTCGCCGGTGATCAGGCCGGCCGAGAACAGCACGCCCGGACGGTGCACGCGATCCTTGGCTTCCTCATCGTCCACGCGCACCTTGTGGAAGCGCTCGACGAAATGAGCCAGCAGGCCGCCGAGGAAGATCGGCACCATCAGTTCCAGCGGCAGGTAGATGCCGATGGCCGCCGCCAGCACCGGCACGCGGAAATGCGAGCCGCGCGACTTCAGCCAGTTGTCCAGCGCGATCACCAGCGCGCCGACCACGCCGCCGATGGCGATCATGGTCCACGGCAGCTGGCCACCGAACAGGCCCTTGGCCACCGACGCCATCAGGTTGGCCTGCGGGGCCGGCAGCGTACGCGAGCCGATGCCATAGGCTTCGGCCAGCAGGTTCAGCACCGGCGCCATGATCAGCGCGCAGGAGAACGCACCGATGGCCAGCATCAACTGCTGCTTCCACGGGGTGGCGCCGACCAGGTAGCCGGTCTTCAGGTCCTGCAGGTTGTCGCCTCCTACTGCCGCAGCGCAGCACACCACCGCGCCAATCATGATGGCGGCCACCGCACCCAGCGGCGCCGCGCTGCCCGCGGCCGGCAGGCTGCCGTCCTTGCCGAGCAGGAACAGCAACACCACCGAGGCGAACAGGATGGTGGCGATGGTGATGCCCGACACCGGGTTGTTGGACGAACCGACCAGGCCGGCCAGATAACCGGACACCGAGACGAACAGGAAGCCGGCCACGATCATGATGATCGTCATCGGCACGCTGACATGCCATTGGCCGACGATGGCCTGGTACAGGCCCAGCAGCGGCAGCACGAACAGCACCAGCGCCACCAGCATCCACTTCATCGGCAGGTCGCGCTCGGTTTCACTGGTGACCACGCCACTGCCCTTGCGCGCAGCGGCAAAGCCACTCTTGATGCCGTCCAGCAGCGACTTGCGCAGCGAGAACAGCGTCCACACGCCGCCCACCAGCATCGCGCCCACGCCCAGGTAGCGCACCTTGGCGCTCCAGATGGCGAAGGCGGCATCGGCCGCCGGTGCACCGGCAATACTCTGCGCCAACGCCGGATCGCTGCCCAGGTAGAAGGCGTTGTAGATCGGAATGGCGATGTGCCAGGACAGCACCGCGCCGGACAACACCACGATGCCCACGTTCAAGCCGACGATGTAGCCCACGCCCAGCAGCGCCGGCGACAGGCCGGTGCCGATGTAGCCAATCAGCTTGCCGTTGGCGAAATAACCGGCCTGTGCCCAGCTGTCCGGAATCAGCCGCAGGCCGCTGGCGGCCGACAGCTTGACCAGCGCACCCAGCGCGGCGGAGATGCCGAGGATCTTCAGGCCCGGGCCGGGGTTCTCACCGGCCTTGAGCACTTCGGCCGCGGCCTTGCCTTCCGGGAAGGGCAGCGGGTCTTCGACGATCATCGAACGGCGCAGCGGCACCGAGAACAGCACGCCGAGCAGGCCACCGAGGCCGGCGATACCGAGCACCCACCAGTACTTGAAGTCCGGCCAGTAGCCCATCAGCACCAGCGCGGGGATGGTGAAGATGACGCCGGCGGCAATCGACGAGCCCGCCGAGGCGCCGGTCTGGACGATGTTGTTTTCCAGGATGGTGCCGCCGCCGAGCAGGCGCAACACGCCCATCGAGACCACGGCCGCGGGGATCGCGGTGGCCACGGTCAGGCCGGCAAACAGGCCCAGATAGGCGTTGGCTGCGGACAGGACCACCGCCAGCACGATGGCCAGCACGACGGCTCGGAAGGTTAGCTGGGGCGGCGACGCGGCCTGATTCATGAAGCGGGTTCCAGTTTCACGGAAGCCCGACAAACTATCGGCAACGCCCGGGCAAGTCCAGTTTGATGGGCTCCGCCGTACCCCCGTCCGCCCTGCGGGCGCCTTGCCCCGAAGGGAGAAGGGGGATGGCAAATCGCCGCCGCTTATACTCGCCGGGCCTTTCCCGCCCGTGATTCCATGTCCTCCGCCGTCAGCGATTTCACCGCTCCCCTGCCCGCCCGCGAAGACTTCCTGGGCCATCCCAAGGGCGTCTACATTTGTTTCTTCACCGAGATGTGGGAGCGCTTTTCCTTTTACGGGATGAAGGCGCTGCTGCTGCTGTACCTCACCAAGTACCACCTGTTTGGCGACAAGGCCGGCCTGGATCTGCTCGGCGCCTATGGCGGCATGGTCTATTGCATCCCGGTGATCGGCGGCGTGCTGGCGGATCGCTGGCTGGGCATGCGCAAGGCGGTGGTGTTTGGCGGTCTGTTGCTGGTGGCCGGCCATATCGGCATGGCGTTCGAAGGCACCGCGGCCACGGCCGCCGCCGGGGTAGTGTCGCGCGATGAAGGTTCGCTGCGCATCACCTACCTCTCGCTGGCGCTGATCATCATGGGCGTGGGTTTCCTGAAGCCGAACATCTCCACGATAGTCGGGCGCCTGTATGCGCCGGAAGACAATCGCCGCGATGCCGGTTTCAGCCTGTTCTATGCCGGCATCAACCTGGGTGCCTTGTTTGCTTCGCTGGTGTGCGGCTATCTGGGCGAGACGCTCGGTTGGCGCTACGGCTTCGGCGCGGCCGGCATCGGCATGCTGCTGGGTCTGGGCATGTTCCTGTGGGGCCAGAAATACCTGCATGGCCATGCCGAACCCGCGCAACCGCAATACCTGCGCGAATGCGTCCTCGGCGTGCCGCGCGAATGGTTGATCTATGCCATCGCCCTGGTCGGCGTGCTGCCGGTGGCCTGGTTGATGTGGGCCGCCGCCAATGGCGCGTTTGCCCTGGGCGGCGAAATCTCGCTGGCGTTGATGCTGATGCTGCTGGTGTTGGCGGTGGTGCTGGGCTGGTTCGCCTGGTTCCTCGCCACCCAATGCACGCCGGTGCAGCGGCAGCAGATGCTCGCGCTGATGGCGATGATATTCATGGCGCTGGTGTTCTTTACCCTGTACGAGCAGACCTATGGCTCGTGGGTCACCTTCACCGATCGGATGATGACCAAGGACGTGGTGCCCTCGCTGGTGCAGGCGCAGGCCACGGTGATCTGGAGCGGTGACTGGGCGCGCGATGTGATCACCTTCCTGGCGCGTGCGCCGTGGTCGACCTGGTCGCTGCTGCTGGCGCCGCTGGGTTTCGTGGTGGCGGCGCAGTGGTCGGATCAGCGGCCCAACTCGCGGCTGCCGCGGCAGATCTTCGTGGCGGTGGTACTGCTGATGCTGCTGTTCCTGGTGCGCGACTGCGTGGTGTTGCCGCAGACCGCCGGTTCGCTGACCTACCTGGGCGCGTTCTTCCTGGTGGTGCTGGCACCGTTGTTTGCCGCGCTGTGGGCGTGGTTGGGCCGACGTGGCCGGGATCCTTCCAAACCGTTCAAGTCCTCGCTGGGTCTGATCATTGCCGGCCTGTCCTTCATCCCGATGGCCTGGGCGGCCAAACTGGTCGGCATGGACGGGCAACTGGCCAGCGTCTGGTGGCTGGTGCTGGCCTACCTGGTGCTGGAGATCGGCGAGATGTGCCTGTCACCTGTCGGCCTGTCGGCGGTGACCCAGCTGTCGGTGCCGCGCGTGGTGAGCCTGATGATGGGCACCTGGTTCCTGGCCACGGCGTTTTCCGAAGCGCTGGCCGCGTTGTTCGGCAAACTGGCGGCGATCGAGGTACCGGAGGGCGAGACGATAATCGTCGCCGATGCCGCCGCCAAGTACGCCGACCTGTTCTGGTTGATGACCGGCATCGGGATTGGCTGCGGCATCATCGCGTTGCTGTTCTCGCCGCTGCTGCGGCGGATGATGCACGGCGTGCATTGAGCCGCTAGCGGCGCAACGACTCCAGCACGCGATCCAGCGCCGTCGTCCACTCGGGCAGTTCCTCGCCCAGCAGGTTCTGCAGCTTGCTGTTGTCCAGCCGCGAGTAGCTGGGGCGCGTGACGCGCGTGGGGTAATCCACGCTGCGAATCGGCGTGACGCTCGGCGCCTGCGCGAGCAGGCCGAGCACCGCGGCCTCATTCAACAGCGTCTGTGCGAAGCCCTGCCAGTGGGTGCCGCCGTTGGCGGTGAGGTGATACGTGCCTTCGGCGTGCGGATGCTCGGCGAGCACGCGTGCGGTGACATCGGCAATCAGCCAGGCCGGCGTGGGCGTGCCGTACTGATCGGCCACCACGCGCAGCGCTTCGCCCTGGCGGGCGCGCTGCAACATGGCCAGCAGGAAGTTGCGACCTCGCGTGCCGTAGACCCAGGCCGTGCGGAAGATCAGATGGCGTGCGCCGCTGTCGCGAATCGCCTGTTCCCCCGCGAGCTTCGACGCGCCGTAGACACTCAGCGGTGCGGTGGCGTGATTTTCGTCGTAGGGATGCGCCGCCTGGCCGTCGAACACGTAGTCGGTGGAGTAATGGACCAGGGTGATGCCTGCTTCCAGACACGCCCGCGCCAGCGCGGCCGGTGCATGCGCATTGGTGCGGAACGCCGCGTCCGGATCCTCTTCGGCGCGATCGACCGCCGTGTAGGCGGCGGCATTGACCACGACGTCAGGCGCGATTCGGGAGACCAGCCGGGGCAACTGATCGGGTGCATCGAAATCGGCCACTTCGCATTCGCCGCCGTCGTCGAGTCGTCCGTCGCGCGTGGCGGCGACCACATGCGCCCGCGTGGCCAGGCTGCGGCGCAGTTCATGTCCGACCTGGCCATTGGCGCCGAGCAGGAGAATCTTCATGGCGTGTAGATCGGCAGCCGCTCGGGCGCCACATCCTCGAGCCACGGCGCGCGCTCATCCTTGGCCGACAGTATCGGCGTGCTGATCGGCCAGTCGACCGCCAAGGTGGCGTCGTTCCAGCGGATACTGGCATCGGCCTCGCGATCAAAGGGGGCCGTGCACAGGTAATTGAACACCGCGCGTTCGGACAACACGGCAAAGCCATGCGCGAAGCCTTCCGGAATCCACAGGTGACGTTTGTTTCCGGCACTCAGCAGGACGGCCGTCCAGCGACCGAAATGCGGCGACCCGCGACGGATATCCACCGCCACGTCATAGACCTCGCCTTCCAGCAGGCTCACCAGCTTGCCCTGCGGATTGGGCCACTGGTAATGCAGGCCGCGCAGCACCCCGCGGGTGGATGAGGACACGTTGCTCTGTACGAACCGGTCCGGCAAGCCGTGCGCGGCGAAACGTTCGGCGTTCCAGGCTTCGTAGAAGAAGCCGCGATCATCGCCATGCACGGCCGGTTCGATGACCACGCAGCCCGGCAGGTTGGTCTCAATCACTTTCACGGCACAGCGCCCCGCTGCAGCAGCGACAACAGATATTCACCGTAACCGTTCTTGGTCAGCGGTGCGGCCAGCCGCTGCAACTGCTCGGCATCGATCCAGCGATTGTCATAGGCGATTTCCTCGGGGCAGCACACGCGCAAGCCCTGGCGCGCCTCGATGGTTTCAATGAACGTGGCGGCTTCCAGCAAGGACTGGTAGGTGCCGGTGTCCAGCCACGCATAGCCGCGTCCGAGTGGCTCCAGGTGCAGGTCGCCGTCCTGCAGGTAACGGCGGTTGAGATCGGTGATCTCCAGCTCGCCGCGTGCGGAGGGTTTCAGTTCGGCAGCGTAATCGCTGGCACGGCCATCGTAGAAATACAGGCCCGTCACCGCGTAGTTGGAACGTGGATGCTCCGGCTTTTCTTCGATGCCGATCACGCGCCCGGAGCTGTCGAATTCGGCGACGCCGTAACGACCCGGGTCACGCACCCAGTAACCGAACACGGTGGCGCCGTGCTCGCGCGCGTTGGCGCGCCGCAGGATGTCGCCAAAGCCATGGCCGTGGAAGATGTTGTCGCCCAGCACCAGGCAGCTGGGTTGCCCGGCGACGAAATCGCGGCCAATCAGATAGGCCTGCGCCAGGCCATCCGGGCTGGGCTGCACGGCATAGTCGATGCGCATGCCCCACTGCGACCCATCGCCCAGCAGGTTGCGGAACAGCGCCTGCTCGTGCGGGGTATTGATGATCAGGACTTCGCGGATGCCTGCCTGCATCAGCACGCTGAGCGGGTAGTAGATCATCGGCTTGTCGTAGACCGGCAGCAATTGCTTGCTGATGGCCTGGGTGATCGGATACAGCCGCGTGCCGGAGCCGCCTGCCAGAATGATGCCCTTGCGCGTGCTCATGCCTTGCTTCCTGGGTGCGGGGCGGCGGCGCCGATGCGCTCGAGCCGGTAGCTTCCGTCCAGCGCGCGGCTTACCCACGCCTGGTTGTGCAGATACCAGTCCACCGTCCGCGCGATGCCCTGTTCGAAATCGTGGCGCGGCTGCCAGCCCAGTTCCGAGCGCAGCTTGTCCGCGTCAATCGCGTAGCGGCGGTCATGGCCCGGGCGATCGGCGACAAAGGCGATCTGCTCGCGGTACGAACGACCATCGGCGCGCGGCTGCTTCTGATCCAGCAGATCGCAGATCGCGTGCACCACCTCGATGTTGCGGCGTTCGGCATTGCCACCCACGTTGTAGGTCTGCCCCACCCGCCCCTGTGCCAGTACGACGCGCAAGGCGTCGCAATGGTCTTCCACATACAACCAGTCGCGCACCTGGCCGCCATCGCCGTATACCGGCAGGTCCTGGTTCGCCAGGGCGCGCTGGATCACCAGCGGGATGAGTTTTTCCGGGAAATGGTACGGCCCGTAGTTGTTCGAGCAGTTGGTCGTAAGCGTCGGCAGGCCGTAGGTATGGTGGAAGGCGCGGACCAGATGATCCGAAGCGGCCTTGGACGCGGCATACGGCGAGTTGGGCGCGTAAGCGGTGGTCTCGCTGAAGCTGCCCGTGTCACCAAGTGAGCCGTAGACCTCGTCGGTGGACACGTGCAGAAAGCGAAACGCGCTGCGCTCCGGCTCGGGCAGTGCGCGCCAATGATCGCGGGTGGCTTCCAGCAGCGCCAGCGTGCCGACCACGTTGGTCTGGATGAAGGCAGCGGGCCCGTCGATGGAACGATCGACGTGGGTCTCGGCGGCAAAATTGAGCACGGCCTGCGGGCGATGCCGGGTCAGCAGTTCCGCCACCAGAGGGCGATCGCCGATGTCGCCCTGCACGAACAGGTGATCCGGATGCCCTTCCAGCGACGCCAGCGTGTCACGGTTGCCGGCGTAGGTCAGCGCGTCGAGCGTGACCACGCGGCCGCCTGCCGCCACGGCCCGCAGCACGAAATTGCCGCCGATGAAACCTGCGCCGCCCGTCACCAGCCACGTGGCCACACTGCACTCCCTGCCTACCCGTCATGAACGCGCGAGATGATACCCCACGCTCCGCGTGGACAAGAAAACGCCCGGCCTGGGCCGGGCGTCCGGTTCATCGGAACGGCGGCTTATTCGCGATCCAGATTCACGCCCAGGCCTTCGGCAGTGTTGCGGACCACCACGATTTCAACGTTGGGAGTACTGCCGCGCGTCTTGACCAGCACATCTTCGCCGTCGTCGATCTCGGTCTTGTACACCGACTTGCCGAACTGCGTACGGATGGCATCGCGGATCAGGCGCGCGGCCTGGTTCTCATGGGTACCCGCGGGTATCTTGACGACCACTGACGTCGCCGTGGCGCCCTTGGGAGTGAACGCAAGCTCGACTTCACCGTCGACCTTGGCGCTGTGGTTGAGCTGGATGCGCCACTTGTTGGAGGGGCCATCGGCCAGCGCAGCCAACGGCAGCATCAGCAGAAACAGGGCAAGCAGTCGGAGGCGGGATGTCATGGGTGTATCTCCTGGTTGATGGATCAAGCATGCGCGGGCGAACTGGCGGATTTCCAGCGGCGTCGCCTCGGTAAATGTACTGGGCCGCTCATCGCCAAGCGCTGCCGACCTGGATGTAGAACGTCTCGTCCTCCGGTCCCCAGGCGTAGTCCAGACCCGTGTACAGGCCCAACTTGCGCGCAATGAGATAACGGAAGCCGGCGCCCTTGGCGACCTGGCTGGTGGCGTCGGAGAAACTGCCCCGGCGTCCCCACGTTCGGCCGGCGCCGGCAAAGCCAATCAAGGCCCAGCGCTGGGTCAGGTTGTAGCGCACTTCGGTTTCCGCGGTGCTGGCGCGCGTGTCCTGGTAGCGGGCCGAACCAATGCCGCGCAGATCGATGTAGGGCAGCCGATAGAACGGAATGTCGCCATTGGCCCAGCGCGCGTCCAGCCGACCGCCCAGGATCAGCCGGTCATCGAGCAGCGGCCAGTAGACATAGGTGTGGGCGCGATAGCTCTGGAAGGTGGTATCGCCGCCAATGCCCTCGCCATAGAAATTGCCTTCGATCATCCCCAGCCAGCCACTGCTCGGGGTAAACGGGTTGTCGCGCTGGTCGTACTCCAGTGACAGGCCCAGGCCGGAACTGCGGTCGGATTTTTCGACATCGCTGAAGCGGTCGCTGTCCGAATCCACATCGAACGCCAGATCCAGATCCATGTAGGTCCAGCTCAGACCCAGATACAGATCCTGGCTGCCCAGCCGACGCGAGACCTTTTGAAACGAAGCCAGGCCATCGACGTTGTAGCCAATCGGCAGGGCTTCGATGAAGGTGCCCGGTGTGTAGAAGTCCAGGTTGAAGGACGCCTTGACCAACCCGCCGGTGTAGCGCCAGCGATCCTCCTTGAAATGCAGCATGGCGCCTGCGCCGTACGCGTGGCTGCCGTTCTCGGTCTTCAGCGCCATGGCGCCGAAGATGTTGGGAGGGATCAGCTGCTGGCGACCGTCGCTGGTGGTGCGGGTCAACGGTTGGCCCTTGGGCTTGTGGAAGAACGCCAGCGCCACACCGCCGCCATAGCCAACGGCGGGATCACTGATGACGATCGGCACCGGCAGGAAACCCTTGTGTTCCAGCAGCCAGCGCGACATGTCGAACTTGTGATCCTGCGGATCGTGCAGCAGCGTCATCAGTCCCGGCTTGTCCTGGTTCGCGTCGGCGACCTTCTGCGCGCCGGCCTGCGTGCCGGCGACCTCGGTGGGCGTGGCTTCCGGTACCTGCTGCGCGCAGGCGACCGCGCTGCTACCCAGCAGGATCAGCGCGCCCAGGCCACGGCCGGCGATCGCAACCCACGCATGGCCCTTCATCGGCGACGGAATCCGCCGCCACCGCGCATGCCGCCCCCGCCCAGTGCCGGCCGGAAGCCACCGACCGGGCGCTGCATGTTGGCGCCGCCCTGCGGGAAATGCACTTGCGTGGGTTCGCGGCCACTGATGCGTTCGCCGCCTCGCTCACGCGCCATGCGATCGCGATCCAGGTTGTCGCGCGTCTGCCCGCTCAGGTTCCTGGAACTGTCAGGTCGGTTGACCTCGTTCCACTGGCCGTTATCGTAGTGGTAGACGTTGCCGTCGTGGCCGGCGTAGATGTTGTCGTTGACGTCGACCACGCCGCCGCGATGCAAGGTGCCGGTATCGGCGTTGTAGTGGAAACCACCGGCGCCGCGTGCGTCACCGCCCTGCGGCCCCTGCGTATTGAAGCCGCCGGCGCCGGCCGCGCCGTTGGGCCCGGCCACCACGCCGCCTTCGGCATGGGTGACGCGGCCGGTGTTGGTATTGACCACCGTGCGTTCACCCGCGCGTGCCGCCTGGCCGGTGTAGGGATTGACGGCCACCGCGCCGCCGCCGGCCACCACGCGACCGGTTTGCGGGTTGTAGCGGATACCCTGCGCGCCTGCGGTGGTCGTGCCGGTGTAGATGTTGGTGTTGACGCCGGCGCGGCCCATGCCGCGTCCGCCGGTGGCCTGGTTGTAGAAGCCTCCGCGCGCGCCACGACCGACGTTGCCCGTCCACGGGTCGGCCCATGCGGCGGCGGTGCCGCGCACGGCCGCATTGCCCCAGTGGCCGTATACGTTCCAGGCCGCGGCGCCGCCGCCCCACCAGCCCCACGGATACGCCGGCCCATACCACGGCCCCCACCACGGGCTGTAGGGACCGTACCAACCGTCATACCAGCCCCAGCCCCAGCCAAACGTCCAACCCACCCAGGCGTTCCAGCCAAAGTAAACGCCCATGCCGTAGGTGAGCGGACAGCCATACCAGTAGGCGCCGATCCACGGCGTGCAGGCGTAGCCGGTGCCGTACACCACTACGTTGTCGGTCACGACCGTGCCGTAATAGCCGGGCGTGTAGCCGACGTAGACTTCGTCTTCGTTGCCGCCGTAGACGCGCACGTAGGTGACGTAATGCAGCGGCGAGTCGGTGGGAATGGTGTAGATCACGGCCGGCACCTTGGTCGCCACCACCCAGGCGCCCTGCGCGGAAGGCGCGGTGAACCAGATGCCCTTGTCGACGGCGTAAAAATCGGTGGCCGACACCCGGATCACCGGAACGGCCGTATTGCGCGCGTACTGCAGCGGTGTTCCGGCAATGGGCGCGAACTGGGGCGCGCCGTCGTAGCTCACCTGCAGTTTGGCCTGCGCCTTGTTGACGGTGGCTGTTTGCGGGATGTCATTGGCGATCAGCGATTCGCGCGATTCGGGCGTGCCCGGAATCGAAGCCAGCGCGCCACTCTTGGGGCTGTCCGGCGGAATCTTGCCGAAGTCCAGCGGCAATTGTCGCGGTGAGACGTAGCGCCACGGCCCCTTGCTGCCGGCGGCAGTGAACCAGCGCCCCGACACCAGCACATACCAGGCGTTGTCGGCGGCGGCATCCACGAACACATCGGCGCCGGTGTTGTTGATGTAACTGAGCCGGGTGCCCGGGATGGCGAGGAATTCCGGCTCGCCCTGCACGGTGATGAGTTCGGCCGGCCGGGTGCGCACATACACCTCCGGCAACTTGCCGGCGTCCAGCACCTGCTTGAGTGCGTCCGGCGGCGTATCCATGGCATCCACCTGGCGGGTCTGTTCGGCCTGGCTGGCCGCCGCGGTCAGGCCGGCGTTGGCGCTGCTGGCGCTCCATGGCCCAGTGAGCGAGCTCGCGCTGGCCCAGTGTGCGCCCAGCTTCATGTAGTACTTGCCGTCTTGTTGCAGCAGCAGCGAACGGCTGTTGATCACCCGCTGCACGCCGGCGGTTCCGCTGGGTTTGAGCGCGGGTTGTCCATCCACCAACACCAGCACGGCCGGTTCGGTGGTGAACAGGATCTCGGGCGGATCGTTGCGTACGCTCAGCGTGGAGGTTTTGCGATCCACCTCGGCGATGGCCAGCGCCGATTCGAGCTGGTCCAGGCCCACCGTCAGCGAACGTTTGCCCTGCAATTGCTTGCGCGCGAGGGCCAGGTATTTGTCACGCTGGCCACTGGCGGCCGGAAAGTTGGCCTCGGTGATGCGGATGTCGGTCAGCACGACCGCGCGCGCATCCTTGTCCACTTCGGTGCGGGCGCTGAAATCGAGCACGCCGTAATCCTGGCTGTCCTGCGACTTGCCGTCGGCGCCGGAGTGCACGCCGGTCTTGACTGACATGACGGCATGCGCGGCGAGTTGGTTGTCGCTCCAGTGATCCAGCTGCGGCTGGTGGATCTGGAAGCTCACGCCATCGACAGTGAAATCGCGTGGAAACGGGCGCGCGTCGATGGCGGCCCCGCCGTCTGCCGAGGCGGGCGCCGTTTGGCCGACCAGGATCGCCGCACCCGCCTGCGCTGGCTGGTATGCCACCGAAGACAGTAGGAGCAGAACGGTTGCTGCCACGGCGCGAAGGTTTTGCATGCTGCCACCTCATGGAGGCGCCAGCTGACGCCGATGGGGAGCGCGGGCCCGGTCGAACTGGTGGGAGGACCAGTGGAGAGAGGGGAACCGGACCCGCGCGAAAGGACGACCTTGACGATCGGCCAGAAGGACTACGGACTGGCGGCGCCAGGGGGATAGCTGGCGAACATCTTGTCCAGGCCTGCATCGATGGCCGCCGAATTCTTCTCGGGTGAACTGGACACGGTGCCCGAGGCGGTGCCGCGCCAGACTGCCTGCTGGGTCTTGGCATCGAATAGATCGACGATCAGGGTACCGACCTGATAGTTGCGCACCTGGGTGGTGGACGACGCCATGCCGATGCCGCCGCCCCAACCGCCGCGGTATCCCCAACCGCCCATGCCGGTGCCGGTGTACATGGTGTCCAGTGTGGTCTTCGTGCTGCTGGAGATATGCGCGGCCAGCGCCAGGTCACCGCCGCTGGCGACCTGCGACAGTCCCTTGGCCTGCAGGCGGCTCTCGATACCGGAGATGATGCGCTGCTGGGCCAATGGCGAGGCGCCCTCGGGCTTCATCGCCCAGGAATAGGTCTTGTAGTTGCCGAACTGGGCGTTGGGATCGTGATCGGTGCTGACCGTCGGTGTGCTGGCGCAGGCCGTCACCAGGCCTGCCAGGACCACCGCGAGAATCGGGGTTTTCATCTGCGTCTCCTTGGAGTCGACATGAAGCGTGGGGTCAATGGCGACGGTAGGCCCTGCGGTCGCCACTGACCATGCGAATTTCTACGGTAACCGGCTAGAAAAACTACGCAGGCCCGGGCCTCAGGGCGCGTTGACCACGATGTACTGCACGTTGGTGCCGGAGTACTGGGGCTGGTACCAGGTGCTTCCACACTGCTGATAGGCGATCCCGTTGACCACCGTGGTCACGCAGCTGGGCGGCACCGAATTGACGATGGAGCCGATCACCGCCGAGGTCACCGCCACGCCCGCCGTCACGGCCGCGGCCGTCGCAAAGGGATGGTCGTCCCAATCGTTCCAGTGGTTGTGGTCGTCGTAGTCCACGTTGACGCTCACATTGCGATCGATATTGATGTCCTGTTCGCGGTTGACGCTGCGACTGACGTTGCGGTTGGTCGCGCTCCCCTGGTTGCGCGTGACGTTGTGGCTACTTGTCGTCGCACGGTTCTGTCCACCCGCGGGACGGTTGACGCTGCTGTGCGCGGAAGCGCGCGCGTGACCGGCGCTCCCACCGCCGCGGGCGTGCTGGGCCACGGCATCGGGGATTACCGCCAGTCCCGCCAACAAGGTGAGCGCGGCCGCACAGGCCAGGCTCGATAAGGTCGGGGTCTTCATCTCAATTGCCCTCCGATTCAATGACCGCCACGTTGATGGGGATAATCTCGATGCGCTTGGCATCGTCTGGCGGGCTGAAGGTGAAGCTCTTGGCGTCCGCGGTGGCCCGGGTGTTCCAGTGCAGCCGCGCTTCGTACTGTGGCATGGACGGATCATCCAGGCTGGTGATGATCAACTTCTGCGGCAAGGCGCTGGCTTTGGACAACCAGAGCTGCCAGTCCGCGCCCTCCTGGCGGAAGGCGTACTGATCCACCGCCTCGCCGTCGAGCGTGCCGGGCCCCACATACAGGGCACCTTTGATGGCATCGCGCGACACATGTTCGGTGCCCCAGAAGAACAGGTCGGCCAGCGGAAACTCGATGCCGTAGTCCTGCTGGGCGGTAATCGCCAGTTCGCCCAGCGTCTTGCCCACGTTGTCGACGCTGGCGTAGTACTTCAGCTTGGGCGAATACACGGTCATGGTGTTGCCGTCGTAGAACAGCTGGCGCAGCCGGCGATCACTCTTGATCTCGACGAACATGCGGTTGGGTCGCTGCACGCGATAGGTGACCTGGCCGTCCAGCTCGATCTTCTGGCCAGTATCGAGCACCACATCGGTGCTGGCATCGGATACCAGTTGGAACTGCTGCAACTTGCGCAGCGATTCACCCATGCGATCCAGCGCGGCCAGGGCGGCCGGATCCACGGCGGCATCGGTGGCAGCCGCAGCGGGGGCAGGCGCTGCCTTTTTCTTGCTGGCCTGGTCGGCGGCGGCCAGCGTCAGCGGCAGCACAAGCAGCAAGGCTGCGGTGAGCCGCGCAAGTGGGTAGGTATGCGATTGGGGTCTCATGATTTCTGGCTCCTTGAAGCCTGTCGTAGTGCCATCAGAATCCGAAGCCCACGCTCAGGCTCAACGGATCGCCTTCGAAGCGGTTCTTCACGCTGAACTCGCTGACATAGCGGAAGGTCAGGTCGACATGTTCACCGCCCTTCCATTTCTTGCTGTAGGTGATCACCGGGCCCGCGCCCAGCGAACGCCCCTTGAACCCATTGAGGCGATCCGCCAGCGGACCCTTGTCGTCCTCCAGCTGTTCAATCCACCCCACCACGCCACCGATGCCCCAGCCACTGGCGGTGCGCTTGATCAGCAAGGCCTCGCTGCGGAACACCACGCCGTTCTCGTAGTTGGTGTCGTCGTTCTTGCTGTACCAGTCGGTGGCAGCCTGCACCGAGAATTCCAGCGTGCCCTTCTGCATCAGCTGGGTATAGGCAAACGTCGGCGAATAGGTCCAGACATTGAGGCCGGCATTGGCGATGCGGTTGGGATCGTAGTTGCCGGTGGGCGCGAAGATATAGACACCGAACGAAAGGTGCCGCACCTGGTCGATGTGGAAGCTGGCCAGCACCGGTGCGAAGTAGAAGTCATAGAGGTTGCCGGTGTTCTGGTTGACGCGGCGCTGCAGGGGCCCGGCCTGCAGATCGACCTGGGTGCCCAGATCGATATACGGCAGCGACGCCATGCTGGCGAAGTTCCAGCGACCCGCCTTGGTGGGCCAGATATAGACGCCGGTGAGCATGCTCAGCGAGGCTTCGGCTTCGAGCCCCAGGCCCAGCTGCCCTGCAATCGGCGCGGGACGCGATGCG
Organism: Pseudoxanthomonas indica; assembly: GCF_900167565.1. NCBI lineage: Bacteria > Pseudomonadati > Pseudomonadota > Gammaproteobacteria > Lysobacterales > Lysobacteraceae > Pseudoxanthomonas > Pseudoxanthomonas indica. The sequence goes on from NZ_FUZV01000001.1 coordinate 886,304, forward strand.
GAAATCTCGCCGTCGTAATAGATGTAGCTGACTGACCATTGCAAACCCGGCGCCGGCGGAATGACGCCGGCATAGGGCGTGATCTGCATGCCGGTAATCGGCCTTCCCAGCGCGCCCTCGGTGGCGTTGGACTGGCTGGCGAAAAGCAGTCCCGCAGCTGCAATGCCCAGCGTCCAGTGCTTCGACGCTGCCCTGCCCATCCGGTGGCTTCGCGTGCAATGCAAGCTCTGCGTGGCTTGGTACATGGCGCTCTCCTGACAGAAACGGATTGGATGCGTCGACAGGATTTTTCTAATACCTGCGCGAACGCCTTTGCAATTCATAATGGGGACGGCGTCGACGGTGGCATTCAGGCGGGCTCGTCACGGGGTGCCTCGTGACCGCCTCGATCCCGCTCGCGCACTTCGGTGATATCGCGTTCCAGAAAATAGTTCAGGAACGTCCGGATGACTGCGATGGCGCCCAGTTGACCGATCCCTTCCCAGGTGGGCACCACCGAAGACTCGATGATGTCGGCCGCCAGCTGGAAGGTCAGGCCCGCCACCAGCCAGCGGCCGTAGTCCAGCCACAGGCTGCGCCGGTGATGCCCGTCGCTGCGGCGAAGCACGCCCATCAACACCACCTGGACGAACGCGCGCAACGTGGCGTACAGAATCACCAGCATCGCAATGCCGTCGATCAGCACGATCGCCGGCTCGGACGCGGTCACCAGCCATTCCCTCAACACCTTGTCACCTCGCGCAATGCAGAAGGAGGATGCGTATGGGCCGGCTCAAAGCCGGATGATGCAGCGGAAGCCGACATGGCACGTGGATGTGTCCACGGGCTGCGCCATGCGCGCCGCAGGACGATAGCGCCGGCAGTAATTGGGTGCGCACAGGTGCGAGCCGCCCTTCATGACGCGCCGTGGAATGGCCACGTTGGCGCGTGCATCGGCACTTTTATCGGCGGTTCCGCCGCGCGGATTTTCCAGCGTGCAACAGGGCTTGCCCGGCAGCTGGTCATGGGTCTGGTACCAGTCGCTCGTCCATTCCCAGACATTGCCAATCATGTCGAACAGGCCGTAGCCGTTGGCCGGGAACGCGCCTACCGGGGAAGTCCCTGCATGGCCATCGCTCTGCAGGTTCTGCCAGGGAAATTCGCCCTGCCAGAAATTGGCCTGGTAGCGACCGTCGGGCACCAGCTCGTCTCCCCAGGCGAATTCGCTGTCGCCCTCGCGGCCACCGCGCGCGGCGAATTCCCATTCCGCCTCGCTCGGAAGATCCTTGCCGACCCAGTGTGCGTAGGCCAGCGCATCATCGATGGTCACGTGCACCACGGGATGATCCAGCTTGTCGGCAATGGACGACTCCGGACCCTGCGGATGGCGCCAGTCGGCACCCTGCACGTAACGCCACCACTGGAAATGGTTGCGCAGATCCACCGGACCGGCGGTCTGTGCGAACACCACGGACGCCGGCGCCAGCATGGCGGGGTCAGCCCCGGGATAGTCCTCGGCCCGTGCCGGGCGCTCGGCTGCGGTGACGTAGCCGGTGGCTTCAACGAATCGGGAAAAATTGCGGTTGGTGACAGGCGTGGCGTCGATCCGGAACGGCCCCACGCGCACCTTGTGTGCGGGCCGTTCTTCCGGGTAATGCGCATCCGAGCCCATGCGGAACACGCCGCCGGGCAACTCCACCATGCTGTCAATGGCTCCGCACATTGGCGCCTCCTGGCTCAAGCAGTTTCGGGAATGGCATCGGCGTGATCGTCGAATACGCGCTGCCAGTCGTGTTTCATGCTGACCACGCCTATCCCATACTCGTTGGCATGATCCAGTCCTTCGGCGAAGGGGCTGAGCTTGAACTCGCGGTCATAGGCAAACTCGCGTTCGCTGTCATCATGGTGCAGATACCAGGCCTGGCGCGGCCCTGGTCCACCGAGGGTGTAGCGGAGCATGGCCAGATCGCCGTCGGAGTTGCCGAAGGCGAAGATCGGACGTCGACCGATGTGGAGGGCGATGTTGACCACCTTCTCCTCGCGATCATCGAAACTGCCCAACTCGGCACGCTTGCGCAGCACGATGTCCTTGCCCTGCACTTCGGCCTGCATGCGTGTACTGGAACCGATTACCTGCTCGGGCGGAATGCCGTACAGCGACTCGGCAAAGGCGCGGACAAACTCTACTCCGCCACCAGTGACGATGTAAGTCCGGAACTGGTGTGCGCCCAGGTAGTCCAGCAGTTCGCGCATCGGCGTGAAGGCGCCTTGGGTGAACAGCTGGCCGACCCCGGGATGGCGCGCCGCATGCAGCCACGCACGCGCTTTCGTCCGGAACTCGTCCACGGTCATGCCGGCATGAGTGGCGAATACCGGCTCGAAGACCTCCTTCTTCGGCAGCGTCGCCAAGGCCTTCAGGTCACCGTCCACCATCGCCTTGAAGGCAGGCTTGGCCAGCAGGCCGGGATTCTGGGTGACCAGGCGATGCACTTCGGCCAGGGCGAAGAACACCTGTACCTGCATCGGATACTCGCACCAGAGCGTGCCATCGTTGTCGAACACGGCGATGCGCTCCGCCGGCGGCACGAAGTCGCTGCCGCCAGTCGCGCAGACCCGGTCGACGAAGCCGACGATGGTCGACTTCGCCGTGCCTTCGTTCCAGGACGGTAGCCAGGCATCCATCGTCGGCCCTGGCCTCAACCGCCGCCCGAGGCTTCGGCCATCTTCGAAATGGCGTCGTCGATGGTGAACGTATTGGGTTTCTGGATCGGCGGAAACTCCTTGAACGTGTCGGCGAACTGGCCCGCCAGACCCCATGCTCCGTACAAGATGTAGGCGTGGTAGAGGTACCACTCGTAGTAGGAATTGGACGTCGTGTCCGCAAACTCGTACGGATCGGTTCGCAGGTTGAAGATCTTGGGCAGCCGCAGCGGTGTGAAGGGCTCGGCCCAGATGGCCATGGTGCCCTTGCACCGCTGTTCCATGAACACGATCTTCCAGTTGTCGTAGCGCACGCCCAGGATGTCGCCGTCATCGCTGATGTAGACGAACAGCTTGCGCGGGCTCTCTTTCACCTGGCCGGTCAGGTACGGCAGCAGGTTGAAGCCGTCGATGTGGTTCTTGTACTTGCGCCCATTGACTGTGGCGCCCTTTTTCAGCTTGTCCACTGCGGTGGTGTCGCCCGCGGCCGCGAGGAACGTGGGCAGCCAGTCGTGATGCTGGATGATCTCGTTGGAAACCACGCCAGCGGCAATCTTGCCGGGCCAGCGCACCATCTCCGGTATCCGGAAGGCGCCCTCCCAGTTGCTGTTCTTCTCGCTGCGGAACGGGGTCATGCCGCCGTCGGGCCACGAATTGCGATGCGGACCGTTGTCGGTGGAGTACACCACGATGGTGTCTTCGGCCAGGCCCAGCTCATCGAGGAGATCCAGCATCTGCCCCACGTTCTTGTCGTGGTCGATCATCGTGTCGTGATAAGGCGACTGCCAACGACCCGCCTGGCCCAGGCTGGACTTCTTGGTGTGGGTGAACATGTGCATGTGGGTGGTGTTGAGCCACACGAAGAACGGCGTGCCGGCCTTGTCCGCCTTGCGGATAAAAGAGGATGCCTTGTCGACGAAGTCGTCGTCGCAGGTTTCCATGCGCTCCTTGGTGAGCGGACCGGTTTCCTGGATCTTCTGCTTGCCCACCCTGCCCCAGCGCTCGTGGGTGGTGGAATCGTCGACGTTGGTGGCCCAGGAATGGACGACGCCACGCGGGCCGTTCTTCTTGCGGAAGTTCGGGAAGTCCTTCTCCGGGTAGTAGTCGTACATCTCGGGTTCTTCTTCGGCATTGAGGTGGTACAGGTTGCCGTAGAACTCGTCGAAGCCATGGTTGGTGGGCAGCATATGGTTCAAGTCGCCGAGGTGGTTCTTGCCGAACTGGCCGGTGGTGTAGCCCTGGTCCTTGAGCAGCGATGCAATCGTCACGATCTTCTCGCTCATGCCCACCGGCGCGGCCGGCGCTCCGACTTTCGACAGACCCGTACGCAGCACGCTCTGCCCGGTGATGAAAGAGGATCGACCCGCGGTGCAGGACTGCTCGCCATAGCTGTCGGTGAACAGCATGCCTTCGTTGGCGATGCGGTCGATGTTGGGCGTCTGATAGCCCATCAGGCCCTTGGTATAGCAACTGAGGTTGCTGATGCCGATGTCATCGCCCCAGATCACCAGGATGTTGGGCTGCTTGCCGCCAGGCTTGCCGGCGGTTCTGCTGCTGGCTTTGGCGGGTGCAGCGGCCTTGGGAGCGGCCTTTGCCGGGGCTTTCTTGGTTGCCATGGTCGAACTCCTGTTTGCGATGCGTCGCCGGGGGGCGACAGCGGTACGGTCGATTCAGTTGAACGGTGCAACGTTGAAGACCATGCTGACGATGGCCACCAGGCCGATCAGCCACAGCAGACTGGCGGTGATCAAGGTCAGCGAAATCGGATACGCGCTTTCGCCGTGCAGCAGACCACCGCGCACCATGTGGCTGCGCTCCAGGCGCAGGCCCTTCATGAAGCTCACGTGGTAATAGATGCCCACGCTCAGCAGCAGCATGCCCAGCACCACCATGGCCAGGCCGAAGTTGCGCGGCGCGTGCGCCTGCATGTTGAGATCGGGCAGCTTCACCAGCTTGCTGAACACCTGGAAGATGGTGAAGCCGAAGCTGATCAGCGACAGCGCGGTACGCATGATCGACATCAGGGTGCGATCCGCGCTCATGCGGGTGCGCTGAAACGACATGCCCGTGCGCCGCATCGACATCTCGGTGCGGTTGGTGGACAGGTCCGTCCGGTATTCGGAAAGGTCGGTGCGATGCATCGACAGATCGGTGCGGAACTCGGACAGGTCGGTGCGATGCTCCGACAAGCCGGTGCGATGGTTGGACAGGCCCGTGCGGTAGGCCGAGTACTTCACCGACGCCAGATCGGCCTTGGTCTCGTCCACCTGCGGAATCGGCGGCACAGGCGTCACCGGTATATGCTCCGGCCGCTGCAAGTTCGCTTCCGGTTTCTGCAGTTGCTCGCTCATGGGCGTCGCTCCTGGGGATGACGGCTGAACCAGCGGCGGGCGACCCGAGCCACCGGCCCGCGCAGCAGGATGTAGGGCACGAACGCCAGCACGACCGCGATGACGAACGTTTCCAGCGGATAGTCGAACGCACCGAACACACGGAACTGGTAGATCACATCCATCACCACGCCGAGCAGCAGCACGCGTGTCACCGCGGTCACCGACTCGTGCCAGGAGGTAATGCGGCCCTGTAGATTGGAGCGGATGAAGCGGACCCAGTAGGGCGCCCGCCCGAGCCGGACATCCTTGATGCCGTCATGCAACGCCGCGATGAAGGCCATGGTCGGTTGCAGGTAGAGGCGGAATGTCATCGGGCCATCTGACCTGTGGATCAGATCGGATGCGAAGCGATGCAGGTACTCGACGAATCCGTCCACCATTGCCTCCTCTGCCCGGCTGACAGCATCGACGCAAGCGCAGAGGTGCACAACCGCGATTACTACTGTGCCGGCCTAAGTATTTTTACTGCAGTCCGACAAACCCGGCGATGTGCTCTCCACGCTGTGCCCCGCTACGATGCGCTGCATGAGCAAGGACAATTTCTCGCTGATGCGAGGTGGCGCGGTGCATCGGTTCCTGAGCTGGAGCGGCGCTCTGCGGCCGCGGCTGAGTTTGAGCCGGGTCATCGCTGTACTGGTGGTGTGCCTTGTGTTCCTGCCGCTGGCCGTGGCCACGGCGCTGGATGGCACCTTGTACGGTACGCATGTGCGCATCACGCTGTTGGGCGATTACGCACTGACGTTTCGGATGCTGGGTGCCCTGCCCATGCTGATCCTGTCCGCTCCGCTGGCCGACCATCTGCTGCGCGCCGCCATTCGACAGTTTTCCCGGGGCGGGTTTGTGCGTGCCGACGAGCAGGGAAAATTCCAGCACATCCTGGATGCGGCCAAGCGGATGCGCGACTCCTGGGTACCCGAGGTGCTGATACTCGTGCTGGCGATCCTGCCAGTGAAGAAGTCACCGCACATGCCTGAACTGGCTCATCTGAGCAGTTGGGCCGGCTCCGAGGGAGAGGCAGCGAGCTGGGCCGCGCTGTGGTTCGGACACGTCTCGGCGCCCCTGTTCCGATTCGTTGCGATGTTGTGGCTGTGGAGATTCCTGCTGTGGATCTGGATGTTGTGGAAGTTCTCGCGGCTGCAGCTGAACCTGCCGGCGCCACATCCGGACGGAGCGGGCGGTCTGGCCTTTCTGGGCAACGCGCAGATGCGCTTCTCCACGCTGGCCATCGCGGGCTCGCTGATTGTCTGCGGCAGTTGCATCAATCATCTGCTCTATACGGGCGCCACCTTCTCCAGCCTGCACCTGCTGCTGGGTGGCTATGTCGTGATTGCCAGCCTCCTGCTGCTGGCGCCATTGCTGTTGATGACGCCGTCACTGATGCAGGCGAAGCGACATGCGCTCGGCAAGTACGGGATCCTCGGGCATCGCGCCATCGGCCATTTCGAGCAGCGCTGGAAGCGCGGCGAACCGGCGGACAGGAGTTCGCTGATCGACAGTGCCAATCCCTCGGCGCTGGCCGACTTCGCCGCGGTGTACGCCACCGTGTCCGGCATGTTCGTGGTGCCGATGACACGTCGCAACCTGGTCGGCATGCTGGTGGCGGCCGCGTTGCCGCTGGTCCCACTGGTGTTCTTCGTGATGTCGCTGGACGAGCTGGCGTCCAAGCTGGTGTCTATCCTCGTGTGAGCCGACCTTCATGTCCGGCGATGGACCGTGACAGGTAGGTACTGCCGGCCAGGACGCCATGCACGGCCGCCAGGAGATCCTCGCCGGCATCGGCCTTCAGTACGTAACCGCATTCGCCCAGACGCAAGGCCCGTTGCACCAGCGATGTGTCGGTGTGGACGGTGATGAAGACGATGCGCAGCTCGGGCCGCTCCTGGCACAGTATTTCGGCGGCTGCCATGCCATCCATGCCGGGTAGCGAAATGTCCGTGACGATGACGTCCGGCAAGGTGGTGCGCGCCAGCCCCAGCATGCTCAGGCCATTGTCGACCCAGCCGGTAATGTCAAATTCATTGGCGAGCAGATTCTGCAGTTGTCGCGCAACTGCAGGATTGTCCTCAACCAACATGACCCCGGGACGCTTCATTGGGTCCACCTACACCGTTTTGACGATGGTGTGGCGGATTTGACGATTTGCCAATCAGGAAATAAGCGGTAATCCCGCAAGTAAAACTACTGGCCGGCTTGCACCGTCATGCAGCGCTGCGCTGGCGCGGAGAGCCCGGCAGTAATCCCAGTTGTTCTGCCTTGCGCACCAGCTCCACCGTGCCGTGTACACCCAACTGCTGCATGATTGCGTACTTGTGCGACTCCACGGTGCGCACGGAGATTCCCAGTTCGTAGGCGATCTGTTTGGAACGCAGTCCTTGCGCCACGTAGTCGAGAATTCGCTGCTGCTTCTCCGTTAGATTGCAGTCCACGGATTGTTCGGAAGCAAAGATGGTCGGCCCGGCCAGGGTGGGCGTCACGTAACTCCGGCCCGATTGCACTTCGCGTATGGCGCGCACCAACTCCTCGCCTGCGGAACTCTTGAGCAGGTAGCCACTGGCGCCGGATCGGATGGCTTCCGCAGCCACGCGGCAGTCGCCATGCATGGTGAGGAAGATGAAAGGTGTGTCGTAACCCAGCTGGCGTACCCGCCGCATGGCCTCGATGCCGCTGATGCCCTGCATGCTGATGTCGGCTATCACCAGGTCGGTCCGCTCGGCCAGGACGCAATCAATGATGGCTTCGCCCGACTGCACGACTTCCACGTGTTCGAAGCATTCCAGCAGCAGCCGCTCGACACCCTGCGCGACCACGCGGTGATCATCGGCAATCAGCAGGCGAGTGGGAGAATATGACGACGATCCATTCACTTCCATGGCATGCACCTCATGGCGTTCGTGATGTTTCCCCAGGACACCGCAGGCGTCCAGAGAAGCAGTCTCGGCCAGAAAGCATTAAGACTGTGTCGATGTGTTCGTGCACCTGCAGCATGGTCCGCCTCACCTGCCGGGCTGGCTACGGCGCCTCACTCAGGCGGGCCCGACCGGCCAGCGTGTCCCGGGGTGACTCGCCGAACAACTGGCGATACTCGCCGGAAAAACGTCCCAGATGACCGAAGCCCAGGCTACCGGCGATATCGGTGACATGCGCGGTCGCCGGCGCCGCCCGCAACAGGCGGCGCGCCTCATTGAGCCGTGCCACATGGTGCCAGCGGCACGGTCCCATCCCATAAGCGCTACGAAAGATGCGTTCCATCTGGCGCTCGCCCACACCGATGGCGGCCGAAAGCGTGGACACACTGAAATCGGATCCCGCATGCGCGTCGAGGAACGCTTCGGCGCGACGGATCAGCATCGAGTGGCGCATCGGCATGGTCGGCGTGCTGGCCCGTCGATGGCGATGCGGCAGGCCTGCGGCCAGAACATCGACAAAGGCGCCCAACAGCATTTGTCCGACACCGGCCACCTGACAGGTGGTGGTGGCTGCGTCCCATGCAGCGGCATCCAACAAAGCGCGCTCGATATGGCTGGCCAGGTAAGCACTCTGCGCAGGCGCACGCTCCAGCATCTGCCAGCCGCGCAAGGGCAAGGCCAGTTCGCGTCCGTGCCGGTACAGGGCCTCGGCCTGCACCCGATCGCGCGGCACCAGCATCACACACCAGCACCACCGTCCCGGCGAGGGACGGACGTCCAATTCCTGGTTCTCCGCAAACACCATCAGCCTGCCGCATTCCACCTGACGACCATTGGCCCACATCGGCTGCGCGGATTCGAGTGAGACAGCCAGCGCAACCACCCGTTCTCCGAAGCTGCCAGAGGCAAACACCGGCAATGAATAGTGCCCGCAGTCCAGACTGAATCCGCCGAACTCGATGCGCTGCACGCGCGCCTGAAAGCGACCGCCCGTCAGCAGCCTCTGTTCGAATCGAGTGTCCTTGACGACACCCAGCAGGGCGTCTGCGTCGAAGCCTTCAATCAACATCTGTTGATAGAGCTTGCCTTGCGTCACAACGTCCATCGGTCCCTCCAGGACTCGTCGGATATCGGATAGCAGCGGCATGGTGAACCCATTTTGATAGCGCTTCAAGCCAACTGCGGCACAGGTCCAGAGGTTGGTAACACGGCTTACTCCAAGCTCGTTGCCCCCTTCACGGGCCAGTCCGGGCGCTGCGCTGGGCAGGGATGTGTATGGCCAAGGAGCTGCGGCATCGACAAGCAAGTCACGCCAAGAGCGGCATCCGCCAGTCGCCCTATCTCCTGCTGGTCGCGATAGCTGCCTTCGCCCAGTTCATCTCGGTCGAACTCTGGGTGGAAAGTTCGCGTGCGCAGTTGCTGTGGCTGCCCGGCGCGGTGCTTATGTGCGCTCTGTTGAATCTGAATTGGCGACACTGGCCATTGACGGTTCTGGCGGTGGGCCTGGGGTCCCTGCTTGTGTTGCTGGCCATGTCGGAGCCGTGGCCGGCGTTACTGCTCGGTCTGTCCGGGCAGCTCCTGCTCGTGGTTCCGGTGGCGTACGCGCTCACGCGCTTGCGGCTTTCAACGCGTGGCGAGACGCTGGCCAGTTACCGGTGGCTCGGCGGGTTCCTGCTGCTGGCGGTCGTCGCACTGCCTGCGCTTGGCGCGAGTTGGGCGGAAATGGTCGCCATCCAGTTGGACGCTACCGGGCATCCCGGCGGCTGGTTCAATCTGGCCTTGTCGCACTGCGCCAGCTACGTGCTGGTGGTCCCGGCCTACCTGGGTCTGCACGAAACGGCATTGCAGCGGTCCGGTACGCCCTGGCGTTCCTACAACCTTGCGCTCATCACGGCGATGGCAACGATCTTCGCCATCGCTTGCTGGATGCCGTTCCACCACGCGCCCCTGCTGCGCCCCTTCCTCCTGCTGCTGGCGTTTACCCTGCTGGTCTGGTCACTGCTGCTGTTTGGCGCCGCCGGTGCCTTCACGGCATTGCTCACGCTCTCGCTGATCTGCATGCAAGCCAGCAACGTCGGGCTGTTTCCCCTGCAGGAACAGGATGGCTATACGGCGGTCCTCAGCATCCAGATCTGGACCATCGGCATGGCGCTGGCATTGCTTTCATTGAGCGCGGTGGCCGAGCAGCGCGCCGGGCTGAGACTCTCACTGGCCCAGGCGTACGCACGCCTGAGCGATCTGACTGGCCGCATGCTCCTGGTGCAGGAAGAAGAGCGCGCCCGAATCGCACGCGACCTGCATGACGACATCAACCAATCCGTCGCGGCGATTTCCATCCAGATCAGCGGACTGAAGAAGGATCTGGAGCTTGCACCGAGAACACGCCTGGCCGAAATCCAGGAGCAGTTGCTCGCGGTATCCGACGACATACGTCGTCTTTCACATGATCTGCACCCCAGCATCCTCCGTTACACCAGCCTGGCGGCGTCGCTCATCGCACTCTGCGAAAGTCATACCGCGCCTTCCACCCTGCGTGTGGACTGCGCCATCCATGAAGACATGGCGCTGAGCAACGAGCAGAAACTCAACCTCTTCCGAATCGCACAGGAAGCCATCCACAACGTGGAGTCGCATGCACGCGCAACGGCCGCCCTGCTCTCCCTGTCACGCGACGGCGAGGACATCGTGCTGCGCGTGGACGATGACGGCATCGGCATCCCGGAGGACCTGCGGCGGCGCCTGGGCGGTGGACTCGGGATGATCAGCATGGAAGAACGTGCCCGCAGCCTCGGGGGGACTTTTCAGGTCATGCGGATGGAGGAAGGCGGCTCGCGCCTGGAAGTCCGCCTGCCCATACGGGGCCCCGCTCCGTCCCCTCCTCTTGAGGACGGAAGCCCTTCGGCCATCATCCTGAGCCCGGATCCGTAGTTTTACCGAGCGCGCATCGACCCGGTTCTCGCCAGAATGGCGCGGCGAGCTCGCGATCATGTCGCAACCGCCGCACCGGGACCTTCAGGTTCGAGTCCGAACCAACATGAGGGAAGAGCATGTTGGATTGTCGACATCAGACCACAAGGCTCGCCAGGCCTGAGTCATTGGCGCGCGTCGAGTTGATCATGTGAATCTGCAGAGCTGTCAGTTGCGTTTGCTCGCAGGTGGATGGCCGCGCAACTCGTGCGCTGGGCCGTAACATTCTGAGCCATGCGGTTCAAAGACAAGGAACAAATGCGCATGCAAGCCCGGCAATCGAGCCTCCCAGCTATCAGGTCTTACCTGCTGAGATTCGCACTGGCCATGCTGTTGAGCGTCGGCACCGCGTGGTTGCATCCAGCCTTGGCCGCGAGCGCGCCCGCCCCAACCACCTCCGAGCCGCCATGCGTGGGGCTGGTCCTGGGCGGTGGCGGTGCACGCGGCGCGGCCCATATCGGCGTCCTCAAGGTGATGGAACGCGAGCATGTCCCCGTCTGCCAGATTGCCGGAACCAGCATGGGCGCCATCGTCGGAGGCCTTTATGCCAGCGGCTACACCTCCGAGGAGCTGGAAAATCTCATTGGGACACTGGATTGGGCCGATCTGTTTGTCGATGACCCGCCCCGCGATCAACAGCCCATGCATCGCAAGGATGGCGATTTCCGCTACCTGCTCGATCTGGAGATCGGGTTCTCGAACGGCAAAGTCGTCCTGCCGGGCGGATTGGTGCAGGGCCAGAAACTGCTGATCCTGCTGCGGCGCCTGACGCTGTCCAGTTGGAACGTGCACGACTTCAACAAGCTCCCCATTCCGTTCCGCGCCGTGGCGGCCGACATCGGCACAGGCGAGAAAGTGGTATTCGACCAGGGGGAGCTGGCTTTGGCGATACGCTCCAGCATGTCAGTCCCGGGGGCGTTTGCACCCCTCAATGTGGACGGCCGCCTGCTGGTGGATGGAGGCATGGTCGACAACGTCCCCATCGATGTCGTCCGCGACATGGGGGCAAGCCGGCTCATCGTTGTCGACGTAGGCTCACCATTGCATGAAGAGTCCGCGCTCACCAACCCCGTGGTGATCATGGACCAGATGATCAGCGCGCTGATGAAAGAAAAGACGCAGCGACAGCTGGCCACCCTGGGCCCGGACGATATCCTGATCACACCGGAATTGGGAGACCTGACCGCCGCGCAGTTCAATCGCGGAGGTGAAGCCATCCGCCAAGGCGAGCTGGCTGCAGAAGCAGCGCTGCCGCAAATCCGCCGCTACTCGGTTGACCCCGCGACTTATGCTGCTTATCGGGAGCGTCAACGCAAGCGCGACTTCGATCCGTTGTTGGTGAGCTTTCTCGATGTCGTGGAAGGAAAGTCACCTGCGGCGCGGGCCAGCGTGGAGAACGCATTGGCCTCGAACGTGGGCAAGCCCCTGGATCTTGATGCCCTGGAAGAAGACCTGGGCATGGCCTATGGAAGCAATCACTTCCAGCAGCTGGACTATCGCTTGGTGGAACGGGAGGGTCGGCAGGGTATCGAAGTGCGTCCGATGGAGCGCCCCTGGTCGGTATTCGGAAAGCTGGGATTCCAGTTGAGTGACGATTTCGATGGGCGCAACAGCTATCTCGTTTCCGCCGAAATAACCGCCACCAACCTCAATCGCTTCGGGGCTGAGTGGCTGAACATCATCAGGGCCGGCGAGATCAGCGGCTTGTACTCCGAGTTCCACCAGCCCCTTGGGGAAGGAAGTCCGTTCTACGTGCAACCCTCACTTTCCTTCCAGAACGAGATCTTCCCGTTCTGGCGGAATGGCGAACAATTGGCGGAGTACAAGGTCAACAAGCGCGCCCTCGGACTGGCGCTGGCATATACGCCGGACACACGCTTTCGCGTCAGTGCCAATATCATCACCGGACAGGATCGGGGCGACCGCCTGATCGGCAGCCCCCTCGATTTCGAGCGGGACAAGCAGCCATTCGCCGGCATTGTCTACAGCACGACCTGGGACTCTCTCGACAACATCGATTTCCCGACCAGGGGTCTGCGCGTCACCGCCTCACTGGAAGCCTACAGAACGTGGGGCGGCACGGAAATCAAGGACGATGTCGCGAGACTGACGGTGGATTGGGCCCACGCTTGGGGGCGGTATCACCTGCTGCTCGGCGCCTACCTGGCCAGCTCGGTGGACGACACCCACTACTTCCGCACCCAACAGTTCATGGGCGGCTTCCTCAACCTGTCCGGTTTCCATGAACGCGCCGTTTTCGGGAACCAGAGCGCACTGCTCAGAAGCGTTGCCTATCGACGAACTGGCGATACGAGTCAACTATTCTCGCTTCCGCTATTCGTGGGTGCGAGTCTCGAGCTGGGTAATGCGTGGTTGGACCGTGGGCTGGTCGACGCAGACGACCTGATACTCGCAGGTAGCTTGTTCACCGGTGTTGATACGCCCCTAGGGCCCATGTTTCTGGCTTATGGGTACAACGAAGAGGGACAGGGATCCTGGTACCTGACGTTCGGATCCCTTTTAAGACCACGGACTCCGTAGGGAATTCCGCAAAGAAGAAGAGGGGCGCTTGCGCGCCCCTCTTCGAGCCTTCCAATGGCACCCCCTTCCATCTCTACACCAAAGAGCACTTGGTGTGGGGAGACAGGCAATGGAACAGTTCCATTGCGCTATCGGAATTGCCAGACCGTCAGCAGACGCGTCGGCTATGGAATTGGTTCCGTTACATCGCGTAACCCGCTCGCACATTGATTCGTTGGTATGTGGAGGCCACGAACTCTATAGACGTCCAACACAGCATCTTCGTTTCCTCTACTCCCCACCCGCCGGCGCATCGAGGGGCTTCAAGGCCCGCTTTACCGCCGAGCTACACAACTCGTGAATCACCCGCATCAGGTTTCTGTCTTCACACTGCACGACAATCGTGATGGTCGTGGAATCCTTGAGACAGGTCTCCGAAGAAACGGCCGAGTAATGTATGGACACGAATCAGTCTCTACGGATCGGGAATGCGATGACCTTTCGTTCGCTCATGAACTGTTCCTGGATCGCTCCGTAAATCCGCTTGCGATAGGCGGACGCAAGATGACTTTCGACCAATTCCCGCAGATCGCCGCGCCGGGAATCTCCCTCAGGCAAGGCGTCCAGAACGGGCTGCCAGCACCCCTCCTTGGCCCACCGCGAGAATCTGACGTATACGCTGTGCGTTGACCCATAGGCCTTGGGCAGGTATTGCCAGCACGCGCCCGTCTGTGCGACCCAGAGAACGCCCTCGACGAAGTTACGCGTGCTCGACTTCTCTCCACGTGCACGGGCGCCGACCATACCGCGCAAACGATCCGCTATGAGTTCCCATTCCCTGGCCGACAAGCGGACGCCAACATGCCATTCACGCAAACTGTCCTCACTTGACTTGGCAGGGCGTCCGCGGCGACGCACAGACATTGGATTGTTATCTTCGGCAAGCATTTCCATAACCATACTCAGACTGACATTGAACTCGCTGCGACCGGGAGTACTGAGCGGAGTCACTCACAGCCTGGCCCTCCAGCGCATTCTTGGTCGCGACGAAGCAGAGTTAAATAAGAATGTTCCGAAAGTTGCCGCGTGGCGGAGTCCGTGGTCCTGGCGCAGCCGTACAGAAAGCAATCCGGCCGGAATTGATTGCGGTGAACCAAGTCGTGAACGGCCGAAAGCGCGCATATGCGCAGCACGAAGACGCGCTGTAGAATGTGACAAACAGCAAGTCGCCATATTTGTGAGATATCAATGACTATTGGAATCCTGCTAGCGGATGATCATCCAATTGTCAGCGATGCCGTCCGCCAGCTACTGGAACGCGAATCGGATCTTCGTATCCTTGGCGTTGCACGGTCAGCGCGCGAGCTGGTGGATCTTGCGGGGAGAACAAGCTGTGACATCGTGATTACCGACTTCAGTATGCCTGGGGTCGACTCGGTCGATGGACTCCCTCTCATAGCGACACTGCGTCGGCGATGGCCACACTTGGGGATCATAGTCCTCACGATGATCTCCAACCCAGGCGTCCTCCAGTCGATCCTGGATGTCGGCGCAAATGCCTTGATAAACAAGGCAGATGCCATGTCAGAGCTGGCTCTGGCGATACGAGTGATATCCCGTGACCAAAGATACGTCAGTCTGGCGACTCGAGAGCTACTGGCCAGGGCGGTGGCAGGTCCTGCCACGCACACGGTAGCGCTTTCTCCACGTGAGGCCGAGGTAATTCGCTTGTTTGCCTCGGGAAAAACCGTGACTGACATCGCCAAGCACTTCAATCGAAGTGTCAAGACCGTAAGCACCCAAAAGTTGGAGGCCATGGCAAAGCTCGGACTCAAGTCAGATCTCGAGATCTATTCCTATGCCCGCGAGAATGGCTTGCTTTCTTGAGACGTACGTTGCCTTGCTATGACGTCCTGGCCTTGTAGCGTTTCGCTGCCCGCTTTCCGTTTGCCGTCCTCACTGCCTCGGTACTGAATGTAAGCATCGCTGCGGTAGTCAGACGACCACATTTGAGGTGATTCCTCACCGTCTGCAGTGACAGGGCTGGCACGCGCGCATGAATCTGCTTGACCGTCAGGTCCTCTCCGTCAAAGCAGAAGATCTGGGCTCGCTTGAAGATTTCGTTGTATCGATCACTCTTTCGCTCGCTGACCTGATTTGACTGCAAGGGCCTGGATTCATTAGATTTAATCACTGCAATACGGCTTCCTTTGCGCATTGTTTGGCAATCTCGGGATGCGGGCATTGAAGAGGCACCTGTCAGGCCGAACCGACCCATGTCGAAGCCAAACATGTGGTCAGCTGACTCACAGCTGCTCATCTTCTTGGTGAGGGATGAAGGCTCCATGGGACGTACTTGCTCGCCGACCTTGGCACTGCCCCCCAAAGTGAGCTGTGACCACGCTGCCTGGCTCATCATCGCGGGGTAGGCGGAAATGACAGTCCATGCATCCTCCAATCAACAGCTTTAGAGAAACCGCGCGCCCCCCGACGCGCGGTGCCGCTCTCACGGCCAACGTAGCTTGAGGCGACTTTCCGGACGCGGGAATCGGAATCCTCCGATTCTTGCGCAGTTAAATTCACTTTCGATGCTTTGATTCCGCCGAACGTACTCAGACGATCTTCCGTCTCTGGTAGGACGATTCCGATGCTTGCTTTCTGGATCCCTCTCTATGGTGAGGCTAGACTCCACAAAGCATGACGCTAGGGCATCCAGCCATGCACAAGACTTCGCATCTGCGTCTCCTCCGATGCTTGATTCTGGCAGGCGCAGCCCTCTTCTCCAGCCACGCATTCTGTTGGCATCCCGAGTCCAACCTTGTGCTGTCCAGGGATGAAGCAGAATGGCGGCGTTCACATCCGATCATTCGGGTTGGCGTGTTCGCGGGTGACCACATGCCTTTTGAAGCGTGGCGAGGTGGTCAACCAGACGGCATGGCGGTTGACTACGCTCGCATGCTCGCCGGAAGAGCGGGCATGCAACTCGAGTTCCATCCCTATGCCAACTGGAATACCGCTTCACTTGGATCAGACCCGGCAGCCAGATTCGACCTACTCTTGACGCAGCCGGTGAGGCCCGACCGCATGGGCAGATTCCTCATGCTTCGTCCGTATGCTTTCACCGCTCCTGCCGTCATCATGCGAAGCAGTGTGCGTACGAAGGTCGGCAAGGTCGACCTGAGTCGGGCGACCATCGTGGTGGAGCGACGATTCAGCATCCAGGCGAGGGAAGTTCAAGCCGAGTTGCCTGAGGCCAGACTCGTCTTTGCCGATCAGGCCGACGACGCCATGAGTATGGTGGCGAGCGGAGCAGTCGATGCGTATGTCGTTCCCACTTGGGTCAGGGCGCGGGCACTGGTAAGCCGTCGTCCAACGCCTGATCTGATGTTACGAGGCGACATCCAGCTGCCTGTCTACGGAATCGCACCGGCCGTCAGACGTGACTTGCCTCTACTCGCGCAGATCCTGAAGCGTTCGGAATCCAGCATCAGTGTCCGCGAGCTTGACGAACTGCGTGCACGCTGGGGCGCTGATGATGCCAGCCGACTGGCCGTTTCCCGAAAGAAGTTCTCCAAACAGGAATCCGGGGTCCTGCAAAGCCTTTCTGTTCTTAGGATTGGCTATGAGGTTGACCGTTATCCGTATTCCTTCAACAACAACGTTGGGCAGTTCGACGGCATTGCGGCCGATTACCTTCGCATTCTCCAGACAGAACTCGACCTCAAGCTCCAGTTTGTGCCTGCAAAGGACTGGACTGACCTCCAACGTATGGTCACGGCAGGGCGAGTCGACGTCATCGTGGCCGGAACATCCAACGACTTCAGTCCCGAAGTTGTGCGTTTCAGCCAGCCCTACGAGTATTTCCCGGAGGTGATTGTGACGCGGCTTCGCGGTCCAGCAGTTGTGTCGGCGACCGACCTCGCCGGCCAGGTGGTTGCCGTGCGCTCGGAGACTGGCGTCGTGGAGCTTCTTCGTGCCCAGTTCGAGGATAGCCACATAGTTCCGGTTCCCAGCAATGAAGCTGGGCTGGAGCTGGTCGATCAAGGAAGGGCGGCAGCGTTTGTCGGAACGCTTCCGGCGATTGACGCGTTGATACGGAATCGATATGCGGGGCAGCTCCACATCGTGGGACCAGCGGGGTTCGACCAGGATCTGGCCTTTGGCGTTCGTACAGATTACGAAAGATTGCTCCCACTTTTCGACGACGTTCTGGCGTCAATGCAGGAGCGTGACAAGCAAGCCATCC
Source organism: Pseudoxanthomonas indica (assembly GCF_900167565.1). Classification (NCBI taxonomy): domain Bacteria; kingdom Pseudomonadati; phylum Pseudomonadota; class Gammaproteobacteria; order Lysobacterales; family Lysobacteraceae; genus Pseudoxanthomonas; species Pseudoxanthomonas indica. The sequence continues at coordinate 904,015 of NZ_FUZV01000001.1, forward strand.
GCGCTCGCTGGTTGACCTCGCAGTATCAGTATGGAGTATCCCTGCGATGGGTAGCTGCCATCACTGCAGGAGCGATCCTTGTCCTTGGCACCATCTTGTTTGCATACTTCCGCTTGCGCAGTGCAGTGCGCGCCCAGCAGGTGGCCGAACGCGGCCTGGCAAATCAGCTGGCTTTTCAGCAGGCGCTGCTGGAAACGATACCCTACGCGGTGTTCGTCAAAGACAGCGAAGGCAAGTACCTGGCAGTCAATCGTGCGTATGAATGTCAAGTTGGTTCCCCGCGGTCGGACCTCCTCGGCAGAACCATGGTCGAAACGCGCCACCTTCCCCTGCATGACATTGACGATCTGTTCGCCATAGAGAACAGCGTGATGGCCAAAGGCGAAAGCATTCGACGGGAATTGCGCCTTCCCGACGCCACGAACGGCCACCTCCGAACCATGATCCTGTGGATGCATCCATTCAGAGAGTCAATGTTGCACGGCGTTTCACTTCTCGGCACGCTCGTCGACGTCACCGAGATACGGGAAGCCGAGGCGCGCGCTCGCACTTCCGAGCAACGGTTGACGGATATTACGTCGGCCATGCCAGGAACGGTCTTTCAGATCCGACAGGATCATAACCAGAGAGTGGAGTTCACGTACCTTGCAGGAGACGTGGAAGGCTTGCTGGGCACTCATGCAGATCGGTTACTGGGAGACCAGGCACACTTCCTTGCCAAGGTCCATGAGGATGACAGGCCTGCTTTCGTCGAGGCGCTTTACCGGTCCTATCATGAGATGAAGCCATGGGGACCTTTGGATATGCGTTTCCAGGTTCGCGAGGATTGGCGATGGCTGCGTGCGGAGGGCGGCCAACCCCGAGCCCTGCCGGACTACGGCGTGGAATGGAGCGGCTACTGGATCGACACCACGCAAGCGCACCTGCAAGCGGAAGCCTTGCTGGTAGCCAAGGCACAGGCAGAAGCCGCTGCCTCGGCAAAGTCCGCCTTCCTGGCTACGATGAGCCACGAGATACGTACGCCCATGGCTGGCGTTCTCGGCCTCGTGGAACTGATGGGCCGAACGCCCCTGGACCGCGAGCAGAAGCAGATGCTCGATATGGCAAATGACTCAGCGCAGGCAATGCTGCAGATTCTTGACGACATACTGGACTACTCCCGGATAGAAGCGGGTCGCCTGAGCATCACCCACGCGGCATTCGATCCGCGCACGCTTCTGGACAGCGTCGCCGGGCTGTTCTCGGCCAAGGTCAGGGAAAAGTCACTGAAGCTCTACCTGGTAAGTGACTGGCGAGTAGCAGGTCAATTGATGGGGGATTCAGTTCGAATCCGCCAGATACTGACCAACCTGATCAGCAATGCCGTCAAGTTCACCGAACAGGGCAGCATTACTGTGACCATGTCCCTGGTGGACCACAAGCGAACGAATCAGGTGATTTCGTTTGCAGTCGAGGATACAGGTATCGGCATTGAGCGCGAGAGCCTCAAACGGCTATTTCAGCCTTTTGTGCAGGCCGAGCAGTCGACGACCCGGCGATTTGGCGGAACCGGCTTGGGCTTGGCGATCAGCCGGCGACTAGCCTCCCTGATGGGTGGTGATCTCGTACTGGAGAGCACTCCACATCTAGGTACCCGAGCCACCTTCGCGCTCTCTTTTGAAGTGGCCGAGCCGCTGCTCGCCTCGGATCAGACCAATGGCAGGCTGGTCTGGCTCGGCTGCGGCAATCCGAAGCGTGTGCCCGAACTGTCGAACTCCCTGTCTGCGCTGGGATTCACAGTGATCGAAAGCATCGACGGTTCCTGTGTAGGCGAGTTCGACGATCTTGCCCTCATTGTTGTTGATGCCGATGTCGCCGAAGCGTACAAGGTGAGGGAAGCCAACGTTCCCGTCATTCTCATCGATGAAAGCCTGGCGGGATCGCAGATGGAAGTGACTTCGGACGGCGTTCTCCTGGCCTGCAATCCCGTGCTTTGGCACGTGCTTGGTGACGCTTGCATGACCGCAATGGGTAGGCGCGAAGTGACGGTACCAATGTCTGCCCCACTCCCGGATCATGGCTGGAAAGGCATGATTCTGGTTGCCGAGGACCATCCTACTAACCGCGCCGTCATTGCCCGTCAGCTTGAGGCGATGGGCTACGATTACTCGCTGGTCGAGGATGGCCAACAGGCGTTGGACGCCATGGCTGCAATCGACTTTGATTTGCTGATCACCGACTGCCACATGCCTTATCTGGATGGGTATGCCTTGACCCGCCGCATTCGCGGACGGGAGTCACGGGAGGGTCATCTTCCGATCATTGCCCTGTCCGCCAGCGCACTTCCGGAGCAAGTGCAGCGGTGCGTCGACGCTGGCATGGATGCCTTTCTTGCCAAGCCCGTGCAGTTCGAACAGTTGAAAGAGAAGCTTGAGCATTTTCTGCCACGCTCTGTGGGTTGCTACGCGCTGTTCGAGCAGTCAGTCGGCGCCCCCCCCGAAGCAGAAGACTTGGACAAACCTTCGCAAATGATGGCTTTGTCTCAAGCATCCAACCCGATTGCTCAACTGTGTCGTGATTTCGGCAGTCAGAAGGCGGGAAGGGATCTTGCAAGGCAGTTAATTCTGACCACACATGAAGATCTGAAAATGCTGTCTGCCCTGCCCTTCAGTGCAGGCCAAGCCCGCCGTGACTTGCTTCACCGTATCGAAGGGGCCCTGCGAATCGTGAAGCTTCCCGAGGTGGAACCCATGGTGCCCGTACTGTTTCAGGATTCCTCTGCGCGTGAGGACCAAATCAGGAAACGACTCATGCGGCTCGAAGGATTCCTTTCCAGCTACGAAGCAGATCACTGACATATCTGACCAACCGGCGGAGTCTGGCCGGAGGCGGCGTACCGATGTTTTCGGAATCGTCCGATTCAAAGGACTCACTTTTGAGGCGACTCTACCTGCCATTGGAATCGACAAATCGCATGACGAATCTGTCACGGCGATGGAGCAGGTATGACACAGAAATGGTACTGGGCCGACCGCGGCCGCCTTGTTGAAATATTGCCGCGATCCACCCCGCTGCAATCAAAGTGCATTGGAATCTCGCGCATGGGCAGTCTGCGCGTCCAGGTGCAGCAGATTACCTTGGTGGCACAGTTGCGGGGAAAAAGTCGGGTCCAGGCGCTGGAGGGGCAGTTCCGTCTGCAGGCGGGTGACTGGCTGGTGCTGGATCGGGACTCGCGGCCGACCATCCAGACGGGCGCAACCGGGCTCTGCGTCGGCCTGAGCATCTGCGCCAGCGACCTTCAAGCCGCCAGCGGCGACTCGACTCGACCGCTCTACGTTGGCCGGGGAACGCTCGCTCCCGAAGAACGGCGCATGGTCATGCGCTTGTGGCGGCAGGCAATGGAGGCTGCATTCTCATCGCAGGATGGGCGCGGCCTCGATACGAGCAACTTGCTGGACTACTTCAGCGAATTGCAGCGGGACATCCATCGCGATGCGGGACGCTGCCCGGGCCGCACCAAGGCGCATCGCCAGCAGGTCTTCAGCCGTTTGCAGCGGACTCGCCTGTTCATGGAAGGCCATCGGGGTCAGCTCGTACGGAGCTCCGAACTAGCTTCACTGGCGAGCCTTTCGGCATGCTACTACTCGCGCACATTCACTGCGGTGTATGGCGAGCGGCCCCAGGCTACGGCAGCACGGATACGATTGGAATACGCCGCTGAATTGCTGGTCATGACGGCGGATCCTGTCGCCAGCGTGGCGCTGGCTGCAGGGTTCGAGAACTGCTGCAGTTTCGCACGGGCGTTTCGAGCGAACTTCGGAATGACGGCTTCGCGGTTTCGTCTGGAAAACACGCGAAGCCCGCAAGGCGCCATGCGCCGACGCACGCTAAGGCCGGACAGCCTGCTGGTCGGCATGGCCTCATCGTCGCAGGCGCGCAGCGACGTTGCACACCCGAACGACGGACGCTAGGCCTCAAGCCGAATCCAGCGTCTCCGCGGGAACACGCACGTTTCCTTCCATCAGGATGCGCGCACTGCGGCTCATGATGGCTTTGCTGACGCGCCACTGTCCGTCGTTCAGTTGAGCCTCCGCGCCCACGCGCAGTGTCCCGGAGGGATGTCCGAAACGCACGGCCTGTCGCTCGCCGCCACCGGCGGCGATGTTGACCAGGGTGCCGGGAATGGCGGCCGCTGTGCCGATGGCCACGGCGGCGGTTCCCATCATGGCGTGATGAAGTTTGCCCATCGATAGCGCACGTACGCGCAGGTCGATATCCGATGCTGCCACTTCCTTTCCGCTGGATGCCCGGTAGGGCGCGGGAGGTGCGACGAAGGCAATCTTGGGCGTGTGCTGTCGTCGCGCCGCCTCGGCCGGATGATCAATGAGACCCATGCGGACTGCCCCGCTTGCACGAATCAGTTCGAAGCGGGTCAATGCTGCGGGGTCCCCATTGATGTCCTCCTGCAGCTCACTGCCGGAGTAGCCCAAATCTTCCGCATTGAGGAAGATGGTCGGAATCCCCGCATTGATCATCGTGACGCGGAAACTGCCTACGCCAGGCACGTCCAGCGTATCGACCACGTTGCCTGTCGGAAACATCGCGCCGGCGCTGTCACCCTCCCCTTCGTCCGCGGGGTCGAGGAACTCCAGTTGCACTTCCGCGGCGGGAAACGTCACCCCGTCCAGTTCGAAATCACCGGACTCCTGGACTTGTCCGCCCTTCATCGGAACATGGGCAACAATGGTCTTGCCGATGTTGGCCTGCCAGATTCGGACCGTGCAGTGCCCCTCAAGCGGAACTCCGGCCGGGTCGACCAAGCCGCCGGCAATGGCGAAAGATCCCACGGCTGCCGACAGGTTGCCGCAGTTGCCCGACCAGTCCACAAACGCCGTGTCGATGGAGACCTGTCCAAAAAGATAGTCCACATCGTGATCGGCACGCAGGCTCGGCGAGACGATCACCACTTTGCTGGTACTGGAAGTCGCGCCTCCCATGCCATCAATCTGCTTGCCATAAGGGTCCGGACTGCCGATGACCCGCAGCAACAAGGCGTCACGAAGTGCGCCGGGTTCCTGCGCCTGTTCGGGGAGATCCTGCAGGCGAAAGAACACGCCCTTGCTGGTACCGCCCCGCATGTAGGTGGCGGGTACGCGAAGTTGAGGCAGACGCGTCATGACAGATTTCCGTGCACGGCCGATTACGCCGCCTGTGAGGAGGATTCCAGGAAGTCCTGCGCGAAGCGCTGCAGGACTCCTCCGGCTTCGTAGATGGATACTTCTTCGTCGCTGTCCAGGCGACAGGTGACGGGGACTTCCAAGCGGCTGCCATCGCGTCGAAGAATGACCAGTTCCAGGTCGGCGCGCGGCGTGCGTGCGCCCAGAACGTCGAAGGTCTCCGTACCGTCAATGCCCAGAGTGCTGCGCGTGGTGCCCGGCTTGAACTCCAGCGGCAACACGCCCATGCCGATCAGGTTGGTGCGGTGGATGCGTTCGAAGCCCTCGGCGACGATGGCCTCCACACCCGCCAATCGCACACCCTTTGCCGCCCAGTCACGCGAGGAACCTTGGCCATAGTCTGCCCCGGCGACAATCAAGAGAGGCTGCTTGCGTTCCATGTAGAGTTCAATCGCCTCCCACATGCGCATCACCAGGCCCTCCGGCTCGACGCGCGCGAGCGAACCCTGCTTCACGCTGCCGTCCGGATTGCGCACCATTTCATTGAACAGCTTCGGGTTGGCGAAGGTGGCGCGTTGCGCGGTCAGGTGATCGCCGCGGTGGGTGGCATAGGAGTTGAAGTCTTCCTCCGGCAAACCCATCTTGGCCAGGTACTCGCCTGCGGCACTACCGGGCAAGATCGCGTTCGAAGGAGACAGGTGATCGGTAGTGATGTTGTCACCCAGCACCGCAAGCGCGCGCATCCCCCGCAGGGTCCGCTCGCCCGCAAGCGCGCCTTCCCAATACGGCGGGCGACGTATGTAGGTACTCTGCGGGCGCCAGGCATACAGGGGTTCGACCCGCGCACCAGTTTCCACGCGCACGTTGAACATCGGGTTGTAGATGCGACGGAACTGATCGGGCTTGACCGCTGCCTTGACCACCGCATCAATCTCGGCATCGCTGGGCCAGATATCCTTCAGGCGGATTTCGCGTCCCTGGTGAACGCCCAGCACATCCTTCTCGATGTCGAAACGGATGGTGCCGGCAATCGCGTAGGCCACCACCAACGGCGGCGAAGCCAGGAATGCCTGCTTGGCATAGGGATGGATACGCCCATCGAAGTTGCGATTGCCTGACAGCACGGCGGTGGCATAGAGATCGCGATCAATGATTTCCTGCTGGATGGCAGGGTCCAACGCTCCCGACATCCCGTTGCAGGTTGTGCAGGCAAACGCCACGACGCCGAACCCCAGTTGTTCGAGCTCACTGGTTAGTTGCGCCTCATCCAGGTACAGCGCGACGGCCTTGGACCCGGGAGCCAGGGACGACTTGACCCAAGGCTTGCGCGTCAGCCCCGCGCGATTGGCGTTGCGCGCCAGCAAGCCAGCGGCGATGACATTGCGGGGATTGCTGGTATTGGTGCAACTGGTTATGGCGGCGATGACCACGGCGCCGTCAGGCATCAGGCCGTCGGCCTCCTGCTGACGGGCTGCTTCAAGGTTGCCGGCAATGCCCTTCTCCGCCAGATCGGCGGTCGCCACACGTGCGTGCGGATTAGAAGGGCCCGCCATGTTGCGCCCCACGCTGCTCAAGTCGAAATGCAGACTGCGCTCGTACTTCGCGCCTTCCAGCGCTGATGCCCACAGTCCCGTGGTTTTGGCGTAGTGCTCCACCAACTGCACCTGCTGTTCTTCACGACCGGTCAGGCGCAGATAGTCCAGGGTCTGTTGATCGATGAAGAACATCGCCGCCGTGGCGCCATACTCCGGCGCCATGTTGGAAATCGTGGCCCGGTCACCCAGGGTAAGCGCCGCCGCGCCCTCGCCGCGAAACTCCAGATAGGCGCCCACCACCTTCTGCTTGCGAAGGAACTCGGTCAGCGCCAGGACGATGTCGGTTGCGGTGATGCCGGGCTGCGGTTTTCCTGTCAACTCGACGCCGACGATGTCGGGCAACCGCATCCAGGACGCGCGTCCGAGCATCACGTTCTCCGCCTCCAGCCCACCCACGCCGATGGCGATCACGCCCAGCGCGTCAACATGCGGCGTATGGCTGTCGGTGCCCACGCAGGTGTCGGGGAAGGCGACGCCCTGCCGTACCTGGATCACCGGCGACATCTTCTCCAGGTTAATCTGGTGCATGATGCCGTTGCCTGGCGGAATGACCTCCATGTTCTCGAAGGCATGTCGCGTCCACTCGATGAAATGGAAGCGGTCTTCGTTGCGCCGGTCTTCGATCGCGCGGTTCTTGGCGAACGCATCGGGATCGTAGCCGCCACATTCCACGGCCAGCGAGTGATCGACGATCAACTGCACCGGCACGACTGGATTGACCTGCGCCGGGTCACCACCCTGATCGGCGATGGCATCGCGCAAACCTGCCAGATCCACGAGCGCGGTCTGCCCCAGGATGTCGTGGCATACCACGCGCGCCGGAAACCAGGGGAAGTCCAGGTCGCGTTTGCGTTCGATCAGCTGCAGCAAGGCGGCATCGAGCATGACCGGGTCGCAACGGCGCACCAGGTTCTCCGCCAGCACACGCGAGGTGTAGGGCAAGGCGTCGTAGGCGCCGGGCGCGAGTGCTTCGACAGCGGCACGCGCGTCGAAGTAGTCCAGAGACGTATCCGGCAGGGGTTTTCGGTATTGGGTATTCATGGCTGCGCGACGTGGTGCTGACGTGGGCGTGGCGAGAATCGGGAGCCGGCGGGACCGTATCCGGCCCCGCCAGAACGGTTCAACCGCGCTGATCGATGGGGACGAAGACCAGGTTTTCCGGTCCGGTGTAGTTTGCGCTCGGACGGATGATTTTCCCGTCGATGCGCTGCTCGATGATGTGCGCGCTCCAGCCGCTGGTGCGGGCAATGACGAACAATGGCGTGAACATCGCGGTCGGCACGCCCATCATGTGATAGCTCACGGCGCTGAACCAGTCCAGATTGGGGAACATCTTCTTGATGTCCCACATCACCGTTTCCAGGCGTTCGGCAATGTCGTACATCTTGGTGCTGCGCTGCTCGTCGGACAGTTCCTTGGCCACCTGCTTGATCACATCGTTGCGCGGATCGCCCACGGTGTAGACCGGATGGCCAAAGCCGATGACCACTTCCTTGCGCTCCACCCGTGCCTTGATGTCGGCCTCGGCCTCATCCGGCGTTTCGTAGCGTTTCTGCACTTCGAACGCCACCTCGTTGGCGCCGCCGTGCTTGGGCCCACGCAATGCGCCAATGGCGCCGGCGATGCACGAATGCAGATCGCTGCCGGTGCCGGCGATCACCCGGGCGGTAAAGGTGGACGCATTGAACTCATGCTCGGCATACAGAATCAGCGAGGTGTGCATGGCGCTGACCCAGGAATCGCGCGGCTTCTCACCATGCAGCAGATGCAGGAAGTGGCCACCAATGGAGTCGTCATCGGTTTCGACCTCGATGCGCTTGCCGTTGTGGCTGTAGTGGTACCAGTACAGCAGCATCGAGCCGAGCGAGGCCATCAACTTGTCGGCGATGTCGCGCGCACCCGGATGGTTGTGATCATCTTTTTCCGGTGCGACGCAGCCCAGCACGGATACACCGGTACGCATCACGTCCATCGGGTGCGCCGACGGCGGCAGCTGCTCCAGCGCGGCTTTCACCGCCGCCGGGACTCCGCGCAGGGCTTTGAGCTTGGCCTTGTAGCCAGCCAGTTCGGCGCGGTTGGGCAGCTTGCCGTGCACCAGCAGATAGGCGATTTCCTCGAACTCGCTGGCTTTGGCGAAGTCGAGGATGTCGTAGCCACGGTAGTGCAGATCGTTGCCGGTACGGCCGACCGTGCACAGCGCAGTGTTGCCTGCGGCCGTGCCACTGAGCGCAACGGATTTCTTGGGTTTGAAGGTGACAGCGGATTCGGACATTGCAGGAACCTCGGGATGATCGGAGTCGTTACTTCTTCGACGCGAACAGCGCATCCAGCCGCTGCTCGAAATCGTGGTAGCCGATGCGCTCGTACAGTTCCTCGCGCGTCTGCATGTGATCGATGACGTTCTTCTGATGACCGTCGCGGCGGATCGCGGTGTACACGGCCTCGGCGGCCTTGTTCATGGCGCGGAAGGCCGACAGCGGATACAGCACGATGCCCACGCCTGCCGTCTTCAGCTCTTCGACGGTGAACAGCGGCGTCTTGCCGAACTCGGTGATGTTGGCGAGCACCGGCACTTTCACTGCATCGACGAAGCGGCGGTAAGTCGGCAGGTCGTAGGCCGCTTCGGCAAAGATGCCGTCGGCGCCAGCCTCGACACAGGCGATGGCGCGCTCGATGGCGGCGTCCACACCATCCACCTGGATGGCATCGGTGCGGGCAATCAAGAAGAAGTCCGGGTCGGTCTTCGCATCGGCCGCCGCCTTGACGCGGTCGACCATTTCACCGGCCGAGACGATTTCCTTGCCGGGACGATGACCGCAACGCTTGGCGCCCACCTGGTCTTCGATGTGGCAGGCGCCGGCGCCGGCCTTGATCAACGACTTGACCGTGCGTGCGATGTTGAAGGCGCTGGGCCCGAAACCGGTGTCGATATCCACCATCAACGGCAGGTCGCAGACATCGGTGATGCGACGGACATCGATCAACACGTCTTCCAGGGTGTTGATGCCCAGGTCCGGCAGTCCCAGCGAGCCAGCGGCAACGCCGCCTCCGGACAGATAGATGGCGCGATAACCCGCACGCTGGGCGAGCAGCGCGTGGTTGGCGTTGATGGCGCCGATCACCTGCAAGGGTGATTCTTCGGCGAGCGCGGCGCGGAATCGGGCGCCTGCGGTGTTCTGGCTCATGCAGCGTTCTCCTGCTTGGGGCATGCATCCCGCGGGCGAGCGCCCGCCGGGTCCAGAGGTGCGCGAATGGTACGCCTCCGGTGCGCACAATCTGGCACCGTCCGACCAGTTGATCAATCTTGATCAAATCAATCAATCTATTGGCATGGATACCGACCTGCTTTCCGCCGCCGAGACCTGCCGCCTGTTGGGCATCAGCCAGGCCACGCTCTACGCCTACGTCAGCCGGGGCCTGCTGGAGTCGCGTCCCGGAGCCGACCATCGCAGCCGCCTGTATCCGCGTCAGGATGTGGAACGGCTGGCGCAGCGCAAACGCGCGGGTCGCGGCGCGGCGCGTGGTGCGGCGCAAAGCCTGGACCGCGGCCTGCCGGTACTGGAAACACGCATCTCGCTGATCCGTCCAGACGGCCCTTACTATCGCGGCCAGTCGGCCATTGCGGCGGTTCGCGCCGGCGCCACTCTGGAAGACATGGCGCGCCTGCTGTGGGACTGCGGCGACACCGATCCCTTCGCCACCACCCTGCCCGCTCACTGGCCGACCAGCGTGGCCCCGATCGCGAACAACGCCGAACTGCCCCCGCTGGTGCGCGCCATGGCGGCGCTGCCGCTGCTGGGCCTGGAAACGCGCCAGGCCCCGGCTCCTTCGGCGCCCGTGCGGCATGAAATCGCCGCTGCCCTGCTACGGCACAACGCAGCCCTGCTGGTCGCGCAGCCTCCGTTTCGCGGACCGGTCCACCACTTGCTGGCGGGTACCTGGCGTCCCGACGATTACGAATTTGCCGAATTGGTGCGCGCCGCGCTGGTGCTGTGCGCCGAGCACGAGTTGAATGTCTCGGCCTTTGCCGCGCGCGTCGTCGCCTCCACCGGCGCCCACTTGCACGCGACTGTCTGCAGCGGATTGGCTGCCTTGTCCGGGCCGCGTCACGGCGGCGCTACTGCTCGCGCCTACGCTCTGATCGAGTCGGCCGACTTGGCTGCTTCACCCCGCGACGTGATCGCCGAGCGCTGGCAACGTGGCGACGACCTGCCCGGCTTTGGTCACGCGCTCTATCCCCATGGCGATGCGCGGGCGGCGGAACTGTGGCTGCGCTTGAGTGCGTCCCCCTCCGCTGATGCCGCAGCAATGCAACGGCTCGAAGCCCTGATCAGTGCGGCCGAAGATATCACCGGACTCAGACCCAATGTCGATCTGATGCTGGCCGCGATTTGCCGGGTCCATGAGCTGCCCGCAGCCCCGGCGTTGATCCTGTTTGCCGCCGGCCGCCTGGCGGGCTGGCTGGCCCACGCACTGGAGCAACAGGCGCAGGGCCGCTTGATTCGACCACGCGCGTCGTATGCGGGCGAACCGCCCGCGCTGGAATGAGCGTCAGCTGCCCACGTCAGGCCCGCGGGTCAGCGCGCGCTTCACTTCTTCCAGCGCATTGGGATCGTCCAGCGTGGATAGATCCCCCGGATCCGAGCCCTGCGCAAGCGCCTGCAGAGAGCGGCGCAAGAGTTTTCCCGAACGGGTCTTGGGCAGGGCGTTGACGATATAGACGCGGGCCGGCCGCGCCACGGCGCCCAGGCTTTGCTCCACCGTGCGGCGCATGCCATCGGCCGCGCGCACGCGTTCGTGCGGTTCGTCGGTGGATTGGCGCAGCGTGGCGAAAACGACCGGCACCTGCCCCTTGAGTTCATCACTGACGCCGATCACGGCCGCTTCGGCCACCGCCGGAAATGCGGACACCGATTCTTCGATTTCGCGCGTGCCCAGGCGATGGCCCGCCACATTGATGACATCGTCCGTGCGCCCGAGGATGAACGTGTAGCCCTGCTCGTCGCGAATCGCCCAGTCCAGCGAACTGTAGAGCAGCTCCTTGAAATGCCCGAAATAGCTGGACAGGAAGCGCTGATCGTCATTCCAGATCGTGGTCATGCACCCTGGCGGCAGGGGCGGCTGCATCACCAGCACGCCCTTCTGATGCGGCCCCACTTCTTCGCCGGTGGTTTCGTCGATCACCTTCATCTTGTAGCCCAGGTTCGGGAATCCCGGTGAACCAAAGCGCACCGGTTTCATGTCCAGACCCGGCAAAAGGGTCAGCGCAGGCCAGCCGGTCTCCGTCTGCCAGTAGTTGTCGATGACCGGTTTCTCCAGTGCGTCGGTGATCCAGTGCGCGGTGGGCTCGTCCAATGGCTCGCCGGCCAGGAACAGATATTTCAGCACCGAAAGATCATGTCGGCGAATGAAGTCCACATCGTGCTTCTTGAGCACGCGAATGGCGGTGGGCGAGGAAAACATCGTGCGCACGCCATGGCGCTCGCACAGCGACCACCAGATACCGGGATCGGGATTGATGGGCAATCCTTCGTACAGCAACGAGGTCGCGCCCACGATCAACGGCCCGTAGACGTTGTAGGAATGGCCGACCGCCCAGCCCACATCCGAGGTGGAGAACATCACCTGGCCCGGACCCACGTCGAAGACCGTGCGCATCGACAGCGCCAGCGCCACGGCATACCCGCCCACGTCGCGTTGCACGCCCTTGGGTTTGCCGGTCGTGCCGGAGGTGTAAAGCAGATAGCTGGGTTCGTTGGATTCCAGCCAGGCAACCTCCACATGCGCATCGCCCACGCTGGCGCGCAGCGCGGCGTAGTCCTCATCGCGACCGGCCACGCGCGGCTCCGCCGCGTCCAGACCACGCGAGACAATCAATACCTTGGGCGGCGGCGTCGCTGCCTTGCTGCAGGCTTCGTCCACCAGCGGCTTGTAGGGAATGACTTTGCCGCCACGCATGCCTGCATCGGCGGCGATCAGCAGCTTGGGCTGCGCATCATCGATCCGCAGCGCCAGGTTGTGCGCCGCAAACCCACCAAACACGACCGAGTGGATGGCGCCGATACGTGCGCAGGCCAGCATGGCGAACACCGCCTCGGCCATGTTTGGCATGTAGATCACCACGCGGTCGCCCCGGCCCACATCCAGGCGCTGCAGCACGGCCGCGAACGCATTCACCTCGGTGTGCAGCTGCCGGAAGCTGATGCTGCGGCTTTCCCGGGTTTCGCTGGAGATCGCGATCAAGGCAGGCTGGTCGCCGCGCGCATCCAGATGTCGGTCGACCGCGTTGTAACAGAGGTTGGTCTGCCCGCCGACAAACCAGCGTCGGAACGGCGGGCGCGAATAGTCGAGGATCTGCTGCGGGGGCACGTGCCAATGGATGGCACGTGCCTCTTCACCCCAAAAGGCTTCTGGTTGCTCGATTGAGCGGCGATAGACTTCTTCGTAGGCCATGGGCGGCCCTCTCCAGCCGTAGCGACATCCGGAGCATAGATCCGCGTCCGTGCGGACTCCCTGCGACCTTGGTCGCATGGCCCGCCCCGCCTCGGGCACCATGGCTGGCTGGCCCAGTCCCAGCGACGCGCATGCAGTCGCTGGGGCAACGACGGGTACAACCCGACGGTCTGCGTCAGCCCGGTGTGCTGGCCGAGAAACTGCCACCCAGTGCCAGATGGAGATTCACACGTTCCGCCAAGCGCTGCGAGCGCACGCCCAGCAAGGTTGAACGTGCCTGATACAAGCTCATCTCACGCTGCAGGATCTCGAATCGATCCACCTTGCCCACTTCGTGCGCCACTTTCGCCAATCCGATTGTGCGCTCGACATCGCCAACCTGTTCGGACAGTTCATTGGCGCGCAGGGCAAGCAGGTTCTCTGCGGACATGGCGTTCTCCACCTCCTGCATGGCGCGGAGTATGGTCCGCGCATACAGGACGTTGGCCTGTTCCTGTTCCGAGTTGCGAATTTCAAGGACTGTCTGACGACGACCACCATCGAAGATGGGCAACGAGAAGCGCAGGCCGATGGGTGAAACGAACTTGTCCATGCCGCCCTTGAAGAGCGCATAGTCAGACGACACGTTGCCGGCCCCCATCGTCATCATCACGTTGGGAAGCTTGGCCACACGTGCCTGCTCTGACTTGAAGAACGCAGACTCGAATCGCTGCCGCGCGGCCACCAGATCGGGCCGACGCTCGATCAGCGCCAGCGGCAGGCCCGCCGGCAGGCTGGAATCCAGTTCCGGGAGTTCTTCGCGTGTGGCGATCGAAGCGGAAGGGTAGCGCCCTAGGAGAACCTCAAGTGCACGACGTGCCTGCAGTTGCGTCTGTTCCCAGCGGCGAACGGCGCCGGCATAGGCATGCACCTGCGCCTCGGCCTGGGCCACGTCCAACTCCGACGCCTTGCCGATGCGCTGGCTGGTCGCGAGCAACTTGGCGTACTCGCGTGCATCGTCTTCCAACCGCTGGGCCAATTCCTGCTGCTGCTGACCTTCGATCACGAGCAGCCACGCGCGCGCCACCGCTGCCGCAATGGACTCGCGTGCGTAGGCGTAGTCTGCAGAGACCGACCGTAGATTCGCCTCCTCGGACTTGATGCCCGCACGCGCCATGCCCCACAGGTCCAGCTCCCAACTCATCTGGACCATGCTCATGCTGAGATAGCCCTGGGCTTGCGGCAGCTCGGTTGCGTCGGTGGAGTAACGCCCGTTCAGATCGACGTTGGGTTTCAGTCGGGCACCGGCCAATTCCGACAACAACCGCGCGGATTCCACGCGCGTTGCCGCCGCCTGCAGATCGCGATTGTGTTCGAGCGCTTCCGCAATCAAGGCAGCCAATTCGCCGCTGTCGCCAAAGCCAATCCAACTGGGCTGAAAGGCTGCCTGCTGACTTTCATCACTCGCGGCCCACCTCGAGGGTACTTCCGTACCCCGCATCGCCTTTTCATACGTCGTGCCCGGATCCGGGGCGTCTAGGTGCGCGCAAGCAGACAGTGCGACGGCGATGCTGCAGGCCAGCAGCATGCCGCGCAAGGGCTTGGCGACAGAAGCCGCGCGCGATTCGGACACCGCGTGGAGTTGTGCATTTCGCATCGTATTACTCCAACTTGAAGACGAGATAGTTGATCTTCGTCTTGATGCGCATGATCACCATGCGGACAACGGAGAACATCTTCATGCTGTCTGTGAAGATGGCGGCTTCACCGAATGAACCCATCGCCATTTTCAGCTGTTGCGAATCTTCCATCTTGAAGCGAACTGCATACTTGAGGGGAGGCGCGCGTGTTCCTTCCGGCGCCATCGTGGGAATGACGCCGCTGGCTTGCAGTTGCCCGGACGCGTTTGCCCAGATGATCGACTCCACGTGGCCATACAGCACCTTGCCCGGGCGCGAACGCAGGACGATTTCAGCGCGGTCGCCTTCCTTGACCTTGATCAGCTGGTTCTGGTCATAGAAGCCGATGACACGCTGTTCCAGCTCGACAAAGCTCATGAGCTGACGCAGCGGGAAGGACACGGCGTACGAGCCTGGCCTGACCTGCAGGTTGACCACGTAGCCATCGGAGGGCGCATAGATGACGGTCTGTTCAAGTTCCCATTTGGCCTGCGCCAGCTGCTCGCGCACCGCGGCAACGGAAGCGCGATCCGCGCCCACCTTGGCATCCAGCTGGGTCCGGACTTTGGCTTCGGCCGCGCGGGCCGAGGCCAGACTGGATTCCAGCTGTGCCACCTGGGCGGCGAACGACTGCACGTCGTATTCCGGCCCGGCTCCGTGGCGCGCCAAATCCCTGGCTTCCTTCAGCCGCGTTTGCGCCAGCTGCAGCTGCGCCAATACCTGTCCCGTAGCGCCCTTGGCAACGGCGGCCTCGGACTGCAGCGTGGCGGCTGTACCTTCTGCATCCACCAGCTTGGCGGTCAGTTCGCGCACTTTCATCTCGAACGGCGCGGGATCGATGCGAACCAGCACGTCACCCTTGTGAATCAGTTTGTTTCCTTCGATGGGCACTTCGATGATTCGTCCATTCACACGTGGAATGACCTCGACAACGTAGTTCATCACCCGGATGTCATTGGACTGGGGCGTGGTGATGTTGATTGTGAAGACCAACACGGCAATTCCACCCAGGCCCACGGCCACACAGGCAACTTGACTCTTGATGTTCCAGGGAAGCAGTTTGAATTTGATGAAGATCAGCCAGACGATAAGCGCATAGATGATGGCAATGAGCTCAAGCATGACGCGCCCCCCCCTGCAACTGAAACATTCAAGGCGCCTGCTCCCTCGATGGCGGTCAGCTTGCGCTGCAGGTCCGCGATCTGATCACGCATCACCAGAGCGGCTTGTTGTTTGTCGGTATCGCTCAAGTGGGATTCCTCGGCGTAGTAGTCATCGTGTTTATCCCGGCCGTACGAGGCGCGGTAAAACACCGGTTTCGTGTAGGCCCACAGCCAGGCCAAAGGCCAAAGCAGGCCGCCGAAGAAAAGCGACAGCAGGCACAGCACCTTGATCGCTTCCTTCTGCGGGTGTTGGCGCTTCTCGGCCATCAGTTCGGGAACGATGTGAACCTTCCAGAACGCCCACAGGGTGAACACGGGACTGACAATGAGTACGACCCAGGAAATGACTTCCGCGATGACGCCCTGGACACCTGCGCCAGCAGCGAACGCCGGGAGTGTCATGCCAGACAGGGAGACGAACCAGACAATGCGCGTAACGTGCAACGTGCTCGCGCCACACTTCTGTTGTTTCATAGTGATCTCAAACTTTGAACAAGTAGGCTAGTGGGCGAAAACCTAGTACCCGTTCCAGAGCGTCCACCATGATCGAACTCAATCGCCGGCATGCACTTAAGCAATCGACGGAAAAGTGAAGGTCTTGGCGCAATGCATGCAAAGTTGAGGAATGCGCGGCAGGTTCCATCAACGCGAACGATTGAAATCGTTCCAGAAATGCGCAGCAAGCGCATAAAAAAACGCCGGAGAATCTCCGGCGTTTCTTCTGACAGCGTTGGCGGTTTTGATCAACCCAACAGGTGGGCCACGCCGGCGCGTTCTTCTTCCAGCTCGGCCAGGGTCTTGTCCATGGCGGCGCGGCTGAAGTCGTCCACGGCCAGGCCCTCGACGCGGGTGTACTCGCCATTGGCGGTGATGACCGGCACGCCATAGATCACACCTTCCGGAATGCCGTAGCTGCCATCGGAAGGCACGCCCATGGTCACCCACTTGCCATTGCTGCCCAGCAGCCAGTCACGGACATGGTCAATCGCGGCGTTGGCCGCCGACGCCGCCGACGACAGGCCGCGCGCTTCGATGATCGCCGCGCCACGCTTGCCGACCTGCGGAATGAAGGTATTGGCGTTCCAGTCGGCGTCGTTGATCGCATCCTTCAGCGACTTGCCCTTGGCGGTGGCAAAGCGGTAGTCCGGATACATGGTCGGGCTGTGGTTGCCCCACACGATCAGGTTCTCGATATCGCCCACGGCCACGTTGGCCTGGTTGGCCAGCTGGCTCAACGCACGGTTGTGATCCAGGCGCAGCATGGCGGTGAAGTTCCTGGCCGGCAGATCCGGCGCCGATTTCATCGCGATGTAAGCATTGGTGTTGGCCGGATTGCCGACCACCAGCACCTTGACGTTGCGCGAAGCGACCTTGTTCAGTGCAGCACCCTGGGCGGTGAAGATCTTGGCGTTCTCCAGCAGCAGGTCCTTGCGCTCCATGCCCGGGCCGCGCGGACGCGCGCCGACCAGCAGGGCGACGTCGGCATCCTTGAACGCCACTTCCGGATCATCGGTGCCGACCATGCCGGCCAGCAGCGGGAATGCGCAGTCTTCCAGCTCCATCATCACGCCTTTCAACGCGGCCTGGGCTTTGTCGATGGGCAATTCCAGCAGCTGCAGGATCACCGGCTGATCCTTGCCGAGCATTTCACCCGAGGCGATGCGGAACAGCAGGGCGTAACCGATCTGGCCGGCGGCGCCGGTCACTGCAACACGGACGGGGGTTTTCATGGTCGTTCTCCGATGGAATGAAGGCCGGACTCAGACGAGTTCGGCAAAAAAGGCCTGGATGCGCGAGAGCCCTTCGCTGAGCTGGGCGTCGGCACAGGTGTAGGAAATGCGTAGCGCGCGCGGCTCGCCAAATGCCGAACCCGGCACGCAGGCCACGCCCTTGGCTTCCAGCAGCGCATTGCAGAAGTCGACATCGTTGCCGATCACGGCTTCACCATGGCGCTTGCCGAATGCCACCGAGATATCCGGGAAGGCATAGAAGGCGCCCTGCGGTCGCGGGCAAACCACACCCGGAATGGCGTTGAGCGCGGCCAGCACGCGATCACGCTTGCCGGCGAACTCAGCGCACTTCTGCTGCGGGATGTCCTGCGGCCCGGTCAACGCGGCCACGGCGGCGGCGGTGACCACTTCCGGCAGGTTGGTGATGTGGTTGGAGTTGAGCGCGACCAAGGCCTGCGCCACGTTTTCGGGCGCGGCAATCAGGCCCACGCGCCAGCCCGGCATGCCGTAGGTCTTCGACAGCGAGTCGATCACCACGGTGCGCTCGCGCAGTTCCGGCTTCACGTGCAGGAAGTTGTGGTAACCCACGCCATCAAACACCAGGCGGTTGTAGATGTCGTCGAGCAGGATCCAGGTATCGGGGTAACGCACCAGCACATCGGCCAGGGCGGCGATTTCGTCCTGCGAGTAGACCATGCCGGTCGGATTGGATGGATTGTTGAACAGGAACACCTTCGGCTTCTGCGCCAGGGCCTGTTCCAGCTGCGCCGGGGTGAGCTTGTAGTTCTGCTCCGGCGGGCACGGCAACTTGAGCGACACCGCGCCGACGATGTCGGCGATGTCCTGGTAGGTGGTCCAGTACGGGGTGGGATAGGCGATGGTGTCGCCTTCATCCAGCAACGCTTCGGCCAGGTTGTAGAGCACGTGTTTGGCGCCCACGCCCACCACGATGTTCTTGCGCGTATAGCCGTCCAGACCGCTGCCCTGCAGGTGGTGCAGGAAGGCATCCAGCAGCGCGTCGGTGCCGCGGTTGGAGCCGTACTGGCCGGAGTCGTGGTCCAGCGACTTGCGCGCGGCTTCGTAGACATGGTCGCCGGGCAGGAAGTTGGGCACACCAATCGAGAAACTGATGATGTCGCGGCCTTCGGCCTTGAGCTTCTTCGCCTTTTCCGCGACCGCCATGATCGCGCTGGGCTTGGCGCGACCGATGCGCCGGGCAAGCTGGGGCATTGCAGAACCTCGCAAGTGAACGTGTGCGGGAGGGGTACGTGCGCCAAATGCGGCGCGCGATTTTATCACGGCGCCACCACCCGGCCGGGTCGTGGCGCTACACCTTTGGTCTGCACCGGCGGTCCTGGCCGGACCGCCGGCAGGCGCAGGTCAGGCGCTCAGGATGCGGTTCCACTCGCTCACGCGGTCGGCCTTGGCGGCCAGCGCGGCATCGGCATCGCCTTCAATCGTGATGCGGTTGATCAGGTCGCCCTGCTTGACCGAATCAACGATGTCCTGGCCTTCGGTGACCTTGCCGAACACGGTGTGGCGACCGTCCAGGTGCGGGGTGGCCACGTGGGTGATGAAGAACTGGCTGCCGTTGGTGTTGGGACCGGCATTGGCCATGGACAGCACGCCACGCTCGTGGCGCACGCCATTGTTGGTCTCGTCTTCGAAACGGTAGCCCGGGCCGCCGCGGCCGGAACCTTCCGGGCAACCGCCCTGGATCATGAAGTCGGCGATCACGCGGTGGAAATTCAGGCCATCGTAGAAGCCACGCTTGGCCAGGTTGACGAAGTTGGCCACGGTCAGCGGCGCCTTGTCCGGGTACAGCTCGATCTTGATCGGGCCGCGCGAGGTGTCAAAAGTGGCAATTAGGGACATGGAACGGAACTCCTGGTGAAAAATCGGGTGGGAAGCTGGGCCGCACCGGGCCGGACGGGTGCCGTCACCGGGCGGTGGCCCCCCTTGGATGAGGGCACGGACAGCCAATCCAAGCCGGCTGGACCTGTCGATGACCGCCCCGGAATGCCCCAAGCGGGTCTCCGGGTGGCTCGCGCGTTCATTTTCATGCTTTTTTTGCTGACCGGCGAGCCCGCCAGGCGGGGTTGGCCGGCTATAATACGCGCCTTTCCCCATGGTCCCTTGCGCGCATCCGGCGCGCCTTTCCGCATGTCCATCCAGAACCTTCGCAATATCGCCATCGTCGCCCACGTCGACCATGGCAAGACCACCCTCGTCGACCAGCTGCTCAAGCAGTCGGGCACTTTCAGCGATCGTGCCGTTGTCGCCGAGCGCGTCATGGACAGCAACGACCTGGAAAAGGAACGTGGCATCACGATCCTGTCCAAGAACACCGCCATCCGCTGGAAGTCGCCGGAAGGCGAGGAATTCCGCATCAACATTGTCGACACCCCCGGACACGCCGACTTCGGCGGCGAAGTGGAGCGCGTGCTGTCGATGGTCGATTCGGTGCTGATCCTGGTCGACGCGATGGATGGCCCGATGCCGCAGACCCGCTTCGTCACCCAGAAGGCCTTTGCGATGGGCTTCAAGCCGATCGTGGTGATCAACAAGGTCGACCGTCCGGG
Source organism: Pseudoxanthomonas indica (assembly GCF_900167565.1). Taxonomy (NCBI): domain Bacteria; kingdom Pseudomonadati; phylum Pseudomonadota; class Gammaproteobacteria; order Lysobacterales; family Lysobacteraceae; genus Pseudoxanthomonas; species Pseudoxanthomonas indica. The sequence goes on from NZ_FUZV01000001.1 coordinate 924,352, forward strand.
CGCGCGTCCGGACTGGGTGCTCAACCAGACCTTTGACCTGTTCGATCGCTTGGGCGCGACCGATGAGCAGCTGGATTTCCAGGTGGTCTACGCCTCGGGCTTGAACGGCTATGCCGGCCTGACCGAAGACGTGCGCTCGGGCGACATGACCCCGCTGTTTGAAACCATCATCAAGCACGTGCCGGAGCCGCCGGTGGATCTGGACGGCCCGTTCCAGATGCGCATCACCAGCCTGGACTACAACAATTACGTCGGCATCATCGGCGTGGGCCGCATCCAGCGCGGCACCATCCGCACCAACATGAATGTCAGCGTCATGGATCGCAACGGCAAGACCCGCAACGGCAAAGTGCTGCAGGTGCTGGGCTTCCACGGCTTGGAGCGCCATGAGGTCAAGGAAGCACGCGCAGGCGACATCATCGCGATCTCGGGCATCGAAGGCCTGGGTATCTCCGACACCCTGTGCGATCCCGCCGCTGTCGAGCAGCTGCCGGTACTGACCGTGGACGAGCCGACGATCAGCATGACCTTCCAGGTCAATGACTCGCCGTTCGCCGGCGTCAAGGATCGTTCGGGCGGCAAGTTCCTGACCAGCCGCCAGCTGCGCGATCGCCTCACCCGCGAGACCCAGCACAACGTCGCCTTGAAGGTGGAAGACACCGAAGACGCCGACAAGTTCAAGGTCAGCGGCCGTGGCGAACTGCACCTGTCGATCCTGATCGAAACCATGCGTCGCGAAGGCTATGAACTGGCCGTGTCGCGTCCGGAAGTCATCATCAAGGAAATCGACGGCATCATGCAGGAGCCGTACGAGCAGCTGGTGGTGGACCTGGAAGAAAACTTCCAGGGCGGCGTGATGGGTCGCCTCGGCGAGCGCAAGGGCCTGCTGCAGAACATGGAACCGGACGGCAAGGGCCGCGTGCGCCTGGAGTTCATGATTCCGGCGCGTGGCCTGATCGGTTTCCAGACCGAGTTCCGCACCCTGACTGCCGGCACCGGCCTGCTCTTCCACGTCTTTGACCACTACGGTCCGAAGGCTGACGGCACCATCGGCCAGCGCCAGAACGGCGTGCTGATCTCCAACGGTACCGGTCCCTCGCCGGCTTACGCGCAGATGGCCATGCAGGAGCGCGGCCGCCTGATGATCGAGCCGGGCGAAGAAATCTATGAAGGCCAGATCGTCGGCATCCATTCCAAGGACAACGACCTGACCGTCAATGCCCTGCGCGGCAAGCAGCTGACCAACTTCCGCGCCTCCGGCAAGGATGACGACGAAGGCCTGATTCCGCCGATCAAGTTGTCGCTGGAACAGGCGCTGGAATTCATCGACGACGACGAACTGGTGGAAGTGACCCCGCAGGCCATCCGCCTGCGCAAGAAGTACCGTTCCGAGAACGATCGCAAGCGCGCCTCGCGAGCTGCCTAATCGTCCATGACGGACGCGCCTTACAACCCGGATCCCAAAGCGCATCCGGGCTTGCACGCCATTGCGATCTTCGAAGGTCTGAAGGGCGTGCTGGCGTTGGCTGCGGCGACCGGGCTGGTCCTGGTCGGTCCGCTGCCATTGCGGCGTTGGGTGGAAGCGTTGATATCGCGCTTCCACCTCGATCCCCAACACGGGGTCCTGCCCGGCCTGTTGCAATCCATCAATCCGCAGGCCGTACACCTGGCGGTGCTGGTCGTGCTGGTCTATGCGGCCATGCGCCTGGCCGAGGCCTGGGGTCTGTGGCGCGCCAAGGCCTGGGCCTCATGGCTGGGCTGCATCGGCTCGGCCGCATATCTGCCACTGGACCTGTACGCGCTCTACCACCACCCGGGCTGGCATACCTGGACGGTGCTGGTCATCAACTTGGCCGTGGTGGCCATTCTTGGACGTGACCTGATCAAGCGCCGGCGTAATTGACAGCCGCCGGAGGCCTGCTAGCCTCACGGACACGCTTTCGGGGATTGCCATGAATCGTTCGTACCGGTTGCCGTTGTCGCTTGCGTTGCTGCTGTGCCTGCCCCTGGTGGCCTGCCAGCGCGCAGATGATTCGTCCAGCAACGCCCCCGCCGATGCGCCCACCGATTTCGCCTACGCGGAAATGGACATCAGCGACCTGCAGGCGCGGATGCAGCGCGGTGAACTGGACAGCCGGACGCTGACGCAAGCCTATCTGGACCGCATCGCGGCCATCGATCAGGGCGGCCCCCAGCTGAATTCGGTCATCGAGCTCAATCCCGATGCCATCAAGGAAGCCGCCTTGCGCGACGCCGAGCGCAAGAACAATGCAGTGCGTGGTCCGCTGCACGGCATACCGATCCTGCTCAAGGACAATATCGACGCCACGCCGATGGTCAATTCGGCCGGCTCGCTGGCGCTGAAGGATTTTCGCCCCGCCACCGATGCCTTCCTGGTACGCCGGCTGCGCGAAGCCGGCGCCGTGATCCTCGGCAAGACCAACCTGAGTGAATGGGCCAATTTCCGCTCCACCCATTCCACTTCCGGCTGGAGTGCGCGCGGTGGCCAGACGCGCAATCCCTATGTGCTGGATCGCAATCCCTGCGGTTCCAGCGCCGGCAGCGGCGTGGCCGTGTCGGCCAACCTGGCGGCTGCCACGATCGGCACCGAAACCGACGGCAGCATCATCTGTCCGGCGGCGGTCAACGGCGTCGTGGGACTGAAGCCCACGGTGGGACTGGTCAGCCGAGACGGCATCATCCCGATTTCCTTCAGCCAGGACACCGCGGGCCCGATGACCCGCAGCGTCTCCGACGCAGCGCTGTTGCTGACTGCGCTGGCCGGTCGCGATCCTGCTGATCCGGCCACCACCAACGCGGCCTGGAACAGCACGCTGGATTACCACACCCGGCTCAAGGCCAACGGCCTCAAAGGCGCACGCATTGGCGTGTTACGCAGCAAGTTCGCCATCCATCCGGATGCGGCGGCGGCCATGGAAGGGGCGATCAAGGTGATGCGCGATGCGGGCGCCACCGTCGTCGATGCGCAAATCCCCACCGATGGCCAGTGGGACGATGCCGAACTGGAACTGATGCTGTTCGAATTCAAGGCCGGACTGGAGCGCTATCTCGCCCGCCACGATGCACCGGTCAAGACGCTGAGCCAACTGATTGGCTACAACCAGCAATACACGACATCGGAGATGCCCTACTTCGGCCAGGAATTGTTCGAGCAGGCCAATGCCAAGGGCGGCCTGGGTGACAGCAGCTACATCAGCGCACGCAGCCTGGCGCGGCGACTGGCCGGACCCGAAGGCATCGATGCGACGCTCAAGGCGCAACAGCTGGATGCGTTGATCGCACCCGCCACCGGACCCGCCTGGCTGACCGATCTCAAGGCCGGCGATCATTTTCCGGGCGCCGGATATGGTGCGGCCGCGGTGGCCGGCTACCCCAGCCTGACCGTGCCCATGGGGCACAGCGACGGCCTGCCATTGGGCATCGTCTTCATGGGCGCGGCATGGAGTGAAGGTCGCTTGATCGAACTGGGTTATGCCTACGAGCAGCTGACCCGCGCCCGCAAGCCGCCGGAGTACTGGCCGTCGCTGCAGGCCCGTCCTGCACGCAAGTCGCGCGAGTGAGTCAGACCTTGGTCGAAACGCTGACGCTGTCATGGCGGCAGCCGGATCGGCGGCGTAGCATGGCGGCCAAGACTGCGCAGGCAGTACTGGGGAAGAGTCGATGGAGTTTGATTTGGAGCGTGCATCCGAACGCCGCGCATTGAGCGGCTCGCGCTCATCCGCCGCAGACCGGCGGCGGCGCCTGGATGTCATGGCCTGGGTCGTGTTGCTGCTGTCATTGCTGCTGTCATTGTGGTTTGGCGTGGCGTCCTGGCAACAGGCGCAATCCAGCGCCGAAGCGCGTTTCTCCGCGCACGCCAATGCCGTCGCGACCGCGCTGGTCACGCACATGAACGCCTATGAAGACACCGTGCGTTCGGCGGCGGCCGTGCTGGAAGCCCATCCGCGCATTGACCGCGACGGCTTCCGCGCCTTCGTGGAAAAACTGCGGATTCCCAGTCGGCCGGCCGGTGTGCACGGTCTGGGTTTTGCCCGCCGGGTGATGGCCGCGGACCTGGGCGCCTATGAACTGGAGCGCCAGGCGGACTACGGTGCCGAGTTCCATGTGTACCCGAGCGGCGTGCGCAGCGAATACGCCATCATCGATCTGATCTACCCGGAACGCCGGGGCATGCTCAGTCTGCTGGGCAAGGATGTCTTTGCCGAACCACAGCGACGCGCGGCGATGGAACGGGCACGCGACACCGGACAACTCACCAGTGCGGCGCGCGTTTCGCTGACCGACAGCTCGCGTGGTCAACCGGGCTTGCCGGGCTTCCTGCTGTACGCGCCCGTCTACGCCACTCCGCTGACGGCCGACGCCGATGTGCGGACCCGTCGCGCCGCGTTGCGCGGCTACGCGTCGGCCGGCTTCGGTTGGAGCCGGGTGATGGAAGAAGCGATGGGCGAGTCGGAAGCATCGGCGTTTGACGTGCGTCTGGTGGCGCGGGTCGACCGTGACACCTTGCAGACGATTTACGAACGCACGCCGGTGATCTCGCGCTACGGCCCGTCCATGCGGCCGGCGTTCCGCCACAGCGTTCCGATCCGCTTCCTCGGCAACAGCTGGGAACTGAGCATGAGCTCGCCGCCGGCGCGGGTGGCGATACCCGGGCTGTTGCCGATCCTGGGTCTCACCGCGGCAGGCATCGCCTTTGGACTGCTGCTGTTTTTTCTGTTGCGCAACGTGGCGCGTACCGACCGGCGCAGCCGCGCCTTGCTCGACGCGGTGGCCGATCATCTGCCCGCGCTGATCGCCTACCTCGACAAGGATGGTTGCTACGGCTTCGCCAACCGCGCCACACGCGACTGGTTCAGCGCCGGCAAGGCCTGGAACGAACGTGGCATCGAGGAAGTCCACGCCGAAGACCCGAACTTCCTGGCCGAGTTGAAGCAGGCCATGCGCGATGCCAGCGCCGATCATGCGACCGTCTGGGAGACGGTCCTCGGCCGACCCGAGCGTTCGGTCCAGGTCCACCTGGTTCCGGACGTGGAAACCGACCGCAGCATCGCCGGTTGGTACTTGATGATCACCGACAACAGCGAGCAGAAACGCGCCCAGCGCGACCTGGCGATGGCGCGTGATCACCTGCAGAGGGTCACCGACAAACTGCCGGCGCTGATCGCACAGTACGATCGCAACCAGCGCGCCGTGTTCTTCAATCGCGCCTGCGCCGAGCTGGTCATCTGGCAACGACCTTACCGCGCCGGCATCCATATCCGTGACCTGTTCGGCGAAGAGCGCTACGGCCGCCGCAAGCCGTACATCGATGCGGTGCTGGCCGGCCGGGATGTCGACTTCGAAACCACCTTCCCCACTCCGGACGGACCACGCCGGATGCATACGTACTACACGCCCGACGTGGACGAAACCGGGGCGGTGGTGGGCTTCTTCGTGATGTCGATCGACATCAGCGAGAAGGCCCGGTTGGAAAATGCGCTGTTCGACGCCAATGCACGCGCCGAGGTCACGCTGTCTTCCATCAACGAGGCGGTGATCACGGCCGACATCGACTCCCGGGTCAACTACATGAATCCGGCCGCCGAAGCGATCAGCGGCTGGCGGCTGGACGATGCGCGCGGCTTGCCGCTGGACGTGGTGGTACCGGTCGGACCCGGACGCGAGTCGCCCGCAGAGGATGGAAGCCCGGTCCTGGCCGTGGTGGCCGGTGATCTGGAATTGACCCGGCACGATGGTCACCGCATCGTCGTCGAGCGTTCGCTATCGCCACTGTATGACCGCGCCGAAACCGCCATCGGTTCGGTGATGGTGCTGCGCGACATCACCGAGGCGCGCGTGCTGAGCGCGCGCATGGCCTATCTGGCCCATCACGACTCGCTGACCGCCCTGCCCAATCGCCTGCAGTTGAACGAAACGCTGGCGCAGCTGATCGCCAAGGCCACTCACCTCGGCACCGGGGTGGCGGTGTTGTTCATCGATCTGGACCTGTTCAAGCACGTCAACGACGCCCTCGGCCATCACATTGGCGATCAGCTGTTGCAGCAGGTTGCGCGTCGAATCCAGCGCAACATCGGCAACTTGGGCAGTGTTTACCGCACGGGCGGCGATGAGTTCGTGGTGCTGCTGGACAACGTGGTCACCCGTGCCAGCGTGGCGCAAGTGGCCGAGCGCCTGCTGGCGATAGCGGGTACGCCCTACCCGGTCGCTTCGCACGAGTTGCATCAGGCTTTCAGCATCGGCGTGAGCCTGTTTCCGGAAGACGGTTACGACGCCTCGACCCTGATGATGCGCGCCGATGCCGCCATGTACCTGGCCAAACGCAACGGTCGAAATGCATTCCGCTTCTACACCCACGAACTGGCCTCCAGCGTGGATGCACGCATCGAGCTGGAAAGCGCCCTGCGCCGCAGTCTGCGCAATGGCGATCTGACCCTGTTCTATCAGCCGCAGATCGACCGCAGCACCGGCAACGTGGTGGGCGTGGAAGGACTCGTGCGCTGGCGGCGTGGCGAGCGCCTGATGTTGCCGGGTGAGTTCCTGCCGATCGCCGAGGAAACCAACTTGATCGTGGATATCGATCAGTGGGCCATTCGCGAGGCATGTCGTCAGAGTCGGCAGTGGCAGCATGCAGGCTTGCCGCCGATCCGGGTATCGGTCAACGTGGCAGCCGCCAATTTCGACACCGATTCACTGGTGGAAACGGTGACGGCTGCCTTGCACGAAAGTGGCCTGCCGCCCGATTTGCTCGAGCTCGAAGTGACCGAAACCACCCTGATGCGCGATGTGCAGCGCACCGATCGCATCCTGCGTGCGCTCAAGAACCTGGGCGTGCGAATCGCCATCGACGATTTCGGCACTGGCTTCTCCAGCCTGAGCTACCTGGGCAACTACGGCTTCAATGTGCTCAAGATTGACCAGTCGTTCGTGCGCGATGTGACGGAACCCAACCAGGGCGCGATCACCCGTGCCATCATCAGCCTGGCCGCGCAGCTGCAGTGCCGCACCGTCGCCGAGGGTGTCGAATCGGAAGCGCAGCTGGCGTGGCTGGTGGCCAATGGCTGCGACGAGTTGCAGGGCAACTTTTTCAGTACCCCGATGCCTGCCAGCGACTTTGCCGAGATGATGGCCAAGCAACCGCATTGGCCGATGCCGGAGCCGCCTCGCGGCATGCACATGCATTGGTCGTGAGCGGGCGTCTGCATCGCCCGTCCGCGCCCATCGCCCGCCCGCATCAACTCAGCGCGGGCGGACTGACCTGGTTCTGCTTGCGCACAATCGACATCGCGATTTCCAGCGACTGCTCGTAGTTCAGGCGCGGATCGACGGTGGAACGGTAGGCACGCTCGAGATCCGCGTCCGTCAGTTCACGTGCGCCGCCCGTGCACTCGGTGACATCTTCACCAGTTAGTTCCAGATGGACGCCACCGAGGCGGGTTCCGGCGGCGGCGTGCAGGTCGAACGAATGCTCGACTTCGCTGCGGACATTGTCGAAGCGGCGCGTCTTGAAGCCGTTCGCCGTGCTTTCGGTGTTGCCGTGCATAGGGTCGCAGACCCACAGCACACGCCGGCCATCGCGACGCATCGCCTCCAGCAACGGCGGCAGCTTTTCCGCGATATGCGCGGCGCCCATGCGATGGATGAACGTCAAACGCCCGGGTTCGTCTTCCGGATTGAGGACGTCGACGAGTCGCAGCAGCTGATCCGCGCTGACCGAAGGACCAATCTTGATGGCGATGGGATTGCGCACGCCGCGCAGGTACTCCACATGCGCGCCATCGATGGCCGCGGTGCGCATGCCAATCCACGGGTAGTGCGTGCTGAGATTGAACCAGCCCCACTGCCGCGGCACCTCGCGGGTCAATGCCGCTTCGTAGGGCAGCAGCAAGGCTTCATGCGAGGTGTAGAAATCAATGCGGTTGAGGTTGTGCACCTCCGAGCCGGACAGCGTCTCCATGAAGCGCACGGCGTCGCCGATCGAGCGCACCATGTCCTGGTATTCGGCGGCGAGCGGCGAGTAACCCACCCAGCTCAGGTTCCAGTACTCCGGATGATGCAGGTCGGCAAAACCACCATCAATCAGCGCACGTACGAAGTTCATCGTCATCGCCGATCGGGCGTGCGCCTTGATCATGCGACGCGGATCCGGGATTCGGGCCTGCGCGGTGAATTCGGGCTGGTTGACCAGGTCACCGCGATAGCTGGGCAGCGTCACGCCGTCCCGCGTCTCGGTGTCAGTGGAGCGCGGCTTGGCGTACTGACCGGCAAACCGGCCGACGCGCACCACCGGCAGGCGTAGCCCGTGGACCAGCACCAGGCTCATCTGCAAAAGCACCTTGAGCCGGTTGGAAATCAGCCCGGACTCGCAATCCGAAAAACTCTCGGCGCAGTCGCCACCCTGCAGCAGGAAACGTTTGCCTTCCTGCGCCTCGGCCAATTGCTTCTTGAGCGCAAAAATTTCCCACGAGGTGACCAGAGGCGGCAACGAACGCAGCTCGGTCAACGCCGTATCCAGCGCATCCGAATCCGGATACGTGGGCATTTGCAGAGCGGGTCGCTCGCGCCACGATTCCGGAGCCCAGTTGGCCGGCAGGCTCACTGCCTGCAGTTTGCGATCGCTCATGGGGACTTCCTCTTGCGGAGCGTCATGGTGACAGAATGCTGCGCCGCGTCAAACTCAGTAGTAACGCGACTTGCGCCGCTTGAACCCGGCGTACAAGGACCACACCGCGAAGACGACGAAGCAGGCCAGCGCCCAGCCCGGCATCGAGACGCCCAGAAAGGTCCAATCGACCTTGGCGCATTCGCCGGAGCCGGTGAGCACTTTGCGGACCACGTCGCCCAACGGGAAGGCTTCCATCATGTAGCCCAGGTCGGGACCGCAGGCGGGCACCTGGTCCGGCGGCAGGCTCTGCAACCACACGTGGCGACCGGCGATGGAGATGCCCAAACCTGCGGCAGCCAGGCCCAGCAAGCCGTAGAAGCCGCGCCCGCCCTTGCTCCCCGGCGCGTGCAGGCCCCCCACCAGGAACACGATGCCGAGCAGCGCAAAGGCGCCACGCTGAAACGTACAGAGCGGGCAAGGTATCAGGCCCTGCACATGCTCCAGATACAGCGCATACGCCAGTAAAGCGACACAGGCCAGGAAACCCAGCAGGAACTGCGTGCGGAACGACCAACGGGAAGGATTCATGGGATGGGGAAAGACGGAGTCAGCCCGCATTATCGCCACGTGAAAGCAAAAAACAAAAACCCCGGCCTGGGCCGGGGTTTCTGGGGACGCTTGAGCCGGCGATTACTCGGCCGCTTCGGGGCGATCCATCAGCTCGACGTAGGCCATCGGAGCGTTGTCGCCGGCGCGGAAGCCGCACTTCAGGATGCGCAGGTAACCGCCCGGACGGGACTGGTAACGCGGACCCAGCGTGGTGAACAAGGTGCCGACGGCTTCCTTGTCACGCAGGCGGGAGAAAGCGAGGCGGCGATTGGCAACGCCGTCGACCTTGGCCAGGGTGATCAGCGGCTCGGCAACGCGGCGCAGTTCCTTGGCTTTCGGCAGGGTGGTACGGATCAGGCCGTGCTTGATCAGCGAGGCGGCCATGTTGCTGAACATCGCCTGGCGATGAGCGCTGGTGCGGCTGAACTTGCGGCCGGCTTTTTGGTGACGCATGGGTTGGATTCCTTATGAAATGTTGGAACTGCTGGATTTCGCTGTCGCCATCCTGGCGTTGAAACTTGGACTGCGTTGGCCCTTGACCGGCATCCGTGGCCGGACTGTCCGCGAGTTTCAACTCGTCGGCACTGTGTTGCGGGTACTGCGTTTCTCTGAATCGAACCCGCCTGCCGAAGCAGGCGGGTCCTTTGACACTTTGACTTGGCTATCAGCCGAGCATGCCGTGCGAGGCGACACCGGCCGGCGGCCAGTTCTCAAGCTTCATGCCCAGGGACAGACCGCGCTGCGCCAGGACTTCCTTGATCTCGGTCAGCGACTTCTTGCCGAGGTTCGGGGTCTTGAGCAGTTCCACTTCGGTCTTCTGGATCAGATCGCCGATGTAGTAGATGCTCTCGGCCTTGAGGCAGTTGGCCGAACGCACGGTCAGTTCCAGATCGTCGATCGGACGCAGCAGGACCGGATCCACGCCGCTGCTGGCGGGCTTGGCCGCGCCGCGATCACGGTGGGTGAAGTCACCGAAGACCGACAGCTGGTCGCTGAGGATGTCGGCCGCAGTGCGGACGGCTTCTTCAGCGTCGATGGTGCCGTTGGTTTCGATGTCCAGGACCAGCTTGTCCAGGTCGGTGCGCTGCTCGACGCGGGCGGCTTCCACCGCATACGCGACGCGACGGACCGGCGAGAACGAGGCGTCCAGCACCAGGCGACCAATGCTGCGGGTTTCCTCGTCCGGACGACGACGCGCGGCCGCCGGCTGGTAGCCGAAACCACGCTCGATCTTCAGGCGCATGTTGACCGCGGTGTCCTTGGTCAGATTGCAGATGACCAGGTCCGGGTTGAGGATTTCGACGTTGTGGTCGGTCTTGATGTCAGCGGCGGTCACCACGCCCGGGCCCTGCTTGCTCAGGGTCAGGGTGGACGAGTCGCCGGTGTGGATGCGGATGGCCACATCCTTGAGGTTCAGCAGGACTTCGAGCACGTCTTCCTGCAGACCTTCGATGGTGCTGTACTCGTGGAGCACGCCGTCGATCTCTACTTCGGTGATCGCGAAGCCCGGGATGGACGAGAGCAGCACGCGGCGCAGCGCATTACCGAGCGTGTGGCCGTAACCACGCTCCAGCGGTTCAATGACCACTTTGGCGCGGTTTTCGGTCAGGCGCTCAATCTGCGGGCCGCGCGGGCGCAGCACTTGCTGAGTAATTCCCGTCATGTTGCTTTTTCTCCTGCAGACCCCCGACGGGGGCATCGGGGGTGCGTGAATGGATTACTTCGAGTACAACTCGACGATCAGCGCTTCGTTGATGTCTGCAGGCAGGTCGGAACGTTCCGGCACGGCCTTGAAGACGCCGCTGAATTTCTTCGAGTCGACTTCGATCCAGGACGGGCTCAGATCCAGCTGCTCGGACAGGGTCAGCGACTCCTGCACACGCAGCTGCTTCTGGGCGCGCTCGGACAACGCAATCGCGTCACCGGCCTTGATCTGGTAGGACGGCAGATTCACCGGCTTGCCATTGACCAACACGCCACGGTGCGAAACCAGCTGGCGGGCAGCCGGACGCGTCACCGCAAAACCCATGCGGTAGATGACGTTGTCCAGACGGGTTTCCAACAGCTGCAGCAGGTTCTCGCCGGTGTTGCCCTTCTTGGTCGAGGCCTTCTTGTAGTAGTTGCGGAACTGACGCTCCAGCAAGCCGTAGATACGCTTGACCTTCTGCTTTTCACGCAGCTGGGTGGCGTAATCCGACAGCTTGCCCTTGCGGGCAGCGCCGTGCTGGCCGGGCTTCTGCTCCAGCTTGCACTTGGAGTCCAGCGCACGGGCCGGGCTCTTGAGGGACAGGTCGGCGCCTTCACGGCGCGCGAGCTTACAGGTGGGACCAATATAACGAGCCATCTCTCTTCAGCTCCTCAGACGCGACGCTTTTTCGGCGGACGACAGCCGTTATGCGGAATCGGCGTCACGTCGATGATGTTGGTGATCTTGTAGCCGACGTTGTTCAACGAACGCACGGCCGATTCGCGGCCCGGACCCGGGCCTTTGATGCGGACTTCCAGCGACTTCACGCCGTAATCCAGAGCGGCACGGCCAGCCTTTTCGGCGGCAACCTGTGCAGCGAACGGAGTCGACTTGCGCGAACCGCGGAAACCGGCACCACCCGAGGTCGCCCAGGAAAGTGCATTGCCCTGGCGGTCGGTGATGGTGACGATGGTGTTGTTGAACGAAGCGTGGACGTGGGCAACGCCATCCGTGATGACGCGCTTGATCTTCTTCTTGACTTTGGTAGCAGCTGGCTTGGCCATGTGGTTCGCCCCTTACTTCTTGATGGCTTTGCGCGGACCCTTGCGGGTGCGGGCATTGGTACGGGTGCGCTGACCACGCAGCGGCAGGCCGCGACGGTGACGCAGACCGCGGTAGCAACCCAGGTCCATCAGGCGCTTGATCGCGATGCCGATTTCACGACGCAGGTCGCCTTCGACGACATACTTGCCGACTTCGGCACGCAGACGCTCGACATCAGGCTCCGACAGGTCGCGGATCTTGGTGGTCGAAACGACGCCAGCGGCTTCGCAGACCTTTTTGGAACGGGTACGGCCAATGCCGTAGATGCTTTGCAAACCGACCCAGACATGCTTCTGGGCAGGCAGGTTGACACCTGCAATACGCGCCATGACGCGGTCTCCAACTGTGTTTGATGGTCCGGCAAGCCCCCTCCCCCTACGGGGAACGGGCAGACGGACAGAGTGAACTGGAAATTTTAGCAAAGATCTCGGGTTACTGGGAAGCCCGTGCCAGTCCGGGGACTGACACGAAGCCCGGCATAGGGAGTGTGCCCATGCTCCGGCGCCGGAAGCCGTCTGGTGCCAACCCCGGGTTACCCCGGTGCCGACCCCGCCCGCGCTACTCTGGCGCAGGACAAACCGCTTCACACCTGTGCGCGAGATCGCCGCCCAGGCCGCCCTTTCTGGTAGTCCGGCCCTTCAGGCCGGGGGCGCGGGAAAGGTCCGCGCCAGGTCATGCATTATCCGCGCGAAAGGCCGCCGCGGGAACCGCCCTTCAGATTGGCCTTCTTCAACAGGCTCTCGTACTGATGGGACATCAGGTGGGCCTGGACCTGCGCAATGAAGTCCATCACCACCACGACCACGATCAACAGCGACGTGCCGCCGAAGTAGAACGAGGTGTTCATCTGGGTCCGCATCACCTCGGGCAGCAAGCACACCGCCACCAGGTAGAGCGAGCCAGCCGCCGTCAGACGGGTCAGTACGCCATCGACGTAGTCGGCGGTGGCCTTGCCCGGGCGGATGCCCGGAATCAGCGCGCCCGACTTCTTCAGGTTCTCGGCGGTTTCCTGCGAATTGAATACCAGCGCCGTGTAGAAGAACGCGAAGCCGATGATCATCGCAGCGAACACGATCATGTGCAGCGGTTCACCCGGCGCCAGCGCCTGCGAAATGCGCTGCAGCCACGTGCTGGCGCCACTGCCCTGCCCCGACCACATGGCCAGGGTGGCCGGGAACGCCAGGATGCTCGAGGCAAAGATCGGCGGAATCACGCCCGCCATGTTGAGCTTCAGGGGCAGGAACGAGGTCTGGTTCATGTACGCACTGCGACCACCCTGGCGGCGCGCGTAATTCACGGTAATTCGTCGTTGCCCGCGTTCCACGAACACCACGAAATAGGTGAAGCCCAGCACGACCAGGGTGATGATGATCAGCGCGATCGGGCTCAACGAGCCGCCCTGGAACGCCTTCAGCGTGCTCAATACGGCGCCCGGCAAGCCGGCCACGATACCAGCGAAGATGATCATCGAAACGCCATTGCCGACGCCCCGCTCGGTCACCTGCTCGCCCAGCCACATCAGGAAGATGGTGCCCGCCGTCAGCGCAACCACGGCCGTGAGCACGAAGCCCATGCCCGGTGCGTAAACCACCGGCGAACCATCCGGCGCCATCTGGTTCTGCAGGCCGACCGCGATGCTGCCGCCCTGCACGACCGCCAGCAACACCGCGCCAATGCGCGAGTACTGGGTGATCTTGCGGCGACCGGACTCGCCTTCCTTCTGCATCGCCTTCAGGCTCGGGAAGATGTGCACGCCCAGCTGCATGACGATGGAGGCCGAGATATACGGCATCACGTTCAGCGCGAACAGGCTGAAACGGTGCAGCGCGCCACCGGAGAACATGTTGAACATGTCCACGATGCCGCCCTGGCTTTCCATCATCTTCAGCATCGCGTCCGGGTTGACGCCCGGCACCGGAATGAAACAGCCAATCCGGTAGACGATCAGTGCACCCAGAACGAACAGCAGGCGCTGACGAAGTTCCGTGAACTTGCCTGCGCCTGCCAGTGCGGCAGCGGCATTCCCCTGCGCCATCCGTCGTTACTCCTGGACGCTGCCGCCAGCAGCTTCGATGGCAGCCTTGGCACCCGCGGTAGCGAGCACGCCCTTGAGCACGAACTTCTTGGTCAGCTCGCCCTTGACGACGATCTTCGCGCGCTTGGCGGTGCTGGGAACCAGCTTGGCCGCACGCAGCACTGCGAAGTCGATTTCACCGGCTTCCAGCTTGTCCAGCTGGTAGGACAGCACTTCAGCGGTGTCGCCCTTCAGCTTCGAACGGAAGCCGACCTTGGGCAGGCGCTTGATCAAAGGCATCTGGCCGCCTTCGAACTTCGCCTTGATCTTGCCCTTGCCCGAACGGGCGAAGGAGCCCTTGTGACCGCGACCCGCGGTCTTGCCCAGGCCGGAACCGATACCGCGACCAACACGGGTGCGTTCGGTACGGGCGCCGTCAGCGGGCTTCAAAGAATTCAGACGCATGTTGATTACTCCTCGACCTTGACGAGGTAGTGAACCTTGGCAATCAGGCCGCGCACTTGCGGGCTGTCCTTGAGTTCACGCACATCGTTGAGTTTGTTCAGGCCCAGCGCCTTCACCGACAGGCGGTGACGGGACTGGGAGCCACGCAGGCCACGCACCAGGCGGACCTTGACGGTCTTGTTGGACTCATTAGCCATTGAGGAGTTCCTCCACCTTCTTGCCGCGCTTGGCCGCAATGCGGGTCGGCGACTGCATGTCGGTCAGACCACGCAGGGTAGCGCGAACCAGGTTGATCGGGTTGCGCGAACCGACGGCCTTGGCCAGCACGTTCTTGACGCCCACGGCTTCCAGCACGGCACGCATGGCGCCGCCGGCGATGACGCCGGTACCTTCCGAGGCAGGCTGCATGTAAACACGTGCTGCGCCGTGACCGGCCTTCACCGGGTGCCACAAGGTGCCGTTGTTCAGTTCGACAGTGGACATGCTCTTGCGGGCGTATTCCATCGACTTCTGGATGGCAACCGGCACTTCACGCGCCTTGCCGTAGCCGAAGCCAATGCGGCCAGCGCCGTCACCGACCACCGTCAAAGCGGTGAAGGTGAACTGGCGACCGCCCTTGACGGTCTTGCTGACGCGGTTGACCGCGACCAGCTTTTCAATCATGCCGTCGTCGACTTTCTCTTCGCGGTTGCGGTCGCGATCGCGGCCCCGCGGTTCACGTTGTTCTGCCATTTCGATAAATCCTTGGTTGATGGGAATTTGTGGCTTCGCCACTTATGGTTGTGGAGTACTTCGGTGTTCCGCATCAGCATGCAAAAGATGCTGGACGTCCGGCGCATCACCGCGCCGGCGGAAAGACGCCGCCAGGCCTGAGCCCGGCGGCGCGTGAATCAGAACTGCAGGCCGGCTTCGCGAGCCGCTTCTGCCAGGGCCTTGATGCGGCCATGGAAGCGGTAACCCGAACGGTCGAACGCAATCTTCTCGATGCCGGCAGCCTTGGCACGCTCGGCAATCAACTTGCCGACCTTGGCGGCGGCGTCGCTGTTCTTGCCATTCTTCAGGCCTTCCTTGACGTCGGCCTGCAGGGTGTTGGCGGAGGCGATGACCTTGCCACCGTCGGCGGTGAACAGCTGGGCGTAAATGTGCTGGCCGGTGCGCAGCACCGACAGGCGCGGCACGCCGAGAACGCGGATGTGCGAACGGGTCGACTTGGCGCGACGCAGGCGGGCGGTGTTCTTGATGCTCATGATCTGGTTCCTCGAAGCCGAAGGCGTGTTTACGCCTTCTTCGCTTCCTTACGGATGATGGTTTCGTCGGAGTACTTCACGCCCTTGCCCTTGTAGGGTTCCGGCGGACGGAAACCGCGGATCTTGGCGGCAACTTCACCCACGCGCTGCTTGTCGGCGCCCTGCACCAGGATTTCGGTCTGGGTCGGGGTTGCGATGGTGATGCCTTCCGGCGTCTGGAACACGACCGGGTGCGAGAAACCGAGCGACAGGCTCAGGTCCTTGCCCTGCATGGCAGCGCGGTAACCCACGCCGACCAGCTCCAGCTTGCGCTCGAAACCGTCCGACACACCCTTGACCATGTTGGCCAGGATCGCGCGGATGGTGCCGGTGATGGCGTCGTGCTCGATGGTTTCCGGCGACAGATTGAGGACGCCGTCCTCAAGTTTCACTTCCACACCGGCCGGCTTGGCGATCGACAAGGTGCCCTTGGCGCCCTTGACGGTCAGGGTGTCATCCTGCTGCTTGAACTCAACGCCCTTCGGCAGGGAAATCGGCTTTTTGGCTACACGGGACATGGGTTTACTCCGTTAGGCCACAAAGCACAGGACTTCACCGCCGACGCCCTGCTGGCGCGCCTGCGCATCAGTCAAGATGCCCTTGGAAGTGGAGATGATGGCGATGCCCAGACCGCCGAGAACCTTCGGCAGTTCGGCCTTGCCGCGGTAGTGGCGCAGACCCGAGCGGGAAACGCGCGACAGCTTTTCGATGACAGGCTTGCCTTCGAAATACTTCAGCACGATTTCGAGTTCGGCCTTGTTGTTCTCGGTCTTCGTCACGCGGACGTCGCCGACATAGCCTTCGGCCTTCAGCACGTTGGCGATGGCCGTTTTGATCTTGGACGACGGCATCTTCACCGTCTGCTTACCGACAGCGGCCGCATTCTTGATGCGGACCAGCATGTCGGCGATGGGATCAGTCATGCTCATAGTGTTTACCTTTGAGTAGCACCGATATCCGCTTTCGCGAAAATCTGATTGTTCCTGGAGAACCCCCAGGGAGGCAGTCCCGTCCGGGACCAGGGCCACGGTTGCCCGCGGGAACTGGAAAGTATACAGCAACAAGTCCGGCGAGTGCCGGACTTGTCTGAATTGGCCCCGGACTCACGCCCGGGACGCCTTCTTTATTACCAGCTGGCCTTGCGCAGGCCCGGCACGTCACCACGCATGGTGGCTTCGCGCAGCTTGTTGCGACCCAGGCCGAACTTGCGGTACACGCCGCGCGAACGACCGGACAGCTCGCAACGGTTGCGCTGGCGGCTCGGCGACGAGTCGCGCGGCAGCTTCTGCAGCTTGGTCGCGGCTTCCAGCTTCTCTTCGTACGAAGCGGTGGTGCCGGAGATGATTTGCTTCAGCGCGTCACGCTTTGCGGCGAACTGCTTGGCAAGCTTGGCCCGCTTGATATCGCGGTTCACCATTGAGGTCTTGGCCATTATTGGTTTCCTGGCGTATCAGTTACGGAACGGGAACTTGAACGCTTCCAGCAGCGCCTTGGCTTCGGCGTCGCTCTTGGCGGTGGTGGTGATGGCGATATCCATACCGCGGAGCGCGTCGACCTGGTCGAAGTCGATTTCCGGGAAGATGATCTGTTCCTTCACGCCCATGTTGTAGTTGCCACGGCCGTCGAACGAACGACCCGACAGACCACGGAAGTCACGCACGCGCGGCAGCGAGATGTTGACCAGGCGATCCAGGAATTCGTACATCTTGGCGCGACGCAGGGTCACCTTGCAGCCGATCGGCCAACCGTCGCGGATCTTGAACGAAGCCACCGACACGCGGGACTTGGTCGTGATCGGCTTCTGGCCGGTGATCTTGGCCAGGTCGGCCACGGCGTTTTCCAGGATCTTCTTGTTGGTAGCCGCTTCACCCACACCCATGTTGATGGTGATCTTGGTGATCTTCGGCACTTCCATCGGATTGGTGTAGCCAAGCTTCTTCATCAGAGCCGGCGCCACTTCTTCCTTGTAAAATTTTTCGAGACGGGTGGTCATAACATTCCTTAGGCGTCGAGCGCCTCACCACTGGAGCGGAACACACGCAATTTGCGTCCATCCTCCAGGACCTTGAAACCAATGCGCTCGCCCTTGCCGGTAGCCGGGTTGAACAGAGCAACGTTCGAAATGTGGATCGAGGATTCACGCTCGACCACGCCGCCAGCCACGCCGGCCTGCGGATTCGGCTTGGTGTGGCGCTTGACGATGTTGACGTTGGAGACGACCACGCGGTCACCGTCCACACGCACTACATCGCCCTGCTTGCCCTTGTCCTTGCCGGCGGTGACGACCACGTGGTCGCCCTTCTTGATTCGATTAGCCATTTCTATGTCCTCCGCTCAGAGCACTTCAGGCGCGAGCGAAACGATCTTCATGAACTTCTCGGAACGCAACTCGCGGGTCACGGGTCCGAAAATGCGGGTGCCGATCGGCTCCTGCTTGTTGTTCAACAGCACGGCAGCGTTGCCGTCGAAGCGAATCAAGGAACCGTCCGGACGACGCACACCCTTGCGGGTACGCACGACGACGGCGTCATAGACTTCGCCCTTCTTGACCTTGCCACGCGGAATGGCGTCCTTCACGGTCACCTTGATGATGTCGCCGATGCCTGCGTAACGGCGCTTCGAGCCGCCCAGCACCTTGATGCACATCAGTTCCTTGGCGCCGGAGTTGTCGGCCGCGTCAAGGTAGCTCTGCATCTGGATCATGATTCAGATCTCCTCTTATTCAGCCGCGCGGGTGACGATTTCCACCACACGCCAGTTCTTGGTTTTGGACAGCGGGGCGATTTCCACCACCCGCACCACGTCGCCTTCCTTGCAGCTGTTTTCAGCATCATGGGCGTGCAGCTTGGTCGAGCGGCGGATGTACTTGCCGTACAGCGCGTGCTTGACCTGACGCTCCACCAGCACGGTGACCGTCTTGTCCATCTTGTTGCTGACGACACGACCTTCGATGGTGCGTTGCGCTTTGTCTTTGTTATCGCTCATCTTGGGCGCTCCTTACTTCTTGCTGCCGAGCAGGGTCTTGACGCGAGCAATCTCGCGGCGCACCCGACGGGTTTCATGGGTCTTCGGCAGCTGGCCAGTGACCTTCTGCATGCGGAGCGAGAACTGCTCCTTGTGCAGGTCGACCAGATGGGCCTTCAGCTCGTCAGCCGACTTCTCGCGGAGTTGCTTGAGTTCCATTAGCGCACCGTCCGGGCTACGAATTGGGTGGTGACGGACAGCTTGGCGGCGGCCAGGCGGAACGCCTCGCGCGCGATGTCTTCGCTGACGCCTTCGATTTCATAAATCATGCGGCCGGGCTGGATCTGGGCAACCCAGTACTCCACGTTGCCCTTACCGGAGCCCATTCGGACTTCGATCGGCTTCTTGGTGATCGGCTTGTCCGGGAACACGCGGATCCACATCTTGCCGCCGCGCTTCACGTAGCGGCTGATCGAGCGGCGAGCCGCTTCGATCTGGCGCGCGGTCAGCTGACCGTGCGCCGTGGCCTTCAGGCCATACTCGCCAAAGCTGACGAGGTTGCCGCTCCAGCTCAGGCCGTCGTTGCGGCCCTTGTGCATCTTGCGGTATTTGGTTCGCTTGGGTTGCAACATGATTATTCCCTCGCCTCACGATCACGGCGCGGACCACGCGGACGGTCGTTGCGCTCATTGCGGTCACTGCGCGGCGTATCGTCCTGCTTTTCCTGGCCGACCTGGCTGAAATCGAAGATTTCGCCCTTGTAGACCCACACCTTGATGCCGATGATGCCGTACGTGGTCTTGGCTTCAGCGAAGCCGTAGTCGATGTCCGCACGCAGGGTGTGCAGCGGCACGCGACCTTCGCGGTACCACTCGGAACGGGCGATTTCCGCACCATTCAAGCGGCCAGCGACGTTGACCTTGATGCCCAGGGCACCCAGGCGCATCGCGTTGCCGACGGCGCGCTTCATGGCGCGACGGAACATGATGCGGCGCTCCAGCTGCTGGGCGATCGACTCGGCCACCAGCTGTGCATCGAGCTCGGGCTTGCGCACTTCGGTCACGTTGATGTGCGCCGGGACGCCCATCAGGTCACTGACTTCCTTGCGCAGCTTCTCGATGTCCTCACCACGCTTGCCAATCACCACGCCCGGACGGGCGGTGTGGATGGTCACGCGGGCGGTCTTCGCCGGACGCTCGATCAGGATCTTGGAGATACCTGCCTGCGCCAACTTCTTGCGCAGCATTTCGCGCACCTTGAGGTCGGCAGCCAGGTAGTCGGCGTAGTCGCGCTTGTTGGCGAACCACTTGGAATTCCAGTCCTTGGCGATGCCGAGGCGGATTCCGATCGGATGAACTTTGTGACCCATACTTATTTGCCCTCGCCCACGACCACAGTGATGTGGCTGGTGCGCTTAAGAATGCGGGTACCACGGCCCTTGGCGCGGGCCATGAAACGCTTCAGCACCGGACCTTCGTCGACCATGATGGTCTTGACCTTCAGCTCGTCGACGTCGGCGCCCTGGTTGTTCTCGGCATTGGCAATGGCAGACTCGACCACTTTCTTGATCAGGTGGGCGGCCTTCTTGTCCGAGAACTTCAGCAGGTTGACGGCGCGTTCGGCCGACAAGCCACGCACCTGGTCAGCGACCAGACGGGCTTTCTGCGGGGAGATGCGCGCGGTGCGCAGGATGGCTTTCGCTTCCATGGTCATCTCTCCTTACTTCTTGCCGCCGGCTTTCTTGTCGCCACCGTGACCCTTGAAGGTACGGGTGACGGCAAATTCGCCGAGCTTGTGGCCGACCATGTTCTCGTTAACGAGTACAGGAACATGGTTCTTGCCGTTGTGGATGGCGATCGTGAAACCCACCATATCCGGCAGGATCATCGAACGACGCGACCAGGTCTTGATCGGTCGCTTGCTACCGCCCGCAGCTTCCACCTTCTTGACGAGGTGGTGATCGACGAACGGGCCCTTCTTGAGTGAACGTGCCATGGTCGATTAGCCCCTACGATCGCGGACGATGAATTGCTGAGTGCGCTTGTTCTTGCGCGTCTTGTAACCCTTGGTCGGAACACCCCAGGGGGTGACCGGATGCGGGTTGCCCTGGCCGGCCTTCGCCTCACCACCGCCGTGCGGATGGTCAACCGGGTTCATGGCGGCGCCGCGAACGGTCGGGCGCACACCGCGCCAACGCTTGGCACCGGCCTTGCCCAACTTCTCCAGGCTGTGCTCGTCGTTGCCGACTTCGCCCACCGTGGCGCGGCATTCAACCTGCACCTTGCGCATTTCGCCGGAACGCAGGCGAAGGGTCGCGAAACCCTGCTCACGAGCGACCAGCTGCACGCCGGCGCCGGCGGCGCGGGCGATCTGGGCACCCTTGCCCGGCTTCAGTTCGATGCCGTGGACCGTGGTACCGACCGGGATATTACGCAGCGGCAGCGTGTTGCCGACCTTGATCGGCGCGTCGCTGCCGGCGATGACCTGGTCGCCAGCCTTCAGGCCCTTCGGGGCGATGATGTAGCGGCGCTCACCGTCGACGTAGCACAGCAGCGCGATGTGCGCGGTGCGGTTCGGGTCATACTCGATTCGCTCGACGCGGGCAGGAATACCTTCCTTGTCGCGCTTGAAATCGATCATGCGGTAGTGCTGCTTGTGACCGCCGCCGATGTGGCGGGTGGTGATGCGGCCATGGTGGTTGCGACCGCCCGTCTTGCTCTGCTTCTCGAGCAGCGCAGCGTGCGGGGCACCCTTGTGCAGGTCCGGCGTCACCACACGGACCGCCGAACGGCGACCGGGCGAAGTGGGCTTAAATTTCATCAATGGCATGTGGGTCTACCTCAGGCCTTGGCCGTTACGTCGATGGCCTGGCCTTCAGCCAGACGCACGTACGCCTTCCGCCAGTCGCCGCGGCGGCCGTTGCGGTTACGGAAGGACTTGTTCTTGCCCTTGACGTTGACCACATTGACTGCCTCGACTTTGACGTCGAACAACTTCTCCACGGCGGCCTTCACATCGGCCTTGGTGGCGTCGTTCGCAACTTCGAAGACGTATTGATTGGAAACTTCCTGCAGGCGCGCGGTCTTTTCGGAGACACGCGGGGCACGCAGTACGCTGAAGATTTTCTCGTTGTTCACGCCAGCCACTCCTCGATCTTCTTGATGGCATCGGCGGTGACAATGACGCTGTCCGCGCCGACCAGAGCGACCGGGTCCAGGCCCTGCACGTCGCGCACTTCCACGTAGGGCAGATTGCGCGCGGACAGATACAGATGCTCGGAGGCTTCTTCAGTCACGATCAGCGGACGCTGACCGACTTCAAGACCCTTCAACTTCTCAATCAGGGACTTGGTCTTGGTGCTGTCCAGGTCGAACGAGTCAACCACCGTGAGGCGGTTCTGACGGTTCAGCTCGGACAGGATGGCGCAGACCGCAGCGCGGTACATCTTGCGGTTGACCTTCTGCTCGAAGCTGCGCGGCTTGGCCGCGAAGGTCACACCGCCGCCGACGAAGATCGGGGCCGTCAATGCGCCATGACGCGCGCCGCCGCCCTTCTGCTTCTTCGACTTCTTGGTGGTGCCGTTGACTTCGGCGCGCGTCTTCTGCGCCTTGGTGCCGGCACGACCGGCGTTGCGATAGGCAACGACAACCTGGTGAACCAGGTCTTCGCTGAATTCGCGGCCAAACACGGCGTCGGAAACCGACAGCTTGTTGGCACTACCTGTGATGGCGAGTTCCATTGTTTACTCCTTAACCCTTGCTCGCCGGACGCACGATCACGTCGCCACCGGCTGCACCCGGCACGGCGCCGCGGACTGCAATCAGGCCACGTTCGGCATCGACGCGAACCACTTCAAGGTTCTGCGTGCTCTGCTGCACGGCACCCATGTGACCGGACATCTTCTTGCCCGGGAACACGCGACCCGGCGTCTGACGCTGACCGAGCGAACCCGGCGAACGATGCGACAGCGAGTTACCGTGGGTGGCGTCACCCATCGTGAAGTTCCAGCGCTTGATGGTGCCCTGGAAGCCCTTGCCCTTGGTCACACCCTGGACGTCGACGATCTGGCCCACTTCGAAGATGTCGGCCTTGATTTCGGCGCCGACGGCGAAGTCGCCCAGCTTGTCGGCTTCAACGCGCAGTTCCCACAGGCCGCGACCGGCTTCGACCTTGGCCTTGGCCAGGTGGCCGGCGACCGGCTTGGTGATCAGCGAGGCGCGACGGTTGCCCACGGCCACCTGCACGGCGCTGTAGCCGTCGGTCTCCTGGGTCTTGATCTGGGTGATGCGATTGGGGGTGGCTTCAATCAGCGTCACCGGAATGGCCTTGCCATCTTCGGTGAACACTCGGGTCATGCCAGCCTTGCGGCCAACGAGACCCAACGAATATTTCTTCGCGGTCATGGTCGTGTGCCTCAGGTCAGCTTGATCTGGACGTCGACGCCAGCCGCGAGTTCGAGCTTCATCAGCGCGTCCACGGTCTTGTCGTTGGGGTCGACGATGTCGAGTACACGCTTGTGCGTGCGGGTTTCGTATTGGTCGCGAGCGTCTTTGTCGACGTGCGGCGAAACCAGGATGGTGTAGCGCTCGATCTTGGTGGGCAGCGGGATCGGGCCGCGCACTTGCGCGCCGGTCCGCTTGGCCGTTTCGACGATCTCGCTGGCCGAGCGGTCGATCAAGCGATGATCGTACGCCTTGAGCCGGATTCGGATCTTTTGGTCCGCCATGACGGAAATTTCCTTCGTTAAAGAGCGACGGGCGCGGCCTCTGGGATGCCTTGCCCCTGGTGGGTCCAGACGTTCAGCCCCGTATCGGCGAAATACCGATGAGCCTGTCGGCCTGGGGTTTCATCCTGAAAGACTGGGCAGGCCGGTAAACCGGCCCGCCCAGACAGAAAAGTATAGGACGCGTGACCAGCCCCGTCAAGCGGGGCCCGGCCCTGCTGATAAACAGCAGGCTGGCACGCGACTATCCGTGTCTGGCGAACACGAAGCACATCCTGTGCTTCTTTTCGCGGTATCGCCGGCAATCCTCCCAGGGGGCGCCGGCGTCTATCGAAACTTCGGGCGACCAGAAAGGCCGCCCGAGCCCGACATTATGGACTTACTTGATGATCTTGGCAACCACGCCGGCGCCGACGGTGCGGCCACCTTCGCGGATGGCGAAGCGCAGGCCTTCGTCCATCGCCACCGGGTTGATGAGCGCCACCACCATCTTGATGTTGTCGCCCGGCATCACCATTTCCACGCCTTCCGGCAGGGTCACCGCACCGGTGATGTCGGTGGTACGGAAGTAGAACTGCGGACGGTAGCCCTTGAAGAACGGCGTGTGACGGCCGCCCTCGTCCTTCGATAGCACGTACACCTCGGCTTCGAACTCGGTGTGCGGGGTGATGGAACCCGGCTTGCACAGCACCTGGCCGCGCTCCACGTCGTCACGCTTGGTGCCGCGCAGCAGCAGACCGGCGTTGTCGCCCGCCTGGCCCTGGTCCAGCAGCTTGCGGAACATTTCCACGCCCGTCACCGTCGTCTTCTGGGTCGGACGGATACCGACAATCTCGATTTCTTCGCCCACCTTGATGACGCCGCGCTCGATACGACCGGTCACCACGGTGCCGCGGCCCGAAATCGAGAACACGTCTTCCACCGGCATCAGGAACGGCTTGTCCACGTCACGCTGCGGTTCCGGAATGAACGAGTCCAGCGCTTCGACCAGCTTCAGAATCGCCGGCACGCCAATCTCGGACTGGTCACCTTCCAGCGCCAGACGCGCCGAACCGTGGATGATGGGGGTGTCATCGCCCGGGAAGTCGTACTTGCTCAGCAGCTCGCGAACTTCCATTTCCACCAGTTCCAGCAGCTCGGCGTCGTCCACCATGTCCGCCTTGTTCAGGAAGACCACGATGTACGGCACGCCCACCTGGCGCGACAGCAGGATGTGTTCGCGCGTCTGCGGCATCGGGCCGTCAGCGGCCGAGCACACCAGAATCGCGCCGTCCATCTGCGCTGCACCGGTAATCATGTTCTTCACGTAGTCGGCGTGACCCGGGCAGTCCACGTGCGCGTAGTGACGCGTCGGGCTTTCGTACTCCACGTGCGCCGTCGAAATCGTGATGCCGCGCGCCTTCTCTTCCGGCGCCGCGTCAATCGCGTCGTACGCCTTGAACTCGCCACCAAAGCGCTCGGCACCCACCTTCGTCAGCGCCGCGGTCAGCGTCGTCTTGCCGTGGTCAACGTGACCAATCGTGCCCACATTGACGTGCGGCTTGGTGCGTTCGAATTTACCCTTTGCCATGTTCTTCTACCTTAAAAGTTTGTAATCAGGGGTGGGGCTGAGCGAGGCTCAGCCCTTCTTGACGACGGCGTCGGCGATGTTGGCCGGTGCCTCTGCGTAGTGATCGAATTCCATCGTGAAGGTGGCGCGACCCTGCGACATCGAACGCAGCGTGGTGGCGTAGCCGAACATTTCGCCCAGCGGCACCATCGCGTTGATGACCTTGCCCGACGGGCTGTCATCCTGACCTTGCAGGATGCCGCGACGACGGCTCACGTCACCCATCACGTCACCCAGATAGTCTTCCGGAGTGACGATCTCGACCTTCATCATCGGCTCAAGCAGGACCGGGCTGGCCTTGCTGAAAGCTTCCTTGAACGCCATCGAGCCGGCGACCTTGAACGCCATTTCGTTGGAGTCGACATCATGGAACGAACCATCGACAGCGGTGATCTTGACGTCCACGACCGGGAAGCCGGCCAGCACGCCATTCTTCAGCGCTTCTTCGATGCCCTTGCCCGCAGCCGTCACGTATTCCTTCGGCACGACGCCGCCGACAATGGCGCTCTCGTACGAGAAGCCAC
Source organism: Pseudoxanthomonas indica (assembly GCF_900167565.1). Taxonomy (NCBI): domain Bacteria; kingdom Pseudomonadati; phylum Pseudomonadota; class Gammaproteobacteria; order Lysobacterales; family Lysobacteraceae; genus Pseudoxanthomonas; species Pseudoxanthomonas indica. The sequence goes on from NZ_FUZV01000001.1 coordinate 949,960, forward strand.
CACCACGTTCCTGCGGCTCCATCTCGATGACGATGTGGCCGTACTGGCCGCGACCGCCCGACTGGCGCACGAACTTGCCTTCCTGCTTGACCGCCTTGCGGATGGTCTCGCGGTAGGCCACCTGCGGCTTGCCGACGTTGGCTTCCACGTTGAACTCGCGCTTCATGCGATCAACCAGGATGTCCAGGTGCAGCTCGCCCATGCCGGCGATGATGGTCTGGCCGGATTCTTCGTCGGTACGCACGCGGAACGAGGGATCTTCCTGCGCCAGACGGCCCAGGGCGATACCCATCTTTTCCTGATCCGACTTGGTCTTCGGCTCCACCGCCATCGAGATGACGGGCTCCGGGAACACCATGCGTTCCAGCGTGATGATGTGGTCCTGCGCGCACAGCGTGTCGCCGGTGGTGACGTCCTTCAGGCCGACCGCAGCTGCGATGTCGCCAGCGCGCACTTCCTTGATTTCGTCGCGCTGGTTGGCGTGCATCTGCAGGATGCGGCCCACGCGCTCCTTCTTCGACTTGACCGGGTTGTACACCTGGTCACCCGAATTCAACACGCCCGAATAGACGCGGAAGAACGTCAGCGAACCCACGAACGGGTCGGTCATGATCTTGAACGCCAGCGCCGAGAACGGCTCGGTATCCGACGCCTTGCGGCTGTCTTCCTTGTCGTCGTCATTGATGCCCTGCACCGGCGGACGATCCGCCGGCGACGGCAGCAGGTTGATGACGCCGTCCAGCATGGCCTGCACGCCCTTGTTCTTGAACGCCGAGCCGCAGAACACCGGCACGATTTCCACCTTCAGGGTGCGCGCGCGCAGACCCGCAACGATTTCGGCTTCGCTGAGCTCGCCTTCGTTGAGGTACTTGTCCATCAGTTCTTCGGACGCTTCGGCAGCCGCTTCAATCATGAAGCTGCGCGCTTCCTCGGCCTTGCTCTGCAGGTCAGCCGGGATGTCGCCGTATTCGAACTTGGTGCCCTGCGAAGCCACATCCCAATGGATGGCCTTCATCTTGAGCAGGTCGACCACGCCTTCGAAGCCGTCTTCGGCGCCAATCGGCACCTGCATCGGCACGGCGTACGCGCCCAGGCGCGACTTCAGCTGCTCCACAACCTTGTCGAAGTTGGCGCCGGTACGGTCCATCTTGTTGACGAAGGCCATGCGCGGCACGGAGTACTTGTTGGCCTGACGCCACACGGTCTCCGACTGCGGCTGCACGCCACCGACGGCGCACAGCACGAACACCGCGCCGTCGAGCACGCGCAGCGAGCGCTCGACTTCGATGGTGAAGTCGACGTGTCCGGGGGTGTCGATGATGTTGAAGCGGTGCTCGGGCAGCGACTTGTCCATGCCCTTCCAGAACGCCGTGGTGGCGGCGGAAGTGATGGTGATACCGCGCTCCTGCTCCTGCTCCATCCAGTCCATCGTCGCAGCGCCTTCATGCACTTCGCCGATCTTGTGGCTCACGCCGGTGTAGAACAGGATGCGTTCGGAAGTGGTGGTCTTGCCAGCATCGATGTGGGCCATGATGCCGAAGTTGCGGTAACGCTCGATGGGAGTGGTGCGAGCCACGACAGTCTCTCTTTTCTGGTGGGGAAACCGGGCTGAGCCTCAGGTGTCCCGTGGAGGGCAATCTATATGGCCGAACGCCGCCTTTCGGCGGCCTTCGGTGGATGGCGGGCCGGCCGCCAAGGGCACCTAGATGGTGCCGAAGGCCCCCGGAAACAAGGGGGCCAGGCTATTACCAGCGGTAATGCGCGAACGCCTTGTTCGCTTCCGCCATGCGGTGGGTTTCTTCACGCTTCTTGATGGCGCCGCCACGATTTTCCGAGGCGTCCAGCAGCTCGGCTGCCAGCTTACGCGGCATCGAGTTTTCACCACGCTTGCGCGCGGATTCGATCAGCCAGCGCATGGCCAGCGCCAGGCGACGGGTCGAACGCACTTCAACCGGCACCTGGTAGGTCGCACCGCCGACGCGGCGGGACTTCACTTCGACGGTCGGCGATACGTTGTCCAGTGCCTTCTCGACGAGTTCCAGGGCGTTCGGATTCTTTTCACCGATGACGTCCATGGCGCCGTACACGATCTTCTCGGCGACGGACTTCTTGCCGCTCAGCATGACCATGTTGATGAAACGGGCGATCGTCTGGCTGCCGTGCTTGGGGTCCGGCAGGACTTCACGCTGGGGAGTTGAGCCTTTACGCGACATAGTTCTTCTCCCTTATGCCTTCGGACGCTTGGCGCCGTACTTGGAACGACCCTGGCGACGCTTGGCGACGCCCGAGGCGTCCAGCGAGCCGCGAACGGTGTGGTAGCGCACACCCGGCAGGTCCTTGACACGACCGCCACGCACCAGGACCACGGAGTGCTCCTGCAGGTTGTGACCTTCGCCACCGATGTAGCTGATGATCTCTTCCTGGTTGGTCAGGCGCACCTTGGCGACCTTGCGAAGGGCCGAGTTCGGCTTCTTCGGGGTGGTGGTGTAGACGCGCGTGCACACGCCACGACGTTGCGGGCACTTGTCCAGCGCCGGCGAGGCGCTCTTGTAAGTGGTTGCCTGCCGCGGCTTGCGGACCAGCTGGTTGATGGTTGCCATGTTTGGATTCTTTGGATGTAAGGCCGAGGCCTGGATTCGTGAAAAACGAACGGTAGGCCGAAAACGGGCCCACCGAGACGGAAAAGTATAGCTGGCACCCGGCGATACCGTCAAACACGGTTTCGTCGGGGCCAGTATGGTTTTGCGATCCCGCCCATCCTTGGGCCGAAAACGAGGGGCTCCCTGCCCCTCTTTTCGTGGTCTGGGGCGGCCCGAAGGCTCGCCGTAGTGCCGTTTTTAGCTGGCGCTGGACCCCTCGCCCGAGACGTCTTCAATGATGGCCGCGGTGGTGGCCGGAGCCGCCGGTTCTGCAACTGCTGCGGGGCCTGCCAGGGCATCCACTTCCGCCTCGGTCAGACCCGAGGCGTTGCGGCGGCGCTGGTTGTGGTACGCCAGGCCGGTACCGGCAGGAATCAGGCGACCCACGATCACGTTTTCCTTCAAACCGCGCAGGTTGTCGCGGGTGCCGCGGACGGCAGCCTCGGTCAGCACGCGGGTGGTCTCCTGGAACGAAGCCGCCGAAATGAACGACTCGGTTGCCAGCGAGGCCTTGGTGATGCCCAGCAGGACCGGATCGTACTTGGCCGGCAGTTCATTGCGCGCAAGCAGCTTGGCGTTCTCTTCGATGAAGCGCTGCTTCTCGACTTGCTCGCCCGACAGGAACTTGCTGTTGCCGGCATCGGTGATTTCCACCTTGCGCAGCATCTGACGGGTGATCACTTCAATGTGCTTGTCGTTGATCTTCACGCCCTGCAGGCGGTAGACGTCCTGGATTTCCTTGACCAGGTAAGCCGCCAGCGGCTCGACACCCAGCAGACGCAGGATGTCCTGCGGGCTCGGCTCGCCGTCCACCACGGTTTCGCCCTTGGTCACGTGCTCACCTTCGAACACGATGATCTGGCGGAACTTCGGAATCAGCTCCTCGTGCTCCGAACCATCAGTGTCCTTGATGATCAGGCGCTGCTTGCCCTTGGTGTCCTTGCCGAAGCTGATGATGCCCGAGCGCTCGGCCAGAATCGCAGGATCCTTCGGCTTGCGCGCTTCGAACAAGTCGGCCACGCGCGGCAGACCACCGGTGATGTCGCGGGTCTTGGAGGCTTCCTGCGGGATCTTGGCGACCACGTCGCCCACGCCGACCGGCGCGCCATCCTGCAGGTTGACGATCGAACGCGGCGGCAGCAGGTACTGCGCCGGCAGATCGGTACCCGGGATGCTCAGATCCTTGCCGTCCTTGTCGACGATGCGGACGATCGGGCGCAGATCCTTGCCCTGCGAACCACGACGCTTGGGATCGGTGATTTCACGCGATGCCAGGCCGGTCAGTTCGTCGGTCTTCTCGATGACGGTGACGCCGTCGACGAAGTCCACGAAGCGTACGAAGCCCGCCACTTCCGACACGATCGGGTGGTTATGCGGATCCCAGTTCGCCACGGCCTGACCAGCAGTGATCTGGTCGCTGTCCTTGACGTTGATGGTGGCGCCGTAGGGCAGCTTGTAACGCTCGCGCTCGCGACCATGGCCATCGAGCACCGACAGTTCGCCCGAGCGCGAAACCGCGACCAGACTGCCATTGGCGTGCTCAACGTACTTGAGGTTGTTGAACTTGATCGAGCCGGTGGTCTTGACGGTGATGTTGTCCACCGCCGCCGCACGCGAAGCCGCACCACCGATGTGGAACGTACGCATGGTCAGCTGGGTGCCGGGCTCACCAATCGACTGCGCGGCGATGACGCCCACCGCTTCACCGATGTTGACGATGTGGCCACGGGCCAGATCGCGACCGTAGCAGTGCGCGCAGACGCCGAAATTGGATTCGCAGGTGATGGTCGAACGGACCTTGATCGACTGCACGCCGGCGTCTTCCAGCTTCTGCACCCAGGTTTCGTCCAGCAGGGTGTTGCGGGTGACGATCGGATCTTCGTCGTTGCCCGGCAGGAACACGTCTTCGGCCACGATGCGGCCCAGCACGCGCTCGCGCAGCGGTTCGACGACGTCGCCGCCTTCCACGATCGGGGCCATCATCAGGCCTTCGCGGGTGTCGCAATCGACTTCGGTGATCACCACGTCCTGCGCCACGTCGACCAGGCGACGGGTCAGGTAACCGGAGTTGGCGGTCTTCAACGCGGTATCGGCCAGACCCTTACGGGCACCGTGGGTGGAGTTGAAGTACTCCTGCACGTTCAGGCCTTCGCGGAAGTTCGCCTTGATGGGCGTCTCGATGATCGAGCCGTCCGGACGCGCCATCAGGCCACGCATACCCGCCAGCTGGCGAATCTGTGCCTGGCTACCACGGGCGCCGGAGTCGGCCATGATGTACAGCGAGTTCATCGACTTCTCGTTGATGGTCTCGCCCTTGGCGTTCTGCACCTTGTCGGTACCGATGGTGTCCATCATCGCCTTGGCGATGCGCTCATTGGTGCGCGACCAGATGTCGACCACCTTGTTGTAGCGCTCACCGGCGGTGACCAGACCCGACTGGTACTGCTCCTGGATTTCCAGCACTTCCTGTTCGGCTTCGCCCAGGATGCCCTTCTTCTCGGCCGGGATCAGCATGTCGTCGATGCCGATGGAGACGCCGGCGCGCGTTGCGAACGCGAAGCCGGTGTACATCAGCTTGTCGGCGAACACGACCGTGTCCTTCAGGCCCAGCATGCGGTAGCTGGAGTTGATCAGACGGCTGATGGCCTTCTTGTTCAACTCGGTGTTGGCCAGCGCGAACGGCAGGCCGTCCGGCAGGATTTCCGCCAGCAAGGCGCGGCCGATGGTGGTCTCGACGATGGTCGCCTGCTTGCGCTTGCTGCCGTCGTCGTCGGTCACGGTTTCGGTGATGCGTACCTTGACCTTGGCGTGCAGTTCGACGGTACGGCTGTCGTAGGCGCGCTTGACTTCGGCGATGTTCGCGAAGGCCATACCCTCGCCCTTCTTGTTTTCCAACGCACGGGTCATGTAGTACAGACCCAGCACGACGTCCTGCGACGGCACGATGATCGGCTCGCCGTTGGCCGGCGACAGGATGTTGTTGGTCGACATCATCAGCGCACGCGCTTCCAGCTGGGCTTCCAGCGAGAGCGGCACATGAACGGCCATCTGGTCACCGTCGAAGTCGGCGTTGAACGCAGTACAGACCAGCGGATGCAGCTGTATCGCCTTGCCTTCAATCAACACCGGCTCGAACGCCTGGATACCCAGGCGGTGCAGGGTCGGCGCACGGTTCAACAACACCGGATGCTCGCGGATGACCTCTTCCAGGATGTCCCAGACTTCGGCTTCTTCGCGCTCGACCAGCTTCTTGGCGGCCTTGATGGTGGTGGCCAGGCCACGACGCTGCAGCTTGGCGAACACGAACGGCTTGAACAGCTCCAGCGCCATCTTCTTTGGCAGGCCGCACTGGTGCAGCTTGAGGTACGGACCGACCACGATGACCGAACGGCCGGAGTAATCGACGCGCTTGCCGAGCAGGTTCTGGCGGAAGCGGCCTTGCTTGCCCTTGATCATGTCGGCCAGCGACTTGAGCGGGCGCTTGTTGGTGCCGGTGATGGCGCGGCCGCGACGGCCGTTGTCCATCAGGGCGTCAACCGATTCCTGCAGCATGCGCTTTTCGTTGCGCACGATGATGTCCGGAGCATTGAGCTCCAGCAGGCGGCGCAGACGGTTGTTGCGGTTGATGACGCGGCGGTACAGGTCGTTCAGATCCGAGGTCGCGAAACGGCCACCATCCAGGGGAACGAGCGGACGCAGATCCGGCGGCAGCACCGGCAGCACGGTCATGACCATCCATTCCGGACGGTTGCCCGATTCCAGGAACGCTTCCATCAGCTTGATGCGCTTGGTGAGGCGCTTGAGCTTGGTCTCGGAGTTGGTGCTGGCGATTTCCTCGCGCAGGTTCACCATCTCGGCCTGCAGGTCGATCGTGCGCAGCAGGTCGTAGACGGCTTCGGCGCCCATCGCGGCGTCGAAGTCGTCGCCATGCTCCTGGCGCGCCTGCATGTACTGCTCTTCGGTGAGCAGCTGGCGGCGTTCGAGCGTGGTCAGGCCCGGCTCGGTGACGACGTAGGCTTCGAAGTACAGCACGCGTTCGATGTCACGCAGGGTCATGTCCAGCATCAGGCCGATGCGCGAGGGCAGCGACTTGAGGAACCAGATGTGCGCGACCGGCGAAGCCAGGTCGATGTGGCCCATGCGCTCACGGCGCACCTTGGCCAGGGTCACTTCGGTGCCGCACTTCTCGCAGACCACGCCGCGGTGCTTCATGCGCTTGTACTTGCCGCACAGGCACTCGTAGTCCTTGATCGGTCCGAAGATGGCGGCGCAGAACAGGCCGTCACGCTCGGGCTTGAAGGTACGGTAGTTGATGGTTTCCGGCTTCTTCACTTCGCCGTAGGACCAGGAACGAATCAGGTCCGGCGATGCCAACGCGATCTTGATCGCGTCGAAATCCAGCGTCTGGCGCTGCTGATTGAAGAGGTTGAGCAGGTCTTTCATTTTGTTTCTCCGTCAGGAGGAAATTCTTGTCGGTGGCGGAAGGTGCAAGCAGTCCGGGCGGAGATGGCAGCGATTCGCCAGCCATCTCCCCTGCCCGTCCGTCGGCTTACTCTTCCAGTTCCATGTTGATGGCCAGCGAGCGGATTTCCTTCACGAGCACGTTGAAGGATTCCGGCATGCCCGCGACCAACTCGTGTTCGCCGTCGACAATGTTCTTGTACATCTGGTTGCGGCCCTGCACGTCGTCCGACTTGACCGTCAGCATTTCCTGCAGGGTGTGCGCCGCGCCGTAGGCTTCCAGCGCCCAGACTTCCATTTCACCGAAGCGCTGGCCGCCGAACTGCGCCTTGCCACCCAGCGGCTGCTGGGTAACGAGCGAGTACGGACCGGTCGAACGGGCGTGCATCTTGTCGTCCACCAGGTGGTTCAGCTTCAGCATGTGCATGTAGCCGACCGTGGTGTGGCGATCAAAGGCTTCGCCGGTGCGACCGTCGTACAACTGCGTCTGGCCGCTGGTCGGCAGGTCCGCCAGCTCAAGCATGTGCTTGATTTCGGCTTCCGCCGCGCCGTCGAACACCGGGGTGGCCATCGGCACGCCGTCGGTCAGATTGTGCGACAGGGCAATCAGCTCGTCATCGCTGAACTGCGACAGGTCGACGCGGTCTTCGCCCAGCTTCAGATCGTGGTTGTAGATCTGCTCCAGGAACTTGCGCAGGTCGGCCACCTTGGCCTGGGCTTCGAGCATGTTCTGGATCTTGCGACCCAGGCCCTTGGCAGCCCAGCCCAGATGCACTTCCAGCACCTGGCCGATGTTCATACGCGAAGGCACGCCCAGCGGATTGAGCACGATGTCCACGGTCTCGCCGTTGGCCATGTAGGGCATGTCTTCGACCGGAACGATCGTCGACACCACACCCTTGTTGCCGTGGCGGCCGGCCATCTTGTCACCCGGCTGGATGCGACGCTTCACGGCCAAGTAGACCTTGACCATCTTCAGCACGCCCGGAGCCAGATCGTCGCCCGCGGTGATCTTGCCGCGCTTGTCGGCGAAGCGACGCTCGAATTCCTTCTCGTGCGCCTGGATCTGCTTCTGCGCGCGCTCGATGGCGTCAGAGGCGTCATCGTCTTTCATGCGTAGGGTGAACCAGTCGGCCTTCTTCAGGCTGTCCAGGTACTCGTCGCTGATCGCATCGCCCTTCTTCAGGTTCGGACCGCCGTTGGCGACCTTGCCCAGCAGCTGCGAACGCAGGCGCGCGTAGATGGCGCTTTCCAGGATGCGGAACTGATCGTCGAAGTCCTTCTTGACGCGCTTGATCTCGTTCTCTTCGATCTGACGCGCACGCTTGTCCTTCTCGATGCCGTCGCGGGTGAAGACCTGCACGTCGATGACGGTGCCGTCCATGCCCGGGGGCACGCGCAGCGAGCTGTCCTTAACGTCCGAAGCCTTCTCGCCAAAGATGGCGCGCAGCAGCTTCTCTTCCGGGGTCAGCTGGCTTTCGCCCTTCGGCGTGACCTTGCCCACCATGATGTCGCCGGCGCGCACTTCCGCACCGATGTACACCACGCCGCTCTCGTCCAGGCGGTTGAGCGCCTGTTCGGAGACGTTCGGGATGTCGGCCGAGATTTCTTCCGGACCCAGTTTGGTGTCACGCGCAACGCAGGTCAGCTCTTCGATGTGGATCGTGGTGTAGCGATCCTCTTCCACCACACGCTCGGAGAGCAGGATGGAGTCTTCGAAGTTGTAGCCGTTCCAGGGCATGAAGGCGATCAGCATGTTCTGGCCCAGGGCCAGCTCACCGATGTCGGTCGACGGACCGTCGGCCAGCACGTCGCCACGCGCCACCACGTCACCGACATTGACCAGCGGGCGCTGGTTGATGCAGGTGTTCTGGTTGGAGCGGGTGTACTTGATCAGCGTGTAGATGTCCACGCCGGCATCGTGCTCACCGGAGATTTCGCTTTCGTTGACCTTTACCACGATGCGGCCGGCGTCGATCTGCACGATCGAGCCACCACGACGGGCGTTGACGGTCACACCGGAGTCACGCGCCACGGCGCGCTCGATACCGGTACCCACCAGCGGCTTCTGCGCACGCAGCGTCGGCACGGCCTGGCGCTGCATGTTGGCGCCCATCAGTGCGCGGTTGGCGTCATCGTGTTCCAGGAACGGCACCAGCGCCGCGGCGACCGACACGGTCTGCATCGGCGAGACGTCCATGTAGTCCACTTCGCCCGGCGGCTTGAGCAGCGATTCGCCTTGGTGACGGCACGGCACGAACTGCTCGGTCAGGCGGCTCTTGGCATCGTGCAGGGCGTTGGCCTGGGCGATGACGTACTCGTTCTCTTCAATCGCCGACAGGTATTCGATTTCGTCGGTGATCGTGCCATCCACGACCTTGCGGTACGGCGTCTCGAGGAAGCCATAGCTGTTGGTGCGGGCGTACACGGCCAGCGAGTTGATCAGGCCGATGTTCGGGCCTTCCGGCGTTTCGATGGTGCAGACGCGGCCGTAGTGGGTCGGGTGCACGTCGCGCACTTCGAAGCCGGCTCGTTCGCGGGTCAGGCCGCCCGGGCCCAACGCGGAAACGCGGCGTTTGTGGGTGACTTCCGACAGCGGGTTGTTCTGATCCATGAACTGCGACAGCTGCGAGGAGCCAAAGAACTCCTTGATCGCGGCGGCCACCGGCTTGGCGTTGATCAGTTCCTGCGGGGTCAGGCCCTCGGACTCGGCCATCGACAGGCGTTCCTTGACCGCGCGCTCGACGCGGACCAGGCCCACGCGGAACACGTTCTCGGCCATTTCGCCGACCGAACGCACACGGCGGTTGCCCAGGTGATCGATGTCGTCGACGGTGCCGCGACCATTGCGGATCTCGGTCAGGACCTTGATGACTTCCAGGATGTCCGAAGTCTGGCCCAGTTCGGCGACCAGGCGCTTGGCCTCTTCGTCGTTGCGGGCACCGAAGTACTTCTTGTCGTACAACACGGCTTCGCCGGTGACTTCCTTGCGGCCGACACGACGGTTGAACTTCATGCGGCCGACATTGGACAGGTCGTAGCGCTCGAAGGTGAAGAACAGGTTGTGGAACAGGTTCTGCGCGGCATCCTTGGTCGGCGGTTCGCCGGGACGCATCATGCGGTAGATCTCGACCAGCGCCTCCAACTGGGTGCGGCTGGGATCGATGCGCAGCGTGTTGGACAGGTACGGACCGCGATCCAGATCGTTGGTCCACAGCGTGCCCACCGCATCAACGCCGGCCTTGCGGAACTTGGCCAGTTGCTCTTCGGTGATTTCGTCGTTGGCGTTGGCCAGCAGTTCGCCGGTGTTGCCGTCGATCACGTCGTGCGACAGGATGCGGCCCACCAGGTATTCGTCCGGCACGGCCAGGGCAGCGATGCCCGACTGTTCCAGCTGCTTGACGTGACGCGCGGTGATGCGGCGGCCGGCTTCGACGATGACCTTGTCACCATCGGCCAGATCGAAGTTCAGCGTTTCGCCGCGCAGGCGCTCGGCCACCAGCTCCAGCTGCACGCCTTCCGGCAGGATGTGGAAGGTGTTGATGTCGAAGAATTCGTTGAGCATCTCCTCGTTGGAGTAGCCCAGCGCACGCAGCAGGATCGTCACCGGCAACTTGCGGCGACGGTCGATACGGGTGAACAGCGCATCCTTGGGGTCGAACTCGAAGTCCAGCCATGAGCCGCGGTAAGGAATGATGCGGGCGCTGTACAGCAACTTGCCCGAGCTGTGGGTCTTGCCACGATCGTGGTCGAAGAACACGCCCGGCGAACGGTGCAGCTGCGAGACGATGACGCGCTCGGTACCGTTGACGATGAAGGTGCCGTTGTCGGTCATGAGCGGAATTTCGCCCAAGTAGACTTCCTGCTCCTTCACGTACTTGATGGCCTTGGTCGACGACTCGCGGTCGTAGATCACCAAGCGCACGGTGACGCGCAGCGGTGCGCCGTAGCTCAGGCCACGGTTGCGGCACTCGCGCTCGTCGAACACGGGATCGCCCAGCTTGTAGCCCACGTACTCCAGCGCCGCGTTGCCGCTGTAGCTGGAGATCGGGAACACCGACTTCAACGCAGCGTGCAGGCCACGGTCCTCGCGCTTGGCGGGATCAACGTGCTCTTGCAGGAATTCGCGGTAGGAGTCGACCTGGATGGCAAGCAGGAAGGGAACTTCAAGGATCGAGCGCTGCTTACCGAAGTCCTTGCGGATGCGCTTCTTCTCGGTGAACGAATATGTCGTCATGGGAGTGCCTTTGGCATCGGGGGCCACGCGTCCGTGACCCCGGGAAACATTCTTTCGAACGGGAGAATTTTCAGTTGGAAGCCGCGGGTATTGCCGGCACCCGCACGCCTTCTGCTGCTGCTTCCAACTACAAACTCGCTGAACTCAACAACGACCGAAGGCCAGGGGCTTGCGCCCCCGGCCTCGGATTGCCGCCGATGTAACCTGGCGACGGATTTTGCTTACTTCACTTCGACGGTGGCGCCGACAGCCTCGAGGTCCTTCTTCATCTTCTCGGCGTCTTCCTTCGAAGCGGCTTCCTTCAGGACGCCACCGGCTTCTGCCAGGTCCTTGGCTTCCTTCAGGCCCAGGCCGGTGATGGCGCGGACAGCCTTAATCACTTCGACCTTCTTCTCGCCAGCCGACTTCAGGGTGACGGTGAATTCGGTCTGCTCTTCAACCGGGGCAGCAGCGACGGCCGGGCCGGCAGCGGCAACCGGGGCGGCAGCGGACACGCCAAACTTTTCTTCGATGGCCTTGACCAGCTCCATCACTTCCATCAGGGTCTTGCCGGCAATGGCGTCGACGATCTGTTCGTTGGAAAGGGACATTGTGTTTACCTTTGGAAATTATCTGGGATAGGGTTCAGTGAACCGTAGAAACGTCGAACTCAGGCTTCGGCAACGGCTTCCGCGGCGACTTCGTCACCACCACCCTGCTGATCGGCCACTGCCTTGACGGCGCGGGCGAACATGGTGGCGGGCTCAGCCAGAACGCGGGCCAGCATGGCCAGGGCCTGATCACGGGTCGGCAGCGAAGCCAGGACTTCGACGTGCGTGGCCGGATACAGCTGACCACCCACGGAGACGACCTTGGCCTGCAGCTTGTCGTTGGACTTGGCGAATTCCTTGATCAGACGACCGGCAGCGCCGGGTTCTTCCGTCGAAAACGCATACAGCAGCGGACCGACGAGCTTGTCCTTGACGCACTCGTATTCGGTACCTTCGACGGCGCGCGAGGCCAGGGTGTTCTTGACAACTTTCAAGAACACGCCGGTTTCGCGAGCCTTCTTGCGCATCGCGGTCATTTGGGTGACCGAGGTGCCTGCGTATTCGGCGGCGACCAGGGAGTGCGCCTTGGCGGCGACGTCTGCCAGTTCGGCGACTACTTCTTGCTTCTGGGACAGATTGAGAGCCATACACTCCTCACTTGTTGATTCCGCTCGCGGCTCCTGCCACTTGCGGTCCAGGACGGCGCCCTTCCTGGGCACCGGGGGCTGACGCCCCGGCGGTGGCCTTTCTGCCTGGGTCGACTTGCGTCTTGACCAGATAACTCCAGAAGGCAGCACCATCTACGCAGGTTTGTTCCCTTACGGGTCCGGATTAAGCGATCCCGCTAGCCACGACGGCGAGTCCTTGCCAGTTCGAGCATCCCTGCCCGTCGTCGTTACGCGCTGACCACACCTGCGGTCTTTGACGGCTATCGCGGGCCAAGGCCCGACGATTGCCCTCAAACTTTGTTGCGATGGAGCCGCCCTGTCGGGAGCGACTCCACTTCACGCATGCTGCGATTACTTCAGGCTCAGCGAGGACTGGTCCACGGTCACGCCCGGGCCCATGGTCGAGCTGACCGAGATCTTCTGCAGGTACTGACCCTTGGCGGTCGACGGCTTGGCCTTGACCAGGTCGGCCAGCAGGGCCTGCAGATTCGACTTCAGTGCTTCGTCTTCGAAGCTGGCCTTGCCGATGGTGCAGTGGATGATGCCGGCCTTGTCCGTGCGGTAACGCACCTGACCCGACTTGGCATTCTTCACGGCTTCGGCCGGGTTCGGCGAAACGGTGCCGACCTTCGGGTTCGGCATCAGGCCGCGCGGGCCCAGCACCGTACCCAGCTTGCCGACAACGCGCATCGCGTCCGGGGTGGCGATCACGACGTCATAGTTGATGTCGCCGGCGAGCATCTTCTCGGCCAGATCGTCCATACCGACGGCTTCGGCGCCCGCGGCGACGGCTTCGTCAGCCTTCGAACCGGCGGGGGCGAACACCGCCACGCGCACCGACTTGCCGGTACCGGCCGGCAGCACGGTCGAACCGCGCACCTGCTGATCCGACTTCTTGGCGTCCACGCCCAGGCGCACGGCCACGTCGACGGACTCGACAAACTTCGCCTTGGTGGCGGTCTTGACGATCTTCAGAGCCTCGTCAATGTTGTAGGCCTTGCCCGGGGTCACTGCGGCCAGGATGGCCTTCTGTCGCTTGTTCTGTGCCATCTCTTAACCCTCTACCGTCAGGCCCATGGAGCGGGCGGAACCCGCGATCGTGCGAACTGCCGCGTCCAGATCGGCCGCGGTCAGATCGGGTTCCTTCGCCTTGGCGATGTCTTCGAGCTGCTTGCGGGTGACCTTGCCCACCTTTTCGGTGTTCGGGCGCTTGGAGCCGGACTGGATGCCGACAGCCTTCTTCAGCAGGATCGACGCCGGCGGCGTCTTGGTGATGAAGGTGAAGGTACGGTCGGAATAGGCGGTGATCACCACCGGAATCGGCAGACCCGGCTCCAGCTTCTGCGTGGCGGCATTAAACGCCTTGCAGAATTCCATGATGTTCAGGCCGCGCTGACCCAGCGCAGGACCGACCGGCGGCGAGGGGTTGGCCTGACCGGCCTTCACCTGCAGCTTGATGTAACCAACTACTTTCTTTGCCATTTTAGCTCTCTCCGGGTGCTAGCGCCTGGACCTCAGGCTCCCCATCGGACCGGGAATGACGCGTCCCGGCTTCGCGTTTTCTGAACGCACACGAGCCGCCTTGCGGCGGCTACGTTGGCGGTCCCTGCTAGGGAGCCGCGCAGTATATCAGGGTTTTAGCGGCCCCGCAGGGCCGCCGGCTCAGGCCTTTTCGACCTGGCCAAACTCCAGCTCCACCGGGGTCGACCGGCCGAAAATCAGCACGGCCACGCGCAGGCGGCTCTTTTCGTAGTTGACTTCCTCGACCACGCCGTTGAAGTCATTGAACGGGCCGTCGGTGACGCGGACCATTTCGCCCGGCTCGAACAGCACCTTCGGACGCGGCTTCTCGACGCCTTCCTGTACGCGATCCAGGATCTGGGCCGCTTCTTCGTCGCGGATGGGCAGCGGCCGATCGGCGGTGCCACCAATGAAGCCCAGCACCTTGCTGGTTTCCTTCACCAGGTGCCAGCTTTCGTTGTCCATGCGCGGGATGCCGGCTTCGTCATGGGTTTCGATCTGGACCAGCACGTAACCGGGGAAGAACTTGCGCTCGGAACGGCGCTTCTGGCCTGAGCGCATTTCGATGACTTCTTCAGTCGGCACCAGCACGTCGCCGAAGCGCTCTTCCATGCCATTGCGGACGATGCGATCGCGCAATGCCTGCGCTACGGATTTCTCGAAGCCAGAATAGGCATGGACCACGTACCAACGCTTCACTGCGACGTTCTCCTCAGCGACCGTAATTCAGGAACAGCTCGATGGCCTCTTTGATGAGGAAATCGAAGCCAGCGAGGATCAGACTCAGCACGATCACCACGACCACGACCACCCAGGTCATGCGGGTAGCTTCCTGGCGGGTGGGCCAGACGACCTTGCGTAGTTCGAAACGGGATTCGGACAGGAACTCGCGGGTATCGCGGCCCTTGGCGGTGACCATGAACAGCAGGCTGCCCAGGACCAGACCCGCCACGACAGCCAAAGCGCGGACCGGCGTGGCCCATTGGCCGTTGAACCACCACCACGCCACCAGGCCGGCTACGACCAGGGCGGCCGCCAGCACGTACTTGAGGATGTCGGCGGGGTTAATCGCGTTCTTGGATTGTTCGGCCTTGCTGTTCAAGTCAGAGTCGCTCTTTATCAACAAGTGCGGCCCGCGAATCGGGCCGGCGCCTGTGCGGATGACTCCGCAAGATGGCACGCCAGGAGGGACTCGAACCCCCAACCTGCGGTTTTGGAGACCGCTGCTCTGCCAATTGAGCTACTGGCGTATCGATTTGTTTGCCGTCCTTTTAGACGGCGAAGGCGGACCGAGGTTCCGGCCCGCCTGCAGCCGGGCGCGCTTGCGCGCGCCCGTCAATACATTACTTGATGATCTTGGCAACCACGCCGGCGCCGACGGTGCGGCCACCTTCGCGGATGGCGAAGCGCAGGCCTTCGTCCATCGCCACCGGGTTGATGAGCGCCACCACCATCTTGATGTTGTCGCCCGGCATCACCATTTCCACGCCTTCCGGCAGGGTCACCGCACCGGTGATGTCGGTGGTACGGAAGTAGAACTGCGGACGGTAGCCCTTGAAGAACGGCGTGTGACGGCCGCCCTCGTCCTTCGATAGCACGTACACCTCGGCTTCGAACTCGGTGTGCGGGGTGATGGAACCCGGCTTGCACAGCACCTGGCCGCGCTCCACGTCGTCACGCTTGGTGCCGCGCAGCAGCAGACCGGCGTTGTCGCCCGCCTGGCCCTGGTCCAGCAGCTTGCGGAACATTTCCACGCCCGTCACCGTCGTCTTCTGGGTCGGACGGATACCGACAATCTCGATTTCTTCGCCCACCTTGATGACGCCGCGCTCGATACGACCGGTCACCACGGTGCCGCGGCCCGAAATCGAGAACACGTCTTCCACCGGCATCAGGAACGGCTTGTCCACGTCACGCTGCGGTTCCGGAATGAACGAGTCCAGCGCTTCGACCAGCTTCAGAATCGCCGGCACGCCAATCTCGGACTGGTCACCTTCCAGCGCCAGACGCGCCGAACCGTGGATGATGGGGGTGTCATCGCCCGGGAAGTCGTACTTGCTCAGCAGCTCGCGAACTTCCATTTCCACCAGTTCCAGCAGCTCGGCGTCGTCCACCATGTCCGCCTTGTTCAGGAAGACCACGATGTACGGCACGCCCACCTGGCGCGACAGCAGGATGTGTTCGCGCGTCTGCGGCATCGGGCCGTCAGCGGCCGAGCACACCAGAATCGCACCGTCCATCTGCGCTGCACCGGTAATCATGTTCTTCACGTAGTCGGCGTGACCCGGGCAGTCCACGTGCGCGTAGTGACGCGTCGGGCTTTCGTACTCCACGTGCGCCGTCGAAATCGTGATGCCGCGCGCCTTCTCTTCCGGCGCCGCGTCAATCGCGTCGTACGCCTTGAACTCGCCACCAAAGCGCTCGGCACCCACCTTCGTCAGCGCCGCGGTCAGCGTCGTCTTGCCGTGGTCAACGTGACCAATCGTGCCCACATTGACGTGCGGCTTGGTGCGTTCGAATTTACCCTTTGCCATGGCTGCTTCTTCTCGAGTAGATCGTTGAATGGATTGGAAAGGTGGTGCTCACGAATGGAATCGAACCATCGACCTCCTCCTTACCAAGGAGGTGCTCTACCGACTGAGCTACGTGAGCTTGAAACTGGGTGTCGCTTTGTTACTTGCAGATCCGCGCCGGGGCGTTCATTGGAGCGGGAGACGGGAATCGAACCCGCACCATCAGCTTGGAAGGCTGAGGTTCTACCGTTGAACTACTCCCGCGCCGGGAGACCACTACAACACAAAACAACTCGAATTTTGGTGGAGGGAGGTGGATTCGAACCACCGAAGGCGTAAGCCAGCAGATTTACAGTCTGCCCCCGTTGGCCGCTTGGGTATCCCTCCGGAGCCACCCGTAAGACCAGACCGCAAGGGCCAAATCAGACCGGGGTGAAACAGCCCGAGATTTTGGCGTGAACCCGGGCAGCTGTCAACGCGGAAATTCGATTTTCTTACACGTTGAAGCGGAAATGCAGCACATCACCTTCCTGCACCCGGTATTCCTTGCCTTCCAGGCGCAGGCGACCGGCATCCCGCGCACCCGCTTCGCCCTTGTACTTGATGAAATCGTCGAATGCGATCGTCTCGGCGCGGATGAAGCCCTTCTCGAAATCCGTATGGATGACCGCAGCCGCCTGGGGCGCGGTCGAGCCGGCCTTGACGGTCCAGGCGCGTACTTCCTTGACCCCGGCGGTGAAGTAGGTCTGCAGCCCGAGCAGGCGATAGGCCGCGCGGATGACGCGGTTGAGGCCCGGTTCGTCCAGGCCCAGATCGGCCAGGAAGGTGTCGCGATCCGCATCGTCCAGCTGCGACAGCTCTTCCTCGATGGCCGCCGATACCGGCACCACCTCGGCGCCCTCGGCCTTGGCGCGCGCGCGCACGGCATCCAGGTGCGGATTGTTCTCGAAGCCGTCCTCCAGGACGTTGGCCACGTACATCACCGGCTTGAGGGTCAGCAGGAACATGTCGCGCACCAGTGCGCGCTCTTCTTCGTCCAGTCCCAGGGCGCGGCCCGGGCGGCCGTCGCTCAGTCCTGCGTGCAGCTTCTGCAGCACCGGCTTGCGTGCAATGGCGTCTTTCTCGCCGGCCTTGGCCGAGCGCTCGGCGCGATTCAGCGCCTTTTCGACACTGTCCAGATCCGCCAGGGCCAATTCGGTATCAATGGTGTCGATGTCTTCCAGCGGATCGACCTTACCGGCCACGTGGATGATGTCGCCGTGCTCGAAGCAGCGGACCACGTGGGTGATCGCATCGACTTCGCGGATATGCGCCAGGAACTTGTTGCCCAGGCCTTCGCCACTGGCAGCGCCGGCCACCAGGCCGGCAATGTCGACAAACTCGACCGCGGTGGGAATAACCTTTTGCGGCTTGACGATGTCCGACAGCTGATTCAGACGCGGGTCCGGCACCGGCACGACGCCCACGTTAGGCTCGATGGTGCAGAACGGGAAGTTGGCCGCGGCGATGCCCGCCTTGGTCAGCGCGTTGAACAGGGTCGACTTGCCGACGTTAGGCAGGCCGACGATGCCGCATTTGATGCCCATGTGGGGAGCCGTCTTGTGAAGGGTAAAGAGCAAAGAAAGGCCGCGTGGCCGCGCTTTGCTCTTGACTCTTGGCTAGTGTCAGAACCGCTTGCGTGCGCTTATTTGGGCGTATGCAAACGCTTCATTGCCTCGTTGAAATCGCCAGCTACCGCTATCGGCAGCACATCGATGGCGTCATCGATGGCGCGTCCAATCAGGATTTCATCGTCCTTGCCCGGTTTGCCCAGCACCCAGGGAGTGACCTTGTCCTTGTGACCCGGATGTCCAATGCCGATACGCAGGCGATGGAACTTGCCATGGCCCAGCAACTGCATGGTGTCGCGCAGGCCATTCTGTCCGCCGTGTCCGCCATCGAACTTGAGCCGGGCCGTACCCGTGGCCAGATCCAGTTCGTCGTGCGCCAACAGTGCCTCTTCCGGCGCAATCTTCCAGTAACGCAGCGCCGCCATCACCGACTTGCCACTCAGGTTCATGTACGTGGCCGGTTTGAGCAACCAGACCGGCTGGCCAGCGATCACCACCTTGGTGGTTTCACCGAACAGCTTGCTTTCCAGGCCCCAGCGTTCACCCAGGCGATCCGCCAGGGTGTCGACAAAACGGAACCCGGCGTTGTGCCGGGTTCTGGCGTGCTCGGCACCGGGATTGCCCAGTCCGACGATGAGTCGAAGGCCTGCCATGGCAGTACATCACGCCGGTGCGCCTGCCTGGGCAGGCGCACCGTGCGGGATATTACTTCTCGTCCTTCTTGGCGACCTTGGCGGCCGGCACTTCGGCGGACGCCGGTGCTTCGGCTTCGGCCTCTTCCTTGCCGTGCTTGGCGATCACGACGGCAACGTCGTGTTCCTTGCCCAGCTTCAGTTCCGGCAGTTCAACGCCGGCCGGCAGCTTGATTTCCGACAGGTGGACGATGCCGCCCACGGCCAGGTTGGACAGATCGATTTCGATCGACTCCGGCAGATCCTTCGGCAAGCACTCGACCACGACTTCGTTCAACTCGTGGGTCACGACGACGTCGGCCGACTTGCCGGCAGGCGAGGTGTCCTGGTTGATGAAGTGCAGCGGCACGGCGGTGCGCAGCTTCTCGTTCTCGTTCACGCGCTGGAAGTCCAGGTGCATGATCAGCTGCTTGAACGGATGGCGCTGCATGTCACGCAGCAGCACCTTCTGGATGTCGCCGTTGAGGCTCAGGTCCAGGATCGAGGAGTAGAACCAGTCGTTCTGGCTGGCGAGCCAGATCTCGTTGTGGTTCAACTGGATTGCGACCGGGGTCAGGTCACCACCGTAAACGATGGCGGGGATGCTACCGGCGGTACGAAGGCGGCGGCTCGCACCCTTACCTTCGACTTCGCGGCGCTCCACTTTGATTTCGTGCGTGTTAGCCATTTTTCTTTACTACCTAGGTTGAAGATGCCACCTCGCGGCGGCGTTGGAGACTCTTCCGCGACCAGAAGAGCCGGATGGGGGTCAATCCACGTACAGCGAGCTCACCGATTCGCCAAAGGCGATGCGGCGAACCGTTTCCGCCAGCAGTTCCGCCACGCTGAGCTGGCGGATACGGCTGCAGGCTTTCGCTTCCGGCGAAAGCGGGATGGTGTCGGTGACGACCAGTTCGTCCAGCACCGACTTGTTCAAATTGTCCACCGCCGGGCCCGAGAGCACGGCGTGGGTGCAGTACGCCGCCACCTTCTTGGCGCCGCGCGCCTTGAGCGCAGCGGCCGCGGCGCACAGCGTGCCGGCGGTGTCGACGATGTCATCGACCAACACGCAGTCCTTGCCGTCCACGTCGCCGATGATGTTCATCACCGTGGCGACGTTGGCGCGCGGGCGGCGCTTGTCGATGATCGCCAGGTCGGCGTCATCCAGGCGCTTGGCCACCGCGCGGGCGCGGACCACGCCGCCCACGTCCGGCGACACCACGATCAGGTTGTCGGTGCCGTAGGCGCGCCAGATGTCGGCGAGCAGCAGCGGCGAGGCGTACACGTTGTCGACCGGGATATCGAAAAAGCCCTGGATCTGGTCGGCGTGCAGGTCCACCGTCAACACGCGATCAGTACCCACCGCGCTGAACATCTTCGCGGCCACCTTGGCGGTGATCGGCACGCGCGAGGAACGCAAGCGGCGATCCTGGCGCGAGTAGCCGAAGTACGGCACCACCGCGGTGACGCTGGCCGCCGATGCGCGCTTGAGCGCGTCGATCAGCACCAGCAGCTCCATCAGGTTTTCCGCCGCCGGTGCGCAGGTCGGCTGGACCACGAACACTTCCTGGCGGCGGACGTTTTCCTCGATCTCCACCTGCACTTCGCCGTCGGAGAACGTGGACACCAGGGCCTTGCCCGGGCGAACACCCAGTTCGCGGCAGATGCTGTCGGCCAGCGCCTTGTTGGCGTTGCCGGAAAACACAAGCAGGTGACGTTCGTCTTGCATGGCGGTGATGGCTTCGCTGGAGTTGGCGCCGGATGCGCGCGGGAAGGAAGGAACGTGTGGCGAAAATCTGCTGACGCTTTACGGCCCGCACGCGGGCGACAACTCCGTTTGCTGCTTTTGGCAGGGGCGGCAGGATTCGAACCTGCGAATGCCGGGATCAAAACCCGGTGCCTTAACCACTTGGCGACGCCCCTACGATTGGTTTTCCGCTTCGAGTGCCTGCAGCAACGGCGAACGCGCCGCACCCGCAGACAGCCAAGCTCGCAGGCCCGTCATTTCCCGCAGCGCCGCTTCCGCCAGGTCGCGCTGGGCGAACTCGACGAAACAACCGCTGCCGGATCCCGTCAGACGTGGCGTGCCGACGCTGGCCAGTCGATCGAACGCGGCCTGGATGGCCGGTTCGCGACGGCGCAACACCGGCTCGAACACGTTGCCGGACACATGTCCCGAAACGAAGTCCGATATTTTCGCGGGCGCAGCGTTTCGCGTCAAATCCGGGCTAGCGAACAACACCGAGGTGGGCACGTGAACCCCCGGGTCGACCAGCAGATACCAGGCGGGAGCCAGTGACAGCGGGCTCAGTTGCTCGCCTATCCCCTCGGCCCATGCATTCTCACCACGCACAAAGACTGGGACATCTGCGCCAAGCGCCAGTCCCAGCTCAGCCAGACGCTCTACACCCAGGTGGGTGCCCCAGAGCCGGTCAAGCACCCGCAAGACGGTGGCGGCGTCCGAGGAACCTCCGCCAAATCCACCGCCGGCCGGAATGCGCTTTTCAATGCCAATATCGACACCTTGAACGCACTTGGTGGCTGTTCGAAGCATATTGGCGGCACGAACCATCAGGTCGTCGGCTTCAGCCAGGCCCGCAACTGTCTCGCCTGCGCGGCTGATTCGGCCGTCCGCTCTGGGCCGCAGGTACACCGTGTCTCCCCATTCAAGTATCCGGAAGACCGATTGCAGCTGGTGATAGCCGTCAGGGCGCCGGCCGGTGATGTGCAGGAACAGGTTGAGCTTGGCTGGGGCGGGCCAGTCCGACCAGCCGTCTTCGCGGGGAAACCGGCTCATGGACCGTCGAACTGCCAGTGATCGACGATCAGGCGCACCTTGGACTCGCCCCGCTGCGCCTCGATTCTGCGTGGCATTGTCGGCGTATCGCCCTGCCCGGCCTGCCATTCGCCATAGCGGATCTGCCAGCCTGCCTGCTCCAGCGTCTGCAACTGCCCATTAGTGGCGAACTCGGCCCGGCCCGCGGCTGCAATTCCGCGAGCCCAGTCGGAGAGGGTCTGGACCGGGATGTCCCAGCCGGTGGCTTCACGCAGAAGAAGATCGGCGTCGCCGCCCTGGCGTGGGCCACCTGCCAGACCTTCCAGCAGCGCGCCATCGCCGTCGGCGCTGAGGCGCCAGCTTTGGCGGGTAACCGGGGCGCTGAGTTGGGCGGTGTAGCGTCCTGCCTGCTGCTGCCAGTCCAGTCGGCCACTGCCGCCCTTGCCGGCCTGGCTCACCGCGACCCTCGCCTCGAAGCCCCAGCTAGCGTGTCCCTGCAACCATGCCTCGCGCGTGGCCTGGGCCGCCTGCGCGGCCGCCAGGGCTGCGGGGTCCTGCAGCACCGCGGTCGGTGGCAAGGTCGGACCGCGACTGGCGCACGCAGTCAGCAGCAGTGAACAGGCGGCCAGCAGCAGGCCGCGAGGTGTCGTCATCATGCTCCGGTCTTCTCCAGCGCCCGCTGCAGCGAGCGGTTTTCGGGATCGAGCTTGCGTGCCTCTTCGAAATAGCGGCGCGCTTCGTCCTTCTGGCCCATGACCCACAGCACTTCGCCCACATGTGCCGCAATTTCCGGATCCTTCTGCAGAGCGTAGGCGCGGCGCAGTTCGATCAGCGCCTCGGGCAGCCGACCGATGCGGTAAAGCACCCAGCCGTAGCTGTCGATGATGGCTGCGTTTTCCGGGTCGGCCGTGCGTGCACGATCGATCAATTGCAGCGCTTCCTGGAAGCGCTGCGTGCGGTCGGCCAGGGTGTAGCCCAGCGCATTGAGGGTGGCGGTGTTCTCCGGGTCTATCACCAGAATCTTGCGGAAATCGGCCTCGGCGCGATCGATGCGATCCCGCCGCTCCCAGGCCAGGCCGCGCGAATACAGGATTTCGACATCGTCCGGGTAAGCCGCAAGGCCGCGTGCGAAAACTTCCAGCTCGGCCGCATCGTTGCCCGCCTTGCGGCGCAGTTCGGCTTCCAGCAGATAAGCGTTGATGCGCGCCTCATCGTCGGCGGCGGCGTCGCCCTGCAGTGACTTGAGCTCGGCCAGGGCCTCGGCCTGGCGATCCAGTTCGAACAACGTATTGGCCGAGCGCAGGCGCGCTTCGGAGCGCGCATTGCCGCTGGCCACGCTGCGATACCAGTCGAGCGCTTGCTGCGGCCGCTTGAGGAACTCGGCCATCTGGCCCAGCAGCAGCCGGCGCTCGGGTTCGGGATCGGCGTCTTCCTTGCGCAGCTCGTCGTACAAGGCAGTCAATGCACGATCATCGTCGGCTTTGGCCAGCAGCGAGGCGCGCAGCGCGTAGGTCTGATCATCTTGCGGTCCTTCGGCCAGCATGCCCGCCGCGGCCTGGCTGTCGCCCAGGGCCTCGTATTCGGCTGCCGTGGCCAGTCTCAGTTCCGGCGTGTTCGCGGCCGCCTCATGCAGCCCGTCCAGAACCTCGCGAGCACCTGCCTCGTCACCGGAACGACGTAATTGCGAAGCATGCAGCAAGGCCACCCGCGGCTCCTGCGGAAAACGCGTCACCACCAGGCCGACGATTCGCTGGGACAGGTCCGGCTGATCCAGTTGCTGGGCCAGCCCGGCAAAGGCCAGCCAGGCTTGCAGCTGGGCCGGGATGGCGCCGTCATCGACCAACTCGCCCAGCAGCTTCGCGGACAGGTCCGGGTCGCGCCCGCCACTGCCCAGTGCGGTCAGTGCGTAGCGCCAGCCCATTTCATCCGGGTCGGCCATCAACGCCGACAGCTCGCGCCGCGCAGCGCGGGCGTTGTTGCGGCGAATCGCCAGGGTGGCCTCGGCGCTGCGCATGGCCAGCGACTTGGGCGCGCGGGCGCGCCAGAGCTTGAGCGCTTCGGCGGCGCCGGCATCATCATTGGACAGCAGGGCGATGCGGGTGGCCCGCTCGGCCAGACCGGCGTCCTCGCTGGCCCGCGCGGCTTGCAGGTACCAGCGCGAGGCTTCGGACAGTTGCCCGGACTGCAGGGCGAACTCACCGGCCATCACCGCACCCAGGGGTTCTTCACGCACGGGCGCCGGTTTGCGGGCGGCCTGCGCAGGCAGGGCGAGCACCAGCAGGAGTGGAATCGCCAGGCTGATACGCATCATTGCGGGCATGAGGCTCACGTGGGCCGTAAAATGGTGGTCCTGAACAGCCAGCAGCTTATCGCAAGCACCTGAACAATGACGTTGTGGGTTCTCGGACTTAATCACCAGACTGCGCCAGTCGAACTGCGCGAACGCGTGGCGTTCGACGGCAGCGCGTTGCCGTCGGCGCTGGCCTCGCTGCGCGCCTTGCCGCAGGTGGAAGAAGCCGCGCTGCTGTCCACCTGCAACCGCACCGAGCTGTACGCCATCACCTCCGATGGCCAGGCCCTGGCGGATTGGCTGGCCACCCACGCCGATGGTCTGGACGCCTATCTGTACCGGCACCACGATGCCGAAGCCGTGCGCCATCTTTTCCGCGTCGCGACCGGCCTGGACTCGATGGTGCTGGGCGAGCCGCAGATTCTGGGCCAGGTCAAGGACGCCTGGGTCAGCGCGCGTGAGCACGGCGCGCTGGGCAATCGCCTGGACAAGTTGTTCCAGCAGACCTTTGCCGTGGCCAAGCGCGCGCGTACCGACACCCGCGTGGGCGCCAACCCGGTCTCGGTCGCCTCCACCGCGGTGCGCCTGGCGCAGGAAAGCTTTACCCGCCTGAGCGACTCCACCGTGATGCTGGTCGGCGCGGGCGAGACCATCGAACTGGCCGCCAAGCACCTGAGCGAAGGCCGGGTCCGTCGTCTGCTGATCGCCAACCGCACCTTGGCTCACGCGCAGGAACTGGCGAGCCGGCACGGCGGCTATGCCCTGCCGTTGAGCGAGCTTGAGCGCCATCTGGCTGAAGCCGACGTGGTGTTTTCAGCCACCGCCGCGCGCGAGCCGATCCTCCTGCGCACGCAGGTGGAACAGGCCCTGCTGCGCCGCAAGCACAAGCCGATGCTGTTGTTCGATCTGGCGGTGCCGCGCGATATCGCCGCCGATGTCGGCGACCTGAAGGACGCCTACCTCTATACCGTCGACGATCTGGAGCGTGCGGTCGAAGACAACCGCCGCAGCCGCCGCGAGGCCGCCGATGCCGCCGAAGCGATCATCGATCTGCAGGTGGCGCGCTTTGTCGAATCGCTGCAGGCCAGTGGTCGCCAGGAACCGCTCAAGCGCCTGCGCGCGCATGGCGATGCCGCACGCGAGGACATCCTGGGCAAGGCGCGGCAGCAACTGGCCAATGGCCGTGATGCCGATGAAGTGCTGGAATTCCTGGCCCATTCCTTGACCAACCGCCTGCTGCATCCGCCCACCGCCGCCCTGCGCGAAGCCGCGCTGCGTGGTGATGGTGAACTGGCGCGCGCGGCCGAACGCCTGTTCCCCGACAAGGCGCCCTACTCCCATTCCAAGCCCGACGATGACGCCGACGCTGCGCCGTAAACTCGAAGCGCTGGCCGAACGCCGCGAAGAACTGGAACGCCTGCTGGCCGAACCGGACGTGGTCGCCGACAACACCCGCTTCCGCAATCTGTCGCGCGAGTTCTCGCAACTGGAGCCGATTGCCACGGCGCTGGCCGACGAGGCGCGCGCCAAGGGTGATCTGGCCTCGGCGCAGGCCATGCGCGGCGATCCGGACCTGGGCGATCTGGCCGAAGAGGAAATCACTGCCGCGCAAGCGCGGCTGGCGCAGCTCGAAGACGACATGGCCCTGCTGTTGGTGCCGCGCGACCAGCGCGACGATGGCAACCTGTTCCTCGAAGTGCGCGCCGGCACCGGCGGCGATGAAGCGGCGATCTTCGCCGGCGATCTGTTCCGCATGTATGCGCGCTACGCCGAGCGCATGGGCTGGCGGGTGGAAGTGGAGTCCGACAATCCCGGCGAGCATGGCGGCTACAAGGAAATCGTGGCCAAGGTCAGCGGCAAGGGCGCGTTCTCGCGGCTGAAGTTCGAGTCGGGCACCCATCGCGTGCAGCGCGTGCCGGCCACCGAGTCGCAAGGCCGCATCCACACGTCCGCCGCCACCGTGGCGATCATCGCCGACGTGGAGGAAGTCGACGATGTCGTGATCAATCCGGCCGACCTGAAGGTCGACACCTTCCGCTCCTCGGGCGCCGGCGGCCAGCACGTCAACAAGACCGAGTCGGCCATCCGCATCACCCACCTGCCCAGCGGCGTGGTGGTGGAATGCCAGACCGAGCGCAGCCAGCACGCCAACCGCGACAAGGCAATGAAGCGCTTGAAGGCGCAGCTGCTGGACAGCGAACGCAGCAAGCAGCAGGCGGCCCAGGCGGAGTCGCGCCGGCTACAAGTGGGCAGTGGCGATCGCAGCCAGCGCATCCGCACCTACAACTTCCCCCAGGGCCGCATCACCGATCACCGGGTGGAAGGCCTGACCCTGTACGATTTGCCCAACATCATCGAAGGCGATCTGGACCCGTTGGTCGAACGCCTGACCCGCGAGTACCAGGCCGACGAACTGGCCCGCCTGACGGAGAACTGAGCATGCAACTGCGACGCGCGACCGTAACGGATGTGGATGCCATCGCTCCCTTGTTCGATCGCTACCGGCAGTTCTACGAGCAGGCGCCGGACCCGGCCAAGGCGCATGACTTCATCCAGGCGCGGCTGAGTGCGGAGGAATCGGTGATCTTCATCGCCGAAAATCAAGGCCAGGTACTCGGCTTCACCCAGCTGTTTCCCAGCTTTTCCTCGGTCGGCGCCGCACGTGCGTGGATCCTCAACGACCTGTATGTGCTGCCCGAAGCGCGCCGGCAAGGCGTGGCCCGGGCGCTGCTGGGCGCCGCCGCCGACTTCGGCCGGGCCACGGGCGCGGCACGGCTGGAACTGGAAACCGACCACGACAACCGATCAGCACAGGCGCTGTACCGGCACCTGGGCTGGGAGGTCTACGACAGCACGATGCGCTTCCGCCTGCGCCTGGACCCGGCATGACGCCTGAGAAGGCGTAGTCCGCATGTCGGGTGCTAGGCTTCGGCCATGAGCGCACTTGACCAACTGATTCCCCTTTCGCTGTGCGTGCTGACGGTCTCCGACAGCCGCACCCTGGCCACCGACAGCTCCGGCGACTATCTCTGCGGCGCCGCCGAAACGGCCGGCCACCGCATTCTCGAGCGGGTGCTGCTGCCGGATGACATCTACCAGCAGCGCGCGGTGATCTCGAAGTGGATCGCCGATCCCGCGGTCGACGGCATCCTGATCACTGGCGGCACCGGCTTCACCGGTCGCGATTCGACGCCCGAAGCGGTCGCGCCGCTGCTGGACAAGCAGATGCCGGGCTTCGGCGAACTGTTCCGCAGCATCAGCTACGACGACATCGGCACGTCTTCGCTGCAGTCGCGTGCCTTTGCGGGGCTGGCCAACGCCACCTTCGTGTTCTGCGTGCCGGGTTCCACCTCGGCCTGCCGCACCGCCTGGGAACGGATCATCGTCACCCAGCTCGACGCACGCACCCGCCCCTGCAATCTGGCCACGTTGCGTCCCCGCCTGAAGGAATGACCCGGGAGCCTCCATGTCGATCGACGCCACGTTGCGGATGCTGGCCAAGGCCAGCGGCTTGAACGCCTCCGACATCGCCGCCGCAATCCCGCGCGCGGGCGCGCAGACGGTCAAGGCATGGATGAGCGGTGACAAGCTGCCGGGTCGCGATCAACTGGCAGCGCTGGCGCGCGCCTTCGGCATTCCCGCCGGCGCCTTGCTTACCGAACTGGCCAGCCAACTGGATCCGGCCCGTACCGCGGGCGAACACGATCTGCTCGCCGCCTATCGCACTCTCGATACCCGCCAACAGGGCGCCTTGCTGGAAGTGGCGCGCAGCATGGCGGGCCAGCGACGCAAAGCCCGCAAAACCGGAACCCGTGCATGAAGCCGCTCAAGAAGAAGCCCTACCAGGAACTGCTCAAGCCGCTGCAACTGGAGTTGGCAGCAATGGCGCGCTGGGCGTCCCATCATGGCAAGCGCATCGTGATCCTGGTGGAAGGCCGCGATACCGCTGGCAAAGGTGGCGTGATCAACGCCATCGCCGAACACCTCAATCCGCGCCAATGCCGGGTGGTCGCCCTGCCCAAGCCCAGCGAACGCGAGTCCACGCAGTGGTATTTCCAGCGCTACGTCGCGCAGTTGCCGGCGGCCGGGGAAATCGTGCTGTTCGACCGCAGCTGGTACAACCGCGCGGGCGTGGAAAAGGTCATGGGCTATTGCAGTGAAAGCGAGTACGACAGGTTCCTGCAGCAGGCGCCGGTATTCGAGCAGTTGCTGATCGACGACGGCATCCTGCTGTTCAAGTATTGGCTGGCGGTGGATCAGGCGCAACAGGAAGAACGTTTTGCAGAACGCGCACAGGAGCCGTTGAAGAGCTGGAAACTCTCGCCCATTGATCTGCAGGCACGACAGATGTACGCCGACTACACCGACGCGCGCGAGGCCATGCTCAAAGCCACTCACAGCCACTTTGCGCCGTGGACCTTGGTGGATTTCAATGATCAGCGGCGAGGACGGCTCACGCTGATCCGGGATCTTCTGGACCGCCTGCCGGATATGCAGGTCCCGCTGGACGTGCTCACGCTGAAACCGTTGAAGGGCAAGCCACGCAAGGAGAAGTACACGGTGGTCAAGCCCTTGCCGGAGTTTCCCATCCCCTAGCATTCTTCGCGCCGGCTTCACTTTTCGCACCGGCAGGCGTTGGCAACGCGATCCGCGTCCGGGATTTCATAAGCAGTTCACCGCATGCTGCCGAGACTCACCGCACCCAGGCTCTGGAGCCCAGGCATGTCTGTCATCAAGCGCTTCGCACGTCCCCGACTTTCCCTCCTGCTGATCTCCGCTGTGTTGGCCACGGCCGCGCAGGCACAGGTGGTCGGTTACAACTTCCGCACCGGCGATGCATGGGTCGACACCCGTCTCGTGGAAATCAACGATTACGGCTCGCGCTATCGCGATCCCTTCATCGATGAGATGACCGGCTATTACGGCGCGCCGCGCTCGCTGGTGAACGATCTGTTCGGCAGGCGCTGGTCGGCGGGTGACATTTATTACGCCTGCGCCATTGCCCATATCCTCGGTGTGCCCTGCATCAATGTGGTCCACGAGTACGAGCGCAATCCCGGCCAGGGTTGGGGCGCGCTGGCCAAGCGCATGGGCATCAAGCCGGGTTCCCGACAGTTCCACGATTTGAAGAACGGCTTCTCGCGCACCTATGACCGTTGGGGCTATCCGGTGGCGGTGGACCGCAACGTGCATGTGGACTGGTCACAACACGGCCCGGGCAAAGGCAAGGGCGGCGGCAACGCGGGCAAGCCAAGCAAGCAGACGTCGCCCTCTGCGCAAGGCAACAAGGGCCATGCGGATCACGGCCAAGGCAAGGCCAAGGGCAACAATGGCAATAATGGAAAGGGCAAGGACAAGGGCAAGTAAGCCCTCAATTGATGCGATGAAAGCGGCGGCCGGAGGCCGCCGTTTTTCTTTCAAGCGATGGTGAAGCCCGGGCTTGTGGGCTCGTTCCACTCGAACTGCTGCACTGACTCGACATGCGCCATCGGAGGGCCGTGTTGCAGCCAGCGGGCCAACTGCTCCAATGCAGCGGCATCACCCGCCGCAATCACTTCCACGCCGCCATCGTCCAGATTGCGCGCAATCCCATCCAGTCCCCAGCGCGTGGCTGCATCCCGGGTGGAGGCGCGGAAGAACACGCCCTGCACCTTTCCCCGCACCAGGAATCGCGCCGCCGCCATCAGCCCCGTTCCGCGGCCTTGGCGCGGCTGTCTGCGATCAGCTCTTCAATCATGCTCGCCGTCACCGGGCCCGCAAATTCCTTGGCCACCTTGCCATCCGGCGCAATCAAATAGGTCATCGGCAGGCCACGCGGGGTGGCGAAGTCGGCGGGCGGCGCCATCACATCAACAATGGCGATGGGGTACACCACCGGGTGCTCCTTCAGGAACGCCTGCATGTCGGCGAGTTCGATGTCCTCGTAGGCCAGGCCGATGACCTGCACGTCCTGGCGCATGGCGTCGAGCGCCGACAGCTCCGGCATTTCCTTCAGGCAGGGCCCGCACCAGGTCGCCCAGAAATTGACCACCACCCACTGACCGCGATGTTCGGCCAGATCAAAGGTCTTGCCCGCCACGGTCGGCACCGACAAGGCCGGCTGGTCTGCGGTCTTCTCGCGGATCTGCACGCCGGTTTCGTTGCCATCGGCGGCGGGCTCGGGTTTGGCCTGGGTGGTGGCAGGCAGCTTGGACGGCGTGGCCTCGGGGGCGGCAGGTTTGCAAGCCGCCAGGGCCAGCACCAGGAAGACCAGACAGACGCTTGTTGCTGCTTTCATCGCGACTCCGAAGAGGATTCGACATAGATATCACTGACCTTGCGCTTGAGCAGCTCACGCAGCGGCACGCGCAGGTCATCCAGGGTGTTGCGCGCCGCCATGCCCAGCGAATCGTCATGGAACGGCAGATGCGCTTCGGCGATCGGCACGCGCAATTGGCAGGCTTCGTACAGCTCGGCCATGGTCATGTCATCCAGATCGCGCGCCAGCAACCACTCGCCATCCTCGGCGCGGCGCAGCACGTTGATGTCGCACAGCTGGCCGAGCATCTGCTGGATCAGCGAATCGGTCAGCATCGGTTCCATCGCCAGGATCTGATCACTGTGCAGGCCGCGCCCCGCCCGGCGCGCCTCGTTGAAGCGACCCAGCATGCGCAACAGGCCGTAAATCTCGTATCCCATCGGCAAGCGGAAGGCGATTGGCTGGTAGCGGAACGCCGCCATCGACGAGGCCAGCGACGCCCCCATCAGGATCGCCACCCAGCACAGGTAAATCCACATCAGCAGGATCGGCACCGCGGCGAAGGTGCTGTAGATCTTCGTGTAGGTGTTGAAGCTGCCCAGATAAAGGCCCAGGCCCCACTTGACGATTTCCAGCAGCACGGTGGCCAGCAGGGCGCCGGCCACGGCGTAGCGGAGCTTGATGGTCCGGTGCGGCACCACCCGGTAGATCATGGTGATCGCGGCAAACTCGATCAGCAGGGGCGTCAGGGTCAGCAGGACCGTCCGCAGCAACCGGCCTTCCTGGGTGGCGAACAACGACATCTCGAAAAAGCGCGCCGACATCGCCAGCGAAGCGGCCGCCACCAGCGCGCCCAAGGTCAGCACCGTCCAGTACACCAGGAAGCGGCCGAACTTGGGTCGGGACGAGGCCACGCGCCAGATCCGGTTGAAGGTGGCTTCGATGCTGTTGAGGGTGATCAGCAGCGAGATCACCAGGATGATCACACCCACCGCGGTCAGTTGGCCGGCGCTGGCGGAAAACTGCTTGATGTAGATCTGCGCCGAACGCGCGGCGCTGGGCACGAAGTTGGAGAAGATGTAGTCGCTGAGTTGATCGCTCCAGCGCTCGAAGACCGGGAACGCCGACAGCACGCCAAACACGACCATCGCCAGCGGTACCAGTGCAAACAAGGTCGTATAGGCCAGCGAACCGGCCGCCTGGAACAGGCGGTCGTCGAGGAAGCGCAGCGCCAGGAAGCGCGCGAAGGTGCCCGCGCGCGCGCGGTCGCGCAGGCGGTCGGTCCATCGATTCAAGGAATCCAGCGGCTCCATGCGCCGAAGGGTAACCGATGCGCCCGGAAGGCGACATCCGCAGCCGCCGCAGGGGATACTAGCGACCTTTCACGCTGGAACGACGCATGGCCGAGATCCTGGTGCTCTATTACAGCCGCGGCGGTTCCGTGGCCCGGCTGGCGCGGCAGATTGCGCGTGGCATCGGCGAAGTGGATGGCATGAGCGCACGCTTGCGCACCGTGCCGCCGGTCGCGGCTGTCACCCAGCAGGCAGCGCCACCGGTGCCCGAAGACGGCGCGCCCTATGTGGAAGCACGTGACCTGGCCGAATGCGCGGGCCTCGTCCTCGGCAGCCCAACGCGCTTCGGCAACATGGCCGCGCCGCTCAAGCATTTCATCGACGGCCTGGGCGCCGAATGGGCCAGCGGTACGCTGGTCGATAAACCGGCCGCCGTATTCACCTCCACGGCCACGCAACACGGCGGGCAGGAATCGACCTTGCTGTCCATGCAGTTGCCGCTGCTGCACCACGGCTGCGTGATCGTCGGCATCCCGTTTACCGAAACCCTGCTCAGCAGCACCCGCAGCGGCGGCACGCCCTACGGCGCCAGCCATGTCGCTGGCGTCAGCGATGATCCGCAGCCGACCGATGACGAGGCGGCACTGGCACGCGCGCTCGGCCGGCGCATCGCGGACATCACCCGCCGCCTCGAGAAAAACCGATGATCCCCCTGCCCTCCTCGCGCCTGGCCTTGAGCACCTCGCTTGCCCTGCTCACCGTTGTGTTCGCTGTCTGGTTCCGCGCCGACAAGCACCTGATCGCCTCCCAGCTGGTGTTCACCGTGCCGCCCCTGCTCTGTCTGATCGGGGTGCTGCTCAAGCGCCGGCAAGCGGGCTTCTGGGCCGGTGTGTTGGGCCTGTTCTGGTTTGCCCATGGGGTGATGGTGGCTTACAGCCGCCCGGCCGAAGCCCTGTTTGCCTGGCTGGAGATCGTGTTGTCGCTGGTCATCGTGCTGACGGCCAGCTGGCCGGGCCTGAGCGCGCGCTTTGGCCGCAAACGGGCGTAATCCGTGCGGGCCCGGCCGCGGCCGCCGGCAGGCATGCGTGCACCTTCACCCTACGAGCAGCGATAATTGCCGCACCTGCGTAGGAGCACCGAAATGGAAGAGCTGCTGATCGTCACCACGGGCGGCACGATCGACAAGATCTACTTTGACGACAAGTCCGATTTCCAGGTCGGCGAGCCGCAGATCGGCCGCATCCTGCAGGAACTGGGCGTGGCTTTCCGTTTCAGCGTCATTCCGATCATCCGCAAGGATTCGCTGCACATCACCGACGCGGATCGCGAACTGGTGCGTGCGGCCATCGCCGCGCAGCCAGCCAGGCATGTGCTGATTACCCACGGCACCGACAGCATGGTCGAGACGGCCAAGGTGCTTTCGGGCCTGGAAGACAAGACCATCGTGTTGACTGGCGCATTGAATCCCGCGCGCTTCCGCGGCTCGGATGCGGAGTTCAACATCGGCTGTGCGGTAGGCGCGGTGCAGTCGCTGCCAGCGGGTGTCTACATCGCCATGAACGGACGGATCTGGGATCCGGCGCATGTGCGCAAGAACGTGGCGGCCAATCGCTTCGAAGCAATCTGACAGCGCGCGCTGCACCGGCAAGGCCCTCACCCCGGCCCTCTCCCGCGAGCGGGAGAGGGGACAAGCAAAAGAAAAAAGCCGGGCAATGCCCGGCTTTTTTTGTTGGTGCCGCCAGCGGCTCAGTCGTGCAGCTTGACCAGCCAACCGTGCCGATCCGGCACGCGGCCGTACTGGATGTCGGTCAGTTCCTTGCGGATGGACATGGTCAGCTCGCCCGCCGGTGCATCCGGGTTGCCCACGGCGAAGTCCTTGCCCTTGAGCTGGCCGATCGGGGTGATCACCGCCGCCGTACCGCAGGCGAAGATTTCCGCAATCTCGCCACTGGTCACGCCTTGCTTCCACTCATCGATGGAGACCTTGCGTTCTTCCACCTTGTGGCCGCGATCATGCGCCAATTGCAGGATGCTCGAGCGGGTCACGCCTTCCAGGATGCTGCCGGACAGTTCCGGGGTCACCACGGTGCCATCCTTGTAGACCAGGAAGACATTCATGCCGCCCAGTTCTTCCAGGTACTTGCCTTCCACCGGATCCAGGAACAACACCTGCGAACAACCCTGGGCCTGGGCTTCCTGCTGCGGCAGCAGCGAAGAGGCGTAGTTGCCGCCGCACTTGGCCGCGCCGGTGCCGCCCTTGGCCGCACGCGCGTAGTCGGTGGACAGCCAGATCGAGACGGGCGCCACGCCCTTGGCGAAGTAGGCGCCGGCCGGGCTGGCGATCACGTAGTAACCGGCCTTGTGCGCGGCACGCACGCCGAGGAAGGCCTCGGTGCCGATCATGAAGGGACGGAAGTACAGGCTGGTTTCCGGCGCGGATGGCACCCAGTCCTTGTCCACCGCCACCAGCTGACGCAGCGACTCGACGAACTCGGACACCGGCAGTTCCGGCAAAGCCAGGCGTTTGGCCGAACGCTGCAGGCGCTGGCCGTTGGCATCCGGGCGGAAGGTCCAGATCGAACCATCGGCATGGCGATAGGCCTTGATGCCTTCAAAGATTTCCTGGCCGTAGTGCAGGACCGACGCCGCCGGATCCAGCGACAGCGGACCATAGGGAATCACTTCGGCGTCGTGCCAGCCCTGCGCCTTGTCCCAGGTGATGGCGACCATGTGGTCGGTGAAGTGCACGCCAAAGCCCGGCGAAGCAAGGACGGCGTCGCGCTCGGCGGCGCTGCGCGCCTTGCCGGAGGTTTCGACGCGATAGACCAGCGGGGTGGCATTGGCAATGTTCATGAGCGTTTCCTGTCTTCCACTACGGAGGATATGGGCGGCGTGCCTTACAGCATGCCGGTTTCCAGCTTGGCGGCCTCGGACATCATGTGCCGGCCCCACGGCGGGTCGAACACCAACTCCACGTCCGCCTCGGCGATCGTGGGGATCATTTCGAGCTTGCTGCGCACGTCGTCGACCAGGATCTCGCCCATGCCACAGCCCGGCGCGGTCAGCGTCATCTTGACCTCGACCTGGCGCTTGCCGTCATCGCGGTGATCCAGCCTGGCTTCGTACACCAGGCCCAGGTCGACGATGTTGAACGGAATTTCCGGGTCGAAACAGGTGCGCAGCTGCTGCCAGACCATCGCCTCGACTTCATCGTCGCTGGCGTTGTCGGGCAGCGACAACGATTCCACCGGCTCCTTGCCGATGGCGTCGGCATCCTTGCCGGCGATGCGGAAAAGATTGCCTTCCACGAACACCGTGTAGCTGCCACCCAGGGCCTGGGTGATATAGCCGTAGGTGCCGGCCGGCAAGGTCACGCTCTCGCCCTGCGGCACGAGGACGGCCGGGCAATCGCGTTCGAACTGGACGGGTTCACTGCTGCGGGAGTACATGGCACTGACATGGGGGGCGCGAGCCGGGCGCGCAAGAGCACCATTGTAGCCCGGCTTACACCGGCTGGCCCCGCAGGCCTTATCCTTGGCGACCTTCCGCGGGATCCTCCATGCGCTTGCCCACTCTGTCCCCCTCATCGCCGCGCTGGCTGGCGCCCGTCATCCTGCTGCTGGGCGCGGCTTTTGTCACCGCGATCTGGGTGCTGCTGGCGATCTATCAGGGCAAGCAGGTGGGCTGGATGGCGTGGCTGGCGGCGGCAGACGCTGCGCTGCTGCTGCGATTTGGCGGGATGCGGCGTGGCGCAGCCCGCGTCGTGCTGGCGGCCCTGACCACCGTCATGGTGGCTGTCGTGGCCAACTGGCTGATCATCGCCAGCCAGCTGGGCTTCTTTTTTGGCCTGCTGCCGTGGGAATCGGCACTACTGCTGCGTCCGGGGCATGCGTGGACACTGGCCCAGCTGGCCAACGGACCTTGGGATCTTGTGAGCCTGGGCTTGGCCCCCCTGCTGGCGGCCTGGCTGGCGAAGTAGACTCGCGCCACCTGGACGGCGGAGGGGCCGAGATGGGGCGTACCGCTGCGTTGAATGATCGGACCTGGCTGGGTTGGCTGCTGCTGGGCGGCATCGTCGTCGCCAGCTTCGACCTGTTGTTCGCCACCACCTTCTGGCACCTCAGCAACGAGGTGCCAGCCCAGCGCATCCTGCAGGCCATCGCGGCCGGCGTGTACGGCAAGGCCAGTTTTGACGGCGGCGCGCGCACCGCCTGGGTGGGCGCCAGCCTGCATTACTTCATCGCCATCGTGATGGTGCTGGTGTACGGATGGGCGGCACGACGCTGGACGCGCCTGATCGAGCAACCGTGGTTCTTTGGCCTGCTTTACGGCGGCGCGCTGTACGTGGCGATGACGTTCGTGGTGGTCCCGCTTTCGCGGACCAACACGTTGCAGTTCCATCCGCTCTGGATTGGCGCGAGCATCGCCGTGCACCTGTTGATTGGGCTGCTTTGCGCCGGCTTCGCGCGCAAGGCGGTGCACTCAATCAGTGCCCGCCATCCAGCGCCTTGAGTTCGCTGACCAGGGCGGCGGCCATTTCCGCACCATCGCCGTAGAGCATGCGGGTGTTGTCGGCATAGAACAGGGCGTTCTCGATGCCGGCAAAGCCGGTGCCCTTGCCGCGCTTGATCACGATGGTGTTCTTGCTGTTCACCACGTCCAGGATCGGCATGCCGTAGATGGGTGAAGCCGGATCGGTCTTGGCGACCGGGTTGACCACATCGTTGGCGCCTATCACCAGCGATACATCGGTATTCGCGAACTCCGGATTGATGTCGTCCATGTCGGCAATCAGGTCGTAAGGCACACCCGCCTCGGCCAGCAACACGTTCATGTGACCAGGCATGCGACCGGCCACCGGATGGATGGCGAACTTCACCTTCACTCCGCGCTCGATCAAGCGCTGCGTAAGCTCCCAGATTTTGTGCTGGGCCTGCGCCACGGCCATGCCGTAGCCGGGCACGATCACCACGCGTTCGGCGAAGGCCATCATTGCCGCCACGTCGCCGGCTTCGATCGGCTTCTGCGTGCCGGCGATTTCCTGCGCCTGGCCACCGCCGCCGAAGTTGGAGAACAGCACGTTGCGGATCGGCCGGTTCATCGCCTTGGCCATCAGGCGGGTCAGCAGGATGCCGGCCGCGCCGACCATCATGCCGGCGATGATCAGCGCCTCGTTGCCCAGCACGTAACCTTCGAACGCCACTGCCAGACCGGTGAACGCGTTGTACAGCGAGATCACCACCGGCATGTCGGCGCCGCCGATCGGCAAGGTCATCAACACGCCCAGCGCCGGCGCTACCACGAAGAAGGCGATGATCACCGGCACCGACAGCGTCGCAGCTGCCCAGGCGCCCAGCACCACCATCGCCACGAACACCAGCAGGTTGAAGACCTGCTGGCCGGGGAACACCACGCGCTTGTCCAGGCGTCCATCCAGTTTGGCCCAGGCGATCACGGAGCCGGACAGCGACACCGCACCGATGGCCGAACCGATCACCGCCAACGCCAGGGTGATGGTGTCGGGCTGGCGCGCCGCCAAGGCGGCAATGGCCGACTCACTCCAATGCGTGGTGTCGCGCTGCATCAGCAGGGAAAAACGCAGCAACTCCACCGCGCCGATGGCCGCTGCCGAGCCACCGCCCATGCCGTTGTACAGCGCCACCATCTGCGGCATGTCGGTGATGGGCACCTGCTTGCCGGACACCCAGGCCGCGGCCGTGCCAATGGCGATGGCCGCGATGATCAGCGGCACGTTGTGCAGGTCGGGCAGGAAGAACGTGGCGATGGTGGCAATCAGCATGCCAAGGCCGGCCCAGCGGATGCCGCTGCTGGCGGTCTTGGGCGAGGCCATGCGTTGCAGGCCCAGCAGGAACAGGGTGGCGGCCACCAGGTAGCTGGTCTTGACCAGGATCGACAACAGCTCGGGCAAGCTCCAGCTCATCACTTGGCTCCCTTGCCGGGGGCCTTGCTGGACTTGAACATCTCCAGCATGCGTTCGGTCACCACGTAACCGCCGGCGGCGTTGCCCGCGCCCAGCAGTACGGCGACGAAGCCGATGACCTTTTCCAACGTGGTGTCGGCGTGCCCCAGCACGACCATGGCGCCAATCAGCACGATGCCGTGGATGAAGTTCGAGCCCGACATCAGCGGGGTGTGCAGGATGACCGGCACCCGGGAAATAATCACATGTCCGGCGATGGCCGCCAGCATGAAGATGTACAGGGCCACGAAACCGTCGCTCATCCACACTCTCCCAGTTTGTCGATGCCGCCGGGCGGCTTCCGCATCATAACCTCCCCTGAATCCGGCGCCAGTCACATTGGTGCCTGTCAACGCGGTCGGCGGCGGTGCGTTTCCCTGTCTGCAAGGCCCCTGCCCGCGAGGACTTCCGCATGTCACCTGCCCGCTACCGCCCACCTCTGCGCGCCTGTTGCGATCGCCGGAAGGGCGGTCTTGACCGTCTTCCGCACGGTCGGAGATAAGCTGTGCTGGTGAGTACAGGCATCGAACAGGAACTGCAGCTCTCGCCATCGCCCGCCCCGGCGGCGGTGTCGCTGGAGGAATTCCTGGCGAACATCGGCACGCGCGCTTTCCGTTTTGCCGAGGCCGGGCTGCGCAGCCGCGACGACGCCCTGGACGCCGTGCAGGAAGCCATGATGAAGATGCTTCCGTATGCGCAGCGCCCCGCCGGCGAATGGACGCCGCTGTTCTGGAGCATCCTGCGGCGCAAGATCGTCGACACGCAGCGGCGCAACACGTTCCGCCTGCGCTGGTTGCGGCCCGCCGGCGAGGAAGCCGACGAAAGCTCGATTGACTGGGCCGACCCCGGCCACGGTCCGGCGCAGTCGCACGAGCAGCGGGAAACGTATGCGCAACTCGTGCAGGGCCTGCGCGCTCTACCCACGCGGCAGCGCGAAGCCTTCACCTTGCGCGTGCTGGAAGAGCTGGACGTGGCCGCCACCGCCAAGGTGATGGGCTGCTCGGAAGGATCGGTCAAAACGCATTTATCGCGCGCCCGTGAGGCGCTGCAGAAGCACCTGGAGAACACGCAATGAGCCAACGCGATCACGACTTCGATACCCGCGCGCGGGCGATGCATGGCGCCGCGTTGCGGCAACTCTCGCCGCAGACCCTGGCGCAGCTGCGCAGCGCACGCGCGCAGGCGCAGACCGAAACCGCGCCGCGCCGCTGGCCGTGGCTGGCGGCCACCGCCTTCAGCGCGCTGCTGGCGGTGGGCCTGGGCGTGCAGTTCCTGCCCGGCACACAGGCGCCCACCACCGACCCGGCGCAGCTGGCCGTGCAGACCCTTCCCGCGACCGAGGCCACCGGCTCGGTCACCCTGCTGGATGAAAACCCCGACCTGTACCTGTGGCTGGCTTCATCCGAAGCCCAGCCGCTGGCGATGGAGTAAGAACATGAAGAACCGACTCGGTCCCGTGCTGATGCTGCTTCTGCTGGCCACTGGCAGCGCGCTGGCGCAATCCTCCTCGCCGGCTGCTGCCCTGCCGGAGTGGGACAAGCTCACGCCACAGCAACGCGAAACCCTGATCGCCCCACTGCGTGACCGCTGGAACAGCGACCCGCAGTCGCGCGAACGCATGCTCGAGCATGGCCAGCGTTGGCAGAACATGACGCCCGAGCAGCGCAAGCAGGCGCGCAAGGGCGCCAAGCGCTTCGAGGACATGAGTCCGGAGCAGCGCGAACGCGCGCGCGCGTTGTTCTCGCAGATGCGCGACATGCCGCCCGAAGAACGCGAAAAGCTGCGCGAGAAGTGGCAGAAGATGACGCCGGAGCAGCGCAAGGTGTGGATGGAACAGCATCGCGGCAAGGATCACGCGCCGCCGCCGCTGCCGCCACCGGAGCGCTGAGGCCGCGCGCGCCTCCAAAGGCGCGCGCTGGCTGTTGCCCGGAGCGTGTGGCTCAGGGGGCAGCAGGCTCCGGCCAGCGGGTCTTGGCAAGCAACTCGTCCTGCCAGTCGAAACTGAGCGCGCCCTCGCGCAGGAACAACGAGACGAAATTGAGCACGTTGCGCGCGTACATTTCGCTGGCGTGCACCGCACCCAGGCTGGCCAGGTTGAGCGGGCCTGCGATGGTGACGCCATTGTGGTCAATGGATTCGCCGGGCCGGGTCAGTTCGCAATTGCCGCCCGTCTCCGCCGCCAGATCGACAATCACGCTGCCTGCGCGCATGCCTTCCACCATGGAGGCGGTGATGATCTTCGGCGCAGGGCGCCCCGGCACCGCAGCCGTGCAGACGATCACGTCGATGCCCTTCAGATGTTCACCGAGTCGACGCTGCTGTTCGCGGCGCTCGTCGTCGGTGAGTTGGCGCGCGTAGCCGCCCTCGCCCGCTGCGCTCACGCCCAGATCCAGGAACTTGCCGCCCAGCGATTCGATCTGCTCACGGGTTTCGGGCCGCACGTCGAAGCATTCCACCTGTGCGCCCAGGCGCCTGGCCGTCGCCACGGCCTGCAGGCCCGCAACGCCCGCGCCGACGATCAGTACTTTGGAGGGCCGGATGGTGCCCGCCGCCGTCGTCAGCATCGGGAAAAAGCGCGGCGTCAGTTGTGCCGCGATCAGCACTGCCTTGTAACCCGCCATGCCGGCCTGTGAGCTCAGCACGTCCATGGCTTGCGCGCGGGTGGTGCGCGGCAGGCGCTCGAGCGGGAATGCCAGCAGTTCGCGCGCGCGGATGGCGTCGCCACGCGCGGCGTCGGCCTGCGGTTGCAACACGCCCACCAGGGTGGCCCCGCTGGCCATTCCATTGAGAATTTCGGCCGAAGGGGGCTGCACCACCAACACTACCTGCGCGCTGGCAAGTGAGCCGGCATCGGCCGGTCGCGCGCCCGCATCGTAATAAGCCTGATCCAGGAAGCCGGCCGACTGACCTGCGCCGGCTTCGACGCGCACGTCGGCGCCGGCGGCGATCAGTTTCTTGACGGTTTCCGGGGTGGCGGCGACGCGGCGTTCGCCGGCTGCCGTTTCTTTCAGGACCAGGACTTCGACCGCCATGCGCACTCCGGTACCAGGTTGACGGACCGATGCTAGCAAATGCATCACCCCTGCGGGCGGGCGGTCTTACGGTGCGACAGGTGCGCCCTTGCCGGGTTCCAGGCGATCAATCACGCCCTGCATGGCGCTGTCAAAGGCGTCCTCTTCCACATGCTTGCGCAGGCGGCCCAGCCGCACCATCGCCGCCAGTTCCTCAGGCGAGGCCACGCAGAAGCGCACGCCGCGACGATTGACGAACAGCAGGCGCGAGGAAATCGGGCTGACCCAGGACAACTTGCCGGGTTGCACCTTGTTGTCCTTGTCGACGAAGTCCAGCCA
Organism: Pseudoxanthomonas indica; assembly: GCF_900167565.1. NCBI lineage: Bacteria > Pseudomonadati > Pseudomonadota > Gammaproteobacteria > Lysobacterales > Lysobacteraceae > Pseudoxanthomonas > Pseudoxanthomonas indica. The sequence goes on from NZ_FUZV01000001.1 coordinate 990,736, forward strand.
GGTGCCGATGGTCAGCGCGCGGAAATGGTCGGCGTCGGTGTGATCGAATTCCAGCGTGTCGGTGCCGCCCACCAGGTGGATGGCGCTGCTGTCGTCTTCGGCCGGCTTGGGCAGGATCACCTGCGGCAGCTCCGGCAATGGCTTGGCCAGATCCGGGCGCGAGGCGGCAATGGCCTGATAGGTGTCGTGCAGCGCATCGACGGCGGCATTGGCCGCATCGTTGTTCATGCCGACACTGGCAAAGACCTGTTGCAGCCCCGGACGCCAGGCTTGCAGCCAGGGCTTGCCGACGATCTGGCGCTGGGCCTCGGCCAGTTCTTCCAGCACGCCATCGGCCAGCGTCAGAGCCTCGGTAAGCGCGGCGCTTTCCTCGCCCTCGCGCAGCACCGTCATGGTGACGTGGTGGGCCCACGGCTGACGCAGGAAATCCTCGATGGCCTGCGGCAATTCACGGCCCGTCACGCGCGAATCCAGCTCGCGGGTCATGCGGCTGCGCGCGCTTTCCAGGCGTTCCTGGCCGCGCTGGATTTCGGCCGCGCGGCGCTCGGCGATTTCGATGCGGCGGCGATGCTGGTCCAGAAAGGCGCGGAACTCTTCTTCCAGGGTCAGGAAGATCGCCAGGTTCTCGTTGAACTCCGCCACCAGCCGGCCGACCACTTCTTCCACCTTGGTCAGCAGGGTGCGCTCGGCCGCGCTTTCGCCCAGGTTGCCCTCGCAGGCTTCGGCCAGTGCATTGAGCAGGCGCCGGGCCGGATGGGTCTTTTGCACGAACATCCGGCGATCCAGCAACGCCACCTTGACGAACGGCACCACCAGCCTGCCGATCAGTTCGCGCGGCCGGCCTTCCAGATCGCGCTCGTCGAGCATCACATCGAACAACATGCCGACCAGATCGATGGCGTCTTCATCCACGGGCGCCAGGCGCGCCGTGGAAGGATCCACACCCAGCTGCATGGCGCTGCTGATGACTTCATTCTTGAGCCGCTGCGCCAGCGATTCACCGGTATCGCCGATGGCCGCATTCAAAGTGGCGCTGGGCGTGGCCTGCAGCAGCGACAACACCGAAAGCATCTCGCGCTGGGACAGATCACGGCTGCCAGCCGACGCGCGCTGCGGCGCGGCTTCGCGCTGGCCGCGCGACTCCTGCAACAAATGGTGCAGGGCTTCCAGCAGCACGCCTTGCGCGCCGGGCGTTTCATAGGCCGGGCCCTGGCCCATGGCTTCGCGCTCGGCATTGCGCATGTCGCGGAAACCGGCCATGCGATTGACGAAACGCGCGGCCCAGGCGGGCGCCTGCGCTTCGTCATCGGCCAGCAGCGGTTCGTCGAAGGTCTCCTGGCGTGCGCGTGGCGTCGGCGCGGCGGCCGGTCGACGCGGGCTTTCCATTTCCGGCATCACGCCGGCGCGGACCAGACGCTGGTCCAGCGCTTCATAGATACGTGCAATCGCCGGCACGAGATCGCGCTCGCACAGTTTGATCACCACCAGGCGCACATCCAGCGCCAGGTCGCAGGTGGCGAAGGCCGAGTGCACGGCCGTACCGATATGTTCGGCGCCGATCGGATTGTGCTCGCCATCCAGGCTCAGGTTGCCGGCAATGACTCCCAGGCGGCGTTCCAGGCGGGCCAACACCGATTTGCAGTCGCGCGCCAGCACCGCCGCCAGGTTGCGCGCCGCCAGTCGCGATTCCAGTTCCTGGTCGCTGACCAGGCTCAGGCTGTTGGATTCGTTCTTGATCAGCGAGTCTTCCGCCGACAGCGGCTCGCCGGCCTCCAGCGAACGCCAGGCCACCAGCAGGGCCTCGCGGAAGCGCGAGATGATCTCTTCGCGCCGGCGGCGCAGCTCGCGCATGGCGTCCAGGAAAGCCATCTGCGAAGGACCGGCGCGTTCGGCGCGGTCGAACAGCGCGTCATCGAAGCGACCCAGCGCCACCGCGAATACATCGGTCAGCGGCGGAATCACGGCATCGCGCGCCTGCCCGAGCAGTTGCGGATCGTGACCACGGCGGACTGTGGTGGCGTGTGGGGTGGTCGACATGCGCAAGGTTCCCCGCCTTGGCAGGCGAAAAGGTATCTCGGAGAGCGGCCGGTCGGGGTCGCCTTCACATCGTAGGCATTCCGGTGCGAAGGCGACGTGACCAGATCGGCACTTTGGCGCGGCGCAGCGCGGAAGACAAGCCAGGACGCGCCCCGATGGGGTGCGTGGGGGCCGTGGGCTCCGCGCATCCCCGGTAAACTGACGGCATGTCCGCATCCAACCCCCTGCAGTTCCTCGACGAGCGCCGCTCCATCCCCTCCAAGCAACTGGGCGAGCCCGGCCCGGACGCCGCTACCCTGCGGCGCATGCTCGCCGCGGCCGTGCGGGTTCCCGATCACGGCAAGCTGGTGCCGTTCCGGTTCCTGCACCTGCATGGTCCGGCCCGCCAGCACCTCGGCGATGCCTTGGCCGCATTGACCCTGCAGCGCGACCCAGACGCACCCGCCGCCGCGGTGGAAAAGGATCGCGGCCGCTTCGCTCATGCACCCGACATCATTGTCGTGATTGCGCGCCTGACACCCGGCCACAAGGTGCCGGAGCAGGAACAGCTGCTCACGGCCGGCAGCGTCTGCTTCGCCTTGCTGCAGGCGGCGCAGGCACTGGGTTTCGGGGCCCAATGGCTGACTGCCTGGATGGCCTATGACGCGAGCGTGGCCCGCCTGTTGGGCCTGGCGGACAACGAGCGCGTCGTCGGCTTCATCCACATTGGCACCGCAAAGCTGGAGGCCCCGGAGCGCGAGCGCCCGGACGTGGACGCCCTGCTCGCCGAGTGGCAACCGGAGTCCTGAACCTCGTGCTGGACACGCCGCCACCGCTGCGCCCGCTCTATCTGGTCGACGCCAGCCTGTACGTATTCCGCGCCTGGCACTCGATGCCGGACGAATTCCACGATGCCGAGGGTTGGCCGACCAACGCCGTGCATGGCTTCGCGCGGTTCCTGCTCGAGCTGCTCGAGCGCGAGCGGCCGCAGCACATCGCCATTGCCTTCGACGAAGCCCTGGACAGCTGCTTCCGCCATCGCATTTACCCGGCCTACAAGGCCAATCGCGATCCCGCGCCGGAGGAACTGCGCCGCCAGTTCGCCCATTGCAAGGCGCTGTGCGCCGCGCTGGGCCTGAATGTCCTGGCCCACCACGAGTACGAAGCCGATGACTTGATCGGCACCGCCCTGCACGGCGCCCGGCCGGATGGCTTTCGCGGCGTCATCATCTCGGCCGACAAGGATCTTTCGCAGCTGTTGTGGGAACACGACGAGCAGTGGGACTACGCCCGTGGCCAACGCTGGGGCATGAACGGGGTCAAGGCGCGCCATGGCGTGGAAGCCCGGCAGATTGCCGACTATCTGGCCCTGTGCGGGGATGCGGTGGACAACATCCCCGGCATCAGCGGCATTGGCGCCAAGAGCGCGGCGATCCTGCTGGCCCACTTCGGCAGTCTGGACGCCTTGCTCGAGCGGGTGGACGAGGTCAAGTTCCTGCGCCTGCGCGGCGCGGCCGGCATGGCCTTGCGCCTGCGTGAGCAGCGCGAACACGCCCTGCTCTGGCGGCAGCTGACCACCATTGCCCTGGATGCGCCGATGGGCGCGGTGGAAGCCGGCTTCGTGCGCGCCAGCGCGGATGCCGACATCTTGCATGGCTTGTCCGAAGCCCTGCGTTTCGGCCCCATGACCCGTCGCCGCCTGCGCGAAGCCGCCGGGCTCGAGCCCTTCTGAAGCGATGAATCGTCATGGCCGGCCTGTTAGCATCGGCGGCATGGACGACGCTCACGCACGCAAGACGGCAGCCCCCCGCACGGTCTACGAAGGCCGCTATCTGCGGATGATTGAACGCGGCACCTGGGAATACGCCGAGCGCACCCATGCCACTGGCCTGGCGGCCATCATCATCGCGGTGACCCCCGATGATCGCGTGCTCTTCGTCGAGCAGTTCCGCGTTCCCCTGCAGGCGCGCACCATCGAGATGCCCGCCGGCCTGGTGGGCGACATCCATGCCGACGAATCGATCGAGGTCTCGGCGGTGCGCGAACTGGAAGAAGAGACCGGCTGGACCGCGGATCACGCCGAGGTGCTGTTGATCGGCCCCACGTCCTCCGGCAGCAGCAACGAAAAGATCGCCTTCGTGCGCGCCACCGGCCTGCGCAAGGTCGGCGAAGGCGGAGGCGACGGCGATGAAGACATCACCGTCCATGAAGTGCCGCGCGCCCAGGCCGCCGCCTGGCTCACCGCCAAGATGCGCGAAGGTTACGAACTGGACGCCAAGCTCTGGGCCGGATTGTGGATGATCGAACACCAGCTGGACGGCACGCCACGCGAGTAATCCGCAAGCCTCGCCAGACGTATCCGCTCGATTACGCCTTCTTCAGGAACTCGGTGCGCAGCACCAGCCCCTTCACCTTGTCGACATTGCATTCGATCAGGTCTTCATCGTCGGTGAGGCGGATGTTCTTCACCATCGTACCGCGCTTGAGGGTCACCGAAGTGCCCTTTACTTTCAGGTCCTTGATCAGGGTGACCGAGTCGCCGTTGGCGAGCAGCGTGCCGTTGCTGTCCTTGACCTGGATTTCTTCGTCCGACATGTCGTTTCCTTACCGGTGATGCCACCGCGCATTCAGGCGAATGCGTCGGTGGCCTTGATCAATGCATCGATGTTTTCAAGTTCGAAGGCCGAGTGACCGGACGCCGGTGTAATCACCAGCTGTCCCTTGGGCCAGGCCTTGTGCAGTTCCCAGGCGTTGGCGACCGGGCATACCACGTCATAGCGGCCATGCACGATCACGCCGGGGATGTCGGCAATCCGATCGGCATCGCGCAACAGTTGATCTTCCACTTCGAAGAATCCGCCGTTGACGAAGTAGTGGTTCTCGATGCGCGCAAACGCCAGGGCGAATTCGGCGTCCTCGTGACCACTGACAAAATCCGCGTCCACGTGCAGGAAGCTGGTGGCGCCTTCCCATACACTCCAGGCACGCGCGGCGGCCAGGCGGGTGGCGGCGTCGGCGGAGGTGAGGCGACGATGGTAGGCCGAGATCAAATCATGGCGCTCGACCAGCGGAATTGGGCGCAGATAGTGTTCCCAGGCATCGGGGAACAGCCGTGATGCACCTTCCTGGTAGAACCACTCCAGTTCCCAGCGCCGCAGCATGAAGATGCCTCGCAGCACCAGCTCGCTCACCTGGCGCGGATGCTTCTGCGCATAGGCCAGCGCCAGCGTCGAGCCCCAGCTGCCACCAAACACCTGCCAACGATCCACGCCCAGGTGCAGGCGCAGGCGCTCGATGTCTTCGACCAGATCCCAGGTGGTGTTGTCGACCAGGTCGGCATGTGGCGTTGAACGCCCCGATCCACGCTGATCGAACAGGATGATCCGGTACTTGGCCGGGTCATGGAAACGCCGCATCTTGGGGCTGCAACCGCCGCCCGGGCCACCATGCAACAGCACCACCGGTTTGCCGTCGGGATTGCCGCACTGTTCGTAGTACAGCGTGTGGCGATCGTCGACCTTCAGCGTGCCGTGTTGATAGGGCTCGATGTCGGGGTACAGCGTGCGCATGGCCGGGCTTCCAGGTGAGCGGGTGGCCATTCTAGCGCCTGTCCCCATGACGGACCGGGACCGCTCCGGGCCGCTTCAGCCTGGCCAGCAGCCCAGGGTGACGCGATCACGATGCTCCAGATCCTGTTCGGTCGCCACTTCGACGAATCCCACTGCATGCAGCAACTGGCGCACGGCAGCGCCTTGCTGGTGCCCGTGCTCCAGCAGCAGCCAGCCATCGCCATGCAGGTGCCGCGGTGCCGAGGCGATGATGGCGCGGATGTCATCCAGGCCGTCGACGCCGGACGACAGCGCACTTGCAGGCTCATGGCGCAGATCGCCCTGCTGCAGGTGCGGGTCGCCTTCGGCAATGTAGGGCGGATTGCTGGCGACCAGATCAAATCGCTCCCCTGCCAGCGCTTCCCACCACGAACCCAGGCGAAAGTGCACGCGCGTCAGATCGTTGGCCGCCGCATTGAGGCGAGCCACGTCCAGTGCGTCCGTGCTGGCATCGGTGGCGATGACCTCGGCCAGCGGTCGCTCGCTGGCGATGGCCAGGGCGATCGCACCACTGCCGGTGCCCAGATCGGCCACGCGGACGTTCTGATCCGCAGGCAGGCGCTCCAGCGCCAGTTCCACCAATCGCTCGGTGTCCGCACGCGGAATCAGGGTGGCCGGCGTGACCTGCAGATCCAGGGTCCAGAAGCCGCGTTTGCCGAGCAGATAGGCGATGGGCTCGCCCGCGATGCGCCGGCGCAACAAGGCGTCGAATTCGGCCTGGATGTCGGCTGGAACAAGATCACGCGCGTGCGCGAACAACCAGGCGCGATCGCGTTGCAGGGCGTGGCCCAGCAAGAGTTCGGCCACGTGCCGACCGTCGTCGGCCGGCAACCGCGCCACCGCAGCCACCAGGCATTGACCGACATCGGGAGAAGGGGAAGCCGCCATCGACCGTCCTGCGCGCCCGCGGGATGCGGGCGCGCAGCTTACTGCAAAGGCTTACTTCAATGCGCTTCCAAAGCCCTTGGCACGCTGGGCGTCACGCAGGTCGGCGCACAAGCCGATGTTCTCTGCTTGCTGCTTCAGCGCGCGCGGACCGCCTTCGATGGTCTTCATGCGCTCGGCGAACTTGGCCTGCAAGGTCTGCGCATCGGCCTTGCTGCACATGCCGCCGCCATACAGGCCAATCAGGCCTGCGCCGGCCGGGGACAGCGAGGCTTCCAGGGTGGTGAAGTGGGTGTCGACCCACTGCCGCATGGCCGGGCGCATCGCCGGCTCGTCCATCTGCGAGTACAGCACCGAGGAGATTTCATTGCGGCGGAACAGGCCCTTCTCCAGCACCAGTCCACGCGCGCGCTCGGCCAGGGCCGGATCGCGCAAAGTGCCCAAGGCGTAGATCAGTTCGTTGCGCAGCTGCGCGTCCTGGGTGGCGCGCAGGTGCTTTTCCAGCAGGTCGAAGGTGGCCTTGTCGCCCACACGCGCCGCCGCTTCGATCGAGAGCGCGCGCACGTCGCGCGGGGTCGCTTCCGGATTGAGCGTGCCCGAGCCAACGCTGCCGTCGGCCTTCAGGCCCAGCACGCTGCGGCCGCGGCCAATCAACTCGCTGCTCAACTCCGGGCTTTCGCCGGTGTGGTACAGGAAGCCAATCAGCGCGCGACGCAGCAGACGGGTGTCATCGCTGTCGCCGGGCTTGGCGTCGATGCCGATGGCCTGCAGGCGCGGGCCGTAGACCTTGCGTGCATAGGCAGCGACCGCCTGTTGCTCGGCTTCGTCCTTGGCCAGGTGTTCCTTCATCCAGACCAATTGGCCCATCGGTGCTGCCGCCGTCTGGCGAACCTCGGCCGCCGCGAGTTGCGGAACCGACGCCAGGTAAGTGGCAGCATCGATGTTGCCAGCGGTGAAAGCCGCTTCCAGCGAGTCGGCGTAGACGCGCTGCTCGCGCTCGTCGAGCTTGGCGAACGCCGCACTCAGCCTGGCGCCGGCATCGCCGCCCAGGGCATAGCGGTAGTAGCCATTGCCATGCGCATTGGGCATCACCCATGCCGGACAGGACTTGGCCTGGGTGAGCGGAACCGTCGCCTTGGCCTGGCTGACCAGCGAGCATTCCTCACGCACCTCCTGGCCATCCTGATAGCGCACGCAGAACGGCAAGCCCCAACTCTGGTTGGCGCTGGCCGCGGATCCCAGCGGCAGATAGCGTTTCTGTTCGATATGCAGCGACGGCGTCTTGCCCTCGCAGTCGACATCGACCTTGACGTAGGGCACGCCAGGCTGATCGATGAAGCTCTTGAACGCCGCATCGACCGCCGCCGCGTCCTTGCTCTGCGCGGCCACGGCGGCAATCAGGTCGCCGCTGGTGGCATTTCCGCGCGCATGTGCCTTGAGGTAGTTGCGCACGCCGTCGCGGAACTTGGTTTCGCCAATGTAGGTTTCGAACATCGACAGCACCGCACCACCCTTCTGGTAGGTGATGCCGTCGAAGGCCGACTGGATTTCGGTGAAGTCGTTGATCGGCTCATGCACACGGCGCGTGCTGACCAGGCTGTCTTCGCTCATGGCTTCCAGCGCGCCTTCCAGCAAACCGCGGTCGGCATGGAAACCCGGCTGCAACTGGCCGGTGATCTTGGTACCCATCCAGGTGGCAAAGGCTTCGTTGAGCCACAGATCGTCCCACCACTTCATCGTCACCAGATCGCCGAACCACTGGTGCGCCAGTTCGTGCGCGCTCACGCCCCAGTACGACTGGCGCTCGCGCGGGGTGGACTTCTCGTCCGGGAACATCAACGTGTCGCGATAGACGATCAAGCCGGCGTTCTCCATCGCACCCGCCCAGAAGTCCGGCGCAGCAACGTTGTCCAGCTTGTCGAACGGGTACGGCGTGCCGAAGTATTCCTCCAGCTTGGTGACAATCACCGGCGTGTTGTCGAGGGTGTAGCGCATGCGCTCGCCCTGGCCCTTGGCGGCGATGCCACGCAGGGTGATCGGCGTCTTGCGGATGGCCGTGGCCGGGATGTCAGGGCCCTTCGGCACGTCCCAGGGGCCGACGGCAAAAGCCACCAGGTAACTGGGCAAGGCTTCGGTCCGCGCAAAGCTGACCTTCTTCCAGCCGTCACCCAGCGATTCAGTCTTGGTCTCGGCGCTGTTGGCCACGGCCACGTCGTTTTCCGGAACAATCAGGGTGATGTCCCAAGGCTGCTTGAAACTGGGTTCGTCAAAGCCCGGGAACGTGTTGCGTGCGCCCAGCGGCTCCATCTGGGTGATGACGTAGTCGTTGCCGTCGGGCTTGACCCGGTAGGCGCCCTGCAACTGACCGAACGGCGCTTCAAAACTGATCTCCAGCCGGGCCTTGCCGGCGGGGATCGTCTCGGCGGCGGTCAGCTTGAGCACACCGGAGACATCCACCGATTCGGCGCTCAGGCCAATGCGTTTGCCGCTGGGCAGGATGGCCGTGATGGTCTTCAGATCCAGATCGCGACCGTGCATCCAGACGGTGCGCGTGGCTTCGGTGACGTCTGCTTCGATGCGGGTCACGCCGCTGAACCGCTCCTGCTTGGGGTCCAGCTTGAGTTCCAGCTGCACCAGGCTCGGCACGACGGTGCGAGGCAAGGGTCCCTTGGGGATGGCCATGCCATCGGCGGCACTGGCGGTGGCGGTGGCTGGAACCGGTGCGGCATAGGCAGCCGGCAAGCCGGTGGCCAGCATCAGCGCGCAGGCAAGCGCGGTGCGTCGAAGAACAGTCATGGCATCCCCTGGGCAAAAAGCCAGCTTACGGCTCGCCCGGGGTCAATGACCCCCTGCCGAAAGTACCGGCTCAGGTCACGCAGGGCACAGGATTGGATCCAATTTCGCCTGGGCGACATAGGTAGACCCTATGTGCTTTCCACAATTATAGGCAGTGCCTATTGATTTCATCTCACCAATGCATTGGATTTATTAGTCTGTGCCTATTAACCTTGCCTCCGTTGCTTCACCTTCCCAATGAAAGAGGAAACCTGATGTCCCTGATCAACACGCAAGTCCAGCCCTTCAAGACCACGGCGTTCCATGCCGGCGAATTCGTCGAAGTCAGCGATGCCAGCCTCAAGGGCAAGTGGTCCGTGATCATCTTCATGCCGGCCGCCTTCACCTTCAATTGCCCCACCGAAGTGGAAGACGCCGCTGACAACTACGCCGAGTTCCAGAAGGCCGGCGCCGAGGTCTACATCGTCACCACCGACACGCATTTCTCGCACAAGGTGTGGCACGAAACCTCCCCGGCGGTGGGCAAGGCCCAGTTCCCGCTGGTCGGCGACCCGACCCACCAGTTGACCCGCGCCTTTGGCGTGCACATCGAAGAAGAAGGCCTGGCCCTGCGCGGCACCTTCATCGTCAACCCGGAAGGCGTGATCAAGACGCTGGAAGTGCATGACAACGCCATTGCCCGTGACGTGTCCGAGTCGCTGCGCAAGCTCAAGGCGGCCCAGTTCGTCGCCAACAACCCTGGCCAGGTCTGCCCGGCCAAGTGGAAGGAAGGCGCCAAGACTATCGCCCCGTCGCTGGACCTGGTCGGCAAGATCTAAGTTTCAAGCTGCGCGTTTCACTGCAGTCGCAACACAGGTGCCCGGACGATCGTCCGGGCACTTTCCCCCGCAGACGGACGGTTGCATCAGCGGCTTGCGCCGCGCCGGTTCTCTCCCCCTGGCTCTCTCCCCGGCCCAGGCCGCTCCTGCAAACGCCCTCCCCCCACTCTCACGGCCCGCTCGCTTGCGATCGGTAGCTGCCGCAGTGCCCACCTCCCCCCGATCCCCTTAGCGCTTTACTCAAGGAGTCACCCATGTTGGATGCCAGCCTCAAGACCCAGCTCCAGGCCTACCTGGAAAAGGTCATCCGTCCGATCGAGATCACAGCTTCGCTGGATGACAGCGACAGCTCGCAGGAAATGCGTTCGCTGCTGGCCGATCTGGCCGCGCTTTCTCCGCAGATCCGGGTGACCGAGAGCCGCGACGATGCGCATCGCAAGCCGTCGTTCGCCTTGGGTTCGCCGGGCCAGGACATCCACCTGCGCTTTGCCGGCGTGCCGATGGGCCACGAGTTCACTTCGCTGGTGCTGGCGCTGCTGCAGGTGGGCGGGCATCCTTCCAAGCTGGGCCAGGACGTCATCGAGCAGATCCGCGATCTGGACGGCGACTACAAGTTCGAAACCTATTTTTCGCTGACCTGCCAGAGCTGCCCGGACGTGGTGCAGGCACTGAACCTGATGAGCGTGCTCAATCCTCGCATCCAGCACGTGGCCATCGATGGCGCCCTGTTCCAGCAGGAAGTGGAAGCGCGCGAAGTGCTGTCGGTGCCTTACATCTTCCTCAACGGCGAAGTGTTTGGTGCCGGCCGCATGGGTGTTCCGGAAATCCTGGCCAAGCTGGATACCAACTCGGCGGCGCGTGAAGCCGCCAAGATCGCCAGGAAAGAAGCGTTCGACGTATTGGTGATCGGCGGTGGCCCGGCCGGCGCCGCAGCTGCGGTGTATGCCGCGCGCAAGGGCATCCGCACCGGCGTGGCGGCTGAACGTTTCGGTGGTCAGGTGCTGGACACGCTGGCGATCGAGAATTTCATTTCGGTGCCCTACACCGAAGGGCCCAAGCTGGCCGCTGCGTTGGAACAACACGTCAAGGACTACAGCGTCGATGTGATGAACCTGCAGCGCGCCGAGAAGCTGGTGCCCGGCAAGGACATGATCGAAGTGCAGCTGGCCAACGGCGCCACGCTCAAGAGCAAGACGGTGATCCTGTCCACCGGCGCGCGCTGGCGGCAGATGAACGTGCCGGGCGAAGAGCAGTACCGCAACAAGGGCGTGGCCTACTGCCCGCACTGCGATGGCCCGTTGTTCAAGGGCAAGCGCGTGGCGGTGGTGGGTGGCGGCAACTCCGGCGTGGAAGCGGCGATTGATCTGGCCGGCATCGTCAAGCACGTGACTTTGATCGAATTCGACAGCCAGTTGCGCGCCGACGAAGTCCTGCAGCGCAAGCTGCGCAGCCTGCCGAACGTGCGCATCATCGTCAGCGCGCAGACCACCGAAGTGCTGGGCGATGGCGGCAAGGTCACCGGACTGGTCTACAAGGACCGTGCCGGTGGCGACACCCACCGGCTGGAACTGGAAGGCGTGTTCGTACAGATCGGCCTGCTGCCCAACACCGAATGGTTGAAAGGCACGGTTGCGCTGTCGGCGCGTGGCGAGATCGAAGTCGACGCCCATGGCCGTACCTCGGTACCGGGCGTGTTTGCCGCCGGCGATGCCACCACGGTGCCTTACAAGCAAATCGTGATCGCGATGGGCGAAGGATCCAAGGCCGCACTGAGCGCGTTCGATCACCTGATTCGTACTTCGGCGCCGGCGGAAGTCCAGGAGGCGATGTCGGCGTGAACCAGCAGGCGCGCCATTGACCATGGTGTAACGGCGTTTCCACGCCTCGCCGCGGCTTGGCATACCATCCACCCTGCGAAGGCGGGCGGCCCGACAGGCGCCGCCCGGCCACTTGCCGCAGCCAGCACGGGGAACTGACATGAACCTGCGCGATTTGAAGTACCTGGTGGCGCTGGCCGACCACAAGCATTTTGGTCATGCGGCGGCGGCCTGCTTTGTCAGCCAGCCCACGCTCTCGACCCAGATCAAGAAGCTGGAAGAAGAACTGGGCGTTTCGCTGGTCGAGCGTGCACCGCGCAAGGTGATGCTGACGCCGGCTGGACGCGACGCGGCCGATCGCGCGCGCCGGATCGTGGCGGAAGTGGAACAGATGAAGGAAGCCGCCCGCCGCAGCCAGGATCCCGAGGCGGGCACGGTCAGGCTGGGCATCTTTCCCACCTTGGGCCCGTATCTGCTGCCCCACGTGGTGCCGCGCATCCGCCAGCGGTTTCCGCAACTGGAACTTTTGCTGATCGAGGAAAAGAGCGACGTGCTGCTCTCGCGCCTGCGCGAAGGCAAGCTCGACGCCGGCATTCTTGCCTTGCCCTTGCATGACGATCAGCTGCACACCGAATTCCTGTTCGAGGAACCGTTCCTGCTGGCGGTGCCCGAAGCGCATCCGCTTGCACGGCGCCAGGCGCTGTCGCTGAGCGAATTGTCCGAGCAGCAATTGCTGCTGCTGGAAGACGGCCATTGCCTGCGCGAACAGGCGCTGGATGTCTGCCGCCTCGCCGGCGCCAACGAAAAATCCGAATTCCGTGCCACCAGCCTGGAGACCCTGCGGCAGATGGTGGCCGCCAATGTCGGCATTACCCTGCTGCCCACCCTGGCGGTGAAGCCACCGGTGGCGCGCTCGGAAAACATCCACCTGCTCGGCTTCACCGACTCCCATCCCAGTCGCCGGATCGCCATGGCCTGGCGCAAGAGCTCGGCCATGGGCGAATTCCTGCAGCAGCTGGCGCAGGTGTTTCGCGAACTTCCGCCCTCGTTGTTCGACCCCAGTACTGAGTCCCCGACGGCCGTGCCGCGCGCGGAGGCAACTGAGCCCCGGCACGCCCCGGTGACTTGAACGCGGACGACAGCCGGGCTACGGTAGTCACACAGGAAAACCAGCTCGGGCGGCGCGGTAACGCGGCGCCCGTTTTCTTTCTGTTTGCAATCCCACTTTCTACGTAAAAGGACTGGACCATGACCCAACAACACGCCAGCGGCCTGCCGCCTTCGCTGATTCTTTCCAGCGTGGATTTCAATCGCCTGGAAGCCTTGCTTGATTCACCCGCGCAGCGCCATCAACCGGCCGCCCAAGCGCTGATGGAGGAACTCAACCGCGCCGAAGTACTGCCACCCGAGCAGGTCCCGGACAGCGTGGTCACCATGCATTCGTTCGTCGATTGCGTCGACGAACTGACCGGAGAACGCCATGGCCTGACCCTGGTGTATCCGCACGAATCCGATGTCGATCAGGGCCGCGTCTCCGTGCTGGCGCCGGTGGGCAGCGCGCTGCTGGGACTGTCGCTGGGCCAGACCATCGACTGGAACGCCCCCGGTGGACGTCACCTGCGCCTGCGGGTCACCGAAATTCGTCGCCCGGACTGAGCGTCTCGCCGCGGCGGCTGAACTGCCCGCCGCCGCAGGGCATACTGTGACCCCCATTTCTTCCGCCCCATGAGTGAGCTGATGACCGCTTCCGCCCCATCCAAGCTGGCGCAATTGCGCGAACTTTCCGTCGTCGTGGCCGATACCGGCGACTACGAGGCAATCAAGCGCCTGAAGCCGGTGGACTGCACCACCAATCCGACGCTGGTCAAGAAGGCGCTGGACCTGCCGGTCTATGCCGAGTTGATCGAGCGCGAACTGGCTTGGGCGCGCGGACAATCCGGTGATGCGCAGGCGCTGGTCAATGAAGTCGCCGATCGCCTCACCGTGGGCGTGGGCGCGATGTTGAGCGAACTGATCCCCGGCCGCGTTTCCACCGAGGTGGACGCGGACCTGGCCTACGACACCGCCGCTACGGTCGCCAAGGCGCACAAGTTCGTGGCGATGTATGGCGAGCGCGGCATCGCCCGCGACCGCATCCTGATCAAGGTGGCCTCCACCTGGGAAGGCGTCGAGGCCGCGCGCCAGCTGCAGGCCGAGGGCATCGATTGCAATCTCACCCTGATCTTCAATCGCGCGCAGGCCATTGCCTGTGCCGAAGCCGGTGCGTTCCTGATCTCGCCGTTCGTGGGCCGCATCCTGGACTGGTACGTGGCCAATGGCCAAGTGCCGGCGAGCATCGATGAAGACCCGGGCGTGGTGTTTGTCCGTGGCGTGTACGACGAGTTCAAGCGCCGTGGTTCGGCCACGGTGGTGATGGGCGCCTCGTTCCGCTCCACCGCACAGATCGAAGCCCTGGCCGGTTGCGATCGCCTGACGATTTCGCCGGACCTGCTGGAAAAGCTGGATCAGGACAGCGGCATGCTGCCGCGCAAGCTCAGCCCGGGCGCCGCACAGCCGGTGCAGACCGCCCCCATCAATGCCCAGAGTTTTGCCGCCGCGATTGAAGCCGATCCGATGGCCAAGGAAAAGTTGGCGACGGGCATCGAGATCTTCGCCAAGGATCTGGTGTCGCTGCGCGAGACCATCGCCAAGCGCCTGGCCTGATACCTTCCCGCCAGAGCGCCATAAAGAAAGGCCGCGGGTTCTGTCCGCGGCCTTTTTTCTTACATCCCCATGCTCGCGACCCAGCGCGCGTAGCGCTGCCAGCTGCCGATATTGCGTACGTGCAGACCCTCGCGCACCTGCGAGCTGCTGGCGGTGGCGGCGGGCGCGGTATTGCTCTCGATCTGGATCATCGCCGGGTCGTATTCGATGCCGCAGAACTCGGCGATATGGCGCGCCCAGCCCTCGGGTTCGCGCATTACGTCTTCGTAGTCCGCCAGCAGCCAGCGATCCGGCAGGACGCGGCTCCAGTGCTCGACCAGGGTTTCGAAACGGCGGTATTGCGCCGCCATTTCCGACAGGTCGTAGCTGAAGGGATAGGCCTGCGCCGAGAACAGGTGCTTGAAGGTCGAGAAGCAGCTGTCCATCGGGTTGCGACGCACGCAGATGATGCGCGCGTCCGGCAGCGCGCGGTGGATGAAGCCGGCGTGCAACAGGTTGTTGGGCAGCTTGTCGACCAGCAGGCGAGCGTCACCGGCGCGCCACTTCGTGCGCTCCAGATAGCCGCGTCCCAGCGCCTCGAAGTCGATGCCCTGCACGGCCTCCAGCCCCGGCTGACGTAGGGGTTCGCCCATGAAGCGATCGGCTTCCCAGGACAGCTGCGCCAGGAAATCGTTGAGCTCCCCGGCCGACTGCACCTGTGGATGATTGCCAAGCATGCGTTCGATGACGGTGGTGCCGCTGCGCGGCAGGCCAACGATGAAGACCGGCGTGTGGTGGGCGCGCGCCTGTGACGCTCCCGGCGCGGTCACGAACTCGCGCGAGCACAGCGTGCGCAACTGCTGGTAACTCTCGTCATCGTGGCTGGCCGCGTAGTTCAGCCGCTTGCGCTTGAGCGCTGCGCCGCGCTCCAGTGCTGCCCAGGCCTCTTCGGTACGGTCGGCATCGTCCAGTTCCTTGAACAGGGCGTACTGAAAATAGATGGCGTCTTCGTGGTCGGCGGACACATGCGCGGCCGACTTGCGCAGTCGCGGTACCCGCGCGCCGGCCGGTTCACTGCGCGCATGGTGCGCCAGCGCCCAATGGGCTTCGGCATGCAGCGGATTGGCGGCAATCACCTGCTCGAAGGCGTCTGCGGCTTCGTCCATGCGGCCCAGGTGGCGCAGGGCCGTGGCGCGCGCATACAGCAAGGCAGGCGCCATGCCGGCACTGCGTTCGATCGCATGGTCGGCCAGGCGCAGCGCGTCGTCATGGGCTTCCACCAGCCCCAGGTACTGCACCAGACCGGGGCTGGCACGCAGCACCACCGGATCGTTCCAGTCCGCGCCGAGGATCAGGTCACGGACGGTCTGGTATTCGCCCAGCATCAGCAGGCGCATGCATACCTCCGCCAGGAAGGCGTTGGAGTCGCTGTTGCGCCATGTCTCGGCCGCCGAACGCGCCGTCTCCACGGTTTCGCGCAGCTTGCCCTCCTGTTGCGCAATCGCCGACAGCGCCAGCCACGCGCGGCATTGGCTCGGGTCCTTGGCCAGCATGTCGCGGTAAATCTGGCGGGCCTCATCGAAGCGGCGCTCGCCAATGGCCTGGCGGCCCTGTGCCACCAGCGCACTGATTTCGTCGTTCTGCATTCACTTACCCCTGGGTGGGCCGACAGCATAAACCAAAGAAAACGGCCGCCCCGAGGGGCGGCCGTCTTGACTTGCTCGACTTCGGTGTTGCTTAGAAGTCGTACTGCACCATGAAGCGGACGGTGCGCGGAGCCTGCCAGTACAGCGGAGTCAGGTAGGTCTCGTTGCGGACCGACGGGTTGCCCACGCTGTTCTCGCCTTCTTCGTCGACCGAAGTCGGCTTGTCGGAGTTGAACAGGTTGAACACGTCCACCTTGAAGGTCAGGCCTTCAGCGAACGACGGACGGTAAGCCACGTTCATGTCGAAGGTGGTGGTCCAGGCCATACGGCCGGCCGTGCCACGCGGAACCACGGTCGAGCCGTTGTCCACGCCGTTCGGATCACCCAGGTCGCACGAGAAGTACGAGTTGCGGTAGTGGACCGGATCTTCACCATACACGCCGAAGCAGTTCAGCGGACGGCCCGACTGCACCAGCAGGTTGCCGCCGACCGACCACTCATCGGTGATGTCCCAGTTGCCGAACATCTTCAACGTGTGGCGACGATCGTTGGGCAGGTAGCCGAACGAGCCGATGGCCAGTTCCGGATAGTCGAAGTCCTGGGTCGTGCCGGTGTCGCCCTGGCCGATGTCGGACTTCACGCCACCTTCGGTGTTGCCCTTGCTCTTGCCGTAGGTGTACGAACCCTGCAGGAAGAACTTGTCCCAGGCGCCTTCCCAGAAGAATTCCAGCGCGCTGTAGGTACGCTTGGCCTTCGGGCCCAGCTCGCCGGCGGCGATGCGGACGTTTTCGATGGTGCCGTCGCCATTGACGTCGATGTTCCAGACGCCGTCGCTGCCCGGGTTGTACAGGCGGCAGTACGGGAACGACGGATTGCCCAGACCACCGAACACGTCGTCTTCGGTGAAGCCGTTGTTGACGGCCCAGTCGACGATCGGACGATAGTCGCAGGTGTCATCGATGGCGCGCTTCAGTTCGCGATAGATACCGCGGACACCGGCCGACAGGTGATCGGTCAACTGGGCCTGGAAGCCAAGGATGTACTCATCCTGGTACATCGGCTTCAGGTTGGTCGAAGCGATCGAGTTGGGGTTCTTGGCACCACCGTATTCACCGTTGGCGTAGAACGGCTCGGTGTAGCAGTTGCGCAGTTCGCAAGGCGCCGTGCCCAGCGGAGCGCCGGTGACCGGATCGACGCCAGTGAAGGTGAAGTCCTGGAACTCGTACAGCGAAGCCGAGGCGCCACGCACAGCGACGTTGGCAGTCAACGGCAGCGCGTAACGGCCGGCGTTACCGAAGATCTTGAACGACGAGTCGCCGTTCACGTCCCACGAAAAGCCCAGGCGCGGTGCGAACTGGTTGTCGATCTTGACGTAAGTCTCGCCGGCACCGTTCTTGTTCTCGAAGCTGTCCCAGCGCAGGCCACCGTAGACGAGGAAGTTGTCGGTGATGTTCCAGGTGTCTTCAACGTAGAACGCACGCTGCTCGACCTTCACCTCGGCACCCTGGCGGATGTTGATGCGGCGGACGTAGTCCTGGGCGGCCGTGGCGTGGTACAGGTACTGATAGTAGTAGTTGCCGGAGTAGGCGGTGCCATCGACGGTTTCGAAATCGTCCAGGTCGTAGCCGAACTTGACGACGTGGCTACCCAACAGCCATTCGGCGTCGATGCGGAACTGGTCGCGGGTGTCCTTGGCATCGGCACGATTGAGCGAGGTGGCGAAATCGCAACCGGAGTAGATGCCGGTGGCGTCGCGGCGATCCGACGGACGCTGGTCGCGAACGATCGGACAGCCGCCCACAACGCTGTTGAGGTTGCCGTCGTACGAAATGCGCGAACCGTCGGCCTGAATGGCATGGTTGGAACGCGAGAATTCGCCGTGACCCGCCAGCGCGGTCAGGGTGAAGCTGTCGGTCAGGTAGCCGGTGTACTTGAGCGCGTAGTTCTCGCCACCGTCTTCTTCGTGCAGGGTGCCGACATAGGTGCCACGCTCCGGCTTCACCGAGTTCTCAGCAAAATTGGTGTAGTAGTACGCGGTGTCGGTCTTGCGCTTGTCCGAGAAAGCAGTCAGTTCCAGCAGGTTGTTGTCGTTGATGTTCCAATCCAACTTCACCAACCACGACGGCGACTTCTGCTCCGACTGGGTGTTCTTGCCACCGCTGAGCGAACCCGGATAGCCGGCGTCATCGGTCTTGCCGTACTGCAGCAAGGCGTAGCCGAACAGCTTGTCCTTGATCAGCGCGCCGGAAGCCCACACCGAAGCGGTGGCGGCCCAGCCGTTGTCCTTGGAATTGTCCGAGACCAGGCGACCATTGTTGTAGACCAGGTTCGGGGTGGTTTCCTTGAGAGATTCCGGCTCCCAGAAAATGTTGCCGCCTGCATGGAAATCATTGCTACCGCGCTTGGTAATCAGGTTGATCACGCCACCGGTGGAGCGACCAAACTCGGCACCGTAACCACCCGTCTTGATCTGCTGCTCGGCGATCGCCTCGAACGGGATCTGCGCGAAGTTGAGGTTCTTGAAGGTGTTGGTGATGTTGAAGCCGTTGACGTAGTACTGGTTTTCCGAAACGGACGAACCGCCGAAAGAAGCCAGGTTGCCAAACGCAGCGTCACCCTTGATGGTGCCCGGAGCCAGCAAGGCCACGCCGGTGATGTCACGCGGCACCGGAATCTTGGCGATCTGCTCGGCCGTCAGGATCGTGGTGGATTCCACCGACGATACGTCGATCGGGTTGATGGCGTTGGTGCCCACGACCGTGACGGCATCCAGCGTGTTTGCACTGCCGTCGGCAGCGGCGCGGACGAAGTCGACGTTGGCGGCGGTGCCGACCGAAACGACGATGTCACGGCTGCTGCTGGTGCCATCGGCGCCATTGCGGGTCACCTTGTACTTGCCGGTCGGCAGGGCCGAGAAGCGGTAGCTGCCATCGGCCGATGCACTGATGGTGCGGGTGAAGCCGGTGTCCGGGCTGACGATGGTGATGGTGTCGCCTGCGCCGGCAGTGCCGTTGATCGCGCCAGCAGAGTTGGACTGCGCGCTGACGCCGCCCACGAAGCATGCGCCAAGGGCCAGGCTCAGGGCCGTGCGCTTGATGCCTTTCGACAAATAGTTGGAACCCATTTGGTCTCTCTCTCAGGTTGAAAACGGCCCGACTTTTGAGGGCCGGGCCAGGGTGCGCAGTAATGTGAGTTACCGCTTAACCAGGAGAGTAACGCAAATTTTACTACTGTGAAAGTGTTCTCACTCTAATCAGAACAAGCACTTAGCTCAATTGTGCGAAATCAGATTACACAATTTCGTGAGTTGGAGCCGCTTTCGCCTATTCAGAAAGGGCCCGCAAGATGCGCTGTTGTTCGGCCTTGAGGGTCGGCGGCATGCGCTCGCCAAACTCATCCAGATAAGCGCCCAGGGCCTCGACTTCCTCGCGCCACCCCTCAGGGTCGAACTGCAACAACTCGGCCATGGCAGCGGCGCTCACTCCCGCCCCTTCGAGTTCCAGGTCGTCCGCCGTTGGCAGCCAACCCACCGGTGTTTCGGTGGCCCGCGCCCTGCCCTCGACCCGGGCCAGCATCCACTGCAAGACGCGCAGGTTCTCGCCGAATCCCGGCCACAGGAATTTGCCGTCGGCATCCTTGCGGAACCAGTTGACGTGGAAGACTTCGGGCAGGCGCGCATCGGCCGTGTCGAACGACAACCAGTGGGCGAAGTAGTCGGCGAAGTTGTATCCGCAGAACGGTTTCATCGCCATCGGGTCGCGGCGCATGACGCCGACGGCGCCGGTAGCCGCTGCCGTGGTTTCCGAGCCCATCGCCGCACCCATCAGCACGCCATGCGTCCAGTCGCGCGCCTGCATCACCAGCGGCACCAGTGACGCGCGACGCCCACCGAAGACAATCGCCGAAATCGGCACGCCCTGCGGGTCTTCCGCACGCGCCGAGTAACTGGGGCATTGGCGTGCCGAAACGGTGAAGCGCGAATTGGGATGTGCGGCCGGGCCCTGCTCCGGCGAATACGGTCGCCCTTGCCAGTCCAGCGCCGGCGTACGCCCGTCCAGCCCTTCCCACCAGGGTTCCTGATCGTCGGTCACCGCCACGTTGGTAAAGATGGTGTGATGGCTGATCGTGGCCAGTGCGTTGGGATTGGAGCTGTCGGACGTTCCCGGTGCGACGCCAAAGAAGCCCGCCTCGGGATTGATCGCGTACAAGCGTCCATCCTGGCCCCGGCGCATCCAGCAGATGTCATCGCCTACCGTCCACACCTTCCAGCCCGCTTGGCGATAGCCTTCGGGCGGAATCAGCATGGCCAGATTGGTCTTGCCGCAGGCGGAGGGAAACGCTGCCGCGATGTAATGGGTCTGGCCGTGAGGATTCTCGATGCCGACGATCAGCATGTGTTCGGCCAGCCAACCTTCCTGACGCGCCTGATGCGAAGCAATCCGCAGCGCGTGGCACTTCTTGCCCAGCAGTGCGTTGCCGCCGTAACCGGAGCCGAAACTTTTGATGGTCAGCTCATGCGGGAAATGCATGATGAAGCGACGTTCGGGATCCAGGTCGCCGGTCGAGTGCAGACCTTTGACATAGGTGTCGCCCGCTTGTCCGCGCACGGCGCGATCCAGGCCTTCGCGTTCGATCCGCGCCAGCGCCGGCGCGCCCATGCGGGTCATCAGCCGCATGTTGACCACCACGTAGGGGGAGTCGGTGATCTCGACGCCACAACGCGCCAACGGCGAATCGATGGGGCCCATGCAGTAAGGCACCACGTACAAGGTGCGTCCGCGCATGCAGCCGGCGAACAGCGCGTCCATCTTCGCGTGGGCGGCGACGGGATCCATCCAATGGTTGTTCGGACCAGCTTCGTCGCGGTCGGGCGTGCAGACGAAGGTCAAATGCTCCACCCGCGCCACGTCCCCGGGATGCGAACGGTGCAGCCAACTATGCGGATGGGTTTCGCGGTTGAGCGGCAGCAGCGTGCCGTCGGCCTGCATGGCGGCCACCAGATTGGCGTGCTCGCTCTCGCTACCGTCGCACCAGTGCACCTGATCGGGTTGGGTCAATGCCACCACCTGGGCCACCCAGGCATTCAGGCTTTCCAGCCGGCTGCCCGCGGCCTCCTTGCCGGCTACATCGTTTCCTTTGAAAACATCGACCGCTGCGTTCATGCCCGACCCTCTCAGAAGAGACCAAAATGATACCAATGTCCTGTCCCGCTGACGAGAAGAACGCCGGGCGAGCCATGCTCAGGTCATTTCGGGGGCAAGGGAGGAGGGGCTGGCGGGCTCTACCTGGGCGACGAGCGCAGCCGCCGACAGGCGCCCACGGGCCACCGGCCGCAGCCGTGGCGGCATCGGGGTACGCGGAAAACAAAACGCGCTGCTTCAGCTCGTCGGGATGAGCGTGGAGATCACATGCTCCAGATACGCTTCAAACTCGTCGTGGGTCATGCGTGGCTGTTGCAGCTGCAGCGACAGCTGCAGAAAGCCCACGTAGGCAGCGTAGGTGAGGCGGGCGCGGTGAATCGCATCCTGGCGCACCAGGCCCGCCTGGCGGAACGAGGCCACCAGATACTCCAGGCGACGTTGCGAGACACGATCGATCACCGGCTGCACCGCAGGGTGATCCAGGGCCTTCAATAGTTCGCTGTAAATGATATGCGGCTTGACTTCATGGCCGACCAGTTCGAACAGCGCGCGCAGGCGCTCGCGCGGATCCGGCACCGCTTCCAGACTGCCGAACACGCTTTCCTGCTCCACTGATTCCCAGCGCTCCAGCGCGGCCTGCAGCAAGGCATCGCGCGACGGGAAGTGCCAATAAAAACTTCCTTTGGTCACGCCCAATCGGCGGGCCAATGGTTCTACCGCGACCGCGGAGACGCCTTGTTCCGCGATCAAATCCAGTGCGGCCTGCGCCCAATCGTCGGCGCTCAGGCGCGTGCTGCGCGATGGAGTGGAAGCGGCGGGATCGGGGCTGGATGTGGTCATGGCTCGCATTTAACCATACGCCGAGGTTTGTTGCGGTACGTTTGCTGCATCGCACCACAAATTGCGGGGAATCAAACGCTTGCGGGATCGCAAGAACGCCACGGGGCCGATTGACTACTCTAAACGCCAACTCCCATACTAGGCCGTATGGTCACACTGTCTGCCAGTTCATCCTCTACCGCCGCCAGCGACAGCCTGCGCCTGGCGGGCGAAGGCGGCGTGCAATTGGCGGCAAGCCGCTATCGGGCCCCCGCCTCGCTGCAATCCCACTCCGCACTCGTCTATGCGCATGGCTTTGGTCAGACCCGACATGCCTGGGCCCGCACGGGCGCCAGCCTGGCCAAGGCCGGCTATGGCGGTTTGTCCTACGACGCCCGCGGCCATGGCGACTCGCAGCGCAACGATCCGGCTCGCCCCTATGCCGGTGAGCAGTTCGCCGATGACCTGATCATCGTCGCCGGCGACCAGGCGCAGGCGCCGGTGCTGATTGGCGCTTCGATGGGCGGCCTGTTCGGCTTGATCGCCGAGGCGCGCTGGCCGGGCCTGTTCCAGGCGATGGTGCTGGTCGACATCACCCCACGCTGGGAAGCGGCCGGCCTGCAGCGCATCCTCGGTTTCATGACCGCGTTTCCACACGGCTTTGAATCCCTGGAGCACGCCAGCGACACCATTGCCGCCTACCTCCCGCATCGCCGCTCACGCAAATCTCCGGAAGAACTGCGCGAACTTCTGCGCTGTGGCGAAGATGGCCGCTGGCGTTGGCACTGGGATCCGCGCCTGATTGACGAACTCGCGCGCGACAGCGCCCGGCACCAGGACGACATCGCCGAAGCGGCCCGCCGCGTACGCTGCCCCCTGCTGTTGATCAGCGGCGGTCGCAGCGATCTGGTCAGCGCCGAAACCGTCGAGGAATTCCGCACGCTGGCGCCGCACGCCCGCCACGTACATCTGCCGCAGGCCACGCATATGGTTGCTGGCGACGACAACGACACCTTTACCGCCACCGTGCTCGAATACCTTGCCGAGCTGCGGTCGGACAGCATTGCCACCTCGCCTGACCCCATCGAAACCTCCGCCCTCGGCGGAACCGCAACCGGAGCTAGCCCATGAGCATCCTCGCCCCTTTCCTCGCCTTCCTGCTGGTGGGCGCATTCGCCGCCTACCACAGGTTGCGCCTGGCCTACTGGGCCGCGATCACGGCCACCCTGCTGGTGGCGTGCTGGCTGCTGGGCGCCAATCCCACGGCCACGATCATCGCCGCCGTCATCGTGGCGCTGATTGCATTGCCGCTGCTGATTCCGGCCATCCGCAAGCCGCTGATCACCGCGCCGCTGCTGACCTTCTACCGCAAGATCCTGCCGCCGCTGTCGCAGACCGAGCGCATCGCGCTGGAGTCGGGCTCGGTGGGTTTCGAGGGCGAGTTGTTTTCCGGTGATCCGGATTGGAATGCGCTGCTCTCGCAGCCGAAGCCGGAACTGACCGCCGAGGAGCAGGCGTTCCTCGATGGCCCGGTGGAAGAACTCTGTCGCATGACCAACGACTGGGAAATCACCCACATCCACGCAGATCTGCCGCCGGCGATGTGGGACTTCATCAAGAAGAACAAGTTCTTCGGCATGATCATTCCGAAGGAGTACGGCGGCCTGGGTTTCTCGGCGCTGGCGCACCACAAGGTGATCCAGAAGCTTGCTTCGGTCTCCAGCGTGGTCAGCTCCACCGTCGGCGTGCCCAATTCGCTCGGCCCGGGCGAACTGCTGATGCATTACGGCACCGAAGCGCAGAAGGATCATTACCTGCCGCGTCTGGCCGATGGCCGCGAAGTGCCCTGCTTTGGATTGACCGGTCCGTTTGCCGGTTCCGATGCCACCTCGATTCCCGACTACGGCATCGTCTGCGAAGGCGACTGGGACGGCGCCAAGGTGGTCGGCATCAAGCTGACCTTCGACAAGCGCTACATCACGCTGGCGCCGGTGGCGAGCATCATCGGCCTGGCTTTCCGCATGTACGACCCGAATGGTTTGCTGGGCGACACCCGTGACCTGGGCATCACCCTGGCGTTGATGCCGCGCGAAACGCCCGGCGTGGAAGTCGGTCGTCGCCATTTCCCGCTCAACTCGCCGTTCCAGAATGGACCGGTGCGCGGGCATGAAGTGTTCCTGCCGCTGTCGCAGATCATCGGCGAGGAGAAAGGCATCGGCGAAGGCTGGCGCATGCTCAGCGAGTGCCTGTCGATTGGCCGCTCGATCACCCTGCCCTCCACCGCCAGCGGCGGCGCCAAGATGGGCGCTGTGGTCACCGGCGCCTATGCGCGCATCCGCAAGCAGTTCGGCCTGTCGGTCGGCCGCTTCGAAGGCGTCGAAGAAGCATTGGCCCGCATCGCCGGCAAGGCCTACGCGATCAGCGCGCTGTCGCAGGCCACGGCCGCGGCCGTGGATCGCGGCGAAAAGCCGGCCGTGCCTTCGGCCATCGCCAAGTACCACTGCACCAGCATGAGCCGCGACGTGGTCAAGGACGTGATGGATGTAGTCGGTGGCAAGGGCATCATCCTGGGGCCGCGCAACTTCGTCGGCCGCGCCTGGCAGGCCTCGCCCATCGCCATCACGGTGGAAGGCGCCAACATCATGACCCGCAGCCTGCTGATCTTCGGCCAGGGTGCGATCCTCTGCCACCCGTGGGTGCTGAAGGAAATGAAGGCCGCGCAGAACCCCGACGTGGCCGCCGGCATCAACGAATTCGATCGCAACCTGTTCGGCCACATCGGCTATGCCATCTCCAACGCGGTGCGCTCGTTCTGGTTCGGCCTGACCTCGTCGCGCATCGGCGCCGCGCCCGGCGATGACTACACCCGCCGCTTCTTCCGCAAGATGGATCGCTACTCGGCCAACCTGGCGCTGATGGCCGACATCTCCATGCTCACCCTGGGCGGCAAGCTCAAGTTCAAGGAATCGCTGTCCGGGCGCCTGGGTGATGTGCTGAGCCACCTGTACATGACCAGCGCCGTGCTCAAGCGCTACCACGACGAAGGCGCGCCCGCCGCGGATCGCACGTTGCTGGCGTGGGCCGTGCACGACAGCGTCCATCAGATGGAACTGGCCTTGTCGGCCGCCCTGCGCAACTTCCCGATCCGTCCGATTGGCTGGTTGATGTGGGCGCTGATCTTCCCGCTGGGTCGCCGCGCCCATGCCCCGGGCGACCGCCTCGGCCACCGCGCTGCCGCCTTGCTGATGACGCCGAACGAAGCGCGCGATCGCCTGGCCAGCGGCGTGTTCACCACGCCGTGTGAAAACAATCCTGGTGGCCGCATCGACAGCTACCTAGCCAAGGCCGTGCTGGCCGAACCGGTCGAGCGCAAGTTCCTCAAGGCACTCAAGACCAAGGGCATCGAGGCGCTGGATTTCACCAGCCAGCTCGACGAAGCCGTGGCCGAAAGCTGGATCACCGCCGAAGAGCGCAAGCTGCTGGAAGAGCTGCGCGCGATTACCCTGGACACGATCACTGTGGACGACTTCGACGCCCACGAATTGCGCGCGGCCAGCTACTACGACCGCCCGCAAGCTAGCGACGGCTCACGCGCCGCCGCCTGATCACGCAAGCAACACCGGCGACGGCGAGCTCAGGCTCGCCGTCTTCACAAGGGAAGTCCCATGAGCACCGACGTACTCGCCCTGTACCGTGGACTGGCCTCCAAGCCACTCGGCCGCTGGCTGTTTGCACGCCTGATCTGCTGGAAGGCGCCCTACTTCGCCAGCATTTCGCCGCGCATCCGGTTGCTTGAACCCAATCGCGGCGAAGCCAGCCTCCGCCATCGCCGCAAGCTGACCAACCATATCGGCACGGTGCATGCGATCGCGCTGTGCAACCTGGCCGAGTTCATCGGCGGGCTGACCACCGATGTGAGCCTTCCCGCCTCCATGCGCTGGATACCCAAGGGCATGACGGTCGAGTACCTGAAAAAAGCCACCGGCACGATGCATGCGGTGGCGACACCGGCATTTGCTCCGCGGGCCGCCGAAGAAGGCTACGAGCTGCCCATGGATGTGGTGATCAACAACGAACTGGGCGAGCCGGTGTTCCGTGCCCGCATTGCCATGTGGGTATCGCCCAAGGGCAAGCGCTGAGGACGCGCGGCGCCCGCCCGCCGCAGCGGCGCCTACCGATCAGCCCACCAGGATCGCCGCCAGGGCGGCAACCGCGGGGACGCTCTGCACGAAGAAGATCCGCTTGTTGACGCTCCACGCGCCGTAAGCGCCGGCAATCACGACGCAAAGCAGGAAGAACACCACCACGTTCCACTGCGACGTCGCCAGGCCCCATAACAGGCCCGCGGCCAGGAAGCCGTTGTACAAGCCTTGGTTGGCCGCCAGTACGCGCGTGGCAGCCGCCTTGTCGGGCGAGTTGCGGAACGTCTTGAGGCCCAGCGGGCGGGTCCACAGGAACATTTCCAGGACCAGGAAGTACACGTGCAGCAAGGCGACCAGCACGGTCAGGCAAACGGCGATCAGCATGGCGGCGGTATCTCCAGAATGAGCAGGTGGCGGGGCGTCACGAGGCGGCGGCGTGCGTCCCGGCCGGATTGGCGCTGGCACGCTCGGACGGCAACCGCGCTTCCTCGCGCAGCAGGCGCCAGGCGCCGAACGTCATGCCGCCGGCCACCAGCAGGCCGAAGGCGAACACCGCCTGCGAGCCGAAGGCCGACAACAGTTTGTGCAGCCAGACGAAACTCAGGTCGCCACCGCGATAGACCACCGTGTCGATGGCCGCGCCGGCTTTGTAACGCCACTCGCGCCCCACGCGGGTGTAAATGGTCTCGCGCGCGGGCTTGGCCAGGGAGAACTCGCTGGCGCGGGTCACCACCTGCACGACCGCCACCAGCATCGGCAAGGGTGATGCCGCCAGGATCGAGAAGCCCACGATGATGGCGAAGCCAGGGATCAGCAGGGCCGGCGCAATGCCAAAGCGCGACATCAGCAAACGCGTCAGGCTCAACTGCACCACCAACGTCAGCGCGTTGACGGCCAGATCCAGGGTGGCGTAGTACGCGGTAGCCGCCGCCGGGTCGGTGAAGGCGCGCCGCACGATGGCCGCCTGCTCGTTGTACAACAACGTTCCCACGCCAACGCCAAAGACCACCATCACCGCCAGCCAACGCAGCAACGGCTCACGGACGATCAACTTCAATCCCGCCAGCACTTCGCCGCCCATCGGCAGCTCACCGCTGACCAGCTTGCGCTCCTGCTCGCGGCGCACCGCCCAAAGGCGCAGACGCAACAGGCAGATCACGCAGACCGACAGGAATACAGCCGAGACCAGCATCAGATTGGCGATGCCCACGCTGCCCACCAGAGTACGGGTGAGGAACGGCCCCAGAAAGGCGCCCACCGTTCCCGCCGCACCGATGTAGCCGTAGTACTTGCGCGCCTCGGCGTTACTGAAGACGTCGGCCATGAAGCTCCAGAACACGGCCACGGCAAACAGGTTGAACACCGTAATCCACAGGAAGAACGCCATGCCGCGCCCTGGCAGACCGCTGTCGAACACCACGTAGAACACCAGCAAGGTGGCGATGAAGAAGCCATACACCACCGGCAGGAACACACGGCGGGGGAAACGACTCACCAGCGCGCCGTAGACCGGTTGCAGCACCAGCATGATCAGGAAGGTGCAGGTAAAAAGGATCTGCAGCGTCAGTTCACCGACGGCCACGCCGTGGCGCGCGAAGAAGGCGATCATCGCCGGCGGAAACACTTGCTGCACATCCGCCGAGGCGCCCATCGCCTCGCGCACCGGCCGCAGCACGTAGTAACCGCTCAGCAGGCAGAAGAAATAAACAAAAGCCCAGATCAGCGGCGGTGACTCACCCAGGGCGGCCTGCAATCGACCCGCGCGCCCACGCGCCCCTTCCATCTGGCTCATGCACGGCTCCGGTGGGTCGGTGATTTGAACGACATGGCGGGCTCCATTACGCGCGCAAGGTATCCGATGCACTGCAACATCGCTACCCCTATATCAGCCCGCCAGCCCGCCGTTTCCAGCAGGACTAGCGGTCAGCGCGCACATACGGCCTGCAACGCAGAGCATATGCTCTAAGCACGGTCGCTACGGTCGGGCGCTTCCGGCAACAGGTACGTTTGTGTTCGACTTCATAATCATCGGTGCTGGCTCGGCCGGCTGTGTCCTGGCCAACCGGCTCAGTGAAGACCCCCACTGCCGCGTGTTGCTGCTGGAAGCGGGCCCGCGCGACTGGCATCCCTTCATCCACATGCCCGCCGGCCTGGCCAAACTGGTCGGCAACACTTCGGTCAACTGGAACTACGACACGGCGCCCGAGCCCCAGCTCAACAACCGGCGCCTGTGGTGGCCGCGCGGCAAGGTGCTGGGCGGTTCGAGCTCGATCAACGCGATGTGCTATGTGCGCGGCCTGCCAGCCGACTACGACGCCTGGGCTGCAGAAGGCGCCGAGGGCTGGAACTGGAAGCAGGTACTGCCTTACTTCAAGCGCTCCGAGCGCAATCAGCGCGGCGCAAGCGACCTGCATGGCGATGCCGGTCCGCTGTTCGTCGCTGATCTGCGCTACACCAATCCCCTGTCCGACGCCTTCATCCAGGCCGGCTTGCAAGCGGGCTACCTCCACAACGACGATTTCAACGGACCGGAGCAGCAGGGTTTTGGCTACTACCAGGTCACTCAGAAGGACGGTGCACGCTGTTCCGCGGCCGTGGCCTATCTGCAACCGGCGCGGCAACGCCCCAACCTGAAGGTGGTCACCGGCGCACTGGTTCGCCACATCATCATCGAACAAGGCCGCGCAATCGGCGTCTCCTATGCCCATCGCGGCCAGGAAGTTCACGCGCACGCGGACCAGGAGGTGCTGCTCAGCGGCGGCGCGATCAATTCGCCGCAGTTGCTGATGCTGTCGGGCATTGGCCCGGCCGATCACCTGCGCCAGCATGGCGTGGGCGTGGTGATGGACCTGCCACAGGTCGGACAGAACCTGCAGGACCACCTCGACGTCTGCACGCTGCAACATGCCACCCAGCGCATCACCTACGATCGCGCCAGCGAGATCGGCGCGGCCTACCAGTACTTCCTGCGCGGACATCGCGGTCCTGGCAGCAGCAACATCGCCGAAGCCGGCGCCTTCATCCGTTCGCCGCTGGCCACCGATGATCGCGCTGATCTGCAGCTGCACTTTGTCCCGGCCATGCTGGATGATCACGGTCGTCGTCGCCTCAAGGGTGACGGTTATACGGTGCATGCGTGCTTCCTGCGCCCGCGCAGTCGTGGCCAGTTGCAGTTGGCCAACGCCGACCCGCGCCAGCCACTGCGCATCGAGGCGAATTACCTGAGCGATGCCGAGGGCTTTGATCTGCGCATGATGGTGCAGGCAGCCAAGGTGGCGCGCGATGTGCTGTCCCAGCCGGCGTTCGATCATGTTCGCGGCGAACCGATCTTCCCCTGCCGCCACAATCTGTCCGATGCCGAACTGGCCGACTTCGTGCGGGCCAAGGCCGAGACTATCTACCACCCCATCGGCACCTGCCGGATGGGCAACGACGAAGCGGCGGTGGTCGACCCGCAATTGCGCGTGCGTGGTGTCGCAGGGCTGCGCGTTGTCGACGCTTCGGTGATGCCCAATCTCATCGGCGGCAACACCAATGCACCGACGATGATGCTGGCAGAGCGTGCCAGCGATCTGATCCGGGGACGCGCGCTTGCCTGAACAGGGGAGCCCGCTTTGGCGGGCTCATCCTCGCCGGCAAACTGGGACCACGCGCACGTCGATCTTGAACTAGATGAACGACATGCGCGCGGATCTTCCTGCCATTTGTGCATTGGGGATTGCGGACTTATCATCGCCCCAGCACGTGCAAAGCAGGCGATCAGTTCGATGAAGAAGAAGGTGTCTCGGCGGCAATTGGGCCCGCTCCGGTTCGGACTGCTTGGGCTGCTGATCCCGCTGACCCTGGTGTCCACCGCACAGACGCCTCCCAGCACCGGCGAGATCCATGGCCAGGTCGCCAACGTGCATGCACTGGCCGCAGCCTCGACCACAAGCAGCACCGGCATGGCCACTGCGGCCACCGCATTGGCGCCCGGCTTCGATGTCGCGCGCTTTGAAATGATGGCCCAGCAGCTGACCTTGGGCGAACGCATCCCGGGCATGGCGCTGGCCATCGTCCACAACGGCAAGGTGTTGACCGCCAAGGGCTACGGCGTCACCGATGTCAGTGCACCGCAGGCCATCGACTCGCACACCGTGTTCCGCCTGGCCTCGTTGTCCAAGGCGTTTGCCGGCACGCTGGCGGGTCTGCTGGTCAACGACGGCTCGCTGCGTTGGGACAGCAAGGTGGCCGATTACGTACCCAACTTCCATCTGAGTGATCCGGCCGCCACCCAGCGCGTGACCGTGGCTGACCTGTTGAGTCATCGCGTCGGCCTGCGTGCCCATAACGCCTTCGATCGCGATATCGAAGGCAATGCCGACTACTACACGGTTGCGCAGAAGCTGTCCTCTGCGCCGATGACCTGCCTGCCGGGCCAGTGCTATGCCTACCAGAACGTCGCTTTCAGCCTGTTCGGCGATGTCGTGTTCGCCTCCACCGGTGGCTTCTACGAACAAGCCGTGGACCGGCGCATCTTCAAGCCGCTGGGCATGAACGACGCCAGCCTGGGATTGGCCGGCATCGAGAACAGCGCGCGTTGGGCGCGTCCGCATGTGCGCAGCCGCAATGGCTGGGTGGCGATGATGCCCAAGCCCACCTATTACCGCCTGGCGCCTGCCGCCGGCGTCAATGCCAGCATCAGCGACATGGCGCAATGGCTGGTCGCACAAACGGGCCATCGCCCCGACGTCCTGCCGGCTCCCATGCTGGCCACATTGCATGCGCCGCTGGTGTCCACGCCGGGCGAGATGCGTGCCGGCTGGCGCCGTGATCGCATCTACTCAGCCAGCTATGCGCTGGGTTGGCGTGTGTTCGACTATTCGCGCCATCCGGTGATCTTCCACGCCGGTGCCGTGCAGGGCTATCGCGGCATGGTCGCACTGCTGCCCGAGCGCGACCTGGGCATCGCCATCCTCTGGAACAGCGACAGCGCCGCGCCTTCTGGTCTACTGCCGACGATCCTGGACCAGGCCATGGGCTTGCCGCCGCAGCAGTGGCTGGATACGCCGTTGGACACCAGCGACCTGCTGATGGCCGATTCGCCGCAGCCGGCCAACGACAGCGGCACCGCCGCGAGCCAAGCGACGGCTTCGCCGCGCTAGCGAAATCGACGCGTCGCCCGTGCGAGGCGTCGAATACCCTCGCCTATCAAGAAGACGGTCGCTCAAGCAGATGCTTGAGCGAGCCCAGGCCACGCTCGAAGTCGCCGCCGATCATCTTCTCGAATAGCAGCCCCATCCAACGATTGAGCGGGTTGTAGCCGTGCCGGGTCTCGAAGCGCCACGTAACGCGGGTGCCGCTCCCTTCCGGGCTCAGCAGATAGGTGGCGGTCGCCGCCGAACCGCCGAAGTCCAACGCCACCACGATCTTCTGGTTGGGCTGGCTCTCCAGGATTTTCTGGCTGCCGCTGCCGACCGCGCGATTGCCCGACCATTGCATGCCCGCGCCCACGCCTTCGGCCGGGCCGGTGTACTCGTACTTTGCCTGCGGGTCAGCCCCGAACCAGGGCGACCATTCGTTGAACCGACGGAACGAGTTCAACGTGGCGAACACCTCCGCCGTCGGGCGCTCAATCAGCACGCTGCGCTCCACCCGGGTGTCTGCCGGCAGGACCAGGCTGCCGCCCACCAACACCACACCCAGCAGGGCCAGCAAGGCCAACGTCCACTTCAGAAATTTCATCTATCGGCTCCGAACAACGATGCGCCAGCTTAGACCCGGGCGAAAAAAAACTCTCCCCCCGCTGGGCACGGGGGAAGAGTCTGATGGATACGGCTAATCGGGGTTTGGCTTAGATCAGCGGAGCCGGGGTTGCCGGCAGCGCGACCGGAGCCGCTTTCTTCTTGGACTTGCGGGCAGGCTTCTTGGCGGCCTTCTTCGCAGCCTTCTTGGCCGGCTTCTTGGCAGCCTTCTTGGCAGCCTTCTTCACGGTCTTCTTGGCAGCCTTCTTTGCGGCCTTCTTGGCGGGCTTGCGGGCAACCTTCTTCGCAGCCTTCTTCACGCCCTTCTTGGCGGCCTTCTTGGCAACCTTCTTGGTGGCTTTCTTAGCGACCTTCTTGGCGGCCTTCTTGGTTGCCTTCTTCGCAACCTTCTTCGCTGCCTTCTTCACGGTCTTCTTGGCGGCTGCCTTCTTGGTCGCCTTCTTGGCGGCCTTCTTGGCGGTCTTCTTCACGGTCTTCTTGGCGGCTGCTTTCTTGGTCGCCTTCTTGGCGGCCTTCTTGGCAGGTTTCTTAGCGGCTTTCTTCGTTGCCATGGGATGGCTCCTCGTCAGTGAACTTGGATTAGGTAAATCGGGGTACGACACCTCTGCCCTAGGGCAGGCCCAGTTGCAAAATCAGCCGCGGGAGTCGGACCCGCAGGCAACCGTCGACGCGCCAGGCGCGTTGAAACGGATTTCTTTGTGGGGGCCTTTCTTTTGCGGCCCCCTACAAATACGAAAGCACCCGCGTCGACCAGCGCCGCGGGTGCCGAAAAGGAAATCTGGGACGTTTCTTCTGGGGAAGCGATGCCTGCGTCCGCCGCGCTCCGGGCTAAGACGATGGGCCTGATTGTCACTCGCGCTGTCGTATTGATCCGACTCACTCGCTTCCGCAGCAACTGTCTGCTGCGCGAAACCTAATCACGCTTTTTGGACGTGTCAACACCTTTGCGAAAAATATTTTGGGGTCGCCTTCGCGGGAGCCCCGTACCGGTTGCCGCATCCAAGCCGCCTTGGGCGCATGCCTGGCGTCTTCCAATCCGTCGTCCACGATCACGATGAGAAAAAAACGCGGGAAAAACCGCGATTTTTTTTTGCACTCTGCCGTCGTCGGCCGTCCGTGCGACTTGCGCGTGGCGACCGTCGAATGCCGACGACGGCAGTTAGGAGTTCCTATTCGGGGTAAAAAAAAGTTTCTCGCGACGGGTCGGAATGGGGTGTCGCAAGCACCCAATTGCACCGAACTGCGCAAACTTTTTCGCAGTTCGCGACGTCGTTCGGCGCTGTCGAAACACTTCAAAGCGGATCCGCGAAGCAGTAACGCGCGGGTTGTCGACACCCGGATCGCCACCATCTTCGATGGAAGATCCTTCGCATGGTCGCCGTCGGCGAAATCCGATTACGCCACCCTGGAACGCCACTTGCACGTCGTCGACGAACTTCAAGCCCGCGGCGATGTTTGCCTGCTCGAGCACGCTGGCATGCCGACGAACGGTTTGCCTACGCTGCACCGGGGAACGCCCCCGGCAAAAAAAAAGCCGGCCGCTGAAAGCGGCCGGCCTGGGTGTGCACTCGCTGCAAAGACTCAGTGGTCTTCGTCTTCCAGCAGCTGGGCATAGTCGTCGGGCGCCAGCAATTCGTTGAGCTGGTCCGGCTCTTCGGCCTCGACCACAAAAATCCAGCCCTCGCCGTAGGCGTCTTCATTGATGGTCTCGGGCTTGTCGGCCAGCGCCGAGTTGACCTCGACAACCTTGCCAGTCACCGGGCTGTAGACGTCGGAAGCGGCCTTGACCGATTCCACCACCGCGCTGGCGTTGCCGGCTTCGACACGGTCGCCCACGTTGGGCAGTTCGACATAGACCAGGTCGCCCAGCAGACCCTGCGCATGGTCGGAAATGCCAACCGTGACGCGGCCGCTGTTTTCGACGCGGGCCCATTCGTGGGACTTCAGGAATTTGAGATCGCCAGGAATCTCGCTCATGTTGGCTGCTCCGGATAAGGGGCTGTGGGTCGGGATGGGCACTAGTTTAGCGGGTAACGTTCAATCTTCCAGCACGCCGGGCTGCGCCTGGCCGTCGCGTACGAAGGGGAACTTGACCACACGCACCGGCACTTCCTTGCCGCGGATGTCCACGCGCACCGCGCCCGGCGCGCCGGTCGGCACACGTGCGAAGGCGATGGCCTTGCCCAGCGTGGGCGAGAAAGTACCGGACAGGATTTCGCCTTCGCCCTGGTCAGTCAGTACCTTCTGCCCGTGGCGCAGCACGCCCTTCTCGTCCATCACCAGGGCAATCATCTGCCGCGGTGCGCCATCGGCCTTCTGCTGCTCCAGCACGCCGCGTCCGATGAAGTCGCGTTCCGCATCCAGCGCGACCGTCCAGGCCAGCGCGGCTTCGTAAGGCGACACCGACTCGTCCATGTCCTGGCCGTAAAGATTCATGCCCGCTTCCAGGCGCAGGGTGTCGCGCGCGCCCAGGCCAGCGGGCTTGACCCCGGCCTGCGCCAATGCGTTCCAGAAGGTCACCGCATTCTGCTCGGGCAGCACGATTTCGAAGCCGTCCTCGCCGGTGTACCCGGTGCGAGCCAGGAACAACGGAATGCCGTCCGCGCTCTGGACTTCCACGGCCGCGAACCGACCCACCTTCTCCGCGGCGGCACGGTCTTCGGCACGCAACAGGCCCACCACGCGCTGACGCGCGCTCGGGCCCTGCACCGCGACCATCGCGAACTCCGGGCGCTCTTTCACCTGCACGCCAAACGCCTGCGCCTGCTGCTGGATCCAGGCCAGATCCTTGTCGCGGGTGGCCGCATTGACCACCAGCCGGAAGAACGACTCGTCCATGAAATAGACAATCAGGTCATCGATGACGCCGCCGTTGGCGTCGAGCATGCACGAGTAGAGCGCCTTGCCCCGGGCCTTGAGCTTGTCCACGGAATTGGCGAGCAGATGGCGCAGAAACGCACGGACGCGCTCGCCGTGCAGATCCACCACGGTCATGTGGCTGACGTCGAACATGCCGGCGTCGCGACGCACCTGGTGGTGCTCCTCGATCTGCGAGCCGTAGTGGATCGGCATGTCCCAGCCGCCAAAGTCGACCATCTTCGCGCCCTGGGCGCGGTGGGTTTCGTTGAGGATGGTCTTGCTGGTCATGCGCGCCTCCCGGGCAAAGAAGGCCATTATCCCAGATGGGGTGCTCGCGCGCCGGGGCCTACAGACCCAGGTACGCCTCGTTGAGGCAATCCACGGCGCGTGGATCCAGCTCGGTGAACTTGCCCACCGGCAGTTCCACCCGCCGCGCCCAGTGGACGTCAGTCAGCAACTCGCCCGCGTCGTCATCGCGCACCACGGCGATCACCCGGTCGTCTTCGCGACCGGCCAGGCGACAACTGCCCATCTGCAGGTGGAAACCCGCTTCGGTTTTCGGATAGGCCACCGTATCGGTGATCAACCAGCGCGCCTGGGTGCCATCGCGCCCCACCATCCGTCCCACCACCAGCCAGCGGATGACCGGGCTGAGGGTCTGATCGATGTCGTCATCGTTGGCGGCGTCGGCCAACACTCCGACCGAGTAGTCGCAGACGTGTGCATATCCCGGTGTCAGGGTCATGCAGCTGCCACCGATGTCATGCAGCCCGGCGGGATAAGGCGGCACGATCTGGCCGACCAGGTCACCGGCCCATGCGCTCATCGGCCACAGACACAACGCCAGGCCCATGATTCGGCACATTCAACTCTCCTGGACCTTCAAGGTCATCCCGTCGACCGCGACCACCCGCACACGCCGGCCTGACGGCAGATCCGGACCGCTCACCGACCAGAACGCGTCGCCCACCTTGACCCGGCCGCGGCCATCGACGATGGCCTGTTCCAGCTCCAGCACCTGCCCGACCAGCTGATCGGCGCGCCGGTTGAGCAGCGGTTGATCGCTGGGCCGTTCGCGCTTGCGAAACCACTTGCGGTAGGCGAGCACGGCGATGATGCTCAAGACCACGAACAGCACGACCTGCGCCAGCAGCGACAAGCCGGGCGCCACCAGCAACACCAGCGTGACCAGCGCCGCCGCGATGCCCATCCAGAACAGGAAGGCGCCCGGCACCATCGTCTCGGCCGCCATCAGCACCAGCGCAATCGCCGCCCAGGTGACCACATCCCAGCGCATCTCAGCCTCCCGTCCGCGGCGGCACCCGCGGCGGTTGCGCCGGCGTGCGTTCCAGCGCCTCCTTGGCCAGCTGGGCGATGCCGCCGATCGAACCGATGATGCCGCTGGCCTCCATCGGCATCAGCACGAACTTCTGGTTCGGCGCGGTGGCCAGCTCGCGGAACGCCTCCACATATTTCTGCGCGACAAAGTAATTGATGGCCTGCACATCACCCTTGGCGATGGCCTCGGACACCAGCGTGGTCGCCTTGGCTTCGGCCTCGGCCAGGCGTTCGCGCGCCTCGGCTTCGCGATAGGCTGCTTCGCGCTTGCCTTCGGCTTCCAGGATGGCGGCCTGCTTCTCGCCCTCGGCGCGCAGGATCTCGGACTGGCGCATGCCTTCGGCTTCCAGGATCGAGGCGCGCTTGTCGCGCTCGGCCTTCATCTGCCTGGCCATCGCATCCACCAGGTCGCGCGGCGGCTGGATGTCCTTGATCTCGATGCGATTGACCTTGACGCCCCACGGGCTGGTAGCGTGGTCGACCACGCCAAGCAGCTTGGCGTTGATGGTCTCGCGCTGGCTCAATGATTCGTCCAGGTCCATGGAACCGATGACCGTGCGGATATTGGTCTGCACCAGGGCGACGCTGGCCTGTTCCAGGTTGGCCACTTCATAAGCCGCCTTGGCGGCATCCAGCACCTGGAAGAACACCACCCCATCCACCTTCACCACGGCGTTGTCCTTGGTGATCACATCCTGGCTGGGTACCTCCAGCACCTGCTCCATCACATTGACCTTGCGGCCCACCGCCTGGATGAAGGGAAACAGCAGGTGCAGCCCCGGCGACAGCGTATGGGTGTAGCGTCCAAACCGCTCCACTGTCCACTCGTAGCCCTGCGGGACGATCCGGACCATCTTGAAGAAGACGAACAAAAAGACGAGGGCCAGGATGAACGCGAGAATCGTGCCGCCGGACATATCACTCTCCCTGTAGGTTTGGGCCG
This sequence comes from Pseudoxanthomonas indica, assembly GCF_900167565.1. Classification (NCBI taxonomy): domain Bacteria; kingdom Pseudomonadati; phylum Pseudomonadota; class Gammaproteobacteria; order Lysobacterales; family Lysobacteraceae; genus Pseudoxanthomonas; species Pseudoxanthomonas indica. The sequence continues at coordinate 1,027,990 of NZ_FUZV01000001.1, forward strand.
ATTATAGGCGTGGCCGGGAGGCGACCGCCGGAAACCTGCCCTTCCCATGCAACCCTTTCGCCATCCCCCGCATCTGGAAGGGATGTATGCCACCCGTATCCAGCTTTGCCATCGATGTGCCGGACACCCTCCTGACCCGCGCCCGCGCGGGGCGGCAGGACGCGTTCGAGCAGATCTACCGCTGGTTCGAGCGGCCGGTGTTCACCCTGGCTCTGCGCATCTGCGGCGACCGCGAAGAAGCCTCGGACGTGGTGCAGGACACCATGTTGAAGTTGTTCCACCATATCGGCGAATTTCGCGGTGGCAGTCCTTTCTGGGGTTGGCTGCGGCAAATCGCCGTCAACGAAGCGCTGATGCGCCTGCGCCGCAACCGTCGCTTCGACATGGAAATCGCCATGGACGAAGACGATCTACCGCAGGACCACGGCAGTCTGCCGCCCGCCGCCGCTGACGCCGCGCTGCTGCAGCGCGCCCTGTCCGCGTTGCCGGCCGCCACGCGCAGCGTAATCTGGCTGTATCACGCCGAAGGCTACACGCACGAGGAAATCGCGCGGCTGATGCAACGCACCCCCAGTTTTTCCAAATCCCAGCTCGCCCGCGGCACCCGCCGCCTGCGCACGCTGCTGCAAATCGAGGAACCTTCCCATGCCTGATGCACATCTACCCGAGGTCGCCTCCGCGCCGGAGGAAGATTGGGGTCGGGCGCTGGCCGCGCTGCCCCTGGAATCGCCGCCCGAAGGCGGTTGGAATCGCGTTGCCGCGCATTTGCCGCGTCGCCGTTCGCCTGCCCGCCTGTGGGTGCCGGCCGCGCTGGCGGCATCGCTGGCGCTGCTGCTGGTTGCGCCGTGGAAGACCCAGCAGCAGGCGCCGTCCGCACCGGATGTCGTGGCCAGCCAACCGCCCACGACGAACGTGGCGCCGCCACCGTCGATGACGCCGCCGCCCGCTGTCCAACCTGCCACGACAGCCTCGGTTATCGCCGCGACCGAGCCGGCCACTCAACCTGTTGCACCGGTCAGCAAGGATCGGTCCGCACCAACTGCCGGCGAATCCGCGCACGCGCCCAGCACCGACCCATCACTGGCCAGCATTCAACTGGCTGCGACCGTTTCAGCCGACGCCACATCCATGGATAAGGAAGGCGCAATTCCCGCAGGAGCGGACGCCAACCCGCCAACGGCTGTCGCGAGCCAGCAACCAACATCACCTTCGCAAGAGGATCTGTATGCCGAATCGGCAAGGCTGGAAGCACTGCTTTCGCAGATTCGCGATGACCGCGTGTCCAGCGGTACGGCGATGGCGCTCAGTGCCGAGTTGCACGACCGCATAAGCGGCGTTGACGCCGCGCTGTCACAACCGGACCTGGATGCCGGCCAGCGCCTTGCCTTGTGGCGCGAGCGCGTGGCCACCCTGCAACGCCTGACCGGCGTGGAAAGTACCCAACGCTGGATGGCGGCCAACGGTTATCGCGCCGACGGCCAGGTCGCCCAGATCTATTGATTCCCTGACGCACCCCATTGTTCATCACGAGGTCTGCATGAAACGCCGCATCCGCCAACTGAGCATTGCCGCCCTGGCGCTGGCCACCGGGCTGGTTTTCGCCTCGCAGGCCCAGGACGACGCTGCCAGCGCCGCCAAACGCAAGGAGCTGGATTCGGCGCGCGCCGAGTTGCAACGCGCCGCCAAGCGCGTGGCCGATCTTTCACGCGACGAGGAAATCGCCTCGATGCGCAAGCGCATCGAGCTCAAACCGATGCTCGGCGTGCTGCTGGCCCCTGACCCGCAAGTCGGTGTGCGCATCACCGGCGTCACCCCCGACGGTGGCGCCGCCCGCGCCGGGCTGCGTGCCGGCGACCAGCTGATCAAGATCGATGACAAGGCCATCGCCGGACAGAACCCCGAACAGCGCCTGGCCAGTGCGCGCGCGCGCTTGGGCGAAATCCAGGCCGGCAAGCCGGTCTCGGTGGTCTATCGGCGTGGTCCGCAGGAAACGAAAGTCGGCATCGAGCCGCAACCCGGACGACCGGTGATGGTGTTCACCGATGACGGCGCAGGTCCGGGCGCGCGGCAGACCCGGATAGTCATGTCCCCTGACGGCAACAATGTCGAAACCGTCAACGATGTCGGCGCGGACTTCGGATTCGACTACAACTTCGACTTCAACTTCGACGACATGGATTTCAATTCCGCCGAGTTGGCCATCACCCCGGAAATCCAGCGCGAACTGATGCGCGTGCGCGAACTGTCCGACTGCGATGGCGAAGACTGCGTGGCGCTGCCGCGCCTGGCCGAGGCCTTCCGCTGGAACGGGCTCAACCTGTCCTCGATTGACCCGCAGCTGGGCCGCTATTTCGGCACCGACAGCGGGGTGCTGGTCCTGTCCACCGGCGAAGACCTGGCCAACCTGCAAGCGGGCGATGTGATCAAGCGCGTCGACGGCAAACCGGTCAACACGCCCCGCGAGGTGATGGAATCGCTGCGCGGGCGGCCTGCCGACAGCAGCGTCAAAGTGGAGTACCTGCGCGATCGCAAGACAGCCAGCGCGATGGTGAAGATTCCCCGCGCCATGCCGCTGCGGATTCCGGTGCCGCCCGCGCCGCCGGCGCCGCCCGCAGCCCCTGCCGCACCTGCTGCACCTCCGGCCGCGATGGCGGCGCCGCCCGCACCGCCTGCCCTCGCTCCCAAGGCGATACCAGCACCGCCTGCAGCTCCCTCGGCGCCCAGTTGGGTGCAGCACGGCAAGCAGGTTGTCATCGTGGACAAGGATGGCAAGCGCTACGAATACAGCCATGGCGCCGCGCCTGCAGCGCCAGCGCCACCGGCTCCGCCTGCCGCTGCCCCGAAGGCGCCGAAAGCGCCTTCCGCGCCACCGCCACCGCCGCCACCTGCTTCGGGCATCCCCGTGTGATCACCGACATCGCAACACGCAGCGGTCGGCCCGGATCGTCCGGACCGACCGCTGCATTCCCCTGAAACCCGGCTATTTCGCGGCGGTTGCCTGCGCCGGTGCCGGCGCCGGCACGACCCACTTGGCGAACACCGCATCGATATCCGCATCGGCCACCGTCTTGCCTTCTTCCAGTGACCCGGCCTGGGTGAACAGCGGAATGATCATCGCCATGCCGTCGATCTTGGTTTTCAGGTGCACGCCCGTGTCGTGGCTGAGAAAGCGATCCCAGCGCGAGCGGACTTTCGCCCAATAACCCCGGGTCGCTTCCCAATAGGCGTAGGCCGGCTTGAAGTTGGTCTCGGTCGTCTTCTGGTAGTCGTTGAAACCGAATTCGCGCGCGAGCGCCACCTGTGTGCCGTCCGGCTTGCGCAATACCTTGGTGTTGAACTGTTCGTGGGTCCAGCCGCCGGGCGTCAGCGTGTGCCGGTTGATCACCGACATGGCGTTGTAATCGCTGCGCTGGGTGTACTCGCGGCGCGGCAGCGGTCGCCAGCTCAGATCGCTGGTCCAGGTGGCGTTGCCTTCGCGGTAGTCCCAGCGTCCGGTGCCGCAGTAGCGCGGAGCGTCGCTGACTTCGTAGACGCACTGGGTCCATGCATGGCGGGTCACGTCCGCGGGAATCTGCCGGCGCGTCCAGGTTTGATCGGCAGTGAACTCGAAGCGTTGCGGCGCCTCGTAGGTCCAGTCCTGTCGCCAATGCTTGGTGACGTGACCGGACTTCGGATCGACCAGGATGTGCTGCAGCACGATACGGGTGGGCGTGTCTTCCACCACGATGACCGTCTCGTCACCCCCGCTGCGCATCGCCGCATGCCGCTCGTAGCCGGGCTGCAGCAACACGGTTTCATCAAAGGCGAAATCAACCAGGTACTCGCCTTGCATCGCCAGGATGGATTGGTGATCGCGCGTCCGGTCTGCGCTGCCCGCATCCTGCGCGGCAGCCTGTCCGGCCAGCACGCCCAGGGCCAACATCAGGGTTGGGCGAAGCATCGGGTTCATACGTTTCCTCATTCGGGTCGTTGGTTCCAGGGAATGACGGCGTCCGCATAGGCAGCGCCGCTGAATATCACGGGTTCGCGGGAAGCGGCTTTTGCACAGCAGCATTCATCGGCCAGGGCCTCGCCTTCGGCGCTTTCGGCGCGGGCGATTTCTCGCGCGGTGGACGCCCCCAGATGTGAGAGCGACGCCAGGCTGGCAGCCAACACATCACGCCCGTCATCGCGACGCACCGCATGCAGGTGCAGCACCGCCGCCCTCCACTGTTCACCACGCAGGCGACCGGCAAGGCGTCGCCACAAGCGCTCACCCACGCCCGCGCAAACTTCGCCTCCCTGCTCTTTCGGAAGTCCTGCCAGCAGCCGGTCCCAGGCCAGGAAGTCACTGTCCGGCAGCAGATAGACCTGCCAGCAACAGCGGCCCTGGCCATCGAAAAAGTGCAGGGCCTCGCGCAATCCATCGCTGTCCAGCCCCGCATGCACGGCAACGCGCGTTGCACGCGCCCAACCGCCCAACTCGCTTCCATGGTCGGCGCGGTAAAGACAAAGCACGGCGCCCAGTTCGGCCAGTTGCCGGGGCATGGGCAACGCGCCTGCCGACTGGATGTCGGTCAATTCCCAGCTCGTCGGCAGCGCGCGCAGGCTCATGGCTACCAGCTCACGGCCAGGCTGGCGGACACCGTGCGACCTGGGGCGGTGTAACGATCCAGTGTTCGGCTGGTGGTCAACGGCACGACGGCCAGGTTGCCGGCCTCGAAGTAGCGACGGTCACCCAGATTGAGGACACCGAAGTTCAGCTTCGCGCCCGCTGCGAAATCCCAGTGCGCGTAGAGGTCGAGCACGCCGTAGCCGGGCGCCTGGTACACATTCGCTGCACTGGATTCGTCTTTCTGGCTGACAAACCGACCCACCAGCTCGGCGCCCCACTGCTCACGGTCATAGGCAACACCCAACGTCGCCGTCAGGGGGTCCACGCTATCCAGCCAGGTGTCGTTGGTCTCGTCCTTGCCGCGCGACCACGCCGCTGCAGCCTGCAGCGACCAGCCAGCCAGGGCATCGGACAAGATGCCCAGCTCGACGCCTCCCTTGAACTCGGCGCCATAGATCTTGGCCTCGTCAATGTTGCGCGACTGATACACCATCAGGCCTTCGGCATTGAAGCCGACAAAACCGGTCGACTCGATGAAGTCCTTGTACTTGTTCCCATACACCGTCAGCCCGGCATACACCGCGTCGGTGGAATAGCGCAGCCCCAGTTCGATACCGTCACTGGTTTCCGGCTTGAGGTCCGGGTTGGCGATCGCGGTGTACCCAAACTGCACGTTGGTGAAGCCGATGTTGACGTCGTTGTAGGGCGGTGAACGGAAGCCCCGTGCGTAGCTGCCGAACAGCGACCAGTCGTCGTTGAAGTGCCACACCACACCGAACTTCGGCGAGACGCTGGTTTCGTTCAAATCGGACACCGCAACGCCCGGATTGTCTTCGGCAAAGATGTTGTCGAGTTCCGGATTGAGCCGGTAGTGGTCTACGCGCACACCGGGTACCAGCCGGAGGCGTCCGTCCACCAGGCTTATCTCGTCCTGTACGTACAGGGCGGCCACCGTGGTCTTGCTGATCGGAAAATCGCGCACCGGGAAGTTGTCCGGCGCCATCACCGGCGTCTCGACGCCGGTCAACGGGAAGGTCCGCAGGCCGTCGCGCTTCTGCTGGGTCTCGGTCCAGGAAACGTCCAGACCGTAGGACAGATCATGCTGGGCGTTGCCGGTCATGAACGATTTGCGCAGGTTGGCCTGCAGGCCATACATGCGCTGGTCGAAGTCAAACTCGCGCTCGCGTATGTCGCGCAAGGTCGGCGGCGGCAGCGTCCTCTCTTCCCGGGTGTACTGGGTCGTCTGGCTATCCTGGCGATACAGCTGCCAGTCCAGATGATCGGCCCAGGCTGCCTCCATGTTGTCCCAGGTGTGCGCAAGCGAGACACGCGCGCGGCTCTGGTGATCCCTGGCCGTGACAGAGGTGTTGTTCGCCCCCGTCAACGCCTGCAGGCCCTGCGACGTGAGCAGATTCGTGTCTGCATCATCTTCGTTGCCTTCCACCGTCAGGGTGAATCGCTGATCCTGCTGTGGCGCGTAGACAAGTTTGGTCAGCAGGCTTCGGCCATCGCGCTCCTGTGGATTTGGCTTGGTGCGCAGCGAACCGGTACCACCCACTTCGGCCATGTTCTCGGTTTCCTGCCCCTGACGGTGGCCCGCCACGACCATGCCGCTCCAGCGCTCGCCTCCAAACGCGGCAGTCGCGCCACCAAACAAGCCGTTCCAGCTGCCGTCGTAGCCCAGCTTGAGGCCGAAGTAGCTGCCCTTTCCATCCGACAGGTAGTCGGAGGGATCCTTGGTGATGAAAGACACCACGCCGCCCAGTGCGTCGGATCCATACAAGGAGCTGGAAGGACCGCGGACGATCTCTACCTGCTTCAACGTATCGAGATCGACGAAATTGCGGTTGGCATTGGAGAAGCTGCCGATTGAGAAGGAGTCCGAGACGGCAATGCCGTCAACCTGGACACGTACCCGATTGCCACCCAGGCCGCGGATGCGGATGTCGCCAATGCCGAAGCGTCCGAAACTGGAGGTCACCGAGATACCTGGTTCGTACAGCACCAGTTCTCTCAGGTCCCTGACCAGGCGGTCATCCAGTTGCTCGCGATCGATGACGCTGACCGTATTCGGGACATCGGAGATCACACGTTCGCCACGCGTGGCGGTGACCTGCACGCGATCAAACTCATTCGGGGAACTGGCGGCGTCCATCGGCGTTTCCGCCCGCGCCAAACTGGCACAGGCAAGCCAAAGAGCGGCCGTGAGCGGGGGGGTACGCATCATCGGTGCAGCTTTCCTTAGTTTCGGTGGTGAAACCCAGAAGGCTGGCGGCCGGTGGAGAGAGGACCGATGGCTGGCGCCCAGGCGAGAGTGGTCACCGCCGCTGCGGCCCGCCCCGAGGGAGAGGGAACGTGGCGCAGCCGCGACGGCAGTGTGCTTGGAAGGTGCGAGCTTTACTTGGTGAGAATCAGCTTGTCGTTGCTGGTATGGCGCAGGCGATACACCTTGTCGCCGTGGCGGATCAGGATTTCGCGCTGCCCTTTGAGCAGGGATTCGCTGTCCAGCGTGTCGTCACCGAACAATGTTTGCGGCGGCAGACGTTCGCGCATCGGCATGGGTTCGACAATCGGCAGAGAGGTCACGTTGGCGGTCATCTGGGAAGCTCCGGGGAGGAACGATTCAGATGATAATGATTCTCATTCGGTAGTCAACAGGCAATTGGGGGTCTTCCCGAATGCCGGATCCAGGCGCTAGGGAATGCCGGGCTGAATGTTGAATCGGCAGGTGCGTGCCGGAGGCCTTCGCTGGGACCGGACAAGAAGGTGGCCACCATCGCAGTGACCGAGTGGGGCTGGACGGTGCGGGTTCTCGCGAAGGAACGGGCGACCGATACAGCGGACAACCCTAGAGATGTGCGGCTGTCGATCAGTCGGCGTCGCGACGCAGGAAATCCGTAAGACCAAGCATTAGGAAGACGAGCCCGCCAGCAAGTCCCGCCATGACCGCCACGCCCATTTTCTGTCCTTCTCCAGCCAGAACTTGCATGGGCATCGACCAAGGGTACCAGTGCCCGAACCGTGCAGACTGGGCGATCAGGAAGCCGGCGACGGTAGCCGTCATGCCACTGGCGACCGCCACGGTGAAACTGCTCCAGCGAATGGAAATCCACGTATGCAGACTGATCATGAAAACGCTGGCGGCGAAGATTGCGGCGCCCCGAGACATCAGGAAATTCCATGGCGCGGGCCCCGACACGCCGAGCGGGTTGTGCAGTTGAACCATCACCGCGCCACCCAGAGGTATCAGCAACATCAGGACACCTGTTGCAAGAAAGACGAGCGCCAGCAATACCAGCCACTTGGCCAGGTAGTGCGCGCCGCGCGGGAACGGCAGCGCCAACAGATGCTTCCATTGCCGTTCGCTGTGCTCCAGTCCGGCCAGGAGCGCGGATTGCAGGGTGATGTACAGCGGCAACATCAGAAACGCCCAGAGCACGAGCACGGCTTGGGCAAAGCGCTGCCAGGCCTGCGCACCGTCCTGCATGGGCGCTGCATTTCCGCTGAGCAGCAATTGCAGCACACAAAGGCAAACTACGAGCGCCGGCGCAATGAAGCTCAGGCGCCACGCCAGGGTACCGCGGACCTTGACCTGTTCTGCCGCCAGGGCGCGCAGCACATGCTTCATGCTGCCTGTTCCAATTCGTCCGGCGCTTCGGTCAGGGCGAAGAACAGGGATTCCAGCGAAGCCACTTCCCTCGCCAGATGCGAAACGCCGATGCGCTGGCAGACGAGCAGTCGATTGATGTCCTGCTCGTTGCGCCCGCCCAACTGGACTTTCAGGCCTTCGGCATCGATTTCGCTCACCCTTTCACCGGCCTGGGCCAAGGTGTAGGCGGCCTGCACGGGATCGTCGCAGCGAATCTGCAGCTTCGGTCGCGCGCGCGCCCGCAGTTCCTCGAGCGTCCCCTGGAAGCGCAACTGTCCGGCTTGCAACACGCCGACGTGATGCGCGATGACTTCGACCTCACTCAGAAGATGGCTGGAAACGAAGATCGTGACGCCTTGGGTGGCCAGGTCACGCAGCAGACGACGCATGTCGAGAATGCCAGCAGGGTCGAGCCCGTTGGTGGGCTCATCCAGTATCAGCAGACGCGGCGCCGGCAGCAGACTGAGCGCCAACGCCAATCGTTGGCGCATGCCCAGGGAATACTCGCGCACCCGGCGCTCGCCGGCCTCGCGCAAGCCCACCTGTTCCAGCACTTCATCGATGCGCGTGGCGGGCAAGGCCAGCAGACGTCGTGTCACCTCCAGGTTCTGACGCCCGCTGAGATGCTGATAAAGCGAAGGTGATTCCACCAGTGCGCCCACGCGCGCAAGCGGCTCGCGTTGGTTCCGCGAAAGTGGCGCGCCGAACAGGCGTACCTGACCGGCGTCGGGCCGCAGCAAATCCAGCAGCATGCGGACGGTGGTGGTCTTGCCCGCGCCGTTGGGGCCGAGGAACCCGTAGACGCAGCCCACGGGCACGTTCAGGCAAAGCGAACGGACGCCGAAACCCCCCGGAAAACGCTTGCACAGATCGGTGGTCTGGATGGCATACATCGAGGCGGACTGCGCGTCAGGGGAGTGCGCAGTATCCGCAGGCTATGCAGCGGCTCTCCCCTGCCGGGAGTCACGCCGTGCCATCAGTCATGCAGACCAAACGCCTGATGTCAGTGGTCACCCGGCGGCAGGAAACGACTAGTCCGCAGCCGCACTCAAACGTTCCCACACGGCGTCGTCGTAGCGCTTGGCCAGGTTGATGGCGGTGAGATTTTCCAGCAATTGCGCAACGCGACTGGCGCCGGTGATCACGGTGGAGACAAACGGGTTGCGCAGACACCAGGCGATCGCCAGGGGCGCGGGCGCTTCGCCCAGTTCGGCGGCGATGGCGCTGAAGCGGCGTGCGCGCTCCAGCTTGCGATCCGTCGCCTGGCCCAGAATCATCTTCTGCAGGTCTTCATTGCCTTCATATCCCAGCCGCGAGTCGGCGCCGATGCCCTGGTTGTACTTGCCGCTCAACAGGCCGGAGGCAAGCGGCGACCAGGTGGTCGTGCCCAGGCCCAACTCGCTGTAAAGCGGCGCGTACTCCAGTTCGACGCGTTGTCGCCGCAACAGGTTGTACTGCGGCTGCTCCATGCTCGGCCCATGCAGGTGATGTTGCGCGGCGATGCGCGCGGCTTCGCGGATCTGCGCGGCCGGCCATTCGGACGTGCCCCAGTACAACACCTTGCCCTGGCGGATCAGGGCATCCATGGCCCAGACCGTTTCTTCGATGGGCGTTTCCGGATCGGGCCGGTGGCAAAACAGCAGGTCCAGATAATCCACTTGCAGGCGCGCCATTGCGGCATGGCAGCCTTCTGTCACGTGCTTGCGGGAAAGGCCGCGCTGGGTCGGCCGTGGTTCGCGCGCCGAGCCGAAGAACAGCTTGCTGGACACACAGTAGCCATCGCGCGGCAGGCGCAGCTGACGCAGGGCCTGGCCCATTACCTCTTCGGCCGCGCCATGTGCGTAGTTCTCCGCGTTGTCGAAGAAATTGATGCCATGGTCCCAGGCCGCGGCCAGCAATTCGCGGGCACCGTCGGCGCCGATGCGTTCGCCGAAGTTCACCCAGGCGCCAAACGACAGCGCCGACAGCTGCAGACCGGTGGAGCCAAGGCGACGGTAGTACATGGCGTGGGGTTCCCTTGCGTCCAAATGAGAAGAGTTTACGCATGGAGCCTGTGAGTCCACTTACAATGCGCGCACTTACCTCCGGGGAGTAGCCCACCCGCTCTGCGGGTACCGCGCATCAACACACTTGGCGGCACGCCATGGTGCGCGGGCCCGAAGCATCGCTTCGGCCGGGCAAGACCGAAGGCAAGCGGACGCAACCCGGGCCGGGCTGCGTGCGTTTGCCTTCGCGTCCAGCGAAGCCCGGCCCCGGAGTATTTGATGTTGTCGTTGCAAGCCCTGCTGGTGTCCACCGGCACCGTCGCCGTTGCCGAGATCGGCGACAAGACCCAGCTGCTAGCCCTCTTGTTGGCCGCCCGCTACCGCAAGCCCTGGCCAATCGCCGGCGGCATTCTCGCGGCCACCCTGGTCAACCACGCCCTGTCTGCCTGGCTCGGTGCCGAACTGAGCAATTGGCTCTCCCCCGATGTCATGCGCTGGCTGGTGGCGGCGAGCTTCCTGGCCGTTGCCTTGTGGACGCTGAAGCCGGATACGCTGGATGAAGACAGCGAGAAGCTGCCCGCCTACGGCGCTTTCGTGGCCACCACCCTGGCCTTTTTCCTGGCCGAGATCGGTGACAAGACCCAAGTGGCGACGGTGCTGCTCGGCACCCGCTACGAGCCCCTGTGGCAGGTCATCGTCGGCACCACCCTGGGCATGCTGCTGGCCAACTTGCCGGTGGTGTGGCTGGGCCACCGTTTTGCCGACCGCCTGCCGCTGAAGCTGGCGCGCACGGTGGCGGCGCTGGTGTTCCTGGTGCTGGCGGCGTGGGTGGCGGTGTTCGGGGTTGGCTGAACGCCCCGCCTGGCGGGCAGGTCCGGTTTCCGGGCCTGCTAGACTGCCGGCCTTTGAATGAATGCACAGGTGTTGGGGGAACGCATGGCGGAAGCTCTGGGGCGGATCGGCTTCGGCCTGTTTGGTTTGGCGGTACTGATTGGTATCGCCTGGCTGTTTTCCAACAATCGCCGTTCGATCGACTGGCGCCTGGTGGCCACCGGCGTGCTGCTGCAGATTGGCTTTGCCGCCATCGTCCTGCTGGTGCCCGGCGGGCGCGACGTCTTCGACGCGCTGGGTCGTGGCTTCGTCAAGGTCCTGAGCTTCGTCAATGAAGGCTCGAACTTCATCTTCGGCGGGCTGATGGACACCACCAAGGTGGGCTTCATCTTTGCCTTCCAGGTGCTGCCGACGATCATCTTCTTCTCGGCGCTGATGGGCGTGCTGTATCACTTGGGCGTGATGCAGGCGATCGTGCGCGCCATGGCCTGGGCGATCACCAAGGTCATGCGGGTTTCCGGCGCCGAGACCACCAGCGTCTGCGCCAGTGTCTTCATCGGCCAGACCGAAGCGCCGCTGACCGTGCGTCCCTACATCCCCAAGATGACCGAGTCCGAACTGATCACCATGATGATCGGCGGCATGGCCCATATTGCCGGCGGCGTGCTGGCCGCGTACGTCGGCATGCTCGGCGGCAGCGACCCGGTCCAGCAGGCGTTCTACGCCAAGCATCTGTTGGCGGCTTCGATCATGGCCGCGCCCGCGACCCTGGTGGTTGCCAAGCTGCTGATTCCCGAAACCGGCACCCCGCTTACCCGCGGCACGGTCAAGATGGAAGTGGAACGGACCACCAGCAATGTCATTGACGCGGCGGCGGCCGGAGCCGGCGACGGCCTGCGCCTGGCGTTGAACATCGGCGCCATGTTGCTGGCCTTCATCGCCTTGATCGCCCTGCTCAATGCGCCGCTGACCTGGTTTGGCGAAGTGACCGGCCTGGCGACCGCTCTGGGCAAGCCGACCAGCCTGTCGACCCTGCTCGGCTATGTGCTGGCGCCGATTGCCTGGGTCATCGGCACGCCGTGGGCCGATGCAACTACCGTCGGTGGCCTGATTGGCCAGAAGGTGGTGATCAACGAGTTCGTGGCGTATACCGAACTGGCCAAGATCGTGAACGGTCAGGTGCCGGGCATGAACCTGAGTGGCGAAGGCCGGCTGATCGCGACGTATGCCCTGTGCGGCTTCGCCAACTTCAGCTCGATCGCCATCCAGATTGGCGGCATCGGCGGCCTGGCCCCGGAACGCCGTGCCGACCTGGCCCGGTTTGGCCTGCGTGCCGTGTTGGGTGGCTCCATCGCCACCTTCATGACCGCCACGATTGCCGGTGTGCTCACCCACTTCGGCTGATTCGGCGAGACATCGTTTCCCCTGCCCGCCCGGGAGCATCTCCGGGCGGCGTGTTCGACCCTTCAGAGAAAGCGCACAACCATGGCTACCGTCACCCTCGTCGGCTCCTTCAACGTCGATCACGTCTGGCGCTGCGAACAGCTGCCCGCCGCTGGCGCGACCATTGCCGGCCGCTACGACACCGGTCCGGGCGGCAAGGGCTTCAACCAGGCGGTCGCCGCTGCGCGGGCGGGCGCGCAGGTGCGCTTTCTGTGCGCGTTGGGTGATGACGCCGGCGGCGCGCTGGCGCGCGGTCTGGCGCAGGCCGAGGGCATCGATCTGCGCGTCCAGCTTGGCGACGAACCCACCGGCACGGCCGGCATCTATGTCGACGCCATGGGTCGCAACAGCATCGTGATCGGCGCTGGTGCCAATGGCCTGCTGGCCAGCGAGTTCATCGCCGTCCAAGGCGAGGCCGTGCAGACGGCCAAGGTGTTGCTGGTGCAACTGGAATCACCGGCGGAAACCGTATTGGCCAGCCTGAAACTGGCGCGCGAGAACGGCGTGCTGACTGTGTTGAATCCCGCACCGGCCAATGCGCACACCTATGCCGAACTGCTGGATCAGGCTGATCTGCTGACACCGAATGAAACCGAGTTCTCCGCCCTGCTCGCCCGCCATGTCGGCGAGCGCGTGGAGCCCGATGACGTGGCCGCGCTCGATGGCCAGCGCCTGCACGCGCTCTGCCGCGAAGTGCATCCCAAGGGCACGGTGGTGATCACCCTGGGTGCTACCGGCGTGTTCGTCTCGCATGCCGATGATCAGCATCGCGGCGATGGCAAGGCGTTCTATCGCCATCCCGCCGAGTCCGTCACCGCGGTGGACACCACCGGTGCAGGCGATGCTTTCAACGGCGCCCTGGTCGCCTCTCTGGCGCACGCCCCCCAAGCGGCGTTTGCCGAACATGTGCGCTACGCCAACCGCTATGCCGCGCTGTCGACCGAGCGAGCCGGCGCCGCCCTGGCCATGCCGTCGCAGGCCGACGTGCTGGCGCGTTTCGGCGAATAATCCCGCCGGACGCGCGCCCGGTTTGGCCTGCGCGGCGCGGCGGCGGATAATGGCCGCATGTCGCCCCCTCCCTTCCAGATAGGCTCCCACCGCATCGAGGTGCCGGTGATCCTCGCGCCGATGGCCGGGGTGACCGACAAACCGTTCCGGCAGCTGTGCAAGCGCCTGGGCGCGGGCCTGGCCGTGTCGGAAATGACGATCAGCGACGCCCGCTTCTGGCATACCGACAAATCGCGCCATCGCATGGATCACGTCGGCGAGCCGGCTCCTGTCAGCGTGCAGATTGCCGGCACCGAGCCGCAGCAGTTGGCCGAGGCAGCGCGCTACAACGTGGACCACGGCGCGCAGATCATCGACATCAACATGGGCTGCCCGGCCAAGAAGGTCTGCAATGCCTGGGCCGGGTCGGCCTTGATGCGTGACGAGCCGCTGGTGGCGCGCATTCTGGAAGCGGTGGTCGGCGCAGTGGACGTGCCGGTGACGCTGAAGATCCGCACCGGCTGGGACTGCGACCATCGCAATGGCCCGATGATTGCGCGTATCGCGCAGGAAAGCGGCATCGCGGCACTGGCCGTGCATGGCCGCACCCGCGATCAGCAGTACACCGGCACCGCCGAGTACGAGACCATCGCCGCGATCAAGTCGCAGCTGCACATCCCGGTATTCGCCAACGGCGACGTCGATTCGCCGGCCAAGGCCGAGGCCGTGCTCAAGGCCACCGGCGCCGATGCGGTGATGATTGGCCGCGCGGCGCAGGGCCGGCCGTGGATTTTCCGTGAGGTGGCGCACTACCTGGCCACCGGCGAACACTTGCCGCCGCCCAGCGTGGGCGAAGTCCGTGATCTGCTGCTGGGCCACCTGCTGGCCCTGCACGCCTTCTACGGTGAGCATCAGGGCGTGCGCATCGCGCGCAAGCACCTGGGCTGGTACGCCAAGGACCGCCCGGACAATGCCGGCTTCCGCGCGGTGGTCAATCGCGCCGAGACCGCCGAAACACAGCTGTCACTGACCCGCGATTACTTTGACGCGCTGATGGCCGGCGTCGATCCCGAGCTGCCCGCCGCCGCGTAGTTGTCCTGTGTCCTGGCTTTCCTTTGGAGCCTGTCATGAGTCAATCGCCCTCGCCCGCCTATGTCCATGGCTTCTCCCCGGTGGAGCAGGCGCGCCTGATGAAACAGGCGCGGCTGGCCGAATCCACCGTGTTCTCGCGCATCGATTACACCGGCGCGCGGCGCCTGCTGGAAGTCGGCAGCGGGGTGGGCGCGCAGACCGAGATCCTGCTGCGCCGCTTCCCGGATCTGCATGTCACCTGCGTGGACCTCAATGCCGCGCAGATCGCCGCAGCACGCGAGAACCTGGCGCGCCTGCCCTGGTGTGCCGATCGTTATGTGATCCAGCAGGCCGACGCGACCCAGCTGCCGTTTTCGCCGCGCGAGTTCGATGCCGCCTTCCTGTGCTGGATCCTGGAACACGTGCCTTCACCGGAACGCGTGCTGGGCGAGGTCCGCCGCGTGCTGTCGCCGGGCTCGCCGGTGTACATCACCGAGGTGATGAATTCCTCGTTCCTGCTCGATCCCTACTCGCCCAATGTCTGGCGTTACTGGATGGCCTTCAACGACTTCCAGTACGACAACGGCGGTGATCCCTTCATCGGCGCCAAGCTGGGCAATTTGCTGCTGGCCGGTGGCTATCGCGATGTGCAGACCGAAGTGAAGACCTTCTACTTCGACAATCGCGAGCCGGCCCGGCGCAAGACCATGATCGCGTTCTGGGAAGAATTGATCCTCTCGGCCTCCGACCAGTTGCTTGAAGCCGGACGGGTGACCCAGGACGTGGTGGACGGCGTGCGCCGCGAGATGCGCGACGTGCAGGACAATCCGGACGCCGTGTTCTTCTACGCCTTCATCCAGGCCAGCGCGACGGTGTACTGAGCGCGGCTGCCGGGCAAGGCTGCCGGCTCATGGGGAACCGTGCGTTGCGTCCGTGGTCGCGGGCGCCGGCGCGATGGGCGCAACCATCATCGCGCGCACCGGCTGATCACTGCTGTGCCAGATGCGCTGCCACATCGCCGCCAGCAGGCGTTTGACCCCATCCCAGCCGGAGACGGGAGCGCTCCACGGCTGCTGCACGGGCGTGATGGCTTGCCAGCGACCCTGCTGGCGCTGGGCGACTTCGAAACTGAAGCTGTAGTCCGGCTCCAGCCCCATGCGCAGGTCGGACAGCACCAGTCGTTCGTTCTCGACACGTGCGCGCATGAATCCGCGATTGAACCATTGCAGGCGCTGCACGGCCGGGAGGTCGGCGGTGGCTTCCAGCGCCTGCACGTCCGACGGGTAGGCGCGGTAATGCATCACCCCGTGATCGGCGATCAGCGAGTACTCGGCATCGACGTAGCCGGTGGGCGTCATCGCCACCACCCGCCACAGCAGCGTATTGAAAGGCAGCGGCGTGCTGAAGCGCGGTGCATCCTGCAGGCCCATCGCGGCCAGCGTGGAGTCTGCCACCGCATCCACCCTGGCCTTGGCCAGCAAGGACCAGCCCAGATAGCCGCTGCTCAGGGCCAGGCCCAGCAGCAGCGCACGCTGCGCCAGCGCCTTCTCGCGCCAGCACCAGGCCACGACACAGGCCAGCAGCAACCAGATCGTATAGAGCGGATCGATGATGAAGACGCTGGAACCCATGGTGGGATGCGGGTGCAACGGCCACCAGAGCTGGGTGCCGTACACGGTGAACGCATCGAGCAGGGGATGGGTGATCAACGACAGCTGGATCGCCCAGAACCAGCGCTGTGGCGACTGCGCCACGCGCTTGCCGCGCAACTTGAACAACCACCAGATCAGCCAACCGACCCAGGGCAGCACGAACAGCGAATGGCTGAAGCTGCGGTGCTGGGTCATCAGGGCGACCGGATCGTGGGTCAACAAACCGATCGGAATGCTGTCCAGATCCGGCAGCGTACCCAGCGCCGCACCTGCGAGCAGGGCAGCACGGCGGTGACCGGGCGGGGCGATGGCGGCGGCGAGTGCGCCACCAAGGACGATTTGGGAGAGGGAATCCATGCGCCGATGCTAGCAGCCCGCTCGCACGCGGTCGGGTGATGGGGCTTTGCTGTAGGAGAGGCGTTAGCCCCGAAGCTGGAGGAGTTCGGGAAACCAATTCAAAAGCGACGCTCAAACGCTTCCTGCTTCGGGGCTGCTTTCAACAGACGCATGTCTGATCAAGCCCCTCCTACGGTACGACGCGTGCTTCGGCTATGCGGCTCGCGGGATCTGGCTCGAGACCAGGCGCAGGCGCGGAGGGATTTCGCTCAGCACCTGGCCTTGATGGGACAGCAGGCAGAGGGTTCCATCGGCCTCTTCGCTCAACGCGGTCAGGCTTTCCACCCAGTCGCCATCGTTGGCGTAGATCAATCCTTCGCGCTGGATCAGCGCGGCGCGATGGATGTGGCCACAGAGGATGCCATCCAGGCCGCGACGTCGGGCGTCATCCAGGCCGGCCTGGACGAAGCGTTCGATATAGCGCTCGGCGGCCGAGCTCTGCCGCTTGAGGTATTCGGCCAGCGACCAGTAGCGCAGGCCGAGCAGGCGGCGGATGCGGTTGGTCAGTCGATTGCCGGTGAGGATGCGGTAATACAGCCAGTCGCCAAAGCGCTCCTGCAGACCGCCGAAGTGGGTGACGCCGTCGTACTCGTCACCGTGCACCACCAGCAGGCGACGACCGTCGGCGGTGACGTGGATGGCGCGTCGGCGTACCTGCATCGCCGGCAGCATCAAGCCGCAGAAGCGGCGCGCCGGGCGATCATGGTTGCCGGGCACGTAGATCAATTCAGTGCCCGCGCGCGCCAGCGCATGCAGTTGCTCGATGACCCGGTTGTGCGCAGCGTCCCAACGCGCGCGGCGTTGCGCCATCCACCACAGGTCGACGATATCGCCCACCAGATAGAGCCGTCGACAGCGCACGGTGGCCAGGAAGTCGGCGAACTCCGCCGCGTGGCAATGCTTGGAACCCAGATGGACATCGGAGACAAAGACCGCGCGACGCAGGGGAGCTTCGGCGGCCGGGCCCTTCATGCCGGCACCGCTTCGCTTTGCGTCGGCAGGTAGCGCGCTCGCTTGCGTGGGTGCAGGCGATGCAGATCCACTTCGATGAGGCCGTCGATGGAATCGCTGAAGGCCGGGTCGACGCCAAAGGCCAGAAAGCGCGCGCCGCCGGGTTCGCACAATTCGGTGTACTGCTTGAAGAGCATGGGCACGCTCGCGCCCAGACTGTCCAGATGGCTCTTGAGGATCTGGAAGCCGGTTTCGGCATCGACTTCGCCAAAGCTGGGCGGCACGGCGGCGTAGCGGAACGGCGTGCGCGAGATGGCTTCGCGCTGCTCGCTGCCGTAGTAGCGCGCGTAATAGGACACGATGGTTTCGCGCGCATGCAGCGGCAAGGCGGCGCTGATCGAAACCGCGCCGAACAGATAGCGCACCTGCGGATGCCGGCCCAGGTAGGCGCCGATGCCCTGCCAGAGGTAGTCGATGCTGCGGCTGCCCCAGTATTCCGGCACCACGAAACTGCGCCCCAGCTCCATGCCCTGGGCGATGCGCAGCAAGGCGTCGTCGGCGTAGCGGAACAGCGACGCCGTGTAGAGCCCCTTCAGGCCGTGCTCGGCCAGCGTCGAGACACCGCGGGCCACCCGATAGGCGCCGGCAATTCGCTGCGCGGCGGCATCCCACAACACGATGTGCTCGTACCAGGCGTCGAACGGATCCACGTCCAGGCGCTTGCCGGTGCCCTCGCCCACCGCCCGGAAGGTCAGCTCGCGCAGGCGGCCGAGTTCGCGCAGCAGCGGTGAATCCGGCGCCAGCCGGCCCACGCAGATGCGCTTGCCATCGCGGGTCTGGCCCAGGGTTTCAAGCGCTTCGATACAGGCCAGCAACTGCGCGGGCGGCAGGGCCTCGATGACCGGCTCGGGTTCGCTGGCAGCGGCCATGGACGGCTCGTTGCGGCCCAGCGCATACAGGGTCCGGCGCAGCTGGCGCAGTACCGCGCGGTCGTCCTGCTGCGCGGCGATGGTCAGCGGCTTGCCGACCCGCAGGCTGACCCGGCGCTGGCTGCGCTTGAACATCTCGCGCGCCAGCAGGGCCGTGCCCATCGGCTTGAACAGCGCCGAGGCGCCATAGAACAAGGCCGAGTTGCGCGCCTGCACGCGAATCGGCAACACCGGCGTGCCGGTGGCGCGGGCGAAGCGCAGGAAGCCGCGACGCCAGCGGCTGTCGGTGACCCCGCGCGGACCCAGGCGCGAGACTTCGCCGGCCGGGAAAATGATCACGCACTGCTCGTCTTCCAGCGCCTGCTCCACCGCCCGCAGGCTGTCGGCGCGCACGCGGCCGCCGAGGATGCGCACCGGCAGCAACAATCCGGACAAGGGCTCGATGCTGGCCAGCAGGTCGTTGGCGACGATGCGCACGTCGCGGCGCACGCTGCCGACAAAATCCAGCAGCGCCATCGCGTCGAGCGCGCCGGAAGGATGGTTGGCGATGATCAGCAGGCGCCCGGCGGGCGGAATGTGGCCGCGCTCGACCGGTTCCACCGTGTAGCGGAGGTTGAGGAAGTCGATGGCCGCCTGCAGGAAGGCGAAGTCGCGCAGGTGCGCGTGCTGGGACAGGAAGGCGTGCGCGCGATCCAGTCCGGTCCAGCGCCCGAGCGTGCGCAGCAGTGGCCGGGCCAGGTGGCCGCGGCGACCACGGAACCAGTGGGGATAGCGATCGGCGAGCTGTTGTTCCAGTGGGCGCATGGCGTTTGGAGGTGTGCGCCGACGGCGCATTCGCCGCGCAGCCTGCGCCCGCGCCGCGACAGCGGCATGGCAAAGGCAAGGCAGTTGCATGACACAACGCGGGGCCCCGGATTTAACGAAAGGGGCACCCTGAACGGCGCAGAATGCACACACGCTCCGGCGCGTGTATCATGCGCACCCATCTTTTCATCCGAATACAGGGATATAAGCCCGATGTCCAACTACCTGTTCACCTCCGAATCGGTCTCCGAAGGCCATCCGGACAAGGTCGCCGACCAGATTTCCGATGCCGTGCTGGACGCCATCCTGGCCCAGGACAAGCGCGCCCGCGTGGCCTGCGAAACCCTGGTCAAGACCGGCGTGGCGATTGTCGCGGGCGAGGTCACCACCTCGGCCTGGATTGATCTGGAAGCGCTGACCCGCAAGGTGATCCTGGATATCGGCTACGACAGCAGCGACGTCGGCTTCGACGGCGCCACCTGCGGCGTGCTCAACCTGATCGGCAAGCAGTCGCCGGACATCAACCAGGGCGTGGACCGCAAGAAGCCCGAAGAACAGGGCGCTGGCGACCAGGGCCTGATGTTCGGCTACGCCACCAACGAAACCGACAGCTACATGCCGGCCGCGATCCACCTTTCGCACCGCCTGGTCGAACAGCAGGCCAAGGTCCGCAAGAAGAAGAACTCGCCGCTGCCGTGGCTGCGCCCGGACGCCAAGAGCCAGGTCACCCTGCGCTATGAAAACGGCAAGGCCGTGGCGATCGACGCGGTGGTGCTGTCGACCCAGCACGATCCGGACGTCAAGCAGAAGGATCTGATCGAAGCCGTGCGCGAGACCATCCTCAAGCCGGTGCTGCCGGCCAAGTGGCTGCACAAGGGCACCAAGTTCCACATCAACCCGACCGGCAAGTTCGTGATCGGCGGCCCGGTGGGCGATTGCGGCCTGACCGGTCGCAAGATCATCGTTGACACCTACGGCGGCTGGGCCCGTCACGGTGGCGGCGCGTTCTCGGGCAAGGATCCGTCCAAGGTCGATCGTTCGGCCGCTTACGCCGCCCGCTACGTGGCGAAGAACATCGTCGCCGCCGGCCTGGCCGATCGTTGCGAAGTGCAGGTCAGCTACGCCATCGGCGTGGCCGAGCCGACCTCGATCTCGGTCACCACCTTCGGCACCGGCAAGATCAGCGACGAGAAGATCGAAAAGCTGATCCGCAAGCATTTTGACCTGCGCCCGTACGGCATCATCCAGATGCTCGACCTGATCCACCCGATGTACCAGGCCACCGCCTCGTACGGTCACTTCGGCCGCAAGCCGCAGGAAATCAGCTACCTCGACGGCGCCGGCAAGAAGCACACCGCGACCGCCTTCTCCTGGGAGAAGACCGACCGCGCCGACGCCCTGCGCAAGGACGCTGGCCTCAAGTAAGCAGCGCTACGCCGGACGGTTGCCTCCACCCAGGCGTGTCCGGCTTCACAGCTTGCGAAAAACCCCGCTCCGGCGGGGTTTTTTGTTGCCGCTTTCGGCCGCGGCTTTCGTCTATGCTCGATGTATGGGGAATATCAACGACCGACGGCCAATCGCCGCGCGTGGCAGCGCCTGGGCCCAGCGACTCAGTGCGGCGCTGGCCGCCAGCGCCATCACGCCCAACCAGATCTCGGTGGCGAGCATCTTCTTTGCCGCGGTCGGGGCCTTGATGTTGCTGGTTGCGCCGACCAGTTTCGGCCTGATCGTCTGCGCGATCTGCGTGCAGCTGCGCCTGGTGTGCAACCTGCTCGACGGCATGGTGGCGATGGACGGCGGCAAGCAATCGGCCACCGGTGCGCTCTACAACGAATTCCCGGATCGCATTGCCGACTCGCTGCTGATCGTCGCGTTGGGCTACGCCGCCGGCGTGCCGTGGCTGGGTTGGTTCGGTGCGTTGCTGGCGGCGTTGACCGCCTATGTGCGGCTGGCCGGTGGCAGCCTGGGCCTGGTGCAGGATTTCCGCGGGCCGATGGCCAAGCAGCACCGCATGGCCGTGCTGACCGCCGCCTGCGTGCTGGCGGTGATCGAATACCACACCCTCGGCTCGGGCTATGTGCTGCCGGCCGCGTCGGCCCTCATCGCCCTGGGTGCACTGCTGACTTGCGTGACGCGCACGCTCGCCATCGCCCGCCAATTGCAGGCGCGCGGCTGAGATGCTGGCGCGTTCGCTGGCCACGCTGGCGCATGTCTTCATCGGCGCCTATCCGCGTTGGCAGGGTTCGCGCCCCGAACCGCGTCAGCGCGTGTACTTCGCCAACCACACCAGCCATGTCGACACGGTGGCGCTGTGGGCGGCGTTGCCACCGCCGCTGCGCGCGCGCACGCGCCCGGTGGCTGCACGCGATTACTGGGGCCATGGTCCACGCAATGTGCTGGCGCGGCGCGCCTTCAACGCGGTGCTGATCGAACGCGACCGCGACAAGGTCGAAGGCGATCCGCTGCAGCCGTTGTACGACGCACTGGACGCGGGCGATTCGCTGATCATCTTTCCGGAAGGCACGCGCAACGCCGAGATCCTGCCGCAGCCTTTCAAGTCCGGCCTGTTCCATCTGGCCCGCCGCTATCCGCAGGTGGAGTTCATCGCGGTGTATCTGGACAACGCCCGTCGCTGCCTGCCCAAGGGCAGCTTGATGCCGGTGCCGCTGATCTGCACGGTGCGCTTCGGCGCGCCGGTGACGCTGGCGGTGGACGAAGAAAAAGAATCCTTCCTGCAACGCGCGCGCGACGCCGTGGTGGCGCTGGCATGATCAGCAGCGCCCTGCCCCTGGACGGATTCGTCCGCGCCGCCATCGCCGCTGCACCGCGCTCGTTCTGGTGGGTGATTGGCGGGGTCATCGCGCTGCTGCTGGTGGCCAGCGTGATTGGCGCGCTGCTCAAGCGCTTCAAGCCCGGGCCGGTGATCGACAACCTCAACGCACGCATCAACGCCTGGTGGCTGATGGTGGCGGTGCTGGCCGCGTGCTTCCTGCTGGGCAAGGTCGCCACGCTGGTGCTGTACGGGCTGCTGTCGTTCTTCGCGTTGCGCGAGTTCATTTCGCTCACCCCCACCCGGCGCGGCGATCACCTGGCGCTGTGCCTGTGCTTCTACATCGCCATTCCGCTGCAGTACTTCCTGATTGGCATCGACTGGTACGGCCTGTTCGTCATGTGCATCCCGGTCTATGGCTTCCTGCTGCTGCCGGCGGTGACGGCGATCTCCGGCGACACCGAGGATTTCCTCGCCCGCAGCACCAAGGTCCAGTGGGGGCTGATGCTGACCGTGTACTGCCTGAGCCACGCGCCGGCGATGCTGCTGCTGCGCATCCCCGGCTACGAAGGGCAGAACCTGATGCTGCTGTTCTTCCTGCTGCTGGTGGTGCAGTTGAGCGACGTGCTGCAGTACGTGTTCGGCAAGCTGTTCGGCCGGCACCTGCTGGCGCCGCAGGTCAGCCCATCCAAGACGGTCGAAGGCCTGGTCGGCGGCGGCTTGGCGGCAGCGGCCATCGGTGCATCGTTGTGGTGGGTCACGCCGTTCAGCCCGCTCGAGGCTGGCTTGTTGTCGCTGCTGATCGTGATCTGCGGCTTCCTCGGCGGATTGGCGCTGTCGGCGGTGAAGCGCAGCCTGGGCGCCAAGGACTGGGGCGCGATGATCGAAGGCCACGGCGGCATGCTGGACCGGCTGGACTCAGTGGTGTTCGCCGCGCCGGTGTTTTTCCACGTCGTGCGCTACGGCTACCAATAAAACGCCGGTGGGCCGACGGCGGCCGGGTACAATGGCCGCATGTCTCTTCTGCAATTCCAGCGGGTCGACCTCAGCGTCGGCGGGCCGCTCTTACTCGAACACGTCGATCTGTCCATCGAAGCTGGCGAACGCGTCTGCATCGTCGGCCGCAATGGCGCCGGCAAATCCACCCTGATGCGGCTGATGGCCGGCGAACTGAAGCCGGACGACGGCGAAATCCGCGTGCAGAACGGCGTGGTGGTGGCGCGCATGGCGCAGGAAGTCCCGCAGGACACCCACGGCACGGTGTTCGACGTGGTCGCGCATGGTCTGGGCGATCTGGGCGACCTGCTGGCCCGCTATCACCACGCCTTGTCCGAAGGCGACATGGACGCATTGGGCGCGGCCCAGACCGAAATCGAAGCCCGCCATGCCTGGGATCTGGATTTGCGGGTCGAACAGGTCATCGCCCGCCTGGAACTGCCCGGCGAGGCGGATTTCGCCGCGCTCTCCGGTGGCATGAAGCGGCGCGTGCTGCTGGCCCAGGCGCTGGTGCGCAAGCCCGACATCCTGTTGCTGGACGAGCCGACCAACCACCTCGACATCGAAGCCATCGCCTGGCTGGAAGGCTTCCTCAAGCAGTTCGAAGGCAGCCTGGTATTCGTCACCCATGACCGCAGCTTCCTGCGCTCGCTGGCCACGCGCATCGTCGAAATTGATCGCGGCCAGCTGACCAGCTGGCCCGGCGACTACGACAACTACCTGCGCCGGCGCGAAGAACGCCTGCATGCCGAAGCGCAGGAGAACGCGCGCTTCGACAAGCTGCTGGCGCAGGAAGAAGTGTGGATCCGCCAGGGCATCAAGGCGCGCCGCACCCGCAATGAAGGCCGCGTCACCGCTCTGAAGGCGATGCGTCGCGAGCGCGCCAAGCGCCGCGAATTGACCGGCAACGTCAAGATGGAGGCCGCGGCGGCGCAGGCTTCCGGCAAGAAGGTCATCGAGATGACCGGCGTCACCCAGGCCTACGATGGCCGGGTACTGCTGCGCGATGCCAGCACCACGATCCTGCGCGGCGATCGCATCGGCATCATCGGTCCCAATGGCTCGGGCAAGTCGACCCTGCTCAAGATTCTGCTGGGCGAACTGCAGCCGCAGCAAGGCGAAGTGCAACTGGGCACCGGCCTGCAGATTGCCTACTTCGATCAGCATCGCAGCCAGTTGGACGAATCACTGACCGCGCTGGAAAACGTGGCCGAGGGCCGCGACTTTGTCGAGATCAACGGCAGCCGCAAGCACATCATCGGCTACCTGCAGGAATTCCTGTTCTCGCCCGAACGCGCGCGTGCGCCGATCACCCGCCTGTCCGGCGGCGAACGCAACCGCCTGCTGCTGGCCAAGCTGTTCGCGCAACCGTCCAACCTGCTGGTGATGGACGAACCCACCAACGATCTGGACGTGGAAACCCTGGAGCTGCTGGAAGAACTGCTGGGCGACTATCCGGGCACCCTGTTGCTGGTGAGCCATGACCGCGACTTCCTCGACAACGTCGTCACCAGCACCCTGGTGCTGGAAGGCGATGGCAAACTCGGGGATTACGTCGGCGGCTACAGCGACTGGTTGCGCCAGCGCGCGGTCGCCGAAGCCGCGGCGGCCAACCGGCCAGCCGCGCGTGAAGCCGTCGCCGCAGCACCCGCCGCCGCCGCGCCCAAGCGCAAGCTGAGCTACAAGGACAGCCGCGAACTGGAGCAGCTGCCGGCCCGCATCGAAGCGCTGGAAGGCGACATCGCCCAGCGCACGGCGGCGATGAACGAGCCGGCCTACTACCAGCAGGACGCGGCCGCGATGCAGCAGGCCAATGACGCGCTGGCCAGACTGCAGGCCGAGCTGGAGCAGGCCTACGCGCGCTGGGCGGAACTGGACGCGTAGCGGCCTGCTTGACCATCCAGGACGAATCAGGCGAACTTGATCCATGCCTGACACCGCCACCACTGCCTCCTTCCTGACCGAACACGGTACGCGCCTGCATCGCCGCGACTGGCGGGCCGCGCAACCACGCGCGCGACTCTTGCTGGTACATGGCCTGGGCGAACACAGCGGTCGCTACGCGCGACTCGGTGAGGAACTGGCGGCGGCCGGCATTTCGGTCTGCGCTTACGATCATCGCGGCCACGGCCAATCGGAAGGCGCGCGCGGCGTGCTCGAAGGCCACGACACCCAGCTGGCCCACGATCTGCTGGATGTCTTCCAGGCCTACGCGGCCGAGGGCGACGATCTGCCGTTTGTGTTCGGCCACAGCCTGGGTGGCCTGGTGGTGCTGTATGCGAGCGTGGTGATGGGTCTGACCCCGCGCGGCATCATCGCCTCCTCGCCCGCGCTGGCCACCCATGCCGGCAAGTTGCAGCGCAAGCTGGCAACTTGGCTGGTGGGGCGCTGGCCGCATTTCACCCTGCGCAACGGGCTGCCGGCCGACAAGCTGTCGCATGATCCGTTCGTGGGGCCGGATTACCGCCAGGACCCGCTCAATCATTCGCGCATCAGCGCGCGGCTGGCGTATTTCCTGTTTGCGGCGGGTCGTCGCACATTGGATGGCGCCGCTACGCTGAAGGTGCCGACGCTCCTGCAGTACGCCGCAGATGATCACCTGGTCGATGCGTCCGGCTCGCGGGCGTTTGCCGCGGCCGCGCCGCAGCGCAAGCTGGAGGCGCATGAGTATTTGCGCCTGTACCACGAGATCTACAACGAAGCTGAGGCGGATCGCAGTCGCGTGGTCGCGGACCTGCTGCGATGGCTTGACCTGCAATTGGACAAGCCGAAGCGCAGCAGCGAAGCGTTATAGTTCGGCGCTTGTGAAGCCCCTCCAACAGTTGCGACAGACAGCTTCGTATCAGCCGGTGTTCTGCACACCCTGCGACACGCCATTGATGCTCGCCACCAGTACCCGCAGCAAGGTGTCATCCTCGCGTCCGGTCGCGCGCCAGCGCTTGAGCAGGTCCGCCTGCAGCACGCTGATCGGATCGATGTAGGGATTGCGCAGGCGAATCGACAGCGCCAGCCGCTGATCGTGCTGCAGCAGCCAGCTATCGCCCGTCAGCTTCAGCACCCACTGCAGGGTCAGCGCATGTTCGTGCTGGATGCGCGGGAAGAAGTCGCCATGCAGATCGCCGGACATGCGCGAGAACATCTCGGCGATGCTCAGGTCGCCCTTGGCCAGCACCATCGAGATGTCATCCAGGAAGGTGCGGAAGAACGGCCAGTCGCGCGCCATTTCCTGCAAGGCTTCCACGCCATGCGCTTGCGCGGCGGCTTGCAGGCCGCTGCCCACGCCGTACCAACCGGGAATCACCGCGCGCGCCTGGCTCCAGGCGAACACCCAGGGAATCGCGCGCAGGTTGCCCAGCGCCGCATCCTGGCCGAGTCGACGCGACGGCCGCGAGCCGAGGGTCATACGTTCGATTACGTCAATCGGGGTGGCGCTGCGGAAGTAGTCCATGAAACGCGGCGCGCCGACAAAGTCGCGATAGGCCTGGCTGCTCTGGGTGGCCACGCTGTCCATGATCGTGCGCCAACCGGGCTCGCGCGGTTCCGGTGGACGCGGTCGCAGCGACGACTGCAGCACCGCGCCAGTGGCCTGCTCCAGCGAACGCAGCGCCAGCGCGCGAATACCGTACTTGCGGTGGATCACCTCGCCCTGCTCGGTGACGCGCAGGCGGCCATCGACGCTGCCGCGCGGAGAGGCATCGACCGCGCGCGTGGTCTTGCCGCCACCGCGGCTGATCGATCCACCGCGGCCGTGGAAGAAAGTCAGCTTGATGCCCAACTCGTTGGCGGTCTGCAGCAGTTCCACCTGGCCGCGTTGCAGGCCCCAGCGTGAGGCGGCGATGCCGCCATCCTTGCCGCTGTCCGAGTAACCCAGCATCACCATCTGCACATTGCCGCGCGCAGCCAGATGCTGGCGGTAGACCGGATCGGCGAGCAGATCGCGCAGGGTTTCCGGGCCGTGGCGCAGGTCGTCCACGGTTTCGAACAGCGGCGCGATATCCAGCGGCACCGCACCGTCGTCATCGACCAGCCCACCACGTCGCGCCAGCGCCAGCACGGTCAGCACGTCGGCGCGGTTGTGCGCCATGCTGATGATGTAGGCGCCAAGAGCTTCGGCGCCGTGGCGGCGGCGCGCATCGCCGAGTGCGGCGAAGACCGCGTCCAGGCGCGCATTGCCTTCGTCCTGCACGGCCGGCAGCGCTTGTTCGCCGCTGGCATAGGGCCCCAGCAGGGCGCCGCGATCGGCGGCATCGCGGTTTTCCCAATCGTCATCGCCGAGCGCGGTGGCCACGGCGCGCGCATGCACGCTGGATTCCTGGCGTACATCCAGGCGAGCCAGGTGGAAACCGAAGCTGCGCACGCGCCAGGCCAGGCGGCGCACCGCGAACCAGCCGGCGTGGATGCCGCGATTGAGCTCCAGGCTGTGCAGGATCAACTGCACGTCGGCGGCGAATTCATCCGGGCCGGCATAGCCTTCCGGGCGATCTTCCAGCGTGGCCTGCAGGCGCGCGCGCATCAGATCATTGAGCAGGCGATACGGCATGTCGCCGTGGCGCGGACGCGAGACGCCGGCAGCCTTGGGCAGCAGCGCGCGGTACTCTTCCACGCGTGCCAGCACCTCCGGCGACACCGCCACCAGCGAGGTTGACTGGCTCAACAGGGTGGTGAGCTGACGCAGCTCCTTGAGATAGCGGCGCAGGATCGAAGCGCGTTGGGCGTTCAGGGTGGCGGTGATCGTGCCGCCGTCGACGTTGGGATTGCCATCCATGTCGCCGCCCACCCAGGTGCCGAAGCGCAACAGGCGCGGCAGCTGGCCGGTCAGCGCCGGCTGTGCGCCGTAGACCTCGGTCAGCGCGTTCTCCAGGGTTTCGTAGAGCACCGGCATGACCCGGTACAGCACTTCGATCAGATAGAAGCCCACATGCTCGCGCTCGTCTTCCACGCCCGGCCGCACCGGCGAGGAATCGGCGGTCTGCCAGGCCGAGGTCAGCGCCATGCGGAAGCGCGCGGTGTCGGTGGCCTGCTCGCCGGGCGTGCGTTGGCCATCCAGTCCGTTGACCAGGCTGGCCACCATCAGTTGTTCTTTTTCCAGCAGCGCGCGCCGCACCGCTTCGGTGGGATGGGCGGTGAACACCGGTTCGATGTCGATGCGCGGCAGCCAGTCGGCCAGTTCGTCGATGGTGACGCCCTGCTGCTTCAACTGCTGCAAGGCGTGCTGCAGGCCTTCCGGTTGCGGCTTGGCGCTTTGCAGGCGCTGGTAATCACGGCGGCGGCGGATGCGGTGCACGCGCTCGGCGATGTTGACCACCTGGAAGTAGGTGCTGAAGGCGCGGATCAACTGCTCGGCGTCGGCCGGCTGCATGCCATCCAACAGGCCGGCCAGCGACTGCGGCGGCGCGTCGCTCTGGCGGCGGGCGATGGCGGTGGTGCGCACGCGCTCCACCTCGGCCAGGAAGTGCGGCGAGACCTGCTCGGCCAACATGTCACCGACCAGCGCGCCAAGGCGGCGGACGTCTTCACGCAGGGGGACATCGGGGGCGGCGAATTCGAGACTGCTTGGGCTGTTCATGCTTGGGAC
The DNA here is from genome assembly GCF_900167565.1 of Pseudoxanthomonas indica. Classification (NCBI taxonomy): domain Bacteria; kingdom Pseudomonadati; phylum Pseudomonadota; class Gammaproteobacteria; order Lysobacterales; family Lysobacteraceae; genus Pseudoxanthomonas; species Pseudoxanthomonas indica. The sequence continues at coordinate 1,056,623 of NZ_FUZV01000001.1, forward strand.
GCGAGGCTTCCAGTCAATCCAGGGGGACGGTCGGGCAGGCGCCGCGCGGGGCGGGCCGGACGGCCGGGTCTGCTGCAAGGCAGCAAAACCCAAGCCTACCCCATCCCCGCCGGGCTTGGCTTATCTTTTCATCCGGAACAAGCGATATAATGCCGCCTCGCCAAGGGGCGCTGCGACCGTGGATAGGCACGGCCAGGCTTGGCGGAACTTTTCTGTAACGGCGCCCGGTCAAGAATGCGAGCCCCGCTCGCCACTTTCCGGAGCCGAAACAATGAACGCAGTACGCCAGTTCTCCACCGAGGGCGATTACAAGGTCGCCGACATCTCCCTGGCCGATTGGGGCCGCAAGGAGATCGACATCGCCGAGCATGAAATGCCGGGCCTGATGTCCATCCGCCGCAAGCACGCCACCGCCAAGCCGCTCAAGGGCGTGCGCGTGACCGGTTCGCTGCACATGACCATCCAGACCGCCGTGCTGATCGAAACCCTGGTGGACCTGGGCGCCGACGTGCGCTGGGCTTCGTGCAACATCTTCTCCACCCAGGATCACGCCGCTGCAGCCATCGCCGCCACCGGCACCCCGGTGTTCGCCTGGAAGGGCGAGTCGCTGGAAGAGTATTGGGACTGCACCCTGGACGCGCTGAGCTTTGCCGGCGGCAAGCAAGGCCCGGAACTGGTCGTCGATGACGGCGGCGACGTCACCCTGCTGATCCACAAGGGCTACGAGCTGGAAAACGGCTCTGACTGGGTCAACACCCCGTCCTCGAACCACGAAGAACAGGTGATCAAGAACCTGCTCAAGCGCGTGCACAAGGAACGTCCGGGTTACTGGGCCGAAGTGGTCAAGAACTGGAAGGGCGTCTCCGAAGAGACCACCACCGGCGTGCACCGCCTGTATCAGCTGGCCGAAGCCGGCACCCTGCTGATCCCGGCCATCAACGTCAACGACTCGGTCACCAAGTCCAAGTTCGACAACCTGTACGGCTGCCGCGAATCGCTGGCCGATGGCCTGAAGCGCGCGATGGACGTGATGCTGGCCGGCAAGGTCGCGGTGGTCTGCGGTTACGGCGACGTCGGCAAGGGCTCGGCACATTCGCTGCGTGCCTACGGCGCGCGCGTGATCGTCACCGAGATCGATCCGATCTGCGCGCTGCAGGCGGCGATGGAAGGCTTCGAGGTCAACACGATCGAAGACACCCTGGGCCAGGCGGACATCTACGTCACCACCACCGGCAACAAGGACATCATCACCATCGATCACATGAAGGCGATGAAGGACCAGGCCATCGTCTGCAACATCGGCCACTTCGACAACGAAATCCAGGTCGATGCGCTGGTGAACTTCCCGGGCGTGCAGCACGTCAACATCAAGCCGCAGGTGGACAAGTACATCTTCCCGGGCGGCAATGCGCTGTTCCTGCTGGCCGAAGGCCGCCTGGTCAACCTGGGTTGCGCCACCGGCCATCCGAGCTTCGTGATGTCCAACTCGTTCGCCAACCAGACCCTGGCTCAGATTGATCTGTGGGCCAACAAGGACGTGTACGAGAAGACCGTGTACCGCCTGCCCAAGCAACTGGACGAAGAAGTGGCTCGCCTGCACCTGGAGAAGATCGGCGTCAAGCTGACCAAGCTGACCCAGGATCAGGCCGACTACCTCGGCGTGGCCGTGGAAGGTCCGTACAAGCCGGATCACTACCGCTATTGATCGATGCAACGGCCGGTGTGCAGCGATGCACACCGGCCGGTTCGGCGTGCAGCGTGCGTTTGATTTGTACGCAGGTAGCGAACGACAGGCGGCAAATGGGGACATCGTGCCGTAGGAGGGCCTTCAGGCCAGCCCCGATCACTCGCCGCTGCTGCTGTCGGGGCTGAAGCCCCTCCTACAGTTCATCCGGATGGATTCATGACTGACGTATCGGCTGCGACTTCAATTCCCCTGTCCTTCGAGTTCTATCCGCCCAAAACGGATGAGCAGCGCCAGCAGCTGGATCGCACGGCGGAGAAGCTGAAGGCGTACTCGCCCGAATACGTGTCCTGCACCTTCGGCGCCGGCGGCTCGACCTTGAGCTACACCTCCGAAACGGTCCGCCACCTCAACCAGCAGCACGGCTTTTCCGCTGCGCCGCATCTGTCCTGCGTGGGTGGCAGCCGCGAGGAAATCCGCGAGCTGCTCAAGCTGTATCGCGCCATTGGCTGCAAGCGCATCGTCGCCCTGCGCGGTGACCTGCCTTCGGGCATGGGCCACCCCGGCGACCTGCGTTACGCCTCGGAACTGATCGCCTTCATCCGCCAGGAACACGGCGACACCTTCCACATCGAAGTGGGCTGCTATCCGGAATCGCATCCGCAGTCGGAAGACGCGATGTCGGATCTGAAGTATTTCAAGGCCAAGGTGGATGCCGGCGCTGACGGCGCAATTTCCCAGTACTTCTACAACGCCGACGCGTATTTCCATTTCGTCGACGGCGCGCGCAAGCTCGGCGTGGAAATTCCGATCGTGCCGGGCATCATGCCCATCTCCAACTTCTCCCAGCTCAAGCGCTTCTCCGAAGCCTGCGGCGCGGAGATTCCGCGCTGGATCAACAAGCGCATGCAGGCCTATGGTGACGACGCGGAAAGCATCCGCGAATTCGGCGCCGACGTGGTCGCCAAGCTGTGCGAGCAGCTGATTGCCGGCGGCGCACCTGCCCTGCACTTCTACACCTTGAACCTGGCCAAGCCGACCCAGACCATCCTGGCGCGACTTGGCGTGTAAGCCGGCGCCGGGGCGATGCAGCTTGATGGCTCGCCCAGTTCGCATCCAACTTCATGGCAAGCGACACAGCCCGGCGGTAGGCTGTGCGGATGCTTCGTTGCCTGCTGTTCCTGACCCTGCTGCTGTCCGCCGTCGTGGCGGCGCCGGCAGCGCGCGCGCAGGACGCGGTGCATCGCTGCACCGCCATGGACGGTGAGACCGTCTATACCGACAAGAAGTGCGAGGACGTGGGCGCCATGGATCGCCTGCCGCGTATCACCCCCGAGGGCAGCACGAGCTCCACGGGCCTGTATCGCGGCACCTGTTCGCGCACCCTCAGTGACCTGGTCTATCAAATCACCGCCGCGGTGGACGCCCATGACGTCAACCGCCTGGCCGGCGTCTACGATTGGAGCGGCGTCTCCGACGCCGGCGCCAATCGCGTGCTCGACCAGTTGGAGGCCGTGGTCAACCGGCCCCTGGTCGACATCGCGCCAGTGCGCCCCGCACAGCCGGTGACCGATCCGCTGGGTGGCAACGTAGTGGACGCCAACAGTGACGGCTACTACCCGCAGACCAACTCGCAGCGACCCATTGGCCTGCGACTGGAGCAGACGCTGAAGAACAGCGCCACCCCATCGCGTACGGTGTTTGGCTTGCGCCGGTCGTACAAGTGTTTCTGGATCACGCTGTAGCCGAGGCCACAGCGAATCGGCCCACCCATCGCGGGCGTGCTTATTGCTTGGAGAACGACAGCGTGGCGACCACGCCGCGCTCCTCACCCGGTCGCACACCCACTTGCCATCCGTACAAGTCGCACAGACGGCTGACGATCGACAAGCCGATGCCGCCACCTTGCGAGTGACCGGCGTGAGTGCCCCGATAGCCACGTTCGAACAATCGCGTGGCGTCCTGCTGGCTCAAGCCGGGGCCGGAGTCGATGACTTCCACCGCATCATTCAACAGGCGCACGACCACTTCGCCTTCCTGGGTGTATTTGACGGCGTTGCCAATCAGATTGCCCAGCGCCACCGACAGCGCGGATTCCGGTGCATCCACCTTGACCCCGCATTCGCCTTCGATACGCAGCGTCAGCGGCTTGCCGCCCAGCTGCGCACGGTGGGCGTCGAGCAACTGTTCGCAGACGCGTGCCACATCCGAGTTGCCATGCCCCCGCTCGCTGCGCGACAGCAGCAGCAGGGCGCTGATCAGATCGGTGCATTGTTGCTCCGCACGCTGGATGCGCAGGATGCGGGTGCGGGTCTTCTCGTCCAGGCCCTGCCGCGACAGCAACAGTTCGACCGAGCCGCGGATGATCGCCAATGGCGTACGCAGTTCGTGGCTGACGTCGGCATTGAATTCGCGGTCACGCTGCACCACTTCGGTCAGGCGTTCGGAATAGTCATCCAGCGCCTTGGCCAGTTCGCCCACCTCGTCTTCCGGGAAATGCGCCGCCAGCGGCTGCGGGTCGCTGCTTCCGCGATACGCACGCAGGCGCTGGGCGAGGTTGGACACCGGACTCATCACCCGCGACGCCGACCACCAGCCGATGATCAGCGACAGCACCGCAAACAAGACCACGGCAAAGTACAGCCAACGCTTGAGCTGGATTTCGCCGCGGCGGGTCTGCGTCATGTCGTAGGCAAGGAAGAACCACTCATCCGGTTCCTTGCGTACCGCCAGCTTGTAGGCGTACGCATTGCCGTCCTCGTCGGTACCGGTGACGTTGTGGTTGCCGTTGGGCAGGTCAATCCAGTCGGGAAACTCACCGCGCAGGCGTTCGCTGTCCGGCGCGAACACGTAGGCGCGCATCTGCTGGACGCGGATCTGCGGGTTCTTGCTGGGGTTGAGATAGAACTGGCGACGGTATTCATCGATGTTCTGATTCATCACGTCTTCCACCAGCTGCGTTTCCACGCGCTGGCGGGCCATGTCGGTCAGATAGGCAAACAACCCGGTCAGGCCGGTGCCCAGCAGGAAGAACGACAGGATGATGCGGGTGCGCAGCCGATGGCGGTACTTGGCCGCGCGCACCGCGGCCGGACGCTTGGGCTCAGCTGTTGGCATCGGGCGCGGCGATCCGGTAGCCGATGCCGTGGCGGGTCTGGATCAACGGCACGTCGAAGGGCTTGTCCACCACCGCGCGCAGGCCGTGGATATGCACGCGCAGCGAATCCGAATCAGGCAGTTCCTCGCCCCAGACGCGCGTTTCCAATTCCTGGCGGGTGACCACGGCCGGCGAGGCTTCCATCAATGCCTGCAGGATCTTAAGCGCGGTCGGGTTGAGCTGCAGCAGCTTGGCCTGGCGGCGCACTTCCAGGGTATCCAGGTTGTATTCCAGATCGCCCACTTCCAGCACGCGCGTCTGCACGCCCTTGCCGCGGCGCGAGAGCGCATTCAGGCGCACCTCCACTTCCTGCAGGGCGAAGGGTTTGATGAGGTAGTCGTCGGCGCCGGAGTCGAAGCCGGCCAGCTTGTTGTCCAGCGAATCACGGGCGGTGAGCATCAGCACCGGGGTCTGCTTGCGCGCTTCGTTGCGCAGCTTGCGGCAGACTTCCAGCCCGTCCATGCCGGGCAGGTTGAGGTCGAGCACGATGGCGTCGAACTCGTGCACCACCGCCAGGTGCAGGCCGGTGACGCCGTCGGCCGCAAAATCGACGGTATGGCCTCGTTCTTCGAGGTAGTCGCCAAGATTGGCGGCGATATCGCTGTTGTCTTCAATGACCAGAATGCGCATGACGATTCCTAAAGTGGGGTCTGTACGACCGCCGTCCCCCTGGCAGGGTTCCGGGCTCTGCCAATGAATTTAACAAATTCCCCCGCCCTGCCCCTCACTTGTCCTGCACGAACGCAAGACAAGAAAAAGCCCAGGCGGGCGGGCGCCAGCCTGGGCCAAGTTGTGCCCCGATTACCGTAATCCTGTGCTTTCCAGAAGATGCCTAATCCAGGAGGGCGCAGAGCTAGCGGTCCCGCCAAGGCTACGCGCGATTCGATTAAACGACCGTTAAAGCCCGCGTTAATTCCATGTGAAATCCGGACCGTTCCGTCACGGATTCAGCCTGAACAGGCAGCCGCCTCGGCGATGTGTTCAACCACCGCCCCGGCCACGTCCACGCCGCCTACCCCTTCGATACCTTCCAGGCCGGGGGTCGAGTTGACCTCCAGCACCAGCGGCCCGCGCTGGGAGCGGATCAGGTCTACGCCGGCGACGCCCAGGCCCAGCACCTGCGCCGCCCTTACCGCCACGGCACGCTCCTCCTCGGTGGATTCCACCGGCTCGGCAGTGCCGCCGCGATGAAGGTTGGAGCGGAAGTCGCCCTCCGGTGCCTGGCGGCGCATCGAGGCGATGACCTTGCCGCCCACGACGAAGCAGCGCAGGTCGGCGCCCTGGGCTTCGGCAATGAATTCCTGCACCACGAAGTTGGCGTACAGACCGCGCAGGGCCTCGATGACGCTGCGCGAGGCCGACGGCTTCTCGGTCAGCATCACCCCGGCGCCCTGCGCGCCCTCGTTGAGCTTGATGACGTGCGGCGGCGGTCCCAGCATCGACAGCAGATCGACGGTGTCGTCCGGGTTGTCGCCGAACACCGTGATCGGCAAGTCGATGCCCTGCGCCGCCAGCAATTGGTGCGCGCGCAGCTTGTCGCGCGCGCGCAGGATGGCGTCGGACGGATTGGGGGTGTAGGTGCCCATCATCTCGAACTGCCGCAGGACTGCAGTGCCGTAGCGGGTGACCGAGGAGCCGATGCGCGGAATCACCGCGTCGTAGCCCTTGATGGGCTTGCCCATGTAATGCATCTGGAAGCTGCCGGACGCAATGCGCATGTAGCAGCGCAGCGGATCCAGCACGCGCGCGCTATGCCCGTGTTCGCGCGCCGCCTCGACCAGCCTGCGGGTGGAGTACAGCTTGCTGTTGCGGGAGAGGATGGCGAGTTTCATGGCGCATTCTGGCGGCGGTCTTGTTGCCAAAGGATGGCACGCTCCCAGTCGCCTGGCGATGACGAATCGCGACATTCCAAAGGGCGACTCACAGATGGCGCCCGACTCCCTCGGGACACCGTTCAAAGGCTAGGATTGGCCGTCACTCATCGTATTCGGTTCCAAGTGGACGGAAACAGGGCCAGGAAGGCAACCGTTGTATTTCAGGATCGGATCGACGCCGCACTTGGGGAACGAAAGAACGACCATCTCGCCGACTCTTTTCTTCCGGTCGAAGTACGGATTGATGGAGCACGGTGCGTGGTGAATGTACGCGTCTACTACTCCAATCACTGCTGGACCAGGACGCGCAAGGACGAGCCGGAAGATACGGTTCTCTTCTACGAGCACCATTCCGATTGGGTTGACGAGCGCGTCTTCTGCGAGACCCGCTGGAAGTTTTCGTTGCAGCTTCCCGAGATAGTGGCTTCCCTCCCGCACTCACTGTGCTTGCGGGGCAGGTCAAAGCAAATCTTCTATCGAGTGAAGGCCGATGAAAGCAAGGATGGCTACGCAGGCTGGTATGTGTGCGCCCGATTGCGTGCGATCCAGAAGAAGCAGGAAATTACGCTGAGCATTCGCAGCGTCCACTACAGAACCAATCGTCCCGAAGACACCCGCGGAGGTCCCCAGCGGTTCTGGGCCCTGTTCTGGGATTTCTACAAGGATCTGCGCAGCAATCACGATTGGGTGGCCGCGGGCGAGGCAAAAATAAACCCCCCGGAGTAACCGGGGGGTTCAGGAAGAAATGCCGGGCCTCTTGGATATCCCTGCACTTTGGCGGGGACCAGACGGTTCATAACCACTGGTGGCATGGGCGCTACCCTGTCGGGACACCGGCTATCGCGCTCCACATGGTCATGCTAACAAGGTGCCAGCCCCGGCGGCAACGCGGCTTGGGAAGTGCGTTCACCGCAGCGCGCGGCTCATGCCACAAAGGTGGAGCGGGTGATGGGAATCGAACCCACGCTAGCAGCTTGGGAAGCTGCAGTTCTACCATTGAACTACACCCGCGACGGGCAGAGTCTATGCCCTGCCTCATGGCCAATGCAATGCAACTCGCCTCGCGTGTCCATGGCCAGTGGAAAGCAAGAAAAAACGGCGCCTTGTGGCGCCGTTTTCCGTGCATCCCTGCCAGCGATCAGAACGTGCCGCTGAGCGTGGCGAAGAACGTGGCGTTGTTGCCATCCTTCTGCCCGACCGTGGCGCTGGCGCCGATGTCGGCATGCAGGCCGAACACCTCGGTGCGTGCACCGACCAGGAAGGTGCCGTAGTTGCGATCGAAGTTCAGGCCCGGCACCGCATAGGGCATCACGCCCGGCATCGACTGCAGGCTGGCGAACAGCTGTTCCGGCGTCTTCTCGAACTCGTGGTCGTAGGTCAGCTGCGCATAGGGACGCAGGTGCTCGGTGGCCTGGATGCTGGCCTTCCAGCCCACGCTGCCGACCAGCGAATCGAAGTCCTGATCCTGGTAGGTCAACGCCGTGGAGCTGGCATTGCTTTCGCTGTAGCCGTCCAGCTTGATCTGCTGGCTCAGGATGCTGGCCACCGGGCCATGGCGGACGATGCCCTGTTCGAAGTCGTAGCCTGCGCTCAGGCCCACCGACAGGTTGCTGCCGTCCGGCGAGCCACTGTGGGTGCGGCTGGTCGGACCCAGGTTGATCTTGCGATCCACGTCATAGCTCAACCAGGTGTAGCTGATCTGGCCATTGACCCACAGCTGGTCCTGGTACCAGCCAGCAAAGCCACCCAGGGTGGTGTCCTGCTGCTTGAACTCGCCCAGGCTGTTGCCGTAGTCCTGCTTGCCACTGCCGTAGCCGGCGAAACCGCCGAACACGAAGTCGCCGCGGGCCCAGTCGATGCCGAACGTGCCTGCGGGGGTGATGCCGTCGAAGTCGCCTTCGTCATAACGCATCTGATCGCCGCGCAGGTCGCCCCACCAGCGCACGCCATCGGCTTCCGGCTTGCCATCGACGTGATTGCTCACGCGGTCGGCGCGCGAACGGCCGGTGACCGAAGCCGTGTAGGTCAGCACACCGATCTGGCGCGGACCTTCCAGCACCGAGATCGCGTAGGCGCCCAGCATCTGGTGCGCCGCCAGCGACGGGTGCACGCCATCGGCGAAGGCATAGGTGCCGGCCGCACCGGGCGTCACGTAGTTCGACGGCAGGCAGGTGAGCGAGCTGGTTGCGCCGCAGGCCGGCGTGGTGACGTTGGCGAAACCGTACTGCGCCGGCGAGGAAGTGATCTCGCGCAGGAAGTTGAAGGTATCCAGCGGAATCACCCGTAGGCCCTGCGACTGCAAGCCGTTGTACAACGCGGCGTTGTACATCGAGGCCAGCTGGGTGGCGCCGGGATTGCCCAGGAACGCGGGCGTGCGACCCAGGTCCGGGATGTTCGGCACCAGGATGTACTGCGCGCCGCTCTGCTTGAGCGTGGCGACGATGCCCACTTCCGAGGTCACCGCGGCGCCGATGATCGCCGGCGCCTGGCCGGGGTTGGCGACTGCGCCGAACAGGTTGTTGGCGCCGCCCCAGACCGTGTACAGCGCGTTGGGATCGGCGCGTCCGCCGTTGGTGGCCAGGTAGCTGCCGAGCTGGGTGGTCATGCCCGGCACCTGCACGGTGATCGGGCCGACATTGGTGGTGGTGTCGGTGCCGGTGGTGGCACCGCCCCAGGCGTAATTGGTACCGCCCTGGTTGGCGCTGACCGCGCCGGTGCCATACCACTGCGCGACGAACTCGGACCAGACAAAGCCGGGGTTGGTGGTGAAACGGCCGGCCACGGCCGCAGCGGGGTTGAGCTGCACCAAGGTCGGGCGGAACGAGCCCGAGTCGGTCAGGCTGTCGCCGAAGAACACGGTCTGCGAGTACGGACTGGTCTGGGCGAAGGCCGGCGCTGCCGCCAGAGCCAGGGCCAAGGCCAGGGCGCGGCGCACGGGCCGTTGGGTCAATTTCATGGATGTCTCTCCGAGGCTGATGTTCTAGTTATGGTCATGGCCGCCGTCGCTCTCCCGTACGGCTGCGCATGGCCCTATCGTTTCACCATGGCCCGGGCCATTCACGCTGCGTCGCGTCATGACGGGTGCGCAGGCCGCGCTCAGCGGCGACAATGGCGGCATGGACATCCTGCTCAATGGCGAAGCCCGCCAGACGCCTCCCCTCCAGACCGTGGCCGACCTGTTGCAGAGCGAGGGCCTGGCCGAACGCCGGGTCGCCGTGGAAGTGAACGGCGAGATCATTCCGCGCGGGCTGCACGCCACGCACGCACTGCAGGCCGGCGATCGCATCGAGATCGTCCACGCCCTGGGCGGCGGCTGAGGCGGCAAACACCCCGGCCGCCGACAACATCGGCGATAATCCCGGAATGCCTCACGACGCCCACACCGACCCGCTGGTGATAGCGGGAAAAAGCTACCGATCCCGCCTTCTCACCGGCACCGGCAAGTTCAAGGATTTCGAAGAGACCCGCCTGGCCACTGACGCCGCGGGCGCTGAAATCGTCACTGTCGCCATCCGCCGCACCAACCTGGGCCAGTCGCCCAACGAGCCCAACCTGCTCGATGTGCTGCCGCCGGACCGTTACACCATCCTGCCCAACACCGCCGGCTGCTACACCGCCGAAGACGCCGTGCGCACCTGCCGCCTGGCGCGCGAGCTGCTCGATGGCCATACCCTGGTCAAGCTGGAAGTGCTGGGCGATCAGAAGACCCTGTATCCGGACGTGGTGCAGACCCTGACCGCCGCCGAGCAACTGGTGGCCGACGGCTTCCAGGTGATGGTCTACACCAGCGATGACCCCATCCTGGCGCGCCGTCTGGAAGAAATCGGCTGCGTGGCGGTGATGCCACTGGCCGCGCCGATTGGCTCGGGCTTGGGCATCCAGAACAAGTACAACCTGCTGGAAATCATCGAGAGCGCCAAGGTGCCGGTGCTGGTCGATGCCGGCGTGGGCACCGCCTCGGACGCCGCGATCGCCATGGAGCTGGGCTGCGACGGCGTGCTGATGAACACCGCCATCGCCGGTGCACGCAGTCCGATCCTGATGGCCAGCGCCATGCGCAAGGCGGTGGAAGCCGGGCGTGAAGCGTTCCTGGCCGGGCGCATCCCGCGCAAGCGCAATGCCTCCGCCTCCAGCCCCATCGACGGTCTGATTGGTTGAGGCAATGACCGATCCGTTTTCCAGCGCCGGCGCCAAGACCCCACCCAAGCCGTTCACGGTGACCGAAGGCCGGCGCGAAGTGCGCAGCTTCGTGCTGCGCCAGGGCCGCTTCACCGAGGCACAGCAACGCGCCTTTGATGATCAGTGGCCGCGATTCGGGCTCAACTATCACGGCCAGGTGCGCGATTTCGACGCCGACTTCGGCCGCACAGCGCCGCGCGTGCTGGAAATCGGCTTCGGCAACGGCGAGGCCCTGCGCTTTGCCGTGGGCCACGATCCGGAACGCGACTACATCGGTATCGAGGTGCATGCACCTGGCGTGGGCCGGCTGCTGAATGCGCTCGCGCAGGATGATCGCGACAACGTGCGCCTGTACCACCACGACGCGGTGGAAGTGCTGCGCAACGAAATTGCCGATGGCGCGCTCGATGAGGTGCGCATCTACTTTCCGGATCCCTGGCACAAGAAGCGCCACAACAAGCGCCGGCTGATCCAGCCCGAGTTCGCCCAGCTGCTGGTGAGCAAACTGCGCAGCGGTGGCCGCTTGCATGCGGCCACCGACTGGCAGGACTATGCCGAGCAGATGTGGGACGTGCTGGACGCCACACCCGGTCTGAGCAATCGCGCCGGTCCGCGCGGCCAGGTGTCGCGCCCGTCGTGGCGGCCGCAGACGCATTTCGAGACCCGCGGCCAGAAGCTCGGCCATGGCGTCTGGGATCTGCTGTACGACCGCGCATGACCCTGCATCGCCGCACGCCGCCAGGAACCTGATCGCGACATGGAAAACGCGCTGACGCTGACCAACGATATGAAGCTCGTGCTCGGGCTGGTCGGCTTCACGATGGCGATGTTCCTGTTCCAGCGCATCCGCGCCGATCTGGTAGCGCTGGTGGTGTTGGTGGTGCTGGGCGTCACTGGCCTGATTGCCCCGGAGGAGATCTTCGGCGGCTTCTCCGGCAACGCGGTGATGAGCATCATCGCCACCATGATCCTGGGCGCCGGCCTGGACCGTACCGGCGCATTGAACCGGCTCGCTACCTGGTTGCTGCGGCGCGGCCATGGCGTCGAACAACGCCTGCTGTTGATGACCACGGCCATTGCCGGGCTCAACTCGTCCTTCATGCAGAACCCCTCGGTCATGGCCCTGTTCATGCCGGTGGCCTCACGCCTGTCCTCGCGCACCAGTCTCTCGCTGCAGCGCCTGCTGCTGCCGATTGCCGCGGCCATCGTGATGGGCGGCGCGCTGACCATGGTCGGTAATTCACCGCTGATCCTGCTCAACGATCTGCTGGTCTCGGCCAACAACAACCTGCCCTCGGGCATGGCTACGCTGGAGCCGCTGCGCATGTTTGCGCCGCTGCCAATTGGCGTGGCGCTGCTGATCGCCTCGCTGCTGTACTTCCGTTACTACGGCGACAAGAAGCTCAAGGAAGAGACCGAAACCAACGTCACCCCCGCGCGCACCGAGAGCTACTTCGCCAACACCTACGGCATCGAAGGCGATGTGTTCGAATTGATCGTCACCGCCGAGAGCCCGCTGGTGGGCATGTCGCTGGGCGAAGCCGAAGCCATGCACGACGCGCCGCTGATGCTCGCCCTGCAGACCGGTAACGACACCCGTCTGGCGCCGCCGGCCGACATGCGCATCTGGGTGGGCAGCGTGCTGGGCGTGATGGGTCCGCGCCAGCAGGTGGCCGACTTTGGCCAAAACCATTTCCTGCGCCTGTCCTCGCGCCTGCGCCACTTTGGCGATCTGTTCAATCCCAGCCGCGCCGGCATTTCCGAGGCGGTGATTCCACCTACCTCCAAATTGATCGGCAAGACCGCCGCCGAGCTGCGTCTGCGCAAGCAATCCGGCATCAGCCTGCTGGCGATCAACCGCGACAAGAAAGTACTGCGCGAAGACGTGCGCAAGATCCCGTTGCGTGCCGGCGACATGCTGGTGTTCCACAGTATCTGGCAGGACCTGCATCTGGCCGCGGAAAGCCGCGACTTCGTGGTGGTCACCGACTATCCCAAGGGCGAGCAGCGGCCGCACAAGTTCAAGATCGCCATGACGATCTTCGCGCTGACCATCATCATCGCCCTGACCTCCAAGCTGCCGGTGTCGCTGACCCTGATGACTGGCGTGGCCGGCATGTTGCTGACCGGCGTGCTGCGCATGGACGAGGCCTACGCGGCGATCAACTGGAAGACCGTGTTCCTGATGGCCGGGCTGATTCCGCTGGGCTGGGCAATGGACAGCAGCGGTGCGGCGGCGTGGGTGGCCGGACATACGGTGGAACGCCTGCCCGAAGGCATGCCGGTGTGGCTGATCGAAATCGCCGTGGCCTTGCTGACCACCTTGTTCTCGCTGGTGATCAGCCATGTCGGCGCGACCATCGTGATGGTGCCGATGGCGATCAACCTGGCCTTGGCGGCGGGCGGCAATCCCACCGCGTTCGCGCTGATCGTGGCCTTGTCGGCCTCCAACAACCTGATGACCGCGTCCAATCCAGTCATCTCGATGGTCACCGGCCCGGCCAACTACACCTCGCGGCAGATGTGGCGCGTGGGTGGGCCGTTGTCGCTGATCTATACGGTGGTGGTGGTGCTGGCCGTCAACGCCTTGTTCTGGTGGAACGGTCGCGCGGCGTGAGATGTAGGAGGGGCTTCAATCAGCCAACGTTGACCTTGCCGTCTACGACGCTGACTGCCACCGCACGCAGCGAGTCGCCGCGGCATGGACCGGCGACGCAATCACCGCGCTGCAATTCGAATGACGCGCCATGCGCGGCGCAGACCAGATGACCTTCGCGACTCTTGAGGAACTTGCCCGGCGCCCAATCCAGGCGTCGGCCCGCGTGCGGACAGATGTTGAGCCAGGCGCGCACGCTGCCACCTTCGCGGAACAGAATCACCGATTCGCTGTCGCCATCGATTTCGGCCTCGACTTCGGCGAACCCACCGTCTTCTATGTTGTCAAGCGTAATCGTCGTCATGGGCCTGATTAACGAACTTCTCACACGGTCATGTTTCTGTCACCGGATACTTGTCGCCACCGGCCCCCGCCGCATTGTGTCACGACCCAAAGGTTCGCCCCTCATGTTCGCTCGCAGCTTCCAGTTCAACACCTTCCGTAACGCCTTCTCGCCGCGCAAGCCGCGCCACCCGCTGCTGCGCGTGGCCATGGGCGTGCTGGGCGTGGCCGTGCTGTGCGTGCTGGTGTTCGTGAGCGTGTTCCTGGGCGCGGCAATGATCGCGGCGGGCCTGCTGTTCAAGCTGTTCAAGCAGCGTGGCAAGCCGCTGGCGCGTGATGCGCGCGTGGTCGATGGCGAATTCCGCGTGGTCCGCAAGCCGGCCATTCCACTGTCGCGTTAAACTCGCGGGCCATTCACGCCGCTCCGCCCTGCCGGAGCCCAGCCAGGCCCGCCATGACCGATTTGTTTGCTGCTCCCCAGACGCCGCGCGTAGCCGTGCGTGGCGGCGCGACGTTTCCCGTGCGCCGGATTTTCTGCGTCGGCCGCAACTTTGCTGATCACGCTCGCGAAATGGGCGCCGTCGTGCCCGCCTCGCCGGCCGAGCGCGGCCAGCCGGTGTTCTTCCACAAGCCCGCCGATGCGCTGGTGACCGGCAATCGCGATGTGCCCTACCCGCCTGGCACCCGCGATCTGCACCACGAGGTGGAACTGGTGGCGGCCATTGGCCGCGATGCGCCGGACGGCACGCTGGATCGCGAGACGGCCGCCGCGCTGGTGGTGGCCTATGGCGTGGGCCTGGACCTGACCCGTCGCGATCTGCAGGCCGCCGCCAAGGCCAAGGGCCTGCCCTGGGATACCGGCAAGGGCTTTGATCATTCCGCGCCAATCAGTGAGCTGATCCCGGTCGCGCAGGTGGCCGATCTGGACGCGCTCACGCTCACGCTGCACGTCAACGGCGAGCAACGCCAGCGCGGTGCTCTCTCGGATTTGATCTGGGACGTACCCGACATCCTGATCGAGCTGTCCCGGTTGTACGCGCTCAAGGCCGGCGATCTGGTGTACATGGGCACGCCGGCCGGGGTGGCCGCGCTGCAGGTGGGCGACCGCTTCGAAGCCGATCTGGGTGGCATGGTGCAGCTCAGCGGCGCGATCGTCTGATTCACAACACCAGGATCGCGTAGCGGTCCTGCACGCTGGCCGCGTTATAGTCCGTCACGCAGGCGCGGCCGCGCCGACCAAGAGGAATCCCGCATGGGCATGATCAGCGAGTTCAAGGAATTCATTGCACGCGGCAATGTCATCGACCTGGCCGTCGGTGTGGTGATTGGCGCTGCTTTCGGCAAGATCGTCACCGCCCTGGTCGACAAGATCATCATGCCGCCGATTGGCCTGCTGGTGGGCGGCGTGGATTTCGCCAAGTGGGGCTGGACCCTGCGCGAAGCCACGGTGGATGCGACGGGCAAGGAAGTGCCGGCCGTGATCATCGGCTTCGGCGAATTCTTCAACACGCTGATCCAGTTCGTCATCGTCGCCTTCGCGATCTTCCTGCTGGTCAAGGCGGTCAACCGTCTTTACAAGAAGCAGGCGCCGCCGCCGGCCGCCACCCCGGAAGACGTGCTGCTGCTGCGCGAGATCCGCGATGCCTTGAACAAATAAGCACGCTCACTACGACTTTTTTCACGGTTCGGGAAAGCCGCGTACTGCTACAGTCGCGGCTTTCTTGTTTCAGGGGGACTGAGCAATGCGTCTTGCACCGCTGTTGATCGCACTGAGCCTGGCCTTGCCGGCCGCCGCCGCTGAAAAGCCCACCGCCATCCCGCCCAGCTCGCTCGCCGTGGCCGCGCAGCTGCGCGAACAGGCACTCAAGGACGACACCGGCTGGAAGGTGGTCGAGTCGCTCACCACGGAAGTGGGCCCGCGCCTGGCCGGCAGCGAAGCCGATGCACGCGCCGCGGCCTGGGCCGTGGCCAAGTTCAAGGCGCTGGGATTCGACAAGGTCTGGACCGAGCCGGTGACCTTTCCCAAGTGGGAACGGCGCAGCGAACATGCCGCCGTAATCGGCGCGCATCCGCAGCCCTTGACGATCACCGCGCTCGGCGGCAGCCCCGGTGGCACCGTGCAGGCCGAGGTCGTGCGCTTTGCCGATCTCGCTGCACTGGAAGCCGCGCCGGCGGATTCGCTCAAGGGCAAAATTGCGTTCGTCGATTACCAGATGAAGGCCGACCGCGCCGGCAGTGACTATCGCAACGGCGGTGCCATCCGCTCACGCGGCCCCTCGGCGGCGATCCGCAAGGGCGCCATCGGTTATCTGATGCGCTCGGCGGGCACCGATCAACATCGCGTCCCGCATACCGGCATCACCCGTTTCGATGAAGGCCTGACGCCGGTGCCGTCGGCGGCGCTGGCCACGCCCGATGCCGATCAGCTCAGCCGTCTGCTCTCACGCGGCCCAATCACCGTCAAGCTGGCGCTGGATTGCGGTTGGGATGGCAGCTACACCTCGCAGAATGTCATCGGCGAGATCACCGGCCGCAGCCTGCCGCAGGAAGTGGTGGTGATTGGCGGCCATCTGGATTCCTGGGACCTGGGCACCGGCGCCATCGATGACGCCGCCGGCGTGGGCATCACCATGGCCGCGGGCCACTTGATTGGCCAGCTCAAGCAGGCGCCCAAGCGCACCATCCGCGTCATTGCCTTCGCCAACGAGGAGCAGGGCCTGTACGGCGGCCGTGCCTATGCCGACCAGCATCGGGCCGACGTGCGCAAACATCAGATTGGCGCCGAGAGCGATTTTGGTGCGGGCCGCATCTACGCGTTCAACACCAGCGCGCCGGAGTCTGCACGCGCCGCGACCCAACAAATTGCCGAGGCACTGGCGCCGCTGGGCATCGAGTATCAACCCACAAAGGGTGGCCCGGGTCCGGACATCAGCCCCTTCGCCGCTCATGGCCTAGCCTGGGCCTGGTTGGCGCAGGACGGAACGGATTACTTCAACCTGCACCACACCGCCGACGACACGCTGGACAAGATCGATCCGCAGGCGCTGGCTCAGAATGTCGCCGCGTACACCGTGTTTGCTTACCTCGCCGCAGATGCCGACGGTGGCTTCGGCAGCGAAGCCAAAGAGGTCACGCCACCCAACGAATGAGGTCATCCCACGGTAGGAGGGGCTGATCAGACATTCGTCTGTTGAAAGCCAGCCCCGAAAAAAAGGCCCGCGCTAGCGGGCCTTTTTTCTGGGGAGGTCCCCGAGCCATATCGGGAAAGATTCAATCCCGCTGCTGCCGCCACAGCGCCAGCATCACCGCGGTGGCGGCGGCCACGTTGAGGCTTTCCACCGCGCCGGTGCCCGGAATCGACACCCGCGCATCACAGGCGGCGGCGAGCTTGAGATCCATGCCCTCGCCTTCCGCGCCCATCACGTACACCAGGCGCTCCGGCAGGCCGGTGTCGAACAGATCCATGCCGTCACGCACCATCGTGGCGGCCAGGGCAAAGCCTGCCTCGTGCAGATCATCGATGGCCTCGGCCGGCGCGCCCATGCGCACCAGCGGCACGCGTTCGGCGCCGCCTTCGGCCACGCGCGCCGCAGCGCCGGACACGGCCAGATGCGAGTTGTTCGGCAACAGGATGGCCGACACGCCAAAGTGCGCCGCCGAGCGCAGGATGGCACCGAAGTTGTGCGGATTGCCTACCCCATCCAGCCACAATGCCAACGCCGGGCCCGGCGGCAATTCGCGCAACCAGTCGCGCAGGGCGGCCGGCTCGGACTTCAGCACTTCGGCCACGATGCCTTCGTGGTGCTGGCTGCCGGCCAGCTTGTCCAGATCCTGCTCGGCGACCACGCGATAGCCCACGCGCTGCTTCACGCACCAGGCCAGCAAAGCCTTGAAGCGCGGGATGCGGGTTTCGTCCAGGTAGACCTTGCGGATGGCCTCCGGCCGCTGCTCGAAGACCGCCTGCACGGCGTTGATGCCGTACAGCCGCACCTCGCTGCGGTTGGCGCCCGCGTGCGGCGCGGCCGGCTCGGAGGCGGCCTCGCGGAACTCGTCGCCTGCCCATTCGCGTGAGGGTGCGCGCGCCGCTCGGGGCGGCGCGGCACGCTGCCCGCCGCGTGCGGCGGCGGGTGCACGCGGCTCGCGATGTTCGCGCGGGTCGCGAGGATCACGCGGCCCTTTCGGGCCACCGGGACCACGCGAGGGCGGACGGGTGTTGTCCCAGGGATTGCTCATGTCAGGCCTGCGGCTTGTTCCAGAAATCGGCGTTGCGGATGCCCAGCGCTTGCGGATCGAAGGTGGGGTCCAGGCCCTGCTTCTTCTGCCGCTCGTAATCGCGCAGGGCCAGCATGGCCGGCTTGTGCAGGATCAGGATGGCGATGATGTTGAGCCAGGCCATCAAGCCTACGCCGATGTCGCCCAGCCCCCAAGCCACGCCGGCATTGTGGAAGGCGCCGAAAATCACCATCGAGATGATGCCCAGCCGCAGCAGCAGCACGGTCAGCGGACGACGGCGGTTGCCGTTGACATAGCTGAGGTTGGTCTCGGCCATGTAGTAGTAGGCCATGATGGTGGTGAAGGCGAAGAAGAACAGCGCCACCGCGACAAAGCCGGCGCCCCAGCCGGGCAGCACCGATTCCACCGACGCCTGGGCAAAGCCCGGGCCTTCGGCCACGCCGGCCAGGCCGGAGAACAGGTGCGGTCCACCGTCCGGCGAGTACACGTTGTACTTGCCGGTGGCCAGGATCAGGAAGGCGGTCGCCGTGCACACCATCATGGTGTCGAAGTAAATCGCAAAGGCCTGCACATAGCCCTGCTTGGCCGGATGCGAGACTTCCGCGGCAGCGGCGGCGTGCGGACCGGTACCCTGGCCTGCCTCGTTGGCGTAGATACCGCGCTTGACGCCCCACTCCACCGCCAGGCCCAGCATGGCGCCGAAGGCGGCGTGCGTACCGAAGGCGCTGTCGAAGATGATGCGGAACATGTCCGGCACGCGCTCGGCGTTGAGCAGCATCACGAACACCGCCATGCCGATGTAGCCCAGCGCCATGAAGGGCACCACGACTTCGGCGAAGTTGGCGATGCGCTTGACTCCGCCAAAGATGATCACCGCCAGCAGCAGGGCCACCGCAACGCCCACGCCGAGCTTGAACAGATCACGCGCCGGCATGCCCCACCAGGTGGCGTCCAGGCTGCCGAACAGGCTGCCGTTGTGGAAGACATTGGCCGCGCTGTCGGCAATGGCGTTCGCCTGCACGCCGGGCATCAGGAAACCGGCGGCGGCAATGGTGACGATGGCGAAGGCCAGCGCATACCACTTCAGCCCCATGGCCTTTTCAATGTAGTAGGCCGGACCACCGCGATAGCGGCCTTCCTCGTCCTTGACCTTGTAGATCTGCGCCAGCGTCGACTCGACATAGGAGGTGGAGGCGCCGAGGAAGCCCATCACCCACATCCAGAAGATCGCACCGGGGCCGCCGAAGGCGATGGCCGTGGCCACGCCCGCGATGTTGCCGATGCCGATGCGGCCCGCCATGGACATGGCCAAGGCCTGGAACGAGGACACGCCGGCGTCGGATTTCTGTCCGCCCACGGTCAGGCGAATCATTTCCACGAAGCCGCGCACCTGCATGAAACGCGTGCGCACGGTGAAGAACAGGCCGGCCGCCAGGCACATGAAGATCAGTGCCTTGCTCCAGATGACGCCGTTGATGGCGATGATGATGGATTCCACGCGATAACCCCGGACGGAGGAAGGAAAGGTCCCCCGTCGACAGGGGCCAGGGCGATTCTGGCCGAATTACCGCGCGATTACGAGGCGAATGCCTCGTTGGTGCATCAAATCAGGCTTGTTCCGCGCGGACCCGCGCGTACATCCGCACATCGTGCGGGCGACCGTGCTTGAGGAAAGATTGGCGCAGGATGCCTTCCTGGGCAAAGCCGGCCTTTTCCAGCACGCGCGCCGAGGCCGCGTTCTGGGTCAGCACCACCGCCTGTACGCGATGGATGTCATGGTGCTGCATCAGCCAGGGCACGAAGTCGGCCACGACCCGGCTCATCAGGCCACGCCCCCACAGGCGGCGACCCAACCAGTAGCCCAGTTCGGCGCTGCCCTGGTGATCACCGCCCAGCAGGCGCGCGCCGATGCCGCCACAGGCACGGCCATCCACATCGATCGCAAACACCGGCTCGTCCAGGTTGACCACTTCCCCGGCCAGGAACCGCCAGGCGTCTTCGCGCCGATACGGATGCGGAAAGCGATCGCTCAACGGCGCCGCCACTTCCGCATCGTTGGCATGTCGAATCAACCAGCGCGCATCTTCCGCCTTCCAGCGCCGCAACACGAACCCATCGCCACGCAGGCGCACTTCCTTACCTTCAACCATGTCCACCCACCGACGGTGTCTCGTCTTCCAGTCGTTGCAATTCGTGCGCCACGGCTTCGGGCGATTTCGTGTACGGCGCGAGCAGTGCGTAGAACGCCGGCACCACATACAACGACAACAGCGTCGAGAACGACACGCCAAAAATCACCACCACGCCAATCGTGGCGCGGCTGGCCGAACCCGGACCACCCGCCACCACCAGCGGCACCGCGCCCATCACGGTCGCCACCGAAGTCATCAGGATCGGACGCAGGCGCACCTTGGAAGCTTCGGCGATTGCCTTGGCCACACTCATGCCTTCATCCCGCAACTGGTTGGCGAATTCCACGATCAAGATGCCGTTCTTGGCCGCCAGGCCGATCAACATCACGATACCGATCTGACTGAACAGATTGAGTGTGCCACCCGTCACCCATAGACCGATCAACGCACCCAGCACCGCCAGCGGCACGGTCAGCATGATCACCAGCGGATGGATGAAACTCTCGAACTGCGCGGCCAGCACCAGGTACACGATCAGCAAGGCCATGCCGAAGGTCAGCAGCACGGCGCCGCCGGCCTTCAGGTATTCGCGCGACTCGCCCTTCCAGTCCACCTGTGCATAGTCGGGCAGTTCTTCCTGCGACACCTGCTGCGCCCAGTCCATGGCCTCGCCCAGGGTGTAGCCCGGCGCCAGCGACGCACTCAGGGTGATCGCACGCAGGCGGTTGAAGCGGTTGAACGAACCGGGTTCGGCCACTTCCGACAAGGTCACCAGGTTCGACAACGGGATCAGTTCACCGGCGCCGCCACGCACATAGGTGTTGGTCAGGTCCGCAGGCGTGGCGCGGCGTTCGCGGTCGGCCTGCATCAGCACGTCGTACTCTTCGCCGTTCTCGACAAAGGTGGTGACCTGGCGCGAACCCATCATGGTTTCCAGGGTGCGGCCAATCTCCTGCACCGACACGCCCAGATCCGCGGCGCGGCTGCGGTCGATGTTGACCCGCATCTGCGGACGGGTTTCCTTGTAGTCCGAGTCCACGCCGTACAGGCCGGGATTCTGCTCCATCCGCTCCATCATGCGATCGCGCCACTGCGACAGCTCGTTGTAGTCCGGGCCGCCCAGCACCATGCGGAACGGCTGGCCGCCACCGCGGACCAGGCCGGTGCGCTGCGAAGGCTGCGCGCGGATGCCGGGCATTTCTTCCAGCTGCTTGCGCACCGACTCCAGCACCTGGGTGGTGCTGACATCGCGCTTGTGCCAGTCCTGCAGGAACACGATCACCTGGCCGGTATGCATTTCCTCGCTGGCGCCGAAACCGCCGGGCACGCGCGCGTTGGCGCGCTGGATCGGCTTGTCGTCGCCCACCTGGGTGGCAAACAGTTTTTCCACCTGCTGGATCTGTTTCACCGTGTAATCGAAGCCTGCGCCTTCCGGTCCCTGGATCGAGACGAAGAAGGAGCCGCGATCCTCCAGCGGCGCCAGTTCGCGTGGCACGCGCGAGGCCAGCAGGGCCGCCACACCCAGGCAGATCGCCAGCGTGGCGATCACCAGCACCGCGATGCGCTTGCCGGGCAGGGCCACCAGCCGGGCCACCTGCTGCCCGTAGCCGTCGCTGATGCGATTCAACTGCCGGTTGATGAAGGCGTTGAAGCCCTTGGGCGCGGTGTGCGGACGCACCAGCTTGGACGACATCATCGGCGTCAGCGTCAACGCCACGAAGGCCGAGATGGCCACGGCAGCGGCCAGCGCTACCGACAGCTCGCGGAACAGGCGTCCGGTGTTGCCTTCCATGAAGCCCACCGGCAGGAACACCGCCACCAGCACGGCCGTGGTGGCGATGACGGCGAACGCCACCTGCGAGGTGCCTCGGCGCGCCGCCACCAACGGCGGTTCGCCCAGATCGGCACGGCGCTGGATGTTTTCCAGCACCACGATCGCATCGTCCACCACCAGGCCGATACACAGCACCAGCGCCAGCAGGGTGAGCAGGTTGATCGAGAAGCCGAACGCGTACAACGCGATGAATGAGGTGATCAGGCACACCGGCACCGTCACCGCCGGAATCAACGCCGCGCGCAGGCTGCCCAGGAACAACCAGATCACCAGGAACACCAGCACCATGGCTTCAATCAGGGTGGCGTAGACGCGCTCCACCGACGCCTCGATGAAGATGGTGCTGTCATAGGCGACGAAAATCCTGGTGCCTTCCGGCAGCGTCGGCGCGATGCGTTCGGCCGCTGCCCGCGCCGCACGCGCCACATCCAGCGCATTGGCGGTGGAAGTCTTGACGATGCCCAGGCCCACATTGGGTACGCCGTTGCTGCGGAAGTAGGCACGGCGTTCGGCCGTTCCCAGTTCCACCTTGGCGATGTCGCCCACCCGCACTACGTAGCCATCAGCACCCTTGGACAGCGGCATCTGCGCAAACTGCTCCGCGCTCAGGTAGCCACGCTCGACGCGCAGGGTGAAGTCGCGGGTCTGCGATTCGATGCGGCCCGCGGGCAGCTCGATGTTCTCGCGGCGCAGGGCATTCTCGACATCGCTGGCGGTGATGCCGCGCGCCGCCATGGCGGCGCGGTCCAGCCAGATGCGCATGGCGTAACGCTGCGCACCGCTGATGCGCACCTGCGCCACGCCGTCCAGCGCGGACAGCTGATCGACGATGTAACGATCGGCGTAGTCAGTCAGCTGCAGGGTATCCATCTTGGTGGAACTCATGTTCAACCAGAGGATCACGTCCGCGTCGGCTTCCACCTTCTGCACTTCCGGTGGGTCGGCCTCTTCGGGCATGCGATCCATGACCCGGCTGACCTTGTCGCGCACGTCGTTGGCCGCGGCTTCGATATCACGGCTGAGGGTGAACTCGATGGTCACCTGCGAGCGACCATTGGAACTGCGGGACTCGATGGTCTCGATGCCTTCGATGCCGGCCAGCGCGTCTTCCAGAATCTGGGTGACGCGGGTTTCCACCACGGCGGCCGACGCGCCCGGATAGGTCACCTCCACCGATACCACCGGCGGATCGATGTTGGGCAGCTCGCGCAGGGTCAAACGCAGGAACGACATCACGCCCAGCACGATCAGCAACAGGCTCATCACCACGGCCAGCACCGGCCGCTTGATCGACAGGTCCGAAATTTTCATCGGTCAGCCTTGCTTGCCGGCAGGTGCGGCGGCGGGCTTGGCGGTACCGTCTTCGCGGCCTTCCGTGATGGGCGCGCCGGGACGCAGCTTGCCGGTGCCGTCGATGACGATGCGGTCGCCTGCCTTCACCCCTTCGAGGATTTCCACCACGCCTTCGCGGCGTACGCCCGTGGAAACCTTGGCCTGCTCAACGGTGTTGTCAGGCTTGACCCGGTAGACGAACGAATCGCGCCCCACCTGGACCACGGCAATTTCCGGAATGACCAGCGCCTGCCGCGAAGGCCGGAACAGATTGACGTCCAGCAACAGGCCGGGACGCAGCGCGCGATCCGGATTGTCGAAGGTGGCGCGCACGGTCACCGCACGCGTGGCCGGGTCGACGCGGGCATCGATGGTTTCCACCTTGCCCTCGAACTTGCGGCCGGGATAGGCCGCGGTCACCGCCGACACGGCATCGCCAGGGTGGATGGTGGCCAGGGCCGCTTCCGGCACCTGGAAGTCCACGTACATCCGCGAGATGTCGTCGAGGGTGGCGATTACCGTGGTCGGGGTGATCAGCGAACCCGGGCTGACCTGGCGGATGCCCAGCACGCCGGCAAACGGCGCGCGCACGCTGCGATCACCGATGTCGGCCTTCATCTGCGCCACCCGCGCGGCGGCGGCGTCGCGCAGGGCCAACTGGGTGTCCAGGGTCGAACGCGCCACCAGTTGTTGCTGGGCCAGTTCCTGCTGCCGGTTGTACAGGCGCTGGGCTTCTGCGTACGTGGCCTCGGCCTGCACCAGCGATGCCTGCGCGGCGTCACCGCGCAAGGTCACCAGGGTCTGCCCGGCACGCACGTCCTGCCCGCTTTCGAAATGCACGTCCTGGACAATCTCGCTGACCTTGGCGGTCAGGGTGACGGATTCGTTGGCCTTGGCGGTGCCCAGCGCTTCCAGGCTGTCGTTCCATGACGAGGGCTGGACCGTCTGCGTGGTCACCAGCACCGGTCGATCCCCGCCCTGTCCGCCACCGCCAGCCTGCGCGTTCTTGTCGCCACACGCCGACAGCAACAACAACGCAGCCGCAACGGTGATCGCGCGCCAACCGCTTCCACTCAGCATGTAAAAGTCCGTAATGATCGTTATCCCGCGAAGTGTACCTTCACGTCATGAACGATTTGGGGCATCAACGCGTTGACAAGGGCATGACTGATGACCCTTGCCAGTGACCGAAACGCTACGCCAATCCCAGTTTCTCGAGTACCCGCCGGGCCAGCCGTTCCGGGCTTTCACTGCCGGCATCCAGCCGCAGGTCCGGATGTTCCGGTGCTTCGTAGGGCGAGTCAATGCCGGTGAAGTTGGGAATCTGGCCGGCGCGCGCCTTGCGGTAGAGCCCCTTGACGTCGCGCTGCTCGGCCAGGTCCAGCGGCACGTCGACGAAGATCTCGAGGAATTCGCCTTCGCCGAAGCGCTCGCGCGCCATCTGCCGCTCGGCGCGGAACGGCGAGATGAAGCTGACCAGCACGATCAGCCCGGCCTCGGTCATCAGCTTGGCTACCTCGGCCACCCGGCGGATGTTCTCCACCCGGTCTTCCGGGGTAAAGCCGAGGTCGCGGTTGAGGCCGTGGCGGACGTTGTCGCCATCGAGCAGGAAGCTGTGGAAGCCCAGCGAGTGCAGGCGCTTGTCGACCAGGTTGGCGATGGTCGACTTGCCGGCGCCGGACAGGCCGGTGAACCACAGCACCCGCGGCGACTGCCCCTTGATGCGCGCACGCGCCGCTTTGTCCACGTCAAGGTGCTGCCAGTGCACGTTGCCCGCTCGGCGCAGGGCGAAGTCCAGCGTGCCGGCGGCGACCGTGCGATTGCTCTGCCGGTCGATCAGGATGAAGCCACCCAGGGTGCGGTTGCGCGCGTAGGGCGCAAACACCACCGGTTCTTCCAGGCTGAGGTTGCAGTAGCCGACTTCATTCAACTCCAGCCGCTTGGCCGCCAGGTGCTCCTGGTTGTTGATGTCGACGCGATGCTTGATCTCGCTGACGGTGGCCGACACGGTGCGCGTGCCGATCTTCAGCCAATAGGGCCTGCCTGGCAGCAAGGCCGCATCGTCCATCCACAGCACATGCGCGGCGAATTGATCGGCCACCTCCGGCGGGTCATCGGCGGCGGCGATCACATCGCCCCGGCTGATGTCGATTTCGTCGGCCAGGGTCAGCGTAATCGCCTGGCCCGTCCCGGCCTGCGCCACTGCGCCGTCCGGTCCCAGCACCTGGGTCACGGTGGATCGGCGACCCGAGGGCAGCGCGACCACGGCATCGCCGGCCTGCACCTGGCCGGCCGCAATGGTGCCGGCAAAGCCGCGGAAATTCTGGTTCGGTCGATTGATCCACTGCACCGGCAAACGCAGGCCAGCGGTTTGTTCGCCCGCATCCAGCGAGACGCTGTCCAGATGCTCGAGCAGACTCGGGCCGGTGTACCACGGCGTGCGCGCCGAACGCGTGATCAGATTGTCGCCTTCCAGCGCCGACAGCGGCACTGCCAGCACCTGGGCAATACCCAGCTGCCCGGCCAATGTCTGGTAGGCCTGCGCAATCTCATCGAACACCGCCTGGTCGAATCCGACCAGGTCCATCTTGTTGACCGCCAGCACCACCTTCCGGATGCCCAGCAGCGAAACGATGTAGCTGTGCCGCCGCGTCTGCGTCAGCAAGCCCTTGCGCGCGTCCACCAGCACGATCGCCAGATCCGCGGTGGAGGCGCCAGTGGCCATGTTGCGCGTGTACTGCTCATGGCCCGGGCAATCGGCCACGATGTACTTGCGCTTGTCGGTATCGAAGAATCGGTACGCCACATCGATGGTGATGCCCTGCTCGCGTTCGGCGGCCAGCCCGTCGAGCAGCAACGCGTAGTCGATTTCGCCACCGCGCGTGCCGTGTCGCTGGCTGTCCTTTTCCAGCGCGGCCAGCTGATCGTCGAACAGGCGCTTGCTGTCGTGCAGCAGCCGTCCGATCAGGGTGCTCTTGCCATCGTCGACGCTGCCGCAGGTGATGAAGCGCAGCAGCGGCTTGGTTTCGTGCTGCTTGAGGTAAGCGGCGATGTCGGTGGTCCGGGTCATCAGAAATACCCCTCGAGCTTCTTCTTTTCCATCGAAGCGGAAGGATCCTGATCAATCACCCGGCCTTGCCGCTCGGACGATGTCGCCACCAGCATCTCGGCGATGATCGCTTCCAGGGTTTCGGCTTCCGACTCGATCGCGCCCGTCAGCGGGTAGCAACCCAGCGTGCGGAAGCGCACCTTCTTCAGCTGCGGCGTCTCGCCGGCTGCCAGTGGCAGCCGCTCGTCATCGACCAGAATCAACGCGCCATCGCGTTCGACCACCGGCCGCTCGGCGGCGAAGTACAACGGCACCACCGGAATCGATTCGCGGTAGATGTACAGCCAGATATCCAGCTCGGTCCAGTTCGACAGCGGAAACACCCGCACGCTCTCGCCCTTGTGGATGCGCGCGTTGTACAGGTCCCACAGTTCCGGCCGCTGGTTCTTGGGGTCCCAGCGGTGCTTGTCATTGCGGAACGAGAACACGCGCTCCTTGGCGCGCGACTTTTCCTCGTCGCGGCGGGCGCCGCCGATGGCCGCATCGAAACCGAACTGATCCAGCGCCTGTTTCAGGCCCTGGGTCTTCATGATGTCGGTGTGCACGGTGGCGCCGTGGCTGATCGGCCCGACGTCCTGGGCAATGCCGTCGGGATTGATGTGCACGCGCAGGTCCACGCCGGTCTCGGCCGCACGCCGATCACGGAAGGCGATCATCTCGCGGAACTTCCAGCGCGTATCCACATGCAGCAGCGGAATCGGCGGGCGCCCCGGCGCAAACGCCTTGAGCAGCAGGTGCAGCAGCACCGAGCTGTCCTTGCCCACGGAATACAGCAGCACCGGGTTGCCGAACTCGGCGGCAACCTCGCGCAGGATGTGGATGCTTTCGGCTTCCAGGCGGTCCAGGTGGGACAGTCGTGCGTCTGCGCTCATCAATTCAGCGGTTGGAGTGAAGGAACAAACCGGCGCAAAGCGTACCAGCTGACGCCGCTACCCCCGCCTGGGGGCCGGCCAGCATCCTCCTGCCGGCCCGGGCGCTGGAAATAAGCCCAGGCGATAAGGCCATAACCAGACGTCCTTTCAGACTGGCACAACGAGTTTCTAACATCGACTTCCACCCCGCGCATGGCGATTGCCGCAATGACTGCTTCCCCCAACGCACTGGCGCCCAGCCCCTTGGCCGAGGAGCGTCGCGTGCTGTTGGCCCGGCTGGTCGACGGCTTGGATGCGCCCACCCTGTGGTGGTTGTCGGGATACACGGCCGGCCTGGCCCAGGGCCAGCACGGCCCGCAGCTGGCGGTCCTGCCTGGCGGCGTGGCCAGCGCCAGCCAGCGCCTGACCGTGGTCTACGGCAGCCAGACCGGCAACGCCCGTCGCGCCGCCGAGCAGGTGGCGCAGGAAGCCGAAGCCGCCGGCCTGCAGGTGCGGCTGCTGCGCGCCGACGCCTATGCCACCCGCGAACTGGCCAACGAGCGCCTGCTCTATGTGGTCATCAGCACCCAGGGCGAAGGCGATCCGCCGGATGATGCGATCGGCCTGGTCGAGTTCATCAGCGGCAAACGCGCGCCCAAGCTGCCCGAGCTCAAGTACGCCGTGCTCGGCCTGGGCGATTCCAGCTACGCCGATTTCTGCGGCATCGCGCGCCGGCTCGATGCGCGCCTGGCCGAACTAGGTGGACAGCGCCTGTTCGACGCGGGCCTGGCGGATCTCGATATCGACACCGTGGCGCTGCCGTGGCGCGCGCAGGCGTTGCAGCATGCGCGCGATGCCCTGAAAACCACGGCGGCTCCGCTCGCCACCGTCACCCCGCTGCGCCCCGCGCACGCGGCTGCCTGGACGCCCGACAAGCCGTTCGCCGCCGAGCTGCTGGCCAACCAGACGATCAGCGGCCGCGAATTCAAGGGTCCGCGCCATGGCCTGCACGGCGAGCGCGGCAAGGATGTGCGCCATATCGAGTTGTCGCTGGCCGGCAGCGGCCTGCTTTACGAACCCGGCGATGCGCTCGGTATCCGCCATCGCAACCCCGACGTGCTGGTCAACGCTGTTCTCGATGCATTGCGCCTGGACGGCGACGCCGTGGTCGAGCATGAGCAGCGATCGCTGTCGCTGCACGAATGGCTGGCGTCACGCCGCGAGTTGACCCGGCTTTCGCGCCCGTTCCTGGCCGAGCATGCCGCAGCGGCACGCGCCGATGACCTCAACGCATTGCTGGCCCCGGGCCAGCAAGCCGGCCTGGCGCAGTTGCTGCAGAGCCATCATCTGGTGGATGTGCTGCGTCGCTGGCCCACGTCATGGGACGCGCACGAACTGGTGGTTGCGCTGCGTCCGCTGGCGCCGCGCCTGTACTCGATTGCCTCCAGCCGCAAGCGGGTCGGTGAGGAAGCGCATCTGACCGTCGACGTGCTCGCCTACCAGGCGTTCGGCCAGCCACATCTGGGCGCGGCCAGCGGATTCCTGGCGGAACTGCACGAGGGTGGCCAGGCGCCGATTTACGTCGAAGCCAACGAGCGCTTCCGCGTGCCGGCCGATGGCAACCGCGACCTGCTGATGATTGGCCCGGGCACTGGCGTGGCGCCGTTCCGCGGCTTCGTGCAGGAACGTGCCGAAACCGGTGCGGCCGGCCGCAACTGGTTGTTCTTTGGCGCCCAGCATTTCAACAGCGACTTCCTCTACCAGAGCGAATGGCAGGACGCGCTGCGCAAGCGCGAGCTGCATCGCCTGTCGCTGGCGTTCTCGCGCGACCAGGCTGAAAAAGTTTACGTGCAGCACCGCCTGCGCGCCCATGCCCGCGAGGTGTACGACTGGCTGGAGAACGGCGCGCACCTGTATGTCTGCGGCGCGATCGCCATGGGCAAGGACGTGCACGCGACCCTGCTCGAGGTCATCGCTTCGCAGCGCGCCACCGATGCCGAAGGCGCGGCCGAGTACCTGTCGCGGCTGCAGGCGGAGGGGCGCTATGCACGCGATGTGTACTGACTCCCCACTCCAGGCAACCCACCAACTCCAACGCATAGCCAACACGTAGCCAATCCTCGCCAGCCCATGTCCAGCCACTCCGTCGAAGACATCAAATCCGAAAGCCGTCGCCTGCGGGGCAGCCTGCTGGACAGCCTGGCCGATCCGGTGACCGGTGCGCTGCGCGAGTCGGACCAGACCCTGATCAAGTACCACGGCAGCTACCAGCAGGACGACCGCGACCTGCGTGACGAGCGCCGCCGGCAAAAGCTGGAGCCGGCCTTCCAGTTCATGATCCGCACGCGTACGCCCGGCGGCGTGGTCAGCCCGGAGCAATGGCTCAAGCTCGATGCCATCGCCACCCGCTACGCCAATCATTCGCTGCGCATCACCACCCGCCAGGCCTTCCAGTTCCATGGCGTGATCAAGCGCGAACTCAAGCCGACCATGCAGGCGATCAATGCCGCGCTGATCGACACCCTGGCCGCGTGCGGCGACGTCAATCGCAACGTGCTGGTCGCGGCCAACCCGCTGCTGTCGCGCGCGCATGCGCAGGTGCAGGACTGGGCCGCGCGGCTGTCCGAACACCTGCTGCCCAACACCCGCGCGTACTACGAGATCTGGCTGGACGAGGAGCGCGTGGCCGGCAGCGGCGAGGAAGAAGAGCCGATCTACGGCGCCACCTACCTGCCGCGCAAGTTCAAGATCGGCTTTGCGGTGCCGCCGATCAACGACGTCGATGTGTTCGCCAACGATCTGGGCTTCATCGCCATTCTCGAGGACGGCCAACTGGTCGGCTTCAACCTGGTGATTGGCGGCGGCATGGGCGCCACCCATGGCGATGCCGAAACCTATCCCCGCGTCGGCAACGTGGTCGGCTTCCTGACGCCGGAGCGGCTGCTGGACGTTGCCACCGCCGTGGTCACCACCCAGCGCGACCTGGGCAATCGCGAGCTGCGCAAGCGCGCACGCTTCAAGTACACGATTGACGATCACGGGCTGGACAAGGTCGTCGCCGAGATTGAACGCCGCTCCGGCTTCACCTTGCAGGCGGCGCGCGATTTCCGCTTCGACCACAACGGCGATCGCCTGGGTTGGGTGGAAGGCGAAGACGGCCGCTGGCACCTGACCCTGCACTTCTTCTCCGGCCGCATTGCCGACACGCTTCAGCACAGCCACCTGACCGGCCTGCGCGAGATTGCGCGCGTGCACCGCGGCGAATTCCGCATGACCGCCAACCAGAACCTGGTGGTGGCCGGCGTACCCGGCGGCGAGCGCGAACGCATCGAGGCGCTGGTGCGCACCCATGGCCTGGACGATGGCCACCGCCTCGGCACCGCGCTCGCACGCGCGGCCGTGGCCTGCGTGGCATTGCCCACCTGCGGCCTGGCCATGGCCGAGGCCGAACGTTACCTGCCCGCTTTCAGCGCGCGCCTGCAACCGCTGCTCGACCGGCATGGCTTGAGTGAAGCGCCGATCCTGTTGCGGATATCGGGTTGCCCCAATGGCTGCTCGCGTCCGTACCTGGCCGAGATCGCGCTGGTCGGCAAAGCGCCGGGGCGCTACAACCTGATGCTGGGCGGTGACCATCGCGGCCAACGCCTGAACACCCTGTACCGCGAAAACATCAGCGAGGAAGACATCCTCGCCGCGCTCGACCCCTTGCTCGCGCGCTACGCCAAGGAACGCGAAGCCGGCGAAGGCTTTGGCGACTTCCTCCATCGCAGCGGCGTGATCGCCCTGCCGCCCTACCCCACCCACCGCCAGATTGCCTTGGAACTGCACGCATGAGCGCGCCGCAACCCGTAGACCTCCCCGCCCAGGGAGAAGACATCGCCAGCACCAACGCCGCGCTGGAAGCGCGCAGCGCCGAAGAGCGCGTGGCCTGGGCGCTCGCCAACGGACCGGCGCAACCGGCGATGTCCTCCAGCTTTGGCGCGCAGGCGGCGGTGCTGCTGCACATGCTCAGCCGGCAGCGGCCGGACGTGCCGGTCATCCTCGTCGATACCGGTTACCTGTTCCCCGAGACCTACCGCTTTGCCGACGAACTGGTCGACCGCCTCAAGCTCAACCTGCACGTATACCGCCCGTTGGTCAGCCGCGCCTGGATGGAAGCGCGCCACGGTCGCTTGTGGGAACAGGGCCTGGTCGGCATCGAGCAGTACAACAACCTGCGCAAGGTCGAGCCGATGCGGCGCGCCCTGACCGACCTGGATGTAGGCACCTGGTTCACCGGCCTGCGTCGCAGCCAGGCCGCCAGCCGCGCCAATGCGCCGATCATCGAATGGCGCGGCACCCGTCTGAAGATCAACCCGATAGCCGACTGGACCGATCGCGATGTCTGGCAGTACCTGAAACAGCATGACCTGCCGTACCACCCGCTATGGGAGGAAGGCTATGTCTCGATCGGCGACTTCCACACCACCAAGCGCTGGGAGCCGGGCATGCGCGAGGAAGATACGCGCTTCTTTGGCTTGAAGCGGGAGTGTGGGTTGCATCTGGATATCTGAAACTCCCGCCACCGACCGTGATGGCGGGTCCAGTGAGCAGCCACCGCTGACCGGCGAACAAATCCGGTCGTCGACCTGCCGGTTTCATCGCCCGATTCCCGGTTTCATCGCACCAGGCAGGACGCCCCGGCAAGGGACCGCTATGCTCCGCGGCAATCCAAGACCCGGAATGCCCCGTGTTCGCCAGCATCTACTTCGTACTCCGCATGTTCGCCGCCTGGGCCGTGGTCGCCGTCGTCGCGGGGCTGCTCTGGGGCGGCTTCTTCAACATCTTCGGCAATGACAGCGGCCCTGGGCCGGTGTTCGCCTGCCTGGTGCTGTTGACCGGCGTGGCGGTGTTCATCACCTCGGTCTCGCACATCCGGCGGGTCAGCCTGATCGCCGATCGCATCGACGCCACCACCCTGTCCAACCGCCACCGCCGCCAGATTGAAGTACCGCTGAGCGCCGATGAGGCCTTCGTGCTGGTCGAAGCTGCCGTGCGCGAGCTGCCGCGGGTACAGAGCGTGGAGAGTGCGAAGGACAGCCTGCAGGTGCGCGCCAAGCAGCTGCGGCTGGTGCCTTACAGCGACGAGAAGCCGGTGCGCTACAACCTGTCCAGCTGGCTGGGCTTCAAGCGCAACCAGGTAACGGCCACGGTGACGCCGGGCACGGGCACCTGCAGCGTGTCGCTGCTGTGCGAACCCGAAGCCGGGGCCTGGGCGGATTTGCTGAAGGTCGACGACGGCACCAATCTGGAGAACGCCGAAGCCCTGCTGCGCGCCCTGGCGCGGCGGGTGGGCGAAGGCCGCCGCCAGGAACAGGTAGTCAACACGCGCACGGTCACCGAGAAGGAACTGACCGTGGCCAAGCTGCACATGCTGCAGGCGCAGGTGGAGCCGCACTTCCTCTACAACACCCTGGCCAGCGCGCAGGTGCTGACCCGCACCGATCCGCCGCGTGCGGATCTGATGCTGGGCCATTTGATCCAGTACCTGCGCCGCTCGCTGCCCAACGTCGACGATCAGATGTCGACCCTGGGCGAAGAGATGGAACGTGCCGAGGCTTACCTGGAAATCCTCAAGATCCGCATGGGCCAGCGCCTGCAGACGCATATCGATGTGCCGGAAGCGCTGCGCGGTGTGCGCATGCCGTCGATGATGCTGCAGACGCTGGTGGAGAACGCCATCAAGCACGGGCTGGAAGCCAAGCCCGGCGGCGGCACCATCTGGGTGCTGGCGCGCGAGCAGGAAGGCCAGGTCGCGCTCACGGTCGCCGATGATGGCATGGGTTTTGGTTCGCAGAGCAGCGGCACCGGCATCGGCCTGAAGAATCTGCGCGAGCGCCTGCGCCTGACTTACGGCAATGCGTCGTCGTTCGCCATCGTCTCCAACTTCCCCAACGGCGTGGCAGCGACGTTGACCTTGCCGCTGGGCGCCACGGGAGAGGATCGTGGTTAAGGCCGTCATCGCCGAAGACGAGGAACTGCTGCGCACCGCGCTGGCCTCGCTGCTGCGCGACGTCTGGCCTGGCCTGGAGCTGGTGGGCGAATGCGAGGACGGCGCCAGCGCGCTGGAAACCATCGCCGAGCAGCAGCCGGACGTGGCCTTCCTGGATATCCGCATGCCCGGCTTGACCGGCCTGGAAGTGGCGCAGGCGCTGGCCGAAGTCAGCCCGCACACGCAGGTGGTGTTTGTCACCGCCTACAACCAGTACGCCATCGATGCGTTCGAACAAGGCGCCATCGATTACCTGCTCAAGCCGATCACCCGCGAGCGCCTGCTGACCACGGTGCAGCGATTGCAACAGCGCGGCAATGGCCATCCGGATGCGGCCACGTTGGCGGCGCTGCTGCGCCGGCTGGGCGCGCAGGCGCAGACGCCGACGCGGCCACCGCTGGTCTGGATCACCGCCAGCACCGGCAAGGACACCAAGCTGATCCTGGTCGATGATGTGGCCTACTTCCGCGCCGACAACAAGTACACCGTGGTGATGACCGCCGAAGGCGAAGCGCTGTTGCGCACGCCGTTGCGCGAGCTGCTGGAAGCGCTGGATCCGCAGGGCTTCAAGCAGATCCACCGCTCCACCATCGTCAACCTCAAGGCCATCGCGTCGGTCACCCGCGATGACACCGGCCGCGGCATCGTCAAGCTCAAGCAGCGTCCGGAAACATTGATCGTCAGCCAACCCTTCATGTCGCTGTTCCGCGGCATGTGAGCACTCTTGCGAGGATTGTCATGCAACCCTTCGATGCCGCACTCAGTTGGCTGTTCTCCGCCTGGCAGGCTGTGTTGAGCTGGCTGCTGATCCTGTTGTCCGTCGCCAACCCCGCGCCGACGGTCACCTCCACCGTTCGCGACAACGACAACGGCGTGGACCGCCTGTACAGCCAGTCGCGCGCGCAGAATGGCCACGGACGCTTTGAATGCCTGGCCAGCCAAAGCGGCCAATGCCATTACCTGATCCTGGATCGCGATTGTCAGCCGGGCCAGGCGTGCCTGGCCGCGAAGCCGCAGGTATTCAGTGTCGCCGTGGGCCGGAGTGTCGAACGCAACGGCCTACCTACGCGCCCGCATATCTGCGTGGATGCGCAGTCGCCGCGCGAGTGCGCGCTGCCTTGAGGCGACGGTTTCGCCGTAGCCGTGGTCAGGTATGCGCGTGCTCGAACTTCTTGTAGCCGCAGCCAATGCACTTGCGGTACACCGCGCCATGCCGGTTGATGCGTGGTCGCGTCCATAGCCCACCGCAGCCGCAACGCTGCTCGCGCCCCAGCGCCCAGCGATAGAGTCGCCAGCTGGAATGCAGCGCCCAGGCCGTGCCCAGCAGGATCGCCAGCAGGAAACTGATCGAGGCGGTGCGTCCACTGGTCAGGCCTGCCCAACCGGTATGGGTGCGGGTGATGGTTTCGGCGATGACCAGGCCACCACCGACGATCAGCACCGCCGGCGCGTACAGATGCAGCACCATCCTTGTCATCAACTTCATCGACCTGACCCCCAGCCGCACCTGTTGCCTGGCGCAATTGTAAGACCGGCGACAGCCCTCAGGTGGTGATGGATTGGGTCAGTGTTTCCCACGTGGGCGGCGCCGGCCAGTCGGCCACCTGGTTGCCATCCAGCACGCGTCGCAGGTCGCGGCGATCAATCTGCGGTGCCAGGGCGGTCACCAGCTCCAGGGCGTAGTCGCGCAGGACGCGCTCGCGCGGCAGCACGGCCCAGGCGATGCAGTCTTTCACTTCCTTGGGCGCGGGCCAGCTGCGCAGGTCGGTGTCGGCGCCGTTGACCGCCATCTCCGCCAGCAGGCCAACCCCCAGGCCGGCGCGCACGTAGGTCTTGATCAAGTCGGCGTCCAGCGCGGTGACCGCAATGGTCGGTTCCAGGCCGGCGCTGGCAAAGGCGCGCTGCAGCGAGGAACCCGGGCGGGTGGAGGAGTCGTAACTGATCAGCGGCAGGTCCACCAGGTCGCGGATGGCCGGCGCGGGGCCGTCGTGATCCAGCGCGTGGCCACGCGGCACCAGCACCAGCCGGCGCCAGCGATACAACGGCACGGCGATGCCGCCCTGCGGTTCGTCGCCCGCGGTGCTGATCACCGCGATGTCGGCATCGCCCTGGTTCAGTAGATCCAGTGCAGTGCTTTCGGCGGCGTGTTGCAGGTGCACGCTGACCTGCGGATAGGCGCGCTTGATTTGCGCCACCGCCGGCGGCAGCACGAAGCGGGCCTGGGTATGGGTGGTGGCCAGGATCAACTGGCCCTGGCTTTCGCGACGCTGGTTGGCCGCGTAGGTGCGGATGTTGTTGGCCTCGGCCAGCACGGCGCGGGCACGGTCGATCACTTCGCCGCCGGCCGGGGTCACCGCTTCCAGGCTGCGCCCCTTGCGCACGAAAAGCAGGAAACCCAACTCGTCTTCCAGTTGCTTGAGTTGCTTGGACAGGCCGGGCTGGGTGGCATGCACGCGCGCCGCCGCCAGCGTGATGTTGAGATCAGCGTCGGCGATGGCCACCAGGTAGCGCAGTTGCGTAAGGGTCATCGAAGGGGCCCGTGGGGAGTCGCGCTGTTCAGGCGGCGGGAGTTCCGACTGTAGAGGAATTGATCCGAACGTAACGCCGCAGCCTTATAACTGCAAGACATGAGCCATATGGCGCAAGTTATTTCCTTGTCCTCATGCCGGGCGGATAGGGTCATAAGCCATCTCCAGCAGCCCGCCGCCGTGGCCAGCGCCCTGTTCCCGTTGTTTGCCGACCTGCATGACCGTCCGGTATTGGTGGTCGGCGGCGGCGCCGTGGCCGAGCGCAAGTTGGCCGCCTTGCTGGAAGCCGGCGCGCTGCCGCGCATCCAGGCGCTGGCCTTGTCGCCAGCCATCCAGGCCTGGCTGGATGAGGGACGGGTGACGTGGATCGGTCCACGCTTCCATCCGCGTGCGCTGGAGGATGTCTGGCTGGTGGTGGCCGCCACCGACGACCCGCAGGTCAACCAGGAGGTGGCGGCGGCGGCGCAGCAGCGCCGGGTGTTCGCCAATATCGTCGACCATGCCGAATTGTCGAGCGTGCACGTGCCGGCGCGGGTGCAGCGGGGTGACTTGCAGATCGCGATCTCCAGCGGCGGCGGCGCACCGATGGTCGCGCGTCATTTGCGTCGGCAACTGGAGACCTTCTTCGATGATTCGTGGGGCGCCTTGACGGCGCTGTTCGCGCGTCATCGCCAGGCGATTCGTGCGCGTTATCCGGACACGGCGCAGCGGCGGCGTTTTTTCGAGCAGGTGCTGCAGGGTGACCTGCCGCGCCTGCTGCGCCAACGCCAGCAGGCGCGCGCGGAACAGTGGTTGGAGCAGGCGCTGCGTGACTCGCCTGCGCGCAGCGTCGGTTCGGTGGTGCTGGTCGGCGCCGGTCCGGGTGATCCGGGTTTGCTGACCCTGCATGCCTTGCGCGCGATCAATGAAGCGGACGTGATCCTGCATGACCGCCTGGTCAGCGACGAGGTGCTGCAACTCGCGCGCCGTGATGCGCAGCGCATCGAGGTCGGCAAGTCCGCCGGGCACCACAGTGTGCGCCAGGAGGCCATCCACGAGCTGATGCTGGAACACGCGCGCGCAGGCCGGCGCGTGGTGCGCCTGAAAGGCGGCGATCCGTTTGTCTTCGGTCGTGGCGGTGAAGAGCTGCAGGTGCTGCGCGCGCACGGCATCGACTTTGAAGTCATCCCCGGCATCACCGCCGCGGTGGCCTGCGCCGCCTATGCCGGAATTCCGCTTACGCACCGCGACCATGCGCAATCGCTGCGGCTGGTCACTGCGCATTGCAAGGATTCGCTGGACACGCTGGACTGGCCCGCGCTGGCACAGTCGCGCCAGACCCTGGCTTTCTACATGGGCGTGGCCGGGTTGGACACCATCCAGGCCCGCATGGTCGCCGAAGGCTGTCCGCCTTCCACGCCGTTTGCGTTGATAGAGAATGGATCGCGCGCCAACCAGCGGGTGCTGGCCGGTCGCCTGGAGCAGTTGGCGGTGGCCGCGCGTGAACATGGGATTTGCTCACCTGCTTTGCTGATCATCGGCGAGGTGGCCGGGTTGGCCGTGGACCTGCACTGGTTCGGCGCGCCTCCACTGTCCGCGGACCAGGCGCGTGCCCTGCCGGTCCACACCTCCTTGCCGCACGCTGCATAACGACATCCACCTGGAGATTTCCCGCATGGCCATTTACGACAGCATCCTCGACACCATTGGCCGCACCCCGGTCGTCAGGCTCAATCGCGTTGCGCCGAAGCATGTGCAGCTTTATGCCAAGGTGGAATCGTTCAATCCGGGCGGCTCGGTCAAGGATCGCCTGGCGTTGGCCATCATCCTGGATGCAGAGAACAAGGGACTGCTGAAGCCGGGCGACACAATCATCGAAGCCACCTCCGGCAACACCGGCGTGGCGCTGGCGATGGTGGCGGCCGCGCGCGGTTACAAGTTCGTGGCGGTGATGGTGGAGACGTTCTCCATCGAGCGCCGCAAGTTGATGCGCGCCTACGGGGCCAAGGTGATCCTGACGCCGGCGGCCGAGCGTGGCAGCGGAATGGTGCGACGTGCCGAGGAGTTGGCCAAGCAACATGGCTGGTTCCTGGCGCGACAGTTCGCCAATCCAGCCAACCCGGCTTATCACCGGCAGACTACGGCCGCGGAAATCCTGCGCGATTTTGCCGGGCTGCGGCTGGATCACTTCGTTACCGGTTGGGGCACGGGCGGTACGTTGACGGGTGTTGGCGAGGTGTTGCGGGTGGCGCGTCCGGAAGTACGCATCACCGCCAGTGAGCCGGCCGGTGCATCGTTGTTGCTGGGCAAGGAATGGGCGCCGCACAAGATTCAGGGCTGGACGCCGGATTTCGTTCCGGAAGTTCTGAACCGCGAAGTGGCCGATGAGGTGCTGCCGGTGGATGACGTGACCGCCATTGCCGTGTCGCGTCGCCTGGCAGCGGAGGAAGGCATCTTCGTGGGCATTTCCGCAGGTGCCACGGTGGCCGCTGCTTTGCAGGTGGCGGAGAAGGCCAGCGAAGGCAGCGTCATCCTGGCGGTGCTGCCGGATACCGGTGAGCGTTACTTCTCCACGCCATTGTTCGAGGGCGTGAATGAGGGTTCTGATGACGAGTGGCTGACGTCGTTGTAAGCGACTCGATGTGGGTGAAGGGAAAGCCAGCGGAATACATTCGCTGGCTTTTTTCTTGGCTGCGATGTCCGGTTGCGGATCTTCGTTCCTGCCTCGCCTCGCCTTCACGGTTCGGTGGCGCCGCTAGGCATGCTTGCCTTCTGAGCTCGCTCGCTGGCTGCTTCTTGCTTGCCGCTTTCCGCTTTCCGCTTTCCGCTTGCTGTTTGCTGTTTGCTGTTTGCTGTTTGCTGTTTGCAGTTTGCAGTTTGCTGTTTGCTGTTTGCTGCCCGTGGGTGATGGCCGATGGTCTCCGTGGGTTTGCTTGGAGCGGTGCGCTCGCGGGTCCCGGGGCGTCGCGCCCGCCGCGCTGCGCGCCGCGGGTCCGTGCCGCCGGAGCTAAGTTTCGGATGGCACATCCTGTGCCAGCCGAAACCGTCGCGCATCCGTGCGCGACGCCCTGCGGGTTTACGCTCCGCCAGCACCGCTCCGAGCGGGACCCGCAAGCGCACCGCTCCAAGCAAACTGGAAACTTTGTCGGCATGCACAGAAACTGCAGGTCCTTGGCCGCCCAGCCTTCCAGCCTTGTGGCTTGCTGGTCTCCTGACCTTCTGCCTTGCTGCCACGCCGATCTATCGGTCTCCTGCACTACTAGACCCGCTAGCCCCGATAGCCCCGATAGCCCTGATAGACCTGCTAGCCCCGATAGCCCCCGATAGCCCTGATAGCCTTCCTAGCCCTGATAGCCCTGATAGCCCTGCTGACCCTGATATCCCTGCTAAACCTGCTGGGCCCGATGGCCCGATGGCCCGATTGTTGGTGGTTGGTGGTTGGTGGTTGGTGGTCGGTGGTCCGTTGTTCTGCTGGACTGCTGGTCTGATGTCGGCAATCACGCGGTTGTCAAGGAAGGTTGCTTGGAGTGGTGCGCGCTTGGGTGCCGCTCGGAGCGGTGTCGCCGGAGCGTAAACCCGCAGGGCGTCGCGCACGGATGCGCGACGGTTTCGGCTGGCACAGGATGTGCCATCCGAAACTTAGCTCCGGCGGCACGGACCCGCAGCGCGCAGCGCGGAGGGCGCGAAGTCCCGGCACCCAAGCGCGCGCCACTCCAAGCAGCCGGCACGCGCACTATCCGATCACGGGCCTCGCGCGCACGAACACGGACCGAACCAGCGCCCCGTCAAGCTTCGTAGAGCTCCAAAGGAAGGTCATCGGGATCCGCGAAAAAGGTAAAGCGCTTGCCCGTGTATTCGTCGATGCGGATTGGCTCGCAAGCGACCCCATTGTGTTCCAGATGCGCGACGGCCAGGTCGACATCGTCAACGCGGAAGGCAAGATGCCGAAGCCCTGCTGCTTCCGGTCTGGATACACGCGATGGCGGCGAGGGAAAGGAGAACAATTCGATCTGCGTGGTGTCATCCACGCGCAAGTCGAGCTTCCAGGAATCGCGCGCTTCGCGATATACCTCGGCGATCACTTGCAGGCCCAGGACTTCCACATAGAAGCGTTTCGAGCGCGCGTAGTCGGACGCGATGATGGCGACGTGGTGCAGGCCGGATATTTTCATGCCGTCAGCCTGCGCCACAGGGAGCGGGGAATCAACTCGCGGCCGCGAACTGGCGAACCGCGGTCGACACGCGGGTGTATGGCGCAACTATCCCTGATGCGCCGCAAGCGATGCGATCGCGCGCAGTGATGTTCAGTGCGCTGCAGCGGCGTCCGCGCCCGGGTTTCCACCGGCAGGCGCCTTGCCGCTCTGCATGAAGAACACCAGCGGCATCGAGAGCAGGGTCAACACCATCATCAGCTTGAAATCATTGAGGTAGCCGATGGCGGCCGACTGCTTCATGACCTCGGCATTGAGCAGGGCCGCGCCGGTGGTGGTGGCCGGATTCCAGGCCGCTGGCAGCGCTGCCAGTTCCGCGCCGAAGGCGGGAATGCGCGAACCGATTTCGGCGTGATTGATCTGCATCGCACGCGACAGCAACGTCATCACCACCGAGATACCCACCGAGGAACCAATGTTGCGGACCAGGCTGAAAAGGCCGGCGGCTTCGGTGCGCTGGTGCGGTTCCAGGGTGGCGTAGGCGACGGTGGAAATCGGCACGAAGACCAGCCCCAGGCCCATGCCCTGGATGACGCCCAGCCAGATGATCGAGCTCATCGAAGCAGTAGGTCCGAACAGGGTCATGCCATGCAGCGAGATCACCATCAGACCCATGCCGACCAGGATCGGAATGCGCGCGTCCACCCGGCCCAGCATGCGACCGACCAGCATCATGGTGAACATGGTGCCGATACCGCGCGGAGCCAGCACCAGACCAATGGTGAGCACGGGGTAGTTCATCAGCGTGCTCAGGTACGGCGGCAGCAGCGCCAGCGTGGCGAACAGCACGATGCCGACAATGAAGATCAGCGCACAGCCGACGGCGAAGTTGCCGTTCTTCAACAGGCTCAAATCCAGCAGCGCATGTTCGCGCTTGTTCCACCACCACAGGCCGTATCCCCACAGCGCGAGCAGCGCGAGCGCGGCTTCGATCTGCACTTCCAGGCTGCCGAACCAGTCTTCGCCCTGGCCGCGGTCGAGGAACAGCTGCAACGCGCCGATGCCCAAGGCAAGCAGGCCCAGGCCGATGCCGTCGAGCGGGCGTTCGTGCGGCGCATCTTTCTTGACGCTGGCCATGATGCCAATCAGCGCCAGGATGCCGATCGGCAGGTTGATCAGGAACACCCAGTGCCAGCTGTAGTTCTGGGTTAGGAACCCGCCCAGCGGCGGGCCCAGGATCGGGCCGATCATGATGCCCATGCCCCACATGGCCATCGCCGCGCCATGTTTCTCCTTGGGGAAGGAATCCAGCAGCAGCGATTGCGAGATCGGCACCAACGAGGCACCGAACACGCCTTGCAGCACGCGGTAGAACACCATTTCGCCGATGCCGCTGGCGATGCCGCACAGCAGCGAGGCGACAGTGAAGCCGGCGACGGCGATGATCAGCAGGCGGCGCCGGCCCAATCGGCCGGCCAGCCAGCCGGTCACGGGCGTGAGGATCGCGGCAGCGACGATGTAGCTGGTCAGCACCCACGACACCTGGTCCTGGGTGGCCGACAGCGAACCCTGCATGTCGGGCAAGGCGACGTTGGCGATGGTGGTGTCCAGCGCCTGCATCAGCGTGGCCAGCATCACCGAGATCACCAGCAAGGTGCGGTTGCCACCATTCTCGTTGGAATTTTCAAGTCGGCTGATCATGGAGTGGGCCGTTACGGGCGACAGCCGCGCATAGGCGCGGCCTGGCCAGGTTTGAACGGGGTCACCCCGAGCGCCGCGGCATCACCGCGACTCCACCACAGCGCCACAGGCTTGCCTGACGACGCTCGGAATGACGTAACGAATCAGCGTGCAGCCGTGGACTTGCCCGCGGTCGCGCCGCCGTCGACCAGGTCGACCTTGACGTCGGCGCTCATGCCGGCGCGCAGCTGCGGTGCATCGGCGCGGTTGGCGTCGTCGATTTCCAGACGTACCGGAATGCGCTGCACGATCTTGACCCAGTTGCCGGTGGCGTTCTGCGGCGGCAGCACGCTGAACTCCGCGCCGGAAGCCGGTGCAATGGAAGCCACGTGGGCGTGCCACTTCACCCCGGGATAGGTGTCCACTTCCACCAGCGCCTTCTGGCCCACGCGCATCTTGGTCAGTTCGGTTTCCTTGAAGTTGGCTTCCACCCAGATCGGCGCGGTCGCCACCAGCGGCATGGCCGCCTGACCCACGTTGATGTACTCGCCGGCCTGCAGGTCATGCATGCCGATGATGCCGTCCACCGGTGCGCGAACTTCGGTATGCGCCAGATCCAGCTTGGCCTTGGCCAGCAGGGCGAGCGCGCCGCGGTAGCCCGGCAGATCCTGCAACGGCGTGCCGGCGTTGCCGCTCAGGATCGCGCTGGCTTCGGATTCGGAGGCAATGGCATCGGCCAGATCGGTCTTGGCCTCGGCCACTGCATGGCGCGCGTCGTCGAGCATCTTGCGGGAAACCAGTTCCTGGGTCGCCAGTTGTTGCATGCGCACCAGATCGCGCTGCGCCCAGGCCAACGTTTCGCGCTTGGCCGAGACCGACGTGCCGGCGCCGGTCACCTTGGCGCGGTTGGCAAAGGTACTGTTGGCGACATAAGCCACGGCCGCTTCGTTCTGCGCGATGGCCAGTTCCAGCGGCTCGGCGTCGATGCGGAACAACAGGTCACCCTTCTTGACGGCCTGGTTCTGGCCGACGGCCACTTCCACTACCCGGCCGCCCACCTGCGGTGCAATCAGGATGCGGTCGGCCTTGATGTACGCGTTGTCGGTGCTCACTTCGCGGCTGGAAACCACATATTCCCAGGCGAAGAAGCCGAGCACGGCCAGCGGTGCGGCAATCCACAGCCACACCGGCACGCGCCGGCGCTTGGGTGCAGTCGAGGTGCCCGCCTGTTCGGCGGCGGCATTGATTTTGGTGGTCATGGTGGTGGTCAGCTTTTACGGAGGGAGGACTCGCCGCGGCTGGCGCGATCGAGTTGGGAAAGGGTTTCGCGGATTTGCGACAGCACCTGCAGCGTGGTTTGCAGTTCGACCGTATCTACTTCGGCCAGGCTGTCTTCGCGCAGGCTGATGGCGACCTGTTCGATTTCGCCCATGATTTCGTTCGATTGCGGCGACAGATGCAGGCGCCAGCAGCGGCGGTCATCGGGATCGTTGCGACGTTCGACAAAGCCGGCCTTCTGCAGGCGGTCCACCACCCGGCCGACGGCGATGGGCTCCATGTCCATGACATCGGCCAAGGCGGCCTGGGTCATGCCCTCTTCCTGGTGGATGCGCTTGAGTGCACGCCATTGCACCCGGGTCAGGCCCAGATGGGCGGCACGCCGATCAAACACCCGCCCATACAGGCGGCTGAGGTCGGCGATCAGATAGCCGATGGTGGCAGGGCTGCAGGCTTCGGTATTCATGGGTGCCTATGATATAGCTGCTTAGGCAATAATATAGATGTAAGCATATGCCTGTTCAGCTGCTGTGACAAGACTCACGTTGCCGACCCTTCCCTCGCTTGCGGGGAAGGCTGGGGTGGGGGCGCCTTTCGCGCAGCGCAGCGGCCCAAAAAAAACGCCGGCACTGGGCCGGCGTTTTCCTGGAGGTTGCGGGTGAAGGCGGCTCAGCCTTCCCACTTGCCCTGTGCGGCCAGGCCGTTGTCCTTGGCGCGGGCGTAGACGGTGCCCTGCGCCTTGCTGAAGTTGCCCTTCAGGTCTTCGGACCACAGC
Source organism: Pseudoxanthomonas indica (assembly GCF_900167565.1). NCBI lineage: Bacteria > Pseudomonadati > Pseudomonadota > Gammaproteobacteria > Lysobacterales > Lysobacteraceae > Pseudoxanthomonas > Pseudoxanthomonas indica. The sequence continues at coordinate 1,100,368 of NZ_FUZV01000001.1, forward strand.
TTGAGCGCGGCCGACTGCATGGCGCGGCCATACGAGAACGACAGCGGCCACGGCAGCGCGCCTAGCTGGTTCATGGCGTTGAGATGCGCGGTGGCGTCTTCATCGCTCTGGCCACCGGACAGGAACACGATGCCCGGCAGGATCGCCGGCACCGTGCTCTTCAGGCACATCACAGTGGACTCGGCGACTTCATCCACGTCGGCCTGGTCCGGGCAATCCTTGCCGGGGACGATCATCGAGGCCTTCAGGATCGTGCCTTCCAGCAGCACGTTGTGCTCGTACAGCGCGGCGAACAGCGAACGCAGCACGGCTTCGGTGACTTCGTAGCAGGTCTGGATGTCGTGTTCGCCATCCATCAACACTTCCGGCTCGACCATCGGCACCAGGCCGGCTTCCTGGCACAGCGCGGCGTAGCGGGCCAGCGCATGCGCATTGGCTTCAATCGCGGTGCCGGTGGGAATGTCGTCGCCGATGTTGATGACCGCGCGCCACTTGGCGAAGCGTGCGCCCAGAGCGTAGTACTCCTTCAGGCGATCACGCAGGCCGTCCAGGCCTTCGGTCACCACCTCGCCCGGGCAGCCGGCCAGGGCATGCGTGCCCTTGTCGACCTTGATGCCGGGGATGATGCCGTTCTTGGCCATGTACTTGGCGAACGGCGTGCCGTCCTTGGTCGACTGGCGCAGCGTTTCGTCATACAGGATCGCGCCGGAGATGTAGTCGCTCAGCTTGGGCGTGGTGAGCAGCAGCTCGCGGTAGGCGCGGCGATTCTCTTCGGTGTTCTCGATACCCACGCCGGCAAAACGCTTGGCGATGGTGCTGGTGGATTCGTCGATCGCGATGATGCCCTTACCCGCGGCCACCATGGCCTGGGCGGTTTCGGCAAGCTGTTCGATGCTCATGTGGGTCCTGGAAGCGCGGCGGGAAAGATACCAATTATAGCCCAGTTCAAAGCTCGCCCAGGCCCTCGACCTGGCCCTGCTGGCCAATCTGCAGCAGGCGCAGGGTGTTGGTGGCGCCATGCTTTTCCATGTGATCGCCGCTGGTGAAGATGATCCGGTCACCCTCCACCAGCAGTTGTCGGTCGGCCAGGCAGCGGGTGGCTTCGCGGGCGGCTTCGCGCGGGGCCAGGCCGCGGCTGTCGAAGGCGATCGGGAACACATCGCGCATCATCGCCATCTTGCGGCGCGCACCGTCGTGGCGGGAGAACGCATACACCGGCGCGCGGGCGCGGAAGCGCGACAGGTAGCGGGCGGTGCCGCCGGATTCGGTCATGGCGACAATCGCGCGCACGCCGATGTGTTCGGTCAGGAACATGGCGGCCATCGCGATCGCCTGGTCCGCACGCGCCAGATCACGCGGCGCCTTCTCGAAGTCGGTGTCGGTCTCGAACTGCTTCTCCGCGCCAAGGCAGATGCGCGCCATCGCTTCGACCGCACGCACCGGGTAACTGCCGGCGGCGGTTTCGGCCGAGAGCATCACCGCGTCGGTGCCGTCGATCACGGCGTTTGCCACGTCCAGTACTTCGGCGCGGGTGGGAATCGGGCTGTCGACCATCGACTGCAGCATCTGCGTGGCGGTGATCACCACGCGGCCACGCGCCAGCGACTCGCGGATGATCTTCTTCTGCAGGCCGGGCAGTTCGGCGTCGCCGATTTCCACGCCCAGGTCGCCACGCGCCACCATCACCACGTCGCTGGCATCAACGATTTCGGTGAGGTTCTCGATCGCCTCGGTGCGCTCGATCTTGGACACCAGCGCGGCATCGCAGCCGTGTTCGCGGGCGATGCGGCGCGCTTCGTTCATGTCTTCGGCGTTGCGGCAGAACGAAACGGCGATGAAGTCCACGCCAATCTCGGCGACGATGCCGATCAGTTCCTTGTCGCGCTCGGTCAGCGCGCCCAGCGACAGGCCACCGCCCTGCTTGTTCAGGCCCTTGCGATCAGACAGCACGCCATCGTTGAGCACGGTGTTGACGATGCGCTCGCCTTCCACCGACACCACCTGCAGCTGCATCAGGCCGTCATCGAGCAGCAGCACATCGCCCGGCTTCACATCGCCGGGCAGGCCCAGATAGCTCACGCCCACCTGGTTGACGTCGCCGGGAGGCGCATCGGCGCTGGCGACCAGATCAAAACGCGCGCCGGCCTTGAGCACGACCTTGCCTTCGGCAAAACGCTCGATGCGGATCTTCGGGCCAGGCAAGTCGGCCAGGATGCCGACCTCGGCGCCGGCACGCTGCGCTGCCGCGCGCACGGCGGCGGCACGCTTGGCCTGGCCGGAGGGATCGCCATGCGAGAAGTTCAGGCGCACCACATTGACGCCGGCGCGGAACAGTTCGTCGAGCACGCCCGGCGGGTCGGTAGCGGGGCCGAGGGTGGCGAGGATTTTGGTGCGGCGCTGGCGAGTAGTCATAAGGCGGGTTTCCTGTGATCGCGCAAACGCTACCACACCCGTACCACTGTGCGATGTCCGCGACCAAGCCGTGCAAGCGCGGGCGAGTACGGCCTCCATCCAATCTCTCCGCGCGTTTGCGGAAAGCCTTGTTTTCTAGTGCTTTCACGCACCCACAACGAAATCCGACATTGGTATTTTTTTGGTCTAGTGACCGGCAAGAATTGCTGCGCACGCACAGACCACTGCAATGCCACCGCGCAAGAAACGTGGCGCCTCGTTCGCCGTCGACCCGCCCGGCTCAGGCCTGCAGCAGCAAGGCCAGGTCGGCCGGCGTGGCGGCCAGGCGGCGTGCGCCGGCGGTGCGCAATTCGACTTCGCCGCCAAATCCCCACAGCACGCCGACACTGCGCATGCCGTGGTGCTCGGCGCCTTCGATATCCATGCGACGGTCGCCAATCATCCAGCAGTCGGCGGCATTGACGTCAAGCCTGCGCAGGGCTTCGTCGATCAGTTCGGGCTTGTGGCTGCGGCTGCCATCGGCGGTGGCGCCGATCACGTCTTCGAAGCAATGACCGAACGGCAGGTGCGAGACGATACGGCGCGCGTGTGGCTCGTTCTTGGCGGTGACCACGGCCAGCCGGTGGCCGGCGGCATGCAGGGTCTCCACCACCTCGCCAATGCCCTCGTATTGGGTGTGCTCGGTCCAGCCATGTTCGTCGAAGCGGACCAGGTAGTGGGCCACGGCCTGTTCCACCCGCTCGGGATCCACCAGCAACGGGGTAAAACTGTTGCGCAGCGACGGACCGATCCAGCCACGCAGTTCCGCTTCTTCCGGCACCGGATGTTCCAGTTGCTCCAGTGCATAGGCCACACAGCGGGTGATGCCGACGGCCGAATCAATCAGCGTGCCATCAAGATCGAAGAACAGAATGGAACGACTCACGAACCGCGCGCCTCCAGCGCCGCGACGGCCGGCAAGGTCTTGCCCTCCAGGAATTCCAGGAACGCGCCGCCGCCAGTGGAGATGTAGCTGACCTGCCCGGCGATGTCGTACTTGTCCACCGCCGCCAGCGTGTCGCCGCCACCGGCAATGGAGAACGCCTTGGAATCGGCAATCGCGCGCGCCAGCGTTTCGGTGCCGCCGCCAAAGGCGTCGAACTCGAACACACCCACCGGGCCGTTCCAGACCACAGTGCCGGCGTCGGCAATCAGCAGCGCGTAGCGCGCCGCGGTCTGCGGGCCGATGTCCAGGATCATGTCGTCATCACCCACCGCGTCGACCGCTTTCACGGTGGCCGGCGCATCGGCGGCGAAGGTCGGCGCCACCACCACGTCCACCGGCACCGGGATATCGGCGCCTCGCGCCTTGGCATCGGCCATGATCTGCCTGGCGGTATCCAGCAAATCGGCTTCGTACAACGACTTGCCGACCTTGTGTCCGGACGCGGCGATGAAGGTGTTGGCGATGCCGCCGCCGACGATCAGCTGATCAACCTTGCCGACCAGGTTGGACAGCAGTTCCAGCTTGGTCGAGACCTTGCTGCCCGCCACGATCGCCAGCAGCGGACGCGCCGGTTCCTTCAAGGCCTTGGCCAGGGCATCCAGCTCGGCCATTAACAGCGGGCCACCGGCAGCGACCTTCGCCTGGCGAATCACCCCGTGGGTGGAGGCCTGCGCGCGATGCGCGGTGCCGAAGGCGTCCATCACGAACACATCGCACAACGCGGCGTATTTCTTCGACAGGGCTTCGTCATCCTTGCCCTCGCCCACGTTCATGCGGCAATTCTCGAGCAGCACGACCTGGCCGGGCGCAACCTCGACGCCGTCCACCCAGTCCTTGACCAGCTTCACTTCCTGGCCGAGCAGCTCGGTCAGGCGTGCGGCCACCGGCGCCAGCGAATCGGCTTCGCTCCACACGCCTTCCTTGGGCCGGCCCAGGTGCGAGGTGACCAGCACCGCCGCGCCCTTCTCCAGCGCCAGCTTGAGGGTGGGCACCGAGGCGGTGATGCGTTGTTCGGAAGTGATGCGGCCATCTTCAATCGGTACGTTCAAGTCCTGGCGGATCAGCACACGCTTGCCGGCAAGGTCGAGATCGGACATGCGGACGATGGACATGGGGCATTCCTTCGGAACTGGGGAAGACCCCTATTGTCCCGGCTGCGCGCGGGCGCGGCAAATCCGCGTGCGCGCGCAGTAGCGCACCGCGCCGACTCAGTCGCGCGCTGGCTTGTTGCGCATCAGGCTCAGGGCCAGGCCGGTCACCAGCAGCGCGCCCACGACCAGCAGCGACCACAGCAACCAGGCTTTCCAGTCGCGCGGCTTGGCCGCCGGCGTCAGCGCGGCGTCACCGGCCAGTGCCTGCGGCACGCCCAGGGTGGCGACGGAAGGCTGCCAATCGGCGCCACGTTGTTGGCGGATGGCCGCCAACGTCGGCTGCACCGACGCCGCCGCGCGGCTGGCGCGCGCACTGCCGGCCACGAGCACGAACGGTGGCTGGCCCTGCGAGACAAACACCAGCGACTCGGCCTGCCAGCCCAGCCGCAGCGTCGGCAAGGCCGCATCCACGCCATCGACCGGCGTCAGTCGCCAATGCCGATCCCGATGCAGGCCCGCCAGTTCCTGCGGCGGCGAGGCGCTGTCGCTGCCGGCGCTGGCGACGCGGAACGCCACCCACGGGCCGGCCACGAGTTGCCAGGGCGCATCGGCACGGTCGCGCGATTCCAGTCGCCATTGCTGGGTGTTGTTGCCGGGCAGTTCGACATCGGCGCGGGCAATCGGATAACGGCCGGGCAACTCGAATTCGTAGTGCATCTGCCCGTTGGCATCGGGACTGCGTCTGGCCGACAAGCTCTGCCATTGCCAGGCGGTGGCGACACCGGGCGTGGAAGTTTCGGCCTGCACCGCCAGCAGGCGGAAGTCTGCCGGCAGCGGCGCCGGCACCAGCAGACGCCAATAGCGGGCGCGCTGCGGCGCAAATTCGATGCGATTGCGCAGTACCCGCGCGCCGTTGTTGCGCAGATCCAGCAGGCGCGCTACGCCGCCGTCGGCCGCTCGCCACTGGCGCAGATCGTCGGAGGCTTCCAGGCGTACTTCGCGTTCCAGCGGCGAATCCACCTGCCACTGCAGTTGCAAGGCCTGCAGCGGCTGGGTGAGCGCGCTCGCATCGATCAGGTATCCCGCGGCCGGCGCGTTGGCCTGCACCTCGGCAGCCGACCATTGCACACGGCGCAGGCTGCCATCGGCGGCAATCTCGCTGATCGACGCCACGTCGCGTGCCTGCGGCGAGGAAGGCAGCGGGAACCACGGCAAGCCATGCTGCTGCGCGGGTCCGATGCCGGGCGAGGCCGGCGCGGACAACATCGACGGTACCGGCTTGCCGTTGGCATCCAGCACATCCAGATCGGCCAGATTCGGCGTGCGCGTCTGCTCGTACACGCTGCCATCCAGGGTGACCCGATACGCACCTTCCTGCGCGGCAGGCAACTGCAGCGGCCACTGACGCGCGTAGTCATCGCGCGCGGCCGCGCTTGCCAGCAGCGGCAGGCACAGCGCCACTGCAGCCAACACCTTCTTGCCCACTTTGTTCATGCCTGCCTGCTTCATGCCTGTGCATCCTCCTGGGCCATGCGCGGCGGCACCGGCGCCAGATAGCCCACCACCGTGCACAGCACGCCGTAGGCGATGAAGGAAGCGATGCCAAGCGCATCGCCGAGGTTGCCGCGATCAATCAGCAGCAGTTTCACCAACACGACGCCCATCAGCACCGCACCAGCCAGCCACAACGAGCGTTGCCCACGACGCGAGCCCAGCACCCAGCCAATCACGCCCAACACGCTCCAGGTGAGCGTCAGGCTGGTCTGCGCCAGGCTGGTGCCAATCAGCGATCCGTCCCAACCCATCCCGCCCCAATGATGGACGGCGCGCAGTACCACCACGCTGACCCAGGAGAAACCGGCGATGGCCAGCAGCGAAGTCCGCTGCGACACCATCCACTCCGGCGCCGAGTCCGACCACAGCCAGTACGCCAGCAAAGCGATGATGCCCAACTGCGCGAGCTCCAGCGGATTGACCACCGGCACCCACGGCAGCGGCGCGCTGCTGCCGGCCAGCAACAGCATGTACACGCCCGCGCAGGTGAGCACGGCAAACTGCACGCACTGCAAGGCGCTGCGATAGCCATCGAAACGCTCACCCAACGGCGCAGCCAGCCACGGCCAGCGGAACAGGCCAAGCGCAGTGACGATCAACCACGGCAGCAACATCGCCAGCACGCGCCAGCCTTCGGCCAGGTGTTGCTCGCGGCTGACCCAATCCAGCAACAACGACAGCGCCAGCGGCCAGACCAGCAGCCAGACGAACTGCGCCCACCCGGCCAGGGCATGCTCGCTGCGGCGCAGGCAGATCAGGCTGCGCACGCCCAGCACCGCGTAGACCAGCCATGCCAGCGCGCCGTAACCGGCGAACGGTTGCGCGTGTTCCTGCGCCTGCACGATGGACAGCGGCGCCGCCGCAATCAGCGCCGCCAAGGTGGTCATGGCCAGAGCGGTGGACGGATGACGGCGATGAACCTCGGCGGCCAGCCAGCCGGTCACCGCGGCGAAGGCCAGCAAGGCGTCGGCGCGATGCGTGTAGGTGATGAAGGCGCCGATTTCATGCACGCCCGCCCCCAGCCACCAGCCCAGGCCCCACAGGTAGAACGGTAATGCCAGCGCATGACCCTGGCGGGAGAAATTCCAGGCGCTGGACAGGCCGGCCAGAGCGATGATCAACGCGGCCATGAACACCGGATTGGCCACTGGCGTGCCGCCGCTGTGCAGGTCGCCGAACAGGAAGGCCAACGCCGCCAGCAGTTGCAGCAGGCTGCCGGTGAACAGAGGCAATCTGCGTTCCTGGCGCAGGCCCAGCCAAATCAGCGCGGCGCCTTCCAGCGCAAACACGCTGGCGGTGGCGCGCGCGGACAAGGCCAGCGGTACCGACAGCGTGGCAAAGCCCACGCCCAGCACCGCGTAGGCCGGCACCAATGCCTCGTACCCGCCACGGCGGCGCAGCAGCACGGCCAGCACCACATACAGCGCGGCCAGGCCCAGTGCGTTGTAGGCCAGCGGCATGCGCGCGCCCTCCAGCAGCGCGGCCTGCAGGGCGAATGCAATCAACGGGGTGCCGAACAGCAGGCACGCGTCGACCAGGCCACGCCGTCCTTCCGGCAAGCGCCGCGCATACAACAACGGAATCAGCAGGTAGAAACCGAAGAACAGCAGCAGGAACGGTTCGGTGCTGGCGTACTTGGCCGGGTCGTAACTGAGCACGCCCCACAGCGTGCCGATGCCGAAGGTGAAGACGAAACCAAGCAGATTGAGCACGCGCCACGGCTTGAACCACGCCACCGCCAGGATGGCCGCGTTCAACACCGCGTAGTACGAGAACAGCGCGACATGATTGCCGCTGCCGGTCGACAGCCAGATCGGGGCCAGGAAGCCGGCCAGGATCGCGAATACCGCCAGCGATTTGGAGTTCTGCAACACCGCCAGCGCACCCGCGCCGAAAATCAGCACCACGCTGAGCGCAAATGCCGGCATGGCTTCCAGCAAGTCATAGCGCTTGAAGGCGGCGAACACCGTCAGCAACAGGATGCCGATGGCGCCGCCCTGCACGGTCAGGGCAAAACTGGGGTGGCTCTCGCGCTTGCGCCAGGCAAACACCAGCGCACCCAGGGCGCAGGCAGCGACGGCGGCCAGGCGCGCTTCGATCGGTGCGTTCAAATAGCCTTGGTCAGCGGCGTACTTCAGCAGCGCGGCGACACCGGCCAGCAACACCAGCATGCCGATCTTGACCGGCACGTTGCCTACGGTGAACCAGTGTTTGATCGCGCGCAGGCCCAGAGTAATTGGATCCGGGCGCGACGGCGCGCTGCGCAGCGGCGGACGCGGCACGCGCGGAATCTCGACCTCTGGCGTCGACGGCTGCTCGATCGGGCGTTCCAGCGGCGGCGGGGTCGCGCCAGCCGGCGGCACCGGCAAAGGTGGCGGCAGCGTCGACTCGTGCAATGCCGGCTCGGCATCCATCGGCGGCGGCGCGGTGCGCGACGGCGATGCGGAGGTGCTGGAGGGTGTGCTGCGCTGCAGGATTTCGCCCAGGGTCGGCGAATCGTCGACCGGTTCGGCGGGATAGTCTTCGGCCGTGGCGACGCCATGGGGAGTGAATGCGGCTTGGGCCGCTGCAGTGGCGGTGGACAGCGGCGCGGCATGACGCGCTTGCGCCAGTTGCTCCTCCAGCCGGGACACGCGCTGCTTCAAGCCGCTGATCGAGACCAGCGCGATGATGAGCAACACCGGTACCGCCAGCACCGCCAGGCCGAACAAGACCAGCACACCTGCCAAGTCATCCATTCCCTGTCCTCATAGTGGACCGCCCCGTCATTCCCCAGGCCCATGGCGGCGTGGGCATCGTAACGGATTCCACCGCTGGCCCGCCTGCCGGACCCGCGCGCAAAAGCAAAGGGCGCCCGAAGGCGCCCCCGCTCGATGCATTGCGTTGGTCGGGCTTACTTGCCGGCGACCACGCGGACCATTTCCAGGCACTTGTTGGAATAGCCCCATTCGTTGTCGTACCAGCTGACCAGCTTGACAAAGGTGCTGTCCAGGGCGATGCCGGCGTCGGCATCGAACACCGAAGTACGGGTGTCGCCACGGAAATCGGTGGCCACCACCTTGTCTTCGGTGTAACCCAGGATGCCCTTCAGCGCGCCTTCGCTCTGCGCCTTCATCTCCGCGCAGATCTCGGCGTAGGTGGCCGGCTTTTCCAGTTCGCAGGTCAGATCCACCACCGACACGTCGCTGGTCGGCACGCGGAAGCTCATGCCGGTCAGCTTTTTGTTGAGCTCCGGAATCACCACGCCCACTGCCTTGGCGGCGCCGGTGCTGGAAGGAATGATGTTTTCCAGGATGCCGCGGCCACCGCGCCAGTCTTTGTTGGACGGACCGTCGACGGTCTTCTGGGTGGCGGTGGCGGCGTGCACGGTGGTCATCAGGCCGCGCTTGATGCCCCACTTGTCATTCAGCACCTTGGCCAGCGGCGCCAGGCAGTTGGTGGTGCACGAGGCGTTGGAGATGATTGCTTCGCCCTTGTAGGTCTTGTCGTTGACGCCAAACACGAACATCGGCGTGTCGTCCTTCGACGGCGCCGACAGGATCACCTTCTTGGCGCCGGCATCCAGATGCTTCTGCGCGGTGACCTTGTCGAGGAACAGTCCGGTGGACTCGATCACCACTTCGGCGCCGACTTCATCCCACTTGAGGTTGGCCGGATCACGTTCCTGGGTCAGGCGGATCTTCTTGCCGTTGATCACCAGCGTATTGCCTTCGATCTTCACGTCGCCCTTGAAGCGGCCATGCACCGAGTCGTAGCTGAGCATGTAGGCCAAGTAATCCGGCTCCAGCAGATCGTTGATCGCGACGATTTCGATGTCGTCGGCGAAGTTCTGCACGGCGGAACGCAGCACGTTGCGTCCAATGCGGCCGAAGCCGTTGATACCAACCTTGATCGACATTGCTCAGACTCCTGCGGCCGCGCCCGGCGCGGCGGGGGTTGACGGGAATCGCATTCTATCAGGACCGCGCGGGCAAGCCGTCGGGATGGTGCGTGCCGCGATTGATTGTGATCAAGGCGTTAGTGAATTCAGAGGCGGACACTGCGCCCCACATCAACCCACAAGACCAAAGAGACACCATGAAAAAGCCCGTGATTGCCCTGCTAGCCGTCGCCCTGGCCGGCGCCGCCCTGCCCGCCTTCGCCCAGTCCAAGGGCGACTGGACGCTGGGCGTCGGCGTGCACCAGGTCAACCCGAAGTCGGACAACGGCAAGCTCGCCGGCGGCACCCTGCCGCTGGAAATCGACAGCGACGTCAAGCCGACCATCACCGCCGAGTATTTCCTGGCCGACAACCTGGGTCTGGAAGTGCTGGCCGCGCTGCCGTTCAAGCACGACATCGCCATCAAGGGCGTCGGCACCGTCGGCAGCACCAAGCACCTGCCGCCGACCTTCACCCTGCAGTACCACTTCAACAGCAAGGGCAAGGTCTCGCCATTCCTCGGCGCCGGCATCAACTACACCACCTTCTTCAGCGAAGACACCCAGGGCATCCTGGAAGGCACCAAGCTCAAGCTCGGTGATTCCTGGGGCCTGGCCGCGCACGCCGGCCTGGATTTCGCCGTCAGCAAGAACGGCGCGCTGCGCGTTGACGTGCGCTACATGGACATCGACAGCAAGGTCGAAGTGAACGGCGCCAAGTTGGGCACCGCCAACATCGACCCGCTGGTGTACGGCGCGGCCTACGTGATCAAGTTCTAAGACTTCCTGCTCCGGGCCCTGTCGCCTCAAACCCCGGCAGGGCCCGGCCTTTTTTGCAGGCGCGATGTCGTTGCCGCAAGCCAATGTTCTCTCCGGGTTGGGCCATGTCGGGTAAAGTTGCCGGCATGGCCCGATTCTTTTTTGCGTCCCTCTTTTTTGTCACCGCACTTGCCTCCTCGCCTTCGGCCTTTGCCTGGGGTCCGGTCGGTCATCGCATGGTCGCCGAGCTGGCGGCCAATGATCTGAGCCCCGCCGTACGCAAGCAGGTGGATGCCCTGTTGCAAGGCGAACCGGATCCCACCCTGGCCGGCATCGCCAACTGGGCCGACAACCTGCGCGAAAACGATCCCGACCTGGGCAGGCGCAGTGCACGCTGGCACTTCGTCAACCTGGCCGATCACGACTGCGCCTACGACCCGCCGCGCGATTGTCCGGATGGTAATTGCGTGATCGAGGCAATCCGCACGCAGACGGACATCCTGGCCAACACGACGCTGCCGCGCGAGCAACGCCTGCAGGCGTTGAAGTTCGTCGTCCACTTGGTCGGCGACGCGCATCAGCCCATGCATGCGGGGTTTGCCCGCGACAAGGGCGGCAATGATTTCCAGACCAGCTACCAGGGCAAGGGTGGCAACCTGCACAAGGTCTGGGACAGCGGACTGCTGGCTTCCGCCGGCCTGGATGACGTCGCGCTGCTGCGCCAGGTCACTGCCCTGCCGGCGCCGACTGCCGACCGCGTACCCGCGCTGCCGCCGGCCACCGCCGACTGGGCGCGGCAATCCTGCAAGATCGTGCTGCGCCCCGGCGTGTACCCGCCGCGTGCCACACTGGAAACCGGTTACTACGACACGTATCGTCCGCTGGCCGAGCAGCAGATCCGCCTGGCCGGCGTGCGCCTGGCGCACCTGTTGAACGCCGCGCTGGCGCCGCACTGAGTTGACCCGCTTGCTCCGATACTGACGCAACCCGCTCATTCCCCCCGACGCTGGAGTTCTGTCATGCACCAGGTTCGTCTGCTGCGCAAGTTCACTGCTCTGATGATGGGCGGACTGTTCGCCCTCGCCGCCCTGCCCGCCTTGGCCCAGGACAAGGCGCCGCTGACCGTGTTTGCCGCCGCCAGCCTGAAAGAGTCGATGGACGAAGCGGCCGCCGGTTACGAAAAGAAGACCGGCATCCCCGTGCGTGTGTCCTACGCCGCCAGTTCGGCGCTGGCCCGCCAGATCGAACAGGGCGCGCCGGCCGATGTGTTCTTCTCGGCGGATCTGGAATGGATGGATTACCTGCAGGAACGCAACAAGCTGGACGCGGCGCAGCGGCGCAACCTGCTGGGCAACCATCTGGTCCTGGTCGCCCCCAAGGCCAGCACCGCGAAAGTGGATCTGAAGCGCGCCGGCTCCATTGCCGCCGCGCTGGGCGAGAGCGGACGCCTGGCGATGGGCCAGACCGCCAGCGTGCCGGCCGGCAAGTATGGCAAGGCTTCGTTGCAGGCGCTGGGCCAGTGGGACAGCGTGCAATCGCGCGTGGCCGAGTCCGAAAGCGTGCGCGCCGCCTTGATGCTGGTGTCGCGCGGCGAAGCGCCGCTGGGGATCGTCTATGCCTCCGATGCGAAGGCCGAAGCCAACGTGCGCGTGGTCGCCACCTTCCCCGATGGCAGCCATCCGGCCATCGTCTATCCGGTCGCGGCGCTGCGCGGTGAGCGCAATGCGCAGGCGCGGGCGTTCGTGGAGTGGCTGGGCTCGAAGGACGCCGACGCCATCTTCAAGAAGCGCGGCTTCGAACTGCTGCCTTGATCGGTTGGTGACGTCGCCTTGACCTGGTTCACGCCCGAGGAAGTCACCGCCATCGTGCTCAGCGTCAAGGTGGCGCTGACGGCGGCATTGGCCAGCCTGCCGTTCGGCATCGCGGTGGCGTGGCTGCTGGCGCGGCGACGCTTTCCCGGCAAGGCGCTGCTGGATGCGGTGGTGCATCTGCCGCTGGTGTTGCCGCCGGTGGTGATGGGCTACGCCCTGCTGATGACGCTGGGCACGCAGGGCGCGGTGGGCGGATTTTTGCAGCAGCATTTCGGCATCGTCTTCGCGTTCCGCTGGACCGGCGCTGCGCTGGCCTGCGCGGTCATGGGATTTCCCTTGATGGTGCGCGCGATCCGGTTGTCGCTGGAAAACACCGACCGCCGGCTGGAACAGGCCGCTTCGACCTTGGGCGCCGGCCCCTGGCGGGTGTTCTTCACCATCACTTTGCCGCTGGCCTGGCCCGGCCTGGTGGCGGGCGCCGTGCTGGCCTTCGCCAAGGCACTGGGTGAATTTGGCGCCACCATCACCTTTGTCTCCAACATTCCGGGTGAAACCCAGACCTTGTCTTCGGCCATCTACGGGCTGATGCAGGTGCCCGGTGCGGAGTCCGGCATCTGGCGACTGGCGGCGGTGGCGGTGGCAATTTCGCTGGGCGCGCTGCTGTTCTCCGAGTGGCTGGTGCGGCGTGCGCACGGACGGGAGGAGATCTGATGCTGCGCATGCAGGTCGAACTCCGCCGCGGACATTTCCACAAGCAGGTGGCGATCCACTCCGATGCGCGCGTGCTCGCATTGACCGGGCCTTCGGGCGCCGGCAAGACCACCGTGCTCAACGCCATCGCCGGGTTGGTCACGCCGCTGTCCGGGCGCATCGAAATCGACGGCAGCGTCTTGTTCGACAGCAGCGCGCGCGTGGATGTACCGACTCACCGTCGCCGCATCGGCTATGTATTCCAGGACGCGCGTTTGTTCCCGCATCTGGATGTGCGCCGCAACCTGCGCTACGGCCGGCATGGGCGCGATACGCAGCGGTTTGGCTTCGATGCGGTGGTGGAGTTGCTGGGGATCGGGCCGCTGCTGGGCCGGCCCACGCGCAATCTGTCCGGCGGCGAGGCACAGCGCGTGGCGATTGGCCGTGCCTTGCTCTCGCAGCCGGCCGTGCTGCTGTTCGATGAGCCTCTGTCTTCGCTGGACCAGGCCCGCCGCGAAGAACTGATCCCCTATCTGCAACGCGTGCGCGATGAGATCCGGCTGCCGATTGTCTATGTCAGCCACCATGCCGAAGAAGTCCAACGCCTGGCCGACGCCATCCACGTAATGGATTGAGCCCGGCCACCTCCACGTTGTTTCACCTAGACGGAACTATGCTGACGCCATGACCGTACACCTGGACAACCTGGAAGACACCGTCGACTTCATCCTGCAACGCATCCCGCAGGTGATCCACATGGGCGCGCCGCTGGGCATCGGCAAGCCACATCGGCTGCTCAATGCGCTGTATGAGCGGATTGAACCGGATCGCTCGCGGCAATGGCACCTGTACACGGCGTTGTCGCTGGATCCGCCCGCACCGGGAAGCGGCCTGCAGGCGCGCTTTGTCGGCGAATTCGTCGATCGCCATTTCGGCGCCGATTTCCCGCGCCTGCATTACGTACAGGCGATGAAGCGGGATGCCCTGCCCGCGCATATCCAGGTCGAGGAGTTCTACCTGCAGTCCGGCGCGTTGATGCATTCGAGCCAGACCCAGCGCCGTTACGCCAGCCTCAACTACACCCATGTGGCGCGCGCGCTGGCCGAGCGCGGCGTCAACATCATCATCCAGAAGGTGGCGCGCGAGCCCGGCGGCGGACGCCGGCTGTCGCTGTCCTGCAACAACGATCTGACCCAGGACTCGGTGGAGGCGATCGTCGCGCGCGGCCTGCCGCCGCCGCTGCTGGTGGCGGAGATCGATCCCGAACTTCCGTGGCTGGGCGGTACCGCGGCGGTGGATGAAGACTACTTCGATGCGGTGCTGACGCTGCCGGGGCCGTATCCAAAATTGTTCGGCCTGCCACGGCAGCCGGTGTCCGACGCCGAATTCGCCATCGGCCTGTATGCCAGCACGCTGGTGCGCGATGGCGGCACCTTGCAGATCGGCATTGGCGCGCTGGCCGATGCGCTCTGCCATGCGCTGGTGCTGCGCCACACCGACAACGCACGCTATCGCGAGGTGCTGGCGGCGCTGGACCCGGCGCTGGAACGCCATCCCAGCGTGCTGGAAAGCGGCAGTCTGGAGCCTTTCGCCATTGGCTTGTACGGCTGCAGCGAGATGATCAACGAAGGCTTCAAGAAGCTGGTGGAAACCGGCGTGATCCGGCGCAAGGTGGTGGATGACGAAGCGCTGATGCAGCGCATCGAGCAGGGCACGGCCAACCTGGGCGATCAGGCGCGGCTGCAGCGCGACGGCGAATACCTGCATGGCGCCTTTTACCTGGGCTCGCCGGCGTTCTACCAGTGGCTGCACGAACTGCCCGAAGACGAGCGCCGCGCCATCGGCATGCGCCGCATCTCCACGATCAATCAGTTGTACGGCGGCCACGAAGCCCTGGAACGCCTGCAACGTCGCGACGCACGTTTCTTCAACACCTGCATGATGGCCACCGCGCTGGGTGCGGCGGTGTCCGATGGTCTGGAAGACGGTCGTGTCGTTTCCGGTGTGGGTGGTCAGTACAACTTCGTGTCGATGTCGCATGCGCTGGATGACGCACGCTCGGTATTGCTATTCCGCGCCCTGCGCGAGCATGCCGGCGAGGAATCCTCGACCGTGCGCTGGAACTACGGCCACACCACCATCCCGCGCCACCTGCGCGATATCTACATCAACGAATACGGGATTGCCGATCTGCACGCGCGTAACGACGAAGACTGCGTGATCGCCATGGCCGGCATCACCGACGCGCGCTTCCAGGACGAGCTGCTGGAACAGGCGAAGAAGTCGCGCAAGCTGCGCACCGAATTCAGCGCACCGGAAGCCTGGCGCGGCAACACGCCGGTGCATCTGTCTGCACGCCTGCGCCGCTTCCGCCAGGACGGCACCCTGCCCGACTACCCGCTGGGCAGCGACTTCACCGAGGTGGAGCAACGCGTGGTCAAGGCGCTGGCCTGGCTCAAATCCAACACCGCCACGACCACGCAGAAGATCGGCACGGTGTTGCGTGCGCTGGGCGCCAGCAGCGACGATCATGAAGCCTTGCAGCGCATGGGCCTGGACAAACCCGGCTCCTTGGCTGAGCGCCTGGACGCGAAGCTGTTGAAACTAGGACTGACCGAAACCCGCCAGTAGGCGCCGTACCAACGGCTTCAGTACCGGAAGAGGACCTTCCATTCGCAGGAGGGGCTTCAGCCCCGAAGCCACAGCCCCCACAGAGCGCGGCATTCCCCTACCCCGCACAGATCCTTACCCCGATACTCTTCGACCCCTCCAGAAGCTGCAATGGAGCATGCTCCAAGTCCATTGCAAACTCGGCACGAGCAAAAAAAAGGCCGGTCAGAGACCGGCCTTCTTCATTGCTGCGTCGACGCCGACTTACAGCGCCTTCGCCGCCTCGACCACCGCCTCGGCAGTGATGCCGAAGTGCTTGTACAGCGCGTCGGCCGGAGCCGAGGCGCCGAAGCCGGTCATGCCGATCACGGCACCGTCCAGGCCCACGTATTTGCGCCAGAAGTCGGTGATGCCGGCTTCCACCGCCACGCGCTTGCGCACGGCGTTGGGCAGCACCTGTTCGCGATACGCCGCGTCCTGGCGATCAAAC
The DNA here is from genome assembly GCF_900167565.1 of Pseudoxanthomonas indica. Lineage (NCBI taxonomy): Bacteria > Pseudomonadati > Pseudomonadota > Gammaproteobacteria > Lysobacterales > Lysobacteraceae > Pseudoxanthomonas > Pseudoxanthomonas indica. The sequence goes on from NZ_FUZV01000001.1 coordinate 1,116,688, forward strand.
ACATCGGTCGAGGGCATCGACACCACGCGGGTCTTGATCCCGGCGGCGTCCAGCGTGGCCTTGGCCTGCACGGCCAGGCCCACTTCCGAACCGGTGCCGATCAGGATCACGTCGGGGGTGCCGTCGCTGTCGGCGAGTACGTAGCCGCCGCGGGCGATGTCGGCCACCTGCGCTTCGCTGCGCGCGTTGTGCGGCAGGTTCTGGCGCGAAAACACCAGGCAGCTCGGGCCGTCACGGCGCACGATCGCCTGCTTCCACGACACCGCCGATTCCACCGCGTCGCACGGACGCCACACATCGTTGTTGGGGATGTAGCGCAGCGAGGCCAGGTGTTCGACCGGCTGATGGGTCGGGCCGTCTTCGCCGAGGCCAATCGAGTCGTGCGTATACAAGTGGATGTTGTGCGCCGGAATCAGCGCGCTCATGCGCACCGCGTTGCGGGCGTAGTCGCTGAAGACCAGGAAGGTGGCGTCAAACGGAATGAAGCCGCCATGCAGGGCCAGGCCGTTGCTGATCGCTGTCATCGCGAACTCGCGCACACCGTAATAAACGTAGTTGGCGTTCGGGTCATCGGTGGCGACCGACTTGCTGGCCTTCCACAGGGTGAGGTTGGAATGCGCCAGGTCGGCCGAGCCGCCGACCATTTCCGGCAGCAGCGGCGCGAAGGCTTCAATCGACAGCTGCGAGGCCTTGCGCGAGGCGATCACCTGGCCTTCGGCCTGGGTCTTGGCGATGAAAGCATCGGCCGCGGCCTCGAAACCTTCCGGCAATTCGCCATGCGAACGGCGGCTCAACTCGGCGGCCTGTTCCGGATACTGCGCGGCGTACTTGTCGAACAGCATGTTCCACTGCTCTTCGCGGACCAGGCCGGTGTTGCCGGCACGCCAGCCGGCGTAGATCTCTTCCGGCACTTCGAACGGGCCGTACGGCCATTCCAGCGCCTTGCGGGTGGCTTCCAGTTCTTCCTTGCCCAGCGGCGCGCCGTGCGAGGATTCCTTGCCGGCCTTGTTCGGCGAGCCGAAACCAATGGTGGTGCGGCAGCAGATCAGCACCGGCTTGTCTTCCGACTTCAGCGCGGTGTCAATGGCGGCCTTGATCTCGACCGGGTCATGGCCGTCGACATTGCGCACCACCTGCCAGCCATAGGCTTCGAAACGTGCCGGGGTGTCATCGGTGAACCAGCCATCGGTGTTGCCGTCGATGGAAATCTTGTTGTCGTCCCAGAACGCGACCAGCTTGTTCAATCCCCAGGTGCCGGCCAGCGAGGCGGCTTCGTGCGACACGCCTTCCATCAGGCAGCCATCACCCATCAACACCCAGGTACGGTGATCGACCACTTCCAGCTCGGGACGGTTGAAACGCTGCGCCAGCAGCTTTTCGCCCAGCGCGAAGCCCACGGCGTTGGCAAAGCCCTGGCCGAGCGGGCCGGTGGTGGTTTCCACGCCGGGGGTTTCATGGCGTTCCGGATGGCCGGCGGTCTTGCTGTGCAGCTGGCGGAAATTCTTCAGCTCCTGCAGCGGCAGGTCATAACCGCTGAGATGCAGCAGCGCGTACTGCAGCATGGAGCCGTGGCCGTTGGAGAGCACGAACCGATCGCGGTTGAACCAGTGCGGGTTCTTGGGGCTGTGGCTGAGGTAGTCGTTCCACAGCACTTCGGCGATGTCGGCCATGCCCATGGGCATGCCGGGATGACCGGATTTGGCGGCTTCCACCGCGTCGGCGGCAAGGAAGCGGATGGCGTTGGCAAGCTGGCGGCGGGAAGGCGTCGTCATGGGGATCTGCAGTCGGGAAGGGCGTGCCGGGAAGACGGGCGCCGCCATTGTCCCACAGACCGCCAGCCGGGCAGAAACCGAATGGCCCGCGCGTATCGCCGCCATGCGGCGGCGATCATCGGCAGATCAGTTACTTAGGCCGAATTGGACGACGAGCCCGCGGGCTGGGCGTCGACCGGGGAATCGACCGGCGCATCCGGCTCGCCCTTGGACACCATCGCCGCAATGGCGATGTCGCCGGTGACGTTGAGCGTAGTCCGGCACATGTCGAGGAAGTGGTTCACGCCCAGGATCAGGCCGATGCCCTGTGGCGGCACGCCGACCATGCCGCAGATCATCGCCACCACCGGCAGCGAGCCCGATGGCACGCCGGCGGTACCGATACCGCCCAGGATGCAGACCAGCATCACCAGCACCTGCTGGGTCAGGCTCAGATCCACGCCGAAGAACTGCGCCAGGAAGATCACCGTGACGCCCTCGAACAACGCGGTGCCGTTCTGGTTGGCGGTGGCGCCCACGGTCAGCACGAAGCGCGAGATGCGCCGCGGCAGATGCAGCTTCTCTTCGGCTACACGCAAGGACGTGGGCAGCGTGGCATTGCTGGAGGCGGTGGAGAACGCCAGCACCATCGCTTCCTGGGTGCCCTTGAAGAAGGCCAGCGGCGAGTAACCGCCAATGGTGCGCAAGGCAATCGAGTAGACGACAAACAGGTGCAGCGCCAGCGCCAGCACCACCACGCCGACATAGCTGGCCAGCTTGATCAGCAGGTCCCAGCCGAACATCGCCGCCAGTTCGAACATGAAGCAGAACACCGCGATCGGCGCCAGCCGGATCACCAGGCCAATCAGCGTCATCGAAACATCGAACAGACCCTGGATGCCTTCGCGCAGGGTATCGGTGGCTTTGCCCGGGGTCAGCACCATGCCGATGCCCAGCATCAGCGCGAAGAACATCACCGCCAGGATGGTGTTGTCGGCGGCGGCCTTGATCACGTTGTCCGGCACGATCGACAACAGCATGTCCAGGCCGCGCGGCTGCTCGTGCGTGCTGGCCACGATGGCGCTGGCGCGCTGCGCGCCTTCGTCGAGCAGTTGCTGCGCGGTGGCGCGATCAATGCCCACCCCCGGCTGCAGCCAGTTGACCAGCAACAGACCCAGCACCACCGCGATCGAGGACATCAGCACGGTGTAGCCCAGCGTGCGCCAGCCGACCCGGCCGAAGGCGCGGATATCGCCCATCTCCGACACGCCCACCACCAGCGCCGAGAACAGCAGCGGCACCACCAGCATGAAGATCAGGTTGAGGAACAGCTGGCCGATCGGGCCGGTGACATAGTCGGCAATCAGGCTGACCCAGCTCTGGCATTGCCAGGGCAATTCGCCCGCACCGGCCACGCATTGCGGCGCGCCCGCGCCGGCCACCGTCAGCGTGCCCAGGCCGGTCTTGTATGCCAGCAAACCCAGAATCAGGCCGGTGCCAAAGCCGATGGCCATCTTCCAATGCAAGGGGAGCCCGGGTTTGCCGGTAAGCGCTGCGGTCATGAATCAAGCCTGCGGAGACAAGTCACAACTGTAGCAAACCCCCATGGCGTGCCTGTTGTGCAGTGCGCGCGAGCGCTCAGGACTGGGGATAGAGCGGCGGCAACGGCGCAGGCTCGACGGTCGGTCCTGCGCGCCAGTGCGGTCCATCGGCAAAGGCCGCGCGCAGGGCCTGGCGCGCGGCAGCGCCATCGCCATCGGCCCAGCGCGCGCGCCGCAGTGCCTCCAGCGCGGCACGTTGATCGGCACGTGCCAGCTGCGCGATCACCGCGTCGAGATCGCGCAATGGCGGTGCATGCAACTGGCGCACGGCTTCGGCGACATCGTCCAGGCTGCCGGTGTCCAGCGCTTGCCTGAGCTGGGCCAGCGTGCCGGTCGGTCCGGCCGTCAACGGCGTAGCGGCGTGCTCGCGCGGATGTGGCGCCGTCTGCGCCGGTCGACGACGCAATGCCCACAACAGCGTCAGCAACCAGAGCACGGCGAAGCCTACGGTCAGCCATACCCAGGGACTGCGCGGAAGTTGGCTCTGTCCCGCCACGGCTACCGGTTCGCCGGCGCGGGCGGACGTAGGTGATGCGGCAGCGGGCACGCTGCCGACGCCAGCGCCCACCTGGCCAGGGCTGACGCTCAAGCGCAGGTCACCCAGTCGCTCGGTCTTGCCGACGCCCGCGCCGACATCCCACCAGGACATCGTCGCGCCGCCAATCACCAGTTCACCGCTGCGTTCGGGCACCACCGCATAGCGCTGCGTCCACTTCACCTGTGGCCGACCGTCGACAAAGGTTTCGTCGTACTGCATCGGCTCAGGAAACACCTGCGCCCCCGATACCACCGGCGCTGCGATGTCCGGCAACTGCGCACGCGTGGCGCCATCGGCCACGCCTTCGATGGTGACCATCGAGGCTTCGCCGGTACGCCCGCGATCGGGCGCGCCGACATAACGCAGACGCAGATCGCGCAGCGGCAGCCAGGGTTGCGCGGCGTTCGCCGGTTGCGCGCGTACCTGCAGCGTCCGCGCGGAGCCCATCGCACTGACTTCGCGGCGGTTGCCCATGATGTTGTCGAACCAACCCACCGCGGCGCGGCCGCGGAAGCGCGGCGCGGGCAAGGTGAGCGCGCCGCTGCGTTCGGGTACCAGCAGGAAGCGTCGTTCCACCAGGGTGTAACTGCGGCCATTGATCTGGCGGCTGCCCTGCACGTCGTCGCCCACTTTCTGCATCAACGCATTGGCCGGGGGATCCAGTTGCAGTTCGCCCGACAGCAGTGGAATCGCGTAGTACAGCCTCAGCACCACGCCGACGCTCTGCTGCACATAGGGCGCGCTGGCGTCGAGGCTGGTTTCCAGGAATAGATCGGCATTGCCGTCGCGACCGACCACCGGTGGCGCCGGCCGCACGGTCAAGGCCAGCGCGGGAGAGCGCTGGCTGCCGAACTGCAGGGAAGGAATCTGCAGGTTGCCGGCACGCTTGGGTGCGAGGGTCAGTTCCAGCACTGAAGTGACGCTGCTGCGACCACCGCCCAGTTGCACGCTCTGGTTGCTCGCGCGCCCCAGCACCTCGAAGTCGGTCTGCAGCGGGCTCAGATCCGGTGCGCCCAGCTGCGGCACGTTCTCCAGGCTCAAGGTGAAGGTCTCACCCATGTCGATCGGATTGCGATTGACGCGCGCCTGGATCTGCGCGATGGCCGGCAGGCTCAGTGCACACAGCGCCGTCGCCAGCAACAACAGCGCGGCCCGGCGCAGGCGCGGCAGACGTGACGACACATTCATTGACCTTCCCTCTGGCGACGCTCTTGCTCAAGCTGGAATTTGGCGCGCAGCAGGCCACCGGGATCATCGGGCACGCGGCGCAACCAGGCTTCCAGTGCCTGGCGTTGCTCGCGCTGTTCCGGCGTTTCCGGCGCCTGCTGTGCGTTGTCCCGCGCCTGCGGGCGCATCGAGGATTTTCCGGCCCGTTGCATCGCCTGCTGCATCTGTCGGCGCTGGGCAGCATCGGCGGCGCCCTGCGTTTTCGCATCCGCGGCTTGCGGCGGTGGCGGCGGCGGCGCCGAAGCGGCACGCGTGCCAGCCGGCGATGCCGGTTTTTCCTGCCCGGCCGGAGCGGATTGAGCGTTTGACGACGGCGGTGTCGCGGGTGCGCCCTGCTGCTTTGCTGGCTGCGGCTGGTCCTGGCGGTCGGCCTGGGAGCCGGACTCGCCCTGCGTGTTGTTCCTGTCCTGCGCGCCGCTCTTGCCCTGGCTACCCTGCTGGCCCTGGCCCTGACCTTGCCGCTGCTTGCGCGCCTGTTCGACGGCGGCGCGATTGGCGATGGCGTCTTCCATCTTGGGTTGCTTGGCCAAGGCGGCGTCGTAGGCAGCAATGGCTTCGTCGTAGCGCCCCTGCTTGGCCAGCGCATTGCCCTGGTTGTAATACGCGTCGGCGCTCGACTGACCGGCAAATGCCTGCTGGGCGCCGGCAAAATCGCCGCTGTGATAAGCCTGCACGCCCTGCTCCATGCGCGCGTGCTGACGCTGATCGGCGCGCTGCCACCAGCCGCCGGTGTCACTGGCATGCGCCGACCAAGGCATGCCGATCATCAACGCCCCCAGCAGCAGCAACTGTCCACCGCGCCGGAACGCCAGCACGCTCAACAGCATCAATGGCAGCAACAACCAGTAGCCCTCGTCGAGCCAAGTGCGCGTTTGCCCGTGACCCCGTTGGGCATCGTCCAGTTGCGGCGGATCGAGCACGCCCAGCGCCACGAGATCCGCGTCACCGGCCTGCAGTGCACGGAATTCGCCGCCGCCCTGGCGAGCCAGCGTCTGCAGGGAACCGGCGTCCAGCTGCGTCCGCAGCAACGCGCCATCGCCGTTGCGATAGGTGGCGCCGGCAGCGGTGCCCAAGCCGAGCGCCGACACGCGATAGCCTTGTTGCGCGGCTTGCGCGGCGGCACTGATGGCGGCGGCATCGGCGTGATCGGTCAACAGCAGGATATCGCCGCGCTGGAACCCGGCCTGCGCCAGCAAGCGCGCGGCGCGGGCGATCGCGCGGTCCACCCGTTGACCATCCACCGGCATCACGTCCGGCGCCAGCGCATCCAGGAACAAGGCCACATTGGCGCTGTCTTCGGTCATGGGAGCGACAGTGAAGGCGTCGTCGGCAAAAGCCACCAGCGCGACCTGGCCACCCTCGCGTTGCGCGAGCAACTGCGCCAGCTTGCTGCGAACCTGCAACAGGCGCGACGGCGGCAGATCCGCGGCCGTGGTGGTCGAAGACAAGTCGACCGCGATCACCAGCGGCGCGCGTTGTTGCCACATCTCCTGCTCGCCCTGCCGCCAGCTCGGACCCGCCAATGCCAGCACTGCCAGCAACAGCACCAGGGCCAATCCAATCAGCGAACCCAGCACACGTCGCCGCCCCGGCACCAACAGGTGCGGCAACAGGTGCGCGTCCACGCGCCCACGCCACGGATTGGCATTCTGGTACTGCCGATACCGCAGCCACAGCAGCAGCGGCAGCGCCAACAGGCACCAGAACGCGTGCGGACGCAGGAAATGCAGGCTGGCCCAGGCTTCGCTCATGCGCGACGCCCCGGCAGAAGCAGGCTCAAGCCTGCCAAGAACACAGCCGCGATCAGCGGCCAGGGATAGCGCTCGATGCGCGGGCGCACTTTTTCGCCTGGAGTTTCCACCGGCTCCAGGCGATCCAGTTCGGCATAGATGCTGGCCAGCTCTTCAATGTCACGCGCACGGAAGGATCGGCCTCCGGTGATCTGCGCAATCCGTTGCAGGGTGGCTTCATCAATTTCTTCTTCGCCCGCCCCTGGCAAGGGCATGCCGAAGATTGACGCCCCGCCGCCCCCAAAGGCGATCGTGTGCACGCGCACCTTGGCTTGCCTGGCCAGTTCAGCGGCCTTGATGGGGTCCAGCAGCCCCGCGGTGTTGACGCCATCGGTCAACACAATCAGCACGCGGTCGCCCTGCTTCTGCGTGTCCAGGCGTTTGACCGCCAAACCGATTGCATCGCCCAACGCCGTCGCGCGTCCCACCAGATCCAGCACCGCGTCGTTCAATTGCTGGCGCACCGTGTCGCGATCCAGCGTGAGCGGCGTCAGCGCGTAAGCGCGGTCGGCGAAGACCAGTAGGCCGACGCGATCACCGGCACGACGATCCAGGAAATCCGCCAGCACGGCCTTGGCCGCGGTCAGACGATCCACGACCGCACCGCCGAGCGCCATGTCGGCCTCGCCCATGCTGCCGGACAGATCCAGCGCCAGCATCAGGTTGCGGGCGCTTTGCGGCGGCGCAATCGGTTCGCCCCAGGCCTGCGGCCGCGCGGCGGCGGCGCACAGCAGCAACCAGGCCAGCCACGCCAGCCAGGGCAAGGAGCGGCGGCTGGAAACGCCGCTGCCGGCGGCGATGGCATCGAGCCGGCCGGCATAGGGCACGCGCAATGCGTCACCGCCCTGCCGGCGTGCCGGCAACAGCCAATGCACCAGCCACGGCAAGGGCGCGGCGCACCACAGCCACGGCCAGGCGAAACCGGCGAACGCCGAGTGTGCCTGGGCCAGCAGAGCCGTCAGACCCGTCATCAGCGTTGCCCGGCCATCAACTCGAGAAAGCGCGCGCGCGCCAGCATGCGCAGCTGTTCCACTGCACGCGCATCGACCTGGCGCTGGAAGGCGCCATGCAGCAACAGCTGGCCCGGGCCGTCGGTAAACGCCTGCCCGCGTGCGCCATCCAGAAAGCGCAGCCAGGCTTCACCTTGCAAGCGATCGGCGCCGGCGTCCACCCGCCGCGCGGCACGGCGCAGCAAGGCCGACAGCGCCGCGAGTTCGCCCAGCGGATCGTCGTGACGCGTCTGTCGGTCAAACCAGTCCAGCCAGCGCCGGCGTTGCCGTTGTCGGGTCCAGCGCCACCCGCCCGCGAACAACGCGATCAGCAGCAGCGCGCCGGCCAGCAGCCACCAACCGGGCGCGGGCGGCCACAGGCCAGGCGCCTGCGGCAGGTGCACGTCACGCAAGACCAACTGCGAAGGATCCATCAGGCCACCTGCGGCTGCGGCCGGCCAAGCAGGGGCAGCCAGGCGTCACTGGGCGCATCGGCGCGCAGTGATTGCACGCGCACGCCGCGACCGGGCAATTGGGCCAGCGCCTGCGTGATTGGTTCCGCAAAGACGTGTTGCCAGCGCGCGCGTTGCGCGCTGTCGGCCAGATCCAGTTCGATCCGGTGCTGGGCGGACTGGAAGGCCAGCGCCGCCTCCGGAGGGGTCTCTTCCAGCACGTCGAACAGCAGCAGTACGACCACATCGTGGTGGGCGGACAGGCGCGTCCAGACTTCCTGCGGCAGCGACGCGACACTGGCCGGATCCGCCAGCACGATCAGCCGCGAGCCGGGACGCAGCAAGCGCCCCGCCGCCTCCAGCGCGCTGGCCAGGCCCTGATCATCGGCGGGTGCCTGTGCGTACCAGCGCACCAGCGCGTCCAGCACGCGCAAGGCACCGCGCGGCCCGGACGCCGGCGGTACCGGCGGCTCCAGCCGCGAGCCGCGCACGGCAGCGACGCGATCGCCGTCGCGGATGGCATTCCAGACGGCCACGGCGCCCGCACGCGCGGCCTGGGTGGACTTGAAGCGGACGCGGGTGCCGAAATAGAGCGATGCCGAGGTGTCGGCGACGATCAGGCTCAGGCGCTCGCGTTCGGCCTGGAACAGTTTGGTGTGGGTGCGACCGCTGCGTGCGGTCAAGCGCCAATCGATATGACGCACGTCGTCGCCGGCCACGTACTCGCGTGATTCGGCATATTCCATGCCGCGACCGCGCAGCTGCGAAGCCGCTGGACCACTGGCGCCGTGCCGTCCGTGCCGCGCCGGGCCGCGCCGCTGTGCGGTGGCGCGCAGCGCGATCAGTTCGCGCAGCTGGGGGACGACGCCGTCTGTGTCAGCGGTCATGCGCGGCGGACTCAGGGCAAGGGCACAACGTCGAGCAAGGCCGCGACCAGGCGCTCGCCATCCCAGCCCTCGGCGGTGGCCTCGTAACTGGGCAGCACGCGATGGCGCAGCACGTCGGGGGCGATGGCGCGCACGTCTTCCGGGGTGACGTAGTCGCGTCCGGCCAGCCAGGCGCGCGCACGTGCGCAACGTTCCAGCGCGATCGAGCCACGCGGGCTGGCGCCCCAGGCAATGCGCCGGGCCAGGCTGGCGTCGTAGCGACGCGCATCGCGCGAGGCCAGCACCAGTTCAATCAGGTAACGCTCCAGCGCCGGCGCCAGGTGCACGTCCAACACGGCCTGGCGGGCGTCGAACACCTGCTGCAGCGGCATCCGCGTTTGGGCGACGGGTTCGGCATGCAGGGTCTGCCGCGCGCGCTCGCGCGCCAGGCGCAGGATCTCCGATTCGGCCGCTGCCTCCGGGTAGCCGATGCGCACATGCATCAGGAAGCGATCCAACTGCGCTTCGGGCAAGGGGAAGGTGCCCTCCTGCTCGATCGGATTCTGGGTGGCCATGACCAGAAACAACGCCGGCAAGGGATAGGTATGCCGGCCGACGGTGACCTGGCGTTCTCCCATGGCTTCCAGCAAGGCCGACTGCACCTTGGCGGGCGCGCGATTGATCTCATCGGCCAACAGCAGCGGATGGAAGATCGGTCCGGGCTGGAATTCGAAGCGGCCATCCTGCGGTCGCCAGACTTCGGTGCCGGTCAGATCGGCCGGCAGCAGATCCGGGGTGAACTGCACACGCGCGAAGTCGGTTTCCAGACGGGACGCCAGTGCGCGGATGGCGGTGGTCTTGGCCAGGCCGGGGGCGCCTTCCACCAGGAGATGGCCATCGGCGAGCAGGGCGATCAGCAAGCGCTCGATCAGGTCGGCCTGGCCGACGATGGTCGCCGCCAGGTCGACGCGCAATTGCCGGAAGGCCGCGTGCAGGTGCGTTTGCGCTGACTCGGCAGCGCTGGAAGGGACTTCAGTGGATGACTGTTCCATCGGCGCAAGGGTCTGGCTTTGATGGTCCATTCTGACCCATGACGCCCGCATTGGTTCAGTGCGGTGGAAAAGTCCGGTTCAGATTGCGCTGGCGGGAAAAACAGAAAACCGCCCGATCGGGGCGGTTTCTGGATTTGAAGGGCGCATCGATTGCCGCTGCGCCCGGTCCGCCATCAGGTTCACTTGTCCCTGGTGTACTCGGACACGTTGGCCTCATTGCCCACCTCGGAAAAGTTCATCCCCTTGTCAGTGCGGATGATGTTCGATTTCCACCCACCGACCCAGCCGATTTGGTTGTTTCCGATGTAGTGCCCCTTGGTTATGGTGGATGCCATCTTCGCGGTCACCTGTCCGTCGGCGCTGATGGTCAACTTGATTGGCATGGTTTCCATGGACTTCAGTGCGGCGTCGATTTCTTCCGGCGCGGCTTTGACGTTGGCCTGGGCGACCGCGGAATCGACAGCGGCACGATCCTGTTTGGAGATCGTCTTGCTGTAATTGCGGTTGTAACCTTTGTACGTACCCACCATCCATTCGGGCGCCGGCTGGGCGTCCGCAGGCTCGGCGGCAAATGAGGGGGTGATCAGGGTTGTGCTCAGAACGGCAGCAACGATCAGGCTTCGGATGAACTTCATGGTTTCACTGGTTGATTTGATGTCATGGGGCTGCGAAGGCACGCAGGTTGCGCACTGACGCGTCCGTCGCTTCAGGCGTGCGGCACCCTAGATGCTGTGCCAAGAGGCGTAAAGGCGGAGCACCGCTCATGCACGCACTTGGTTAAGCGTCCAGTCGTGAGTTGAAACACTCCTGCACCATAAGAATCTTCGCTGTGACAGGCCTTACTCGCCCGCGGACACTTGTCTCCATGACATCCATCATGCGTTGCGTTGGCCCGTGACATTCAGGGCGCTTACGTACATGCGGCATCGAGCCCGCAAGGCAGTGCGCAGTCGCAACGCCCCCGCGCTGGCGCATGTGCCGCAATCCCCATAAAAGAAACGGGGCCTTGCGGCCCCGTTTCATCTGCGTGCTTGGCGTGGTGCTCAGGGCGCGCGGGCCATCGGCGCCGGCGGAGCGACGCGCAGGACCTTCGGGGTGACGAAGATCAGCAGCTCGGCCTTTTCCTTGCTGCGACCCTTCTTCTTGAACAGGTTGCCCAGGAAGGGGATGTCGCCCAGGTACGGCACCTTGGACACGCTGGAGCGGTCGGTGAACTCGTACACGCCGCCGATGACGACGGTCTGGCCGTCTTCCACCAGCACAGCGGTGTTGATTTCGCGACGCGCCAGTTCCGGCACCTGGCCGAAGTCGCCCAGGTCGATGAAGCGCAGCACTTCGTCCTTCTTCACGTTCAAGGACAGGAACACGCGGTTGTCGCTGGTGATGGTCGGCACGACCTTCAGCTCGAGCAGCGCTTCCTTGAACTGCACGGTCGGCAGCGCGGCGCCGCCAGTGCCCTGCGCGGTCACGGTCAGGTAGCCGACTTCGCGGCCCTGCTTGATCACGGCTTCGCGCTGGTTGGTGGTGACCAGGCGCGGGTTGGAGATCACTTCGCCGCGACCTTCTTCCTGCAGCGCGGACAGTTCCACGTCGAGCTGGAAGTTGGCGCCCAGCAGGGTGTAGGCAATCGCACCCGGGGTACCGGTGGTGAAGCCGCCTGCAGGCAGATTGATGTTCAGGCCCGACGGCAGCTCACGCGGCCTGCCATTGATGACGTCATCGTTGTCGCCGATGTTGCCGCCGATGACCTGCGTGCGGTCGCCGGTACGGATACCCGACACACCGAAGCGGGCGCCCAGGTCGCGGGCGAAGCTGTCGGTGGCGATGACGATGCGGCCTTCAATCAGCACCTGGTCGACCGGGCGATCGATCACCGCGATCAGCTCGCGCATCTGCGCGATCTTCTTCGGGATGTCGCTGATCATCAGGGTGTTGGTGCGCTCGTCGGCCACAATCCGGCCACGCGGCGACAGGAAGCTGTTTTCCTGCTGGTTCATGCCACCACCACCACCGCTGCCGCTGTTGCCGATGCCCTTGGCTTCGGTCAGCGCTTTGAAGATGGCGCCGGCGTTGTGGTAGTTGATCTGGATGTAGTCGGTGGTCAGGTCTTCGCGGTTTTCAATCGCGATGCGCGCGTCTTCCTTGTCCTGCTCGAACTTGGCCAGCTCCGGCTGCGGAGCCACCCAGACCACGCCGCCTTCGCGACGCTTGTCCAGGCCCTTGGCGCGCAGCACGATGTCCAGCGCCTGGTCCCACGGCACGTTGATCAGGCGCAGGGTGACGTTGCCCTGCACAGTGTCCGACGCCACGATGTTGAGGTTGGATTCCTCGGCGATCAGCTGCAGCACCGTGCGCACCGGCACGTCCTGGAAGTTGAAGGTGACCGGGCGGCCACCGTAGGACTTGGCGGAGGTGCTGGCGACCTTCGCTGCCGCCGAGGCAACCGCACCGGCAGCGTTACCCGACGCGCCCATGGCGGCCTGGCCACTGCGCGGCGAGATCTCGACCACGTATTCGTTGCCGGTCTGGTACGCCATGGACTCGAATGCGCCGCTGGTGTTCAGCACCAGCTGGGTGCCCTTGCCACTGGGGCGGGCATCCACGCGCTGCACCGGCGTGGCGAAGTCGGCCACGTTGAGCGAACGCTGCAGCGTGCTGGGGATATCGGCGTTGCCGACATCGACCACCACCGACGAGCCCAGGTTGCGCAGGTCGGGCGCGGCGCCGGTGCCGTCGAAGCGGACGATCAGCCGACCGGCTCCGTCTTCACCGCGGCGGAAGTCGATATTGGTGATTGCAACCGGCGCGCCTGCCTGTGGCTTGGCGGCGACGGTGGCGGGTGCGGACGGCGTGGCCGGGGGCGTCGCCGCGCCGGCCGTGCTGGCGGCAGCCAGCAGACCGATGGCAAGTCCCAGGCTGCAGGCCCTGAGCGAGGTCAGGCGCCGGGACGGCCGCAGGCGGTAGGCGTTTGAAGCGGTCATCGTGTATCCCCCAATCATTGATCTTCAAGCGCAATTGAAGCCGGCCGTTCCAGCCAACCGCCCGCGCCATCCGGCACTAGTTCGACAAGTTCAATGCCACTTTCGCCGACGGCGGTGACGCGACCGTCGCTCTGCCCCAAATAGTTGCCCGGACGGATCCGGTAGGTCACCTTGTCAGGCGCCATCACCAACGCAATAAGTCCCGGGCCGCGGCCGATGGTGCCCACCATGTCCAGGCTGTCCAGCGGATACTGCTCCAGGGTTTCCTTGCGGCGGTTCGGATCCGGCCGGAGACCACCACCGTCGGTGTTGTTCCAGGCATCGCTGAACGGGTCGCGCAGGGTCTGGGCGGCATATTCAAAGGTTTCAAACTGCTGCATCACCGGCAGCGGATCCAGCGGCGGCGCCGGGCGGGCGCGCACGTCGGCCGCCCACTTTTCCAGGTTCGGCGCATCGCCAGGCGTGCTGGTGATGCCGCGGGCACAACCGGCCAGGGCCAGCAGCAGCGCCAGCGCGATCAGCGGGCGGAATGCGGAATGACTGCGCATGCTCATTTCTTTGCCGCCTTCGCCGCTTCCGCGGCTGCCTGCTCCTGCGCCTCGATTTCTTTCTCGTCGAGGTAGCGGTACGTCTTGACGGTGCCCGACAGTTCCAGCGCGCCGCGGGTATTGATGCTGCCCGTGCCTTCCTTGGGCTTGAGCGAGATGTCGTGCATGGTCAGGATGACCACGCGCGGCAGCGAGGCCACGCCGCTGACGAAGGCACCGAATTGGTGGTAACTACCCACCATGCGCAGGGCGATCGGCTTTTCGGCGTAGAACTCCTTGGGCGTTTCCGGGCCAGGCTGGAACAGCTCGTTGGACAGGCCGCTGGACAGCGCGGTCTGCGAGATGTCGATGATCAGGTCCGGCATTTCGGTCTTGCTGGGCAGCTGGCGCAGCATCTGCTGCAGCACCTGCTCCATCTGGGCCAGCTGCTGCTTGAGCGGCTCCAGGTTGGCGGCACGGCCCTGGCGGTCTTCATAGGTCTGGCGCAGGGTGGCTTCGGTGGTTTCCAGGCCCTGCAGGGTTTCGCGCTTGCCCTTGATCACCAGCAGGTAGGCCATGGCGACGATGAACAGCCCGACGATGACGCAGAAGCCGATCTTGGCGTTCTGCGGCCAGCCGCCGATGTTGTTGATGTCGAGGTTCTTCAGCGAGGTCTTTTTCTGGCTCATGACTGGCTCCCGCTGCCCGAGGTGGGCGGTGGCGCGCTGGGTTGACCATTGACCGGTCCGGTGCGCGGAGCCTCCGGCTCGGCCGGGGTCGCGGCCGGAGCCGGTGCGGCCGCAGGCGGCGTCGCGGCGGGCGTGCTGCTGGCCGGAGGCGCTGTGGGCGCCGGGGCGACGACGGCCGGCGTCGGCGCGGTGGCGGCGGCGCTGGCTTCGGCGGCCGGGACCGCACCATCAGCGCCTTCCTGGCCTTCGCCCTCGGTCGCATTCGGGTTGGCCAGGCGCACCTGCAGGTTGAACACGTACGGCAGGGAGCTGTTGGCGGCGGTGGTGGCGGCAACCGCGCGGCCGTCCTTGCCCTCGCTCTTGGCCTCGATGATGCTCAGCTCAGGCTTGGTCATCCAGCCGGAACCTTCCAGGTTGCGCATGTAGGCACTGACGCGCGCGTTGGACTGGGCCCGACCTTCCAGGGTCAGCACTTCGCCTTCCTGCTTGATGTTGGACAGCGCCACGCCATCGGGAATGGTGCGCACCAGCGAGTCGAACAGGTGGACCATCTGCGAGCGGTTGGCCTGCAGTTCCTCGATGACCTTCTTGCGCGCCAGCAGGCGATCCTTCTGCTTGTCGAGCGCCTCGATTTCCTTGATCTGCGATTCGACCTTCTGGATTTCCGCGTTCAAGTAGGCGTTGCGGTCGTTCTGGCCACTGATCTGGCGGTCGTAGTAGAACCACAGCAGGAACGACAGCAGGGCGCCAGCGACGGCGGCCAGGGCCAGCATGGTGACGAAGTCGCGCTGACGCTGGGCGCGACGTTCGGCTCGCCAGGGAAGTAGATTGATGCGTGCCATCAGTCGAAGCTCCTCAGCGCCAGGCCGGTGGCAATCATCAACGCCGGTGCGTCCTGGGCCAGGGCATGCGCCTGCACGCGCGGACCGAGGGTCATCTGCGACAGCGGATTGGCCACGACGGTCGGCACGCCCAGCTGTTCCTCGACCATTTCCGGCAGGCCGGACAGGGCTGCGCAACCGCCGGCCAGCACAATCTGGTCGACCCGGTTGAACTCGCTGCCCGCGTAGAAGAACTGCAACAGACGGCTGATCTGCTGGACGGTGGCTTCCTTGAAGGGCTCCAGCACTTCTACTTCGTAGCTTTCCGGCAGCCCGCCCTGGCGCTTGGCCATGCCGGCTTCCTCGTAGGTCAGGCCGTAACGGCGCATGACTTCGTCGGTCAGCTGCTTGCCACCGAATACCTGCTCGCGGCTGTAGAGGCTACGACCACGGCGCAGGACGCTCAGGGTGGTCATGGTGGCGCCGATGTCGACCAGCGCGACCACGCCATCCTGCGGGATGGGCAGGTCGTCAGCGATCAGGGCAAAGGCGTTCTCGACCGCGAAGGCCTCCACGTCCATCACCTTGGCAGTCAGGCCACCCAGTTCCAGCGCGGACTGGCGCAGCTCGACGTTCTCGGAACGCGACGCGGCCAGCAGCACCTGGACCATTTCCGGGTTGTTGGGCATGGGGCCCAGCACCTCGAAGTCCAGGTTCACTTCCTCGATGGGATAGGGGATGTAGTTGACCGCCTCGAGCTCCACCTGGGCTTCCAGGTCGCTCTCGTCCAGCTCGGCCGGCATCGGGATGATCTTGGTGATCACCGCCGAGCCCGCCACGGCGGCGGCCGCATGCTTGACCTTGGTCCCGGCACGGTTGACCGCCCGGCGAATGGCTTCGCCGACCGCCTCGACCTCGACGATGTTCTTTTCCACCACCGCATTGGGCGGCAGCGGTTCTACCGCGTAGTGCTCCACGCGGTAACGGTTACCGACGCGGGAAAGCTGCAGGAGCTTGACCGCAGTCGAACTGATATCGACGCCGATAAGCGGCGCCTGGCTTTTTGGGATTAGCCCCACGGTCTTTCCCCTTCCGACGGGCACTGGACGGTACTGCTACCGGCCACATTAATAACCAAGTTTTTACGCTTGGCAACCTCAGTTTTCGTGCCTGTGCGGCTTGTCACGATTCACTAAGGTTGTTCCCCAAGTCCCTGTTCCCCCAAGGATCGCCGTCGGCGGCCTTGTCCCTCATCTATACTCTGCCGTCAAGAATTCTGCAATCGGGAAAGTGCTGGATGCCACGTCTTCGCCGTTACATCCGCTGGGCCGTCATCGCCGGCCTGGTCCTTTCGCTTGCCGGCCTGGCCGCCCTGGGCATCCTTTATTACGTGGTTTCGGCCAAGGTTCCGGACGTCCAGGCGCTGCGAAATGTCGAGCTGCAGGAGCCCCTGTACGTCTACGCCAGTGATGGCCGGCTGATTGGCCTGTTCGGCGAGACCCGGCGCTACCCGGTCGACATCAAGGACGTGCCGGTCCCGGTCCGGCAGGCCTTCATCGCCGCCGAGGACTCCGATTTCTACAAGCACAACGGCGTGGACCTGACCGGCATTGGCCGGGCGGTCTGGCAGATCGCCTCGCGCAAGGAAGGCCGCGTGGCCGGCGGCAGCACCATCACCCAGCAGGTGGCGCGGCAGTTCTTCCTCAGCTCCGAATACAGCTACACGCGCAAGCTGGTGGAAATGATGCTGGCGATGCGCATCGAAAAGATGCTGAGCAAGGACGAGATCCTGCAGCTCTATCTCAACAAGAGTTTCTTCGGCAATCGCTCGTATGGCGTCGCCGCCGCGGCCGAGTACTACTACGGAAAGCCGCTCAGCGAGCTCACCCTGGCCGAGTCGGCCACCCTGGTCAGTGCGCTCAAGTTCCCCTCCAGCGGCAACCCGATCAGCAATCCGGTGCGCAACCATCAGCGCAGCGTGTATGTGATCGAGCGGATGCTGGATGACGGTTACATCACCCCGGCGCAGGCGGCGCAGGCCAAAGCCGAACCGATGCATGCCAGCCCGCACGAGCGTCCGGTCGAAGTGTATGCGCCGTACGTGGCGGAGATGGTACGCCAGGAAATGATCGCCCGCTTCGGCGGCGAAGTGCTGACCAAGGGCTACCACGTCACCACCACCATTGATGCGGATCTGCAGACCGCGGCCGACCAGGCCGTGCGCGAAGGCTTGCAGTTGTACGACCGCCGCCATGGCTGGAACGGCGTGGAGAAGCACGTCGACGTGCCGGCCGACGCCGACGCCAAGGCCTTGTCGGCGCAGCTGACCGGGCTGGTGCCGCAGGGTGGCCTGCGCGCGGCGATCGTCGCCGCGACCGCCGACGACGGCAGCGCCACCGTGGTGTTTTCCGACGCCAGCGAGCTGGTGTTGCCCGCCTCGGCCAGCCAGTGGACCGGCAAGAGCCCGGCCAAGCTGGTCAAGCGCGGCGACGTGGTGCGCGTGCGCGCCGGCAAGGAAGTGGGCCAGTACGTGCTGGACCAGGTGCCGCGCGCGCAGGCCGCGCTGGTCTCGCTGGACGCGGACAATGGCGCCCTGCGCGCCTTGATTGGTGGCTACAGCTTTGCCGGCAACAAGTTCAACCGCGCCACCATGGCGCGTCGCCAGCCGGGTTCCAGCTTCAAGCCGTTCCTGTATGCGGCCTCGTTCGAAAAGGGCTTCAATCCGGCTTCAATCGTGCTGGACGCACCCGTGGTGTTCCGCGATCGCCGCGGCCACATGTGGCGTCCGCAGAATGACGGCGGCGGCTTCCGCGGCCCGATGCGCCTGCGCGAAGCGCTGGTGCAGTCGCGCAACCTGGTCTCGGTGCGCCTGCTGGATGCGATCGGCGTGGACTTTGCGCGCAAGTACATCAGCCAGTTCGGTTTCGAGGAAGCCGAGTTGCCGCCCAACCTGTCGATGTCGCTGGGCACGGCCTCGCTGACCCCGCTGTCGGTGGCGCGCGGCTATGCGGTGTTCGCCAATGGCGGCTCGCGGGTCACGCCGTGGTTCATCGACGAGGTCAAGGACCGCGACGGCACCGTACTGTTCAAGGAAAAGCCGGCGGTGGCCTGCCGCGGTTGCGGCGGCAGTTCGCTGGGCAACGCCGCGCCGGTCAACGACGTGGTGGATGGCTTCAACTTCGGCGCCGAGCAGGCCGCGCCGATCAAGCCGGCAGCGCCGGCGCCGGTTGCCGAAGCGCCGGTCGCGCCCGAGCCAGCCGAAGCCGCCAGCACCGTGGCCGCGCCGCGTGCCATCGACGAACGCACCGCCTACCAGCTGGTGTCGATGATGCGCGACGTGGTCCAGCGCGGTACCGGCACCGCCGCCAAGGTGCTGGGTCGCGAAGACGTGGGCGGCAAGACCGGCTCCACCAACGATCACCGCGACGCCTGGTTCTCCGGCTTCGGCGGCAACTATGTCACCACGGTATGGGTGGGTCGCGACAACTTCCGCTCGCTGGGCTATCGCGAATACGGCGGCAAGGCGGCGTTGCCGATCTGGATCGACTACATGCGCGTGGCGCTGAAGGACAAGCCAATCGCCAAGAACGATCCGCCGGCCGGCATGGTCCAGGTGACCACCAACGGCGCCACCGAGTGGGTCAAGACCGAGGATCTGGATCGCATCCAGCAGTTCGACGACTTCGGACCGGACGAGCCCGACGAAGAAGCCTTCGACATCTTCTGAGCCTCCACCGCGCCAGCCCTTCCGGCTGGCGCGTTTGCATGGCGGGTGCGATCGCCTCATTTACATTCACGAACCATCGTGTACATTCGAGCCCAGTTTCGACGCAGGGGCTCGCCATGCACCACGCTCGTCAGCACGCCGAAACCCGCACACGCGAGCGCCGTCACCGGCTCGCCCATGAAGCCGCACGGCTGATGGCCGAAGGCGGCATCCGCGACTTCCATCAAGCCAAACTCAAGGCCGCAGATCGGCTCGGCATCCACGATGACGCCTCGCTGCCGCGCAACCGCGAGATCGAGGACGCCCTGCGTGAGTACCAGCGCCTGTTCGTCGGCGAAGCGCACTCGGCCGGGCTGCGGCGCAGACGCGAGGCCGCTTTGCGCGCCCTGGAATTCTTCCATGCCTTTTCACCGCGCCTGATTGGCCCGGTGCTCGAAGGCACCGCCGACGCCAACGCGCCGGTGCAACTGCACCTGCATACCGACGATACGGACGCGGTCGCCCGCTTCCTCGATGAGCACGGCATTCCCAATGAAGGCCGTACGCGCCGGATGCGCATGGACCGCGAGCGCGTGCTCGATGCCCCGGTCTGTCTGTTCAGCGCCGAGGAGCTTAGCTTTGACCTGACCGTGCTGCCGCTGGACGCGGTGCGCCAGGCGCCGTTGTCCAATGTCGATGAAAAGCCGATGCGTCGCGCATCGACTTCGCAACTGCGCTTGTTGCTGGCCGAAGAAGAGATTGCCGATTACGAGCTCAGCGCGTCCCGCTGACGCCTGCGAAGCGCGCTTGCATGAGCCTGCACCCGCCCGCCCTCAGCTTGCGCCCTTGGGTGGAGAGCCTGTGGGCGGCGCCTGCACGCGTACCCGGCGAACAAGGCGGCCGCACGCGCGAATGGGTGATGCCCGATGGGCGCGCGCATCTGGCAATTCGCCTGGGTGGGCAGCCGCTGGGCCTGTATCGGGATCTGGACGACGTGCAGGCACGCTGGATTTCCGATGCGGTGCTCGCCGGGCCGCACGACCGCGCCTATTTGAAGGACACCGGTCAGATGACCGGTTCGGTCGGTGCCCTGCTTCGCCCCGGCGCGCTGCACGCGCTGTTCGGCGTGGCCGAGCCGCAGCTGCTGAATCGGCATCTGCCTTTGGCCGAGGTCTGGCCGGAGGCGGCTGCCAGGCTGGTCGGGCAGATCAACGCCGCTGCGTCGCCGCAGGCGCAGATTGCCGTGCTGGAAGCACAGTTGCTGGCCCATCTGCGCCCTGCCCGCGCCCTGCATCCGCAGGTCGCCCTGGCCCTGCCCCGGCTCGCGCAGGGTCTGCGTATCGATGAATTGGTGCGGATGTCCGGCTACAGCCACCGTCGCTTCACCAGCCTGTTCCGCGAAGCCACCGGCATGGCGCCCAAACGCTACGCCTGCCTGCGCCGCTTTGCCGACGCCTTGCCGGCATCGGGCAAGCCGGTGCGCTGGGTCGATCTGGCGGCGGACGCGGGCTACAGCGACCAGGCGCACTTCGTACGCGACTTCCATGGCTTTGCGCAGATGACGCCGCAGGCCTATCGCCGCGCTCAGCGGCAAGGTGTGCGCCACGTCCGCGCGGCAGACATCCCGCCGCCCCCCACCCAAACCTGACCGTTCCATTTTCTTCAATACCCGACAATCGCGGTCGCGGATGCTCTGCCCTCCCATCCAGGAAGCCCAGCCATGACCGTCCACGAATTGTTTGCCTACCTCTGCGTCCACGATGCCCAGGCCGCGGTTGATCACTACCGCGAGGTGTTTGGCGCCAGCGAAACCTTCCGCCTGGTTGAACCCGGTGGCCGCATCGGCCATGTCGAACTGTCTCTGGCGGGCACCACCTTGATGATGTGCGAGGAATTTCCCGAGTTCGGCATCACCCGGCCCGATCCTGCCGGCCCCACCTTCCTGACCCTGCATGTCCACGTGGACGATGCAGACGCCACCATCCAGCGCGCGCTCGATCACGGCGCCACGCTGGTGATGGCGCCCAAGGACATGTTCTACGGCGAGCGTTCCGGCGTGGTGCGCGATCCGTTCGGCTACCGCTGGAATATCGGCCACAGCATCGAGGAGGTGGCGCCGCCGGAAATGCAGCGTCGCTATGGAAATAGCGACGCTCTCTAATACTGGCGTGCACCATATCCGGTGTTTGGGGAACGTCCGGACGGGCAATTGTGGGCAGTGCATCGCCACTTTCCCGTGACGAATGGAACAGATTGCAGAATGGGACACGCGACAAACGCTTGCACGATGTGCAGCAGTGCTATTGAGGTCTTGCTCCTGTAGTGGAGCACCGAACTGATTGTCCCAACAAGGAGCTAGCATGGATACGCTTAAGTTCACCATCGCATTGACAGTTCTAGCAGCAAGTTCAAGCCTTTCTGCAATCGCTGCCACGCCATCTGCATCCGCCGCGCCAGCCGCCATCACTCGCTGCGTAACTGACACGACAATTCTGCAAGGCGGATTTGCGGTAAAGCGTTGTTACGATGGTAAAAGTGTGGGAGGTGTAGGCACTACTCTAGACGCCGCAGTGGCCAACGCCAATTCGATGGCCACACTTATTTCGGCAAATACGCGCTGTAATTACTCTTCACTTGCCGGGGGGCCAGGTGCATTCATAGTCAGCTTCGGATGTGACACGGGTGATTCGAGCCCTCGCGCCCGAGGTATTGGTGGACTCGGAACGTACATGACGGATGCTGGCGTCAATGCTTTCGGTGTCGCCCGTCTACTGGCGGCAACAGGCTATATATGTAACGTCAGCACAACCACCATCGTTCTGGGAGGATATGTGTCCAATTTCGGCTGCGGCTATCCACAAGAAGGTATCCCGCGAGCAACCACAATCACGGGCGTGGGTTCGACTGCCACTGATGCAGCCGCGAATACTTTGGGTTTCGCGGAACTAGGTGCAGCCGGGTTTATCTGCAAGACGAGTGGATCAAGCATTCGCCTGAATGGATTGGCTTATGAAGTTAGGTTTACCTGCACCGGTCGCTCCATCACCGGAATTGGAAGCACGTTGACTTCTGCTGGACGCGATGCCTTATTGCAGGCAAGCGCACTTTGACTATAAAAAAACGCCCCGCAATGCGGGGCGTTTTCTCGTATCGGGTTTTGACCGCTCAACGCTGGTCAAAACCCTTGTAGTCGCGCACCGGGTAGCCGGTGTAGATCTGGCGCGGGCGACCAATCTTGGCTTCCGGGTCGATCTGCTGTTCCAGCCAATGCGCCGTCCAGCCGGCGGTGCGGCCGATGGCGAACATCACGGTGAACATTTCGGTCGGAATCTTCAGCGCCTTGTAGATGATGCCGCTGTAGAAATCGACGTTCGGATAGAGCTTGCGCTGGATGAAGTAGTCGTCCTTCAACGCGGCTTCTTCCAGCTTCATCGCCACTTCCAGCAGCGGATCGTCCACGCCCAGTTCGCCCAGCACCTTATGGGTCATCTCGCGGATGATCTTGGCGCGCGGATCGAAGTTCTTGTAGACGCGGTGGCCGAATCCCATCAGGCGGAAGCCCGATTCCTTGTCCTTGGCCTTGGCCACGGCGGTGGCGACCTTGTCCGGGGTGCCGATTTCTTCCAGCATCTTCAGCACGGCTTCGTTGGCGCCGCCATGAGCGGGGCCCCACAGCGCGGTGATGCCGGCAGCGACCGAGGCATACGGATTGGCGCCGGTCGAACCGACCAGGCGCACCGTCGAGGTCGACGCGTTCTGCTCGTGATCGGCGTGCAGGATGAACAACAGGTCCAGCGCCTTGGCCACCACCGGATTCATCTCCAGCGGTTCGCTCGGCACTTCGAACATCATGTGCAGGAAGCGATTGACGTAGTCCAGGTTGTTGCGCGGATAGCGGATCGGCCAGCCAATCGAATAACGATAGGCGGCAGCGGCCAGGGTCGGCATCTTGGCCAGCAGGCGGATGGCGGCCAGGCGGCGCTGTTCCGGGTCTTCCAGATCCAGGGTGTCGTGGTAGAACGCCGACAGCGAAGCCACTGTGCCGGCCAGCATGGCCATCGGGTGGGCGTCGTAATGGAAGCCGTGCAGGAAGTTCTTCAGCGACTCATGCATCATCGTGTGATGCGTGACCTCGTGGTCGAACTTCTCGAATTCGTCCTTGGTAGGCAGTTCGCCATTCATCAGCAGGTACGCCACTTCCAGGAAGCTGGACTGCTTGGCGAGTTGCTCGATCGGGTAGCCACGGTACAGCAGCACGCCGTTGTCGCCATCGATATAGGTGATGGCCGACTTGCAGCTGGCGGTAGCGGTGAAGCCGGAGTCGTAGGTAAAGAGACCGGTTTCCTTGGTCAGCCTGGAAATATCAACGCATTCGTTGCCAAGCGTGGGTTTGAGGACCGGCAGATTGACGGACTTGTCGCCTGCGGTCAGCGTGACCTGGTCGAGATCGGACACAGTGTGCGCTCCTTCGTGGGGAAGCACCGGCCGTTGGCACGGTCGGCGTGTGACGGGAGTCCAGGGCATGAACCCCAGGATTTCACGATTATCGCATAGGCAACTTTGAGTCGTCGCTCAGTCGCAGGCCATTCTCAGACCAAAGCACTAGGCTTTTCCTGCAACAAAGTGTTCGCCTTGTGCCGGCGCGGACCGGCGTTCGCCGCAAACGCAAACGGCCGCGCACGAGGCGCGGCCGTTCGGGACGAATCGAGTTTCCGGATTAGCGCGCGTAGCGCTTCTGGAACTTGTCGATGCGGCCGCTGGTGTCGATGACCTTGTGCTTGCCCGTGTAGAACGGGTGCGAGGCCGAAGAGATTTCGACCTTGATCAGCGGGTATTCGTTACCGTCTTCCCACTTCGTGGTTTCCTTGCTGGCCAGCGTCGAGCGGGTCAGGATCTTGAAATCGGAGGTCACGTCATGGAAGACGACGTCGCGGTACTGAGGATGGATGTCGGCCTTCATATCGGTAACCGGGGATTGCGGGAATGGAAGAGCGGCATTTTAGCCTGCCCTTCCCGCCCGGCGCAACCCGACCCCGGTCGGGAGCCTCACTTTGCCGCCAGCGCGGCCTGGATCAGGCCTTCGAAGCGGGCCTGATCGTACTGGAGCAGGATGTTGGCCCGGTCCGGCCGGCCCCCCTCCCGCCGCCAATCCACCACGCTGGCGCCCCGGCTGTGCCGGCCCTGCAGCTCGATGGCCACCGGCCGTTCGGCCAGCTCGACCGCCCCGGCCGGCTCCAGCGCGAAGGCCATGGCGACCGCGTCCGCCGCATACCAATGGTCGCCGCGGCGGTCGATGGACCACAGCCGGGTCTTCTCGGAGATGTCCGCGTAGAAGCGGGCCCGGTCCGAATCCGCCGCCAGCCAGCCGGCCACGCGCTCATGCAACAGGCCGTGGGCCAGCGTTGCTTCCCAGTCCGCCAGGTCGATGCGTTCGAACGCCTCGAACACCAGATGCGCGGCTTCCGGGTCGAAGTAGAAATTGAACTCGGCCGATGGCGTGATGTTGCCGTGCCCGGTCACCGCGCCGCCCATCACCACCAGCCGGGCCACGCGCTGCGGAAGGGTCGGGTCCAGCTTCAGGGCCAGCGCAACATTGGTCAGCGGGCCCAGCGCGACCAGCAGCAGTTTGCCGGCGTGCTCGTGCGACAGGCGCAGGATCGCCAGCGCAGCATGCTCGGCCTCGGCTTGTCGCTGCGGCGGCGGGTAGCCGATGTCGCCAAAACCGTCCTGTCCATGCACGTAACCCGCATCCGGCGCCGGATGCAGCAGCGGCTCGGGGGTACCGGCAAACACCGGGATGTCATCGCGTCCGCACACTTCACAGAGTTTGAGCGCGTTGCGCACGGTGTGGGACAGGCCGACGTTGCCGGCCGCAATCGTCAGGCCGACGATGTCGTGGCGCGGATCGTTGAAGGCCATCAGCAAGGCCAGTGCATCGTCGACGCCGGGGTCGGTGTCGATCAAGAGGGGGATGCGATCAGTCATGGCTTCGTCTTCTTCGTCTTGCTTTTCAGTGACACCGCAGTCTGGCAGCAGTGACCTGCCAACGGAAGTCACCAACTAAGCAGAAGCGTAACGCGCAGCGCCGCCCACCCAACGCTGGATGATGCGATCGGCCAGCGCCGGCGCGTCGGCGAGCAGGCGATCTGCGAGATCGCGCACGTGTGGCAGCAGATGCGCATCGCGGGCGAGATCGGCCACGCGGAAGGTCGCCAGGCCGGTCTGTCGCGTGCCCAGCAGTTCGCCCGGCCCGCGCAGTTCCAGATCCTTTTCGGCGATGACGAAACCGTCGTTGGTCTCGCGCATCGTCGCCAAGCGCTGCTTGGCCATCAACGACAACGGCGCTTGGTACATCAGCACGCAACTGGATGCCGTCGCACCGCGCCCCACCCGTCCGCGCAACTGATGCAGCTGCGCCAGGCCCAGGCGCTCGGCGTTTTCGATGATCATCAGCGAGGCGTTGGGTACGTCCACGCCGACTTCGATCACCGTGGTGGCGACCAGCAATTGGGTTTCGCCCTGCTTGAAGGCGCGCATCGCGGCCTGCTTCTCCGCCGCCTTCATGCGTCCGTGCACGAGGGCGATGCGCAGTTCCGGCAGCGCCGCCGACAGTTGTTCGTAGGTGGTCTGCGCGGCCTGCGCGATGACTTCGTCGCTGTCATCGATCAGCGTGCAGACCCAGTAGGCCTGCCGGCCCTCGGCGCAGGCGGCGCGGATGCGCTCGATCAGTTCCGGGCGACGTTCGGCGCTGAAGGCCACGGTCTGCACCGGTGTGCGGCCGGGTGGCAACTCATCGATGGCCGACACGTCCAGGTCGGCATAGGCAGCCATGGCCAGCGTGCGCGGAATCGGGGTGGCGGTCATCACCAGCTGATGCGGCACGGCCTGGCCCTGCGCGCCCTTGTCGCGCAACGCCAGGCGCTGATGGACGCCAAAGCGGTGCTGCTCATCGACGATGGCCAGCGCCAGATCGCGGAATGTCACCGCCTCCTGCATCAAGGCATGCGTGCCCACCACCACCTGCGCCTGGCCGGACGCCACCTCCTCCAGCACCGCCGCGCGCGCCTTGCCGGTGACCTTGCCGGCCAGCCAGGCCACGCGGATGCCCAGCGGTTCCAGCCAATGGCGCAGATTGACCAGATGCTGCTCGGCCAGCAGTTCGGTCGGCGCGGCCAGCGCGGCCTGCTTGCCCTTCTCCACCGCCAGCATGGCGGCCAGGGCGGCGACCACGGTCTTGCCGCTGCCGACGTCGCCCTGCACCAGCCGCAGCATGGGCGAAGGCTGGCGCAGGTCGGCGCGAACCTGCTCGAACACACGCTGCTGCGCGCCGGTCAGGCGGAACGGCAGGCTCGCCAGCAACTGTTTGGCCAGTTTGCCCGGGCCGGCGAGCGCAGGCGCGCGATGCTTCTGCAAGGCGATGCGCTGGCGGCGCAGACTCAGGTGATGGGCCAGCAATTCTTCCAGCGCCAGCCTGCGCTGGGCCGGGTGCTGGCCCTGGCTCAAGGCGGCCAGGTCGGCATCGCGCGGCGGGCGATGCATGGTCAGCAGGGCTTCGCGCAGGGAAGGCAAGGCCAGTTCGCGCAGCAGTTCGGGCGGCAGCAGCTCCAGGCTGTCATCGTCGGGCAGGCGGTCCAGCGCCTGGCTGATCAGCTTGCGCAGGCTGGCCGGGCCGACACCGTCGACAGCGGGATAAATCGGATCCAGCGCATCACCCAGCGCCGCGTCGTCGTCCTCGTCCAGCACGCGATAGCTGGGATGGACGATTTCCAGGCCGCGCTGGCCCGGCTTGGGCGTGCCGTAGCAACGTACGCGCGTGCCCGGCGCGAACTGCGCCACCTGCGCCGCACGGAAATGGAAGAAGCGCAGCACCACGGTGGCATGGGAGTCGTCGCCCACCGCCACCCGCAACATGGGGCGATAGCGAAACCCGCGCTCGACCGCTTCCACCCGCCCTTCAACCTGCGCGGGCACCCCGGGCTGCAGCAGGCGGATCGGGGTCAGCGCGGTGCGATCCTCGTAACGCAGTGGCAGGTGCAGCCACAGGTCCTGCAGGCTGAGCAGCCCGCGCGCCGCCAGCTTTTCGGCCACGCGCTCGCCGACGCCTTTCAGCGAGGTTATCGGCTGGCGGGCCGCCTCTTCGGCCCGGGTACTCGGATGCGACATGCGCAAAGCATGACGGGTCGACAGGTGAAAACACCAGTGTTCGGGGGTGCGGGAGCGGACCTCGCGAAAAATCGCCCCCGGGAACCCCGGGGGCGATCAGCATGCTCAGAACTTCGCGTTGAGTTCGACACCAATTTCGCGCGGGGCGGAGATGGTGGCGAAAGGTGTGCCCAGCACGGACGCGGAGATGTTGTTGATGCCCACCACGTAACGCTCGTCGAACACGTTGTTGCCGTACAGGCCCATGCCCCAATGGCCGCTCTGCGCAGTCCACTGCACGCGCACGTCGGTGCGGTGCTGCGCCTCGCCCACGCTGAAGGCCGGGTAGCGGTTGCAGTCGCCCTGCACGCCGGAATCGGAATTGCAGCGCGACTCGCCGCGGTAAGCATGCTGCAACGAGAACCGCACGTCGCCGCCGTCGTTGATCAGCCAGGTGTAGCCCACGCCGGCGGTGGCCGACAGATAGGGTTCACCGGTGGGATCCCCGCTCAGATCGCGGCCGTTGCTGTCACCGTTCTTGTAGGTGGCGTCGATGAACGCCGCGCCCAGGGTCAGATCCAGGCCCTGGATGGGTCGCCACTGCAGGTCCACGTCCACGCCCCAGGCTTCCATGTCGCTGGTGTCGGTGATGTAGCGCGGCACGCCGCTGCCGGCGGTGTTCAAGTCCAGGCTGATGGCCTGGCGATCCTGGTACAGGTAGTAGTAGGTGGAGGCGTTAAGCGAGAGCTTCTGTTCCGGGAATACGGTCTTGATGCCGAACTCGGCGTTCCAGACGTCTTCGTTGTCGAACTCCGACAGCGGCTGCACGCTGTTGAAGCCGCCGGCCTTGTAGCCCTTGGCCAGCGAGCCGAACACCATGGTGTTGTCATTGAGCGCGTAGTCGATCACGAAGCGCGGGCTGACATCGGTCCAGCTGTCCTTGCGCTTGGTCTTGACGCCTTCCAGTTCACCGAAGGCGAACACGAAGTCCTGCATGAACATCGCCGGGTCCAGCCCGATCATCTGCCAGAAGCCGGCGGCGTCGAGCATGGCGATGGTGGCGTCCAGAGTCTGCGCATCGCGCGGACCGTTGAACCAGGAGAATTCCTTGCGGTCATGGGTGACGCGCAGACCAAAGGTCACGTTGAGGCGATCACTGGCATGCCAGATCACGTCGCCAAACGCCGCATAGGCCTCGGCCTTGCCGTGGTTGACCATGCTCTCCTTCCACTGGTGGCCCTGCATGCGCAGCGGCAGGCCGGCGCCTTCCAGGATCTGGTCGAGCATGGCGAAGGCGTTGACGCCGCCGTAGGCCGGCAGGTTGCCCATGGCCGTGCCGATGCTGTCGGTGAACAGGTTGGTCTCGCTGGTCTGATCCGCGTCCTCCTTGAACCACGACGCGCCGGCCACCCAATCCAGGCTGCCGCTGACCCCGGAGAACTTGAACTCCTGGTAATAGCTGCGGTTGCTCTCGATGTTGGCGGTGTCGAAATACAGGTTGATGCGGTTGGTGCCGTCTTCGTCCTCGCGGTTCTCGGTATCGAAATCGCGGAACGCCGTGGTCGACTGCAGGCTGCCCCAGGGGAACGCGTGATCGATCTGCAGGGTCAGGCCGTTGAAGGTGCGCGATTCCTCGTTCTGGCGGACGTCGTTGTAGACCGGCGCCTTGAGCGGATTGAGGTAGGTGTTGCCGTCCGCCGGGTACGGCGCGGTGGCCGGGTACGGATCCAGTGCGACCAGGCCCACCGCCGGACGCGCCAACTGATCGATGTCTTCGTAATCCCAGGACAGGTTGAGCGTAGTGGACTCGCCCAGCTCCGAACGCCAGGCCGCCTTCAGCGCCCAGGTGTCCTGCGGGTTGAGCTTCTGGCCACTGGCCGCATCGCTCATCCAGCCATCGCTGTGGTTGGACAGCGCGCTGAAGCGGAATGCGTTGCGCTCGCCCACCGGCACGTTGAACAGACCGCTCATGTAGCGACGGCCGTCTTCGCCGATGCGCACGCGCGCGTTGCCTTCGGCGACGTTGCTGGGCTTGTTGGTGATGATCGAGACGGCGCCGGCGGCGCTGTTGCGACCGAACAGGGTGCCTTGCGGGCCCTTCAGCACTTCGATGCGTTCGATGTCGTTGAAGGCGAGCATGGCGCCGCCGGTACGCGCCGAGTAGACGCCGTCGATGTAGACGCCGACCGCCGGGTCGGTGCCGATGCCGAAGTCGCCGGTGGAGATGCCGCGGATCGCATAGCGCGGCTGGGTCGGGCTGTCGCTGCCCACGTCCAGGCCGGGCACGAACATGTCCAGGTCGCCGATGTCGGTGGCGGCCACGTCGTCGATCAGGTCGGCATTGATCACGCTGATCGCGATCGGCACGTCCTTCAGTTCCTGCTCGCGGCTCTGCGCGGTCACCTTGATGGTGTCCAGCGTGGTGGCCTCGTCCGGCGCGGCGGCCGGAGCCGTCTGCGCCAAGGCCGCACCGCTGGCGCCCAGCACCATGCTTGCCAACAAGGCCCGACGCAGGCCGATCACCAGATTCCGTTGATTCAATTTCATACTCCCTCCCCGAAGCGTTCTTATTGAATGTGTCAGCGTGCGGCGGCAATGGCGCCGCCTGGCGCCTCGCCGTCACAGCTGCCTTGTTGTTCGCGTATCCAGGCATTGATCAGGGCCACGCCTTCGCGATGGATCACCGAACGTCCCAGCTCCGGCATCATCACCGCCGGATCGGCGCTGTCCATGCGGAAGCTGAGGATGGATTCATCCGGCTTGCCAGGCTCGATATCGTGGCGGCGGTTGCCGGTGCCCTTGCCGGCGGCGATCGGTTGCTTGCAGAAGCCCAACTTGAGGCGATCCTGCGTGTGCGCATCCAGCCACAGGCCCGAGGTGATCGCCGGCCCCTTGGGGCTATGGCAATGACCGCAGTTCACGTCCAGGTAGGCACGCGCGCGGGCGTCCAGGCTGGCGTGTGCTTCGTCCTGCCAGTCGGCCGCGCGCGGCGCCTGCGCCGGCGCGGGAGCGCCCTGCAGGTAGCCGATGCGGCTCAGGTGCGCGATCTGGTTCTCGCGTCCGCCGACATAGTCGAGATCGCGATTGAGGTGGCGCGCCTTGGGACCGATCGGCGACAGCTGGCGCGAGCGGTTGTCGGTCATGTGGCAACCGGCGCACTGGTTCTGATCCGGCACCTGGTACGACGCTTGCTCGCGCTGGCCATCGGCGTCCACCAGCTCCAGGCTGATCAAATCACCGGTGCGCTTGAGTTCGGCTTCGCTCTGATCGGCGTTCCAGACATACGGCATCGCGACCCAGCCGTTCTCGCGACGGACCAGCAGGCGCGTTTCGATCAGCCGCACCTTGGACAGGTCCAGCGATTCCTGCTCCATCACGCTGGCGGCGGGCGAGGTGCGTGCGACCGACTTGCCATCCCAGCCCTGCCCTGCCGGCAGCGGGTAGTAGAAGGTCTTGCTGATGATGGTGCCGACCGGGAAGTCGAAGGCAGCATCGGCCGAATACTTGGCCGATGCGCCCTTGGGCATCCAGATCGTGCGCAGCTTGTGCGCGTAGTCGCTGAACAAGGGCGTGTTGAGATCGTAGGGCGATACGCCTTCGTTCAAGCGCAGCTTGCCGTCTTCAATGCGCAGCACGTGCCAGTCGCTGAGCTTGGCCGGCTGGCCATCGGCGATGAACTTCACGGGTGCGGGGCCACCGCACCCTGCGAGCAACGCGGCGACGATCAGCATCGCCACGGTTCTGACTTTCCGCATCGAACTCAACCCCGCTTCAAATCCACCGCCGGCAAGGCCGGCAGCGTGCATGCGTAGGGCTTGCTGTCCTGGCTCGGATTCTTGTAGCCGCCGGGGCCGTCGGCATTGAGTACGCCGCTCACGCCCTGCAGGCAGATTTCCGGACCGCGCGGCTTGCCATCCACCTGCCGATCCTTGTTGTAGTAGCCATCCCACAGTACGTCGGGGAAGCTGCCGGTCAAACCATACTGCGTGGTCTTGAGCGCCTTCAGGTCCAGGCCATCCGGCGAGTCACCGCCGCCGGACAAGGTGTTGTCGTGGATGTAGATGCGCTCCGGATAGGGATCGAAGGTCTCGGACTTGCTCGAATCCTTGTAGCCGGTGGAGTACACGCTGGAGACGATGATGTTGGCGGTGGCGTTGTCGCGGATTTCGTTGTTGAAGACTTCGATGTCGTCGTTGGAGTTGATCACCACGCCCGAACCGGCCGGCACGCTGGCCACCGGCGTGCCCTTGGCGCCGAAGTTCTCGTGGTTGTTGGCCAGCACCTTGTTGTTGAACACGCGGATCCTGCCGCCCTGCTGCGACAGACCCGGCATGTTGAACACCAGGATGCCGCCGGTGTTGCCGGTGGCGACGTTGTCGTAGACGTCGGCGTTGATGGTGTTTTCGATCTCGATGCCGGCCACGTTCTGTTCGGCGCGGCTGCGACGCACGATCACGCCGTCGGACTGGCCCACGTAGATGCCGGCGTCGGATGCGCCAATGGAGATGGAATCTTCAATCAGCACGTTCTTGGTCAGCACCGGGTACAGGCCGTAGGCGCCGTTCTTCGTGCTCGACCCGCCGGTCCACTGCACCTTGACCTTGCGGATGGTGATGTTTTCCGACTCGCTGATCTTCAGGCCATCGCCCTTGGAATCCTCGATGGTCAGGTCTTCGATGGTGAAGTTGTCGCCGTTCACCAGCAGGCCTTCGGCACCGGCCTTCTGGCCCTTGAAGCTGAGCACGGTCTGCTCCATGCCGGCGCCCTTGATGGTCACCCCGCTGGCGCGCAGGGTCAGGCTGCGATCGAACTGGTACTTGCCGGCGGGAATCTCGATGACATCGCCGGGCTTGGCGTCGAGCAGGCGCTCATGCAGCTTCTGCGCGAAGTCCTGGTTGGCCGGATTGGCCGGGGTCGTCTCGTCGGTCGCGGGCTTGCACCCCACCAGGGCCAATGCCAGGCCCGCCATCAGTACCGTCCGCTGCTTCAATTCGTTCTCCCCACGAGTGTTTGGCGACCGACGCCAGCCATACGCCGGCGCATCTGAAATCTGTAAGTGAAAGTCTTGTCGTGTGGCCTCTCACAAAGGAGGGCCGTAGCGGCATACTAGGGGGGGGAAAGCGGTCAAGCTGGAGGGCTGGCATGCGACGTAAATTGGGACTATTGGGGAGCAATCGGCTATCGATCGCCAACCTGCCCACCAACATGCTGTGCAGCCTGGTGTTGCTGGCGGGCGAATTCGGAGTGAATTGCGAGACCTGGTTCACAGGTCTGCGGCTGACGCCGCGCGAGATCCAGGATCCGCAGGCGCGCGTGTCCTATCGCCAGGCCACCGAGGTGATTCGCCGCGCCCTGCCCACGTTGCCGATGGACGATGTCGGTCTGACCATCGGCGGTGCGCAGAACGGCAGCAACTTTGGTCTGCTCGGCCTGGCCATGCGGATGGCGCCGAACTTTGGCGAAGCGGTCAGCATTGGCCTGACCTACCAGCGCAACCTGGGTCCGCTGATGGATCTGCAGCTGGTGCAGCACGAAAGCGAAGCAGTGACGCTGGTCGCGACGACGCCGCTGGAGATGCCGGAGATCCTGCCGTTCCTGTGCGAGGAATTGTTTTCCAGCGTGCTGATGCTGGCGCGCGAACTTGCCGGTCCGGAATTCCATCCGCTGCGCGTGGACCTGACCTATCCGCCGCCGACCTATGCGTATCGCTATGCGCAGATGTTCGACTGCGACGTGTACTTCAACCAGGCGCAGAACCGCATGCTGGTGGATCGACGCTGGCTCACCCTGCCCTTTGCCAACTACAACCCGGTCGGCTCGCAGCAGGCGCTGGCGATGTGCCAGGCGCAGTTGGCGGCGGCCGCGGCGTCGGGCGAAACCACTGCGGCAGTGGAACGACAACTGCGTCCACGCCTGCGCGAAAACCCGCAGATGACCGAGATCGCCACGTCACTGCATTTGAGTGAGCGCACGCTGCGCCGCCAGCTGGCCGACGAAGGCCAGCGCTTCACCGACATCCATGATCGCGTGCGCACGGAGCGCGCCTTGGTGCTGCTGCAGGACCGCGATCTGACCATCGCCCATGTCGGCGCACAGTTGGGCTTCAACGATGTGCGCGAGTTCCGTCGCGCCTTCAAGCGCTGGACCGGCAACACGCCCAGCGAGGCGCGCGACCGGATGACCTGAGGCGTGGCACCGGGCACGGGGCCACGCTCAAGCGAGCGAGGTCAGTCGAGTACCATCACCGCGTCGACTTCAAAGCCCGCACCCTTGGGCAGGCCCGACACTTCAATGGTCGAGCGCGCCGGGAACGGCGCCTTGAAATAATCCTGCATCACTGCATTGACCTTGGCGAATTCGCCCAGGTCGGTCAGGTACAGGCCCAGGCGCACGATCTGATCGAGTGAACCACCCGCGGCTTCGGCGACGGCCTTGAGATTGTCGAAAGCGCGCCGTGCCTGCGCATCGATGTCGCCATCGACGATGTTGCCGGTGGCCGGGTCCAGCGGGATCTGGCCGGAGAAGTACACGGTGTTGCCGGCGCGCACGGCCTGCGAGTACGGGCCGATGGCGGCGGGCGCCTGCTCGGTATGGATGATCTGGCGGCTCATGGCGCACTCCTGTCGAGAAAGGCCCGCATTCTAGCGCTGGTGGAGGCCATCGGCGGCGCCATCCCTGCGCGGTCACTCCAAGTAGATGTCGATTCGCGGCCCGCTGGTTCGTCGTACCGGTACATCACTCGGGAGCAAGGCCATGGGTCGCGTCATCGTGGAGCAGATCATCAGCGTGGACGGCTATGCGGCGGACGCCGATGGCGGCATCGACTTTTTCGTCAACGCGCAAGCCATCAACGAAGCCGACAGTGAGCAGTTGCGCCTGCTGCAAGGCGTGAAAGCGATCGTGCTGGGCCGCGTCACCTACGGCATGTTTTCCGACTACTGGCCGGAGGCCGATCCGGCGAAGGAGCCGGTGGCCGTTCCCCTCAACACGATTCCCAAATACGTGGTTTCCAACACGCTCGCGCAGGCGCCGTGGGGCACGAAAGGAGACAGCGCCGGCGTACTGCGCGGTGACGGTGTGGCTTCGCTGCGTGTGCTGCGCGGCCAGGTGGCCGGCGACATCATCGTCTGGGGCAGCCTGACCCTGGCGGATGCCTTGCTGGCGGCGGGCGAAGTGGATGTGCTGCGCCTGCGCAGCGTGCCGGTGCTGATTGGCGCCGGGCGCTCGTTCACGCCAGCGGCCCTGCGCGCCACGGCTCTGGAACTGCGCTCCCTGCAGCACTATCCGCAAGGCGTGGTGGTGAGCGAGTACGCGCTGCCGCGCGACGGTTCATGACGCGGGTGACGCCGCCGGTTACTGGCGGCGGACACCGTGCACGACATTCAAGCGGCGCAGGCGACGCATCACCTCGGCCAGGTGATTGCGGTCGCGCACCTGGATGGAGAAGCGCAGCACCGCCACGTTGATGTCGCGTTCCAGGTATTCCACCCGCTCGATGTTGGATTGGCTCTTGGCCACCGCCGCCGCCACCTGGGCGAGCACGCCGGGGCGGTTTTCCACATCGATCAACAGCGAGGCGTCGTAGTCGCCGGTGACGCTGGCGTCCCAGGCGATCGGCACCCAGCGTTCGGGCGACTTGCGGAACTCCACCACGTTGGGGCAATCCATGCGGTGCACCACGATGCCCTTGCCGGCCGTGTGGTAGCCCATGATCTCGTCGCCGGGAATCGGCTGGCAGCAGTTGGCGAAACTGACCACGCCGCGCTGGGTGCCATTGATCAGGATCTTTTCCTGCGAATGGCGCGAGTGTCCGCCGCTGCGCAGTTCCGCATAGGCGGTGAGCGCCTGCGCCGCCTGCGCGGGCATCCAGTTGCCCAGCGCCACATCGGCCAGGAAAGCTTCCAGCCGCGGATAGCGGTGTTCGGCCATGAAGGCGTCGAGGCGCTGCTGCGGCAGTTTTTCCAGCGAGCTGTCCAGTTCCTCCAGCGCGCGATCGAGCATGCGGTGGCCCAGTTGCACGGCGTCTTCGTGTTCCAGCTGCTTGAGCTGGTGGCGAATCGCCGTGCGCGCCTTGCTGGTGACCACAAACTCCAGCCACTGCGGTTTGGGCGCGGCCGACTTGGCGGTGATGATCTCAACGCTCTGGCCACTGGCCAGCTTGGTGCGCAGCGGCACCAGCCGCTTGTCCACGCGCGAGGCCACCGCCTGGTTGCCGACGTCGGTGTGCACCGCGTAGGCGAAATCCAGCGCGGTGGAGTTGCGCGGCAAGGAAAGAATCTTGCCCTTGGGCGTGAACAGGTAGACCTCGTCCGGGAACAGATCGACCTTGACGTTGTCGAGGAACTCCAGCGAGGAACCGGCCGCGCGCTGGTTGTCGATCAGCTCCGAGATCCACGCATGCGCGCGGTTCTGCGCGCTGTTGGGCGCGTCGATGCCGTACTTGTAGGTCCAGTGCGCGGCGATGCCGCGCTCGGCGATCAGATCCATTTCGGTGGTGCGGATCTGCACCTCGATCGGCGAGCCGTACGGGCCGAACAACACCGTGTGCAGCGACTGGTAGCCGTTGGCCTTGGGAATGGCGATGAAGTCGCGGAAGCGTCCGTCCAGCGGCTTGTACTGCGCATGCACCGCGCCGAGTGCGTGGTAGCAGGCCGGTACCGACTCCACGACCACGCGGAAGCCGAACACGTCCATCACCTGGTCGAAGCTTTTGCCTTCGCCCTGCATCTTGTTGTAGATGCTCCAGGGGGTTTTGATGCGGCTGACCAGCCGATGTTCCAGGCCTTCCTTGGTCAGGCGCTGCGACAGGTGCGCCTCGATCTGCGCCATCGATTCGCGCCGCATCACCGGCTGGCTGCGGATGTGCTTGTCGATCACCGCGTGGCGCCACGGATGCAGCGCGCGGAAGCCGAGATCCTGCAACTCGGACTTGACCAGGTTCATGCCCAGGCGCTGGGCGATGGGGGCGTAGATTTCCAGCGTTTCGCGGGCGATGCGCTGGCGCGCTTCGGCGCTCTGCGCGCCCAGCGTGCGCATGTTGTGCAGGCGATCGGCCAGCTTGATCATGATCACGCGCAAGTCGCGTGACATGGCCAGCAGCATCTTGCGGAAGCTTTCGGCCGCGGCCTCCTTGCGATCGCGGAACTTGAGCTTGTCCAGCTTGGTGACGCCATCGACCAGTTCGGCCACCGACTCGCCGAACTCGGCGGCGATGCCCTCGCGCGTCAGCGGCGTGTCTTCGATGGTGTCGTGCAGGATCGCCGCGATCAGCGTCTCGGCATCCATGCCCAGTTCGGCCAGTACGCCGGCCACGGCCACTGGATGGGTGATGTAGTCCTCGCCGGATTTGCGGGTCTGGCCGGCGTGCGCGGCGGCCCCCACTTCCCAGGCGCGGCGCAGCAGCGGCAGCTGATCCTTGGGCAGGTAGCGCGCGGATTTTTCGAATTGGACGAGGTAGTCCGGAATGCCGTCGCCGGGGGTGGCGGCGGCATTGCGGAGTGCCTTGGCGGAGCGGCCTGGGTTCATGCCGCCAATCTAGTGCAGACGCCGCAGGACGGCAAACTCACATCACCGCAGTGGGCAACAAAAAAGCCCGCTTGCGCGGGCTTTTTGCGAATGCGCCGGCAGCGGGCGCAAGCATCGGGAATCAGTCGTCGCCCTTGGACATGTCTTCGTCGGCGACCACTTCGGCGGCAGCCCATTCCAGCGCTTCACGCTCGGCGCGTTCACGCTCTGCCTTCTCGACGCGATCAATCAGATCGTTGTCGATCTTGCGGGCGGCAATCTCGCGCAGCGCCAGCACGGTCGGCTTGTCGCCGCTCTCGCTGTTGTCGATGGTCGGTTCCACACCGTTGGCGAGCTGGCGGGCGCGCTTGGCGGCCATCGTGACCAGGTCAAAACGGTTGTTGACGACTTCCAGGCAATCTTCGACGGTGATGCGGGCCATGCGGGCTCCCGGCGACCAGACGGCCGCGCGATGTAAACGGAAAGGGTCGCGGATTGTAGGCGCTGGACCCTGGAGATGCAAGCCTTTCCTTGTGAATCAAGGGCTTGGACTACCGGCCAGCTCGCGGGGTCGGGGCTGAAGCCCCTCCTGCGGCCTATTCCGCCAGCAATGCCCGGATCAGGTCGCCGTGCCGTTGTTCCTGGGCCTCGCGGCGCAGGCGGCTGGCGGTGAAGATGGCATGCATCTGCGCGCAGGCGGTCTCGAAGACGTCGTTGACGATGACGTAGTCGAACTCGCCGTAGTGGGACATTTCCTCCTGCGCCGCCGCCAAGCGCAGCTGGATCACCTCTTCGCTGTCCTGGCCGCGCGCGTGCATGCGCTGCTCCAGGGCGTCGCGCGAAGGCGGCAGGATGAACACGCTGACCGCGTCCGGCACCTTCTCGCGCACCTGGCGCGCGCCTTGCCAGTCGATTTCCAGCAGCACGTCCTTGCCGGCGCTGAGCTGGGGTTCCACCGACTGGCGGGCGGTGCCCTTCCAGTCGCCATGGACCAGCGC
Organism: Pseudoxanthomonas indica; assembly: GCF_900167565.1. Taxonomy (NCBI): domain Bacteria; kingdom Pseudomonadati; phylum Pseudomonadota; class Gammaproteobacteria; order Lysobacterales; family Lysobacteraceae; genus Pseudoxanthomonas; species Pseudoxanthomonas indica. The sequence goes on from NZ_FUZV01000001.1 coordinate 1,154,322, forward strand.
GTACTCGAAGAAATCCCCGGCCTTGATCATGGCCTTGAATTCATCGGCGGCAATGAAGTGGTAGTGCTGTGCATGCCGCTCACCCGGGCGCGGCGCGCGCGAGGTGAAGGAAATCGACAGGGCGATTTCCTCGTCACGCGCCAGCACCGCATTGACGATGCTGCTTTTGCCTGCGCCCGACGGCGCGGCGACGATATAGAGAGTGCCCCGGCGGCTCATTCGATGTTCTGCACTTGTTCGCGAATCTGGTCGATCAGCACTTTCAGTTCCACCGCCAGGTTGGTGGTGCGGGTATCCACCGACTTGGAGCCCAGGGTGTTGGCTTCGCGGTTGAATTCCTGCAGCAGGAAATCCAGCCGGCGCCCGACCGGTTCGGTCTGCTTGAACACGCGGCGGATTTCCTTGATGTGGCTGTCCAGGCGATCCAGTTCCTCGTCCACGTCCAGCTTCTGCAGCCACAGCACCAGTTCCTGTTCCAGCCGGCCGGGATCGCCGGGCTGGCTCAGGTCGGCCAGGCGTGCTTCCAGCTTCTGCCGCTGGCCGGCGCGAATCAGCGGAATCAACTCGCGCACCTCGGCTGCGCGCGCGGCGATGCCATCCACCCGCTCCTGGATGGCGGCGGCCAGCTTCTGGCCTTCGCGTTCACGCGAGGACAGGAATTGCTCCACCAGCGTGTCGACCAGGGCCAGGGCTTCGGTCTGCAGGACCGCCGGATCACCCAGGCGGCTCTGCAATACGCCGGGAAACTGCAGCAGCTCGCCCAGATCGGTGCGCAGCCCCGGGAAACGCCCGCCCAGGTCCGCCGCCAGGCCAGCCAGCTGATCCACCAGCCCGGCATTGACCTGCAGATGGCCACTACCCTCGGGCGCGCGCAGGCGCAGGGTGAAATCGAGCTTGCCGCGCGATACGCGCGCGCTGATCCGCTCGCGCAGTGCCGGTTCCAGTCCGCGCAGCTCCTCGGGCAGACGCACGCCCAACTCCAGGAAGCGGTGGTTGACCGCGCGCAGTTCGCCGTTGAGCGTGCCGGCGTCGGTGGCGCGTTCAACCGTCGCAAAGGCGGTCATGCTGCGGATCATGGGTGGTCCGGGCGGGAAGTGGGAAGGCGCGAATGGTACCCTAGCGCGCCGCGAACCAGCGCACGAATCCCGCATGAGCCAGACCCCCGTCGTTTCACCGCGTCCCAGCGGCCGTCTCCCCGATCAGATGCGCCCGGTGCGGATTGAGCGCGCCTTCACCCGCCATGCGGAAGGCTCGGTGCTGATCTGTTTCGGCGAGACGCGCGTGCTGTGCACGGCCAGCGTGGACAACAAGGTGCCGGCCTTCCTGCGCGGCAAGGGCGAAGGCTGGGTCACCGCCGAATACGGCATGCTGCCTCGATCCACCCACACGCGCAGCGATCGCGAAGCCGCGCGCGGCAAGCAGGGTGGCCGCACCCTGGAGATCCAGCGCCTGATTGGCCGCGCCCTGCGCGCCTGCGTGGATCGTTCGGCGCTGGGCGAACGCACCATCACCCTGGATTGCGATGTGCTGCAGGCCGATGGCGGCACCCGCACCGCCGCGATCACCGGCGCCTATGTAGCCCTGGTGGATGCGGTGAACTGGCTGCGCCAGCGCGGCGAAATCAAGCGCGAGGTGGTGGTGGGCGCGGTCGCCGCGGTCTCCGCCGGCATCTACCGCGGCCAGCCCGTGCTGGATCTGGACTACGCCGAAGACAGCGATTGCGATACCGACATGAACATCGTGATGAACGATGGCGGCGGCTTCATCGAACTGCAGGGCACCGCCGAAGGCCATGCGTTCCGCCGCGACGAGCTGGATGCCCTGCTGGCGCTGGGCGAGAAGGGCGCGCGCGAACTGTTTGCCGCGCAGAACGAGGCGCTGGGTCGCTGAGCCAGCATGTCGCAGACGCTCGCCCTGATTACCGTGCTGGTGGACGATTACGATCGCGCCATCGCCCACTACACCGGCGCGCTGGGCTTCGAGTTGCGTGAAGACACCGACCTGGGCAACGGCAAGCGCTGGGTGCGCGTGGCGCCTCCGGGTTCGCGCGAGACCGGCCTGCTGCTGGCGCAGGCCAGCGATGCGGCGCAGAGGGCACGCATCGGCGACCAGACCGGAGGCCGGGTCGGCTTCTTCCTGCATACCGACGATTTCGCCCGCGACCATGCGCGCATGGTCGCGGCCGGGGTGGAGTTCCTGGAAGCCCCGCGCCACGAAAGCTACGCCACCGTCGCGGTATTCCGCGATGCCTACGGCAACCGCTGGGACCTGCTGCAACCCGCGTCCTGACCTCCCCTGACTGGAGCTCCCCCGCCTTGAAACTGGTCCTGGCTTCCTCCAACGCCGGCAAGCTTGAAGAACTGCGCGAACTGCTGGCCGATACCGGCATCGAGCTGATCGCGCAGAGCGACCTGGGCGTGGACGACGCCGAGGAAACCGGCGCGACCTTTGTCGAAAACGCCATCATCAAGGCGCGCCACGCCGCACGCCTGACCGGCCTGCCGGCGCTGGCCGACGACTCGGGCATCTGCGTGGATGCGCTCGACGGCGCGCCCGGGCTGTATTCGGCGCGCTACGCCGGCGAGCATGGCAATGCCAGCCGCAACATCGACAAACTGCTGGAAGCCTTGCGCGAAGTACCCGACGCACAACGCGGCGCGCATTTCTATTGCGTGCTGGTGCTGCTCCACCATGCCGGCGATCCGCAGCCGCTGATTGTCGAAGGACAATGGCAGGGCCGCATCCTGCACGCGCGCCAGGGCCAGGGTGGCCATGGCTACGATCCGGTGTTCCTGGATCCCGTGCATGGCCAGTCCGCCGCCGAAATGCCGCTGCCGCTCAAGAATGGCCTGAGCCATCGCGGCCAGGCGCTGGCCGCGCTCAAGCAGCGGCTGGCTGCGCGCGCCTGATCGACACCGCCGCCGCATGCTGATCCCACCGCCCCTGTCGCTGTACGTGCACCTGCCGTGGTGCGTGCGCAAATGTCCCTACTGCGACTTCAACTCGCACCAGGGCAAAGGCGCGCTGCCGTTCGAGGACTACATCGACGCGCTGATCCGCGATCTGGATCAGGACTTGCCGCTGGTGTGGGGCCGCACGGTGCATTCGGTGTTCTTTGGCGGCGGCACGCCCAGCCTGTTTCCGCCGGAAGCCATCGATCGCTTCCTGCAGGCGGCAGCCGCGCGTCTGCGCTTCGCGCCGGGCCTGGAAGTGACGCTGGAAACCAATCCCGGCACCGCCGAACACGGCCGCTTCGATCGCTATCTGGCGGCCGGCGTCAATCGCATCAGCTTCGGCATCCAGAGCTTCGACGATGGCTGCCTGCAGCGGCTGGGCCGCATCCACGACAGCCGCGAGGCCGAGGCGGCGGTGAAGCTGGCGCAGGACGCCGGCTTCGACAATTTCAATCTGGATCTGATGTACGCCCTGCCCGGCCAGACCCTGGCCATGGCCGAGCATGATCTGGAGCGCGCCTTTGCCTTGCAGCCGGCGCACGTCTCGCATTACCAGCTGACCCTGGAGCCCAACACGATCTTCTTCTCGCGCCCGCCCAAGGGCCTGCCGGACGACGATCACGCCTGGGACATGCAGGCGCACTGCCAGGCGTTGCTGGCGGCAGCGGGCTTTGATCACTATGAAGTCAGCGCCTATGCGCGGCCGGGCCGGCAATGTGCGCACAACCTCAACTACTGGCGCTTTGGCGATTATCTGGGCATAGGCGCCGGCGCGCACGGCAAGATCAGCCTGGGCGCCGACCAGTCGATCCAGCGGCGCTGGAAGATCAAGCATCCCACCCGTTACCTGGAAACGGCCGGCACGGTCGAAGCCATCGGCGGCGACGAGTCCATCGCGCCCGCGCAGCGTCCGTTCGAATACATGTTGAATACCCTGCGCCTGCGCGAAGGTTTCCGCCTGATCGACTTCAGCGCGCGCACCGGGCTGGCGGCCGACGCCATTGCCATGCCACTGCGCGAGGCAGAGGCGAAAGGCTGGCTACACCTGGCTGCCGATGGCCAGGTGATACCGACCGAACTGGGTCGCCGCTTCACCAACGACGTGATCGAACTGTTTCTGGCCTGAACCTTGCATCGCAACACAAAACGCCTTTCGTCCCCCGGGCTCACCCGTCCACGACAAGGCGCCGACTAAGCTTCGCGAAATGTGATAATGGTCCCCAAAGGGGAGATCCACCGCACGTGACCGCACCGACACCGCCCTTGTCCGCAACCCCGGCGACCATCGCGAGCGCCGCGCTGCCGCCGCGCGTGCGCCGAATCCTGCGCAGCTTCTTCGAGCACATCGCCACCGACGTGGTGCAGTCCTTGAATGCGATGCTGCCCGAGTACGAGCAGGCCTTGTTCAAACAGGCCGAGCAGGCGCGCAACAACAACCGGCAGGCGGAATTCTTCAGCAACCTGCATTCGTTCCAGCGCAACCGCGGCGAATTCGTCCCGCATTTCATCTTTGCGCTGGAATCGGAACTGGCCAGCGTGCGTACCCCGCCCGGCGAATCATCGGCGCCGGTGAGCAAAGTCGAGTTCCGCACGCTGACCCTGGTCGAAGACGATGTGATGGACGAGGAAATCGTGCTGCGCGACATTGCGCGCCGGCATGAAATCCGCGCCGCCCACGCGCTGCTTCTGCTCGGCCAGCGCTTCGGTGCGCTGGGCGGTGCGCCCGCCTTCGACAACGAGCGCCTGCCGATCGGTCCGCAGGCACTGTGCCGCATGCTCAAGCAGGCCGGCGCGACCCTCGAGCTGGAACTGGAAGAACGGCTGCTGCTGTATCGCACCTTCGATCACAAGGTGATGGGCAACTATCACGAGTGGGCCGAAACCCTCAATCAATACCTCTCGCGCGAAGGCGTGCTGCCCGGCCTGGTCTACACGCCGCGACGCGTGCGCTCGGTGGATACGCCCGGCACTTCGCCGCGCGCCGGCACCCGGCCGGAAGGGCAGACCGCGGCCGAGCGACCGCTCACTGCCTGGCGCGGGCCGTCCACGCCGTCGGCCTGGACGGTGCCGGATCTGAAGGATTTGCCCAAGCCGCCGCCGTTGCCGGATGCGCCCGGCGGTGCCGCTGCCGCCAGCGGGGAAGCTGCGCCCACCGCGCCTGCGACCACCGGCGAAGACGGGCAACCCAATTTCGAGGGCCTGCAGCAATTGCTGGCTGCACGCCGCAAGGCGATGGCGCGCTTCAGCGGCCCGGCCGCGGCGCGGCTGGGCGAAGCCGGCGCGATTGCGACGGCGAGCAAGCCGGGCGCGGTGGAAATGCCGCGCAAGCTGGTGCCCACCGCCGACGTGCTGTCCAGCCTGGACGCGCTGCAGGCCGCGCCGGCGCAACCGCGCGGCAAGGATCAACCGCGCCGCAACCTGAAAGACATCCAGCAGGCCCTGCTGTCGCGCGCCCGCCAGCAACATGGCGCGCAGGCCACATTGGCCAGTCCCGACGCCGACACCTTCGAACTGCTCGGCCTGCTCTACACCGAGATGGAACGCGAAGTGCGCGCCGACGCACCGGCCTCGGATCTGCTGGGTCGCCTGCAGGTGCCGCTGGTGCAGGCGGCGTTGCGGGATCGCCAGTTCTTCCTGCGTCCGCAGCATCCGGCACGCGAACTGCTCAATGCGGTGGCCGAATCCGGCGCCACCTGGCAGAGCGAAGACGATCTGGACCCGCAGCTGCTGCATCACCTGCACCAGGCCGTGGAGTTCGTGGTCAAGCACTACCACGGCGACGAAGCCGTGTTCGAACAAGCCAACCAGGACGTGCAGCGGCACCTGCAGGCGGCGGCCCGCAAGGCCGAACTGGCTGAACGTCGCCAGGTGGAAGCCGCGCGCGGCAAGGAACGCCTGGAGATCGCCAAACAGCGCGCCAACGAAACCATCGAGAGCGCGCTGGCCGAAGCACAGCCGCCGCGATTCGTGCAGGCGCTGCTCAACCAGGCCTGGGCCGACGTGCTCACCCTGACCCAGTTGCGCCAGGGCGAGAAGTCCGACGAATGGGCCGAGCATCTGCAGACCACCTTGCAGATTGTCGCGGCGACCACCGGCGATGCCGGCGCGCAGAAGGATGCGCAGCTGCCGGCCAAGATCGAGAAGGCGCTGCAGCAGGTCGGCTACCACGAGGACGAAGCGCAGGCGATCGCCAAGCGCCTGTCCAGCGCCGACGTCGACGACGATGCCGGCTCCAAGACCGAGCTGACCGCACGCCTGAAGGCGCGCGCGCGGCTGGGCGAGCAGAACCTGGTCAAACGCAAGCCGGCCGCGCCGCGCACGCCGAAGGAACAGGAATGCTACGACTACCTGCGCTCGCTGCCGTTCGGCACCTGGTTCGAGTTCGTCCTCAACCAGCAGGGCGATGTGCAACGCCAGCGCCTGTCGTGGTTCAGTCCGGTGACCGGCAACGCCCTGTTCGTCAATCAGCGCGGCCAGCGCGTGGGTGAGCACTCGCTCGATGGCCTGGCGATGATGATGGCCAAGAACCAGGCGCACATCGTCACCGAAGACAAGGGTCGCCTGATTGATCGCGCCTGGAACGCCACCCTGCGCGCCCTGCGCAACCTGGCCGGCATGAGCAAGCCGGCCGAAGAAGGAGCCGGCGCATGAGCCAGGATTTCCGCCGTGCCCGCCGCCGCAGCGTGGCCGAACCGATCGGCGTGATGGACACGCTGACCGATCAACTGATTGGCCGGCTCGGCAACGTCTCCGAATCGGGCATGTTGCTGATTGCCAGCGTGCCGGTGCAGGACGATGCGATCTACCAGCTGCGCTTCCACGTGCGTGACGCCGCTGGGCGCGAGATGCCGATTGACGTGGGCGCGCACCTGCTGTGGTCGGCGCAGGCCAACACGCCCGGCCAGACCTTTGCCGGCCTGCGTTTCCTGACCATCGAGCCGACCCCGCTGGCGACGCTGCGTCAGTGGGTCAACGCCGGCTGAGCCGGGTCCGGTAAAATGGCGTTTTCGTCCGACCGGACTTGCCGCCATGACTGCTTCCGCTTCCCTCGCCACCGAGTTGGCGCCGCTCTACGCCGAGCATCTGGCGATCCTGCAGCGCCGCGCCGACGAGGCGCTGGCGCGCGGCGGCTTCGATCATCTGCTGGTGCCCAGCGGCAGCCTGCATTACCAGGTGTTTGATGATCGCGACTATGCCTACGCAGTCAATCCGCAGTTCAAGGCCTGGTTGCCGCTGACCCGCCTGCCCTACAGCTGGCTGGTGTACACGCCCGGCCAGCGGCCCAAGGTGATCTACTTCCAGCCGTTCGATTACTGGCATGTGGTGCCGGACGCGCCGGCCGGCTGGTGGGTGGATCACTTCGACATCCACATCATCCGCAAACCCGAAGAAGCGCTGGCCCTGCTGCCGACGGCCAGCGCGCGCTGCGCGATCCTGGGCGAACCGCAGAGTGCACTGGGCGCGTACACGCCGAACAATCCCGAAGCGGTGATCCAGTACCTGGAGTACCAGCGCTCGTTCAAGACCGCCTATGAAATCCGCCTGATGCGCGAAGCCCAGCGCCTGGCCGTGCGCGGCCATCGCGCCGCCGAGGCGGCGTTCCGCCAGGGCCGCGGCGAGTTTGCTATCAACATGGCCTATTGCGCGGCGGTGGAACAGGACGCCAACGAACTGCCCTACGGCAACATCATCGCGCTCAACGAGCATGGCGCGGTGTTGCACTACATGGAACTGGATCGGCAAGCGCCCGCCACTTCACGCAGCTTCCTGATTGATGCCGGCGCCAGCTTTCACGGCTACGCCAGTGACATCACCCGCAGCTACGCGGCCGATGCCGGCAGCGAGTTCCAGGCGTTGATCGACGCGGTCGACGGTGTACAGCTGCAGCTGGCCCAGGCAGTGCGCGCTGGCGTGGACTACAAGCAGCTGCACATCGATGCGCACCTGCAGTTGATGGGTGTGTTGAAGGACTTCGGCGTGATCACGGTGTCGCCGGAAGCGGCATTGGCGAGCGGCGTGAGCGCGGCGTTCTTCCCGCATGGGCTGGGGCATCAGATTGGCCTGCAGGTGCATGACGTGGCGGGCTTTGCCGCCAGTGATCGCGGCGGACGCATCGAGCGCCCCGCAGGCCATCCCTATCTGCGCATGACCCGGGTGCTGGAGCCGGGCATGGTGGTGACGATCGAGCCGGGCCTGTACTTCATCGACATGCTGTTGAATGAGGTGAAGCAGAACGGTCATGGCGACAGCGTGGACTGGTCGCGCGTGGATCACTTCCGTCCTTACGGCGGTATCCGTATCGAAGACGAGGTGCTGTGCACTGAAGGTGATGCGGTCAATCTGACCCGGCCGGCGTTTGCGGAAGCCTGAGCGTCAGCTGGGTGTGAGTGTGAGAGGGAGCAGGCCACGCGAAACAGGGCTCGGAAACGCTCCCTCATCTGAAACATGGTGGCCTAGTAGCGATCCGATCCCTGTTTCGCGTGGCCTGCTCCCTCTCCCCAAACAATCCGTCGCCTGATCGAAGAGCAAAGCAGAGAAGCGGGAGCGGCCGCTCCGTTGGTTGCTGGAGCTCATCGAAGGAAGCCAGCCCCCTTGGTAAGGGGGCGATTTGCGCCGCAGGCGCAAATGGGGGATCGGAGGCACATAGCGGGGCCCGAAGTTTGCGTCAGCAAACTTTGGGATTTCCATGCGCAGCCTGGAAATCTGTCCGAGCGGGTCCGGGCCCCTGGCGACAGCGACTGGAGCCCTTACTCGTACAGTTGCCGGTCGAAGGGATAAAAGTTCCAGACGCTGTCGCCAGGGGCCCGGTCCCGCCTTTAGCCCGTAGCCGATCGGCCCGTGCTTTTCGCACAGCCAGCCTCAGCGACCCGCCGACATCGCCTCTTCAATCTCATCAGCACTACGCGCCAAGCCATCGGTCAACATACGATGTCCGTCTGCCGTGATCACCACATCGTCTTCCGTGCGGATGCCAATGCCACGCCACTTCTCGGAAACGCTGGTGTCATCCGCGCTGACATACAGCCCCGGCTCGATGGTGAACGCCATGCCCGGTTCAAGCAGGCGCGATTCGCCGTCGATGCGGTACTCGCCCACATCGTGCACGTCCAGGCCCAGCCAATGCCCGGTCTTGTGCCGGTAGAAGCGACGGTAACTGCCTTCGGCGAGGTTCTTCTGCAGTGAGCCTTTCAGCAATCCGAGCTTGAGCAGACCCTCGGTCAGCGTTTCCACCGCCGCCACATGACCGGCTTCGTACGGCACGCCCGGCTGCGCCTTGGCCAGGGCGGCCTGCTGCGCCTGCCCCACCAGATCATGCAGCGCGCGCTGCGCCGGACTGAAGCGGCCATTGACCGGAAATGTGCGGGTGATGTCGCTGGCATAGCCGCGGTACTCGGCGCCCGCATCGATCAACACCAGATCGCCGTTTCGCGCGGTGGCGGTGTTGGCGCGGTAGTGCAGCACGCAGGCATTGCTGCCGGCGCCGACGATGCTGCCGTACGCAGGCCACGCATCGTTGGCGCGGAACACCCGCTCCACGTCCGCCTGCAGTTCGTATTCGCGGATGCCCGGGCGCGCCGCGTGATAGGCAGCCTGATGCGCCTGCACGCTGATGTCGGCGGCGCGCTGCATCAGTTTCAGTTCGTCCTTGCTCTTGAACAGTCGCAACTCGTGCAGCAGGTGGCCCAGTTCGAGGAATTCGTGCGGCGGCTGCTTGCCCTGGCGCACCTGCGCGCGGACATGCCGGACCCAGCCGATCAGCTTGAGATCGAAGTCGGCGTCGCGGCCGAAGTGGTAGTACACCCGCGATCGCCCTTCCAGCAGGCCGGGCAGGATTTCGTCGAGATCCTCGATCGGATAGGCGTCGTCCATGCCGTAGTCGGCCACGGCGCCTTCCTGGCCGGCGCGCGGGCCGTCCCAGCTTTCACGCTCGGGATCGCGTTCGCGGCAGAACAGCAGGGTTTCGCCATGGCGGCGTCCGGGCACCAGCACCAGCACCGCTTCCGGTTCGGGGAAGCCGCTGAGGTACCAGAAGTCCGAGTCCTGCCGGAACGGCCAGTGGGTATCGTGGCTGCGCACGCGCTCCGGCGCGGCGGGCAGGACCAGGATGGCGTCGTTGCCGGCCATCCGCATCAGCTGCTTGCGCCGGCGGGCGAACTCGGCCGCCGACAGCCCGGTCAGCGCCTTCATCAGTTCAACCGTTTGCGGTGACGCGGCCCCAGCACGCAGTCGCCATGCAGCAGCAGCACGGCCACGCGCACGTATTCCTCAATCTCGGCCAGGGCGTCCTGGTCCTCTTCCTCGTCGCCGTCTTCCGGAGCGGCCTGCGCCAGGCGGGCCAGATCCTGCAGGGCTTCGCGGCCTTCTTCCGACAGCCCCGATTCATTGCCACCGGCCAGGCCAAACCCGCCCAGGAAGCCGCGGCACCAATCCAGCAAAGCGCCAGCGCGCTCAACCGTGGGTGCGCCCGCCTCGGGCAGCAGCAGTTCAAAGGCAAAGCTGCGATCTTCCAGTTGCGCCGCGCTGACGGTGCGCAGGCGGTCGAGATCGCTGCCGGACGCGGGCACGGGGAGTTCGTCATCGGCCAGCACCCGCGCCGGCCAGGCCGTCAGGTCTTCGCCGCCCGCCGCCAGCCAGCCGCACAGCGCGCCGTGCAGTTCGGCGGGTTCGATGGCCAGATCCCAGCCGCGCGAGGCGGCGGCGATTTCGCCGTAGGTAGGGAGTTCGTTGGGCACTTCGGACATGAAAGAACGCAATTCACAGGCGCGGCAGGACAAGCGCGAAGTGTAGCAACGAAAAGCCCGCAACCCGCTTGTTGTGCATGTTCGCGCGCCCCTACACTCGTCGGCTTCCAGGCTTCGGACGGCCCGCCGCGCCTTCATGCTCCCTGCCTTGTTTGCCGCCACCGTGCATCCCGCCGCACCGCTGTCCACGCGCCTGCCATTGCTGTTGCTGGCGCTGGCGGTGCTGCTGGGCGTCGGCCTGATCGCCAGTCGCCGGTACTGGCGGCCCTGGCTGGACGGGCGCCGCCCCCCGCTGGAGCCGACGCGCAGCGAGTCGCTGCGCGCGCGCGATGAGCGGTTGAAGCTGGCGCTGTGGGCCTCGGGCGAGCACTTCTGGGACTACGACCTGGTCCAGCGCAAGCTCTACCGGATGCGGGTGGACGAAACCGCGGCCAACAATCCGGACATCACCGTGTTCACCCGCCACGGCGAGGTGCCCACCATCCATGCCGATGACATGCCGCTGGTCATGGACCGTCTGCGCCTGCATCTGCAGGGCAAGGCGCCGCTGTTCATGTCCGAACATCGCATGGACATGAACCAGAACGGGCGCTGGGTGTGGGTACGCGCGCGCGGCCGGGTGGTGGATCGCGATGCCGAGGGTCGACCGGTGCGCATCGCCGGCACCGCCCGCGACATCACCCTCAGCCGCAATGCCGAGTACGAGCACCGGATTGCCGGCGAGGTCATGCGCAGCATGAACGAGGCGGTGGCGGTGCTGGACTGGGCGCACCACTTCATCACCATCAACCCGGCCTTCACCCGCATCACCGGCTATCGCGAAGATGAAGTCATCGGCCAACCGGCGCGCTTGCTCGACAGCGACCAGCATGACGAAGCGTTCTTCGAGCGCATGAACGCCGAGCTGCTGCACACCGGCCACTGGTCCGGCGAAGTCTGGAAGCGGCGCAAGGACAACGAGGAAATCCTCTGCCGCATCGAGACCAACGTGGTGCCGGACGCGTCCGGCGAGCGCCAGCTCTATGTGCAGGTGCTGACCGACATCACCGAGCAGAAGCGCGCCGAACAGGAACTGCGTTACCTGGCCAACTACGACACCCTGACCAGCCTGCCCAACCGCTCGCTGCTGTCGGAGCGGCTGTCGCGCGCCATTGTCCGTGCACGCCGTGAACGCGGGCATGTGGCGGTGTTGTTCATCGATCTGGACCGCTTCAAGGACATCAACGATTCGCTTGGCCATGCCACCGGCGATCGCATCCTGCGCGCGGCCGCGTCGCGGGTGCAGCAGACCGTGGGCGCCCAGCACACGGTGGCGCGCCTGAGCGGCGACGAGTTCACCGTGGTGCTGGAGGACATCCAGTCGCTGCAGGATGCCGAGCAGGTGGCGCAGCAGATCATCGAGGCGTTCCGGGTGCCGCTGAATTTCGGCGAACGGCTGGAGATGTCGGTGTCGCCTTCGATCGGCATCAGCCTGTACCCGCAGCACGCGCAGGTGCCCACCGAACTGCTCAAGCACGCCGACACCGCCATGTACCAGGCCAAGGCGCTGGGCCGGCACACCTACCAGGTGTACTCGGAATCGATGGACGAGAAGACCCGCCATCGCGCCATCCTGGCCAGCGCGCTGCGGCGCGCGCTGGAACGCAACGAGTTGTCGCTGGTGTTCCAGCCACGCCTGGCCCTGTCGCGGCAGCGGGTGACAGCGGTGGAAGCCCTGATGCGCTGGGACAGTCCGGAATTCGGCATGGTCTCGCCCGGCCAGTTCATTCCGCTGGCGGAAGAATCGGGCCTGATTCTGGAGATTGGCGCCTGGGCGCTGCGCGAGGCCTGCCGGATCATGCGCGGCTGGCATGACGAAGGCCTGGAAGACCTGACCGTGGCCGTCAACATCTCGGCCATGCAATTGCAGCGCGGTGATCTGCCGGCGGTGGTGGCGCGCACGCTGGCCGAGACCGGCATCCCGGCCAACCGGCTGGAGCTGGAATTGACCGAGAGCGTGATCATGGCCAACCCCGAACAGAACGCCGACACCCTGCGCGCCTGTCGCCGGCTGGGGATTTCGCTGGCGATCGACGACTTTGGCACCGGTTATTCCTCGCTGGCCTACCTGAAGCGGCTGCCGCTGACGACGCTGAAGATCGACCGCGAGTTCGTCAACGACCTGACCCACGACAGCGACGATGCCGCCATCACCAGCACCATCATCACCATGGGCCAGTCGCTGGCGCTGAAAGTCGTGGCCGAAGGCGTGGAGACCTATGACCAGTACGAGTTCCTGCGCGAACACGGCTGCGACGAGGTCCAGGGCCACTGGGTGGCGCGCGCGCTGGAGCCCAACGAGTGCCTGCGCTTCATCCGCGAGTACTATCCGGGCTCGGGAATGCGGGTGGCATCTTGACCACCACCACCGGCCTGCCTATCGTGCCGGCCATGGACAACGCTGAGCTGCTCGACCAGATCCGACGACTCTCCGGGCGTATCGACGCGCTGGCGGAACGTTGCCAGCAACTGGCCGAGGAGAACCGCAGCCTGCGCCATCAACAGGAACAGTTGAGCGGAGAGCGCTCGCAGTTGCTGGCCAAGAACGAACAGGCGCGTTCGCGTGTCGAAGCCATGATCAGCCGCCTGAAGTCCCTGGAGCAGCACACGTGAGCAACGAACCGGTCAGCGTCCATCTCCTCGACCGCGAATACACCGTGGGCGTGGAACCGGAAGAGCGCAGCAGCCTGATGGCGGCCGCCAAGTTGCTGGACAGCAAGATGCGCGAGGTGCGCGGCAGCAATCGCATGGCCGCGGTGGATCGCGTGGCGGTGCTGGCCGCACTCAATCTGGCACACGAATTGCAGCAGCTGCGTGACGAGCGTCATGTGCGCGAGCGCGAACTGTCGCGCGCGCTCGATGAATTGCATCGCAAGCTGGACGGTGTGCTCGACACTTCGCGTTAGTCATTGGATACGCGCGCGTCGCGCGCTGCACTTGCGCTGAACTTTGACCGACGAACGGGCTAGGCAATTTTTGTCTTCTCGCTATACTGATGTCGCGTCCTCTGCTGTGTCCGACAGCGCACGCAAACATTCGCCTTGTCCCTTATTGACGACCACGGGTAGGCAACGGTAGCCGGGAGTGCAAGTCCGCCTCGTAGCGGGAAGCCCGATGGAAACCCAGCCTTCCCACTTGAACCCCGGGTTCAAGGTCGTTTCGTGAACATCGGCATTGGCGGAGGACGTAACTTTCTGCGCATAGCGCCATCAGTCGTGACCCGGCCGGTCTTGCCATCCACCTTATGCCGGATTGCTTCACGACGAAGCCGTCGTTAACCGGACCGAATGATCCGAGGTTTCGACTGATGGCGTTTTTCCGGCTCCGCCGGAAAAACCCGCATCCCCCCATGCTGCGCATGGGAATACCAAAGTTTACTGCGCAAATTTTGGGCCCCGCTATGTACTTCCAAGCCCCCATTCGCGGCTGCGCCGCGAATCGCCCCCTTACTAAGGGGGCTTTCAAAGGCATTGCTTCAGTTTCATCTGGTTGCCTGTTAGTGCGGGCGCGCGGCTTGGCATAAAATTCCGCGATGCCTGCCTTCTTCTTTCCTGCATGAGCCTGGACCGTGACGCGCTGCGGCGCGAATTGCGGCAGCGGCGTCGTGCCATTCCGGCCGCGCAGCGGATTGCCGCGGCCGATGCGCTCGGTGAGCGCCTGCGTGCGCTGCCGTTCCTGCCTTCCTCCGGTTACGCCGCTGGCTATTGGGCCATGGATGGCGAGATTGGCCTGCACAACTGGCAGCTGCGGCTGCCGGCGGGCCTGATCTACTGCCTGCCGGTGCTGCGCGCGGACAACACCCTGGGCTTTGCGCCGTGGCGCGCCGGCGATCCGCTGGTCACCAACCGCTTCGGCATTCCCGAACCCGATGTGGAACCGGCCTCAAGCCTGGATCCGCAGGCGATGGCGCTGGTGTTGATGCCGCTGGTGGGGTTTGACGATGCCGGTCTGCGCCTGGGCATGGGGGGTGGCTGGTACGATCGCAGCTTCGCTTTCCGCCAGCACACCGCGGCGCCGCCGTGGCTGGTGGGCGTGGGCTTCCAGGCCCAGCGCGTGGAAGCTTTGGATGCACAAGCCTGGGATGTGCCGGTGGATGCCGTCTGTACCGAGAGCACCACCGTGATCCCGGTCCCCCGCCCCGCATGAGTCCCGCATGAGCACACGCAAGCGCTACTGGCTGATGAAAACCGAGCCGGACACTTTTTCGATCGACGATTTGCGCAAGGTGGGCGTGGAGCCCTGGAATGGCGTGCGCAACTACCAGGCGCGCAATTTCATGCGCGATGGCATGCAGGTGGGTGACGGGGTGTTGTTCTACCACTCCAACTGTCCGGTGCCGGGCATCGTCGGCACGGCGACCATCAAAAGCACGGCCTACCCGGATCCCACCCAGTTCGACAAGAAGAGCGATTACTACGATCCCAAGGCCAAGCCGGAAGAACCGCGCTGGGTGCTGGTGGACGTGGCGTTCGAGCGCAAGCTCAAACGCACCATCGCGCTGGACGAAATCAAGCAGCAGGCCGAAGCGCTGGGCGAAGGGTTTTCCCTGATCGCCCGCGGCAATCGCCTGTCGGTGCTGCCGGTCACCGCCGCGCAGTGGAAACATCTCCTTTCCATGGAATAGGCACGCCATGTCGCAGAACGAATCCAAGCGCCTGGCCGGCGAAAAGGCCATCGATTTTGTCGAGGACGGCATGATTGTCGGGGTCGGCACCGGTTCGACGGTGGCCTACTTCATCGACGCCTTGGCGCGGGTCAAGGATCGCATCGCCGGCGCGGTGTCCAGCTCGGATCAAAGCACCGAGCGCCTGCGCTCCCACGGTATCGAAGTGCTGGATCTCAACGCCACCGGCGAGCTGTCGCTGTATGTCGACGGCGCCGACGAATGCGACCCGCACAAGCGGCTGATCAAGGGCGGCGGCGCGGCGCTGACCCGCGAAAAAATCATCGCCGAGGCCAGCCGCAAGTTCATCTGCATCATCGACCCGATCAAGCAGGTGCCGGTGCTTGGCAAATTCCCGCTGCCGGTGGAAGTGATCCCGATGGCGCGCAGCCTGGTGGCGCGGCGGATCCTGGCCATGACCGGTGGACAGCCGGTGTGGCGTGATGGTGTCACCACCGACAATGGCAACTGGATCCTGGACGTGCACAATCTGTCCATCGTCGATCCGGTGGCGGTGGAACGCGAGCTCAACCAGATTCCCGGCGTGGTCAGCGTGGGCCTGTTCGCCCGCCGCCCCGCCGATGTGGTGATCGTCGGCGGACAACCGCCGCAAATCCTGTAATTCCAGCGTTCCGACAACGGAGAGACCATGAACGCGCGACTGCTGATCCCGATGTTTGCCCTGTTGTTGAGCGGTTGCCCGGCGTCGGGCCAGTCCACCTGGGTCGAGGTGGGTGGCCAGCGCTACCAGGTGGAGCTGGCTGACACCGATCCCGAGCGCGCGCGCGGCCTGATGTTCCGTGATGCGATGGACAGCGGCGCCGGCATGCTGTTCATCCACGAGCGCGAGGAACCGCAGGCGTACTGGATGAAGAACACCAAGATTCCGCTCGACATCCTGTACTTCGACGATGCACGCAAACTGGTGGCGCAGCGGCGCAACACCCCGCCCTGCTCGGCCGGCGATGCCTGCCCCTCGTACCCCAGCAACGCCCCGGCCCGCTACGTGCTGGAGTTGAACGCCGGCGAAGCCGACCGGCTCAAGCTGCAGGACGGCGCGGAACTGAAACTGAGTGAGAGCATTCCGCCGGCAAAATAAGGCCGGCCAGGGCTTGATCATGCGCGGGAATGGTCGCAGTCTGACGGCATGGGGGATCGCCTGACATTGCCGGATTGGAACGTTCTGGCGGCACAAGCCGACGAGGCCTTGCCGCTGCTGGAAACCGCGCTGCTGATCGCCCGCGACGAGTACCCGGATCTGGATGCGGATCTGTACGACACGCTCGTGCAGAGCCATGTGGCGCACCTGCGGCCGCAGATTGATCTCATCGATCCCTGGCCGCTGAAGATGGCGGCCATCAATCGCCATCTGTTCGAAGAGTTGGGCTACAGCGGCGATCACGAGGAGTACTACGACCCTCGCAACAGCTACATGAACCAGGTGTTCGAACGGCGCCTGGGCAATCCCATTTCACTGGCCATGGTGCAGATGGAAGTCGCACGCCGGCTGGGCGTGCCGCTGGACGGGGTCTCCTTCCCCGGTCATTTCCTGGTCCGCCTGCCGGTGGATGACGGCATCCTGGTGATGGATCCGTTCAATGGGGGCAGACCGCTGGGCGCGGACGAACTGCGCGAGCGCGCCCGTCCGCATTTGGGCGGGGACATCCCCGATGACAATGCCCTGCTGCGGATCCTCGACCCGGCCACGCACCGCGCCATCCTGGTGCGCATCCTGCGCAACCTGCACGGCGTCTACGTGGAGCGCGACGAGTGGGACCGCGCCGCGCGCAGCGCCGATCGCGTGCTCAAGCTGATGCCGGATCAGACCGACGCGCTACGGGATCGCGCCCTGGCCTACCTGAAAATGGACTACGCCCAGGGCGCCCGCCACGACCTGGCCCGCTATCTGCAACTGGCGCCCGACGCCAAGGACGCGCCCGACCTGCGCGACAAGCTGATCGAATTGAACGCCGCCGCACCGCGCCGGATGAATTGAGTCGGCTGCGCGCGCTAGCGCGCAGCCCGCTGCGCCTCAGATTTCCACCATCTCGAAATCGTCCTTGGTCACGCCGCAATCCGGGCAGGTCCAGGTGTCGGGGATATCTTCCCAGCGGGTGCCCGGGGCGATGCCTTCTTCCGGCAGGCCGTCCGCTTCGTCATAGACAAAGCCGCAGACCACGCACATCCAGGTGCGCCAGGTGGTGGCGGTGGCGTCGCTCATTGGATAATGCATGCACGAGGGGGGCCGGCATTGTCCCACTCCCGCCCCAGCACCGGAAGTTGCACATGACCCCGTCCAGGCCGCTCGCCGGCCCACCGCCCCGCGGCCTGTATCTGATTACTCCGGATGACGCCGGCACCGCCTCCCTGCTGGCGCGCGTCGAGCCGTTGCTTTCCAGCGGCGCCGTCACCTGGCTGCAGTACCGCAACAAGACCGCCGGCGACGCGCTGCGGCACGAACAGGCGCTTGCCCTGCAGGCGCGTTGCGCCGCCGCCGGCGTGCCACTGATCATCAATGACGACGTGCGGTTGGCGCGTGCCGTTGGCGCGGCCGGCGTGCACCTGGGCGAGGACGATGGCGACATTGCCGCCGCACGCGCCCTGCTGGGTCCGGCGGCCATCCTCGGCGCCTCCTGCTACGACGAGCAGGCGCTGGCGCAGCGCGCCGTGGCTGCCGGCGCCAGCTATGTGGCCTTTGGCGCGTTTTTCCCCACCCGCAGCAAGGACACCCATCGCCGCGCCAGCCCCGCGTTGCTGGCCGATGCGCAGGCGCTGGGCGTGGCGCGGGTGGCGATAGGCGGGATAACGCCGGACAATACCCCGGCCCTGGTGGCCGCGGGAGCAGACCTGGTCGCGGTGATTGCCGGCGTTTTCGAAGCGCCCGACCCGCTCGCCGCCGCGCGCGCCTACCAGGCCGCCTTCGCCTGACAGCCTGTCTGCCACGCGGCCGCCGCGTGCAGCACTCAGCCTTCCCCGTTTTCATATCGGAACACCCATGAACCACGATCAGTCACACCGCTTGTTCTCCCGCGCCCAGGAACTGCTGCCCGGCGGCGTCAATTCGCCCGTGCGCGCGTTCAAGTCGGTGGGCGGCGAGCCGTTCTTTGTCGAGCGTGCCGATGGCGCCTGGCTGTTTGACGTCGACGGCAACCGCTATATCGACTACGTGGGTTCGTGGGGCCCGATGATCGTCGGCCACAACCATCCTGCCGTGCGCAATGCGGTGAGCCAGGCGATCCAGAACGGTTTGTCGTTCGGCGCGCCCTGCCCGGCCGAAGTGACCATGGCGGAAACCATCACCCGCCTGGTGCCTTCCTGCGAAATGGTGCGGATGGTCAATTCCGGCACCGAAGCCACGCTCTCGGCCATCCGTCTGGCGCGCGGCGCCACTGGCCGCAATCGCATCGTCAAATTCGAAGGCTGCTACCACGGCCATGGCGACTCGTTCCTGGTCAAGGCCGGCAGCGGCATGTTGACCCTGGGCGTGCCGACTTCGCCGGGCGTGCCGGCCGGCCTGAGCGAACTGACCCTGACCCTGAGCTACAACGATTTCGACGGCGCGACCGAACTGTTCCAGCAATACGGCAACGAAATCGCCTGCCTGATCATCGAACCGGTAGTCGGCAACGCCAACTGCCTGCCGCCGCGTGCCGGTTACCTGCAGCATCTGCGCGATCTGTGCACGCGCCATGGCGCGCTGCTGATCTTCGATGAAGTGATGACCGGCTTCCGTGTGGCCCTGGGCGGTGCGCAGGCGCACTACGGCATCACCCCGGATCTGAGCACCTTCGGCAAGGTGATTGGCGGCGGCATGCCGGTGGGCGCCTATGGCGGTCGCCGCGATCTGCTGTCGCAGATTGCCCCGTCCGGCCCGATCTACCAGGCCGGCACGTTGAGCGGCAATCCGGTGGCGATGGCGGCGGGTCTGGCGATGCTGGAACTGATCCAGGCGCCGGGCTTCCATGATCGCCTGGCCGCTGCGTCGAACACGCTCTGCGACGGCCTGGAAGCAGCAGCGCGCGATGCCGGCGTGCCCTTCACCACCACCCGCGTGGGCGGCATGTTCGGCATGTTCTTCACCGATCAGCAGGTCGATACCTACGCGCAGGCGGTGGCCTGCGATATTGGCGCGTTCAATACTTTCTTCCACGCGATGCTGGAACGCGGCGTGTTCCTGGCGCCGTCGGCGTTCGAGGCCGGCTTCATGTCCAGCGCGCACGATGACGCGGTGATTGCCGACACTCTCACAGCCGCGCGCGAAGCCTTCCAGGTGGTCGCCGCCGCATGAGCGGCGCCGATGCGCGCGGCTGGCCAGTGAAGACCCCGCGCATCCGCCACGTGCTGTTCGATTTCGACGGCGTGCTGGCGGACTATCACCACGAAGTACGCATCGGTCATCTGGCCCGCCACAGCGGCATGCCGCACGAACACGTGCGCGAAGTGCTGTTCGGTTCCGGCCTGGAAACCGCCTACGACAGTGGCGGCATCGACACCGATGATTACCTCGCGCGCCTGGGCAGCGGCCTGGCCTGCAGCCTCGATGCGGACACCTGGATCGAGGCGCGGGTGGCCGGCAGCTTCGCCATCGACGAAGTGCTGGAACAGATCGAAGCGCTGGATCCGGCGCTGGAGCTGGGCGTGCTGACCAACAACGGCGTGATGATGGCGCAGGTGATTCCGCGCGTCGTCGAACGCATCTATCCGCGCCTGCAGGGCCGGGTGCTGTGCAGCGGCGGATTCCAGCTGCGCAAGCCCGAACCGCGCATCTTCACGTTGGCGCTGGAGACACTGGGTTGGCAAGCCGCGCACACGTTGTTTGTCGATGACGTGTTCGCCAACGTCCAGGGCGCGCGCGAAGCGGGCCTGCATGCTGACACCGTGTCCAGCGGGCGGACACTACGCAAGGTGTTGAAGCGCTACCTTTGAGCGGGCCGGCCAGCGCCGGCCGCCTACACCAAATGCAGGGCCTTGCGCTCACCCAGCGTGGTCTTCCAGGGCAAGGCGTGGCATTGATGCACATAGACGGTAGCGTGCAGATGACGCGGCACGGAATACCAGACGCTCGTTTGGAACGGTCCTTCGACCTTGGTCACCATGTCGTCCGGTGAAGCGGGGACTATTTGGCCATTCAACGTGCGCCCATGCACGGGATGTGTGCGCAGGTAGTCCTGGGCATAGGCGATGCACGTGGACTGGGCAAGCTTGGGCGTCGCGAATGCCGCGACCACCCACCCTGTCGCCAACAGGAAAACAGCGATGACAGCCCTGGCTAGTGGTCGCTTCATCCGCGCCCGGCAAAAACCTTGAGCGCCGCATGCAAACGCGCGCAGCCTTCGGTCAGTTCGGCGTCGGTGAGGTTGAGCGGCGGCACGAAGCGCAGCACATCCGGACCGGCCTGCAGCATCAGCAGGCCATGGGCGGCGGCGTGATCGAGGATCTCGCCGGCGCGACCGGCGTATGCCGGCTTCAAAACGGCGCCCAGCATCAAGCCACGTCCGCGCACCTGCGCGAACAGACCCAGTTCGGCATCGATCTTCGTCAGCGCGGCGCGTAAGGCATTGGACTGGCGCGAGACGTTGTTGGCAATCGCCGGCGAGGACAGCTTGCGCAGCGCCACGCGCGCCACCGCTGCGGCCAGTGGATTGCCGCCGAAGGTGGTGCCATGCGCACCGAACTGCATGACCTCCGCGACCTTGGGTCCGGCCAGCATCGCGCCAATCGGGAAGCCGCCGCCCAGCGCCTTGGCCAGGGTGACGATGTCCGGCTTCACGCCGTCCTGCCAGTGCGCGAACAGGGTGCCGGTGCGGCCCATGCCGGACTGGATTTCATCCAGCACCAGCAGCGCGCCATGGTGATCGCACAACTCGCGCACCGCGCTCAGGAAGCCCGGCGCGGCCGGCATCACCCCGCCCTCGCCCTGCACCGGTTCCAGCATCACCGCGGCCACATCGCCGGCCGCCATCGCGATTTCCAGCTGGGTGATGTCGTTGAAGTCGACATAGCGGAAGCCTGGCGGCAGTGGCTCGTAGCCTTCCTGGTACTTGGGTTGCGCGGTGGCGGTGACCGCCGCCAGCGTGCGGCCGTGGAAGCTGCCACGGAAGGTGACGATCACGCGCTTGTCCGGCGTGCGGCCTTGGCTGGCGGCGTACTTGCGCACCAGCTTGATCGCCGCTTCGTTGGCTTCGGCGCCGGAGTTGCACAGGAACACGCGGCTGGCGAAACGTGATGCCGCCACCAGTTCCTCGGCCAGCCGCAGCGGCGGCTCGCTGTGGAAGACATTGCTGGTGTGCCAGATCTTGCCGGCCTGCTCGTTCAATGCGGCAAGCAGGTCGGGATCGGCATGGCCCAGGCCGCACACGGCAATGCCCGCGGAGAAGTCGACGTAGTCGCGCCCTTCGCTGTCCCACACGCGCGCGCCCTGGCCGCGGTCCAGGATCACCTCGCGCTGGCGGTAGATGGGCAGGTAGTACTGCTGGGCCTTGGCGATCAAATCGGCGGACGTGGTCATGGGAGCGGGCGTGGCGAGGTGATGAGCGAGCACGCATTGTCGCGCAAAGCCCCGCGCCCTGCCCGCAGCCCGCAGGTGTGGGAGCCGCGGGCGGCAGCACAGGGCTCACCCACTACAACGACGCGATCTGGCCCAGGTTGCGCAACAACAGCGGGTCGCCACCGGCGCCGACCCGCGCCAGCCGTGCGTGGCGCTGCCGGGCGGCGTCGCGCTGGTGGGCGCTGGCCACCAGCGCGGCGGCGAAATGCAGGGCCGGTTCGCGCCGCAGGGCGATGGCCTCGTCGATGCGCAGCGCGCCGTTCTGGCGCGCGGCCACCCGGCGCAGGGCGGTCGCGTCGACCCGGCCGATGCCCGGCATGTCGTAGCCCTGCAGGCGCACCACGTCTTCCAGGGTCTCGTCGAAATAGCCGGCATCGAACAAGGCCAGCGCGCGCGCCTGCGGCGTGGTCGCGGCGGCGATGCGCGCCTCCAGCCGATCCGACAGCTCGGTGAGCGCGCGTGCATCGGCGCTGGCGTAGATGGCGGCGCGGCGCAGTGTTTCCATGCGCGCAATCACCGGCGTGTCCGCGCCCAGCAAGGCCTGGGTGCGCGCGCCCAGCTGGCGCAGATCGAATCGGGCGTCGGGCTGGTTCCAGCCCGCTCCCCACGGCAGGCTGGGTTGTCCCTGCACCTGGAAGGGATGGCAGAGCAGCGGTGGGCCCGCCCATGCCGTGTTGGCCACCCAGTACAGCAGCGACAACGCGATGCAGAACAGAAGCGAGGGTTTGCGGTTCATGGCAAGGCTCCAGGGCAGAGAGCGCGGAGTGCGCATGACAAGGAGGTGCAGGAGGCAGCGAGTGTTAGCAGCGCAACAGGCTCGACAGATTCAAGGCGCGTCGGCGTCCAGCATCTTGTCAGCCGAACCACTGGCCGGCAGCGCATCGGCCCAATGCAGCCACCAGCGTTTCGTGCGCGGATACGGCAGCTGCTCCCACCACAGGTTGTAGGCGCGTGGACCCTCGCGCCGGATCTGTTCGCGGGTCAACTGCGCATCGGCCGGCATCAACTGGACCAAACGCTCGTAGACCGGTCCGTCCAGCAACTGCGGATGCTGGCGCAGCAGGACCAGCAGACTCAACGCGTCCTGCGGCTGCGCTTGCGCCACCAGGGCATCGATGCGTGGGTCCCGGGGCTGGATGCGGCGCGTGGCGTCCACGGCCTTCAGTGCCTGGCGGAACGCCGCGCTGGAGCGCAGATCGTAGGGCGTGCCCGGCCGACCGCCCGCCGCGATGTCCAGGCGCGCGCCTTGCGGCACCAGCACTTCGCTCCAGCCGTTGTCCCACTGCACCCAGCCGCTGCTGACGGTGACGCTGCCGCTGCCGTCGGGCTGCGCACGCAGGACGAACTCGCAGCCCAGATCGATGACGTCGCCACGCGGCGTGGCCACGCCAAACTGTCCCGGCGGCGCCCACACCCGCGCCCACAGCACGCCTTGCTGCAATTGGGTGCGGTGGCGGCCTGTGCGGGTCTGCACGATGCGGAAGCGCGAGTGCTCGCCAATCACCACCTCGCCGATGCGCGCCGCGCGCAGGTGCACGCGTGCATCCGCACCGGTCGCCAGCCATTGGCCTGGCGCCAGACGATCCTCTTCGCCCTGGCGTACGCCTTGCACCTGCGGCGCGCCGACCACCTCGCTGATCCGCCACGCCTGGTCCTGCGGCCATTGCAGCCGATGGCGCAGGCCTTCGGCCATGCCAACACTCAGGAACAACGAGGCCGCCAACGCCGCCGCCACGCGACCGAAGCGGCGTCGACGCGTCCGTGCGCTCAGGGCCGCGGCACCGGCCTCCAGCACGCGCGGCTGCAGGGGCTGCGCGCGCCAGGCCAGCGGGGCCAGTGCGCTCTGCACGGCCAGCACGTCCGGATCCGGCTCACCCTGGCCATCCCACAGGTAGTCAGGCGCATCGTCAGGCGGAAGTCGAATCGTCATCGGTGGCCTCCCTCGACCGGGATGGACAGGGCCGCGCGCAGCAGGCTCATGCCGCGATGCAGGTTGACCCGCACGCTGCCGTGGCTGAGCCCCGTGCGCTCGGCAATCTCTGGCCCGTTCAAGCCTTCGGCCAGGCGCAGCAACAGGGTTTCGCGGTAGGCCGCCGGCAAGGCCTGGATCGCCGCCAGCACACGTCCGGCCTCCAGGCGCTGCTCGGGCGTGGCGGACAGGTCGGCCAGCGATTCGGCCGCGCCAGCGACGGTCCGCGGAGCGCGGCGCCGGCCCTCCACGGCCGCCCGCCGCGCGATGCTGATGATCCAGCCGGGAAACGCCGCCGGCTCGTGCAGGGTGTGCAGCCGCTGCAACGCGGTTTCAAAGACGTCCTGGGTCAGGTCATCGGCATCGGCCGGTTGCAGGCGGGCCAGCAACACGCCATGGACCACCGGCGCGAAACGCTGGTACAGCGCGGCCATCGCCGCCTGCGAACCAGCGCGCGCAGCATGGACCAGCGTAGCGGTCGATGCGGAATCGTCCATGCCCCTCCAGCGGTGTCATCTCAAGGACGGCGTGGAAGGGCCATGTGTTAACTGTCAGGCGAAGACGACCTGCTCGGCGAACGCGATGTCGGCTGCCGGCACGGCGCGGATGCGCGGGCCGAAGCTGGTGATTTCCGGCAGGGTGGCATTGTGGTGCTGGCGGATCTGCGCGGCGCTGGCGTGCGCCTTGTCGTGGGTGGTGTGCGCATCGGCGGCCAGGATGACCGCATAGCCATGGGCGGCCGCGCTGCGGGTGGTGGTGTCCACGCAAAATTCGCTGGCGTAGCCGCAGATGATCAGTTCCTGCACGCCCAGGAAGGCCAGCACTTCATCCAGTCCGGTGCGAAGGAAGGAATCGGGCGTGGTCTTGCGCAGGCGGCGGTCGCTGGCGTCCAGTTGCAGACGCGCGTCGAGCTGCCAGCCCGCCGAGTCGGCTTCCATGTCGCCGGCGCGCTCGTGTTGCACGCAGATGACGGGGACGCCGTCGCGGCGGGCACGCGCACTCAGATCGTTGATGCAGGCGATCACCTGATCCGCATCGGCCGGCGGCGGCGTGGTGGCGAACAATCCCTGTTGCACATCGATGATCAGCAATGCCTGGCTCATCGCGACTCCCCTTTCGATTTGACCGGATCAGCATCCTTCATCTGCGCGCCGAAGCCAAGCTGGCTCCGCTGCGAGGTTCAGCCGCCGGCGACCGGCGGCAGGGTCTTACCATTCGCCGCTGTTGGCCATCGACATCCAGGGTTCCTGCGCCGGCAGGGCGGCGCCCTTCTGCAGCAGTTCGATCGAGATCCGATCCGGGGTCCGCACGAAGGCCATGCGGCCATCGCGCGGCGGCCGGTTGATGGTCACGCCCATGCCTTGCAGATGCGCGCACAAGCCGTAGATGTCGTCCACTTCAAAGGCCAGGTGGCCGAAATTGCGCGCACTGCCGTAGTCCTCGTCCGAACCCCAGTTGTGGGTCAGCTCCACTTCGGCTTCCGGATTGGCCGGCGCGGCGAAGTAGACCAGGGTGAACTTGCCGGCTTCGCTGTCCATGCGCCGGGTCTGCACCAGGCCCAGGCCAGCGGTGAGGAAGTAGGAGGTGGCGTCCAGATCGTGGACGCGGATCATGGCGTGCAGGTACTTCATCGGCGGATCTCGTGATTTGATTCAGGAAAAAATTCGGGCGCGTTGCGGCCGGTGCGCCCAGGCCAGGCCGAGCAGGCAGGCCAGGATCAGCACGCTGTATTCAACGCCATTGCGGCCCAGGCCCACCACGAACCAACCTTCCTGTGCGTGCACCAGCCAGATGCCGCAGGCGTAGATCACGCAGAACAGCAGCGCAATCGGCGTCACCCAGCGGCCCCAGGCCAGCAGCGGCGTGGCGAGGATTTCGTACAACGTGATCGCCCAGGCGATCACCAGGCCCAACGGAAAGCCCTGCGCAGCGAGGAACTCACCGAACGGCGCCACGCCACCGGCCTGCCAGCGCGCGACCCCATGGATGAACAACAGCACGGCCAGTACGCAGCGGATGAAGATCAGACCTTGCGAGACAGAGGTTGGCGGATGCGTCATGGCCACTCCAGGTGCGGGGCGCGCGAGGCGCGCCGGGATCAGTCGTTCCAGGGCTCCAGGAACAGGTCCGGCAGCAAGGGCTGGCCCGGCTCGACGGCGTAGGGTTCGAAATCGGTGACGCCGGCTTCGCGCAGCACGCGTTCGTCAATCAGGAACTGGCCGCTGAAGCCCTTCGCCGGCCGCACCAGAATCGCCTGCGCGGCGTCGGCCACGATCTCCGGCTTGCGGCAACGCGGGATGTCCACGCCCGGGATCATGTTCAGGGCGTCGGTGGCGATGATCGTGCGCGGCCACAAGGCGTTAACCGCGATGCCCTGCCCGGCCAGTTCACCGGCCAGGCCCAGGGTCACCAGACTCATGCCCATCTTGGCCAGGGTGTAGCCGGTATGCGGCGCCCACCAGCGCGGATCCAGCGACGGCGGCGGCGCCAGGGTCAGGATGTGCGGGTTGGCGGCCTGCTGCAGATACGGCAGGCAGGCCTGCGCACACAGGAAGCTGCCGCGCGCGTTGACCTGCTGCATCAAGTCGAAGCGCTTCATCGGCGTGTCGGCCAGGCCGGCCAGCCAGATCGCACTGGCGTTGTTGACCAGGATGTCGATGCCGCCAAAGGCGTCGACGGTGGCGGCAACGGCGGCGCGCACCTGATCTTCCTCGCGGATGTCGCACTTCAGCGCCAGTGCCTGGCCACCGGCCTCGGTCACCGCCTGCGCGGCGCTGTGGATGGTGCCGGGCAACTTGGGATTGGCGACCGCGGACTTGGCGGCGATTGCCACGTTGGCGCCGTCGCGCGCGGCGCGCAGGGCGATGGCCAGGCCAATGCCGCGCGATGCGCCGGTGATGAAGAGGGTCTTGCCTTGCAGTGTCGCCATGGCGCGCCGGGTTCCGCAGCGGAGTAAGAACACAAGGATAGCGCGTGCCGTCGCAGGCCATGGTGCTGGCGGACCGGACCGGAGTGGTTCTGGCGCATGCCACGTTTACCGGCAACGCGGTTCCGGCGTCATCGCCGTGACATTTTTCGATGCCGATGTCCACACCCATCCGACAGGCTGCCAGTCACAACCTCGCCCCTATAATCCGGGCGATGGATTCCTGGTTCGATACCCTGCTTGCATGGATCAGCGCGCATCCGGTCGCCGCGGGCGCGGCGATCTTCGCCATTGCGTTCTGCGATGCGGTCATCGTGCTGGGCGCGATTGTGCCGGCGCTGCCGCTGTTGTTCGCAGTAGGCGTGTTGATTGGGCTGGGCGAGATCGACGGCCCCTACGCCTTAATCAGCGCCGCGCTGGGCGCGCTGGCCGGTGACGGCGTCAGCTTCTGGGTGGGTCATCGCTGGGGGCCGCAGCTGCGCGCGCACTGGCCCTTCAGCCGCTATCCGCAACTTCTGGATCGCGGTGAGGTGCTGTTCCGCCGCAATGCCATCAAGAGCATCCTGATTGCGCGCTACGTGGGGCCCATCCGGCCGTTCGTGCCGGCGGTGGCCGGCATGTTGCGCATGCCGATGAAACGCTATCTGCCGGCCACGTCGCTGGCCGCTGTGTCGTGGGCGGCGTTGTTCCTGCTGCCGGGCTGGGTGTTCGGGCAGGCTTACGATGCCGTCGCCGCCGTGGCCGGACGACTGGGCCTGGTGGTAGGCCTGCTGATCATCGTGATGGCGCTGGCCTGGGCGCTGGTGCTGTACAGCTATCGCTGGTTTGCCGCGCATGCCGACGCGTTGCTCGCGCGCGCGCTGGCGTGGTCGCATGCGCACCCGGTGCTGGGCCGGTATTCGGCGGCGGTGTTCGATCCCAGGCGGCGCGAGTCGGTGCCGCTGGCCTTGCTGGCGATTCTGTTGCTGGCTATCGTCTGGGTGTTCTTCGCCTTCCTGATCCTGGTCATCGGTCACGGCGAACCGCTGGGCCTGGACCTGGCGGTGTACGAGCTGATGCTGGCCCTGCGCAATCCGCTGGCCGATTACCCGCTGGCCGCGATTGCCTCGCTGGGTGATGAGCAGGTGCTGGCGCCGGCCTGCACGCTGGTCCTGCTGTACCTGTGCTGGCGCCGACGCTGGATGGCAGCGGCGCACTGGCTGGCGGCGCTGGCCTTCGGCCTGGCGTTGACGGCCTGGCTGGGCGCATCGGTGGACATTCCCAAGCCACCGGCGGTGAGCAGTGGCTTCGGCTTCCCGTCAATCGCGGTGACCATGGCGACCATCAGCTTCGGCTTCTTCGCCGTGCTGATTGCGCGCGAATTGCCGGGCCGGCAACGGGTCTGGCCCTACCTGGTGTCCGGCTGCGTGGTGGCGCTGATCGGCTTTGCCCGCATCTATCTGGGCGCGCACTGGTTGAGCGATGTCATCGGCGGCATGTTGTTCGGCATCGTCTGGTTGCTGGTGCTGGGCATCGCCTATCGGCGGCGCATGCTGCGCTCGTTCTGGATCACCCCGATCAGCTGGTTGTTCTATGGCGCGTTTGTCGCCGCCGCGCTGTGGCACGCACCGCGCAATGTCGACAAGATGCTGGCCCAGTTCGAAGCGCCGGTGCCGGTCAAGGTGATGGCGATGGACAGCTGGTGGCGGGACGGCTGGCAGCAGTTGCCGGCGCGGCGCAACGAGTTCGACGATGAGCAGCGCTGGCCGCTGGATGTGCAGATCGCAGGCCCGCTGGCGCCCTTGCAGGCACGCCTGGAAGCCGCTGGCTGGCGGGTGCAGCCGCAAGCCGGCTGGAAGGACGCGTTGAACCTGCTGGACAACGATCTGCCGCCTACCCGGCAACCGGTACTGCCGGCTACGCTGGATACCCGCGCCGAGCGGCTGGTGATGGTGCGCGATGGCGTGCAGCCGGGGATGCGCTTCGTGCTGCGGCTGTGGCCGGCCAATGCGCTGCTGCAACCGGGTGACACGCCGCTGTGGATCGGCAGTGCGCAGGTGCTCAAGCATCACCAGGCTGTCGGCTTGATCGGCATGTGGCGTCCCTTGCGCGAAGCCGACGCCGCGCTGCTGGCGGTCACCGCCGCCACCCAACCACTGGCGCACCGGATCGACGCGCATCCGCAGTCGCACTTGCCGGTACTGCGCATCCGCACCGATGAACTGGCCGTCACCGCACCCGGCCATCACCCGCGCTGAAACCGGTCAGGCGATCGCCGCCAGCAGTTGTTCCAGGCGCTGGTGCGGGTCATCTTCCTGCAGCAGCGCCACCCGTTGCTGCGGTGACAGCGGCAGCAGCTCGGCCAGGCGCCAGCCCACCCACGCTGCCTGATCCATCTGCGCGGGCGTGACCTGGGTGAGATCGGCGCCGGCCTGTTCGAGCAGGCTCTGCAGCAAGGTGGCGAGCAAGCCATGTTCGGCGCGCAGCTCGTCGTCCGGATCCGGCTCGCACCACTGCACCTGGCCGATCACCAGGCCGTTGTCGCGCACCCGCGTCTGCACCACGTGGAAGCGCCGCTCGCCGCGCACGCGCAAGGCCAGCAGGCCATCACGGCCGGTGTTGAAGTCCTCGATGCGCGCTTCGGTGCCATACGCCACGGGCGTGGCCGGCTGCCCGGCTTCGTTGCCTTCCAGGATCAGGCAGACGCCAAAGCCCTGTCCGCTGCGACCGCAGTCGCGCACCAGATCCAGGTAGCGGCGCTCGAATACCCGCAGGTCCAACCCGGCGCCGGGCAGCAGCACGGCATGCAGGGGGAACAGGGGGAGTGTTTCGGTCGTGCCGGACATGGGGATTCACTTCAACGTGGCGAAGTAGCGGCGGGGCGCGCCGTCGAAGCCGCCGTTGGACATGAAGACGACGTGGTCGCCCGCGCGCACCAACTCTTGCAAGGCGGCGATCAGGCCATCGGCGTCGGCCACCGCGCGCGCCTCGCCGCGGATAGCCGCGATCACCTTGGCCGCATCCCACGGCAGCTCCGGCCGCGACAGGAACACCACCGCATCGGCCAGATCCAGCGAAGGCGCCAGCGCATCGGCATGCGCGCCCAGGCGCATCGAATTGCTGCGCGGCTCCATCGCCACCACGATGCGTGCGTCGCCGACCTTGGCGCGCAGGCCGGCCAGCGTGGTCTGGATGGCGGTGGGGTGATGGGCGAAGTCGTCGTAGACGGTGACGTCACCGGCCTGGCCGATGACTTCCAAGCGGCGCTTCACGCTGCGGAACTGCGCCAGCGCCGGCATCACGCTGGCCGGATCCACGCCCACCGCATGCACGGCAGCCAACGCGGCCAGGCCATTGAGAACATTGTGATCGCCGAGCAGCGGCCACTGCACCTGGCCGATTTCCTGGCCACCGTGCAGCACCGCGAACACGCTGCCATCGGCCTGGATCAGCCGCGCGCTCCATTCGAACGTGGCATCGAAGCCAAACCGCTCCATCGGCGTCCAGCAGCCCATCGCCAGCACCTCGGCCAAGTTGGCGTCGTGGCCATTGACGATCAAGCGGCCGCTGCCCGGCACGGTGCGCACCAGGTGGTGGAACTGGCGCTGGATCGCGGCCACGTCCGGAAAGATGTCGGCGTGGTCGTATTCCAGGTTGTTGAGGATCGCCACCGTGGGCCGGTAGTGGACGAACTTGCTGCGCTTGTCGAAGAACGCGGTGTCGTATTCGTCGGCTTCGACCACGAATTCCGCGCCGCCGCCCACCCGCGCCGATACACCGAAGTCTTCCGCCACGCCGCCAATCAGGAAGCCCGGCGCGCGACCGGCCGCTTCCAGCAGGTAGGTCAGGATGGTCGTGGTGGTGGTCTTGCCATGGGTGCCGGCCACGGCCAGCGTGGTGCGTCCGGGCAACACGTTCTCGGCCAGCCACTGCGCGCCCGAGGTGTAGGCGCGGCCGGCATCCAGCACGGCTTCCACCGCGGGATTGCCACGCGAGAGCGCATTGCCCACCACCACTTCGTCGCAATCCCCGCCGATGTTGCCGGGCAGATAGCCCTGCGCCAGCGCGATGCCCAACTGCTCGAGCTGGGTCGACATCGGCGGGTAGATGGCCTGGTCGCTGCCTTCGACGGTATGGCCCAGTTCGCGCGCCAGCGCTGCGACGCCGCCCATGAAGGTGCCGGCGATACCGAGGATGTGGATTTTCAAGTGCGTGGTCCGGATGCTGCGGTGAAGGGGGAATGGTAAGGCCAAGCGCCGGACAATGCGGCCTGCACCGCGGAAACCGCGGCGTCGGGCGGCGCTTTGGCAGTCATGTCAGCGCCGCAGCTGCAGGGTCAGCAGATCGAAGGCGCCGGCCTGCGCGACGACCCGCAGCGTATTGCGACCCGGCAGCAGCTCGAAGCTTGCGGAGACTTCGCCAATGGCCTGCGCCGGCAGCGCCTCGCCATTGACCTGCAACGACGCGCGCCCTTCGCCGCGCGTGGCCAGGTGCAGGCGATAACGCCCGCCACGCTCCACCTCGATGGTGTACTGCAGCCATTCGCCCGGCCGCAGATCCGCCACCTGCAGCGAACCATCGGCGGCACGCGCCAGGTCCACGCCATCATTGCGGTAGGCCATGGCCGGATTCCACACCACGCGTTCGCCGCCGTCGCTGATGTGATGGTTGGCGGGGGTGTCATCGCGGTAGGCCACGCCGTTGCGGCCCATGTCGAAATCGATCGCCGCGATGCGGCCGCCGCGAGCCGCAATCACATGGCGCTTGAACGGCACCGACTGATCCGAATGCGGCGCGCGGAACAGTGCGTCGATGACGTCGGGATGCTGCACGTTGTTGGCGTAGTTGACGTCATGCGAGGCGAACTGCATCAACGCCTTCTCCGCCTCGGCGGCTGACGGCTTCGCGCCTTCGCCACGCCAGTACGCCAGCAGCTTGTCGTAGCCGGGGTTGGGAATGATCTGCAGCGGATTGTTGTAGCGGATTTTCTTCAACGGCCACCAGGCCCAGCCCATGCCGTTGCCTTCGGCCAGGGCCACGGTGCGGCTGAACCAGTCGTTGGAATTTTCGCCGGTCTCGCCGAGCCAGATTGGCACGTTGTGTTTGTCGCGCAGCGCCAGCCAGTCGGCGATGCTTTCGCGCGTGGTGACTGACCAGTATTTGTGGAAGCTCAACACCAGGTTGTCATCCCACAGGCCGGCGTCGAGCACGCCCTGGTAATTGTTGCCCCAGCAATTGCCTTCGATGATCACGATGTGGCGCGGGTCCACTTCGCGGATGGCCTGGGTGGTGCGCACCAGCAGTTCGCGCAGGGGCGCGTTGCCGGTTTCCTTGCAGCCGTTGGTATCGGCGCGATCGGCAAAGCCCCAATTCGGCTCGTTGATGATGTCGTAGGCGGCGATGTACGGCTCGTCCTTGTAGCGCTCGGCCAGCTTGCGCCACAGCGCCACCATCTTGTCCTGATGGCGGCGGTC
Source organism: Pseudoxanthomonas indica (assembly GCF_900167565.1). Taxonomy (NCBI): domain Bacteria; kingdom Pseudomonadati; phylum Pseudomonadota; class Gammaproteobacteria; order Lysobacterales; family Lysobacteraceae; genus Pseudoxanthomonas; species Pseudoxanthomonas indica. The sequence continues at coordinate 1,186,615 of NZ_FUZV01000001.1, forward strand.
TTCCCACAGAGATGGCTTGGACGGATCGCGATCGGCGATGTTGATGTCATTGCCCTGCCCGCCCGGCCCCGCATGCAGATCCAGGATCACGTACAGATCATTGGCCTTGGCCCAGCGCAGCAGATCGTCGGTGCGGCGGAAGCCTTCTTCGCGCCAGGTCTGTTCGCCTGCCACGGGTTCCTGATCCACCGGCAGCGTGTAGAGAGCGTAATGCATCGGCAGGCGGATGGAGTTGAAACCCCAGCGCGCCATCGCGTCGATGTCGGCCTTGGTGGTGTGGTTGTCCAGCCAGGCCTGGTGCCAGGCCTGCGCCTTGTCCTCGCCAATGAGCTCGGCAATACGCGCCAGGATCACCTGCTGCGTGCCCAGCTGCGGCACTTCCAGCATGTAGCCCTCCTGCAGCATCCAGCCGCCCAGGCCCATGCCGCGCAGGATCACCGGCTGGCCCTGGGCATCGACGATCTGTTTGTCCTTGGCGCGCAGAAAGTCCTTGGCGTGCAGCGGAAAGGCAAGACAGCACAGCGTGGCGAGCAGGCAGGCGAATCGTTTCATTGCGATCCTCGTGACGCGCGGCGTGCGCGGCTTGCCGGGATTGTGCTTGAAGGGAACGGGGAAGAGCGTGTCGCACGTTCGCTGTCCGCTCCCTCTCCCGCCTGCGGGGGAGGGCTGGGGTGGGGGCGCTTTTGGCGCGGATCGATCCGGACTTCGCTCCGCCCCCATCCCAACCTTCCCCCGCAAGCGGGAGAAGGGGCAAGAGCAGTCAGCTCTGACTTGGGCAATCACGAAGACAAAAAAAGCCCCTCGCAAGGAGGGGCTTTCGTATGGTTGAGGCAGAACGACGTTCGGCATTGCATCAATCCATGCAACGCAATCGCCTCAACCCACTTCCTTCGCCGGCGACAGCGCTTCAATCAGGCGGCTGAACACCTCGTCCAGCGAACCTACGCCGTCGACCACGGTGAGCTGGCCATGCTGGCGGTAGTAGTCGATGACCGGCGCGGTCTGGCTGGTGTACTTGTCCAGGCGGTTGCGCACCACTTCCGGGGAGTCGTCGTCGCGGCCTTCGGCCTTGGCGCGCCCGGCGATGCGCTCGACCAGCAGTTCGCTGGGCACTTCCAGCTGCACCGCGTAGTCCATCGGCTGGCCGATCTTCTTGAGCAGGTTGCCCAGCGCATCGGCCTGGGCCTGGTTGCGCGGGTAGCCATCCAGGATGAAGCCATTGGCCGTATCCGGACGGGCGAAGCGGTCTTCCAGCATGCCCAGCAGGATCTCGTCGCTGACGAAATCGCCACGGGCCATGATTTCCTTGGCCTGCAGGCCCAGCGGCGAGGCGGCGGCGACTTCGGCGCGCAGCAGGTCACCGGTGGAAATGTGCGGCACCTGCAGATATTCCTTCAAGCGCGCTGCCTGAGTGCCCTTGCCCGACCCGGGTGGGCCCAGTAGAACCAATCGCATTGTGTAACTCCCAAACCAGAATTCGGCGGGCGGTGCCGGGCAGCAACGTTTCGCGCGCCTCGCTGCACCGCGTCATACGTGGGAAGCTTACCGCATCCTCGCAACCTCGGACGAATCCCCCCATGGCCCAGGGCACCCTACTTTATGCGCAGTCCGGCGGCGTCACCGCCGTCATCAACGCCACCGCCTCGGCGGTAATAACCGAGGCCCGCGCCCGCAAAATCAAGGTGTTGGCGGCACGCAACGGCATTCTTGGCGCGTTGCGCGAAGAGCTGATCGACACCAGCAAGGAGTCCGCCGCGGCCATCCGCGCGCTGGCGCACACGCCCGGCGGCGCTTTCGGCTCCTGCCGGGTCAAGCTGAAATCACTGGAGGCCGACCGCGCCCGCTACGAGCGGCTGCTGGCGGTGCTCAAGGCGCATGACGTGCGCTGGTTCCTCTACAACGGCGGCAACGACTCGGCCGACACTGCCCTCAAGGTCTCGCAGCTGGCGCAGGCCTTCGGCTATCCGCTGACCTGCATCGGCGTGCCCAAGACCGTGGACAACGATCTGGCGGTGACCGATACCTGTCCCGGCTTCGGCTCGGCGGCCAAGTACACGGCGGTATCGGTGCGCGAGGCGGCGCTGGACGTGGCCGCCATGGCCGAAACCTCGACCAAAGTGTTCGTTTACGAAGCCATGGGTCGGCACGCCGGGTGGCTGGCCGCGGCGGCCGGCCTGGCCGGCGCATCGCCGGATGACGCCCCGCAGATCATCCTGTTTCCCGAGCGCGCCTACGACGAAGCGGCGTTCCTGGCCCAGGTCAAGAAGGTGGTCGACAAGGTCGGCTGGTGCGTGGTGGTGGCCAGCGAAGGCATCCAGCATGCCGATGGCCGTTTCGTCGCCGACGCCGGCGGCGGCAAGGATTCCTTCGGTCACACGCAATTGGGCGGCGTGGCCTCGTACCTGGCCGGCCGGGTCAAGGATCAGCTGGGCCTGAAAGTGCACTGGACCCTGCCCGACTATCTGCAGCGTTCGGCGCGGCATATCGCCTCGAAGACCGACTGGGAGCAGGCGCAGGCCGTAGGCAAGGCGGCGGTGCAGCTGGCCTTGAAGGGCCAGAATGCGGTGATGCCGGTGATCGTGCGCAACTCGGACGTGCCCTATCGCTGGAAGATCGAAGCCGCACCGCTGACCAAGGTGGCCAACCACGAAAAGAAGATGCCCGCCAACTTCCTGCGCAAGGACGGCTACGGCATTACTGCTGCGGCCCGCGCCTACCTGGAGCCGCTGATTCGTGGCGAAGCGTATCCGCCGTTCGGTCGCGACGGCCTGCCCAAGTACGTGACGCTGAAGAACGTGGCGGTAGCGGCCAAATTGCCGAAATGGGAAGAGTGATTCCTCACCGCAAGGTCGACATGATCTGACAGCGGATAACGTAGGAGGGGCTTCAGCCCCGAAGTCTGACGGATTCCGGGCTTCGGGGCTGAAGACCCTCCAGCACCCCTTCCGTCCGGCGATTTCTGCGTTGCATAATCGGCGCTCGCGGTCGGCACTCGCTTCGACCCATTGGGGAAAACCTCGACAGGATGTCCACTCGACTGATTCGGTCGCTGGCGTGGCTGTGTGCGCTCGCCACTTTGCCAGCCCTGGCACAACAGGTTCCCACTCCCGTATCGAACGTAACCACGATGACGCCGGCTTCGTCCGGCGACGCCGCGGTGACCGTCGCGGCCACTCCGCTGCCGGCACCCGCGCCGCCCGCGTGTTGCCAGTTGCCTGACGGCACGCTCATCGAGTTGGAGACGCTGGAGCCGATCACCTCGGCACGCGCCCGCCGGGGCGATCACTTCCGCCTGCGATCCACCGCGGCGATCACCGTGGGTGATGTCGTCGTGTTGCCCGCGGGCATCGAAGGCGTCGGCGAAGTCATCCACGCCGACAAGGCGCGCAGCGGCGGCAAGGCCGGCGAGCTGCTGCTGGCCGCGCGCTTCCTGCAACTGGACGGACGCACGCTGCCGTTGCGCGGCATGCAGCTGGGCCGCAGCGGCAAGGATCAATCGAACACGTCGGCCGCCGTGAGCGCGGCCGTGGGCGTGTTCGGTCTGTTGGTGCAGGGCGGCGAAATCGTGATCCCCGCCGGCACCCTGGCCCACGCCAAGCTCAAGGGCGCGCTCGACCTCGCGCCGCTCTCCGCGCCCGCCGCAACGCCGGCCGCCGATCCCACCGCATCCCCCGACAACGCAGTCTCCACTCAACCGCAAAAGGAGTAGTACCGCATGCGTTCCAAGATCCAAATCAGTCTGCTGTGCCTGGCCCTGGCCTGCCCGACGTTGGCGTTCGCGCAGGAAGCCGCCGCACCTGCCGCCCCTGCCGAGCCCGCGACGATCGCGGCGCCGGAAGCCACTGCAGCGACGGCGGACGCCACGGCCGCTGCGGCTGCTACGCCGGCCACCGAAGCGGCGGCGGCTGCGGAAGCCGCACCGGCGGCGGACGCTGCAGCGGCCACCGAGGCCGCGCCGGCGATTGCAGCCGCGCCGGCCGCCAAGGGCGCATTGACGGCGCCGCCGGAAGGCAAGGGCCAGATCGTGTTCTTCCGCGAGAAGAAATTCACCGGCAGCATGATTTCGTTCAAGGTCCGCGAAGGCAAAACCGAACTGGGCAAGCTGAGCAACGGCACCTACTTCGTGCTGCCTGTCGATCCGGGCGCACACCAGTACGTGGTCCATTCGGAAGCCAAGGACGTGCTGAACCTGGAAGTGGAAGCCGGCGAAACCTACTACGTCGCCAGCGGCATCACGATGGGCTTCATGGCCGGCCATCCCAACCTGACACCGTCGGATGAAAAGGCATTCCAGGCCTTGGCGAACAAGCTGGGCCGCACGCAGCCGCTGTCGAACTGAGCCGGCCTGATGGAAACACGCCCCTTCCCGCAACGGGAGGGGCGTGGCAACGCAGGCAGCCGCTTACTGGCAGGCCTTGCCTTCGAGTTTGAACTCCGCCGCATACAGCGGAATCTTGGCCTGCGCGACCTTGCCCGCGGCAATGTCCTTCTGCGCGTCTTCCAGATAGATGCGCGCCTGGCCCTGGCCATCGATATCCGGCGTGTTCACCGCGACCGGATGCCGCCATATGCGCAGCACCGCGATCTGGCTGGGGCAGGCCTTGCTGGGAATGCGCACCAGATCATTGAGCTTCCAGCCCTGTGCGGCATCGGGCTTGACCTTGGCCGCATCCAGCAGGCGCGCACGCGGCTGGCATTGCGCGCTGATCCGCACCACCTTGAAGGAATACGGCTGCGCGGCATCGCCGGTGAATGTGCCTTCAAAACGTGCGCAGGCTTCCGGAATCTGGCGCAGCGTGTGGGCCACACCGGTCGCCTGTGGCGGCGCGACCGGACGATCGATTTCGGGCTTGGGGTCGGCGGCGAGCGCGGGGGCGGTCGCCATCAGCAGCAGGCACAGGCTCAAGAGGTTCGGGCGCATGCAGGGGCCTTGGTTGTACGAGGCCCACAGGCTTGCATGCGGCGCCTGAATGCTGCGTCGCGGTTGGCGGGTGGCAGTGGCCTCGGTCATACTCGGGGCGCTCCAGGGATTGTCTGAACTCGTCGGTATCCGCGCGGCCGCAGGCCGCAGTGGCTGTATCCCGTGCGACAGGCTCCATCGGGATTACCGCCCCACCCGGATTTGATCGTTCGCGCATCCGCCGGAACGTTATCCATCCACCTTGGGAGGGGTTCATGCTGGAACAACACGGTTTGACGCTGTCGCTGGTCTGCGCCGCGGTAGCCATTCTTTACGGCATTGTGTCGGCACGCTGGATTCTTTCACGCCCTGCCGGCAACGCGCGGATGCAGGAAATCGCGGCTGCGGTGCAGGAAGGCGCCAGCGCCTACCTGCGTCGGCAGTACACCACCATCGCCATCGTCGGCGTGATCCTGTTCTTCATCATCGGCCTGGTGCCGGCGCTGGGCTGGATGACCGCCATCGGCTTCGCCATCGGCGCCCTGTTGTCGGGCGTGGCCGGCTTCATCGGCATGTTCGTCTCGGTGCGCGCCAATGTGCGCACCGCCGAAGCGGCCACGCAAGGCCTCAACCAGGCGCTGAAGATCAGCTTCACCGGCGGCGCCGTCACCGGCCTGCTGGTGGTGGGCCTGGGCCTGCTGGGCGTGGCGGGTTACTTCATCATCGTCTGGAACGGCCAGACCGACGAAGCCACCATCAAGGCCGCGCTGCAGCCAATGGTCGGCCTGGCGTTCGGCGCCTCGCTGATCTCGATCTTCGCGCGACTGGGCGGCGGCATCTTCACCAAGGGCGCCGACGTCGGCGCGGATCTGGTAGGCAAGGTCGAAGCCGGCATTCCCGAAGATGACCCGCGCAACCCGGCGGTGATTGCCGACAACGTCGGCGACAACGTCGGCGACTGCGCCGGCATGGCGGCGGATCTGTTCGAGACCTACGCGGTGACGGTGATTGCGGCGATGCTGATTGCCGGCATCTACTACGCCGACTACGGCTGGACCGGCGTGGTCTACCCGCTGGTGCTGGGCGCGGTGTCGATCGTGGCGTCGGTGGTGGGCACGTTCTTCGTCAAGGCGCGCGAAGGCGGCAAGATCATGAACGCCCTGTACCGCGGCCTGGCCGTGTCGGGCGCGCTGGCGGCCATCGCCTTCTACTTCGTCACCAAGTCGATGTTCGAAGCCGAAGCGGTGATGCCGCTCTTCATCTGCGCCTTGATTGGCCTGGTGCTGACTGCGGCGATGGTGGTGATCACCGAGTACTACACCGCTACCGAATACGCACCCGTGCAACAGGTGGCCAAGGCCTCGGAAACCGGCCATGGCACCAACATCATCGCCGGCCTGGCGGTGTCGATGAAGTCCACCGCACTGCCGGTGATCGCCGTTGCGGTCGCCATCCTGGCCAGCTACACGATCGGCGATCTGTACGGCGTGGCGGTCGCGGCGACGGCGATGCTGTCGATGGCCGGCATGGTGGTGGCGCTGGACGCCTACGGCCCGATCACCGACAACGCCGGCGGCATTGCCGAGATGAGCGAACTGGGTCCGGACATCCGCAAGATCACCGATGCGCTGGACGCCGTGGGCAATACCACCAAGGCGGTGACCAAGGGCTACGCGATTGGCTCGGCCGCACTCGCCGCGCTGGTGCTGTTCGCCGACTACGCGCACAAGCTGGACGACAAGTTCGGCGAGGGCGCGGTGAACTTCGCCATCAACGATCCCAAGGTGGTGGTGGGCCTGCTGATTGGTGGCTTGATTCCGTACCTGTTCGGCGCGCTGGCCATGCAGGCCGTGGGCCGCTCGGCGGGCGCGGTGGTGGAAGAAGTACGCCGCCAGTTCCGCGAAATCGTCGGCATCATGGAAGGCACCGGCAAGCCGGAGTATGACAAGGCCGTGGACCTGCTGACCAAGTCGGCGATCCGCGAAATGATCGTGCCCTCGCTGCTGCCGCTGATCATTCCGATTGTCGTCGGCCTGTTGCTGGGCCCGGCCGCACTCGGCGGCCTGTTGATGGGCACGATTGTCACCGGCCTGTTTGTCGCCATTTCCATGTGCACCGGCGGCGGCGCCTGGGACAACGCCAAGAAGTACATCGAAGAAGGCCACCATGGCGGCAAGGGTTCGGAAGCGCACAAGGCGGCGGTGACCGGCGATACCGTTGGTGATCCCTACAAGGACACCGCGGGTCCGGCGATCAATCCGCTGATCAAGATCATCAACATCGTCGCACTGCTGCTGGTGCCGCTGCTGCCGATCGACGGCTGGTTCAAGGGCCGCGCGGCGGAAGCCGCCGACAGCGCCCATGCCGCTGCTGCGCTGCATGTGTCCGAGTTGGGCAATGAGCGGATGGCGCGGGTGTACTTCGACGTGGGTTCTGCGGTGGTGCCGGCCGATGTGACGGCGCGGATGTCGAGCGTGTTGACCACGTTGATGGCCAAGCCGGAGAGCAAGGTGCGGGTGTCGGGGTATCACGATGCCAGTGGCGACGTGGCGACCAACCAGGAGCTGGCCAAGCAGCGCGCGGTGGCGATCCAGCAGTGGCTGGTGGTCAACGGCGTCACCCAGGAACGCATTACCCTGGACAAGCCGATGCAGACGCAGGGCAAGGGCGATGCGGACGAGGCGCGGCGGGTGGAGATTACGGTGGAGTGATTGTTCACTCGATCGAAAAGTAGTGGAAGTTCAGATGAAGAAGGGCGGCTTTGGCCGCCCTTCTTCGTTGAAGCATGCTCCACCTGAAAACGACGTGGACTGCGAGGTTTACTGTGGGAAGCACTTCAGTGCCCACCTGAGTGGGGCAGCGCCGGCTAGTGGTCGAGATTGAAGTCCCTCCTGCAGGATCGAGGCGAAAGGCGAGCAGCCCGCTGTCATTGCCCGGGCTGAAGCGCCACCACGCGAACTTCGACCTTCTCGCACTTGTCATCCCGGCAGACGCCGTTGAGCCAGGCTTCGCCGCTGCCGAACATCACGCCCTTCTGGTTGACGAACAGATCCGAGTAGCGCTGGCGGGTGATGGCTTCGGCCACCTGCGGACTCACTATCTGGCCGTACTTGGCAATGAACTCGGAGGCGTCGGCGATGGTCGCGGGTCGGTTGTCGACGTGGGTCTTGAAGGGGAAATCAATCATCGAGGCCACGGTCGCGGCGTCTTTCTGCGCGACGGCCTGCTGGAACGCCAGGATGGCTTTTTCGTAAGGAGCGGCATCTCCCAGCACCTGCGAGATGGTCTGGTTGACGGCCGTATGGTCGTCGGTTTCGCCCTGCGCCTGCGGCGTGGGTTCGGCCGCACCGCCATGGGTGTCGGCGATGGGCTGCTGTTCGCCTGCGGCGGGTGGAGCAGGATCGGCAGCGGCTGGCGCCGGCGCATCCGTTGCCGGAGGCGCTTCGGCGACGGGAGTTTGTGATTCGGCCGCGGGCTTGCAGGCCGCCAGCGCGAGCACCGTGATCAAGGCAATGAAAAACTTCGACTGCAAACGCTTCATGGGCTTCTCCGTGCGAGGTGACGGCGCGAGCCTTTTCTGTTTGCCGACCAGTCAGGATGCGCCTGCCGACGCATCCTACTGATTGCCCGTCGTTACGAGATGACGTCGGCCAGCAGCTTGCGACCGGCGGCAATCTCGGCTTCAGTTTCGCTCGGTACGCCGGGTTCTTCGCCGGCTTCGGCGCGGGCACGCGCTTCGGCCTGCTGTTTCAGGTACACCGGGCAATGTTCCATCATGTAATCCATGTCGAACTTCAGCCGCTCGACCAGGAAGTCGACAAACGCGCGCACCTTGGGCGACATCATGCGACCGCGCGGAAACACTGCATTGAACTCGAACTCCGGGCCGGTCCAGCCGGCGAGCACGCGACGCACATAGCCCTGTTCCAGGTACGGCTTGACCATCACGTCGGCGGCGACCATCAGGCCTTCGCCGCACAGCAGCGCGCCTTTGAGCGCGGCGGGATCATTCGCGATCAGGATCGGGTTGACCGCGAAGTCGCGATCAGCGGTGCCGTCGTTCAAGGTCCAGCTGAAGCTGTTGTTGCCGCGCCGATGCTTGGGCATGCCGAGCACACGATGGTGTTGCAGGTCTTCCGGACGCAGCGGCTCGCCGTAGCGGGTCACGTAGTGGTTGCTGGCATACACCTGCGTGCGCAGCACGCCCAGTCGACGTGCGACCAGGTTGGAATCGGGCAGGCTGCCGATGCGCAGGGCGATGTCGATTTCGCCGCCAATCAGATCCAGCGGCTCGTTGCTCAGCACCATCTCGACCCGCACTTCCGGATACTGGGCGTGGAATTCACCCAGCAGCGGCGCGATCTTGTCGATGCCGATCGAGTACGGCGCGGTGAAACGCAGCCAGCCGCGCGGACCACCCTGCAACTGGCTGACCGCACTTTCGGCGTCGCTCAGTTCGCGCGCGATGCGTTGGCAGTGTTCGTAGTAGATGTTGCCGGCTTCGGTCAGGCCCAGCTTGCGCGTGGTCCGATGCAGCAACTGCGCGCCCAGGCGGGTTTCCAGTTCCTGCACCTTGCGGCTGACCGTGGTCTTGGGCAGGCCGAGCGATTTGGCGGCGGCAATGAAGCTGCCTTGCTCGACCACTTTGACGAAGATCAGCGTGTCATTCAGATCGTGACTCATGGGGGACTCCGGCGCGATCCGGATTGGACCGCCAGCGGGATGATTATTCCCCTTAATCCGGACTAATCAAGTCCCGATTGAAGGCCTAAGGTAGCGACCCTCCCCTCCGTGATGGCGCCCGCCCATGTCGCTCTCCCTTCCCCAACGCCTGCCGCTGGCCCCGCAATACCGTGCCGAATGGCAAGGCGGGCGGTCGATCAATGGTGCGGAAGCCACGCCGGGCCTGGGCTTGCGGATGCCGGCGGGTCTGGGCCGGCTGGCGCGCGATGGCCGTTCCGCCTGGCGCATCGTGCAAGGCGCGATGGGCCTGCCCAACCTCATTGTCCCGGTCGTGGGAGAAATCATCCCATGAACGGGACACTTTCCCCAGTCCTGCTGCTGGCCCTGGTCGCGCCGCAGGATCGTGCAATCACGCCGCAGGAATCGGATATCGCCCGCTTGCGCGCAGCCCACAGACTTTCCACCACGCCGGGAACCTCCCCCGCCGGCACGGAGAACGTCGTCATGCCAGCCACCACCGCACCCGCTTCACCCTCTCCCTCCCCGCGCGGTGGTGCGCTGGCCTGGCTGCGCGGCCTGTGGACGGCACTGCGTCCGTTCGCCGCGCCCAGCGACGGTGCCGTGGTGGTGGATCTGGCCGCTGCCGACATGGTGGAAGACGTGCCGCGCCTGAAGCTGGGCACTGCAGGCGAACTGCGCGGCTTCCGCGAGTTCACCGCGCCGCGCCGCATGCAACTGGGCGGCGCCACGCCGATGCGCGCACGCGCCGTGGGCCAGCGCGCTTCCCTGCAACGGAGACGCGCGTGAACGCCATTGCACGTCCGCAAGCCCTGGTGCTGGGCGCCAGCGGCACGGTGGGATTCGGCGTCGTCGGCGCCTTGCTGGAAGTCGGCAGCCCGGTGTTGGCGGTCGGTCGCGATGGCCCGCGCATGCGCGCGCTGTCCGAGCATTTCGCCGAAGAGCCGGGCCTGGAACTGATGCATAGCGGTTGCATCTTCAGCGATGACGATGCCGCCAAGCTGGTCAAGACGATCCGTGCGCGCGGGCGTCCGCTGCATGCGGTGTTCGCCAGCCTGACCAGTCCGCTGGAGCCCGGCCGCCTGCTCGACAAGCCAGCCGATGCCTTGCGCCACAAACTGGAGATGGACCTCATCCCGCACCTGGCCGCCGCGCGTGCGCTGCTGCCACTGCTGTCCGAATACGAAGGCGCTGCGCATTACGTCTTGGTCGGTGGTCCGTTTGCCGAACGTGGCTGGGCCGGTTACGGCCACAGCTCGGTGACCGGCGCGGCGATGCGGATGATGGCGCAGGTGCTGCACGAAGAAGCGCAGGCGATGGGCGTGCGCGTGCAGCTGCTGTCGATCGACTCACCCATCTGCACGCCGTCCAACGCCGTCAACGCCTGCGCCGAGTGGCCCACGGCGCTGTCGGTGGGCCGCAGCGCGGTGTCGCTGCTGAGCCGCGGCGGCAAGCCACGTTCGATTGTTTCGTACTCGCCCGATTCGGCGAGCCAACCCACGCAGACCCTGTTCTCCGACTTTCCCACTTCGCACCGGGACGACGCCACCGCGGCCTGAGCCGCGCCCTTGCCCCGCTCACTGATCGCCCATCGCGTTCTTGATCTTGACGTCCTGCTGTTCGCTCTCCCCCTCCCCACCACCCGAGATTCCCCATGAACAAGCACGTTCTTTCTGCGCCGCGTACGCGACGCACCCTCGCCCTTGCCGCCGTCAGCCTGCTGGCGGCCGCGGTGCTGGTTGGTTGCAGTGGCGGCCAGGCCAGCGAAACCGGCGCACCGCCGCCGCCCGCCGTCAGTGTCGCGCCGGTGCTGATCAAGCCGATCAGCCAGTGGGACGAATTCAGCGGCCGCATCGAAGCGGTTGAAAGCGTCGACCTGCGCCCGCGCGTTTCCGGCTACATCGATCGCGTGAACTATGTCGAAGGCCAGGAAGTGAAGAAGGGCGATGTGCTCTTCACCATCGACTCGCGCAGCTATCGCGCCGAGCTGGCACGCGCCCAGGCCGAACTTGCGCGCGCCAGCACCCAGGCCGAACTGGGCCGCAGTGAAGCCGCCCGCGCGCTGAAGCTGTCGGAAATCCAGGCCATCTCCACTGAAGAGTACGAGCAGCGTCGTTCCGCCTCCGGACAGGCCCAGGCCAATGTCGCCGCCGCGCGCGCCGCGGTCGATTCGGCCAGGCTCAATCTGGAGTTCACCCAGGTGCGTGCGCCCATCGACGGCCGTGCCGGTCGTGCGCTGGTCACCGCCGGCAACCTGGTGTCCGCCGGCGATGCGGCCAGCGTGCTGACCACGCTGGTGTCGCTGGACAAGGTACATGTGCACTTCGACGCCGACGAGCGCACCTACCTGCGCTATGCCGAAATGGCGCGCAAGGGCGAACGCCCGAGCGAGCGTGACGGCAAGTTGCCGGTGCAGGTGGCGCTGGCCGATGAAGCCGGCTTCCCGCACAACGGCACGGTCGACTTCCTCGACAACCAGGTCGATCGCAGCACCGGCACCATCCGCGCACGCGCCCTGCTCGACAACCAGGATCGCGTGTTCACGCCCGGCCTGTATGCGCGCGTGCGCCTGCTCGGCAGCGGCGAGTTCAAGGCCGCGCTGGTGGACGACAAGGCGGTGTTGACCGATCAGGATCGCAAGTACGTCTACGTGGTCGACGCCAAGAGCCAGGCGCAACGACGTGATGTGACTCTGGGCCGCAAGCAGGGCAACCTGCGGATTGTCGAACAAGGCCTGCAGGCCGGTGACCGCGTGATCGTCAGCGGCGTGCAGAAGGTGTTCTTCCCGGGCATGCCGGTGCAGGCCAAGACGGTGGCGATGGGCGCCAGCGATGCTCCGCCGCCGGCTGCGGTCGCCATGAAGTAAGACCGCCCCAACGGGTCCGTACGCGCCGACCGACGCCGCGGACCCGCCCGCACGACCACGACGGAACTCCCCTCCTCGTCCTGTACGGACGAGGAGCAGCCCTTTGCTTTCCCTTTTCCAAGGAAATCCACCCATGGACTTCTCCCGATTCTTCATCGACCGGCCGATCTTTGCCGCGGTGTTGTCGATCGTGATCTTCGCCGCCGGCCTGATCGCCATCCCGATGCTGCCGATTGGCGAATACCCCGAAGTGGTGCCGCCGTCCGTAATGGTGCGCACCGTCTATCCAGGCGCCAACCCCAAGGTCATTGCCGAAACCGTGGCCACGCCGCTGGAAGAAGCCATCAACGGCGTGGAGGACTCGATGTACGTCAAGTCCGTCGCCGGCTCCGATGGCGTGTTGCAGCTGACCGTCACCTTCCGCCCGGGCACCGACGCCGATGAAGCGGCGGTGCGCGTGCAGAACCGCGTCTCGCAGGCGCTGGCACGTCTGCCTGAAGACGTGCGCCGGCAAGGCGTGACCACGCAGAAGCAGTCGCCGGTGTTCCTGATGGTCGTGCACCTGGTGTCCAAGGACAACAAGTACGACTCGCTGTACCTGCGCAACTACATGCGCCTGCATGTGAAAGACGAGATGGCGCGCATCCCCGGCGTCGGTGACGCGCAGGCCTTTGGCGGCGGCGACTACGCCATGCGCCTGTGGCTGGATCCGGACAAGGTGGCCGCGCGCGGCCTGACCGCCAGCGACGTGCTGCGCGCCGTGCGCGAGCAGAACGTGCAGGTTTCGGCCGGCCAGCTGGGCGCCGAACCGATGCCCAACGGCAGCGACTTCCTGCTGCCGATCAACGCCAAGGGCCGGCTGGAAACCACCGAGGAGTTCGGTGACATCGTGCTCAAGGCTGGCAATGACGGCGAGATC